>NZ_LAHL01000099.1 GCF_000966195.1 Domibacillus robiginosus | reverse complement strand
CCTTTTTGTTCTCAATGCGACTCGCCACTAAAGATAAGGAATTGATTTAGTAAGGAGGGTACATATGTGTTTTATAAAACTTAGGTTTGCACACCAGTATAAAACCTGCTTGTAAGAAGATAGGTTTAGTTAACTTTCCACATATGTTTACACGCATACTTGTAGCCATACGTCGAAACATCACGCTTCTTCTACAAGCACACGTGCACAATCTTCAAGGACGAAACGATCGAGCATCTTATTCAAAACGCCATTGTAGAATCCGGCCAGATTGCGGATCTTCTTCGTTTTTGTACGGATAACAGCTGTGTGTAGTGCGGACATAGCGATATTTTCAACGTCTTGCTTATCGAAAGCTCCGTGCTTTACTAAAGCGGTAGAATGAGCGCGGTAAACTCCATACATGCGTGATACAAGCGACTGACTCTGGGCAATCGTATTTTCGAGCAGATTTTTAAAACGTTCGTAAAACGTTACCGACTTCGCAGAATACGTATTATTTAATAATTGGTGTTGTTTTGAAAAGATATTGTTTTTTTGGTCGGACATTTTAACAGCCTCTTGTGGGACATTTTCATTTTTAGTCGGCTGAATTACGATGGCATTACTTGTTTGTTGCATGTCGCTGGAGCGCTTCATGGCGTATTGTTTTATGAATCCTAATACTTCCAAACGCTTGCACAACCGTGTAATTGTCTTGTCGCTCATCTTAAGATCCGCAGCAATCTTCCGTTTGCCTTTGAATGAAACGCCGAAGAATCTGCAGGAATGGCGTTTAAGGTATTCCATCACAGTCAGCAAGTTCCTTTTTACGTCCTGGCGCAATTCCATAGCATTGATCATATCTTTATACTGACGTACAGTTTGATTTAGCTGCTCTATGGTTTCAAATGACGCTAAACTGGCGTAAGCAGCTTCGCCAGCAATGATTTCAATAAATTTTTTCATGCTCAAGACTCCTCTTTCTCGAAACAAAAAGAACGCTTGCCTGCCGTATTGTTCTCCGGAATCCGGAAAAGCGTACGGCAAAACAAGCGCTCTAAAAAAATACAGAAGTATCCCTTGAACTCAACGTTTATTTGCGCTAAAATAAGGGCAAATAAACGTTAGTCCAAAGAGTCTGAGCAAGTGTGTTGCCGTGGTCTGTTCACGGTATACCGCATGAGGGAGTTGGCGCTCCACTTATGCAGCTTAGGCTCTTTTTCTTTTGGTCCGTTCATTTAATTTAAGGATAGTATATCCTACCCGACAAGGATTCACAACACGCAAAATTCATTACTCTCTCTTTTTTTATTCTTCTATTACTTTTAAAATCAACATTAATTTTAAAAGTAAAATTAATGTTGATTTTAAAAGTAAAATATTCTTCTAAACTTCAAAAATATTGCAATAATAGGCTTCTTTTAATAGTTACTCTTTCTATATTAATGTTAAACTTTTTTAAAAGGAGCATAAATGATGAAAGCAATCGATGTAAATAACAATAAAGGTGGATCTCTAAAAACGATAACTGCATCTCCTTGTACAATAATATAAAAGCATAGTGAACAGAGTTTTGAATCAGGAGACACGACAAAAAAGCACCTTCCTTTATCAATAAAGGAAGGTGCTTTTTA
>NZ_LAHL01000098.1 GCF_000966195.1 Domibacillus robiginosus | reverse complement strand
TATACAAGCGCTGGTGCCATTTTCCAGATCGGAATGGCAATCGGGAAGTTCCACGGCGTAATGACGCCGACCACACCAAGCGGTACACGCGTTGTAAACATAAGAGCGGAGCTGTCTGTAGATGGAATCACATCGCCGACTTTACGCATGCCTTCCCCTGCATAATATTTTAAGATGGCAATGCCGCGAGCTGTTTCGCCTTTCGCTTCCGCAAAGGTTTTGCCCATTTCCCGTGTCGCACATTCGGCAATGTCATCGATTCTTTTTTCTAAGATGTAAGCTGCTTTAAACAGGTATTCTCCACGGGCTGCGCCTGACAGCTTGCGCCAGCTTTCTTTCGCTGCTTTCGCTGCGGCCACTGCCTGGTTCAAATCATCGGCTGTTGATTTTTGCACATAGCCGACGACTTCCTTTCTGTCTGCTGGATTCAAGCTTTTTTCCACTTCATTTGACACGGAAGGAACCCATTCGCCATTGATAAAATTCAAGTATGTTTTGGTTTGGACTGTTGTTGTCATCATGATCCCGCCTTTTGTTAGATTGATTGTACAGCTGTTTCTTTTGGAAAACGATCCAGTGCATTTTTTAGGATCGTTTCCATTTCTGTATAATGTTCTTTTTCAACCGGAAGGATTGGCAGTCTTACCGTTTCGCCAACCGGTTTCCCCATAATCTCCATACCTGCTTTAATAAGCGAAACGGCATAGCCTTTGCGCTTACAGCGGATATTGTGGATTGGCAGAATCACATGCTTAAAGATCTCACGAACCGTTTCCTGGTCCCCATTTAGCAGGCTTGTGTAGAACTTCCGGGAGATATGCGGAATATAGTTCGAGATGGCCGATGAATAGGAATCAAAGCCTAATGGGGTATACGCCGGCATCGTCACTTCCGCCAGCGGCATGCCGTTCAGCCAGCCAAAACGGTCTCCGAATGTCTGGGTAAGCAGTGTATTTAGCTCCATATTGCCAAGGCCGTCTTTGACACCTACTACCTGCGGCACTTGAGCAAGCGTTTCCAAAGTAGAGATCGAAAAAGAGATATTGTCACGCTGGTAGACAATCGCGTTTAAATCTGTGCTTTCAGCAATCGCTTTAAAGTAAGCAGCCTGTCCTGTCTGTTCGCCCGGTACAAGGTACGGCGGCAGAATCAAATAGCCGTCTGCGCCTTTGTCGGCTGAGATTTTGGCCAGTTCCAGGGACGTTTGAATGTTGCCTCCTACGCCTGTGTAGACCGGTACTTTTCCAGCGGTCACTGATACGGCAATGTCCACCATTGTTTCATATTCACTTTTGTTTAATGATGGATATTCCGCTGCAGCACAGGCAACAAAGATCGCTTCCAATCCATCATCCAGTAGATCCTGTACATTTTGAGCCAGTGCCTGTTCATCCAGCTGATTGTTTTTTGTAAAAGGTGCAATCGGGAATCCTAAAATCCCGGTCGGTGCCTGACGATTTTGAGTCATGGTATATCCCCCTTGTATTGTTTGTTTTATTGTATGACAAATTGATTTATTGGTCAACTTATAATTTAATTTTCTAAAAATTAAGCTTAAATTGCCGACTTTCTTCTGATAATATAGCAGTTTTAACAAAAAAC
>NZ_LAHL01000097.1 GCF_000966195.1 Domibacillus robiginosus | reverse complement strand
TACGGAAAAATAAAAAAATAAATAGCTGCCAGGGAGAGAACTCCCGGCAGCCCGAGAAAACCGGCCAACAAAGCTGTAAATGGATTCATAACGATATGCAGATCCGCTTCTTGTACACATATATTCACACCGTATAAAAGAAAAGCACCGACCACTAATTTCTGTAAAATTACGATTAATATTTCGCCCATTTTTCGCATCGTTTTCACGCTCCTCCTATAATGTATAGGGAAGAATTATTCTTTTATGCGAATTTGCCGCTTTTTTGCTTCACGGAACAAAAAGAAATATTTCGCCTGTGCTGCCTTTGTTTGCGCTTCAAGCTCGTTGTTTTGTTCAAAACTGAGACGAAGCAAGTCGCGGTTTTTAAACCAATCTGCTCTTGCCTGGTTCAGCAAGCAAATCAACTTATCATCATATACACTACGCACGCTTTGTTTTTTGCGAAAAAACATAGATGCTTTCCTCCTTACAGCTCGCGGCGTCCTTCGATGGCTTTAGAAAGAGTTACTTCATCAGCATACTCCAGATCACCGCCGACTGGAAGACCGTGAGCAATACGGGTTGTCCGGATACCGGATGGTTTCAGCAGCCTGGAGATATACATCGCTGTTGCTTCTCCTTCAATGTTTGGGTTAGTCGCTAAAATTACCTCTTTAATCGTTTCATCCTGAAGTCGTTTGACCAAGTCAGGTACATTAATATCTTCCGGTCCAATTCCTTCCATCGGAGAAATGGAACCATGCAGAACATGATACAACCCATTGTATTCCTTCATTTTTTCCATCGCGATGACATCTTTCGGGTCTTGTACCACACAGACGATGCTCCGGTCACGCCGCTCATCTTTGCAAATAGCACACGGGTCCTGATCTGTAATATGGCCGCATACGGAGCAATAGCCAAGGTCCCGCTTAGCATTTACAAGTGCTTTTGCAAAATCAAGCACATCTTCTTCTTTCATATTTAGCACAAAAAAAGCCAGACGAGCCGCTGTTTTCGGCCCGATGCCCGGCAATTTCATAAAGCTGTCAATCAGCTTCGTTATTGGTTCGGGATAGTACATTCGCAATTCCTCCTCTTTAGAAAGGAAGGTTCATCCCTTTCGTAAACTGTCCCATTGTCTGGTTTGTTTCGTCGTCTACTTTTTTGAGCGCGTCATTGACCGCTGCAAGAACAAGATCCTGCAGCATATCGATATCGTCTGGATCTACAACTTCTTCTTTGATTTGAACATCGATTACTTGCTTTTGACCAGACATGCTTATTTTCACCATGCCGCCGCCGGCTGTTCCTTCAAACTGCTTTTCTGCCAGCTGCTCCTGTGCTTCCTGCATTTGCTTTTGCATTTTTTGCATCTGCTTCATCATATTCTGCATGTTACCCATTCCTCCGCCACGCATCATGTTCATCATCCTCCAATTAAATTAGTCTTTAATTTCAAGAAATTCTTCTCCAACAAGTTCAAGCGCTCTTGACACAAGAGGATCTTCTTCCTCTTCCGGCACGTCGGTCTCTGTTCCTTCAGCTGATGGCATAGGACTACCCTCTTCTTTTTGCTTTTTCACAAAAGAACGTCGAATATCCAGCCATGCTTCTTCAGGCACAACAAGCGGCCGGTATGGCTTGCCGGTTAATTCATTTAAAATCGTCGAAATAGAATCCATAAATGCTTTATTATCGGAAGCCATTTGACAATGAATTTCGTATTTAAATTTTAACACAAATGAGTCAGCAGACGCAGCGACAGGTTCTGCATCGTTTAAAAGAGCTGCCTGCGAACGCATTTGCCGCTCATTCAAGTAACCAATCATATTGCCCCAGCGGCTTTTAATATTTTGAATATCCTGCTTTGTTGCTTCTGACAGTACTTTTTCAACCTGTGGAACAGCAACCTTAAATTGATTGCCTGGACGAGACATTTTTTTGGCAGCCGGTTTCGGTGATTCCACTTCCACAAAGCCGGCCGGACGTTTTTTCAGTTCCTGCAATTCCTGCTCAAGCCGGTTTATTTTTTCAATCAAGCCGGCTATTTCTGATCCAGATGGCGCAGATTCCACTTTTACGTGAAGCTGGCTCATTTTCACAAGTGCCACTTCAAGATAAATGCGTGCATGATTGGTAAACTTCATGTCCTGCTGTGCTTTATTTAAAATGGCGATATATTCATAAATGGCCGGCTCTGACACCTGGCCTGCAAGCTCAGTAAATGTTTCTTCGGCCATTGTACGTTCTAATGACTCTTCAAGTTCTGGTGCCATTTTAAGAAGAAGCATATCACGGAAATATAAAATCAAATCCTCGGTAAATCGAGTTGGATCTTTTCCTTCCATGAGCAGCTTGTTCAGTGTTTGGACGGCTTCAGCAGCATTTTGATTAAAAACCGCTGAAGCAATGTCCTGCAGCATTTCCTGTCCGACGGTTCCCGTCACTGTCAGTGCATCCTCTTCCGTTAAATGACCGCGGCTGTAAGAAACAGCCTGGTCAAGAAGGCTGAGGGCATCTCG
>NZ_LAHL01000096.1 GCF_000966195.1 Domibacillus robiginosus | reverse complement strand
CCGGACTTGGGTATTCCTCCGTCGTATCGACAAGAATTAATTTATCACAGGGTAAATTATTCTGTCAACACGATTCCACTTATTTTTTTTCGATTTTTTCTTTGCCGCCCATATACGGACGCAGCACTTCTGGAATGAGAATGCTTCCATCTTCCTGCTGGTAGTTCTCTAAAAGAGCTGCTACCGTACGGCCAATGGCAAGACCTGACCCGTTTAGTGTATGCACATGCTCCGGCTTGCCATTTTTCTCGCGGCGGAAACGGATATTCGCCCGGCGTGCCTGGAAGCCTTCAAAGTTTGAGCAAGAAGAAATTTCTTTATATTCATTGTAGCTTGGCAGCCATACTTCAATATCGTACTTTTTCGCTGCGGTAAAACCGAGGTCCGCAGAACACATATCAAGCACACGGTAAGGAAGACCAAGCAGCTGTAGCACCTTTTCCGCGTGCCCTGTCAGCTTTTCCAGCTCCGTATAAGAATCTTCCGGCTTCACAAAACGAACCATTTCCACTTTGTTAAATTGATGCTGACGGATTAAGCCCCGCGTATCACGACCAGCAGATCCTGCTTCAGAACGGAAGCATGCGCTGTAGGCCGCATAAGCAATCGGCAGGTCCTCGCCATTTAAAATTTCATCACGGTGGTAGTTTGTCACTGGCACTTCCGCTGTTGGAATGAGGAAGTAATCTTCCGCTTCAATTCGGAAAGCATCTTCTTCAAACTTTGGCAGCTGGCCTGTTCCTGTCATACTCGTCCGATTTACCATATACGGTGGCATCATTTCTGTGTAGCCATGCTCTTCCGTGTGCAAATCCAGCATAAAGCTGATAAGAGCACGTTCAAGCTTTGAACCTGCCCCTTTATAAAAGGTAAAACGGCTGCCTGTCACTTTGCCGGCACGCTCGAAATCAAGAATATCCAGGTCCGTTGCTAAATCCCAGTGAGGTTTTGCTTCAAACCCAAACTCCGGCACATTACCCCAAGTCCGAATTTCAACATTATCTTCTTCAGAATCACCCGCCGGTACACTCTCATGCGGAATGTTTGGCATGCGAAGCATTAACTGCTCCAGCTTTTCTTCTGTATCACGAAGGTCAGCATCAAGCTCTTTGATTTTTTCTCCTACTTCACGCATTTCTGCAATAAGTGCATCTGCATCCTGCTTTTCTTTTTTTAAACGGGCTACTTCCTGTGACACGGTATTGCGTTTACTTTTCAATTCTTCTGTTTGGCCCAGCAGCTCGCGGCGCTTTTTCTCCAATTCTTCGAAATCTTCAAATGCGCTCATATCCTCGCCTCGGAATTTCAGGCGCTCTTTTACTTCTGCAAAATGAGACCGCAAATATTTCATATCCAGCATATGCAATTCCTCCTTTAAAAATAAAAAACTTCCGCCCCTATAGAAAGGGACGGAAGTTCGATTCCGCGTTACCACCCTGATTGAAAGCCACACAGCTTTCCTCTCAAACAACGTTTTAACGGCCTGCGCCGGTCAATGCCTACTCTACTCATTTTCAGCATCCCGCTCCGGAACGGATTCACCTGACTTCTACACCGGTTCGCACCATCCACCGGCTCTCTTTGGGAAGAAATATCAGGATACTGGCTTCCTTCATCGCGTTTCACTATTCGATTTGCATTCAATGTACTACATTTTTTATGAATGCGCAAGTAACGCTTTCGCCTGCTTTGCCATCTTCACAAAGTAGGCCGTAATGCGATGGTCATCCGTCAATTCCGGGTGAAAGGAACAGCCGAGATATTGGCCGTTGCGCGCAGCGACAATCCGGCCGTCACATTCTGCCAATACCTCTGTTCCTTCACCAGCCGAGACAATATGCGGCGCACGAATAAAAACAGCATTATAATCATCGGCCACATCTTTAATGGAAAGGTTAGCTTCGAAGCTGTCTTTTTGACGGCCAAATGAGTTTCGTTCAACCTTAATATCCATTAATCCAAGATGCGGCTCATCGTATCCAACAACTTCGCCAGCGAGTAAAATAAGTCCCGCACACGTTCCGAACATCGGGCGTCCAGACTTTCCAAATGCCCGCAGCGGCTCCGTAAAACCGTAGCGGTCCATTAAGCGGCGCATTGTGGTACTTTCACCGCCAGGTAAAATCAACCCATCCAGCTCATCCAGCTGCTTCGGCCACTTTACTACTACGGCCTCTGCTCCGCTTTCTTCTATTGAACGAACATGCTCACGAACGGCACCCTGTAAGCCCAGTACACCGATTTTTGTCATTACCAGCCGCGCTCCTGCATACGATCAGCAGCTGCGATTCCGGCAATTTCAAGACCTTTCATCGGCTCACCAAGCTCTTTTGAAAGTTCGGCAATCAGCTTGTAATCCTGGTAATGAGTAGTTGCTTCTACGATCGCACGGGCAAATTTTGCCGGATTTTCTGATTTAAAAATACCCGATCCAACGAATACGCCGTCTGCTCCAAGCTCCATCATTAGCGCTGCGTCCGCTGGCGTTGCAATACCGCCTGCTGCGAAGTTAACAACTGGAAGGCGTCCTTCTTTTTTAATCTGCATTAACACTTCAAAAGGAGCGCCATGAATTTTTGCTTCTGTCATAATTTCATCTTCGTTCATGTGAACGAGCTTGCGCACCTGTGCATTAACTTTGCGCATATGGCGAACCGCTTCTACAATATTTCCTGTTCCCGGCTCGCCTTTTGTGCGGAGCATAGAAGCACCTTCACCGATACGGCGTGCTGCTTCACCAATATCACGGCATCCGCAAACGAACGGAACGGTAAAATCGCTTTTCAGCAGGTGATATTCTTCATCTGCCGGCGTTAACACTTCACTTTCATCCAGATAATCAACACCCATTGCTTCAAGCACACGAGCTTCTACAATGTGGCCAATACGCGCTTTCGCCATAACTGGGATCGTTACAGCGTTCATCACTTCTTCTACAATACGAGGATCTGCCATACGGGCAACGCCGCCTGCTTTACGGATGTCAGAAGGAACGCGCTCAAGCGCCATAACTGCCACTGCGCCTGCTTCTTCTGCAACTTTCGCCTGCTCTGCATTGACGACATCCATAATGACGCCGCCTTTTTGCATTTCTGCCATTCCTCGTTTTACACGGTCTGTACCTGTATTCATTCCATATTCCTCCTATACTGATCAGAAAGGTCTGATTTTTCGTAAAATACTTTAAATCATAATAAACACGAAAAATCACCTTCTGTCAATAGCAGAAGGTGATTTTCATTAAAACCAACCAGTTATTGTATCTATCAGCCAGTGCCAGCCGTTCGCAATTCCGCCGCCAACTGCCCGCATTGATAAAACAAACCAATTCGCTTTTTCAATGTTCTCGGCAGTTTGCACTTTTGTCTGACCGCCTGCTTTTAAGAAAGGAATCGCTTCTCCTTTTTCATCTTGAACTTCAACAAAACCAACCACTTTACCCTTTTTAACAGGGGCAACCAGCTCATTATTTTCACCTAAATCCGAACTATTTAACGTTATATCTGTCTTATATTTCGCATTTGAAGCTTTTGGCACTAAAATAGACAGCTCAGAAGCCGTTTCAAGTTTTACTTCCTTTTCTTTTCCTTTTTGAACAGGTACCGTTTCGGCTCCTTTTACAGCGCTGCCGGCTGCCGCAATTTCTTTACGCTCAAATTGAGTGAAGCCATAATCCATCAGCTTTTTCATTTCTGTAAAACGAGCGTTATACGTCCCCTCGCCTTTATCATTTGTTGCATTCATTACAATACCGATTAATTTTTGGCCGTTGCGTTCAGCTGTTCCAGTAAAGCAATATCCGGCGAAATCTGTTGTTCCCGTTTTTAGCCCTGTCATGCCCTCATACTCAAAAACAAGAGACGGAAGCATCCAGTTCCAGTTTTCCATGGCAATTTCATCATCAGTTCCCTCACGGAATTTCTTTTTCGCAATTCCCGCTGTTTCAAGAACTTCCGGATAATCATTTACCAGACGGTAAGCAAGCGTCCCCACATCACGGGCTGTCATCGTATTTTCATCTGTTGGTCCACCAGTCGTATGATGACCTTTTAAGTCTTTATTGTTCAATCCAGTTGCATTGACGAATTCTACTTTTTCCATTCCAAGTTCTTTTGCTTTTTTGTTCATCAATTTTACAAATTCTGCCTCTGAACCAGCAATCTTTTCAGCGATAGCAACAGTTGCTGCATTTGCTGAATAAATCGTCATAGCTTCATATAGTTCGCTGATTTTGTAGGAACCATCAGCACGAAGTGGAACGTTCGACAAGCTGCGATCCTGCGATAGTTGGTACACGTATTCTGATACCTGATATGTGTCGTCTAAATCTACTTTGCCTTTTTTCACTGCTTCGAGCAGTAAATACTCTGTCATCATCTTTGACATACTGGCTACACCAAGCTGCTGGCTGCTATTTTTTTCAAACAAAACCTGCCCTGTTTCTCCATCAATTAAAATAGCTGCACCTGCATTTACATCAAAAGCTGCTTTTGCTTTTAATGCTCCAGGAGAAAACAATCCAAAAAACAACAAAATGCTTAATACAATAGCACTGATCCGATACCCATTTCTTTTTCTCACACTTAAAACCCTCCATTTATTATGCGACACTTTCGTTATTGTACCATATACATTCAAGTGAAAAACAGACGAGAAACGACCTAGATACCGTGTAATGGGGAGAAGGAAAGAAAAGATTGGACAATTTGTCGATTCGCCCTGCTGTGCAGCGAAATGCTGCTTTTGTGGTACCTCTTATTATTGAAGCTATTGGTAATATTGTTTACCGGCTGACGGGAAAGCAAGAGAAAAAGCAAGCACGTCTGTTACACGAACGAACCGGCTTTCGAGTAGTAGAATTTTGATACACTGCAGATGAACGATTTTATCATATGATGAAGTTCCTACAAAAAAAGCCTGCCCCTTAAGGGACAGGCTTTTTATTATCTCATAAAGAATAATTTGGCGCTTCTTTTGTAATTTGCACATCATGCGGATGACTTTCACGAAGGCCGGCACCCGTCATGCGGATAAACTGGCTGTCCTCACGCAGCGCTTCAATGTCCTTTGTACCACAGTAACCCATACCTGAACGAAGGCCGCCTGTTAATTGATACAGTGTATCGGAAAGCGGGCCTTTGTAAGGAATACGCCCTTCAATACCTTCTGGGACAAATTTCTTCGCATCTTCCTGAAAGTAACGATCTTTCGAGCCTTTTTCCATCGCACTTACAGATCCCATACCGCGATATACTTTAAAGCGGCGTCCCTGGAAGATTTCAGTTTCACCAGGGCTTTCAGATGTACCAGCAAGCAGGCTGCCAAGCATAACGGCAGAACCGCCAGCTGCAAGTGCTTTAACAATATCACCTGAGTACTTAATGCCACCATCTGC
>NZ_LAHL01000095.1 GCF_000966195.1 Domibacillus robiginosus | reverse complement strand
AACAGGTAGCCGAGCATTTCCACTTTATCCCGCTGCTGTCCTTCGCCTAACAGGGCAGCGACTGGAACGCCGAGGTATTTGCCGACCAGGTCGAGAAGCGCCGCTTCCAAAGCCGTTACCGCATGGATTGTAATGCGGAGGTCAAAGGTCTGTAAGCCGCGTCCGGCTGAATCCCGGTCTGCAAACTGGCGGCGTACGTTATTTAAGATATTGTTGTAGGTGCCGATAGACTGGCCGACCACAATTTCACGTGCGTCTTCCAGTGTCTGGCGGATTTTCTCGCCGCCCGGCACTTCACCGACACCGACATTCCCTGAATTATCCTTCAGTAAAACGATATTACGTGTAAAGTAAGGGGCATGAGCACCGCTTAAATTTAAAAGCATGCTGTCATGACCGGCTACTGGAACCACAGTCATTTCTGTAATAATAGGTGCACCTGTTTTGACGTTTTCCTGGATTAATTGAGTGTTTGTGTTCATCTGTTTCTCTCCTATCAAATTGGAATTATGGATTAAGATTTCAATTCAACACGTTTAATTTCACCGACAAGGAACAGGTAGCTGCAGATCGCCACGAGTGCATTGGCACCGACGAACACAAGTGCCCCGTTAAAGGAGCCGGTTGTGGCAATAATGTAGCCGATAATGATCGGCGTCGTAATGCCGGCAATGTTGCCAAATGTATTGAACAGGCCGCCGCTGACACCGGACATTTCTTTTGGAGATGTATCTGCCACAACGGCCCAGCCGAGTGCACCAAACCCTTTTCCAAAGAAGGCAAGCGCCATCACAAAGATGACAATCCACTGTGTATCCACATAATTGGCGGCCACGAGTGTCATGGACAATAACATCCCGACCACAATCGGTGTTTTCCGGGCCACTGTTAAAGAGAAGCCTTTGCGGAGCAGGAAATCGGAAAACGTTCCGCCAAGAATCCCGCCCAAAAATCCGCAAATCGCCGGCAGGGAAGCCACAAAGCCAACTTCAAGGATGGTCATGCCCCGTTCCTGGACAAGATAAACCGGGAACCAGGTCAGAAAAAAGTATGTCAGCGTCGTAATGCAGTACTGGCCCAGGTAAACGCCTAACAGCATCCGGTTTGTCAGCAGCTGCTTCACCTGGCCCCAATTGATGCTTTTCTTTTTGTCATTCTTTGTTTCTGTCTGGTCCATGTTGGTCAGGGCGCCGCCTTCTTCAATGTAAGCAAGCTCGGCCTCGTTAATCCGCGGGTGTTCCTTCGGACTGTGAATAACCTTCAGCCAGATAAACGCGACGATGATTCCGACTGCTCCCATGAAGTAGAAAACATATTCCCAGCCAAGTTTATAGGCAATATAACCCATAATCGGCGCAAAGAGAACGGTTGCAAAATATTGAGCAGAGTTAAAGGTGGCTGCCGCAGTGCCGCGTTCATGGCTTGGAAACCAGGAAGCAACGATCCGACTGTTAGCAGGAAAAGAAGGAGCTTCTGCCAGTCCAACTAAAAACCGGAGTGCAAACAAAGCGATGATCGCTGTTCCAGCAGAACCTAAAAATCCGATAAATCCCTGCAAAAGCGTAAATAAGGACCATATAAAGACACTCCAGAAGTACACTTTCTTAGAGCCGAATCGGTCTAATAGCCAGCCGCCAGGAATTTGTCCGGCTACATAGGACCAGGCGAAAGCAGAAAATACATAGCCCATCATGACAGAATCAAGACCAAGCTGACTCGACATTTCTGGTCCGGCGATCGAGAGCGTCGCACGGTCAGCATAGTTGATAGCAGTAACAACAAACAGCATAAAAACAATAAACCACCGTACGCGCGTTTTTTTCTGGGCGCCTGGCGTTGATGAAGAAGGCTGAAGGATTCTTTCTGGACTAGCCATATACACACTTCCTTTTGAAAATATTCGTGTTTTAACAATGCCTTTAAATAAGTAAATTTAATAGTTCAATGGATGTTTAAAATGTTCAACTTCTGATACCGCTTTCAAACAATTCAATCTAATCGTTACATACGATAGAAATGATAGAAATGAAATGTCTCAATCAAGGGCAACACTCCTTTTGTAAAAATTCAAATTATTTTATTTTGTCCAATGGTAAGACAAATATAATTGTTTGTCAACCGCTTTCAGACATGTTTTTTCGCCGGCCGTTTTTTGTTAAAACTGCTA
>NZ_LAHL01000094.1 GCF_000966195.1 Domibacillus robiginosus | reverse complement strand
AACAGGTAGCCGAGCATTTCTACTTTGTCCCGCTGCTGTCCTTCGCCTAAAAGGGCCGCCACCGGCACGCCGAGATATTTGCCGACCAGGTCGAGAAGCGCCGCTTCCAAAGCCGTTACCGCATGGATTGTAATGCGGAGGTCAAAGGTCTGTAAGCCGCGTCCGGCTGAATCCCGGTCTGCAAACTGGCGGCGTACGTTATTTAAGATATTGTTGTAGGTGCCGATAGACTGGCCGACCACAATTTCGCGTGCGTCTTCCAGTGTCTGGCGGATTTTCTCGCCGCCCGGCACTTCACCGACACCGACATTCCCTGAATTATCCTTCAGTAAAACGATATTACGTGTAAAGTAAGGGGCATGAGCACCGCTTAAATTTAAAAGCATACTGTCATGACCGGCTACTGGAATCACAGTCATTTCTGTAATAATAGGTGCACCTGTTTTGACGTTTTCCTGGATTAATTGAGTGTTTGTGTTCATCTGTTTCTCTCCTATCAAATTGGAATTATGGATTAAGATTTCAATTCAACACGTTTAATTTCACCGACAAGGAACAGGTAGCTGCAGATCGCCACGAGTGCATTGGCACCGACGAACACAAGCGCCCCGTTAAAGGAGCCGGTTGTGGCAATAATGTAGCCGATAATGATCGGCGTCGTAATGCCGGCAATGTTGCCAAATGTATTGAACAGGCCGCCGCTGACACCGGACATTTCTTTTGGAGATGTATCTGCCACAACGGCCCAGCCGAGTGCACCAAACCCTTTTCCAAAGAAGGCAAGCGCCATCACAAAGATGACAACCCACTGCGTATCCACATAATTGGCGGCTACGAGCGTCATAGACATCAGCATGCCGACCACAATCGGTGTTTTCCGGGCCACTGTTAAAGAGAAGCCTTTGCGGAGCAGGAAGTCAGAGAACATGCCGCCAAGAATCCCGCCCAAAAATCCGCAAATCGCCGGCAGGGAAGCCACAAAGCCAACTTCAAGGATGGTCATGCCCCGTTCCTGGACAAGATAAACCGGGAACCAGGTCAGAAAAAAGTATGTAAGCGTCGTAATACAGTACTGGCCCAGGTAAACACCTAACAGCATCCGGTTTGTCAGCAGCTGCTTCACCTGGCTCCAGTTAACACCTTTCTTTTCTGCTTTCTTTGTTTCTGTCTGGTCCATGTTGGTCAGGGCGCCGCCTTCTTCAATGTAAGCAAGCTCAGCCTCGTTGATCCGTGGATGTTCTTTCGGGCTATAAACCGCTTTCATCCAAATGAATGAAACGATAATCCCGACCGCACCCATGAAGTAGAAAACATATTCCCAGCCAAATGTATACGTAATATAACCCATAATCGGTGCGAACAGAACAGTCGCAAAATACTGGGCAGAGTTAAAGGTGGCTGCCGCTGTGCCACGTTCATGGCTTGGAAACCAGGAAGCAACGATCCGGCTGTTGGCAGGAAAAGAAGGTGCTTCTGCCAGTCCAACTAAGAAACGAAGGCCGAACAGGATCATTACAGCGGTTCCGGCTGTACCGAAGAAACCAATAAAGCCCTGCAAAAGCGTAAAACATGACCATAAGAAAATACTCCAAAAGTAAACTTTTTTTGAACCGAACCGATCCAGCAGCCATCCGCCGGGAATCTGGCCGGCTACATAGGACCAGGCAAAAGCAGAAAACACATAGCCCATCATAACGGAATCAAGGCCAAGCTGATTGGACATGTCTGTTCCGGCAATGGAAAGGGTAGCCCGATCCGCATAATTAATCGCTGTGACAAGAAACAGCATGAATACAATAAACCAGCGTGCACGTGTTTTTTTCTGGCTGCCGGGCATTGGAAGAGAAGAAGGAAGAACTTTTTCTTGCGCATTCATCGACATAAACACACTTCCTTTACATGAGTTCGTGATGTGATACCGCTTTCAAAAAGTGTATGTTGAACTAATCTCATTCTAAGAAATATTGGCTTTCAAAAGCAACACTCCTTTTGTAAAAATTCAAATTATTTTATTTTGTCCAATGGTAAGACAAATAGAATTGTTTGTCAACCGCTTTCAGACATGTTTTTTCGCCGGCTGTTTTTTGTTAAAACTGCTA
>NZ_LAHL01000093.1 GCF_000966195.1 Domibacillus robiginosus | reverse complement strand
ATCTGCAATAATCGCTTTACCATGCTTGCGCGCTTCTGTTGCACAGTCATACACTGCTGTAATTTGAGGTACCCCTACACCAGCAACAACACGTGTTGTACAAATAGAACCTGGTCCAATTCCTACCTTCACAACGTCTACGCCCGCTTCAAACAACTCGCGTGTCGCTTCAGCAGTAGCGACATTTCCAGCAATAATGTTCAACTCGGGATAAGCTGAACGAATCTCTCTTACAGTGTTAATCACACCTGCTGAGTGGCCATGTGCCGTATCGACCACAATAACGTCTACCTGGGACTTAACAAGCATTTCAACACGTTTCATCGTGTCTCCTGTTACCCCAACAGCAGCGCCTGCTAAAAGGCGTCCCTGTGCGTCTTTTGCAGAGTTCGGGAATTCAATGACTTTTTCAATGTCTTTAATCGTAATAAGACCTTTCAAAACGCCATCTTTATCGATAAGTGGAAGCTTTTCAATTTTATGTTTCTGGAGAATTTTCTCTGCTTCATCAAGTGTTGTTCCTACAGGAGCAGTCACAAGATTTTCCTTCGTCATTACATCTGTTATTAAGATGGAATAATCCTGGATAAAGCGAAGATCACGGTTAGTCAGGATGCCAACAAGCTTTTGCTCTTCCTGGTTGTTTACAATCGGCACACCAGAGATGCGGTACTTGCCCATTAAATGCTCAGCATCAAATACTTGATGCTCAGGTGTTAAAAAGAATGGATCACTTATAACGCCGCTTTCAGAACGTTTTACTTTGTCTACCTGTTCAGCTTGCTGTTCTATGCTCATGTTTTTATGAATAATTCCCAACCCGCCTTGACGGGCCATTGCAATAGCCATGTCGCCTTCTGTTACAGTGTCCATCCCTGCACTAATCATCGGGATGTTTAATTTCAAAGTAGGGGTTAGTTCTACTTTTAAAGATACATCTTTTGGAAGCACCTCAGATTTAGCTGGCACAAGCAATACATCATCGAACGTTAATCCTTCTTTTTTAAACTTATCTTCCCACATATTTAATTAAGCCTCCCTGACCGAAAAATATTATTAGTAGGTTATCAATTGAACGGGTATAATGTCAAGGTTCGCTTTATAAGTTAGATTTTTTAGAATTTTCACACTTAAATCCGAACGTTTAAGCAAACACTTTTTTCACGCGGCAGGGGACCAGTATTTATCATATTGAGTATCATGCGAGAAAGAATTTTCTTTATTAAGATATTCTTTTGTTTTATTTTAGCTTGTTCTTCAAAAATTACAACAAAAAAGACAACCTGATT
>NZ_LAHL01000092.1 GCF_000966195.1 Domibacillus robiginosus | reverse complement strand
ATTGACGCGATGGCGGCTCATTTGGTACGCCGTGCCAGCGATTTTGATGTGATTGTGACGGAAAATATGTATGGGGATATTCTTTCTGACCTAGCAGGTGAACTTGTAGGGAGCCTGGGCCTGGCACCTTCTATCAATTCAAATGATAACCTGGCGATGGCACAGGCAGCACACGGCTCTGCACCGGATATTGCCGGGAAAAATATCGGCAACCCGACGGGTATTATGCTGTCTACTGTGATGCTGATGGACTGGCTGGCGGAACGCCATAATGATCCGAAGCTGAAGGAAATGGGACAGTTGGTAGAACAGGGATTGTACCAGTCGCTTGAAGAAGGCGTGAAAACGAAAGATCTAGGCGGCAATGCATCAACATCGGACTTTGCGGAAGCCATTTCTGAGCGGATTAACCAAGTCGTTTTAAACTAACCCTTATTCAGTTAAAAACCAAAGGAGCTTCTCTATACTGAGAAGCTCCTTCCACTGATCTCTGCGGATTAAGCAGTTTCTTTTCTTTTTGCATGCACTTGCCCAGCATATCATACATAAAGAATTATTTTGTACAGTATACGATTCCATCCACATCAAACCTGGCTGGTTATTATTTCTTCATCGTAAGAGGGACTATTCTTATCGAATAGTCCCTCTTCGATATTCAATCATTCAGTATTTCACATAAGAAAGGTGAAGCAGCTTTTTTTACTACTTCATCCTTGCTTGCGCTATAAGAAAATATTGATAACCTATAAAAAACAAGATTTATTAATGATCATAAAGCTTTATTTCTTCTTTTTAACAGCGGCTAAGAATATCGCTTCACCCTTAAAAGATTGAATTTTTTCTTCTTTTACATCAATGGAGAAAAAATTTCTGATTTCTTCAGAAGACTCAGCCATATATCGATTTAACGCCTCTTTCACCTCACCTGAAAGGTTCATCATTCGGCACCACTCATCAAATATAAATTTCTTTTCAAATACATTGACCGTTAAAATAGAGAATCCTTCTTTCTCCACCCACGAGATCCATTCGGATTTTTTATAAGCACGGAAATGGCTTGGGTCTCTTTTTTTCTCTACTTCATTGTAAAAGTGGTCGTATTCATCAACTTCAGGAGAGACATTGTCAATCAAAAGAAATAAACCGTCCTCTGTCAGTACCCGGTAAGATTCGCTGATAAATTGATCAACGTTTGAAAAATGATGGGGAGCGATTCTGCATGTTACAGTATCAAAGTGTTCCTCTGGAAAGGGAAGAGCTTCTGCATCTCCCTGTACAAAGAAAACATTTTGATGTCCGTTTGACTCGATAAAAGATTGAGCATTTTCGAGCATCTCCGGTGTTAAATCTAAAGCTGTCACTTTCTTAAAAATAGGAGCCAGTTTGTTTGCGACGTGCCCACCGCCTGTAGCAATATCGAGAAGACTTGTATTTTTACGGTCTTTTACCCCATTTTCAATAAGATCGAGATCTTTTCCCTTCGCATGGGTTTTGCTGGTGACGTAATTAGCCGCATTGGTTCCAAACTGACTGGCGATCGTTTTTTTATTATCCACTAGCTTTTCTCCCTTCTTTTATTGCATACACGTAGGAACTTTCTACCTGTCCTTGCTGCTCAATCCTGTTCTCTTTGGATCCGTTACTTCATAAAAAGATAAATACATACGTCTACTCTTCCTGGCTGGCAGCAATTTATCTAAATCGCGTGTATTACTCAAAAAGCTGTGAAAAAATCCTTTAGGCTATCCATTAGCACTGGTCAACTACCGCTTCTTTTTTGGTGATTTCTTCTATAATTGACTTCACGCTAATGTCCGGACTCGTTAAAATAGGCTTTGTCACCACATCTAATGTTTTAAGTGCTCTGGCCATAGAAAATTGGGCAAACAAAATAACGTCACAATCGATAGACAGTTCCTGTACCTTACGATGAATCAATTCGTCATGTTTCTCTTGATTTCCTGTTTGAAGCTCACTAAATGCTTCCGGTATAACAGCTGTATGAACCTGAATGGATTTTTGACACTCCCGGGCAATGCTATTTAACAAAGCAGTTGTTGTCGGTCCAGCTGCTGGAACAGTCGCAATCACGCCAATATGGCTGCCCATCTCCACTGCTTTTTCCAGCATACTTAAATCTGCACTTAACATAGGACATTGAAACAAATGGCTGATTTCTCCCACAACTGGTGTAAAAGATGAACATGTAAGTAAAATGCCATTCACCCCGCTTGCTTCCGCTTTTCCAGCCAGATCAAGCAGCCTTCTTTTCATCGCTTTCGTTACAGTGCCTCTTTCATTCAATTCATAAATAAGACTTTCATCCATAAAATTCAAAAGTGTCACTTCTGGTGCATGAATTTGAAAAGCTTCCAGTATAGGCTGAACCGAGTTCATTGTGGCGTGAATTAGCCCCACCTTATAGTTTTTTTCTGTCAATGGATTCCCTCCCAAAATTTGAATTCGCTTTCATATTGCTGTCTTTTTTGTTTCAGCCCTTTTAAATGCTTTTACAAAAAAGATGTACTTGCTTTAAATAAACTGTATTATAATCCTAGACATTAATAAAATATTTAATTTTAATAAGATTCAATCGATTATTTTAATATCAGAAAAGGAGCAATTTATATGGAGAAAAAAGACTGGCTTATTCTTCAGGCGGTATATAGCGAAAAAAACATTACAAAAGCAGCGGAACGCCTTTATATGTCACAACCTACTCTAACCTATCGTTTACAGCAAATTGAAAAAGAGTTTGATATTAAGCTTTTTCTCCGCGGGCGCCGGGGAGTCGAATTTACAGAGCAGGGAGAATTACTAGTCAAGTATGCCAGTGAGATGCTGCGCCAGCGGAGGGAAATGGAAGAAAATTTATGGAATTCCGGTGAGGAAATACGTGGCACTTTGCGGTTAAGCGTTTCAAGAACATTTGCTTTTTACCGTCTGCCCCCGATCTTAAAAGCGTTTAATGATAAATTCCCAAAGGTTGATTTTAATATTCATACAGGTGTAAATTTGGACGTAATACAGGCAATTTTTAAACAAGATGCGCATATCGGTATTGTCCGCGGTGATCATCACTGGCCAGGCAAACAATCGGTCATTACAGAAGAATACATTAGTATTTTATCGCAGAAAAAAATTGAATTAAAAGATCTTCCTTCTATGCGAAAAATCAGCTTTCAAACAGATCCTAATTTAGAAATGATTATGGATACTTGGTGGAAAACGCACTTTAATGAGCCGCCTGCCAATACACTAAGTGTAGATAACGTAGAAATTGCCAAAAGGATGGTTCTAAATGGCCTGGGGTACTGTATTGCCCCCAGTATTGTACTGGAAGAAAATGATCAGCTTCATACCATCTATCTGGAAGACGCCGAAGGTAATCCATTTATTTGGAAGACGCGCATTTTATACCGGGAGGATTTATTAGACCTGGCAATTGTCAAAGAGTTTATCGATTTCTTGGAAGATTACCATCAAGCGGATCAATAAGCTTATGGTGACCTCATATTTAACGCATCTCATAAATAGAAAAATTAAATGATTAATCATTAAAAAACAGTATTTTATTAATTCCTAGAAAACAGTTACAGTAAAAACAGGAAGTTCAATACGGTTTCACTGAACTGCGATTCTACTTTTATTTTAGAAAGGAAGTTATCATTATGACTGTTTATCGTCTTGGAGTATTGGCTGGAGACGGCATCGGGCCAGAAATTGTAAGCGCTACAGTAGAGGTTTTCAAAACAGCAGCCCGCAAAACGGGTGTTAATATTGACTGGATTGACCTGCCGATGGGCTGGGAGGGCATTGAAAAATACAATGAGCC
>NZ_LAHL01000091.1 GCF_000966195.1 Domibacillus robiginosus | reverse complement strand
CCTTTTTGTTCTCAATGCGATCCATCATTAAAGATGACGAATCGATGAATGAACTGTATTTCTCCTGGAACACTATAGAACAAACGTAAAAAGCTTTTGCTCTTAAGAGCAAAAGCTTACATCTGTCTAAATTCTAGACAAATCCGTTTTTTTACCGCCTAAAATTTAGACAAAATCAAAATTTCGTGATAACACGAAAACACTAGGCTTTGCCTAGTCTAACACTGAAAGTGATAGCACGTTTTCCTTATGCTCTTCTCGCTACTCAGCTTTCTGCGCTATTTTTTTCGTATATGACAGGGACTGTTTTCATATCGAGTTTTTTAGCTACAACATAGCGTCGGTATCCGTCTGTCAGCATACCGGTTTCACGATTAATCGTAATCGGTTCATCCAGAATTCCGGCCTGTTTCACATGGTCGATAACCAGCTGCGTCTTGTAAGCGCTCGGCTGAAATTGCAGAAATTCTTCCGGCACCTTGATCTGATCCAACGAAATAAAATCTTCCGTTCCCTCCGGCCCTTTCGGCTCCTCTTCTGCTTTCACTTTTTCTTTTTTCTTGGGTTCTTTCTCTTCTTTAACTGCTTCTGCTTGTTTTTCTGGAATCACAGATACTTGAAAGCAAACCACACCAATCTCACCCGGACAATCGTCCACTGGAATATCTAATGTAGGCTCTCCCTGCACCAAAATTTTCTGATTCTGAATGTTTTCTTCTGTTAATCCAGCTTTCTTTAACTGCTTCTGGTTGATAAAAACGGTATATGTAATGGTTGAACTTTTCGGGAGACCCTTTGGGGCTGCTGGAGAACCTTTTTCCTCCATGTCGAATGTATAAAAGTTCTTTTTTAATCGCAATGCACTCACTGGCTTGCCCGTTAACGTAATTTTATGTGCCATACTTTTCTTCTCCCCTTTAGCAGATTAGTATTTTATCGCACTGCAGCATAGGAATTTATTTAAGCATTTATCAGCTAAATAGACGAGAAAAAAGTCTTTCTTCTTCTCCGTTTGTGCTACCTTTTCTTGCCGCATTAATGTACGATCCTGAGCTTCCAGCTTATCTTTTATGTACTTTTGCTGTGGGGCATCGTTTTGATTGATTTCATTTTTTGATTTTGTTTTATAGAGAAGAGCATAAGGAAAGCGTGACCCCACTTTCAGGGTGGTACTAGGCAGAGCCTAGTGTTTTCGTGGGTACGCGAAATTTCCGTTTTGTCAAAAAATTAGACACTTAAAACAGGGGCATTGTCTAATTTTTTGACACCTAAAATAATGCATTACAACTCAAAAAAGAATATCAAAAAACAGCATTTGCTAAAAAAAGACACACTGGCTGTGTTTGCTTTTTGGTTTCCGGTAGACCGGTTCTCTCTTTTTTCTAGTAACGGTTTTTGATTATTTAGTAGGGAATTTCCTCAATCAAATAATCTAGATCTCGTTCTTCCTTCGCCATCAATTCTTGAATTTCCATACGCCAATTTTGTGTACTGCCTGCCGATTCTTCTTCCTGATCTTCAAGCCAGTTAAAGATAGACGGGTGGTTAGAAAATGTCTCTTGGCGTTTTTGGTATGTAAACATTTTAAGCAGGGTTCCATAAAAATAGCCTTTAAAATCTTTCCGGATTTTTCGGTACTTGTGGGCATAGATCGTCTGTTTAAGTGCATCAATTACAATATCTGTGTACTGTTTCAGTTCATGTAGCAAATCAAACTGGCGATAAACAAGGGTAGCTTTTTTCCAAAGATCATAAATATCTTCTGCATCACTAAAGAAAGACTTTGTCGTTTTTACAAATTCATCTGGAACAACTTTCGGTGTAAAAGAATCATCCAGACGTCTATACGTAATATTAATATTAGTTTTTGAATTCAAAAAGATTTTGAATTCATGCTCCCCGTTTTTGTTTTCCGCATCTGCGTCCTTATGCGGTTTTGGAATTTCATCTAGTCCCCGTTTATTATTTTCATCCTCGTTCAGTTCCGCTGTTTCTGTTTCAACCGGCACAATCTGCACAAAGTTAACGGTTTGCTGGTTTTTGTAATAACGCTTAGTCGGCAGGATTTTAACGATATCCATATCCGCTAATTTTTTCAGCCATATCCCGACTGTATCCGGTTTTTTCAGCCCTAGATCTTTGGCTGCTGCCCGCTGCGATTGGAAAGACAGTCCGGGGAAATTCCGAGAAAGATCCCGCAGGTGGTCTAGCAGACGGATCAACTTTCTCTTCCATAAATCCGATAAGTCGCTTTCTTGAATAGTTTTTATATGTTTATTTACAGACTCTCGCATAGCAGGTATGTTTTTAAACGTGGCATAATTACGTTTGTCTACGCGATCAAGCATAATTGTAATCATCAATTGGCTCCTTCTGGACACAAAAAAGAACACTTGCCCGCCGCAACGTTTCCCTGCAGTGTAGAACAGGAAAAGGATACGGCAAGACAAGCGCTCTTTTAAAAAATACAGAAGAATCCCTTGAACTAACAGTTTATATACGCTAAAATAAGGGCATAAAATTGTTAGTTCTAAAGAGTCTGAGCAAGTGTGTTGCCGTGAGTGTTGGTCACGGTAATGCGGTATAATGGAGCGCCAACTCCTTTATACAGCTTAGGCTCTTTTTCTTTT
>NZ_LAHL01000090.1 GCF_000966195.1 Domibacillus robiginosus | reverse complement strand
TCAGTTCCTCTTCCCAGCTTGAGAGCTGGTCTGAATCTTTTAGTTGGATCATTTTAAGCGCTAAGGCATCGTTTTCGGAAATAAGGTTTTTAATGATTAAAACATTTCGTACGGAAGGCAGGTCATCATCTGTAATGGTTTGAACTTTTTCATTGAAGTTTTGAAACATGATGATGGACTGCCAGCCTAGGATGCCCATCAAAAATATAATGGAAAAAAAGCTTAATAATAATTTGTGCTTGATCATGAACGTCAACAGTTAGTCCTCCTGAAATATATCGTATGATTGTCGTATTAATAATGAAGCGAAGGTTTTTAAGAAGCGGCTCCGCTTAACAGTTGAAAGAAGTCGGACTGCTTTAACGGACGGCTGTAGTAATAGCCCTGTGCCTCGTCACACTTTTCTTCTTTCAGAAGATGAACATGCGCTGCTTCTTCTACTCCTTCTGCTACGACATGCAGGTTAAGATTTTTCGCCATTTGAATAATGGTTTTTACAAGGGTGCGATCATGCGGATTTAAGTCTGCATCTTTAATAAAAGATTGATCAATTTTCAGTGTATCAATAGGGAGCTGCTTCAAATAGTTCAGTGAAGAATACCCAGTCCCGAAATCATCCATTGCAATCGTAACACCTAAATAACGCAGTTCTTCCAGCCTTTGAGCGATTCGCTCGAAATCAGTCATCGCGATGCTCTCTGTGATTTCAAATTCCAGGTAAGCAGGATCGGCGTTTGTTTCTTCAATAATGCGCTTTACATTGGCCACTAAATCGGGCTGAAAAAACTGAATGACAGATAAGTTAATGCCCATTTTAATCGGTGGATATCCGAATTGTGCAATCAGCTGGTTTTGAAGACAAGCTTCGCGAATAACCCATTCGCCGATGGGAATGATTAAGCCACTTTCTTCTGCAAGAGGAAGGAAATCAGCTGGCGACACAAGACCGCGTTCGGGGTGGTTCCAGCGGATAAGAGCTTCCGCACCAGATATGTTTCCATTTGAAATATTTACTTTTGGCTGGAAATAAAGCTGAAACTGGTCAAAGCCTGTTTCAACTGCTTTGTATAGGTCACCTTCCAGCTGTGACGCGTATTTTCTCTTGTTCTGCTCTTCCTTAGTCAAAAAGCAAAAGCTGTTTCTTCCATTCTTTTTCGCTTCATACATGGCGAGATCAGCTGCCCTAAGCAAAGCATCGGGGTTCTTTCCGTTTTGCGGGTAGATACTAACTCCGATACTGGACGTAACATGCAGGCTGCTCGACTTTACCTGAAACGGTTCCTTAAATGCCTGTAAGATAGAAGCAGCTGTTTTTTCAAGCTGGGTCTCATCTGCGTCCGACAGTAGGACGGTAAATTCATCCCCGCTTCTTCTTGAAACAATTCCGTTGTTTCCGAGGCAGGAAGTCAGCCGCTGTGCAACCAGCTGAATGAGTAAATCCCCTTTGTTGTGTCCAAGCGTATCATTTACATGTTTAAACCGATCTATATCAATAAACATCACACCTATGGACTTGTCTTTTTTCTTTGCTTCCAGAAGAGAAGCAGAAAGCTTCTCGTTAAATAAGCGACGATTAGGCAGGCCGGTCAGTGGATCATGATAAGCCAGGTAATGTATTTTCTTTTCATTTTCTTTATTGAGTTTCACAATATTTTTTACATAAAGAAGAAGAGTGGTGCCTAAAAGCAGAAATAAAACAAGGGCTCCCCAAATAATTTTCGTTGAAGCACTATAAGCAGCTTCCTGTTCATTTTTTAGTTTTTCCAATTCATCTTTCTCAAAGTTCAGCAGTGTATCTAGGCTTGATTTGACCAATTCATGATCTTCTCTCGTTTCGGTTTTGGCCGATTGCCCTGTACGCGAATCCCGGGTTGTGTTTTTTTCAGCTTCTACAGCGGTAAGATAGGCCTGCCATCTTGAATAAAATGTTTGATACAGCATAGTAGAATTATCACTATGCACTTCTTCATATTCCTGAAGGTTTTCGGCTAATTCTTGTTTTAAACGCTGCAGTTGCTGTGCATTCTTTTGGAAAAAATCGGATTTTTCTTCATGGTTTGTTCTAAAATTGGTTAAGATGATTTCTTCAGTTAAATGTCTGATGTTATAAATTAATTCAACAGATTGTGTATATTTATTCATTACTTCTACTGTTTTGTTGTTAATTGTATGAGAAGTGTAAAGAGAAATAGAGCCCATTGTTACAACAGAAACAAACATAACGAGCATAACTAAGAAAATTTTCTTATGTACATTTAAAAATTTCATTCATTATCACCTGATATCCTATAAGAGTAGCTGTTAGAGACGATGTGCCTGTGTCTTGAGACTTATATTAAGGATGTTTGGTGAAATTTTAGTGAAAAAGATAGGAGAGGATGATTTTAAAAAAAAACAGTTTTCGATAATAACTGAAACGGCCGCATACTTTTAGCTCTTGTTTGCGCCACGAGTTCGGACTTTTCGCTTTTGAATAAGGAATATGTTTTTGCAGAAAATAAGCTTACAGAAAGGAGAGGGCTGTCATGACAAAAGAAAAGCAGCAAGTAACGCCTGTTCGTAATTTTAATATGAACGATTATCAAAAAAATGACGAAACAGCAAAAGGTCTGGCTACAACCCATGAACAAGTGAGTGACCTGTACAAAGAGGGAGAAGTAGTACCGTCAAAATACGAAGAAACGCTGCCTAGAAATTCCTTCAACAAAACAAAATAACCTGCACCTGACAAAAAGGCAGCCCTTCCCGGCTGCCTTTTTTCTCATCATAAAATATCTGACTGGACGCATACTATTATCTTCTTTTTGCCTGAACCAAACACGAGGATGTCAGCGCATATTATGGCAAATGATGTGGCAATAATAAGAGGAAAACGAAGACAAAAAGGCAGGTTCTTTTATTGGAACAATATGATGCAGTCATTGTTGGAGCGGGACTGGCAGGTTTAACTTGTGGTCTAGAATTAGCGGAACAAGGACGAAAGGTACTTTTATTAGAAGCGGAACCAGTTGTAGGAGGGCGGACTTCTTCTTATATAGATAATGGGATGAAAGTGGAATCTGGGTTCCACCGCTATATCGGCTTTTATTCTGAAATGCCTAAAGTGCTGAGAAAAGCGGGGATTCAGTTAAATGAGATTTTTACGTGGGAAGAAAAAGTAGAAATACGAGTGAGAAAACAAGAAAAGCTGATCACTTTAGGCGCAGCACCACTGTTTGGTCCTAAAAAAACCATCATGGGCATTCTGGGGAATAATGAATTGCTTCCGCCGCGAGACAAGCTTTCCCTCGTTTCCTTTTTTCTCGGCGGATTAAAAGACCTTATTACAAATCCCAAAAAGCTGGATGCCTACAATATCCGGGACTATGCAAAAAAGCACCGGGTTAGTGAAGATGCGTTTCATAACGTTATTATCCCCTTTAGTACAGGCCTTTATTTCTTACCGCCTGAGCGTTATTCCGCTTATGTCTTTTTTGGACTGCTTGCTCCAGCCATTAAACGCTTTTATAAAATGCGCATCGGCGCTTTTTTAGGAGGCATGACAGACGTAATGTGCCAGCCGATGGCAGAGGCAATTCAAAAAAAAGGTGGTATTGTCAAAACAGATCATAAAGTCTGTAAACTGCATATGGACTGGCAAAACAAATTAACAGGTGTTGAAATGGAAGAGGGACGAATCTTTTATGGCGAAAAAGTAGTCGTAGCGACAACCCTTAACTCCGCCAAGCAGCTGTTAAAGCCTTTGTTTAAAGATCATCCATGGTTTCAGCCTATGTTCAAGCTGCCAATGATGTCCGCAGCAACACTGCAGCTGGAATTAAAAAAGCCTGCTCTCCCAAAAGATATTACAACGTTTGGGCCGCGGACATCTCTTATCAGCTTCGCTGAACAGTCTCGTTCTACATTTCGCCATGTACCAGGGAGATTATCGATCATTATGTCAAACCCGGAACGTTTTTTAGAAATGACTCCAGAAGAAACACTGCAAGTGGTTGTAAAAGATGCGAATTTGCTAGGCATGGATTTTAAAGAGAACATTATTGACTATCGCCAGATTAATCATTATGACGACTTTCATTCTCTTGAGCCGGGCTATCACTGGATGCGTCCTGAACAAGTTACACCGGTTGAAGGGTTGTTGCTTGCAGGAGATTATACTATGCAGCCATATTTTGCCACGATGGAAGGAGCTGTCGTGTCGGGACAAAAAGCAGCTCGGGCCATTTTATCATCTAAAAAGCGCTGAATGCCCTTTTTTATCTGCGGGCAGGAAAAAATGAAGGTAAGAGAAGAGGTAGATACATGGAGATACTAAAATATATCGGGCTGCCCATTTACCTTATTTTGCTAGGCTATATTCTCACGAGGCTTTCCGGTAAAAAAGCGGTTTCGCAAATGCATAGCTACGATCTTGTTTTTGTGACGGTTCTCGGCTCAGCCATATCAGAACCGATAGCCCAGGACAGCGCCTGGACAGCTACCTGGTACTCGCTTGCCGTTGTTTTGTTTTATCTTTTACTGTCCAGGCTCATTCTTATTAACAAGTTTAAAAACACGTTGACCGCCACGCCCACTGTGTTAATACGTGGGGGAGATATCGATAAAGAGGGATTAAAAAGCGTAAAAATGACCATTGAGGAGTTGCTTGGGGAACTCCGGATTAAAGGTTTTGTAAACCCTGCAGACATTGATATTGCCCTAATGGAGGAAACAGGAAAGGTAAGCGTTATTCCTAAAGTAATTAATCACAATAAACAATCAAGTGATCTAGAATTTACTCCAAAACCTGCTTTCGTGTCGATTCCAATCATTATAGATGGTGAAATCCTGCACCATAATTTAAAGTTTGTGAAGAGGGATGAGAGTTGGCTGTTTGATCAACTTCAGCACTGGGGTATTCGAAAACAGGACATTCAGCATGTAACACTGGCCGTTTTTACGCAGGATGGAAATTTGCAGGTGGATAATGATGATAATCACGATCATGAAAAAGGCATTAACAATTACAAACCCGGAAATGAAAATTAAAAAGCCGCAGCTTTATTCTGTATATAGAGAGAAGCAGTTGGACATACAGAAAAATATCCTTTTATTTTAAAAAAAATTATTGCGGTGATTAAAAATAAGTGTTATAATTTTTATCGCCGCTAATGTAGAAAGAATTGTTGCAAATGAACAACAGAGAAATATTGCTTCCTTAGGGCGCAGTGAAAATCAGTTGGCTTTGCAGATTTATTGATGTTATATTATTTCTCTGTTTTAAAGAAACAGCATAACGTCTTTTGTTAAAAAACACAAAAAAACATATTGACTAAGAAATCAATTAATGTTATTATTGGTTAGCTGTCGCGGAGATGGCGCAAATGAATTGAACATTGAAA
>NZ_LAHL01000009.1 GCF_000966195.1 Domibacillus robiginosus | reverse complement strand
GTTGGGTGAAGAGCACCTATTTTACTGTTTTTGTTCAACTGTATGAGCCTGCCCTGTTAGCCGACCACAAAATGCAAACATCACAAAAAAATTGTATAAAAAAATGTTTTTACATGGGAGTTCAAAAAGGGAATCAACATTATTATTTAATGGAACGTTTCTTTAAAGAATTTAGCTTCTGATGAATTTGACTTAGCCTTTTTTCTTCTCCTGATTCTTTTGGTTCATAGTAAACAGCGCTCTTTAATTCGGCTGGTAAATACTCTTGATTGACCCAACCGCTTGGATAATTATGAGGATATAAATACTCTTGACCATGACCTAGCTTCGCAGCCCCTTGATAGTGAGCATCTCTCAAATGCATAGGTATATCACCCGTTTTTCCTTTTCGAACATCATCAATCGCCTTGTCTAATGCTTTGTAGGCTGAGTTACTTTTTGCAGATAAGCATAATTCAATGGTAATGACAGACAATGGGATACGTCCTTCAGGCAAACCCAAACGCTCAACAGATTCTAGTGCGGATAATACTCTTGCACATAATTCGGGATTTGCCAAGCCAATATCTTCGTAGGCAGTCACCAAAATACGTCTGCAAATCGAAATAAGGTCTCCGCCTTCTAATAACCGGGCTAGATAATGAAGGGCTGCGTCTACATCGCTCCCTCTGATGCTTTTTTGAAGACTTGATAATAAATTGTAGTAAATGTCGCCTTTTTTATCATGAGAAAAACCTTTATTCCCTATGCATTGCTTTACCGTCTCTTCTGTTACAATTGTATTGTTTTTTTCGTCTTTTTCAGAGGCCCATACGATATCCTCTAGCAAATTTAGAGCTGAACGACCGTCCCCTGTTGTTTGAGCAATTAATTTAAGAGACTCATCCGATATATGAATGTTCATCTTTCCTAAGCCATCAACACTGTTCTCTAATGCTCTTTTTAGCAATGTAAGAATAGCTGACGAAGGTAAGGGTTTAAGCTGTTTAATTTGTCCGGTTCTAGAAAGAATAGCCCCTCTAACGCTATGGTATGGATTTTCTGTAGTGGCACTAATAAGCGTAAAGACTCCTTCTTCAAGAGCTTTGAGAAGGGAGTCTTGCTGAGTTTTATTTAACAAGTGAATCTCATCAATAAAAAGAATAGCATTGCGTGTTAATCTTGCTTCTTCAATAACATCTTCTATATCTTTTTTTCCTGCCGTTGTAGCATTCAAAGCATAAAAATCTTTTTTGGTCGAACCTGCTATTGCAAAGGCAAGAGAGGTTTTTCCTGTTCCTGGTGGTCCGTATAAAAGCATAGATGGAACATGTCCATTTTGAATCATACGATAAAGAGCAGTATTAGGTCCTATGATATCTTCTTGACCTACTATCTCATCAACGCTTTTAGGCCGCATACGATGAGATAAGGGTTCGGTTTGAAACACATGAAAAACTCCTTTCAAAATACTAAAGCAAAATTCATAAATAAATTTTTCACTAATAGGCTAATCACCTTTATTAAAAACAATATAAAAGAGAAGCACTGAGAATTCCAATGGATTGCTTTAATCTGTGCTTCGTTTTAGAAAAGGGAACCAGAAAGCTGATAGAAATAAAGGATAATTTCGAATGGAGAAAACACACTCATAAACACTTGGAATTGCTGCATGAACGGGTCGAACTGTTCAGCGGGAACACCTGTGTAATGCCAAGGATATACTTGAACCTCTGACTGCATCATATCGGCCTGGAGCAGTATGTAGACAGGACGCTAGAGAGGAGCAAAGGAGTATTAAATGCGATATTAGAAGAAAAAGAACGTTCAATCTGCCAGTTTTGTGCAGAATTTTATGCACAAATCTAGTCTGTTCCGAGAGAGGAAATATCGGAAAATCAGCGTTGCATAAAATTCTGTATAAAAGTTTTAGTGAAAATCGCTGAAAACATGGTAAGAAAGGATATTCAGGAGGAGGAGTGACTTTTGACTTTGAGTGTTATATCAACTCTTTCTGTAAATATTATTCATTTTTAAATATCGTAATGGGCATGCCATTTTCATAATGTTCGTAGAGCACATCCCAGGCCGTATCAACAATCTTTCTGATTTCTTTTCCAAAATGAGTAAAAATGAATACAAATGCCTCGTCGTCTTCCAATAGTTTCCCTTCTGGTCCTTCAAAAAAAAGGAGTTCATAGGATACATCAATACCACCTTCAAACCCATCGATTCCGAAACCTCGGACATCGAAATTTACATTCAAAACTCCGGTACATTCGCTGGTGTTGCGAAATTCAAATGTTAATGAATAAGAAGCAATGTAATCATCCCATGTTTCTTTTTGATATCTTTGTAGGTCATCAGTCAAACAAATTTTTAAGTTCGTCATACTTTTTCTCCTGTTCGCTATACGTATGGAATTTGGTCTTTAGGAAGATTCAAGGAATACGGCAACGGTTTGCTGTCCTCAAAGGTCTCTGATTATCTTCTTATATCCTTCATCTGTTATGCCGTGGAGGTTTTCCGTATTGTCTCCTTGGTATAGTTAATTTCAGCATTCTTCTTCACGTTCTTCGATAAATTGAACATACTTTTGGACGGTGGGTGCATCCAGATTTGTCTCCTCAACTATTTGAGGGATGGTTTTTCCTTGTTCGTAACGTGGATAAATTATCGAAAACATTTCTACTGCTTCTGAATAAACTTTCTTATCATGCTCTCGCTGAAACTTGCCGAATGGTCCGCTGTATCTGCTTTCTTCTTCCTCAATTCTGTCAATAAGCTTAACAATTGCTTGAACGGTTGATTCGTCCATCTCGGTCTCTTCAACAATTCGAGGAATTTTTCTTCCGCGTAGATATAGCCGTGCGACCAAAATAGTCTGCTTTCTTACTTCGTATGTTATTTTTCTGATAAGGGCATCGTCAATTCCTTGATAATCGTTGATATCCATCTCTAGTCCCCCCATGTTTATTATCTTGATTTAGTTGCAAACTGACGGAGAAGCACAGATATTGTTTCTCTATTATAACGCCTCTAATTAAAATAATATATTCTTATAGATAAGCTTCGTAAGAAGCCGTAAATACCTCAAAATTTTAACTTCAACAGAGTATTTCGACCATTATTTGAGCTGGTTCCAATTCTTAGACGTTATTCAATATTCGAATGACAATACAACTGTAAGTAAAATGATTATCGCTAGCTGTCTATTATTAACGGAAGCGGCCTATGATAGCCCTAGATTATCGGGATTTTCCAATTGGGGAATTTACCAAAATTAGCAAGAGTATGGAGGGATTAGATTGGATAAAAAGACTGAGAAAATAATTGTAAAATCATTTTTCACAAAAAGTCTCCAAGACAGGGTTTTGTTTGAATTGTCTTCGGCTAAAAAACACAAAGATGTCTAAGACGTCTTTGTCATTCCTATAGAACAATTCTTCGTGAAGAGTATGTGTTTGACATTCCAAAACCAAATTTAGACTCCGTAGAAATAGCAAGGTTGTTAAAACAAAATGGTGCTGGAGACCGCTGTTATATAATTTCCTGGGATGAAGAAATTGATGGCAAGGAGTTGTCATTATTAACTGCCTTAGAATACGCTGTTGGGATGGGAATGCCGTCAATAGTTTCCTGTATATCAGATAAACTCGCGTATTTCGAAGCTGAACAAGAAGTTCTTCCTTCACCAAGGTTTTTATTAAAAAGGTAGCAGTAGATAAGGTAATACACAAAATAGGACTTCTAATTTTGGGATTCTATTGTTTGATAAAATATCAACCTTAATCTTTAACGGAGCCAAATAAAAAAATATCCCACCTAGTCAATTGTTTGAGATAGGTGGGGTTTTATTAAAAATCAATATCATCCAAGACACTTTTTTGTTTAATTTTTGATGAACTAAGATGTAAAATTCTATCTTCCACACTTGTACTTTCGGATGCTAAGCTGCGGCTTTTTAGCGTGTTTATTCTATCAAATGTTTCAATAGGGTTTTCAGATAACATACTTGTTAGTAATTCTTCCACGATAGGTGTTCGCGTTTTTCCAACTGTCAATAAATTAGTTAATGGGATTTCTTTGCTCATACTTAGTTCCATCCATTGGAATAGTGTTTCTTGATAGGAGTTAGCATTGTCTTTATACTGACTACTCTTTGATTTTTCTTTTTTCAAAAGTTCTCTAACTTCAATTAATTCTTTTTCTAACCTTTTACATTTTTTGATATATTGTTGTAACTTTATTTCATTTATCTTTAAAGCGCCAATTAATTTCTCTTTATCGCTCTTTTTTCCAGTAAAGAATTTATTAACTGTATCTTTAGTATTGACTAGGGATTCATCTTCCTCAATTTCGCTAAGAATATCGTGTTTCATCACTTGATTTGCTTTGTCAATGGCTGTTCTGCCTTCACCTTTTCTCCAGAAAAACTCCCCAATATTATGGTCGATTTCCTTATTATTAAATAATTCTTTAGAAAAACGATACATATCCATATATCTTATTTTTCCAGTTGTTTTTTGTTCTTTGGCATAACGATAGATGATATTTTGTATAAGGTCTGGAGGGAATTCTTTTTTTGGTCTACCTCTTTTATTAGCCATAATTACTCGACACCTTTTAGCATAATTGATAGATTAGTAGAAAAATTGAGCGCTTTATGCATTTTTTCATCTAATTGCTTCTTTGAAATAAATAAGTCTTTATTAATTTGAGGATGCCACTCTGCAAAATCTATTTCAACCGCTTCCTTTAAGATGATGCTGTATAAATTGCTCATTGTCTTAACTAACTGTCCAATTTCATTCTTGCTTTGCTGTAATTCTTTATCAATTTCTTTTCTTTTCAGTAAATACTCTTCTTGGCTTATTCTCCAATGGTCACAAAAATAACATTTGCTTACATAGCAATGCATATTCGGGTCAGTGCAGTATCCAATTTCTACATCTATTTTTACTGGCTCATTATTACTTTTTAAGACTTTCTCTCTTATAAATTCATCATCAAGATGATAACTATGGTTGCCAGTTGAGTAATCATTGTTCTTATTTATTTTTTTTTGAAAGTTAAGGCGGTGCATTAGTTGAAGAGTTTCCACATCAATCCAATATTCTGTGTGCTGCTGATAGTGATACTGAGCTTGTAGAGATGTATGACCACCTAGACGGGCAATTTCAACAGGATGATATCCTTGCCGCATTAAATTTAGAAAAGCGAAGTGACGAGTATCCCCAAGGCGTATTCTTTGCATATAGTCCATTTCATATTCTTTTTCAATTACTTGATTATAAAATTCCTCTAAAAGAAAATGGAGGTTATTATAGCGAAACCTATTTTCAAAATGTATTTTTCCTTTGGTTGCTTTTTTACTTTTGATAGAGGGATAAGAGATAAGCGTTTCTGTAGTGCCAAATGAATCAGTGCTCAGAATGTAATCTTGTAATTGTGCATAAAGCTCTTGGGGAATAGCTATTTTATCAACAATTTGTACTTTATGAGAATTGTTTTTCTGTTTTATCCTGGGTAATTTAATATAATATCTATTGTTTTCTTCACTTAAGGTATCTCTTTTAATAGCGCAAAATTCAGAAGGCCTCATTGGAATTAAAGTACTTAACGACCACCAAATAAATATGGGATAGTATTTAAAATAAAAATTGTTTTTCTTATTATTTTTTTTAAAAGAATCTTCAAGGACCCAGGAAAAAGTTAAAACATCGTGTGGAGAGGGAAGTTGCCGAACCATCCCGCTGACTTTTTCCATGTTTATAGATTCTTTTACATCTAAGAGCATTTTTTGATACGACAGTCCAGAATTAATTTCTGCAAAAAAGTCGATAAAGTTTAATATAGGAACACATAAATTCCAGCGTGTTCTATCATCACATTCATGGGTTAGGTAAAGCTGAGTCTTTTCCAAATATTCTTCATTGAAAATTTGGGAAATAGATAAGAACAACTCTACATATTTATAATATTTAAGAACCGATTCAATCGAACGGTAAGGAAGTAAAGTAGCAATCCAACACTTTAAAGAGAGGACGATGAGCTCATCATCTGCTTTCAAAAAAGTCAACTTTTTTCTTATATCTTTGAAATTAAAGTAGACTTCTGTATAACGAGTATCACAAATGAAGCGCCACTCATCACTATCGAGGTCACCTTTGATTAAAAGCTTCTTTTCTCTCTGCTCAGCTAATATCTCATTAGCTTGTTGACTGATGTCTTCTACATTAAATTGAAAATCATTAAATATTTCAATCGGTTCTTGTTCTGATTTCTTTTTTATCATCGACTTTTTGAACTCCTTGCTTAATATTTGGAATTGTTACATATTCTTTCATGCTTGGCAGTAAGGACAGCTCTTGCTTAACACTCTCTAACCCATTTTCAAAAAAAGGAGAGACAGATTCCTTTCCAAATTTTTTAACTGCAATGCTAATCAAATGAAGGTAGCTATACAAGTTATTTGCTAGCCGGATTTTCTCGCCATTTTTACTGGTTAAATTAAATTTTGTTTTAAATTCGTTTAGCATTAAATAAAATTCTTCGCCTAACTGTGATAAAGCATGGAAATGGGGGATTACAAAAGGACATTTCTCACAGTCTCTCAAAGGAAACCGACATTCTTGATACAGGCATTGAAACCCATCTTTTTTAGCCGGTTGCTGCCCGAGCTTTATTAAATCAAGCAGTTCCTGTCTTTTTTCTAAGGAAAAGCCTTCTAGTACACAGCGTACAATATGTTGTTCTTCCGCCAAACGGTTTAAATAGTGAGCCATTTGTTCAATTTGATAAACGTCGCCAAATACTTTTTTAACTATTAGAGAATATTGTGTTCTATTTTTTCTATCAGTTGGGGCTTCAGGTAATAGCATTTCACTCAAAGTGTCATATATATAACCAAAGTGGCCTAAATCAAAAAGTTGGTCGGTAATAAAATCTAATTGTTCTTGTGGGATATCAATATAAATATTCGTTGTTTCCTCGCTAACGTGACTGCGTACATGTTTTGTTACTTCTAATGGATTCCGGTGTGTTTTCTTTTTAATAACACTATAGATATAACTTATTAGGGTACGATTCATTTTTCTTGACTGAAAATTAAAATCTGAGTCAAGTTCTTCGAAGAAAGCCTTTTTTTGATTTTCTTTGAAAATGTGGTTCTTTGTTTCGGTTCCAAAATTAATTAACGTTTCAGCTAATGGTTGGCATATACGGCAACGTAACTCGCATAATATTAAAGAATGAACCAAAGCCTGTTTTAGCTCTTTTGAACAAAAAAAATGACGTTTTTTCTTGGTTTTAGAGTGAATAAATGACATAGCTCTTACTTGAGCAATAATAGCCTCGATTTCGTTCTCATTTAATGTGTTGTTATCTAGCCAATCTAATGCTTTATTAGGCTCCATTTCGTCAATTCTCGTTTGCTTTAAATTAATACGAGGGAAAATGGTAATGTCGTAATGTCTCCAAGCATTAGTAAGATGAAGCAGTATATAAAGCCAAGCTGAATCTCTAGATGCGTGGTTAGCTCCTTTGATTTGTGAATTAATATCTTCAATAGCTCTTTTTTTATGGTATTGAATATCTTTTGAAAATTCTAATAAACGAATATACTCGTCAATAGAGTAGATTACTTTTTCTTTTGAAACACTGATTGTTTTCTTATAAATGTTTTTAAGCCGGTTAAAATTATAATTAATTGATAAGCCGGCTTTAGTACGGCTCTGAAAAATAGACTTTAAAAATTTATACATTTCCAATTGAATAGACCAATTCACGTTCGAGTTAAATACTGCTAAGTTTAATTCTCTGTCAGTATAATCATATATTTCTTTTAGGTTTGTTAATTCTTTTAAAAGGTGTGTTGTATTAAAAAAAATTCTTGCGTCTTTCTTTATTGATTTATCGGACGCTGTGCTCTTAGCAGCTTTTCGATGTATATATTTGAACCAATACTCTTTAGTTCTTTCAGAATTTTCACTAAATTGAACGTTTGTTTCATTAAGTAAAGTTTTTAGGATATGAAACGCATTATTGGAATTGGATTGATGGATAAGGTTTTCTATGACTTTTTCTCTTTGTCTTTCTTTAAGAAGCAAAAGAACATCTTCTTTTAAATAGATTTTTTGACGACCAGTTCGAAAATTAATGTTGTCTCGAATTACATAAAGGAGCGGGGGAACATAAATTGTCTTTAATCTATTTTGGTAATGTTTTTGGCGAAATCCTGAATAAGTTATATCTAATAAGTTAACAACTTCTTTGGCTGTTAGATAATCATTACGTATTTGTTTCCATAATTCATTTTGTTTCGCGATAAGCAACTCTACATCTTCTTTTGTGAAGTAGGTTAAAGGAGAATTGTTTTCTGTTAAGGGAATAATGTTATATGCCTTTGCTGCCTTGTCTAAACTAGAAGCAGTTATCCCCAAGATTTTCGCTGTTTGTTCTTTTGTAATGTAATGAGCCTTTGTTTTTTCCAGTAGAAACGATTTCCAATCTTTTTTATTAATGTACCTAAACTCTGAATAAGATTTACTGAATTTGATGATATCTTTTGTGTATTTCTTCATCCACTCTTGTTGAAAGGTGGCTAGGGTAACACCAGCTTCATTTGCAGCATCTACCCATGAAATATGCTCATTTATAAATCGTTGTATTTCATTTTTTAGAATGAATACATTAGAATACTGGATTTTATGGTCTAGCAAGATAGTTTTTAGATAACCATCATTATGTAATTTCAAAAATTTTTCCTCGTGAACGTGTTGATATAAGTAATTAGTTTGTTTATCATAACCAAACTCTTTTAAGGCCTCGGGAACAGTATAAAAATTCTTTTTTAATTCTTCATATGATAACTGGTATTTAGCTAGAGAATAGAGAGAGTATAGTAACCGTCCATTAACTTCTTTTTTTAAAATTATTCCTTCATCGCCTAAGCGCTTGATAAATTTAATTCCAAAGTAACCTAGTAATTCAGGATTTTCTGTTTTAATTCTATTCCTTGTTTTATAAAGATTTTTATAATGCTCCAATTCAATTATACGCTTTTGGTATCCTTCAGTATGCTGAACAGCTTCCTCTATAGAAATAGGTTTTAGTTGCATTCTTTTCAATCTCCTAAGCTAAATTTTGCTGTGATTTTTTTGTCAATTGTTGCCTGTTGATTTTCTGCAGCCATTCGAATATCATCTATAGCTTCTTGAGTTAGTTTCACGGCGTTTTTTTCTTCTACATAGCTCATTACCGAGCTTAAATTTTTATCACCTCTTGCTATTGCTATTTCTGGAATACTGGCATCCATTTCAAGAAGAAAATTCGTGAAAATACCTCTTCCAATGTGTGTAGACCATCTTTTATCTGTAAGGAATAGGTAATCATCTATTCGTTTTTCCTTGCTTAAGCTTTTCAGAAACATTGATTTTACCTTGTTAAATTGTTCTTTGTAAGTTTTTCCTGACATTGCTTCACCTGTTCTTTTTGTAATAAATAGTGCGTCATTGTTTTTAATAATATTTCGGTTTTCCAATCTTTTTAAAAACAGCTTATGTTCCTTATAAACTTGAGAAAGAAGAGGGTTAGTAAGGAGGGCCTGATTGCGAGGTCTCTTTACCCCTTCATGCTGAAGATTGTTTTTACCCTTAAATAATTGTTGGTGTCTTTCTCTGACTTGTAGAATAAATTTGTTTTCACCAAATCCCTTATCATCCCAATAATAGGGTGAAGTTATTGCGTCTTTAGTCAAATTCACAACTTCTCCAGTCCTCAACCCTCCAAAAAACTGAAAGCAAACGCCCAGTACAATGTCTGGAGAAACATCTTGAGCTACTTTAATAAATTTCTCCACAAGTTCATTTCGATTTTCACCAAAATCCACTAATTTCTCTGGAAGCTTTTCGTTTCTTCCTGGATAGATGGTTCCTAGCTCCAAATCATCAAATGGGGAGCCCTCTTCTACACTTATCTGCTCCTCAATAATATGGTTAGCAGCCAACCACAGATAAAAGCTTAATATGTATTTCTCTATCCGATATACATATTCTGAAGAAAGTTCTTCTTGTCTCGCTCTTAGGGATAAGAAAGTTATGTATTGAGCAGCATGAGCACGCTTTAAGCCAAAGAGGCCCTTAGTGCTTAGTATTTGGAATTCAATGTTGCCATTTTCAGTTTGTTCTCTTACGAAATTCAAAAACTTTGTGAGCTCAGATGCTGCATTCCTTTGTGAACTTAAAGATTTTGATTTACTTCTATACTTTCCTCTTATGAAGTTGGTAAGAGGGGAAGGGAAAACTTTCCCTGTTATTTCATCTTTTATTCCAATGCCAATTGCTTTCTCACTAAAAGTCTTTCCGTTTATGTAGTGGTATGTATTGTACTCTTTCACTACAAATTTGTAATTCGTAACCAGCAATCTAGTCAACTCCGGTCTCTTAGGGTTTATGTTCAATTCACAATTAGCGTAGCAAAACTTTGGTTTGTAAACAACACCTTTTTTACCTGAAATATCTTTTTATGGATAAAAATTTTATATTTTACTATATAAGGATTGAACTACATAAAAACATATATTTTTAGTTAATTATTAATATCGTTATACAAAGTTTTTATTCTGAAAAATATATTTTTTTCTTCATTATTATTAGTGCTTTTTTTAAAAAGCAAAATTTCATTCTCTATAGTAGAAACGTTTCTGCTGGATACTGTATTTGAGAATAAAAAAATCCCTTCTTTAATGAAGGGATTAACTGGGCATACTTTATAAGCGTGTTATTTTGAACCAGATAACATATTTAAACCAGATACCGTTATACAAGTACTTCATCTAAAAGCAAAATGACAGTTCCGGACATTTTCGCTTCCGCTGCGATAATTTCCATATCTTTTTTGTTGCTGGTCACGGCATTGAGCATGCGAAACGCATACTGTGTGGTGCCTGCAATGGCACTTGCAATCGACGTTTTGCCAGTTCCCGGCGGGCCGTATAAAATCATCGAAGACAGTTTTTTAGCTTCTGTCATCCGCCTGATGATTCTGCCTTCACCTGTTAAGTGTTCCTGGCCGGCTACCTCATCAATCGTGCGCGGTCTCATTCGGTAGGCGAGCGGCTTCATATGAATCCCTCTTTCTCATTTGGTAGATTCACTTTATCATATCCCGAGTATTCCGGCATGTTTTTTGTTCCTATAAAGTGATATACTATACGGATAATTGGATTAAAGAAGAAATGAGGCACAAATAAATGAGAATCTCAACCAAAGGAAGATACGGACTGACGATTATGATTGAACTGGCCAAACGTCACGGCGAAGGACCGACTTCCCTTCGTGTGATTGCCGGGGCTCATGATTTATCGGAACACTACCTTGAGCAGTTGATTGCGCCGCTTCGCAATGCAGGTTTTGTTCGCAGTATCCGCGGTGCTTACGGCGGATATGTATTGGGACACGAGCCGCAGGACATTACAGCAGGTGATATTATCCGGGTACTGGAAGGACCGATTACGCTTGTTGAAGGAATTGAAGAAGAAGAACCGGCTAAACGGGAGCTTTGGATCCGGATTAGCGAAGCGATCAAGGGTGTGCTAGAGAATACAACACTCGATGACCTGGCAAACCACACTGTAACTGGTGAATCTGATGCATATATGTTTTATATTTAACGGGGTGTCAATATGGAGCGAATTTATTTAGATCATGCAGCGACATCGCCGGTTCATCCAGAAGCGGCCGCAGTGATGGCAGGCATTTTAACTGAGACTTATGGAAACCCATCTAGCATTCATTCGTTTGGCCGGGAATCGCGCCGGGTAGTCGATGAAGCAAGAACGGTTATTGCTGGCACCATTCGAGCTGGATTTAATGATATCATTTTTACAGGAAGCGGCACAGAAGCAGACAATATGGCCATTTTTGGTACAGCACGTGCTAAAGGGGCGGGTCACATTATTACAACCGTTATTGAACATCACGCGGTTTTGCATGCATGCGAGGAGCTTGAAAAAGAAGGCTTTGATGTAACATATTTACCCGTAAATGAAGCGGGCGTAATATCGGTTTCGGCAGTAGAAGCGGCTCTGCGCGACGACACCATTCTTGTTTCTGTTATGTACGGTAATAACGAAACAGGGGCGGTCCAGCCGATTGAGGAGATCGGCCGCTTACTTGCCGGCCACCCTGCTCTTTTTCACACAGATGCGGTACAGGCATATGGCATTTTACCCATTGATGTAAAAAAGTTAAACGTTGATTTTCTCGCCGTATCAGGGCACAAAATCAACGGACCAAAAGGGATTGGCGCTCTTTACATCAAACCGGGCACTGTTATTGCTCCGCTTTTGTACGGAGGTGAACAGGAACGGAAACGCCGTGCAGGAACAGAAAACACAGCGGCCATTGCTGGTATGGCGAAAGCGGCTGAAATCGCAGAGAAAACGCGGGAAGAGCGAGCAGTCCGTTACCTGGAAATGAAACAGCGTTTTATCGAAACACTTGCCGAGCAGGGGGTTTCGTTTGTTGTAAACAGTAAAGTTGAACAATCGCTTCCGCATGTGCTAAACTTATTTTTTCCCAAAACAGATGTAGAAGCATTTTTAGTGAACCTCGATATGGCCGGTATTGCAGCATCAAGCGGGTCAGCTTGTACAGCCGGTTCGATTGAGCCGTCGCATGTGTTGACGGCCATGTTTGGAGAGGATTCACCTAAACTTCGCTCATCAATCCGATTCAGCTTTGGGTTTAACAATACAATGAAACAAATTGAACAAGCCGCGCTAGAAACCGCGAAAATCGCGAGGCGGCTTCAATAGAAAGAGGATGAAGCAATGAAAGCACCGAAAGACACCCGTGTTGTCGTCGGTATGTCAGGAGGCGTTGATTCTTCAGTAGCAGCGCTTTTATTAAAACAACAAGGGTATGACGTTGTCGGCATTTTTATGAAAAACTGGGATGATACAGATGAATTTGGTGTATGCACTGCTACTGAAGATTATGACGACGTGATCCGTGTCTGCAACCAAATTGGCATTCCTTATTATGCAGTGAATTTTGAAAAACAGTACTGGGACAAAGTATTTACCTACTTTTTGGATGAATATAAAGCGGGCCGGACGCCGAATCCGGATGTTATGTGCAACAAAGAAATTAAATTCAAAGCCTTTCTTGACCATGCGATGAAGCTGGGCGCTGATTACCTGGCAACCGGCCATTACGCCCGTATTGACCGTTCTGGCGATGAAGTGAAAATGCTTCGTGGTGTAGACAACAATAAGGATCAAACATACTTTTTAAATCAGCTGTCTCAAAGCCAGCTGGAAAAAGTCATGTTCCCGATTGGGGAGCTTGAGAAAAAACGGGTGCGGGAATTGGCGGCAGAAGCAGGGCTTGCAACGGCTGCAAAAAAAGATTCAACGGGTATCTGCTTTATCGGCGAGCGAAATTTCAAAGAATTTCTAGGCCAGTACCTTCCGGCTCAGCCGGGGGATATGGTGACATTTGACGGCCGCAAAATGGGCCGTCATGATGGGCTCATGTACTACACAATCGGACAGCGTCATGGTCTTGGTATTGGCGGCAGTGGCGAACCGTGGTTTGTCGGCGGCAAAAACTTAGAAACAAACGAGCTGTATGTTGTACAGGGCTTTCACCATGAATCGCTTTATTCTGATTCACTCGAAGCCGTACAAGTTGGGTTCACTACAAATGAACCGATGCCAGAAACGTTCCATTGCACCGCGAAATTCCGTTACCGTCAGGCGGATACAGGTGTAACGGTTACACAAACGGGTAACGGCACAGCGCGAATCGTTTTTGATGAGCCAGTTCGTGCCATTACACCGGGTCAGGCGGTTGTACTGTATGACGGAGATGTTTGTCTTGGCGGCGGAACAATCGATAAAGTATATAAAGAAAACAAACAGCTCGATTATGTCGGCTGAATGCAGTCCGCTCCTCTCTACGTGGAGCGGTTTTCTTTGTTATAATAAAGAAAAAATGGGAGGCTTCATATGGATAAAAATCAGCAGGGTATTGAATTGTTGCAGGAAGGAAAATGGGAGGAAGCACTAAAGCTTTTTACCGAGCAAATTGAAGAAAAGCCAGAAGATCCGGCTGCTTATATTAATTTCGGCCACGTGCTGGCAGAAATGAACGATGCGGAACGGGCGTTGAAATTTTATCAAAAAGCGGTTGAAGTCGCTCCTGATTCGAGTGCAGCCCAATATGCACTTGGCTCTTTTTGTTTTACAAATGAGCGTTTTGAAGAAGCAGCACAGCGTTTTGAGAGAGCAATTCGGAGTGGAATGGAGGAAGCGGATGCTTACTTTATGCTGGGCCTGTCTTTTTTATATTTAGATCAAACCGTTATGGCGCTGCCCTATTTAATGCGTGCAGTAGAGCTGGACGGAGAAGATGTCGAAGCGCGTTTTCAGTTTGCGCTGGCACTTGCGAAAACAGAGCAATACGAAGAAGCGGAAAAAAATCTGCAGCAAGTCGTAAAACAGGACCCGGATCATGCCGATGCTTTTTATAATCTTGGTGTTTTATATGCAGGCCATTATGAAGAAGCCGAAAAAGCAGCCGAGTTTTTTGATCGGGCGTTAGAGATTCAGCCGGACCATATGCTGGCGGGCTACGGGAAAAAAATGCTGGAAAAAACGGAATAAAAAGAGGTGGTCAGCACCGTGCAGGAAAAACGGGATTTATTTACAGAAGGAGAGCAGTTTTTAAAAGGCCGGCATATCGTGACGATTTTTCGGAATAACGAAAACTTTTATACTGTTCTTCGCGTCCGCGTGGCTGAAACGGATGGCACATACGATGAAAAAGAAGCAGTAGTAACCGGGTACTTTCCTGCGGTTCATGAGCATGAAATGTACGAATTTCGCGGCCACTTCAAAGACCATCCGAAGTTTGGCCGGCAGTTTATTGCCCGCACTGCCCAAAAAGAAATGCCGCAGACGAAGCAGGGGCTTGTGGCTTATTTATCTGGGGACTTGTTTAAAGGCATCGGCAAAAAAACGGCCGAGTCGATTGTGGAGACGCTGGGGGAGCAGGCTATATCTAAAATTATTGCGGACAAAAGCTGCCTGCAGCAGGTTCCGCGTTTGCCGGCTGAAAAAGCAGAAGTGTTATACGATACGCTGATGAAGCATCAAGGACTCGAGCAAATCATGGTTGCATTGAATGAATTCGGCTTTGGCCCGCAGCTGTCCATGAAAATTTACCAAATGTACTATGAGGAGTCATTAAACGCCATTCAGGAAAATCCATATCGGCTCGTAGAAGACATTGAAGGGATCGGTTTTATCCGGGCCGATGAAATTGGTGCTCAAATTGGCATTAGTGGAGGGCATCCTGACCGGTTGAAGGCGGCCATTTTATACTCACTTGAACAGCAGTGTCTTCAAGATGGACACTGCTATATAGAAGCGGAAGATCTGTTGAAAAACGTTAAGGAGCTGCTTGATAAAAGTGCAAACGGCACAGCTGAATTTGAAGCGATTGCCAAACGGCTGATTGAGCTTGAGGAAGAAGGCAAGGTGGCGGGAGAAGAGCAGCGGGTTTATATGCCGTCTCTTTATTTTTCAGAAAAAGGGATGGTCACAAATGTGCAGCGGATAATGAAGCAGGAGTCTCACTCGTTTCCTGAGTCGGAGTTTTTGCTTGCGCTCGGTGAACTCGAAGACCGGACAGGCATTTCCTATGCACCCTCTCAAAAGGAAGCCATTCAAACCGCTCTCACCTCACCGGTCATGATTTTAACTGGCGGTCCTGGAACGGGAAAAACAACAGTCATTAAAGGGATAGTAGAGTTGTATGGTGAACTTCATGGCTTATCTCTGGACTCAAAAACATACGATAAAGACAATCCTTTCCCCATTAAGCTTTGTGCACCGACAGGCCGCGCAGCAAAGCGAATGATGGAATCTACCGGTCTTCCTGCTGTGACCATCCACCGACTTCTTGGATTTAACGGACAGGAAGATCCAGAAGAAGAAGGCAATGCAATTGGAGGACGTCTTCTTATTGTAGATGAAACATCAATGGTAGATATATGGCTCGCCCATCAGCTGTTTAAAGCGGTGCCGGATGATATGCAGGTAATATTGGTAGGGGATGAAGATCAGCTGCCATCAGTTGGGCCGGGCCAGGTGTTAAAAGACATGCTGGCATCCGGCGCGATTCCATCCGTGCGGCTGACTGATATCTATCGCCAGGAAGAAGGCTCTTCCATCATCAGCCTGGCGCACAGCATAAAAGACGGCGTGGTCCCAGATACGCTGACAAATCCACAGAAAGACCGCTCCTTTATCCGCTGTGGAACCGGACAAATTGCTGATGCGATTGAGAAAGTCGTCAAAAATGCGGCGGGAAAAGGATATGAGCCGCGCGATATTCAAGTGCTGGCACCTATGTACAAAGGACCTGCCGGAATCGATAAATTAAATGAGGTTTTGCAGCAGGTGCTGAATCCGAATGAAGATGGCCGGCGGAAGGAACTCGCGTTTGGCCCCGTTACCTATCGAATTGGCGACAAGGTGCTGCAGCTTGTCAACCAGCCGGAACAAAATGTATTCAATGGTGACATTGGCGAGATTGTGTCTATCTTTTATGCCAAGGAAAACACAGAAAAAGAAGACATGGTTATTGTTTCATACGAAGGCAATGAAGTAACCTATACACGCAATGATTTAAATCAAATTACACATGCGTTTTGCTGTTCGATCCATAAATCGCAGGGAAGTGAATTTCCAATTGTCATATTACCGGTCGTTAAAAGCTATTATCGCATGCTGCGCCGAAACCTGCTGTACACCGCCATTACAAGAAGTCGTCAGTTTTTAATCTTGTGTGGCGAGGAGGAAGCGTTTCGAATCGGCATTGCCCGTAACGATGACCTGGTACGGAAAACAGGTCTTGCAGAGCGTCTTTCCGGGAAAGAAACACTCGATAAAGGTGCGGGAGAGCTGACAGAAGATACATGGATGTCGATTGATCCGATGATCGGTATGGAAAACGTTACTCCATTTGACTTTATGGTGGTATAAGAATCTGTTTTTGCGGACATACTGATGGCAAAAACAGGAGGGATCATCGTGCAATCATGTCCGAACTGTGGAAGCCGGGAAGTAGGTCGTATCGGTTCTGATCATTATTACTGTCATGACTGCTGTGTAGAAATGTCTGAGCTTGAAGGCGGCCTTGTGATTCACCAGGTAGAAGAAGATGGGACACTCGTTCAAATTGATGACTGGTCTTGAGTCATTGACAAATGTCCTATTCCTTTTTATAATTCGGGTATATGAATTGTGACAAATCGAAGAAGGACAGGAGTACATCATAGCCCATCCAAAGAGAGAAATATTCATGGCTGAGAAATATTTCGGATGAAGAATGATGGAAAGCTGGGTCCTGAGTGCAGCAAACACTGCCGTATGCCGCGTTAAGGCGTTTTGAGAGGCCGATTTCTTTTATGAAATTAGCAATCAGGGTGGTACCGCGAACAAGCTTCGTCCCTGTTAGGGGATGGGGCTTTTTTTGCTGTCTTTTTTCGGTTGCATACATACGATAAGGAGGATTTTAATCATGAAAACATTAACTGGAGCGGAGATTCGCCGCCTCTATTTAGACTTTTTCCAGGAAAAAGGGCACCGTGTTGAGCCAAGTGCACCGCTTGTACCGATTGATGATGCAAGCTTGCTCTGGATTAACAGCGGGGTAGCGACATTAAAAAAATACTTCGATGGACGTATTATTCCAGACAATCCACGTATTACGAACGCGCAAAAATCCATCCGCACAAATGATATTGAAAATGTCGGTAAAACAGCGCGTCACCACACATTTTTTGAAATGCTCGGAAACTTCTCAATCGGTGAATATTTTAAAACGGAAGCGATTCACTGGGCGTGGGAATTTCTGACGGATAAAAAATGGATCGGTTTTGATCCAGAAAAACTGTCTGTTACGATTCATCCAGAAGATGAGGAAGCGTATCTTATTTGGAAAAATGAAGTGGGTGTGCCCGATGAACGGATTATTCGTTTGGAGGGGAATTTCTGGGATATCGGTGAAGGTCCATCCGGTCCAAATACGGAAATCTTTTATGACCGTGGCGCCGAATATGGAGATGATGAAAACGATCCAGAACTTTATCCCGGCGGTGAAAATGACCGTTATTTAGAAGTATGGAATCTTGTATTCTCTGAATTTAACCATAATCCGGATGGCACGTATACGCCGCTTCCAAAGAAAAATATTGATACAGGTATGGGTCTTGAGCGGATGGCTTCTGTTGTCCAAAATGTGCCGACTAACTTTGATACGGATCTTTTTATGCCGATCATTCGCGAAACAGAGCGGATTTCAGGTGAACAATATGGAGTAGATGCTGAGAAAGACACAGCATTTAAAGTGATTGCTGACCATATCCGGACTGTAGCATTTGCGATTGGCGACGGAGCATTGCCTTCAAACGAAGGCCGCGGCTACGTACTTCGCCGTCTGCTTCGCCGTGCTGTACGCTATGCAAAACAAATTGGTATCAATCGTCCATTTATGTACGAGCTTGTACCGGTTGTTGGTGAGGTGATGAATGATTATTATCCGGAGGTAACAGAAAAAACGGCATTCATTCAAAAAGTCATTAAAAACGAAGAAGAGCGTTTCCATGAAACGCTAAATGAAGGACTGGCAATTCTTTCATCTGTTATCCAAAAAGCAAAAGCAGCAGGTTCCGATACAATTGACGGCGCAGATGTGTTCCGTTTGTACGATACGTATGGCTTCCCCGTTGAGCTGACGGAAGAATATGCTGAAGAAGAAGGCATGAAAGCAGACCATGATGGTTTTGAGCGTGAGATGCAGCAGCAGCGTGAACGTGCCCGTGCCGCCCGCCAGGATACTGATTCTATGCAGGTGCAGGGTGGCGTGCTGTCGTCTGTGAAAGAGGAAAGTACCTTCACATATGACCGGCTGACTGTAGAGACTACAGTAGCGGTTTTGATAAAGGACGGCGACCTGACTGATGAAGTCCATGAAGGCGAAGAAATTCAATTTATTTTAAAAGAAACACCGTTTTATGCGGAAAGCGGCGGTCAAATTGCCGATAAAGGAATTATAGAATCGGAAACAGTGCGCATCATAGTAAAAGACGTTCAAAAAGCGCCAAACGGCCAAAACATACACAATGCAGTGGTTGAAAGCGGAACATTGTCAGTCGGCAGTGCTGTTACGGCAAAGGTGGATGTGTTGTCACGCGGTAAAATTATTAAAAATCATACAGCTACACACTTAATGCACCAGGCATTAAAAGATGTGCTTGGCGCGCATGTAAACCAGGCGGGTTCTCTTGTTGAAACAGACCGCCTTCGTTTTGACTTTTCTCATTTCGGACAGGTAACAGCAGATGAGATTGCTCAGGTTGAAACGATCGTAAATGAAAAGATCTGGCAGGGCATCGCAGTGGAAACAGCATTTAAGCCGATTGCAGAAGCAAAAGCGATGGGAGCAATGGCCCTGTTCGGCGAGAAATACGGCGATATTGTCCGGGTTGTTTCAGTTGGCGATTACAGCCTTGAGCTTTGCGGCGGATGCCATGTTGTGAATACAGCGGAAATCGGTTTGTTTAAAGTTTTATCTGAGAGCGGCATCGGTGCAGGAACCCGTCGGATTGAAGCCGTGACAGGTGAAGGTGCATTCCGCTTCTTGAATGAGCAGGCAGCCATTTTAAAAGAAGCAGCAGCGAAGCTCAAATCCAATCCGAAAGATATTCTAACAAAAGCAGAGAGCCTGCAGGCAGAAATGCGCGAACTGCAGCGTGAAAATGAATCACTTTCAAAGAAATTGTCAAACATAGAAGCAGGCAGCCTCACGGATAACATTCAAACAGTCAATGGCGTGCAGCTTCTGGCAGCAAATGTACAGGCGGCTGATATGAATGCTCTTCGTACAATGGCAGATGAGTTAAAACAAAAAGTTACACCAGGTGTGATTGTACTGCTTGCCGAAGCAGACGGCAAAGTAAATGTTGTGACAGCTGTTACAGGCGACTTAACTCAAAAAGGCTTCCATGCTGGGAAACTGGTTAAAGAAGTAGCCGGATGTCTTGGCGGGGGCGGGGGCGGCCGTCCAGATATGGCGCAGGCAGGTGGAAAAGACCCATCGAAAATTGACGAAGCATTGCAAATTGCCGCAGACTGGGTTAAATCCATTTGAATATGTTGTCATTTGTTGTACAATGAAACATATCGTACAGAAGCGGATATCAAGAATCCGCCTGAAGTGAGGTGCTGACAGTGAGTTCTTTTGACAAGACGATGCGGTTCAACTTTCCTGAAGAGCCGTATGAGGAAAATGTAAGAGAAGTGCTGCTGAAAGTTCATGGCGCGCTGGAAGAAAAAGGGTACAATCCGATCAATCAAATTGTCGGCTATTTGCTTTCCGGAGACCCGGCTTATATTCCGCGTCACAATGATGCAAGGAATTTAATTCGCCGGCTTGAACGGGACGAAATTATTGAGGAACTTGTCAAAACGTACCTGAAGGAACAGCAGGAGGAACCTACATCATGAGAACAATGGGCCTTGACGCCGGCACAAAAACAATCGGCATTGCCATCAGCGATGCGTTTGGCTGGACAGCACAAGGCATTGAAACGATAAAGATTGATGAAGCGGCAGGCGAATTTGGTCTTGAACGGATCGGCGAGCTTGTGCAGGAGCATGAAGTGAGCAAATTTGTTGTCGGCTTTCCAAAAAACATGAATAATACAATAGGGCCACGAGGAGAAGCTGCAAAGATGTTTGCGGGTCTTTTAGAAGATTCCTTTGGCCTTCCGGTTGTACTCTGGGATGAGCGGCTGACAACCATGGCAGCAGAACGAGTGCTTATTGATGCGGATGTAAGCCGGAAAAAAAGAAAAAAAGTAATTGATAAAATGGCTGCGGTGATGATTCTACAAGGATATCTCGACAGTCAAAAATGATGAGGTGACCATTAATGGAACATGGTGAAAAGCAAATCACAGTAATTGACGAAAACGGTAATGAACAGCTTTGTGAAGTTTTGTTTACTTTTCACAACGATGAATTTGACAAATCCTACGTGCTTTATTTCCCGGTAGGTGCAGAAGAAGATGACAATGAAGAAATTGAAATTCACGCTTCTTCTTTCACACCAGGTGATGAAGGCGAAGATGGTGAGCTTCAGCCGATTGAATCAGATGAAGAGTGGGAAATGATCGAAGAAATGCTTAATACATTTCTTGATGACGAAGAACAAGAATAATGAGCAGGAACAGGCGGCAAAATAAGCGCCTGTTCTTTTTCTTTTAGGCATCATTCTTGTATACTATAAAAAGAAAATGGTGTCGAAAGGGGATTTTTATGTCGAATGATGTTTTTCTGCCGCCTTCAGGACGTAAAAGGCGGTTGAAAAGAGCGGTTTTAACAATGTTTTTTGTCCTTCTGCTGCTGGCAGCAGCACTGGCGGCTGGGGCTTACTATGTCTGGCAGAGCGCATCAGGTCCTGCTGATGCAGGAAATGATCAAAAAGTAGAAGTGTCGATTCCGCTTGGATCAAGCCTGTCTTCTATTTCGCAGATGCTGGAAGATAAAGGGATTGTAAAAAATGCGATGTTGTTTAAGTACTATGTAAAATACAAAGGCGAAGGTGATTTTCAGGCGGGAGAATATGTGTTGTCGCCTTCTATGACCCCTGACGCTATTATGGCCTCCTTAAAAGAAGGGAAAGTACTGGGAGAGGGCAGCTTAGCCATTCCGGAAGGCTATCAGCTGGTTCAGATCGCGGAGCTGATTGCCGCTCAAACAAACCGGGAAGCAGAAGATGTACTGGCTGTACTAAACAGTGAAGCCTTTATCAATAAAATGATGACAAATCATCCGTCACTTGTAACAAATGAAGTGATGAGTGAAAAAATCCGATATCCGCTTGAAGGATATTTGTATCCGGCGACATATGATGTTGAGGATCCGGAAAAGCCGGTTGAAGAGATTGCAGAAGAAATGATTGCCAAAATGGACGAAGTCATACAGGGTTATTCTGCACAGATTCAAGCATCAGGTATGACCGTTCACCAATTCTTAACATTTTCTTCGCTGGTAGAGGAAGAAGCAACAGGCAAAACAGACCGGAAAAAAATTGCCAGTGTGTTTTATAATCGAATGAAAGCTGATATGCCGCTGCAAACAGATCCGACAGTGCTGTATGCGAAAGGAGAGCATAAAGACCGGGTTCTATACGCAGACCTCGAGGTGGATTCTCCATATAATACGTACAAAGTAAAAGGCTTAACGCCCGGTCCGATTGGCAACAGTGGAATTGACTCGATGGAGGCCGTGCTGTCACCAGAGCAAACAGACTTCTTTTACTTCCTTGCTTCACCGGCAGGAGATGTATATTATTCGAAAACACTCGAAGAACACAATAAATTAAAAGCAAAATATATCACAAACGCTCAGTAAAAAAGCGCACATAGATTTTCCGCGCTTTTTATGATAAAATAGTTCGGGCGCAAAAAGACACGGGAAAGCTTTCATAGCTTTCTCTTTTTCTTAGAAAAGAGGGTATTACTACCATGAACGACAATATACATGGCTACATTGAGTCCTTGCTTCAGCCACGGACCGGCCTGCTCGCAGAAATGGAGCAATATGCGGCCGAGCATCACGTTCCGATTATGGAGCCGGTTGGCATGGACACGCTTTTAGCAGCGATGAAGCTGCAAAAACCAGGCCGCCTGCTTGAGATTGGCACAGCGATCGGGTATTCGGCTCTGCGGATGGCAACAGCGGTTCCCGGGCTTCACATTACAACGCTTGAGCGTGATGAAGAACGATTTGATAAAGCCACTCAATACATCAGCCAGTCAGGCGAGCAAAGCCGGATCCGAATCCTGTTAGGCGATGCGCTTGAACTAGCGGAACAGGCAGCGGAAGACGGACCGTTTGACGCCATCTTTATCGATGCGGCAAAAGGACAGTATCGCCGCTTTTTTGAATTATACGAACCGATGCTAAAGCCGGGCGGCGTTATTTATTCAGACAACGTGTTGTTTAAAGGGTACGCTGCTGGAATAGAGGCACCGTCGAAACGACTTGAGAAAATGGTACAAAAAATTACAGATTATAATGAATGGCTGATGGCTCATCCTGGATATGATACATCCATTATCCCGGCCGGTGATGGAATTGCCATCAGCATAAAACGGAGTGAAGAAAAATGAAAAAACCAGAATTGCTCGTAACACCAGGCAGTGTTGATGAACTGGTCAAACAAATAAAAGCAGGTGCGGATGCTTTTCTTATTGGAGAGCAGCGTTATGGACTGCGCCTTGCAGGTGAGTTTACCCGCGAAGAGATTAAGGAATCTATTCGTATTGCACATGAACACAGTAAAAAAGTGTATGTGGCGGTTAATGCAATTTTTCATAATCATATCGCGAACGAACTGGACGACTATGTAATGTTTTTAAAGCAAGCAGGTGCGGATGCGATCGTGTTCGGTGATCCGGCAGTGATTATGGCGGTTCGCGAAACAGGCGTGGAAATTCCCCTGCACTGGAATCCGGAAACAACGGCGACCAATTATTACACAGCAAACTACTGGGGCAAACGAGGGGCGGCCCGTGCCGTGCTTGCACGGGAACTCAGCATGGATGCAGTCATTGAAACAAAAGAACAGGCGGACGTTCAAATTGAAGTGCAGGTTCACGGGATGACATGCATGTTTCAATCAAAGCGGCCCCTTTTAGGCCACTACTTTGAATATATGGGTAAAAACCTGGAGATCGAAAAGCGGCAGGGTGCAAAAAATATGCTGCTTCACGACCCAGAACGCAGCAACAAATATCCTATTTACGAAGATGCTAACGGAACCCATATTATGAGTCCGAATGATATGTGCATCATCGATGAACTACAGGAACTTGTTGAAGCAGGCATTGACTCTTTTAAGATTGACGGCGTGCTTCAAACAGAAGAATACCGCCTTGAAGCAACGAAATTGTATCGAAAAGCCATTGATTTGTGTGTTGAAGACCCAGACCAATATGATGAGGAAAAGAACAGCCTGCTTGAGGCAGCAGAAGCACTGCAGCCAGAGCATCGCCCACTTGACTCAGGCTTTTTCTTTAAAGAGACGGTTTATTAACAAAGGAGGAAACGGAAATGAACGGATTGATAAACGATGCGATCTCCGAGATTGTTGACGGCAAACGGGTCATTGTGAAAAAGCCAGAGCTTTTGGCACCGGCTGGAACACTTGAAAAATTGAAAATTGCCGTCCGCTACGGAGCAGATGCGGTATATATCGGCGGACAGGAGTATGGCCTTCGCTCAAATGCTGGTAACTTTACATTTGAAGAAATGAAAGAAGGCGTTGCGTTTGCTAAAGCTTACGGAGCAAAAGTGTATGTAACCACCAACATTTTTGCCCATAACGAAAATATCGATGGCCTGGAAGACTACCTGCGCGGGGTTGGCGAAGCAGGTGTGACCGGTATTATCGTAGCAGATCCGCTTATTATTGAAACATGCCGCCGTGTAGCACCAAATGTGGAAGTTCATTTGAGTACACAGCAGTCTCTTTCAAACTGGCGCGCAGTGAAATACTGGAAAGACGAAGGTCTTGACCGTGTTGTACTTGCCCGTGAAACAACAGGGGAAGAAATGCGCCTGATGAAAGAAAAAGTAGATATTGAAATTGAAACATTTATTCACGGAGCGATGTGTATTGCTTACTCAGGCCGTTGTGTACTAAGTAACCATATGACTGCCCGTGACTCCAACCGCGGAGGCTGCTGTCAGTCTTGCCGTTGGGATTATAACCTGGTAGAAATGGAAGATGGCACAGAAACAGCAATCACCCAGGAAAGCGATTCACCATTTGCGATGAGTCCAAAAGATTTGCGTCTGCTGCAGTCTATTCCGGGTCTGATTGAACTTGGTATTGACAGCTTGAAAATTGAAGGACGTATGAAATCGATTCACTATGTAGCGACAGTCGTTGGGGTATATCGAAAAGTCATTGATGCATACTGTGCAGATCCTGAAAACTTTACCATTAAAGAAGAATGGCTTGAAGAGCTGGAGAAATGTGCAAATCGCCCGGCAGCACCAGCATTTTTTGCCGGAACACCAGGAGCTGACGAACAGCTTTTCGGTATTCACGGTAAAAAAGCATCCCATGACTTTACGGGACTCGTTGTAGATTACGATGAAGAAACACAAATGGTCACATTGCAGCAGCGTAATTTTTTCCGTCCGGGAGATACAGTAGAATTTTTTGGTCCAAAATTGGAGACATTCCAGCAGGTAGTAGGCACGGTTATGGACGAAGACGGAAATGAACTGGATGCAGCACGTCACCCGCTTCAAATTGTTCGTTTTAAAGTAGACCGTCCTGTTTCAAAAGATGACATGATGCGGAAAGGGCTGTGAGGTTGATGAGTAAAAAGCCGATCATTATCGGCGTTGCGGGCGGCTCTGGCTCTGGTAAGACAAGCGTTGCCCGTGCGATTTATGACTTTTTTCAAGGTGGCTCAATTATGATGATTGAGCAGGATTACTATTACAAAGATCAATCGCATCTTACATTTGAAGAGCGGTTGAAAACGAATTATGATCATCCGCTTGCATTCGACAATGACTTACTGATCGAGCAGGTAAATGAGCTGATCAAGGGCCGCCCGGTTCAAAAGCCGGTATATGATTATGCAAAGCATACGCGTTCCGCAGAAACGATTCGCCTTGAGCCAAACGATGTCATTATTTTAGAGGGCATTCTTGTTCTTGAGGACGAGCGGCTGAGAGACCTCATGGATATCAAACTATTTGTAGATACAGATGCAGATTTGCGTTTTATTCGCCGGTTAACGCGTGATACAAAAGAACGAGGCCGGTCACTGGATTCCGTTGTAGAACAGTATACAGAGGTAGTCCGCCCGATGCACAATCAGTTTATCGAGCCGACAAAGCGATATGCAGATGTGATTATTCCTATTGGCGGAGAAAACAAAGTTGCCATTGATTTATTAATTGCAAAAATACAAACAATTCTTGAACAAAAAGACATTTTATAGTATGTTTTTAGAAAACAGGCATACAATGGGAAAAACGCGCGCCTTCTCTAAAGTAGAAGGGGCGCGCTCATATTTAAGTGCTTTTTTTGGTGAACATTAAAGGAGTGGAAGAAGTTGTCGAACGAAAAAGTATACCCGATGACACGGGAAGGTAAAGAAAAGCTGGAGCAGGAACTTGAGCATTTAAAATCAGTTAAGCGTAAAGAAGTAGTGGAGCGTATTAAAATTGCCCGCAGCTTCGGCGACCTGTCAGAGAACTCTGAGTATGACTCAGCAAAAGAAGAGCAGGCGTTTGTGGAAGGACGAATCGGTACCATTGAAACAATGATTCGTAACGCAAAGATTATCGAAGCGAGTGAAATGAGTGCTGATGAGGTATCGCTTGGCAAAACCGTAACATTCATTGAACTTCCTGATGGTGAAGAAGAAAGCTACACGATTGTCGGAAGCGCGGAAGCGGATCCATTTGAAGGGAAAATTTCAAACGACTCACCGATTGCCAAAAGCATGATCGGCAAACGAGTGGGCGATAAAGTGATTGTTCAAACGCCTGCTGGTGAAATGAACGTAAAAATCATTTCCATCGATTAACATAAAAAAGCGCAAAAGGCGCAGGCCTTTTGCGCTTTTTTGCGTAAAAACATTTATCCGTTAAACGAGACATGTTAAAATGAAAGCGGAATGAGGAGGAGAAGCAAATGGAACAATCGTCGCGTGCCGAGCGCAAAACAAAGCGGAGAAAAACAAATCGCATTTTAAATACAGCTATTGCGGTTGTAGTATTGCTTATTGTCATCGTTGGGTTTACCATCTTTGCAGGTGGAAATGACGAGGAAACGGCAGCGCCGGAAACAGCGCCGGAAACAAAGCAAGATCAATCAACCGCGGTTTCCGATGAGGAAACAGAAAAAGAGCAGGCTGCTGATACAACGGAGGAACCGGCTGAAACAGAGGAGCCGGTGGAGGAAAAAGAACCGAGTGAAACCGAGAAAGAATCAGCAGACGAAGAAAAAGAAGTAGTGGTTTCTGAAGGTACGGAACCGAATGTGGAAAAAGAGATTGTGGATCCGAACTGGGAGGGTGTAGGTACAACTCAATCGGGTGCGCATACATCTTCATTTGAAATGGATTCAACTGACTGGGAGGAAAAAGAACAAGCCCTGGCTTATGCAACAGGTATTCCACAGGAAGACATGACTGTATGGTACATTAGCGGAAACGGCCCTCAAGGAGCAATTGGAACAGTATCGCCGAAATCAAACCAGGATGAAGCGTATCGCGTATATATCGAATGGGTAGACGGTGAGGGCTGGAAGCCGACAAAAGTGCAAGAGCTTGAAGAAAATGATAAAGGCCGCTAAAAACCCGCTTTGCCGGCGGGTTTTTTTACGGATTTTATAAAGGGAGTGCAATGAAATGAAAGCAGCGATTATTGGAGCAATGGAAGAAGAAGTAACGATTTTACGCAGTAAAATGCAAAATACGGAAGTGACAATGATTGCCGGCAGCGAGTTTACGATTGGCCAGCTCCATGGTGTCGAAACAGTATTGCTTCGCTCGGGGATCGGCAAAGTAAATGCGGCGATGACAACAGCCGTATTAATTCATGAATTCAAACCGGATGTGCTCATCAATACAGGTTCAGCCGGTGGTTTGTCTCCTGAACTGCAGGTAGGGGATGTAGTGATCTCAACGGAAGTCCGCCATCATGATGTAGATGTAACGGCTTTTGGTTATGAATACGGCCAGGTGCCACAGCTCCCAGCCGCATTCGCAGCAGACGAACAACTAGTTGATATTGCCTTTAAAGCATCCAAAGAGGATACGGAGCTAAAAACAGTAAAAGGACTTATCGCAACAGGTGATTCCTTTATGAATGATCCGGTGCGTGTACAGGAGATTGGAGAAATTTTTCCTGGCCTTCAAGCCGTTGAAATGGAAGCGGCTGCCATTGCGCAGGTGGCTCACCAATTTGGCGTGCCGTTCGTTGTGATCCGGGCGCTTTCAGATATTGCAGGAAAAGAATCCAATGTTTCATTTGAACAGTTTTTGCCAAAAGCGGGGCTGCATTCTGCTAACCTTGTGATGAAAATCGTGGCGCAGCTTCAAAACGAGCAATAATCAAACAAAAAAAGTATATTTTATGTTAAAGTATTTGTAAGAAACAAGGCGGATGAAAAAGGAGAGATGTAACAGTGATTATGATGATTATGGGGCTTCTTTTAGCTACGGTGACAGGTGTTATGATCTCTGTTTCAATCGATTGAGGAAAAGTGATTCGAAGGGTGCTCCATATCTTTTGGAGCCCTTTTTTGTTTTGCTTGAAGCCGTTTAAACTCCTGCATCATTTTAGCCAGAGCTCTTTTCTCGATGCGGGAAACATAGCTTCTTGAAATATTCATTTTAGCTGCGATTTCACGCTGTGTTTCATCCTGATCGTTCATTAAACCGTAGCGCGCAGCAATGACAGACAACTCCCGTTCATCAAGAACAGAAAGGCACTTTTTCATTTGCTCAATATCCATTTGAAGGGACAGGCGGCCTGCGACGTCCTCATCCTCAGTTTTAAGTAAATCAAGAAGGCTGATCTCATTTCCTTCTTTGTCACGGCCAACGGGATCGTAAAGAGAGACATCCTTTTTGGTTTTCTTAAGGGAGCGGAAATGCATGAGAATTTCATTTTCGATGCATCTTGCCGCATATGTCGCCAGTTTGGTCCCTTTTTTGCCGGAATAGCTTTCGATGCCTTTAATTAAGCCAATTGTTCCGATAGAAATTAAATCCTCTGTATCATGGTGTGTTTTTTCAAATTTTTTAACGATATGAGCTACCAAACGCAAATTATGCTCAATCAGCTTGGCCCGCGCGTTGCGGTCGCCCTGTTCGTGAAGCGCTAAATACTTTTGTTCTTCTTCTGCACTGAGCGGCTGAGGAAACGCGTTATGCTTCACATAAGAGACGAAAAAAACCGCTTCTTTCAGTAAAAAAGAGAGAGCGGCTGCTAGTTCAATCATGATGATCCCTCCTTTATAGGCATCATATTCGGAGGGGGAGATGGCTATTCCTTTTTAGCACCTTTTTGCGACTGGATAGCCCGTCGTTTCATTTCTTTTTCCATTAAAGCCAGAAAGTCATCGTTTAATTTTAGCTTTGCAGCTTTTTTATAAGAAGAAAGAAGCAAGTGATCGGATAATGAGTGCATAATCTGTCATCTCCAATGTCATTAATAATTATTTTTTTTAGTTTAACAAAAAAAACCATTAAGAACAATTGTTCTTTTTTCCACAGCGTTCAGTGGATAAGTGAGGATAATGAATGGAATAACTAGAGTAAGCCCTTGAAACAGCTGTGTTAATTTGTGAATAAGGTTATCCACAGGTTAAGATAATAAGAAATATGTCGAAAAGTTTTTGTTCTTAATATTACTTTGTCACATATGAAAAAATCGGCTATGATAGGAGAAGCAAACGAATAGTAGGGGTGTACATTGTGCTGAAATTATTTTTGCCGAATGAACAGGTAAAAAGTGTGCTCGAAATCCAGCCCGAGCGTCTTAAACAAAAAGGAATAAAAGCGATCATTACCGATCTTGACAATACGCTTGTTGCCTGGGACAGACCGGATGCAACGCCTGAGCTTTTAACTTGGTTTCAAAAAATGCGTGAAGCGGGCATTAAAGTGCTGATTGTTTCAAACAATAATCAAAAGCGGGTCAGCACGTTTTCAACGCCGCTTGATTTGCCTTTTATTTTTGAAGCGAAAAAGCCGATGGGTCGTGCTTTCAGAAAAGCGATCAAGCTTTTAAATGTCCGAAAAGAAGAAACGGTTGTAATTGGAGACCAGCTGCTGACAGATGTATTTGGCGGCAACCGAAGTGGAATTTATACCATTTTGGTTATTCCGATTGCAGCGACAGATGGATTTTGGACGCGCATTAACCGGAAAGTAGAAAGACGATTGATGGCTTTTTTCCGGCGTAAAGGTATGATTCAATGGGAGGAACGAAAGCAATGAGTGAAATAATAACATGTGACGGCTGCGGCGTTCATATTCAAACAGCTGATCCAAATGCACTTGGTTATGCGCCGGCGGCTGCGCTGGAAAAAGAAACAGTTGTCTGCAAACGATGCTTCCGTTTAAAGCATTACAATGAAGTGCAGGATGTGGAACTTACCGACGATGACTTTTTGAAAATCTTAAATACAATCGGTGGAACGGATTCATTGATCGTAAAAATAGTTGATATTTTTGATTTTAATGGAAGCTGGCTGCCGGGACTGCATCGTTTTGCTGGCAAAAATCCGGTACTGCTTATTGGGAATAAGTCAGACCTACTGCCGAAATCCGTGAAAAAAGAGCGGGTTATTCATTGGATGCGCCATGAAGCAAGCCAGCTCGGATTAAAGCCGATTGATGTTCTGCTGACAAGCGCGTCAGAAGGAAAAGCGATCCGTGATGCAGCGGATGCCATTGAGCATTATCGAAATGGCCGCGATGTATATGTAGTGGGTTGTACAAATGTTGGAAAATCAACATTTATTAATCGAATCATACAGGAAATTACAGGAGAAGGGGACATTATTACAACGTCTCATTTTCCGGGTACCACGCTGGATATGATTGAGATTCCGCTTTCTGATGGCCATGCGCTTATTGATACACCGGGAATTATTAATCGTCATCAAATGGCGCACTTCGTCGACAAAGAAAATTTAAAGTATTTGCTGCCAAAGAAAGAAATTAAGCCAAAGGTATTTCAACTAAATGAGGAACAGACTTTATTTTTCGGCGGATTGGCCCGTTTTGATTATTTGTCTGGAGGACGTCGTTCATTTATTTGTCATCTTTCGAATGAAATTGATATTCACCGTACAAAGCTGGAAAAAGCAGATGCTCTGTATGAAAACCATGCCGGAGAATTGTTGAAGCCAGCCGGACATGGTGGAGCACCGCTTGAATTTGTTCGCCAGGAATGGACCGTTAAAGAGGCGAAAACGGACATTGTTTTCTCTGGGCTCGGCTGGATTACAGTAAATGAGCCAGGGGCAAAAGTAGCCGCATATGTGCCAAAGGGAGCCGCTGTTACTTTACGCAAGTCGTTAATTTAGGAGTGGGGGTTGTCGCGTGAAAAAGCTATATGGGGTTATAGGCGATCCAATTGGGCATTCTATGTCGCCTGATATGCATAATGATTCATTTAGTGCGCTTCAAATTGATGCGCACTATCAGCCCTTTCATATTAAAAGTGAAGATTTAAAAACAGCGGTTGCAGGCATGAAGGCAATCGGTCTCTCAGGCTTTAACGTGACCGTACCGCATAAAACAGCCATTATGCCGCTTTTAGATGAGATAGACCCGCTTGCTCAGGCAATTGGGGCGGTAAATACAGTTGTGCGAGAAGAGAACCGCTTCATCGGGTATAATACAGATGGAGAAGGGTTTGTTCGCGGACTGAACGAGGAGTACGGGAGCTCTGTGCTCGATAAAAAAATTGCAATCATTGGCGCGGGCGGTGCGGCACGGGCGATCTATTATACACTCAGTCAGCAGGGATCCATACGGGTAGATATCGCTAATCGAACCCCGGAAAAAGCGGAAGAACTGAAAAATCGGTGTCCATATCCGGTTGAGACGGTTCTTTTATCTCTGGAGGAGTTAGAAAAGCAGCTCGGTCATTATGATATTCTTATTCAAACAACATCCATTGGTATGTCACCGAAAGTAAGCGAAACGCCAATCAGCGTCGCAAATATTCGGCCAGATGCCTTTGTATCAGATATCATTTACAATCCAGCAGAAACCATGATTATGAAAGAAGCAAAGAAGCAGGGCGCCCGTGTGCAAAACGGTTTGAAAATGTTTGTTTATCAAGGCGCGCTTGCTTTTGAAAAGTGGACAGGCGTCCTGCCTGATCCAAAACGTATGCAAAAAATAGTAGAGGATAAACTTGGAGGTACATCATGTTAACAGGAAAACAAAAACGATTTTTACGGGCGGAAGCGCATCATTTAGACCCGATTTTTCAAGTGGGCAAAGGCGGCGTTAATGAAAATATGACAACGCAGATTGCAGAAGCACTTGAAGTGCGTGAATTGATTAAAGTGAGTATTTTACAAAACAATGAAGATGATAAACATGAGGTGGCAGAGGCATTGGCGAAGGGAGCAAAAGCAGAACTTGTTCAGTTGATCGGCCACACAGTTGTGCTATACAAAGAATCAAAAGAAAACAAAAAACTTGTTTTGCCGCGATGAAAAAAGCAGGTATTTTAGGCGGGACTTTTAATCCGCCGCATGTTGGCCACTTAATTGCTGCTAATGAGGTTTTGCATGCACTTGATTTAGACGAAATTCGCTTTATGCCAAATTCACTTCCGCCGCATAAAAAGCTGGCTGGACATGTTGAGGATGAACATCGCCTGCATATGACAGAGCTTGCCATTGAAGAAAACCCGTCCTTTCAAATCGAAACGATTGAAATAGAGCGTGCTGGCGTATCGTATACGATTGATACAATGCGGGAATTGATAAAGCGAGAACCGGATACGTCGTTTTATTTTATTATTGGAGCGGATATGATTGAATATTTGCCGAAATGGCGGGACATTGATGAATTAAGCCGGCTTGTTACCTTTGTGGGCGTCAAGCGGCCTGGTTATTCAACAAACTCTTCTTATCCGGTGCTGTTGATTGATACACCAGAAATTCATTTGTCATCGACGATTCTCCGGGAAAAAGCAGCGTCCAGCCAAACGCTCCATTATCTGATGCCGGAAACAGTCATTCGGTATATAAAGGAGAATGGCTTATATGGAGCGTAGCAGAGCACTTGAGCTTGTGAAAAAGCAGTTAACGGATAAGCGGTATATGCATACGCTGGGTGTAACAGAAACAGCTATCCAGCTGGCGAACCGCTACGGGGCAGATGTTCAAAAAGCAGAGCTGGCCGCTATTTTTCATGATTATGCAAAATTTCGTCCGAAAGAAGAAATGAAGCAGATTTTAATAAACGAGAGAGAAGACGAGCGGCTTCTTGCGTTTCACCATGAGCTTTGGCATGCGCCAGCGGGAGCTGTACTGGTGCACAGAGAAGCAGGAATCGAAGACAAAGATATACTCTCTGCTATCCGCTGGCATACGACAGGAAAACCGGGTATGACCTTGCTGGAAAAAATCATCTACCTGGCAGATTACATTGAACCAGGCCGGGCATTCCCGGTTGTGGAAGAAGTACGGGCGATTGCAAAGCAAAGTTTGGACGCGGCCGTTTTAGCAGCTGTAAAAAATTCAATTCTTTTTTTAATGAGTAAAAAACAACCGGTTTTCCCGGTAACCATGGATACGTATAATGATCTTATTCAGAATGGAGACGATGGTTAATTGACAGAGCAACAGCAATTATTACAGGTAGTAACGAAAGCAGCAGATGATAAGCGGGCGGAAAATATTACAGCCCTTAACATGGAAGGCATCTCACCAGTCGCAGATTACTTCGTTATTTGTCATGGTAATTCAGATAAGCAGGTACAGGCTATTGCCCGTGAAGTAAAAGAAAAAGCAGAAGAGCTTGGCTTTGATATCCGGCGGATGGAAGGGTTTGATGAAGCACGCTGGGTATTGATTGACATTGGTGATGTAGTCGTTCATGTTTTCCATCGTGACGAACGGGTTTATTATAATCTGGAACGCCTCTGGGGCGATGCACCACACGTTGATGTGCTGATGTCATGAGTTACAACCGGTTTGCTTCTGTTTACGATGCTCTCATGCATGATGCACCGTATGATGAGTGGGAAGCGTATTTACAAGGAGAAGTAAAGGGAGGTTCTCTTCTTGATGTCGGCTGCGGGACAGGTGAACTGGCCGTTCGTTTTGCCCGGACAGGATTTCAAGTAACCGGAATTGATCTTTCTGATGATATGCTGGCTATCGCCCACGAAAAAGCGGCAGCAAATGGGATGAACATTCCGCTGTTTCAACAGGATATGCGCGAGCTTGAGGGGATTGGTTTATTTGATACTGCAGTCATTTTCTGCGACTCGCTCAACTACTTGCAAACAGAAGATGCTGTGAAACAAACATTTCAAGCAGTATTCGATCATTTAAAAGAAGACGGTTTATTTTTATTTGATGTTCATTCGTCTTTTAAAATGAATAAAGTTTTTTTAGCGCAGACTTTTGCAGACGCGGCAGAAGATATATCCTTTATATGGAATTCATTTCCGGGAGAACATCCAAACAGTGTAGAGCATGAATTAACATTTTTCGTGCAAACGGAGAGTGGAGATTACGAGCGCTTTGACGAACTGCACTATCAGCGTACTTTTGGCACGGAAAAATACGCCCAATGGCTTAAAGAAGCCGGTTTTACTGTGGAAGCGATCACGGCCGATTTTACAAATGATGCACCGACATCGGAATCTGAGCGTATTTTTTTCAAAGCAAGAAAGAGCAGTCGTTAAGCTGCTCTTTTTTTTTGTTAAGATTGTGTAAAGATAAAAGGAAAAAGAAGAAATATGTCGAAATTAATCCATAATGCCAAATGCGGCAGATGCCTCTTTTCTATCTTCAGCAGCTTTTTGCTGTGTCATTCTGCAAAGCGATGCGAATAATTCGCCAGCCTCTGATTCAATTACCGTAAGACCCCGTCCTGTTACCCCTCCTTTTGCAGCTGTTCGTTCTGTTAACATTTCCAGCGTCCAATGTTTTTGTTTCAACAACTCCCCCAGACCAATCATCATGTGAAACGCCAGTGTCTCTGCCTGGCTTTTTGTTAATCCATATGTGACAGCCTCATCTGCATACATGACTGCCATTTTTGAAAAAAAGGCAGGTCCGCATCCAGTTAAATCGGAGGCAGCCCTTATAATGTTATCATCTGTTTCAAGCGCAACGCTGGCAATTTGGTTTAACAGCCCCGTTACTGTTTGCTGCCAATCAGTTTGGCAGGAGTCTCCAAAAGAATACAGTATCCCTCCAGAAGCTGCCGTATTTGTTACAGAAGGAATGACCTTCCCACAGGAGCAGGGAATAATGGATTCCATTTGCTTCGTTGAAACAGCGCTTGCCGTGGAAAGAACACAATGTGACTTCGTTAAAAAAGGAGCAATCGATTCAAGAAGAGGTTTTAAATCAGGCTGCCGAACACAAACAAAAATCAACTCGGCTTTTTGAATCACTTCTTTTGTATTCTGGCATACCTGCACGCCCGGAAACATGGCTTTTAAATGCATGGCTTTTTCCATTGTACGGTTATAAAGGATAATATTTTCGGGCTCGGCAGCAGAAGCAAACATGAGCGCTTCTGTCAAAACGGTGCCAATACTTCCTGTACCAATAATTCCAATGTTCATGCTTGCATTCACCCTTTCTTGTTCATCTAAACACTGTATGCGTTCTATTAATAATTATGAAAGTGAATTGGAGGAGAATGAATGAATACGCAGGAAATCATAAAAAAGTATAAAATTCCCGCTGCAGCAGGGACCGTGTTAGCCATTGCTTTTTTGTACAGCTTAACAAAAGAAGAACCTGCCCCCCTTCCTCCAGAACCGGCGGCACTTGTAGAAGAAGCAAAAGCAGAACCCGAGGCTCAGGAAGCAGCTTCCGCACAGGCCCAGCCTGTTGAGGTAGCCATCGATGTAAAGGGAGCTGTATCTATGCCAGGTATTTATGTACTGTCTAGTGATCAGCGGGTTAATGATGCCATCAACAGAGCAGGAGGACTTACTGAAAAAGCGGATGTCGATGCCATCAATTTGGCACAAAAAGTACAGGATGAAATGGTGGTCTACGTACCGGCAGAGGGAGAGGAGGTGCCGGCTGTTCAGCAGCCTCCTCTTTCATCTGCGCCCTCAGGCAATGAGACCTCCAGCGATTCAACGGCCATTAATATCAATACGGCAGATTCTTCGCTGCTTCAAGAACTGCCAGGCATAGGGGAATCTAAAGCGCAGGCCATTATCGATTTTAGAGAAACAGAAGGGGCTTTTACAGCAGTGGAGGATTTAAAGGAGATAGCAGGCATTGGTGATAAAACATTTGAAAAGCTGGCACCTTTGATTACGGTTCAATGAAGGTTTGACGAATAGAAGCGTCTATCGATAAACTAAAGAAGAAACGGGTCACAGACCGGAAGAAAAAGAAAAGAGGTTTTGAAGATGGAAAGAAAAAGCTGGGATGATTATTTTTTAAATATAGCAGAGGTGGTGGCTACTCGTTCAACCTGTAATCGGCTTCATGTAGGCTGCGTTATTGTAAAAGACAAACATATTGTGTCTACGGGCTATAATGGCTCCATTCACGGGCATGAACATTGCCAGGAAGCAGGCTGCCTATTATCAGATCAAGGACGGTGTATTCGCTGCCTGCATGCCGAGTTGAATGCAGTGCTTCACGCAGAGCGCGATAAGCTGAAAGGGGCGGCTGCTTATGTCACGCATGAACCGTGTGAAAACTGTGCAAAAACACTTGCTCAGGCTGGTGTGGCGCGAATTATCTATCGAAATGCATATCCGAACAAGTGGAACAGCCATTTTCTAAAAGACATTGAGGTTATACATGTTCCTGCTGAGTAAAGGATGATAATGTATGCTTTTTCTGCAAATGAGTACGGCAGCGCTCGCGGCGATTTTGCTTTTCACACAGCCACCGTGGCCTGCGTCTTTGCTGGTTATGTCAATAAGTGTTTTATTAGCTTTTCATGCGGACAAGCGTACATGCTTTTGGATGCTCGGTACGTTTGCACTGTTTTGCTGTACTATGTCATTTCAGGAAACAAGGAATCAGTCTGTTTTTACAGGGGAAGAAAAAGATTGGATCATTTCTTTTACGGATGATGTGCGTATCGATGGTGACCGGCTAATTGCGGGTGTAAGTGAAAGTCGATCTCAAGAGATGCTCCGGTTAACGTACCGCATCGAATCAAAAGAGGAAAAAGAGCTTTTAAAAAGTCATCTGGTTCCCGGTTTAACCTGCCGAATTCAGGCGGATGCAGACTTTCCAAACGAAGCCAGGAATCCGGGGGAATTTGATTATCGATCTTATCTTGAGTCAAGCCGGACCTTTTTTGTTCTTACCCCTGAACGAATTCCTCTTGATCAATGTGCCCTGGATCAATCGCTTCGCTATATACCTGCTGCCTGGCGCACGGCTTCTATCAGCCACATTCATAAATTTTTTCCTGAGCCGCTTTCCCATGTGGCAGCCGCCCTATTGTTTGGCGATCGTTCAGCTGGGTCAGAAGAAACAATAGAGGACTATGAGCGCCTCGGCATTGTTCATATTTTATCGATTTCCGGTTTGCACGTGACACTCCTGACAGGACTTCTTTTTTATATATTGATTCGTGCAGGTGTGACCCGGGAGCAAGCGAGGATTTTTTTATTAGCCGCACTGCCGCTTTATGTACTCCTGGCGGGTGCTTCTCCCCCAGTCGTGCGTTCTTGTTTAATGACAGGAGCCATTTTGCTTACTTCTTTTCGGACAAGAACATTATCTGCTTCTGGGGCTCTTGGCGTTTCTTTTTTGATTATGACTCTTTGGAATCCATTTGTAATCTTCCAAGCCGGTTTTCAGCTTTCTTTTCTTGTTACCTTTGCTCTCGTGTTATCTACTGGCGTTATTTTAAAACAAGCAAGAAATTCGATTGAGCTTTCTTTGTACGTTTCTGTTTTATCCCAATTAGCTGCCCTGCCAATCCTGTTGTTCCACTTTGCAGAGCTTTCCATTATTTCGCCCTTGGCGAATCTCCTGTTTGTTCCGTTTTATTCCTTTCTTATGCTGCCTGTGCTTCTTCTGTTATTTTCCCTTTCTTTTTTCATTCCTATTTCCACTGTCGCTTCCCTTACAAATAAAGGGCTGCTTGTCATGGACAAGCTGGCTGCCACGATGTCAGATTGGCCGTTTGCTGTACTTGTAACGGGGCAGCCAGGAATGAAAGCCGCCGCTTTTTTTGCCGCCGTCTCTATCCTCTCTCTTTTTTTATGGGAGCAGATGAAAAGCATGAAAGCAAGTCTTATTGTATGTAGTGCAGTATTAATCGGTTTTGTTTTATTCAATCGATATTCGCCGCATGGACAAATCACATTTTTGGATATTGGGCAGGGAGACAGTATTTTTATTCAACTACCGCACAATGAGGGCCATTACTTAATCGATACGGGCGGTCATATACCATTTGAAAAAGAAGAGTGGAGGAAGCGGAAGAAAGAATTTTCAGTAGGAAGGGATACGGTCGTTCCCTTTTTAAAAAGAGAAGGCGTGGTGAAACTCGATAAACTCATTCTTACACATGCAGACGCTGACCATGCCGGTGCAGCTGCAGAAGTTCTTCGGTCTATTCCTGCAGAAGAGATTATCATTTCACCAGGATCAGCAGAAGTAGACGTAATAGCAGATATTATTGGAGCCGGTCTGAAAGTGCGGGAAGGGATGGCGGGAGAAAGTTGGGGGACAGAAAGTGCTGTTTTTCAATTTTTAGCGCCGGATGATCGTGAATATGAAGGAAATAATGACTCGCTCGTCCTTTACGCTGAAATAGGCGGAAAAAAATGGCTGTTCACGGGGGACCTTGAAAAAGAAGGGGAAGCTGAGCTGATTGAGCAGTACAGCTTCCATGTTGACTGGCTGAAAGTAGGTCACCATGGAAGCAAAACCTCTTCCTCTGCTTCGTTCGTGCAGGCCATTCGGCCTCAAATTGCTGTTATATCGGCAGGACTGAATAATCGCTATGGACATCCACATAAAGAAGTTATTGATACGCTGGAAAAAGAAGGAGTTGCGGTATATCGTACAGACCAGCATGGGGCTGTAACATATAGATTCAAAGGGACAAAGGGAGAAATTGAAACCGTTATTCGAAAGCCATAAAAAAGCCCCGTCCTCTTAACAAGAACGAGGCTTTCGTGAATCAACCAACCAGCTGAATCACAGTGGCAAGGATAAACATCGTAGCAAAAAAGCCAAATGAAACAATAAAGCCTACACCAGAATCTACAGCATCGTTACGCTTTGATTGAACATTTTTCTCGAAATCGTTCACCATTATCCCTCCCATTTTCTTTTAAGTATAGACAATAACAGTCCAAAAATCTATATAATGCCAATGCTTTTCAATCGGCTGCAAGACAATGTTTAAAGAAGCTCCATCTTGCGTATTAGATTTATTTTTTCTAAAATGAAAACAGAAATAGAATGGAGTCGAGTGAATGGATGTATTAAAAGAATTGAAGAATGGCCGGTTTCGTTCCGTTTATTTGCTATATGGACCGGAGCAGTATTTCATAGAGGAAGCGCGCCAGCTGCTCCTAAAAGGAGCCCTGGACGGGGAAGATACGGATTTAAATGTCACTTCCTTTGATATGACAGAAGTGCCGGTAGAAGCGGCCATTGAAGAAGCGGAAACATTGCCGTTCCTGGGAGACAGGAAGCTGGTGTTTATTCAGAATCCGATTTTTTTCACAGCTGAAAAATCAAAAATAGAGCATGATACCAAAAGGCTTGAACAATACCTGCAGGACCCTGCTCCTTTTACAATTCTTGTTTTTCAAGGAAGGTTTGAAAAGCTGGACGAGCGAAAAAAATTAACAAAGCTCATTAAAAAACAGGCCGGCATCTTGGAAGCAAAACGTCCAGCTGAACGGGAATTGTCCGGCTGGATTAAAGGAAGAGCAGCAGAAGAGGGTGTCATGATAGAAGATGCAGCGATTCATCAGCTTCTGGCTATTGCCGGGTTTAATTTATCTGTTCTGTCGATGGAAATCATGAAGCTTGCTCTTCATGCTGGACGTGGAAATGAAGTGACGGAAGCGGCAGTAACCACTCTGACCGCCCGTACGCTGGAAAGTGATATCTTTCGGCTGGTAGACCGTATTGTCACAGGGCATTTACCTGAAGCGCTGCGCATTTACTATGATTTAATTCGTTTAAATGAAGAGCCGTTAAAAATTCTCGCTGTGATAGCGAGTCAGTTCCGGCTTATTTACCAGGTAAAAGAATTAATGAAAAAAGGCTATGGACAGCAGCAAATAGCCGCACAGCTGAAGGTGCATCCTTTCCGGGTAAAAATAGCGGGAGGGCAGGCCCGGGCATTTTCAGAGAGCCAGCTTGCTGTCGTTGTGCAAATGCTTGCAGAAAGTGATTATGAGATGAAAAGCAGCGCAATGGATAAAAAAATGATTGTGGAACTGTTTTTTTTCCGGCTGCAGACGCTTGTACAAGCAAAATAAAAAAAGTGTCCAGTTTGGACACTTTTTTTATTAGTTAGCCAGCTTTTTCATAAGACGGCTTTTTTGACGGTTCGCAGCGTTTTTGTGGATAAGGCCTTTTGCTGCAGCTTTATCTAGTTTGCTAACTGCTTGTACAAGCAATTCTTTTGCGTTTTCGTCATTATTAGCAGCTGCTGTTTCGAACTTTTTCACCGCGCTACGCATAGCAGATTTCGCTTGCGTGTTGCGTGCTGAACGAATTTGAGCAGTTTTTGTGCGTTTGATGGCAGATTTAATATTTGGCATTTACTGTCACCTCCTAAAATGGATCGAACTTTTATTCGTACCCGATTATCAATCATTATTGAATTAAACAACAAGAAGTATTTTAGCAAAGGAATAAAAGAAATGCAATAGAAATTCGCTGTAAAGGAATAAACTTTTACACGCATGGGCAAACTGTGAAAAAAATGGAGGGTGATGCAAATGGGAAAATGGTCTCCACGCACAGATTTGGCCATAGAATCCGCTTTAATTGCTGAACAGCAAACAGGAAGCAAAGTGCCAGGAATTGAAATGAAAGAAGAAGAAAAAGAAGGAACAAAGGTAACAACGGTTGAGATCACAAAAGAAGCCGAACAGATAACAGGCAGAAAAGCCGGGCACTATGTTACGGTCGAATCCGCTGACTTGCGTAAATCTGATTCATCCCGTCATGCAGCAATCAGCCGCGTTGTCGCAGAAGAAATTCGTTTGTTTGTAAAAGGAGCAGGTATTCCAGAAGATGCTTCTTGTTTAGTTGCAGGGCTTGGAAATGAACTGGTAACACCGGATTCTCTTGGACCGCGTGTGACAGACCGGCTGATTGTCACCAACCATTTGTTTAAGCTGCATCCTGAGCATGTTCAGCCCGGCTACCGCCCGGTCAGCGCGATTTCTCCCGGCGTTATGGGAATGACCGGGATTGAGACGGGAGATATTTTGCTTGGCTTAATTGAACGTGAAAAGCCGGATTTTCTTGTTGTCATTGATGCGCTCGCGGCTCGTTCGATCGAAAGGCTGAACGCAACGATTCAAATGACGGATACAGGCATTCAGCCGGGAGCTGGAATCGGAAACCGCCGAAAAGAAATCAGTCGTGAAACAGCAGGTATCCCGGTAATCGCCATTGGCATTCCCACTGTCATTGATGCTGCTACCGTCACGCGTGACGCAGTGGAAATGGTGATGGATCATCTGCAGGAAAAAAGCGGACGCGGAGACGAAGAATGGAAGCGGTCGTTTTTAGGAAATATTGGTCTGCTGGATGAAAATGAAAAACATCAATTAATTCATGAAGTGCTGACCCCGACAGGTTTAAATATGATCGTATCACCAAAAGAAGCAGATATGTTTATTCAAGGAGCAGCAGCGGTCGTCTCCAGTGCATTGAATGAATCCCTTCATAACCGTCCACCGGAAGAAACACGATCTTTTTTTGCAGGCTGAATCATGGTCTGCTTTTTTTCATTTATGCATAAGGTAAAAGGACAAGAGCTGAAAAGGGGATGGCGACAATCCTTTTGCACAAAAAAAAGCATATACCATACTGGCTTATTCCGGCTTACGCCTGCTTGGTGGTCATGCCGTTTTGGACGGCAGGATTTTTAACGGTTATGCCGTTTTCGTATCATTTTACCTCCCAATCTATGAGCCGGGCGGCATCGGAAATTCCCGTTGCTCACTTTTACCAGCTTCTGCATTTGGAAAACCATGCATTTCACTCGGATGAAAAAGTGGGACAAGGCACAATGGGGTGGGTAGATACTGCATTTCAATCGGCTGCTGGGATCAGCCTGCGCGATCCACGTACGTTTTTGGGAAGAGAACTGCCAGGCTTTTCGATTTACGATGGGCAAATTTTAATTGCCGGTCAAGGAACGGATTATACGAATATGCCAGTTGAATCAAACAAGCCGGATGATCTTCCAGTTCCTAAACCATCGGAGCCAGATCCAAAAGAACCGCAAGAAAACGAGCTGCCGGTAGGAGAAGAAAAAGTTCTTCTTTACTTCACGCACACGTCTGAATCTTTTACTCCTGGCAATGGACAAGCCCCTTTGAACATTACAGAAGTAGGGACAATGATTGGAAAAGAGCTTGAATCAAAAGGAATCGGTGTATCGGTCAATAAAACAGATATTGGTGCGCTGCTAAATAAGAAAGGAAAAAAATACAGTGCTTCTTATGAAGAATCCCGTGCTGTGGTAGCCGCGGTGCAAAAAAGTCAGCCTGCTTTGTCCTACCTTATTGACGTGCATCGCGATTCACAGCGCAAGGATATTACGACTGCCCGCATCAATGGGAAGGATATGGCAAAAACTGTTTTTGTGGTTGGCGGCGAGCATCCCGGGTATGAAGAAAATGCCCGGTTTGCGTCGGAGCTCCACAAACTTTTTGAACAATACTATCCCGGCCTCTCACGCGGTGTTATTGTAAAATCGGGCAGCCAGACAAACGGAAAGTTCAACCAGGATCTTTCAAACCGGGCTATGCTCATTGAAATGGGCGGCGTTGACAATACGCGTGAAGAACTAGAAAGAAGTGCGACTGCATTTGCTGATATTTTAGCTCGTTTTATTAAAGCGGAACAAAATGAATAGCTTGTTCATTTAATGTTCGTTGTCAATTGCATAACGCGCTGATATAATCACAATAGTATCTATGTGCCGATAAACAGGAGTGAACATTGACATGAACAACAACGACCGACTAGAACGGCAGGAGCGCATTCGCAATTTCTCGATCATTGCCCACATTGATCATGGGAAATCGACGCTTGCTGACCGTATTTTAGAACAAACAAAAGCTTTAACAGCACGTGAAATGAAAAGCCAGCTTCTTGATTCTATGGATCTTGAACGGGAGCGGGGCATTACGATCAAATTAAATGCCGTGCAGCTGAACTATACGGCAAAAGATGGGCAGGACTACATTTTTCACTTGATTGACACACCGGGACACGTCGATTTCACATACGAAGTTTCAAGAAGCCTTGCGGCGTGTGAAGGCGCGATTCTCGTTGTCGATGCAGCACAAGGAATTGAAGCGCAGACACTTGCTAACGTTTATTTAGCGCTTGATAATGATCTTGAAATTCTACCGGTTATTAATAAAATTGACCTGCCGGCTGCAGAACCGGAGCGTGTACGTCAGGAAGTAGAAGACGTGATCGGCCTGGATGCCTCAGAAGCGGTTCTTGCCTCTGCCAAAGCAGGTATTGGGATTGAGGAAATTTTAGAGCAGATTGTTGAAAAAGTACCTGCACCAAAGGGAGATCCGGAAGCGCCGCTCAAAGCGCTTATCTTTGACTCGCTTTACGACGCATACCGTGGGGTTATCGCGTATATTCGCGTGGTAGATGGAACAGTAAAGGTCGGCGACAAAATCAAAATGATGGCGACTGGCAAGGAGTTTGAAGTAACCGAAATTGGTGTTTTCACCCCGAAAACAACACAGCGGAAGGAACTGACAGTCGGTGATGTTGGCTACCTCGCTGCGGCGATTAAAAATGTCGGCGATACACAGGTAGGGGATACGATTACATCGGCGAAAAACGGTGCTACAGAAGCGCTTGCTGGTTATCGAAAGCTCAATCCGATGGTGTACTGCGGTCTTTACCCAATTGACTCCTCTAAATACAATGATTTACGTGAAGCGCTTGAAAAGCTTGAGTTAAATGATTCGGCTCTTCAATATGAGCCGGAAACATCACAGGCTCTTGGCTTTGGATTCCGCTGCGGATTCCTTGGTCTTCTTCACATGGAAATCATTCAAGAGCGTATTGAGCGTGAGTTTAAAATTGACTTGATTACAACAGCGCCAAGTGTTATTTACCAGGTAACAATGACAGATGGAGAAGAGCTTCGAATCGATAATCCATCTGACATGCCGGACCCACAAAAAATTGCGCACGTTGAAGAACCATATGTAAAAGCATCGATCATCGTGCCGAATGACTATGTCGGAGCAGTAATGGAGCTTGCTCAGGGGAAACGCGGCATTTTTATTGATATGCAGTATCTTGATACAAACCGCGTCAGCGTTATTTATGAAATGCCGCTGTCTGAAATTGTGTATGACTTCTTTGACCAGCTGAAGTCGAGTACGAAAGGCTATGCCTCATTCGACTACGAGCTCATTGGCTACAAGCAATCCAAGCTGGTGAAGATGGATATTTTGCTGAACGCGGAAACTGTCGATGCACTCAGCTTTATTGTTCACCGCGATTTTGCTTATGAACGCGGAAAAGTTATTGTTGAAAAGTTAAAAGAATTAATTCCGCGCCAGCAGTTTGAGGTGCCGATTCAAGCGGCGATCGGCAACAAAATTGTTGCCCGGTCCACGATCAAAGCCATGCGTAAAAACGTTCTGGCCAAGTGCTATGGCGGGGATATTTCCCGGAAACGAAAGCTGCTTGAGAAGCAGAAGGAAGGGAAAAAGCGCATGAAGCAGGTTGGATCTGTTGAAGTGCCGCAGGAAGCATTTATGGCCGTATTAAAAATGGATGACCAGCAGAAATAATAAAAAACGAAGGTGCCCGGGTTATACGGGTATCTCAGAGCGCAGACACCGGAAGAAAGCAGGCTGATTGAAAACGTCTGCCTTTCCAGGAACGAAGCCGTTCGGGAAGCGGAGTGACCTTTTCGGGTCATAAGCATTCACGCGCGGCGAGTGACGCCGAAAGCGGGCGTTTGTCAACAGCCTGAGGTGCCCGGATTACGGGCACCTTCCTTTATGTATAGAAAGGCGTGAACACAGTGACAAAAGCAGCATATGTTCATATTCCGTTTTGCCATCATATTTGTCATTATTGTGATTTTAATAAAGTATTTATGAAAAACCAGCCAGTGGAACAGTACTTGGATACACTTGATCGGGAAATGGGCATGGCTGATGTTAAGAAAGGATTACAATCGATTTTTGTTGGAGGTGGAACGCCCACATCTTTGAATGAGGCACAGCTTTTTGAGCTGGTCGAGTCAATCAAACGCCGGCTCCCTTTGTCGCCAGATGCTGAATATACATTTGAAGCGAATCCAGGCGACTTAACACCTGAAAAACTGCGCATCTTAAAAGAAGGTGGCGTAAACCGGCTCAGCATTGGCGTTCAGTCGTTTAACGACGCTCATTTAAAGCGAATTGGCCGCACCCATACAAAAGAGGATGTCCTGCGTACCGTTCGTGACGCAGAACGGGCTGGCTTTGATAATTTAAGCATTGATTTAATTTATGGCCTGCCGGAGCAGACGGTCGACGATGCAGTGGATACTGTAAAGCAGGCGCTGGCACTTGGACTTCCACATTACTCTGCTTATTCGCTTATCATCGAGCCGAAAACCGTCTTTTATAATTTAATGGCAAAAGGCCGCCTTCCGCTTCCTAAGGAAGAATCGGAAGCGGATATGTACGAAGCGGTTATGCGAGAAATGGAACTGCAGGGACTTCACCAATATGAAATCAGCAACTTCGCTCAGCCGGGATTTGAGAGTCTCCATAACATTACGTATTGGAATAATGACGAATATTATGGATTTGGTGCCGGTGCGCACGGGTATGTAAATGGTGAACGGTACGCAAATTTTGGCCCGCTTAAAAAATACATGGAGCCGCTTGAGCGTGGTGAATGGCCGCGAATGTCTTCTCAGCAGGTCACAAAGCAGGAGCAGATGGAAGAAGAAATGTTTCTGGGTCTACGTAAAACAGACGGAGTGTCTATTTCTACGTTCGAAAAACAATACGGTGAAAATCCCATTCATTTGTTCCAAAAAGCAATCGGTGAAATGACAGGCCGTGGACTGCTGCAAATAAAAGGGGATTCAATTTGTTTAACGCACCGTGGAAAGTTTCTCGGTAATGAAGTATTTCAATCTTTTTTAATTGAAGCATAAATATGAGCGTACTCGTTGACAGACAAAAAGGATTTTGATAATTTAAATGTAGATTTAGCACTCAAATACAAAGAGTGCTAACAGAGGTGATAAACGTGCTGACAGACCGCCAACTTTTCATCTTGCAGATTATCATTGACGATTTTATTCGTTCGGCGCAGCCAGTCGGTTCACGCAATCTTGCCAAGAAAGAGGATGTTTCCTTTAGTCCGGCTACCATTCGTAATGAAATGGCTGATTTAGAGGAAATGGGCTTTTTGGAAAAAACGCATACCTCATCCGGCCGTGTGCCGTCGGAAAAAGGCTATCGATATTATGTGGATCATCTGCTTTCGCCAGGCTCACTGAGGCGCAGCGAACGGACAGCTATTCATTCTATTTTCGCCGACAGGCAGGAAGGACTTGAAAAAGCTGTTCAAAATGCAGCGACGATTTTGTCGGAACTGACAAGCTACACATCGATCGTTCTTGGGCCAAAATTTAATGACCACCGGGTTAAAAACCTGCAGATTATTCCTATTGATGCCCAGTCGGCTGTTGCCATTATCGTAACGGATACAGGGCATGTTGAAAACAGAATCTTCTCGCTGCCGGAAGGAATTGAACCAGCAGACATTGAGAAAATGGTCAATATTTTAAATGACCGCCTGACCGGTGTTCCGTTGTCAGAGCTCCGCCAAAAAATTTACAAAGAAACAGCGGAATTAATGAGACGGCATCTTCGGAACTATGAGGCTGTATTGAATATGTTTGCAGAAGCATCCGGCGGTTCGCCAATTGGCAAGCTGTTTATTGGAGGCAAAACAAACATTTTCAACCAGCCGGAATTTCGAGATGTAGAAAAAGTCCGCCTCGTCATGGATATGATGGAAAAAGAACAAGACATGTATGAATTGATCCGCCCGACAGAAGCCGGTGTTCAAGTGAAAATCGGTACGGAAAATGCGGAGCAGGCAATGGAAGACTGTAGTTTGATTACAGCTTCCTACTCCGTTGGTGATGAACCGGTTGGCACTATTGCCATTCTTGGTCCAAAACGAATGGAATATTCCCGAGTGATTACACTCGTTGACTTTTTAAGTCATGATATGACGAATGTGCTGACGCGTCTTTACAATACGCGAATATAAATTGATGACGAATGTTGGAGGTGGCATCAGTGGCAGAAAAACAAAAGCCATTGACGGAAGAAAAACCAGCTGATGAGGCGGTTTCTTCCATCGAAGAACAAGAGGCCGTTGAAGTAGAGGCGGACCAAATGATTATTGAAGAAGCTGAAGAATCAAAAGAAGAGCAACTTCAAAAGCAGCTTGAAGAGTCTGAAGACCGCTATCTTCGCCTGCGGGCAGATTTTGACAATTTCCGGCGCCGGGCTAATCTAGACCGGGAAGCACAGGAAAAATACCGTGCACAAAAACTGGTAACCGAGCTTCTGCCGGTGCTTGATAATTTTGAACGGGCACTTCAGGTGACACCAGAGCATGATGAAACAAAATCTGTTCTTCAAGGGATGGAAATGGTGTATAAAACACTCGTTACCGCGCTTGAAGGCGAAGGTGTAAAGCCAATTGAAACAGTCGGCAAGCCATTTGATCCGACTGTCCATCAAGCAGTGATGACAGACAGCGATGACTCAGCTGAGCCAAATGCTGTTTTAGCAGAGCTGCAAAAAGGCTATACATTAAAAGATCGGGTTATTCGCCCATCCATGGTAAAAGTGAATCAATAAATTTATTTGATAAGCAATGATTTCAGGAGGGAACTTTAAAAATGAGTAAAATTATCGGTATTGACCTTGGAACAACAAACTCTTGCGTAGCGGTTCTAGAAGGCGGCGAAGCAAAAGTAATCCCAAATCCAGAAGGCAACCGCACAACGCCGTCTGTGGTGGCATTTAAAAATGACGAGCGCCAGGTAGGAGAAGTGGCCAAGCGCCAGGCAATTACAAATCCGAATACGATCATTTCCATTAAGCGCCATATGGGTACAAACCATACGGAAACAATTGATGGTAAAAACTATTCGCCACAGGAAATTTCGGCGATGATTTTACAACATTTAAAAGGATATGCAGAAGATTACCTTGGGGAAAAAGTAACAAAAGCCGTTATTACAGTACCAGCTTATTTTAATGATGCAGAACGCCAGGCAACAAAAGATGCTGGTAAAATTGCGGGTCTTGAAGTAGAGCGGATTATCAATGAGCCGACAGCTGCGGCGCTTGCATATGGTATGGATAAAACAGACCAGGATCAAACGATTCTTGTATATGACCTTGGCGGCGGTACATTTGACGTTTCGATCCTTGAGCTGGGCGACGGTGTATTCGAAGTGCTTTCAACTGCCGGCGACAACCGTCTTGGCGGCGATGATTTCGATGAAGTTATTATTGAGTACCTTGTAAATGAGTTTAAAAAAGAAAACGGCATTGACCTGTCTAAAGACAAAATGGCAATGCAGCGTTTAAAAGATGCTGCTGAGAAAGCGAAAAAAGATTTGTCTGGTGTTACATCTACACAAATCTCTCTTCCATTTATCACAGCGGGAGAAGCAGGGCCGCTTCATCTTGAAACAACTCTTTCACGTGCAAAATTTGATGAGTTGTCCTCAAATCTTGTAGAACGCACAATGGGGCCGGTTCGCCAGGCACTTCAAGATGCAGGAAAATCAAACGCAGATATCGATAAAGTAATCCTTGTCGGTGGTTCAACTCGTATTCCAGCTGTACAGGAAGCAATCAAAAAGCAAACAGGCAAAGAGCCGCATCGCGGCGTAAACCCGGATGAAGTCGTTGCAATGGGTGCAGCCATTCAAGGTGGCGTACTTACCGGTGATGTAAAAGACGTTGTTCTTCTAGATGTTACACCGCTTTCGCTTGGTATTGAAACAATGGGCGGCGTATTTACAAAATTGATCGACCGCAACACAACAATCCCGACGTCGAAATCACAAGTATTCTCTACAGCAGCAGACAATCAGCCGGCTGTTGACATTCATGTGCTTCAAGGGGAGCGTCCAATGTCAGCTGACAATAAAACGCTTGGCCGCTTTCAGCTTACAGACATTCCGCCAGCACCACGTGGTGTACCACAAATCGAAGTTACATTTGATATTGATAAAAACGGTATCGTAAATGTAAAAGCAAAAGACCTTGGCACACAAAAAGAGCAGGCAATTACGATTCAGTCTTCATCCGGTCTTTCTGATGAAGAGATCGAACGCATGGTAAAAGAAGCGGAAGAAAATGCAGATGCTGACAAGCAGCGCAAAGAAGAAGTAGAACTTCGCAACGAAGCAGACCAGCTTGTATTTACAACAGAAAAAACAGTAAGCGAGCTGGAAGGTAAAATAGATGAAGCAGAGCTTCAAAAAGCAACGGAAGCAAAAGATGCCCTTAAAGAAGCGATTGAAAAAGGCGATCTTGAAGAAATCCGTTCAAAACGCGATGCGTTAAATGAAATTGTGCAGGCATTGTCTATGAAGCTGTATGAGGAAGCAGCAAAAGCAGCCCAGGCACAGCAGGGTGCTGAAGGCACACCGAAAGATGATGGTGTTGTGGATGCCGAATTTGAAGAAGTAGACGATTCAAAGAATAAAAACTAAGCGAAGTCACACGAAAAAGTCAAAGTCAGCGGTTTTCCGGCTTTGGCTTTTTTCGTGAAACAATTTAATTACCAATGAAGAGTCGATGTATGTTAAAATAGCGGTTATGTGAATGAAACGGGAGTGAAAACGGTGAGTAAACGGGATTATTATGACGTATTAGGTGTCAGTAAAACAGCTTCAAAAGATGAAATTAAAAAAGCATACCGAAAGCTGTCTAAAAAATATCATCCGGATATCAACAAAGAAGCGGGCGCGGATGAAAAGTTTAAAGAGATTTCGGAAGCCTATGAAGTGCTGAGTGATGAATCTAAAAAAGCGCAATATGATCAATTTGGTCATGCAGGTCCGCAGCAGGGCGGCTTTGGCGGCGGTGGATTCTCCGGCTTCGGCGGCGGTTTTGATGATATTTTCAGCACCTTTTTCGGTGGAGGCGGAGGACGCAGACGCGATCCAAATGCACCGCGCCAGGGGGATGATCTTCAATATACGATGACGTTATCGTTTGAAGAAGCCGTTTTTGGTGTGGAAAAGGATATTATTATTCCGAAAGAAGAAGAGTGCGGTACATGCCACGGAAGCGGTGCAAAACCAGGAACTTCTCCTGAAACATGCTCACACTGTGGCGGTGCTGGTCAGGTAAACGTAGAACAAAACACACCATTTGGCCGTGTGGCGACACGCCGTACGTGTCATCACTGCAGTGGTACAGGCAAAATCATTAAAGACAAATGTTCAACATGCGGCGGTGACGGCCGTGTAACGAAAAATAAAACAATTAACGTGAAAGTACCTGCAGGTATTGATGAAGGACAGCAAATTCGTTTGTCAGGGCAGGGAGAAGCCGGCGTGAACGGCGGACCTCCAGGTGATTTATATGTGGTGTTCCGCGTGCGGGAGCATGAATTATTCGAACGTGACGGCGACGACATTTACTGCGAAATGCCAATTACATTCGTGCAGGCGACGCTCGGTGATGAAATTGAAGTGCCGACGGTCCATGGGAAAGTAAAGCTGAAAATTCCAGCAGGTACACAAAGCGGCACGAGATTCCGTCTGCGCGGTAAAGGTGTAGCGAATGTAAGAGGCTTTGGCACGGGTGACCAGCATGTTTTAGTAAAAGTCATTACACCGATCAAGCTAAATGAAAAGCAAAAACAGCTGCTTCGGGAGTTTGCAGAAGTAAGCGGCGAGCAGCCGAGTGAAGAAGACGGCTTTTTTGATAAAGTAAAACGCGCGCTCAAGCGTGATTAAATGGCATGATGGGAGCGGACACATATGAAGTGGTCAGAAATTTGCATTGAAACCGTCAATGATGCAGTTGAACCGATTTCGAATATTTTACATGAAGCAGGAGCGAGCGGTGTTGTTATCGAAGATCGTGCCGAGCTTGACAAAAAACGGGAAGGCGGCCTTTTCGGTGAATTATACGAGCTGAACCCGGATGACTATCCGGATGAAGGAGTTGCCGTAAAAGCGTACCTGCCGGTAAACAGTTTTTTACAGGAAACAGTGGACGATATTACCGCGGCTGTTCAGAATTTGTCTGAATATCAAATTGACACAGGAAAGCTTCGTGTATCTGTTAGTGAAGTGCATGAAGAAGACTGGGCAACAGCCTGGAAGCAGTACTATAACCCAGTAAAAATCTCTGAAAAATTTACGATTGTTCCTACGTGGGAAGAGTATGAGCCGTTTTCAACTGATGAACTCATCATTGAACTGGACCCGGGAATGGCATTTGGTACGGGAACGCATCCAACAACCGTTATGTGTCTGCAGGCGCTGGAAAGGTTTGTGAAACCAGACCATCACGTAGTAGATGTGGGGACCGGTTCAGGAGTACTTGCTATTGGAGCCGCGTTATTGGGAGCAACACGCGTTACAGCGCTTGATTTAGATGAGGTGGCAGTGTCAGCAGCACGTCAGAATGTAGCCTTGAATCATGCAGAAAACATTGTGTCAGTTTCTAAAAATAACTTAATTGATGGAATTGATGATCAGCCGGATGTAGTGGTGTCTAACATTTTGGCAGAAGTCATTATTTCTTTCACAGGTGACGTCGCTTCTATTTTACGTCCTGGTGGATTTTTTATTGCATCGGGTATTATTGGTCAGAAAAAAGATGAGGTTCGTAAAGCGATGACAGATGCTGGCTTATTTATTGAAGAAACAGTTGTGATGGAAGACTGGGTCTGTATCGTCGGTAAAAAAGCAGAATAATTGAGGTGCAAATATGCAGCGGTATTTTTTAACAGGCGGTCAGGATGAAGAAAGAATTCTTTTTTCAAAAGAGGATGCGCATCATATCCGGCGTGTTATGCGTATGGAAGAGGGAGATCATGTTTATACTGTTTTCCCAGATGGCAAAGCGGCCGTCGCGGTGCTGACAATGGTAACAGAGGCTTCTATTGAAGCAAGAGTAGAGGAATGGCTCGCGCAGTCAACTGAAATGCCGGTAGAAGTCGTTATGGCCTGCGGTCTTGTGAAAGGCGATAAATTCGATTATATTATACAGAAAGGAACTGAACTCGGCGCTGCCGGGTTTGTTCCATTTGAAGCGGAGCGTTCTATCGTAAAATGGGATCCTAAAAAAGGAGCCAAGAAAACCGAACGCTGGCAAAAAATTTCAAAAGAAGCGGCGGAGCAGTCACACCGAAACCGGATTCCAGATGTAGCAGAACCTGTATCTATGAAGCAAATGATTGAGCAGTCAAGCACGTTTGATGTGAAAATCTTTGCTTATGAAGAAACAGCTAAATCCGGAGAAATGACAGCATTATATGAGGCTGTTCATTCATTGAAGCCAGGCGGGCGAATGCTGGTCGTTACCGGTCCAGAAGGCGGATTTTCCGAAAAAGAAGCGGCCGAGCTGCAGGATTCAGGCTTTATTCCCTGTGCTCTTGGCCCGAGAATTCTTCGCGCAGAAACAGCCCCTTTGTATGTGCTGTCGGCGGTTTCGTTTTATTTAGAATTGAAGAGGTGATCAACATGCCAACAGTGGCATTTCATACATTAGGCTGCAAAGTAAACCATTACGAAACAGAAGCAATCTGGCAGCTGTTTGAACAGCAAGGCTATGAGCGTACAGATTTTGAAAAAATGTCTGACGTTTATGTGATTAATACATGTACCGTGACCAATACAGGTGACAAAAAAAGTCGGCAGGTGATCCGGCGCGCTGTGCGCAAAAATCCAGATGCGGTTATTTGCGTCACCGGCTGCTATGCACAGACATCCCCGGCTGAAATTATGGCGATTCCTGGAGTAGATATTGTAGTAGGCACACAGGACCGCGTAAAAATGCTTGGCTATATTGAGCAGTTTAAAGCAGAGCGCCAGCCAATCAATGCGGTAGGCAATATTATGAAGAATCGCGTGTATGAAGAACTGGATGTGCCAGCATTCACGGACCGGACTCGTGCTTCCCTTAAAATTCAGGAGGGCTGCAACAACTTCTGCACGTTTTGTATTATCCCATGGGCACGCGGCTTAATGCGTTCGCGTGATCCGGAGGAAGTGATCCGCCAGGCCAGTCAGCTTGTTGAATCGGGCTATCAGGAAATTGTTCTGACAGGCATTCACACAGGTGGTTATGGGTCTGACTTTAAGGATTACAACCTGGCCATGCTTCTTCGCGATCTTGAAGCCAAGGTGCCGGGATTAAAGAGAATTCGTATTTCCTCTATTGAAGCCAGCCAATTAACTGACGAAGTGATTGATGTGATTGATCAGTCCAATATTGTGGTACGCCATCTACACATTCCGCTTCAGTCTGGTTCAGATACGGTATTGAAGCGGATGCGCCGCAAATATACAATGGCCGCTTTTGCAGACCGCTTAAACCGGCTAAAAAAAGCACTTCCAGGTCTTGCTGTAACATCTGATGTGATTGTCGGCTTCCCGGGTGAAACAGAAGAAGAATTTATGGAGACATACAATTTTATTAAAGAACATGGCTTCTCGGAGCTGCATGTGTTTCCTTATTCAAAACGGACGGGTACGCCGGCGGCCCGGATGGAAGATCAAGTAAATGAAGAAGTGAAAAACGAGCGTGTTCATAAATTGATCGCCCTGTCCGACCAGCTTGCAAAAGAATACGCGGCGCGTTTTGAAGGCGAAGTGCTCGAAGTGATTCCGGAAGAGCCGTTTGGAGAAGGTGGAGAAGGACTTTACAGCGGTTATACCGACAATTACTTGAAAGTCGTTTTTCCGGCTACAGAAGACATGGTGGGAAAAATTGTAAAAGTAAAGATTACAAAAGCAGGCTATCCATACAACGAAGGGCAATTTGTCCGTGTTCTTGAACCAGCCCATGCATAACCAAAAGCCGGCCACTGCGCCGGCTTTTTTGCTGTTGTTTCTCGCAAGCAGCCCGGAATAATGATAAAATGAAGAGGTACGGACAACTAACTGAAAGGGGATCATGAAGATGATTACCGATACATTTGGAAATATCGCAAAAACAATTGACCATACGCTATTAAAAGCGGATGCAACAAAAGAAGAGATTGCGAAGCTGTGTGAGGAAGCAAGCCGGCACGGGTTTGCTTCTGTATGTGTAAATCCGGCGCGTGTAAAGCAGGCAGCAGAACTTCTGCGTGAATCGGAGGTAAAGGTTTGTACTGTTATTGGATTTCCGCTTGGAGCCACACTGACTGAAGTAAAAGCGTTTGAAACAAAAGCAGCCATTGAGCACGGAGCAACAGAAGTGGATATGGTAATTAATATTGGTGCTTTAAAAGACGGTGACAGAGAAACTGTTCAAAAAGATATTAAAGCGGTCGTTGCTTCCGCCCAGGGAAAAGCACTTGTGAAAGTAATTATTGAAACAAGCCTGCTAACCCAAAAAGAAAAGAAAATAGCATGCGAGCTGGCAGTAGCAGCTGGAGCTGATTATGTAAAAACATCAACCGGTTTTTCGTCGGGCGGAGCAACAGAAGAGGATATCCGCTTGATGCGTGAAACGGTTGGTCCAAAAATCGGCGTAAAAGCTTCAGGAGGCGTTCGTACGCAGCAGGATGCGATGAACATGGTGAAAGCAGGAGCAACACGAATTGGAGCAAGCTCAGGCATTGCAATCGTGACGGGTGTTGAAGGAGAAGCCGGCTATTAATTATCTACCTTTTGTAAAGAAAGTTTCTTGACCGAATATGATGCATGTATTATAATAGTGCAGTACATGGAATTTCCATCGTAATGTGTTCGGAGGGAGGGAAAAAGAAATGTCAAAAACTGTTGTTCGCAAAAACGAATCGCTTGAGGATGCTCTTCGCCGTTTCAAGAAAACTGTTTCTAAAACTGGCACCCTGCAGGAGTACAGAAAGCGCGAATTTTATGAAAAACCAAGCGTGAAACGCAAAAAGAAATCAGAAGCAGCTCGTAAACGTAAGTTCTAAGAGGAGGTTTTTATATGAGTCTTCTCGGACGTCTTAATGACGAGATGAAGCAAGCGATGAAGAACAAAGAGAAAGAAAAGCTGACAGTCATCCGCATGCTGAAAGCTGCATTGCAAAATGAAAGCATTAAAGCAGGCGGCCGCGACCTGACGGAAGAGGAAGAACTGACAGTCCTTTCTCGCGAAGTGAAACAGCGCAAAGACTCCCTCCACGAGTTTGAAAAAGCTGGCCGTGAGGATCTTGTGGCCAAAATTCAGACTGAACTGACTTACGTGAACGAATATATGCCGGAACAGCTTTCGGAAGAGGAAGTATCAGCTATTGTGGACAAAACGATTGCTGACACAGGTGCTTCTGCAAAATCAGATATGGGGAAAGTGATGGCTGCGCTTATGCCACAGGTAAAAGGCAAAGCAGATGGCTCGCTTGTCAACCGTCTTGTTCAAGAAAAGCTTTCCTAAAAAACTGCCGTCCTTCATGGGGCGGCAGTTTTTTATTTTATTTTATGAAACTTTTTGCTTGTTTATTCCGTATACACAAGAAACAATCAATAGGAAGGCGGTGAAAAGGATTTAAATGAGAAAAGAGACAGGGCTGCTTGTGAGTTTTCCAATTTTAGCTGCATTTGATTGGGAAGGCGGTTTCATTGGTTTTGCTACGCATCCAATTGTCATCATCATATTATTATCAGTTATGCTGACAGGTTTTATTTTGGAATTATTCACACCTGGCTTTGGCCTGCCTGGCATAGCAAGCACACTCGCACTCATGATCTTTACAGCGGGTCATATGATGTCAGGAGATGCCGGTGTATCAACTGTACTGCTTATTTTATTCGGTGTCTTTTTTATTCTCGCAGAAGTGATTTTGCCGGGCGGCATCGTAGGCTTTCTGGGCTTCCTGCTTTTTGCAGCGGGAGTGCTTTTTGCTGGTGCAAGCATGCTATGGATGGCTATTTCCCTGTTGATCGCCTTTTTAGTAGCAACAGTAGTACTGATTTTGATGGTAAAGGTGTTGGGAAAAGAAATGAGATTTTTTAAGAAATTCATCTTAAGCGACTCGACGAATACGGAAAGTGGTTACGTGTCAAATGTTAATCGTACAGATTTAATTGGCAAAGTGGGGAAAACAAAAACGCCGCTTCGGCCATCTGGGACAGTTGTTATTGAAGGAGAGCGTATTGATGCAGTAGCAGAAGGCGTTTTCATTGCTTCTGGAGCAGAAGTAGCTGTTGTAAAAACAGAAGGGGTCCGCGTAGTAGTGAGAGAGATTGAATCCTAGAGGAGGAATGAACGTATGGTTATAGGAAATACTGTTCTTTTGATTGCGGCCGTTATCGGCGTCATTATTGTACTTAGCATTTTATTAACGCTTGTCCCGGTGGCGCTTTGGATTTCCGCGCTGGCGGCCGGTGTGAAAATTAGTATCTTTACATTAGTCGGCATGCGCCTGCGCCGGGTTATACCAAGCCGCGTAGTGAACCCGCTTATTAAAGCATCAAAAGCAGGACTTGGATTAACAATTAACCAACTAGAAAGCCATTACCTGGCAGGCGGAAATGTTGACCGTGTTGTAAACGCGCTTATTGCAGCACACCGCGCGAATATTGAGCTAACATTTGAACGTGCGGCTGCGATTGATCTTGCCGGCCGTGATGTTCTCGAAGCTGTTCAAATGAGCGTTAATCCGAAAGTGATCGAAACGCCTTTTATTGCAGGTGTGGCGATGAATGGAATTGAAGTAAAAGCAAAAGCGCGTATCACTGTACGTGCGAATATTGACCGTCTGGTCGGGGGAGCCGGGGAAGAAACAATTGTCGCACGTGTTGGTGAAGGGATTGTTTCTACCATTGGTTCAAGTGATCACCACAAAAAAGTATTAGAAAATCCGGATATGATTTCACAAACCGTTTTAAATAAAGGGCTGGATTCCGGTACGGCTTTTGAAATTTTGTCCATTGATATTGCGGATGTAGACATCGGTAAAAATATCGGGGCCGAGCTGCAGACAGAGCAAGCTGAAGCAGATAAAAACATTGCCCAGGCAAAAGCAGAAGAGCGCCGTGCGATGGCGGTAGCAAAAGAGCAGGAAATGAAAGCGCGCGTAGAAGAAATGCGGGCAAAAGTTGTAGAAGCAGAAGCGGATGTACCACTTGCGATGGGTGAAGCACTGCGTGCCGGTAATATCGGCGTTATGGATTATTTGAATATCCAGAACCTTTCAGCAGACACGGACATGCGCGATGCCATCAGCGGCCTGGGGGATAAGAAAAAAGACCATAAGCAGGATTAATTAACGTAAGGGGGTCATCGCAATAGAAGCTTTGATCTTTGCCATTATTGCCGGTTTGATCTCGATGCTTTTCAACAAAAAGGAAAAGCAGGAAACAACTAAACCCAATAAACAGCAAGCAGAACGTAAAGCGAAAGACTTAACCAGACGGCTTGAAGAACAAAAAGCAAAAGCACAGGCAGCGATGGAGACAGAATCAAGGCAGCCGCACATACAAAAGGCAGCCAGAGCAGATGAAAAGCCGTCGCGTCCTGTCCGGGCAAGTCGAATAAAAAAACAAGAATCGATTTCTGTAATCGATACCTGGACTGGAGAAGATATGGTAAAAGGCATTGTACTGTCTGAAATCCTCGGTCCGCCAAAGTCTAAACGCAAAAAGTGATGAGGGCCCCTTTTTTTTCATACATATATGAAAAAGAAAGGGGCGTTTTTAATGAAATGGATGGGGAAAATGGCTGGACTGCCAGAAGACGCTGTCGGCCGCATTCCAAGAGTCGTAATTATTGGCATGAACAAAGTGACAGTTTACAACGCTGAAAAACTCGAGCAATTTACCGACCAAACTGTGCGCATCCAGCTGTCGGATGCTTTGCTTGAAATACAGGGGAAATCGCTGGAGGTCATTGAATTAATGCCTTCTGAAGTAGTCATTGAAGGAACGATGACAAGCGTTTGTTTAAAGGAAAAAAGAAGTGGCTGACTTTTTTTTAAAAGGCGCTGTAACCGTGCTGGTCAGAGGAGAAGAGGCCCCTTTGTTTCCTGGCAGACTGCACCAGCGCGGCGTCACGTTAAAAAATCTGCAATACAGCCGCCAGAATGAAGTCCAATTTAGCCTTTGTCTGGAAGACCTGGGAAAGCTTCGGCAGGAAGCAAGGCATTTTAAAGGCAAGGTTCGGTTTAAGGAACGGACTGGCCTTCCTTTTCTGAAAAAGCGGATTATGCGCTTTACACCATTTTTACTCACCAGCATCTGCTTTTTTATTTTGATGATTTTATTGTCCGCAATGATCATCCGAATCGATATACAGGGAGCAGATGCCGAACTGGAAAGAGACATCCGAACTTTTCTTAAAAAAGAAGGGGTTCGAGAAGGCGCTATTCAGCTGCATGATGTGAATACAGAAGAAATTTCAAGACGTGCTGTTCAAAATATACCGGGTGTGGTCCGTTTTTTGATTCAGAAAAAAGGTGTTGTTTATGTAGTAGACGTTTCTTCTGAGAAGCCGCCAGCGCTTGATACAGCAAAAACGCGACACGTAAGAGCAGCGAAATCGGGCGTGGTCCATGACATGTTCATCAAGTATGGTGTCGCGGAGATTCGACGAGGCGACTTTGTAGAAGCAGGGGACCCGTTAATTAAAGGGACGAAAAAAAAGCCGGCTGCTGGTACTGTCACAGCAGAAACATGGTATAAAGCAACCGTTACACTTGGAGGCAACGCATTAAAAACACGAAATGGGGAAAAAAGAAAACATATCTTTTTTTCAATTGGAGAAAAAGAATATAGTTTATGGGATCCTTCTTCTTTGAAAGGACCGGTTCAAACCGAAGAAAATCGTTATTCTTTTCACTTCTTTTCTTATCAGCTCCCGTTCTCATTACGGACTGAAACGGATTATTCTTTAAAACGAGCTGGCACAGTCGAATCAGAAGCGGAACAAGAAAAAAGAGTCATTCAGGCAGCGAAGGCAGCATTAATGGCTAAACTGCCTAAAGAAGCAGTTATAACAGGCGAAAACGTTTTACAGAAGCGGGCTGAAAGTGGTAAAGTAAAAGTGATTATACACTTCCAAGTACTTGAAAATATTGCAATTCACTAACGTGGCAGCTAAGGAGAATGATTGAATGCAGGAAGAATTAAAGTCAGCAGCCGTCGCCCTCGGCGACCAAAACGAAGCCGTCCTATTATTCGGCGTTTCTGATCGTCATTTGACGATCATGGAAGAGGAATTCCACGTATCAATGGTTACACGGGGAGAAGCGGTTCATTTGTCTGGAACTGCTGAAAACGTTGAAAAAGCACGGATAGTGGTAGAGCAGCTGCTTGCTGTCATTCGCAAGCAAATCAACATAAGTGAACGCGATGTCATTAATGCTGTACAGATGGCTAAAAATGGCACTATTGAATATTTAGACGAATTGTATGAAGAAGAAATCACAAAAAACGCAAAAGGCAAATCCATTCGCATTAAAACACTGGGACAGCGGGATTATATCGAAGCTATTCGCAGTAAAGATCTTGTGTTTGGTATCGGACCGGCTGGAACCGGGAAAACCTATCTCGCCGTTGTAATGGCTGTGCGTGCATTGAAAAACAGCCAGGTAAAGCGTATTATTTTAACGCGTCCAGCTGTTGAAGCAGGCGAAAGCCTTGGCTTTCTGCCAGGGGACTTAAAAGAAAAAGTCGATCCATATCTGCGCCCTCTGTACGATGCACTCCATGATGTTCTCGGAGCAGAGCATACAGAGCGTATGATTGAACGTGGAACCATTGAAGTAGCACCGCTTGCTTACATGCGGGGCCGTACGCTTGATGATGCCTTTGTTATTTTAGACGAAGCGCAAAATACAACGAATGCCCAGATGAAAATGTTTTTAACACGTCTTGGCTTCGGTTCGAAAATGGTCATTACCGGCGACCGTACACAAATCGATCTGCCAAAAGGAGCAGTTTCAGGGCTTGTTTCAGCAGAGGAGATTCTTAGCAATACGCATGGTATTTCATTTGTTCATTTATCAGGGGCAGATGTTGTGCGTCATCCGCTTGTAGCAAAAGTGATTACAGCATATGAGAAAGCGGAAAAAGGAGATGGCCGGCATGGCACTCGTCATTGATTTTTTAGACGAAACGAACGAACTTAATGAGGGAGCGGAAAAGCTTTCTGAGGAATTGCTGCAGCTAGCAGCTGTGAAGGAATCAGTACCGGATGGCAGCGAGGTTTCTGTTACATTCGTTACCAATGAACGCATTCAGGAAATTAACCGTGATTACCGGGACAAAGATGCGCCAACCGATGTGATTTCATTTGCCCTTGAGGAAATGGGGGAAGATGAAGTGGCTATTACCGGTACAGATCTGCCTCGAGTATTGGGAGATATTATTATTTCCATTGACCGGGCAAAGGAGCAGGCAGAAGAATATGGTCATTCTTTTGAACGGGAGCTTGGTTTTTTAACCGTTCATGGCTTTTTGCATCTTCTTGGCTATGACCATATGAATGAACAAGATGAAAAAAAGATGTTCAGCCGTCAAAAAGATATTTTGGATGCATACGGACTTGAAAGGTAAGTCGTCTTTTCATCCAAAAAGACTTCTTTCTTCGTTTCGGTTCGCCGGAAATGGGCTGAGGCTCGCATTATGTGAACCGAATATGCGCGTGCATATTGCTGCAGGTATTTTCATATCTGCAGCCGGTTTTATTTTCGACCTTACTCGAATGGAATGGTGTGTGCTGCTCCTGACCATCACAGGTGTTATTTCACTTGAGATGGTGAATACAGCGATTGAAAAAACAGTGGACCTTGTCACTGAGGAGTATAAGCCGCTTGCTAAAATGGCCAAAGACCTGGCAGCAGGCGCTGTTTTAATCTTTGCCATCGCCGCAATTATCATTGGCGGCCTTTTATTTATTCCAAAATTTTAATGAGGTGAATGAAATGGATCAACAGCAGCTTATGGAAGCAGCAAAGCAGGCACGCGAAAGAGCGTATGTCCCCTATTCAAATTTTAAGGTAGGAGCTGCACTGCTTACAAAAGACGGCCAGGTATTTGGCGGCTGTAATATTGAAAACGCGGCATATGGAGTTGTGAACTGTGCCGAGCGTACCGCTATTTTTAAAGCCTGGTCAGAAGGGGCAAGCGATTATGCAGCGATTGCTGTTGTAGCTGATACTAACCGCCCTGTGCCGCCGTGCGGCGCATGCCGGCAGGTAATCGCAGAGCTTTGCCCGCCGGATATGCCGGTTATTTTAACAAATTTGAAAGGCGACGTGCAAACAATGACTGTAGCAGAACTTTTGCCGGGCGCTTTTTCACCGGAGGATTTAAATGGAGAATAACACGTACAAATCAGGTTTCATTTCAATTATTGGCCGGCCAAATGTTGGGAAGTCAACATTTTTAAATCGAGTTATTGGCCAAAAAATCGCCATTATGAGCGATAAGCCGCAAACAACCCGTAATAAAGTGCAGGGTGTTTTAACAACAGATCGTGCCCAAATGGTTTTTATTGACACGCCGGGAATACATAAACCGAAGCATAAACTCGGGGATTTTATGATGAAAACCGCTGTAAATACATTAAAAGAAGTAGATCTTATTCTTTTTATGATCAATGCAGAAGAAGGGTTTGGCGGGGGCGATGAATTTATTATCGACAAGCTGAAAGATATAAAAACACCTATTTTTCTTGTGATTAATAAAATTGACCGCATTCACCCCGACCAGTTGATGGAGCTGATTGTACAATACAAAGAGTTTCTTCCGTTTGCTGAAATTGTGCCGATTTCAGCGCTTGAAGGCAATAATGTAGACCGTTTGCTTGAACAGGTGGAGAAAATGCTGCCGGAAGGTCCGCAGTACTATCCGGCTGATCAGGTAACAGACCATCCTGAGCGCTTTATCGTTTCAGAATTAATCCGTGAAAAAGTATTGCATTTAACTCGTGAAGAAGTGCCACACTCAATTGCGGTTGTGATTGATAAAATTTCAAAACGGGATGGCAAAGATATGATTGATGTCATGGCGACGATTATCGTCGAGCGGGATTCACAAAAAGGAATTGTCATTGGCAAACAGGGAGCTCTTTTAAAAGAAGTCGGTAAACGTTCACGCCAGGACATCGAGCACTTGCTCGGTTCAAAAGTATTTTTGGAATTATGGGTGAAAGTACAAAAAGACTGGCGCAACAAAGCGGCGAATTTACGTGATTTTGGATTTAAAGAGGACGAATACTAACGGCTTGAGAAGGAGTGGGCAGCATGCTTGAAAAATGGGAAGGCATCGTGCTCCGGACCAATGATTACGGGGAAACAAATAAGATCGTGACCATGCTGACACGTGAAAAAGGCAAAAGAGCTGCTGTTGCACGAGGAGCAAAAAAAACAAACAGCCGACTTTCCGGTGTTACCCAGCCGTTTACTCATGGGTATTTTCTTGTGCAGGGCGGCCGGGGACTTGGCACAATGCAGCAGGGAGAAGCGCTTGATTCGATGCGTCATATACGGGAAGATTTGCTGAAAACAGCTTATGCAGCTTATATTGTAGAGCTCACAGACCGAACGACCGAAGACGGAGAAGCAGGCGCACCGCTGTTTGAACTTGTACGTAAAAGTCTTGCGTATATCAACGATGGAATGGATCCAGCTATTGTTACCAACATTTTTGAAATGAAAATGCTGTCGCAGGTCGGGCTCCGTCCTGAGCTTTCTTCCTGTGCGGTGTGTGGAGAAACCGAAGGAAACTTCGGGTTTTCTATTCGGGAAAACGGCTTAATCTGCCACCGTTGTTTCGATAAAGATCCTTATTATTTGCCTCTTTCACCGGCCGCGATCCGACTGCTGCGGCTTTTTTATTTTTTTGATCTTGACAGACTCGGCTCTATTGACGTAAAAGAATCTACAAAAAAAGAACTGCGAGCGGCTATTTCGATGTATTACGATGAATATGCCGGCTTGTTTTTAAAGTCACGCCGGTTTTTGGAGCAAATGGAACGATTTGAAAATGTCTTTAAAAAAGATGAAGCGGATGATTGACAAAAAGGGCGATATGCATTACCGTTTAATAGACAAAAGCAAATAATCAAGTGCAGTGAAGGAAACAAGTAAGCATGATTTTCTTTCGAAGCGAGCCTGGGATGGTGCAAGCCAGGTAAAGAAAGCGGCTGAAGGGGCACTCTGGAGCACGTTTTAAAGAAAGCGGCCATTATGGCAAATAGGGTGGAACCGCGGGTAAAAGCCCGTCCCTATGTACACAATTTTGTGCTACATAGGGACGGGCTTTTTTGTTGTTAAGCAAAAATACCCGTACCCTGGAACGTCTCCAGCTTAAAGCCCCACTGAATTGGGCGTCCTGTGCTTTATCGATAAAAAGGAGGAAGTAAAATGAATATTCAAGAGATGATTTTAACGCTCCAGAAGCATTGGTCAGATCAAGGCTGCATTTTAATGCAGGCGTACGATGTAGAAAAAGGAGCAGGCACGATGAGTCCCTATACGTTTTTACGGGCTATTGGGCCAGAGCCGTGGAATGTTGCTTATGTGGAGCCGTCCCGCCGTCCTGCAGATGGACGGTATGGAGACAACCCAAACCGTTTGTATCAGCATCATCAATTCCAGGTCATTATGAAGCCGTCTCCAGATAATATTCAGGAATTGTATTTGGATTCATTAAAAGCACTTGGCATTGACCCGCTTGAACACGATATCCGTTTTGTAGAGGACAACTGGGAAAATCCATCGCTTGGCTGCGCAGGTCTTGGCTGGGAAGTATGGCTCGATGGAATGGAAATCACTCAATTTACATATTTCCAGCAGGTTGGGGGACTGGAGTGTAAGCCGGTATCTGTTGAAATTACGTATGGCATCGAACGGCTGGCTTCGTATATTCAAGACAAAGAAAATGTATTTGAACTTGAATGGACAGACGGTTTTACTGTGCATGACATTTTTTATCAGCCGGAGTTTGAGCATTCAAAATATACATTTGAAACGTCTGATCCAGATATGCTGTTTAACTTGTTCAGCGTATATGAAAAAGAAGCAAAGCGCCAAATGGACGAGGGACTTGTTCATCCAGCATACGACTATGTATTGAAATGTTCGCATGTTTTTAACGTTCTTGATGCCCGGGGAGCCATTTCGGTTACAGAACGGACAGCTTATATTGGACGGATGCGGAATCTTGCCCGTCAAGTAGCGAAAACATTTTATGAAGAGCGGGAAAAATTAGGCTTCCCGATTTTAAACCGGAAAGGAGACGCGGCTCATGAGTAAAGATCTTTTATTGGAAATCGGTCTGGAGGAAATGCCGGCCCGGTTTGTGACGCAGTCTATGAAGCAGCTTGGCGATAAAACGGTGGCTTTTTTAACAGAGCTAAACATCAGCTTTGAGGATGTTCAAACATATTCGACTCCGAGACGTCTTGCTGTCCTTGTGAAAAATGTTTCCGAAGCACAGGAAGATATTAATGAAGAAGCAAAAGGCCCGGCTAAAAAAATTGCGCAGACAGAAGGTGGAGAGTGGTCAAAAGCAGCCATTGGATTTGCAAAGAGCCAGGGGATGACAACAGATGACATTTACTTTAAAGAAATAAAGGGTGTTGAATATGCGCATTTGAAAAAGTTCGTTAAAGGGCAGGAAACAGCCGCGCTTCTTTCAGGACTTGAAGATGTTGTGCTTTCTTTAACATTCGGCAAAAACATGCGGTGGGGCTCCAATGACATCCGCTACGTGCGTCCGATTAAATGGGTATTAGCTCTGTTTGGACAAAACGTCATTTCATTAAAGGTTGCAAATGTTGAAGCCGGAAATCAAACGGCCGGACACCGATTCCTGGGCACATCAACCCTTGTTTCAGAACCAGTAGCATATGTGGATACGTTAAAAGGCGAATTTGTCATTGCCGATCCTGACGAACGCCGCAGCATGATCCTGGCTCAATTAAAAGAGCTGGAAAATCAAAACAGCTGGTCCATTCCTGTAGACGAATCGCTTTTAGAGGAAGTGAATAACCTGGTTGAATATCCAACGGCGCTTTCTGGTTCATTCAATAAAGCGTTTCTGGATCTGCCGGAAGAAGTGCTGATTACGTCGATGAAGGAACACCAGCGTTACTTCCCGGTTAAACATGCAGACGGCACACTGCTGCCTCATTTTATTACGGTTCGTAACGGCAACAGCCATGCCATTGAAAAAGTAGCGCGCGGCAATGAAAAAGTTCTGCGTGCCCGCTTAGCAGATGCCGATTTCTTTTATAAGGAAGATCAAAAAACACCGATTGCCGATTCTCTTCAAAAGCTAGAAAGAATTGTATATCACGAAAAAATTGGTACTCTGTCAGAAAAAGTGTCCCGGATTCGCCGCATTACAGCAGGTCTCGCCCAGCTAATTGGTGCAACAGACGAAGTAAAAACGCTGGCAGACCGCGCGGCAGAAATTTGCAAATTTGACCTTGTGACACAAATGGTGTACGAATTCCCGGAACTGCAGGGCGTGATGGGTGAAAAGTATGCCCGTCAAAAAGGGGAAAAAGAAGAAGTAGCTGTGGCCGTGAATGAGCATTATATGCCGCGTTCAGCCGATGATGCTGTTCCAGCAACGAAAACAGGTGCATTGGTCAGTATCGCAGACAAGCTCGATACAATCGCTGCCTGCTTTGCAGTTGGAATTATCCCAACCGGATCTCAAGACCCATATGCACTTCGCCGCCAGGCAGCGGGTATTGTGCAGACAATGCTTGAGCAAAATTGGAATGTACCGCTTGAAGACGTGATCTCTGCTGCGATCAAAGAAGTGCTTGCAGATAATGTAGGCGATAAAACAGCCGAAACACTGCAGGAAGAAATCAGTTCATTCTTCTCGCTTCGTGTCAAGCACATTCTCCAAGAAAAAGGCATTCGATATGACATTATTGATGCTGTGTTGACAAAAGCAGGCACGCTTTCCGATATGGAAGAAACAGCAGCTGTGTTGATGACGCATAAAGAAGAGGCAGATTTCAAAGAAACGATGGAGGCGTTGAGCCGGATCGTCAACATTTCCAGAAAAGCAGAGGGTGAACACACAGTAAACCCTTCATTGTTTGAAAATGATCAAGAAGCTGACTTGTACAAAGGGTATGAAAAGCTGCAAAGCGAATGGAGCCAGACAGCATCAGCAGAAGACCGGTTCAGCCTGCTTGCTTCTCTAAAGCCGGCCATTGAAGGCTATTTTGATAACACAATGGTAATGGCGGAGGACGAGGCACTAAAACAAAATCGTTTAGCGATGATGAGTCAGCTGGCCTGGTTTATTCTTGATTTTGCAGAAGTATCGGCTGTTCTCGTAAAATAAATCGGCCCATCCTGTGCTGCCCGCTGTTGAATCAGGAAAAATAAGTTATAATAGAAATACAAGATCAAACATCGGGATTTATATTGACGGGGTGGTGAAGACAATCGAACTAAATAAACGGCAGGAAAAAATTCTCGAAATTGTAAAAGAAAATGGTCCGATTACAGGAGAAAATATAGCGGACCAGCTTAACCTGACCCGTGCTACATTGCGTCCAGACCTGGCTATTTTAACAATGGCCGGGTTCTTGGATGCGCGTCCGCGTGTCGGCTATTTTTACACGGGAAAGTCTGGCCCGCAGCTTATGACAGAGAGCTTAATGAAGCTGCATGTCCGTGATTTTCAGGCAGTACCAATTGTAGTCAAGGAACAATCAACTGTATATGATGCAATAGTGACAATGTTTCTAGAAGACGTCGGTACATTATTTGTAGTGGACGAGTCCTTTTGCTTATCAGGGGTTCTTTCAAGGAAAGATCTGCTTCGGGCCAGTATCGGTAAGCAGGATTTAAATTCCCTTCCCGTCAATATTATTATGACGCGGATGCCTAATATCGCTGTTTGTGAGCGGGATGATTTACTTCTTGATGTGGCAAAAACACTGCTTGAAAAACAAATTGACTGTGTGCCAGTAGTGAAAAAAACTGACAAAGGGCAGGAAGTCACCGGCCGCATCACAAAAACGACTATTACCCGCGCCTTTATATCCTTGACAGATGACCAATAAAAGAAAGGCGGCTACCATGTATGAATGATCCGATTATTTATATTGTGTCCGACTCCGTCGGTGAAACCGCAGAACTTGTCACAAAAGCAGCTTTAAGCCAGTTTAGCGGCCCTCATGCCATTATTAAACGATTTCCATATGTAGAGGATCCATCTCACATTGATGAGGTCATTAATCTGGCCAAAGAAGATGGGGGCATTGTTGTATATACACTCGTCAAGCCGGAAATTCGTGCATACATGATTAAATCCGCTGAAGCAAATCATATAGAGGTATTTGATTTAATCGGTCCGCTCATGGACCAGCTTGAATCCATGTATACGCTGCAGCCGTTGTTTGAGCCGGGGCTTGTGCGGCGCCTGGATGAGGATTATTTTAAAAAAGTGGATGCGATCGAATTTGCAGTAAAGTATGATGATGGGCGTGATCCACGTGGATTGTTGAAAGCAGACATTATTTTAATTGGTGTTTCGCGCACATCCAAAACCCCGCTATCGCAGTTTTTGGCCCATAAGCGCGTAAAAGTGGCAAATGTACCCATTGTACCGGAAGTAGACCCTCCACAGGAGTTATTTACGATTCCGAAAGAAAAATGTATTGGGTTAAAAATTAGTCCAGAAAAGTTAAATTCTATTCGACGCGAGCGGCTGATTTCTTTAGGGCTGGATGACAGCGCCAGTTATGCAGATGTAGAGCGTATTAAAAAAGAACTCACTTATTTCGAGGAGATTACGGCAAAGATCGGCTGCGACGTCATCGATGTAACCAACAAAGCGGTGGAAGAAACAGCGAATATTATCATGAGCCTTTATCGAAGCCGAAAAAGTACATAATCGACTGATTATGTACTTTTCATTTTCATGGAAATGTTCTATAATAAAAAATTGTGATAAAAAGTGTGCGAAAAGGTTTAGACCTGCCTGCAAAAGAATAAACTATCTATGTAACCTTTAATGTGGCCGCGTTCACACAGTAAGAAGTTCTTTTCGACGAACTTTTGTGCGAAAAGAAGGATTCTACCCACGTATGTAGAATAAATAAACAAAATACGATTTTACAGCTGGTGATGTTATTTGTCCAGAAGAATTCCTGAAGAAACGATTCAGCAAATTAAACAGAGTATTGAAATTGCTGATGTAATCGGGGAGTACGTTCAACTGAAAAAGCAAGGCCGAAATTATTTCGGCTTATGCCCATTTCATGGCGAAAACTCGCCATCCTTTTCCGTATCGCCAGAAAAGCAAATTTACCATTGTTTTGGCTGCGGTGCAGGGGGGAATGCGTTTACCTTCTTAATGGAAATCGACCAGATTCCGTTTCAGGAAGCGGCGGCCAGGCTTGCTGACCGTGCTGGAATTGAGCTGGATATTTCCCCATCAGAAAGCGAAGAAACCATAAAAACAGATGAGAATGCAGATCTGTATGAGGCGCATGAACTGATGGCGAAATTTTACCGGCACCTGCTCCTGAATACAGAGGAAGGACGTGACGCGCTTTCTTATTTACACGAGCGCGGATTTACAGATGAGGATATTGATCGTTTCCAAATTGGCTGGGCATTGCCACAGCCTGAATTTGCGCTAAATATTCTTCAAAAGCGTGGTTTTTCTATTGAGCGAATGGAACAGGCTGGCCTGCTGGTTAAAAATGAAGAAACCGGCCGGTATTTTGATCGGTTTCGTGGCAGAGTAATGTTTCCTCTCCATGATCAAAGGGGACGTATATCCGGATTTTCAGGACGTGACCTTGGTCAAAGACAGCCAAAATATTTAAACTCACCCGAGACGCCTATTTTTCATAAAAGCAGTCTTTTGTACCATTTTCATGCAGCAAGAACAGCCATAAAAAAACAAAAACAATTTATCCTTTTTGAAGGCTTTGCCGATGTAATTGCAGCGGTAAGAGCCGGCTTTCATCAAGCGGTAGCTGTAATGGGCACAGCACTGACCGAGGAGCATATCAAACAGTTAAAGCGTGTTTCCGATCAAGCGGTTATTTGCTACGACGGAGACAAGGCGGGTTTAAACGCCGCGTACAAAGCGGCTAATATGCTGGATAGTCATGATATTGGAGTTAAAGTAACCGTTCTTCCGGATCAGCTCGATCCCGACGAATTTATTAAACAAAAAGGACCTGATGCTTTTTCCGCTTATGTAAAGGATTCTTCGCTTACATTAATGGCATTTAAAATGGACTTTTTAAAGCGCGGAAAAAACATGAGGGATGATGAACAAAAATTCCGCTATATTGAAGAAATGCTGACAGAAATTTCGGGATTAAAAAAAGCAGTAGAGCGTGACCACTATTTAAGACGGCTGGCTGATGAATTTTCATTGTCATTGCAGGCGCTGCAGGAGCAGGAAAAAACATTATTTTTAAAAAAGCGCCCGGCACGTATTTCGCCGCCTCAAAAAGAAGAATTGCCTGGTCATTTACCTCAGCGTGAGAGGACCATTCGGCAATATCCAAGGCATGAAACAGCCGAAAGAAGGCTGCTGGCCCATATGCTGGCTAATCCTGAGCTGTCAGAACGCATACGAATGATGCTTCAAGGTGATTCATTTTCTATTGATGAACATCAAGCACTATTTACGTATTTACTTGGGTATTATGAACAAACAACAGAACCTGATATGGCATCTTTTTTATCGGTGCTGCAGGATAGCCAGCTCAGGCGGCTCGCTGTTGATATAAGCTTGACAACTGTTAGTGAAGAACCGGGTGAAGAAGAGCTTTCCGATTATGTAAAAGAAATTCAAAAACAACACCGCCGTTTGGAAATCGAAGAGAAAAAAAGAGAGCGGATTGAAGCGGAAAAGCGTCATGATTATGTAGGGGCTGCCCGCATTTTACATGAAATTATATCGCTTGAAAAACAACTCGCCCGTTAGATTGCCAGGAAGTTGGAAGGAGGGGGACTAATGGCTGAAAAGTCAACACGTTCCAAAGAAGCTGAATTAACAATTGAAAAAGCAAAAGAACTTATTATTGAAACAGGTAAAAAAAGAGGAGAATTAACGTACAACTACGTTGCGGATAAATTGGCTTCATTTGAGGTGGATTCCGGTCAAATCGATGAATTTTATGAATCCCTTACAGAACAGGGAGTAGAGCTTGTAGAGGAAGAAGAAAGCAATGATGATGGTGATCCAAATCTTCAGGAGCTGGAAAAGGAAAACGAGGAATTTGATTTAAACGATTTGAGCGTTCCTCCTGGAGTGAAAATCAACGACCCGGTCCGTATGTACTTAAAAGAAATTGGCCGTGTTGATCTTTTGTCTGCTCAAGAAGAAATTGAACTGGCTCACCGCATTGAAGAAGGTGACGAAGAAGCAAAGCGCCGCCTAGCAGAAGCAAACCTTCGTCTTGTAGTCAGCATTGCAAAACGTTACGTAGGACGTGGTATGCTGTTTCTTGATTTGATTCAAGAAGGGAACATGGGTCTTATTAAAGCCGTTGAAAAGTTTGATTACCGTAAAGGCTTTAAGTTCAGTACGTATGCAACATGGTGGATTCGTCAGGCAATTACGCGTGCGATTGCCGACCAGGCACGAACAATCCGGATTCCGGTTCATATGGTTGAAACCATTAACAAATTAATTCGTGTACAACGGCAGCTTCTTCAAGATCTTGGGCGGGAACCAGCGCCGGAAGAAATCGCCGAAGAAATGGATTTAACACCAGAGAAAGTGCGTGAAATTTTAAAAATTGCTCAAGAGCCTGTTTCGCTTGAAACCCCAATCGGGGAAGAAGATGATTCGCACCTTGGCGATTTTATTGAAGATCAGGAAGCGACTTCTCCGTCTGAGCATGCGGCTTACGAATTGCTGAAAGAGCAGCTGGAAGACGTCTTAGATACACTTACGGATCGGGAAGAAAATGTTCTTCGTCTTCGTTTCGGTCTGGATGATGGACGAACACGAACACTGGAGGAAGTGGGTAAAGTGTTCGGTGTTACACGCGAGCGCATTCGTCAAATTGAAGCAAAAGCGCTTCGGAAGCTTCGTCATCCAAGCCGTAGCAAACGTTTAAAAGACTTTTTGGAATAAACCAAACTTTGGCCGGGTTTTCCCGGCTTTTTTTCGTGCAAAAAAGCAGGATAATCCTTCTTTATCGCGAATAGTATTGTGTATTGGGGTGTGACGCAGGGTGAAACAGAATAAAAAAGATATTATTATTCAGGAAATACTTCTCTGGAAAGACAATCATATGCTGCCTCCACATTATTGTGATTATTTACTTGCGCTTTATACACAAGGAACGGAATATACGGAAGCAGGTAGAAGAGCCAGGGTAAGGAGCATTCATCTAACAACGGCTTTGCTAGCATTATTACTACTGCCAGTTGCTGTATGTATTCTCTATTTTACGGAATTGTCTTTTCTTTTGCAAACAGTGATTTTGACAAGTTTTGTCGGAATTATGTTACTGTTAGCTATTTACTTCTCCCGCCAAAAAGTATTGGCACCTATCCTGTTTTTAGGGGCTGCGCTTATACTGCTGCTGCTTTCGCTTGAACTAAATGTGCAGGCTTTCAGAAATAATTCTTATACGTTATATGGACTGTTAGCCGTCAATTGCCTGCTTTGGATTTTTACAGGCATAAAACTAAAATTATTTTACTTTTCCATTTCTGGTGGATTGGGCTTTTTAGTACTTTTCTTTTTCTGGCTAAAGGGCTAATTTGTGACGGAATTACAACAGGGGGAAAAACTTCAAAGTAAGCCTTTTCCTAACTGTTTTTTTCAAGTAAAATGGTAAGTGTTTATACTTTTCAGTTTATTCGTACATAAGGGGAGGGGAAAAACATGAATCGTAATCCGTTAATTCCATTTTTATTAATTGCAGTATTCGGACTCGGATTGATGTTCTTTTTGTCGTTAGATGGAATCGATAACGCAAAAGAAATCGCTGAAGAAGAAAAAGCGGCTGAAGAAGGTGGCGGCGAAACGGCCGCAGGGGGCGAATTTGATCCGGAGGCCCATTATAAGTCCGCTTGTATCAGCTGTCATGGCAGCAGCTATGAAGGCGGCGCAGGCCCATCGCTGGTTGGTGTAGGAGAAAAGCTTTCCCAGGAGGAAATCCAGGATATTGTTGTAAACGGTAAAGGCGGCATGCCGCCAGGGCTTGTTCCCCAGGAAAATGCCGAAGCAATGGCCGCATGGGTAGCGGAAATTAAATAGAGAATTTGAAAAAGGCCTTTGCATATACAAAGGCCTTTTTTTGTGGAAATATGATAAGATAGGGAAGAATTTTAATAAAAAGCGGTGACATATATGAATAGTAATCAATTATCAAAAAGACTCGAAACGGTGGTTTCGTTTATTACACCAGCCAGAACAGTGGCAGACATTGGTTCGGATCACGCGTATCTGCCTTGTTATGCGGTAAAAAGAAACCTGATAGATCGGGCTATTGCGGGAGAAGTGGTTGAAGGGCCTTTTCAGTCTGCAAGGCGGCAGGTACTCTCAGAAGGATTATCAGAAAAAGTCGATGTTCGTAAAGGAAATGGACTGGCTGTACTTGAAGCGGGGGAAGTAGAGTGTATTACGATTGCCGGAATGGGCGGCCCCCTGATCGCTTCTATTTTAGAAGAAGGAAAAGCGAAGCTCGATGGCATCCCAAGGCTGGTTCTGCAGCCTAATATAGCCGGCCATGCAGTGCGGGAATGGCTGAATGCAAATGGATGGACGATTGAACAAGAAGCCATTTTAGAAGAAGATGGCCAATTGTATGAGGTGATTGCCGCTATAGCCGGCTCATCACGTGCTTTGTCACCGAAAGAACTGCTTTTTGGTCCATTATTGATGAAACAGCAAAACAATGCCTTTCGGTTGAAATGGCAGCGGGAACTTGACCAGGTTAACCACGTTCTCAGCCGTTTAGTAGATGCACAGCACACAGAGGGCACGGAAAAGAAAAAAAGTGAGCTGCAGCAAAAAAAACAGTGGATTGAGGAAGTGATAATGAATGAAAACGCCTAACGGACATGAGATCATAGGACTTTTTGAACGATTTTCACCAAAGTCCTATGCCATGGAAGGAGACAAAGTCGGATTACAGATCGGCCGGTTAAACAAGCCTTGTCAAAAAGTCATGATTGCGCTGGATGTTCTTGAAAGCGTCGTTGATGAAGCGATCGAAGAAAACATTGACTTGATTATTGCCCACCATCCACTTATTTACCGTCCGCTCGGTTCTATTCAAATGGAGCAGACAGCAGGGCGAGTCATTGAAAAACTGATTAAGCATGATATAGCGGTATACGCTGCCCATACAAATCTGGATGTAGCGAAAGGCGGAGTAAATGATCTGCTTGCGTCTGCTCTTAACCTGACGAATACTGAAGTGCTTGTTCCTACAACGGCTGAAGAGCTGAGAAAGCTGGCTGTTTTTGTGCCGCTTGATCATGCTGAAGCCGTAAGAGAGGCGCTCGGCAAAGCAGGTGCCGGAGCGCTTGGGAATTATCAAAACTGTTCTTTCTCTCAACAGGGAGAAGGGCGTTTTCAGCCGGGAGAGGAAGCCGAGCCTTTTATCGGTGAAACGGGCGGAAAACGAGAAATAGTATCGGAAGAAAAAATTGAAGTGATTTATCCTGCTCACATAGAGAGAAAAGTGCTCAAAGCCATGCTCAAAGCCCATCCTTATGAAGAGGCTGCTTACGATATTTATTCTCTTCAAAATAAGGGAGAACAGCTTGGACTTGGCCGTATCGGCCTGCTGCCGCAGGAAATGACACTTGAGCAGTTTGCTAAGCATACAAAAGAATCACTGCAATCCGGTGGAGTAAGAGTGGTTGGTGACATGACACGCCTTGTTCGAAAAGTAGCGGTGCTGGGCGGAGATGGCAATAAATACTGGCAGACGGCGCTGCGAAAGGGAGCAGATGTATATGTGACAGGTGATTTCTATTATCATACGGCACACGATGCAGACGCTGAAGGACTGGCTGTTGTTGACCCAGGACATAACGTAGAGAAAGTCATGAAAAAGGGCGTAGCAGCTATTCTTAGCGAGCAGGCAGTCAGTCAAAAATGGGCTGTTGAGTTTGTGGCTTCTGCTGTGGAAACAGATCCATTTCAATTTGTATAATTAAAAGCAGCTCCGAGAGGGAGCTGCTTTGCTGTTTCAGCGAGTTGTTAATGTGGATTTTTTTACTTTAGGCAAAATTTTCTCAAGCGGTACTTTACGCTCGCGCATCCAGGTTGCCTCATTTTTCGGATCAAATGATTCTAAAAATTGGATCACTTCTTTGACAATTGGTGTCGGAGTAGAAGCGCCAGCCGTTACAGCCACTGTTTCGGCATCTTTCAGCCATTCAATATCAATTTCAGAAACGTCAGATACCCGGTATGCCGTTGTCCCGGCAATTTCAATCGATACTTGTGCTAACCGGTTTGAATTATTACTTTTCGGATCTCCGACTACAATAAGTACATCGGCTTCGCCAGCTTGTTCAGCCACCGCTTCCTGGCGCACTTGTGTAGCAAGACAAATTTCTTTATGCATTTCAGCATGCGGATACTTTTCCTTGATCGCATCCATAATATCAATAACATCCCACTGGCTCATCGTTGTTTGATTGGTAACGATAATTTTATCATTCGTCATCTTCAATGCACTTACATCATCCGCATTTTCAACAAGGTGAACGATTTCCGGTGCAACACCAACCGCCCCTTCTGGTTCCGGATGGCCTTTTTTTCCAATATAAATAACATGATAGCCTTCTGCTTTTTTAGCCCGAATTAAGTCATGGGTAACCGTAACATCCGGACAGGTTGCATCGATCGTTGTTAAATTTTTCTGACGGGCAATTTCCCGTACTTCTGGCGAAACGCCATGAGCGGTAAAAATAATAGTGCCTTCTGATACCTGCTCAATAATGTCTTTTCGATTTTTTCCGTCAAGCGTAATAATGCCCTCCGCTTCAAAAGCATCTGTTACATGTTTGTTGTGAACGATCATGCCTAAGATGTAAATGGGACGCGGCAATGTTTTATCAAGAGCGGCATTACGGGCGATGACCATTGCATCAACCACACCGTAACAATAGCCGCGGGGTGAAATTTTTATTATCTTCATACAGCATCCTCCTCCAACTTCTTACTCCATTATAAAGGAGAAACGGAGGAAAACAAAGCGATCACTCAAGCCGGCCTGGAAACCATGGAACGGATTCGGCCGTTTGCTTTTTTTCACGTGGCCGAGGTGTAGTTTCAGCATCCTCCTGCTTCGGCCCACTGCCAGGACTGTCAGGGTCTGGCATAGATTGAACAGCGCGATAAAGCTTCCACATGGCAGGAAGATTTTTCACAAGTGGTCCGTACTGATCAATCAGCGGTCTCATTTGTTCTGCCGTCGCCATTACCTGTCTGGCTTGTTCAAGCCATTTTCCTGATTTTGCGGCTGTGCCCAAGAACGGAGACATTGGCTGAACAGGCGGGGGAGGAGGGGGAGGAGTGTAAAAAAATCCACGTCTGGCATTCGGTGCATATCGAGGCAGCAACGTAGTCACCCTTTCCTTTTTCTCTATCGTATTCATATTGGAAAGATCATGTGCGTAAACCTTCTTTTGCTTTCTTGACGCTTTTAGTATATTATCGTAACGTGCATAAACTTTGAACGTGAAAGGAATTGGATGCCATATGGCAAACTATACATTTGAACAATACGGCCTAAAGCCGTTTATTTATAAAGGAATTGAAGCGCTGCGCTTCAAAGAGCCTACGCCCATTCAACGTAAGATGATTCCGCTTATCCTAAAAGGGGAAAGCGCGATCGGACAATCCCAAACGGGTACTGGGAAAACCCATTCGTACGTACTGCCTATTTTAAACCGCATCGAAGCCGATAAAAAAGAAGTGCAGGCTGTCATTACAGCTCCGACACGTGAACTAGCCACGCAGATCTATCAGGCATTTCAAAAAGTGGCAAAAGAATCAGAGGAAGAAATTTCAATCCGTCATTTTGTCGGAGGAACGGATAAAAAACGGGATATAGAGCGGCTGAAAAACCCACCACACATCATGGTTGGAACACCGGGAAGAATTGCTGATCTTATTGGCGATAATGCCGTTTCTGTTCACAAAGCGGGCATGCTCGTTGTAGATGAAGCCGATTTAATGCTTGATATGGGCTTTATTAACGACGTAGACCGAATTGCATCCGGTATGCCAGAGGAGCTTGGCATGTTTGTTTTTTCTGCTACTATTCCGCAAAAACTAAAACCTTTTTTGAAAAAATACATGGAAAATCCGGAATACGTACACATTGAGCCAAAGCGCGCATCTGCTGCTAATATTGAACATTTGCTTGTAGCGGCAAAGAGCCGTGACAAAGTAGACGTGGTCTACGATCTACTGCAAGCATTTAATCCGTATCTGGCTGTTGTGTTCACAAACACAAAGCAAAAAGCGGATGAGGTAGCGGATAAGCTGGCGGCAAAAGGCTTGAAAACCGGCCGTATCCATGGTGACCTGCCGCCTCGTGAACGGAAAAAAATGATGAAGCAGGTTCATGATCTTGAGTACCGTTATATTGTGGCAACAGACCTTGCTGCCCGCGGTATTGATATCGAAGGCGTCAGTCATGTAATCAATTATGAGCTGCCGGCGGATCTTGACTTTTACATTCACCGGGCAGGCCGTACAGCCCGTGCCGGTGCATCCGGCATTTGTGCTACAGTTTACCTTCCCGCTGATGAAGATGCGATCGCAAAGCTGGAAAAACGCGATATTACGTTTTCGAATGGTGATATCAAAGGCGGAGAAATTGTTGAGACAGCTGATCGTAATCGCCGTAAAAAACGGGAGAAAAAAGAAGATACAATCAATCCGAAAGTCAGAGCGGTCACAAGCCGCCCGCAAAAAGTAAAGCCGGGCTATAAAAAGAAACGGAAAATAGAAGTAGCGAAAATTGAAAAACGCCAGCGCCGTATCGACGCCCGCAATAAAAAGTAACAGGGAGTTTAAGGATGTTAAAAATTGGATCACATGTTTCAATGAGCGGCAAAAAAATGCTGCTTGGGGCCAGTGAGGAAGCTGTTTCTTACGGGGCAACCACCTTTATGGTTTATACAGGCGCTCCTCAAAATACGCGCAGAAAGCCTATTGAAGATTTGAACATTGAAGCGGGGCGCCGTCATATGGAGCAAAACGGCATTATAGATATTGTCGTTCATGCCCCCTATATTATCAATCTTGGTAATACAATCAAGCCGGAAACATTTCAGCTTGGGGTAGATTTTCTTCAAATGGAAATAGAGCGTTCAACGGCTGTCGGTGCCAGTCAGATCGTTCTTCATCCGGGCGCTCATGTAGGTGCAGGAGCGGAAGCCGGACTGAAAAAGATTGCGGAAGGCTTAAATGAAGTGCTTCAGCAGGATCAAATTGTTCAAATTGCCCTTGAGACAATGGCGGGAAAAGGAACGGAATGCGGCCGCCAGTTTGAAGAGATCGCCATGATTATGGATATGGTGAATCATAACGATAAACTGTCGGTCTGCTTTGACACCTGCCATACACATGATGCGGGTTACCCTGTCCGAGAAGACTTTGATGGAGTGCTGGACCAATTTGACCGCATTATCGGTATTGACCGCTTGAAGGTGCTGCATATCAATGACAGCAAAAATGAGCGCGGTGCTGGCAAAGACCGGCATGAAAATATTGGCTTTGGCTATATTGGCTTTGATGCGCTGTCCTATATCGTGCACCATCCACAATTGACCGATATTCCTAAAATTTTGGAAACACCTTATATAGGAGAAGATAAGAATACAAAAAAACCCCCATACCTTCAGGAAATTGCCATGCTTCGCGGCAAGCAATTTGATGAAGGCATTAGGGAAAAAATTGTAGCAGGCGTTATAACTTAAGGAAGTGCATATAGGGACGGAGCATTTTTTCAAGCGCTGCGGCTTCTCGTTTACCGAGAATCCTTTCAGCTGCCTGGAAGAGCTCGGTCCTTTTTGCTTCAGAAAACAAATCAACTTCGTGATGGGCAAGCCAGTCAATAAACTGGTCTGCCTGCTTTTCATTTAAAGGTACTTGAAATTTTCTTGCTTGTTCCATCAGCTCCGCTTTTGTAATTGTTTGAACACGACGATTGACCATTTGATGAAGAGGCTGCATACCGTACTCCTTTCTCGAAATCACTTCATTTACTTGAGAGCGGCCATCCTGTATACTGGATATTGTTTAAATCGTAATCATTCTTACAATTAAAGGAGTTCTATATATGAAGGAAAAACCGCCTGTCATTGATATACGCGATGTGAACTTTCGTTATGACCGCGAAAATGTCCTCGAGCGAATCAATCTGTCGATTCCAAAAGGTGCCTTCGTTGGCCTGGTCGGGCCAAACGGATCCGGGAAATCAACATTACTAAAAATTATATTAGGCTTATTAAAAGCTAAAGAAGGGAACGTAGAGCTGTTTGGCGTTCCGCAGGATAAATTCAAGGAGTGGGACCGGATTGGTTTTGTTTCACAAAAAGCCAACTCATTCAACACCGGCTTTCCAGCAACCGTTTTTGAAGTCGTAATGGGCGGACTGGTTAAAAAAATGGGGTTGTTTCGCCGTCCAGGCCGTAAAGAAAAAGAAGCAGTGGAGCAGGCCGTCCGCGCTGTTGGCATGGAGTCCTTCTTAACACGTAATATCGGTGATTTATCAGGCGGCCAGCAGCAGCGTGTGTTTATTGCCCGGGCGATTGTATCGAATCCATCCGTTTTAATTTTGGACGAGCCAACGGTCGGAGTAGACAGTCAAAATGTCGAATCTTTTTATCATATGCTTACACATTTGAATCATGACCTGGAGATGACGCTGCTGCTTGTCACGCATGATATTGGTGCCATTACCGATAAAGTAACCCATGTAGCCTGTTTGAATAAATATCTTCATTTCCACGGCAGTATGCAGCAATTTGTAGAACTTGATGAGCAAGAATTATCCGATTTATATGGACATGGCATCCGCCTGCTTGATCATCATCACGATCACTGAAGGGAAGACCATTATGATAGAAGCTATTTTTACCTATGAATTTTTGCAGAACGCATTTTTATCCGGTGCGATTATCGGTGTGATCGCACCGCTGCTCGGTGCATTTATAGTCGTGCGGCGGCTGTCCTTAATTGCAGATGCACTAAGCCATGTTACACTCTCTGGAATTGCGGCAGGCCTGCTTCTTGGACAAACCTTCCCGGCACTTTCCGCTGTAAATCCGCTTTACTTTGGAATGGTTTTTTCCGTTGGCGGCTCTCTGCTAGTGGAAAGGCTGCGAAGCGTATATAAGCATTATCAAGAGCTAGCAATCCCTATTATGATGTCCGGAGGGATTGGGCTCGGGGTTATTTTTATTTCCATTGCAGACGGTTTTAATACAGATTTATTCAGCTACTTGTTTGGCAGTGTCAGCGCAGTGAGCCGGAATGACCTTTACGCTGTCATCGGAATCAGTATCATTGTTTTTATTACCGTGTGCTTACTGTATAAAGAATTGTTTGTTTTATCATTTGATGAAGAGTATGCAAAAGCATCGGGCATCCCGGCTAAAGCCGTACACCTGGCTTTTATTGTGTTAACAGCGCTTGTAATTGCCGTTTCTATGCGGATTGTTGGTGTTTTGCTTGTATCAGCCCTGATGACGCTTCCTGTTGCCGCGGCTATGCGGATTGCTAAAGGATTCAAGCAAACCATCTGGCTGTCCGTTTTATTCGGGGAAATTTCCGTTATTACTGGCTTGATCAGTGCGTTTTATCTTGACCTAGCACCCGGCGGCACAATTGTCGTAACGTCCATTATGATCTTGCTTGGTGTAATTTTATGGAAAAAAGAGAAAAACTAGTAAAGAGGGGTCCATCATGAACTTAACAAAAGCGATGGAAATCATGAAAGAAAAAGGCTACAAGCAAACAGGAAAGCGGGAAGAAATGCTGGCACTGTTTGCAAGGCAGGATAAATATTTAACAGCAAAAGATGTGCTTGAAGAAATGAAGGGGGACTATCCAGGCCTTAGCTTTGATACAATTTACAGGAATTTAGCACTTTTTACTGAGATGGATATTTTGGAAGAAACAGAATTATCGGGTGAGCGGCATTTCCGTTTTGCCTGCTCACATAATCATCATCATCATCATTTTATTTGCATGGAATGTGGGAAAACAAAGGAAATTAATATGTGTCCAATGAATAACGTGGAGGAACTAGCTGGCTGTGAAATCACCGGCCATAAATTTGAAGTGTATGGAAAGTGTGAAATGTGTACAAAAAAAGCGTGACCAAAAGAATTTCTTTTGGCCACGCTTTTTTATATGTGTATAAGCGGTCGGATTTCGCCTTGTTCAAGCCACTGCTGAATCCATAAATCCGCTTCATGCCAATTATTCACGCGTACGACACGATCAGGAATGGGATCTTGATTATAAGGTGTATTAAATAAAACCACTGGAATATGCAGCTCTTCTGCCAGCGTAACGGCATTATCATGCTTGTCTTCAAAGAAAATATCAACCTGATGCCGTTTTGCAGCTTCAACCTTGTCATGAGAGCCGATTAGCTCAATATGATCATAATGAATCTGCTTGTTTTGAAACCACTGCTCGGTAATATCAAAAAGATGCTTTCGTCTTGCACTGATGAAAAGCAGATGGAAGCTTTTTTGCCATTTCGCCAAAATGCTGTCTGCTCCCTCTGCTAGAGGGGAAGCGGTATAAATAGCTGGTTCTGTTTTATCAAACCAGTCCCGCATTTTATCAGGAGAAATGTTTAGAGCGTCTGAAAGATCATACTTTTTAATATCATCAAGGGTGATATTTAAAGAAAATGATTCATTAATAAATGGAACGAGGCTTGACGGACAGGTTACCGTTCCATCTATGTCAATGCCAAAGCGCTTTTTTTTCATCGTGATCATTGTTGGGCCGCAAGTGCTTGTTTGCGGTAATATTCTTCAGCAATAAGATCGATTTCTTTTTTCAATTCTTCTACCATTGTTTCCTCAGGTACCTTTCGAACTGTTTTACCGTGGCGGAAAAGAAGACCTTCACCGCGTGCACCAGCAATGCCAATATCTGCTTCACGTGCTTCTCCAGGGCCGTTTACAGCGCAGCCAAGAACAGCTACTTTAATCGGCGCTTTAATCGTTGAAATATACTCTTCTACTTCATTCGCAATCGCAATCAAGTCAATTTCGATGCGGCCGCATGTTGGGCATGAAATGAGCGTAGCAGCATTGGCAGCCAGGCCAAATGATTTCAGCAGCTCGCGTGCTACTTTCACTTCTTCAACCGGGTCGGCACTTAATGAGATACGAAGCGTATTCCCGATTCCTTTGCTTAAGATAGCTCCAAGACCTGCAGCACTTTTTACCGTTCCCGCAAAAAGAGTGCCAGATTCTGTAATTCCTAGATGAAGTGGATAATCAAATGCTTTAGCTGCTTTTTCATACGCTTCAATAGCGAGGTTTACATCGGATGCTTTCATGGAAACGATGATATCATGGAAATCAAGGTCTTCTAAAATTTTAATATGGTGAAGCGCACTTTCAACCATGCCATCTGCCGTCGGATAGCCGTATTTTTCAAGGATTTTACGTTCTAAGCTTCCCGCATTAACCCCAATACGAATAGGTACGCCTTTTGCTTTAGCCGCATTTACAACAGCTTCTACCTTTTCACGGCGTCCGATGTTGCCGGGATTGATGCGGATTTTATCAACACCTGCTTCAATCGCCTTAAGCGCCAATTTATAATCAAAATGAATATCAGCAACGAGCGGAAGATTAATCTGGCTCTTGATTGCTGCGAGGGCGTCTGCAGCACGCTCATCAGGGACCGCGACACGGACGACTTGACAGCCTGCTTCTTCGAGTCGGTTTATTTCAGCAACCGTTGCTTCAACATCGTGTGTTTTTGTAGTCGTCATACTTTGAATAACGATCTGGTCGTTTCCGCCAATCGTTAAATTGCCAACCTTCACTGGACGGGTTTTCGTGCGGTGGGTGATTTCACTCAATGGTGATTCGCTCCTTTAAAAGTTAATCTAACTATCATATCTGTTCCATTCTATCAGAGGAACGGCTGTTCAGACAACAATTCCGTTTACCTTTGCAGGAGGAAGATAACGGATGGAAAAAAGAATTATGAGAAGAACAAGCAGCCAGTCAATCCAATAAGTAGATAGGAATGTCAGGCCAATTATGTCGGCTGATACCGTTAAACAAAGCGGCAAGGTCAGAGAGTAAGCAGTTATTCTAAAGAGGTGTCGGTATTCTCCACGCTTTTTTAAAAATAAAACCAATATAAAGGCGATTAAAGCAAATAACATTATTTTTAAAAATAATGTAAATGAAAGAAAGACATAATAGGAAAAAAGGGCAGTAAGCAAAAAAATAACTTTGTTTATCGGCTGGTCCTGGTGAACGGCTGTAAAAGGGAATAGTTTCTTCATCTCTTCTGCTGCCCAGCTGGCATCTGCAGATACATATATAAAAGATGTCCAAAAAGCTGGCAGACCCATAATAAAAGAAAGAAAAAATACATAGGTGATTGTCTTTCCGATGCTTTCGAATCGAAAAGCGGCAATATATTTTGGCGAGTATAAACTCTTGCTGAATCGTTTGAGTAATGACATATAAATACCATCCTTTCTAAAAGAAATCACCGTTTATTATATAGAAAGGACTATTAATAATCTAGAAGATTCCATTTACAATAGTTAATGTTTGTAACATAAATGTAATAAATGAGCGTGATTATTAATCAAATGTAAATTTTGAGGATAAGGCCTTTACTTTAAATACATGTATTCTTCATAATTAGGGAGAATTTTGTCGAAAACATCTGAGTGGAGCTGAAAAAATGGACATTAATATCCAAGAAATGCTGTTTCAATTTTTTGGAGGACTAGGTATATTTTTGTATGGAATTAAGCAAATGGGAGATGGCCTGCAGGCTTCAGCTGGCGACCGTCTTCGTGATATTTTAGATCGGTTTACGACAAACCCGTTAATGGGCGTTTTAGCCGGGATCTTGGTAACTGTGTTGATTCAAAGTAGTTCTGGTACAACAGTCATTACAGTAGGACTGGTTAGTGCTGGTTTTATGACGCTTAGACAAGCAATAGGCGTGATCATGGGTGCAAATATTGGGACGACTATTACAGCATTTATCATCGGTATTGATATTGGTGAATATGCCCTCCCGGTTATTGCACTTGGCTCCATCCTTATTTTCTTCTTTAAGAACAAAAAAACAAGCAATATTGGACGAATTGTTTTTGGGTTTGGTTCACTCTTCTATGGCCTAGAACTGATGAGTGGAGGAATGAAGCCGCTTCGCAGCCTTGAATCGTTCCACGATTTAACGGTCAGCATGGCGTCAAGTCCTATTTTAGGAGTTGTCGTTGGTACGCTCTTTACGGTAATTGTTCAAAGTTCTAGTGCCACAATTGGTATTTTGCAGGGTCTTTTTGCTGAGGGGCTTCTTAATCTTGATGCTGCTCTTCCTGTTTTATTTGGAGACAACATTGGGACGACTATTACGGCGGTGCTTGCTTCAATTGGTGCATCTGTTGCAGCTAGACGAGCTGCTGCGACACATGTATTATTCAATATTATTGGTACGATCATCTTCTTGATTATTTTGCCGCTTTATACAGCTTTTATAAGCTATTTGCAGCAGTCTTTGGGACTCAATCCAGAAATGACGATTGCCTTTGCACACGGCACCTTCAACGTAACCAATACGCTCATTCAATTACCATTTGTAGCTGTACTTGCGGCGATTGTAACAAAGCTTATTCCGGGAAAAGATACGGTTATTGAATATAAGCCGCAGCACTTAGATCCGATTTTTATTGAACAATCTTCATCTATTGCGCTAAGCCAGGCAAAAGAAGAGGTCGTTCGTATGGGGAAATTTGCGATTAAAGGCATGGAGGAAACACACGAGTATTTAAAAACAAGACAACAAAAGCATGCTTTAAATGCAGAGCAAATTGAGGAAGCAATTGATAATCTTGATCAAAAAATTACTGATTATCTGGTGCAGGTTGGCGCAAAGCAATTGAGCTCTGCAGAATCAGAAAAGCATTCCACTTTATTAGATGCTGTTCGCGATATTGAAAGAATCGGGGACCATGCAGAAAATGTATGCGAATTGGTGGAGTATCAACAAGCAAATAAAGTGGTCATTTCAGGCCAGGCAGCTGCGGACCTTGACGAAATGTTTAAACTGACGATAGAAACTGTTTCGAAAGCAATTCGTGCACTGGATGCCAATGACCTGAATCTTGCACGTGAAGTAACAGAGGACGAAGAATTGATTGACAAAATGGAACGGAAACTCCGCAAACAGCACATTCTGCGTTTGAATGAAAGAAAGTGTACAGGACAGGCAGGCATTGCTTTTGTAGACATTATTTCAAACTTAGAGCGTATGGGTGACCATGCGGTAAATGTGGCAGAAGCCGTTCTCGGTATTCGTAATTTATAAGTAAGAAGCAGAAGCCGTCACAATGACGGCTTCTTTTTAAATAAGTGTCCTTAAACTATGGACACTGGGCAGCCATTAAAGCATCGTTTTCAGCTGTGCACATTTGATTTTTTTCTTGTGGGCATAATCATTGCGCCATGTTCACAATTTTGTTAATCTTATCTATGTTAAGTAAATCACTTTATTTTGGGAGGAATTAAACAATGGCTTTTGAACTACCACAGCTACCTTACGCGTATGACGCACTAGAACCCCACATCGACAAAGAAACGATGAACATCCATCACACCAAACATCACAACACGTACGTTACAAACTTAAATGCAGCTCTAGAAGGAAATGAAGAACTTCTTTCTAAATCAGTAGAAGAAGTGATTGCTAATTTAGATGCAGTTCCTGAATCTGCACGCACAGCTGTGCGCAACAATGGCGGCGGTCATGCAAATCATTCGCTTTTCTGGCAGCTTCTTTCACCAAACGGTGGCGGCGCGCCAACAGGTAAACTTGCAGAAGCGATTGATGCGAAATTTGGAAGCTTTGATGCGTTCAAAGAAGAATTTGCAAAAGCAGGCGCTACACGCTTCGGTTCTGGCTGGGCATGGCTTTCTGTTGCAAACGGTGAACTTGACCTGTCAAGCACACCAAACCAGGACTCACCAATCATGGAAGGCAAAACTCCAATTCTTGGTCTTGATGTTTGGGAGCATGCATACTACTTGAACTACCAAAACCGTCGCCCGGATTACATTGCAGCATTCTGGAATGTAGTAAACTGGGATGAAGTATCAAAACGTTACGAAGCAGCTCTTTAATAAAATGCCTGAAAAAAAGCCGGTCCGATTATCGGGCCGGTTTTTTGGTGGCAAAAAAACATAGATTTCGATACAATGAATAGTAGAGTAAATGAATCGAAGAAAGGGTTAGGCGGTTGAAAAAAGCGAATAGAAAGAAAAAAACACATGTGCCTTTTCGAATGAACATGCTGTTTTTTGTGGTTTTCCTATTGTTTTCGGCTCTGATATTTCGCCTGGGCATTGTACAAATTGTCCAGGGAGAAGACTACCAGCGTAAAATTGAACGAACAGAAGATGTGACGGTGAATACGAGCGTGCCACGTGGTAAAATTTATGACCGCTATGGCCAAGTTGTTGTAGACAATATGCCGCAAAACGCTATTACTTATACGCGGGCCTCTAACGCGGATCCAGAGGATATGATGAAAACAGCGGAAAAGCTGGCTCAGTTGATCGAGAAAGAGACTGATCAAGTAACAGAGCGTGACAAAAAAGATTTTTGGATCACGAAGCATCCTAAAAAAGCAGAAGCCAAAATAACGGATGCTGAATGGGCTGATTACAAAGAGGACAAGCTATCAGAAGATGAAATTTATGACATGCAGCTGGATCGAATTACAGAAAACGATTTAAAGGAGCTGACCGATGCGGAGCTGGAAGTGCTGGCCATCTACCGAGAGTTTACAGCCGGTTATGCACAAACTCCACAAATTGTTAAAAACGAAAATGTAACGGATGTCGAATATGCCGTAGTAAGCGAAAATCTATCGTCTCTTCCAGGTGTGAATACAACAACGGACTGGGAACGCTCTTATGCGTATGACGGCACGTTAAAAACGGTGCTCGGCAATATTTCCTCCTCCAAAGAGGGGCTCCCAAAAGAAATGGCTGACTTCTATTTGGCCAGAGGATACAGCCGCAATGACCGGGTAGGAAAAAGCTATCTGGAGTACCAGTATGAGGATGTACTGCGCGGCCAGAAAACCAAGATGAAAAATGTAACCGACAAATCGGGCAATATTTTAGATTCCGAGATTATTACTGAAGGACAGCGCGGGAAAGATCTTGTGTTAACGATCGATATGGACCTTCAGACAGCAGTGGAGCAAATTATTGAAGAAGAGTTAAGAAAATCAAAATCAAGCTACCATCCGCTTTTAGACCGGGCATTCGTAACGATGATGGATCCAAACACAGGTGAAGTGCTGGCGATGGCCGGCAAAAAGTACGAAGTGGTAGACGGAAAAGCGGAAATTTATGACTTTGCACTGGGCAATATGACTACTTCTTATGCAATGGGTTCTGCTGTAAAAGGAGCAACAATCCTAACAGGGTATATGACCGGTGTCAACAAACCGGGTGAATACATTGTAGATGAACCGTTGAAGTTTGCCGGCACAAATCCAAAAAGCTCCTGGTTTAACCGGGGAGGCGCATTTGGGATCAGTGACACGTACGCGCTAATGCGCTCGTCCAATGTATACATGTTTAAAACAGCGATGGAAATCGGAGGCGCCAGTTACGTGCCAAATGGCAGTTTGAAAATCAACGATGACGCTTTTCCAACAATGCGGAAATATTTTAGCCAATTTGGTCTTGGGGTGAAAACAGGTATTGATTTGCCGAACGAGCAAGCAGGCTACAAAGGCTTTATCGACCAGCCCGGTAAAATTCTCGACTTTTCTATTGGCCAGTTTGATACGTACACACCGCTGCAGCTTGCACAGTACGTGTCCACTATTGCAAACGGCGGCTATCGCATGCAGCCGCATATTGTAAAAGAAATCAGAGAACCGGTTTCTTCCACCAATACAATTGGGCCGATTGCGGAAGAAATTGAGCCGCATGTGCTAAATACATTGAAGCTGGAACCGGGCTGGATTGAGCAGGTACAGGAAGGATTTCGTCTTGTCGCACAGGCCTCTGAAGGCACAGCGACAAAGTATTTCGGCGATGCACCGTATAAAATGGCAGCTAAAACAGGAACAGCTGAAGGTGTATACGACGGACCGCTAAAAAAGAAAGGCGAGCACCAGATGACCTGGAACGTTACACTGGTTGGATATGCTCCGTATGACAATCCGGAAGTTGCAATGGCCGTAGTAGTCCCTTGGGCGTATGAAGGCTCGAGCTCCAGTCATATTAACCATGATATCGGTCGCCGGGCAATGGATAAATATTTTGAGCTGAAGAAAGAAAGAGCCAGTCAAAAACCAGCACAGGCTGTTATTGACCAGGAAATTGTGACAAAAACAGACACAGAGAACTCTGAAACAGAGGAATTAAAGGATGAATAAAAAAGAGCCTTTCCGTTTACTTTAACGGAAAGGCTCTTTTATTGAAATATTATACCTGCTTGGATGGGTTAAATGACTCTTTAAAAATTAAAGGAAGGTGTTTAAAAAATAAGAGAGCCATTACTAAATAATAGTAATCGCTTTCAATGATAAAAATCAACAAATATTTCAAGAAATCGTGCGTGATTTACAAAACCTTAACATTTCATTAAAACCTTATTAATACTCATCCTTTATTGTATTCAGTGTAGCAAACAACAAAAAAAACAAACTTGCAGGGGGAAATGAAGAATGAAACCAGTCAAAGTTCTCACACTATCAGCACTACTAGGATCGGCGCTTGTAATGGGTGCATGCGGAAACAATGCTGATAATGGAGCAGCAACAGGGGATGACGCAGAAGGACAAACAGACGCAGGTGATGCGCAGCTTCAAGGCGAAATCTCAATCGATGGTTCATCAACAGTTTATCCGATTGCTGAAGCAGTAGCTGAAGAGTTTATGCTTGAACAGCCGGATGTAAAAGTAACAGTCGGATTATCTGGAACAGGCGGCGGGTTTGAAAAGTTTATTGCTGGCGAAACACAAATGAGTAATGCATCTCGTCCAATTAAAGAAGAAGAAACAAAAGCCCTTGAAGAAGCGGGTGTTGATTTTACAGAACTAGAGCTTGCTTACGATGGGTTGTCTGTAGTCATTAACAAAGACAATGACTGGGTAGATCAATTAACAGTAGATGAACTTAAAAAAATGTGGCTTGATAACGGCCAGGTAAAAAAATGGTCTGATATTCGCGAAGGCTGGCCGGCAGAAGAAATTAAATTCTATTCTCCAGGTACAGATTCCGGCACATTCGATTATTTCGATGAAGTAATTCTTGATGGCGGCCAAATCGACAAGTCGGCTACACTTTCTGAAGATGACAACGTTCTTGTACAGGGTGTAACAGGAGATAAAAATTCAATCGGTTATTTTGGTTATGCATACTACCTTGAAAACAAAGATAATTTAAAAGTTGTACCAATTGTTAACGGAGAAGGCACGGCTGTTGAACCAAATGCTGAAACAATTGAGAGCGGTGAGTATGAGCCACTTTCACGTCCATTGTACACATATGTAAGCAATGCGGCGATTAAAGATGATGAAGCAGTAGCAGCTTACACACAATTTACACTAGAAAATGCAGCAATGCTGGCGGAAGATGTAGGCTATGTTTCTCTTCCAGAAGAGAAATACACAGAACAGCTTAAAACACTTGAAGGCTTGAAATAAGCAACAGTTTAAAATAATTGTCACTGGATCAAAAAGCGGATAAAGAAAAATACACCAATAGGAGCAGTGCTTCCTATTGGTGTACATGGGTTGAAAGGAGCAAACGGGTTGAAAACAACAAACAAAGAACTCAGTCCGGTTCAGCAGCTGCTTGAGAAAAAATACAATAGCGGCTTTTTGAACAGAAGTGAAAAAGTAATACCAGTCGTTTTATTCATTATGGCTGCCGTTTCTGTTTTAACAACACTCGGCATTGTGTTAACATTGATTTTTGAAACGATTACTTTTTTTGGTGATGTCTCTATTGTCGAATTTTTTACAGCAAAAGAGTGGTATCCATTCTCGGGGACCGATCCCGTTTATGGTATTTGGCCGCTTGTATTGGGAACGTTAAAAATAACGTTAATTGCTTCTTTATTTGCCATTCCAATTGGCCTGGCAGTAGCTTTGTACTTAAGTGAGTACGCAAGTGCACGCACGCGTAAAATAATGAAGCCAATTCTAGAAGTATTGGCTGGTGTGCCGACGATTGTTTATGGCTTTTTTGCTTTAACATTCGTTACACCACTTTTGCGTCAATTGTTTCCCTCGCTCGAATTATTCAATGCCATCAGTCCTGGTCTTGTCGTTGGGATTATGATCATTCCAACTATCGTATCTCTGTCAGAAGATGCTCTTTCTTCAGTTCCTGAGTCAGTTCGACAAGGTGCGCTAGCACTCGGATCAACAAAATGGGAAACAGCATCAAAAGTCATTTTTCCTGCGGCGCTTTCCGGTATTCTTGCGTCAATCGTTCTTGGCGTTTCCCGCGCTATCGGTGAAACGATGATCGTATCTATTGCAGCGGGTTCAACCCCATCAGCAGCCTTAGATTTAACATCATCTTTACAAACAATGACTTCCTACATCGTACAAGTCACAACTGGTGATGCAGGATTTGGCACGACTATTTACTACAGTATTTATTCAGTCGGCTTTACACTGTTTGTTTTCACCCTTTTGATGAACATACTTGCTCAATTCATCTCGAAGCGCTTTAGGGAGGAATACTGATGGAAAACACTGCTCGGGTTAAATCAGAAGAAATGGTGGGCCGTATTGACGGCCGCCTGATGAAAAACAAAGTTGTCAAAGGAATTTTCTTGACAGCAACGATCTTTACATCCATTATTTTAGTTGTCCTGCTTTATCGTATCATTTCACAGGGTGCTCCTTATTTATCGTGGGACTTTTTTCAAAATTTTGCTTCTCGCCGTCCTGAACAAGCTGGAATTAAAGCAGCCGTTATCGGTACACTTTGGATGATGAGCGTAGTCATTCCTACAGCCGCGATCCTGGGAGTCGGTACAGCTATTTACTTGGAAGAATATGCAAAGAAAAGCGCGTTGACTCGCTGGATTCAAATGAATATTTCAAATTTAGCCGGCGTGCCTTCCGTTGTATTCGGCCTTCTAGGGTTGACCATTTTTGTTCGTGTCTTTGGATTTGGAAACAGTGTATTAGCCGCTGGTTTTACAATGGCTTTACTTGTTCTCCCGGTGGTAATTGTAGCCGCTCAAGAGGCGATACGTGCTGTTCCAAACGAACTAAAAGAAGCATCTTATGGTCTTGGTGCAACAAAGTGGCAAACAATTTACCGTGTTGTTCTTCCGTACGCAATACCTGGTATCGCAACAGGAAGCATCTTAGCTTTTTCACGCGCTATCGGTGAAACAGCTCCACTGATTGTTGTAGGGATTCCAACATTTGTTGCTTTTCTGCCATCTGGATATTTAGATTCATTCACAGCACTTCCAATGCAGATTTACAACTGGACGAGCCGTCCGCAATTGGAATTCCATAATCTCGCAGCTGCCGGGATCATCATTTTGCTTGGTGTGCTTATTTTAATGAACTCTGTAGCCGTATGGATTCGCAACCGCTATCAGGCACGATAACAAATTTTGTGAAATCGCGATTGAAAACTTGGAGGTAATGTAAAATGGCGTTAACTGCAGTGAATACAACGAAAAATAATCAACCTGTTCAAAATGACGAGCTGTTTGTATACAATACAAAAAATTTAAATTTGTGGTATGGTGACCACCATGCGCTTAAAAATATTAATTTGGGTATTAAAGAGCGAGAAGTCACAGCGATCATCGGTCCATCTGGCTGTGGCAAATCGACTTACATTAAAACATTAAACCGGATGATTGACCTTGTGCCGGGTGTGAAAACAAACGGGCAGATTGAATATCGCAATCGGGATATTTTCAGTAAAGAATTTCTTGTTGAGGAATTGCGGACTCGCGTGGGTATGGTTTTTCAAAAACCCAATCCGTTTCCAAAGTCTATTTATGAAAACATTGCGTTTGGTTTGAAAATTCATGGGATTAAAAACAAGCAGATCATTACAGAAACGGTAGAAAAGAGCTTGCGAGGAGCAGCTCTTTGGGATGAAGTAAAAGATCGGATTCATGAGCCAGCTTACGGTTTATCTGGTGGACAGCAGCAGCGTCTTTGTATCGCACGCTGCCTCGCTTTAGAGCCGGATGTCATTTTAATGGACGAACCTACATCGGCCCTTGATCCTGTTTCAACATTAAAAGTAGAAGAACTGATTCAGGAACTGAAAGAAAAGTATTCGATTATTATTGTGACGCATAACATGCAGCAAGCTGCCCGCATCTCTGATAAAACAGCTTTCTTCTTGAATGGGGAAGTAGTAGAATTTGATTCGACAGATACTATCTTTAATAACCCTGCAGATAGTCGCACTGATGACTACATCTCAGGACGTTTCGGTTAAAAAAAGCCGGCGCATGTGCGCCGGCTTTTTTTTATAAAGCAGTTATTTTGTTAATGTGTCAGCCACTTCTTTTTGAGTCATGCTGGTTTTTAATGTAAAAGAGCCTACTTGCAGCTTATCGGCATACCCATTTTTCGTTAAAAACTGATTAAAGGAAGCTGGATCCTCAATAATGCCGGATTTCTTTAATTGGGCTGCAATTTCATTGGAAGACATACCGGTTTCGATCACAAACGTTACAGGTTTATTGGTGATTGTCTTCTGGGTATTCTTTTCTTTTTGAACTGCGTCAGCTTGATTTTGAGCTTGTCCAACGCTGTTGTTTTGAATTACATAGTTTTCAGCTTTTAATCGCTGTATCATTTGTTGTGTTGACAATTCAGCAGGCTGTTCAGGCAGCATTTGACCAGAAATAAACAACGCTGCTGAAGCGGCCAGAAGGCCAAACCCAAAAGCGCGAATAGATTGTTTATTCATCATGACAAACTCCCCGTTTGTACTTTCTCATTTAAAATTTCTTTTACCTGGTCAGCTGAAAGAGAAGATTGGGCAGCAATTTGGGGAATGGGCGTGCCTTGCTGATAAAGGGCCACTACCTGGTTTTGAATAATTTGATTTACAGAAGCTGCAGGCTTTCTTAGAGCTGCAGATGGGGATTCACCGATTAGCAGTTCTTCTTCAAGCACTTTTAACTTTTTATTAAACTGATAATGTTCCTGAAGCATTTTCATCGATAATTCTTCGACTTCCTTTTCCAAACGCTGTTGTTTATCAGGAAGAAAAAATGACAGCAAAATAAAAAAGACACCGGCAGAAGCCAGTCCGATGATCAATTCATCCATAGGTAATCTCCTTTCGTTTCTTTTATCCTATTGTATCATATTGCATAGCAGAGATGGAGTGGAACGCTGAGCAATTGCCGCCTGCTATTGAACGTGATACCATAATAATAGGATGATAACCAGATTAGGAAAAATTGCCAGACCGGGGTGATACATATTGATTGAGGAGATTACAAGGCTTAAGAGTAAAAAAAACTCTTGGGAACCAATAAACGATACATTGTCGATTTCAGAACAGCCGGCAAAACAAACATGGCCGCTTGAGTCACCAGGAAAATTAAAGCGGAATGTGCAAAACAGCCTGCATACTGTTTTATTGTCGAAAGATCGTCTTTATTGTAGATGGAGTATTCACCCATTTTTATTGCGGGCGGCTTTTTACTGTGAAGCTCCGTTAAATCCCAATGTGTTAGATCTGCGTATTTTTGATGTAACAGATATTTATTTTAATGGAGTAAATGCTCACTCCATGACATGTGTAAAAGTAAACAAAGAGGATTCCTTTTGGACAATAAAAGGATTAAAGAAAAATCGGTCTTATCTTTGCGAAATTGGCTATTTAACGAAAGATTATTTATTCTGGCCGATCCTGCAATCACATCCGGTTCATACCTCATATGAACGCAGCACAGACTATATACTTAAAAGAGGAGAAGCAGAAGCGTTTTATCACTATTCGTTCAAAGAGCCAGCCTGGATCGAGCATCCAGATTGCTTTCAATAAACCGATACTAGCTGAAGGAGGTAAGGGAAAATGGAGGATTCTTTTTCAAATATTTTTATGGTTAATCATCCCTTTCGGCCTCTTGCACTGGCTGGGTCGACGGCAGACAGCAAAGAAATGGCCGTATTGACGAAAGCTTATGGGGACCTGCTGGAAGCTGCAAAATGTGCCGAGCCTGGGCAGCCGGTTACTGCTGTGGTTAATTTATTTAGTTTAGGCTGGATGAATGGGGTTCGCGGCAAGATGGCAGTAAGCTCTTTTATGGCGCTTTATCCGACGCATAGGTTGTCTGCTTTTTTGCATACACATAATGGATCTCTTATTGATGCTTTCAAAGAATTAATGGCAAAACAAAAACTTCTACTTCTGCCAGTTTCCCTTAGCCAGTTTCCCTTAACGGCTTATACACTGAAGGGAGCGGCAAAAGAAGATTTAAAGCGTACAGCTGCCATATGGAAAGAATTATTTGGGGCACCGCCCTTATCCATCTGGCTTCCACGTGGGGCCTATACGCCCGGGATCGATGAACTTCTTTTGGAAGAAGGATGCCAATTCGCCTTTCTTCCGGATGATGCTTTTCCTTTGGAGGAACAAGAGCATGTTCAATGGGTTTCCCCTCGGGGTCTTACCTTCATCCCTTACGAAATAAAAAATGAAAAAAGTGATGAGAAAACTGTGACGCGTTTTTCTTTGTCTGGAAAAGCTGCTTGTAACTATTGGAGACATATGCAAAAAAGGCAGGCGCCTTCTAAGGACACATCTTTTGAGAAGCGTGTTATTCACTTTCCGCTTGTGTATGAAAAGATGAAGGAAGGCTATACATTGACTTCGGAAAAGGAGCTTCATCGTTGTGATCCTATCATTCATTTAAAAGAAGAGTGGGATGATCAATGTACACTCGCTATTTCAGAAGCATCGGGTGTATTGGATCTTGAGTGGGCTTTTTGTATTTATGCGGCCGTTCACGGTTTAGAAGAAGAATTAAAAAGTGCTGTTGACTCTTTGCGGTACTTGCTTGACGGGGCTCGTAAAGAGTTTCCAGACCTCGATTACGCTCACCAGCGTATGCGGCTTCATTACGGCGTGACGCTTCAATCGAAACCTTCTGCTGGTAATGTGGAAAAAATGGAAGGAGCCGTTTTGCTTTTATCCTGGGAATATCCACCGAATATTGTTGGCGGAATGGCACGACATGTTCATGGGCTGGCAGAAGCGCTGGCTGCTTCTGGACGTCAGGTAATCGTACTTACGTCTTCTCATCCTGATTCACCGGGCTATGAACATGTAAATGGCGTTGACGTTTATCGGTCCGGTCCGCTTCACAAAGGAGAACAGGATTTTTTAAAGCAAACCTCCGATTTAAATTTGTGTCTTTTCCAAAAAGGGATGGAGCTTGTCCACGAGCATGACATCGCACTTATTCATACCCATGACTGGCTGACAGGGGACGCAGCCATCCTGCTTTCCGAGCAAAAGCAGCTGCCGCTTATTTCTACTATTCATGCTACCGAGCATGGCCGTAATAATGGTTTGCACAACGAGCTGCAGCATTCTATCGCCTCAAAAGAAAAAAAACTTATTGAAGCCTCCGACACACTGATTGTTTGCAGTCCGCCGATGAAAGAAGAGTTGCGTGTTTATTATGAGGGTGCTGGAAAGGATATATATGTAGTGCCAAATGGCGTTGAATTCGAAGAAAACGTCCCAAGTTTAACACGTTTTCATTCTATGGAGCCGTTTATTTTTTCAATTGGACGAATGGTATTTGAAAAAGGATTTCAAACATTCTTTGAAATGAATTTAAAAGACTTGAAAAAAGAAAATATTCAGTTTATTATTGCGGGTAAGGGTCCTTTATTAGAAAACTGGCGTCAAGAAGTAAAAAAACGCGGGCTTGAGGACATTATTCATTTTGTCGGCTATGTTAGTGATGAAGAAAGAAAAGCGTTGTTTCAATCTTGTAAAGCAGCCGTGTTTCCAAGTTTGTATGAACCGTTCGGTATTGTGGCTCTTGAAGCAATGGCATTTCGAAAGCCAGTGATTGCGGCCGCAACAGGCGGATTGAAATCGTTTGTTTTACATAAACAAACTGGGCTTTTGTTTGAACCAGGCAATGCCGAAGATTTATCCCAAAAAATAACGGCTGTTTTGGATCAGCCCGGTTATGCAAATGAGCTTGGATTAAATGGACATGAAATGGCTAAAGAGCTTTACAGCTGGGCACACATTAGTGCACAAACAGAAAAGATCTACGATCAAACCGTTTTCATTAAAAAAATGGAGGGAGTTCGTACATGATAGGCATTCTGCTTGCTGGGGGCCGCGGGAAGCGACTGCGCCCAATAACTGACCACGTACCAAAGCCAATGGTCCCATTACTGGGTAAACCTCTTTTAGATTACAACTTAAATGTTTTTAAAAGAAATAAGATTTACCGCGTGATCATGACGGTTTGTTATAAAAAGGAAGTTATTCAGCAGCATGCAGGTTTCGGTCATCAAAATGGACTTGATATTCAATATATAGAAGAGTGTGAACCGCTTGGAACTGCCGGAAGCTTATTTGCTTCAGGAGGGTTATTTAAAGAAACACTGGCTGTTTTAAGTGGAGATGCACTAACAAATGTTCCTCTGCGAAAGGCATACAAATTCCATAAAGAAAAAGGTGCCCGCATTACCATTGTTACTGCAAGAGCGGAGCGTCCCGAACAGTTTGGCGTCTGCCTGGCAGACCAGAACGGAAAACTGCTTTCTTTTCTTGAAAAGCCTACTAATGTTCAGTTATGGACCAACCAGGTCAGCACAGGAATTTATTTGGTTGAGCCTTCCTTGTTTGAAGACTATACACTTTATGGAAAAGCGGATTTTGCACAGGACGTGTTTCCAATGTTGTTAGCTAATCAAGAGCCGATTTATGTTTATGAAACGAATGCCTATTGGCAGGATATTGGCACTCATCCTGCTTATAAGCTGGCTGAAAAGCGGCTTAAGCGGGGAATACCGGGAATTACAAATCGTCTGCAGCCATTTTATCCGCTTTCAAACACGTTTCCTGCTTCTGTTTTAAGCGAAAATGAGCGATTGGCAGAGCGGCTTGATGTATATTCATCAATGTTGAAAAAACAGGCTGGTATTTCTGATGAAAAGGTGCTATTATAGTAAAGTCGCAAACGACTTGAAAATAAGCGAGACAAGTTTGGAGGGAAAAACATGCGTGTAAACATTACATTAGCTTGCACTGAGAGCGGTGACCGTAACTATATTACAACTAAAAACAAACGTAACAACCCGGATCGTCTCGAGTTGAAAAAATACAGCCCGCGCTTGAAAAAAGTAACAGTGCATCGTGAAACAAAGTAAACAGCAGGAGACTTCCTGCTGTTTTTTCTTTTAGGAGGGGCAGATGAACAAAAAAAAACTAAGAGATGAAATAAAACAGCAGCTTGCTTCAATGAGCCGGCCCATTTATGAACAAGAAAGCTTTGAAATCGCCGCAAGATTGTATGCGCTTCCTGATTGGCAGAATGCAAACATGATTGCTGTCACAGTTTCAGCAGATTTTGAAGTGGATACATGGCAAATTATTCGGTCTGCCTGGCTTGCTGGAAAAAGAGTATGTGTGCCAAAGTGCTATCCAGGCACAAAAGAAATGCGGTTTTATCAATTGAACAAGTTTTCAGACCTTGAAACGGTATATGCCGGTCTTTACGAACCGATTCTCCAGGAAAAACGATATGTTAACCCGAAAGATATTGAGCTAATGATTGTGCCTGGCCTGCTTTTTAATCGAGAGGGCTTTAGAATTGGTTTTGGGGGCGGATATTATGATCGTTTTTTAGCTTCGTATATAGGGCAAACGATTTCATTGGCTTTTTCTATACAAATACATCCATGTATACCTGTTGATCATTACGATATTCCTGTTCAGAAAATTGTGACCCATCAAGAAACGATTATTTGCTGAAGCCCCTTCTTTCTTTACCGTCTGAGCGAGTTCCGTTATAGTGGTATCAACAGGACGGACGAAAGTAGTGATGAAATGACAACGCAAACAAACTTGATATTTTGGCGTCTTGCCTATTTCTTTGTTGTAGAACAGGAATATACGTTACTCAAGCTAAGTCAGGACCGTAACGAAATGCTGCTTGAAAATCGCTCGGTTAAAGAAGCAGCAGTCATTAAGCTGTCTCGACAAAATCTTGGCTGGGCTGCCTCTCTGAGGCGTGACAATGAACAAACCGTTTGGATTGGTGAACGTCTCCGTAAACAAATAGGAATGAGAAAGCTTTCTATGCTGAATGTTATCGTATCTCCTCATCAGCCGGTTGACGAATTTACACAGTTTATCAAGCCGGTCGAAAGCGGAAAAACAAAAGCTTCCATTCTTTTGTTTACTGAAGAAGACATAGCCGGCCCGCTTCAAGAGCTGGAGCAGCTCCTAATGCTTGTACCGGATAAACGGGACTTTGAGGGAGCAGAAGATGAAGCCGCTGCATATGAACGAGCTGTATTATCACATGAAGTAAAACGCAAAGAAGAAGAAAAGCGATTTTTTTATTATGGAAAGCCATTTTTTACATACATTTTTACAGCCGTTAATATTTTGATGTTCCTTCTTATGACTCTTGCTGGAGGCAGTACGACTACAGATGTGCTTGTGCAGTTTGGAGCGAAATTTAATCCTCTTATTTTAGAAGGGGAGTGGTGGCGCTTTATAACCCCAATCTTTCTTCACATTGGCCTTCTGCACCTTTTAATGAATTCAATGGCGCTATACTATCTGGGTATGGCGGTTGAACAAATATATGGCCGAATAAGATTTCTATGGATTTATTTGTTTTCTGGTTTTACAGGGAGCTTGCTGAGTTTTTTACTTACTCCTAATTTATCAGCAGGGGCAAGTGGTGCTATTTTTGGTTTGTTTGGAGCGCTTCTTTATTTCGGTGTGACAAAGCCAAAGCTGTTTTTCCGAACAATGGGAATGAACGTACTTGTTGTAGTTGGGATTAATTTAATATTTGGATTTACAGTGCCCGGAATTGATAATGCCGGCCACATTGGCGGCCTTGTTGGCGGTTTTTTAGCAACAGGTATTGTTCACTTTCCGAAAAAGCATCGTTTCATTCAACAAGTATTGTTTCTAGTGGTCGCTTTAGCCTTAACGGCAGCTGGATTATTTTTCGGATTTCAGCATGGTTACGCAGCTTTGGACGCGCAATCTGTTAATACTCAAGCTGCAAATGAGCTTGATACCGGAAACAAGCAGGAAGCTGAGCGTATTTTGACGAATTTTATTGAAAAGGGCGGCAAACCTTCTGCTGAAACTTATTTTTACTTAGGTTTTATCAAAGCAGGCGATGGCCGTTTAACAGAAGCAGCCGGCCATTTTAAACAAGCAGTTCAATTAAGAAGTAATTTTCATGAAGCACATTACAATTTAGCTCTTATTTATTCCGAACAAAGCCGTTACAAGGAAGCAGCACAAGCAGCGGAACAAGCTGTAAAATATGCTCCGGACGAGCAAGTGTATCAAGATTTAGTTCAAAAGCTGAATAATGAGTAAAAAGCAGGGTGAAAAGATGAAAACCATTTTTGATGTACAGCAGTTGCTCAAGAGATACGGTGTATTTGTTTACATTGGCAACCGTGTAGCAGATTTGCAATTAATGGAGCTTGAATTAAAGGAATTATATCAGTCTCAGCTGGTAGAGCCAAAAGAATACCAAATGGCACTGCTTTTATTGCGCCAGCACATCGCAATTGAAAAAGAAAAAGAAGAGGGGAAATGACAATGGCAGAAAAAAGGCTTGCTGCATTTGACATTGGCGGCACAACGATTAAATTAGCTTTTTTAACAACAGAAGGAAAGATTATTCGCAAGTGGTCTATCCCCACTGATCGCACAGATAAAGGCAGTCGAATTGTGGCAGATATTGCCCGTTCTTTTTACAAAGAATTGGCAGCAGACGGTCTCACACCTGCAGATGTACTGGCTGCAGGTGTAGGTGCTCCAGGTCCGGCAGATCCAGTATTAGGCACTATCTCTGGTGCTGTAAATATTGGCTGGCCAAATGGCTATCCTTTAAAAGAGCTTTTAGAAAAAGAAATTGAGCTGCCTGTCTTTATTGAGAATGATGCTAACTGTGCCGCACTCGGTGAGATGTGGAAAGGAGCTGGCGCAGGTACTGGAGACGTCGTTTGCATAACACTAGGCACAGGCGTTGGAGGCGGCGTTGTTTCAAAAGGAATGATTATTACAGGGGTAAACGGGTCAGCCGGAGAAATTGGCCATATGACAGTTGTGCCTGAAAATGGATTTCCTTGTAACTGCGGTAAATATGGCTGCCTTGAAACGGTAGCATCCGCAACAGGAATTGTGAATTTATATAAACAGCAGGGAAAAGATGCGCCAGATGCCCGAACGGTATTTGAGCATGCGGCAGCTGGAGATGAGGCTGCCAAATATGCGGTTGACCGCTGTGCATTTTATTTAGGCCTTGCTGTCGGCAATATTGCTAATGTAATAAACCCAGCTAAAATCGTGATCGGAGGCGGTGTTTCAGAAGCGGGCACTGCTTTAATAGACCCTTTAGAGGAATATGTAAGGCAATTTACTTTTCCACGCGCCCTGGAGGTGCTTACACTCGAAAAAGCTCGGCTTGGCAATGATGCCGGCGTAATTGGGGCAGCTTATTTAGCAAAAGTAATGGCCGTTTCATAATGCAAAAAACAGTTCCATTCGGAGCTGTTTTTTTATTTTATGAAACTTTTTATGAAACTATGCGTATGAATTAAAGAGCGAAATCGTCAGGAAGCTATTATAAAGCACTGCTTTTTCGTTCTGTTTGCTTTTTTGTAAAAAAAGTATTAAGATTGTGAAAGACAATTTACACTAGGTTAAAAAGAATATGATCCCCGAACACTGTTAGAGAGGTAACGAGGAGGCTGAAAAATGAAAAGAACATTACGCAGCAACATTTCGCTTATTGCTGTAACCGTTTTGTTCTTATGGATGAAAACATACATCGTCTATAAAACAAGCTTTAACATGGACATTGAAAACTCACTTCAAGAATTTATTTTGCTGATTAACCCCCTTAGCTTTATTATGCTGGCAATGGGTATTGGCTTTTTCTTTAAAAGCGACAAAGCACGCAATCGATATTTACTAGGCATGAGCTTTTTCTTAAGTTTTTTGCTTTATGCCAATGTTGTGTTTTATCGCTTTTTTAATGACTTTATTACGATGCCGCTTTTGTTTCAAACAAGCAACTTTGCGGATCTTGGTAACAGTGTAACAGAAGAGTTTAATATAGCTGATATTTTGTATTTTGCAGATGTGATTGTTTTGTTTTTCCTGCTTAAATTCAAGCCGGCATTTGTGAAGTTCCGTCCAATGCCAAAAATGAACCGCCGCGCATATTTTTTGTCAGCTGCTGCGCTTATGTTTTTAAATCTAGGATTGGCAGAAGTAGAACGGCCGCAGCTTTTAACAAGAACATTTGACCGCGAAATGCTTGTGAAAAATATTGGTACATTCAACTATCATATATATGACATTTTTCTCCAGTCTAAATCATCTGCTCAGCGTGCGCTGGCGGATGGAAGTGAATTGACTGAAATCGAAAACTACTCTGATGCAAATTATGCAGAACCAGATCCATCGCTTTTCGGGGCGGCTAAAGGTAAAAACTTAATTATGGTATCGGTTGAATCCACACAGTCGTTTGTTTTAAATAATAAAGTAAATGGCAAGGAAATTACCCCATTTTTAAATGATTTTGCAAAAGAAAGTTTAAACTTTACTAACTATTACCACCAGACAGGGCAAGGGAAAACCTCTGATGCGGAATTTTTAACAGAAAATGCTCTGTATCCACTAAGTCGTGGAGCGGTGTTTTTTACCCACTCTGGCAATGAGTTTAACTCAATGGCTGAAAAACTCAAAGAAAATGGTTATTTTTCTAATGCCATGCATGCAAACAATAAAAGCTTCTGGAATCGGGACATCATGTACGATTCAATAGGATATGAGCGTTTCTACGATGTAAACGATTATGATGTGAATGAAGATAACAGTGTAAACTGGGGCATGAAGGACATTCCATTTTTTGAACAGTCGGTTGGACTGATGCAAGATATGCCGCAGCCATTTTATTCGAAAATGATCACACTGACCAACCACCATCCATTTTACTATGACAAAGAAGACCAAATGATTGATGAGTTTAACTCAAACAGCGGTACATTAAATCGTTATTTTGTAACAGTTCGCTATACAGATGAAGCGTTAAAAACGTTTGTAGAGGATTTGAAAAAAGCAGGACTTTATGAAAACTCTGTGATTGTCCTTTATGGGGATCATTACGGTATTTCAGAGAATCATAATGAAGCAATGGCTCAGTATCTGGGCAAAGAAGTCACGCCATATGTATCAGCAGAACTTCAGAAAGTGCCGTTTATGATTCATATTCCAGGTGTTAAAGGCCAGGAAATTGATACAGTAGGTGGTCAGGTAGACGTACGTCCAACACTGCTGCATTTGCTGGGAATTGATACAAAAGGAGACATTCAGTTTGGACAAGATTTGTTGTCTGATGAGCATGAAAGCTTTGCAGCATTCCGCGATGGCCGTTTTATTACGGAGGATTACGTGTATGCTGGAGATGCGTGCTGGGATAAACAAACCGGTGAACAAACAGATGTGTCTTACTGTACGCCTTATATTGAAAAGGCAGCAGCTGAGTTGAATTATTCTGACCGGGTGATTTACGGCGATCTACTTCGCTTCTATGATCCTAATGCTGCAAGAAAAGAATAAAATTAAATGCCCATTTAAGCTGGGTTATTGAATAAAAAAACACCTGACTTTTAAGTCAGGTGTTTTTTTAATGGGCCGCTGGATAACCGTGGTGCAAAACCGTCATAATGGTAAACCAGCCAATCACACCGGCTGTACCTAGACTAAACACGATCCCAAGGAGATTTTTGTTTTTTACAGCGCTAATCGTACTGAAAACGGCAAGAATGGTAATAAGAGCAAAAATAATTGTTAACCCGTTCATTGTACCAGCCCCCTTTATATAAAAACCATAAATGACTATGTAAGCGTAAAGCATAATTTTATTGTATAAGGTTTTATTCTGTTTGTCGAGATGAAAGCGGATAATTCTTTTAACGGCTGCAGTTTCCTGTTACGATAACAAATGAATAAAGAAAAAGGTGGAGATAATATGGATTGGACTCAATTGCCGCTAGGTCCTCTGCAAACGAATTGTTATATACTTTCTCATGAGTCAAAGTGTATTGTTTTTGATCCTGGCGCAGAAGGCGACCAGCTTGTCGGCTGGCTAAAAGAAAATCAATTAGAGCCGCTGGCTGTTTTACTGACCCATGCTCATTTTGATCATATTGGGGCGATTCGTCCGCTTAAGCAAGAATTTAATATGCCAATTTACCTTCATGAGAAAGAAGCAGAGTGGCTTGAAAGTGCCGAATTAAACGGTTCCAGCCGCTTAGGCATGGGAGCTATCACCGCTCCTCCTGCTGATATTCTTATTCAGGAGGAAAAAGAGCTGTCTATCGATCTTTTTACATTTAAGCTCTTACATACACCCGGTCATTCACCAGGCAGCATTTCCTATTACTTTGAAGAAGGAGGAGCGCTGTTTGCGGGAGATACTCTTTTTATGGGCAGCATTGGGCGTACAGACCTTGCAGGGGGAGATCACGAGACGCTAATGACAAGCATTCATGAAAAAATTATGCTATTGCCGGAAGAAACCATTGTTCTTCCAGGGCATGGCCCGGTAACATCGATCATCACAGAAATGGATAACAATCCATTTTTAAATGGATTTTAAAAAACAGAGAACGCCTTTATGGTGTTCTCTGTTTTTATTAGCCTGTATATTTCATAATTTGTTTCTTTTTAGCCAGGCTTCTTAGCTTCTCAGGATTGTATCCGACTACAAGAGCTTTTCCGTCTGTTAAAATGGGGCGGCGCAGCAGTTTTGGCTCCTGAATAATTAAATCAACAACAGCTGAAAGGGGCATTTCATCTACATTCACATGTAACGATTTAAACGTTCTGCTGCGCGTAGCAAGCAATTCATCAAGGCCTTCTGACGTCATAGAAAGAAGGGTTAACAGCTCCTGACGTGTAGGCGTTTCGCGAAAAAGATGACGTTCTTGAACTTCAACGGAATGAGCAGACAACCATTTTTTTGTTTTCCGGCATGACGTACAGCTTGGGTACGTATAAAAGGTAACAGTAGACACGAATACTCCTCCTTTTTGATTATGAATCTACTATACAATACTTGTACAATAATTGTACAGCGGTGAGTTCTTTAATTGTGTCAAATTTCGAAACAGGCTCATAAGTATGACTTTTATCATTTTTCACCATAAAATTGGTGCTTATAATGATAAAAAATGATGAGATGATCTTATGAATTCAGTTTTAAAAGTGACAGGAGCCCTTGCTGACGCTACACGCTATTCTATTTATGAATATATTTTAAAAGAACATCGAGACTTAACTGTACAGGATATTGCGAATCAATTTGGCATTCATCCAAACGTAGCACGCTTCACTTAACCAAGCTCGAGGATGTAAGCTTAATCGGTTCATGTCTTCAGAAAACAGGAAAAGGAGGCCGGCCGGGTAAAATTTATAAGCCAGCGGAAAAAGCTGTACAGCTTGCATTTCCGCATCGCGATTATCAGCTTTTATCGAATATTTTGCTAGAGGCTCTTGAGCTGTTTGGAGAAGATGGGGTAAGGATGGCGGAAGCGGCGGCCCAAAAAGCCGGCCGGCGTTCCGTAGAAGCCGAAACCAATCGCACAGTTTCTTCCCTTCTGAGCAAGGAGCGCCTTCAATTGCTGAGCACACTTACAGCACGGATTGGTTATACAGTGCATTCTGAGGAATCAGAAGAGGGACTGCGTATTCAATTTGCGATTTACAATTGCCCATTTAAAGAATTACTTCAGGAAAAAGAGGCAGCCACCTGCCGTATTCATAAAGCGTTCTTACAAGGCGTGGTGGATACATTATTTGGGTCATCGGTTTTAACTCAGCCAGCTACAATGTTTGATGGATGTAAAGAATGTATGTATCAATCGTTTGCGGAAAACTGAGTAAAGAAACGCTTACATTTTTGTGTGTTATCCTTTATAATAATGATATTCATGGACCAAGCTTTGAAAAAAAGGAGGGATACATAATGGATCGAATGTTTCGCGTAATGGCATTTTGGACCGGTATTTTTTCTTTAATGTTTTATCTCGGCCATATGGATAAAACGGCTTTGCTTTTCCTTGGCCAAACAGGATTTTTCTTATTATTAGGGTATTTGCGTCTTTCTGAAAGAATGTACATTTATGTTTTCGGTGCCTACTTAACCGTTTTTTTTGCGGGCTTCACATATTGGTCAACCTTTATGATGACGCCAGGAAGCGGGGGGCATTAAAAGAAGGAGAGCCTTTAAAGCAATTTGCTTTAAAGGCTTTTTTGTTAAAGTTTTGTAAATATTCCAAAGAAATGGTGTGTAAGCTGTTATTATATAGTATGCTCAAAAGGAAGGAAGGTGATGATTTGCAGGTTGAGCAAAAAATTGATCAAATGTTACAGGAAGCTGTTCGTATGCAGGCAACTGATCTTCATTTAATGCCAAAACAAAATGGCTATTTACTTAAAATACGTGTCGGCGGCCAATTGATTAAAAGTGAAACTTTTTCCCTCCGCGAAGGAGAAAGGCTTATTGCTTACTTGAAATTTACGGCATCGATGGATATTGGTGAAAAACGAAAGCCTCAAAGCGGTTCTTTTCGTTACACTGCCCACCAGCTTCCTTTATCACTCCGTATTTCAACACTTCCAGCTGTTCCTCACAAAGAAAGCCTCGTTATCCGCCTTTTGCCACAGGAATATGCTCCGCCTCTTTCCCATTTAACATTGTTTCCTTATACAGCCTCCCAATTAATTTCCTTATTACATTATTCAAATGGCCTTATTCTCCTCAGCGGTCCGACCGGAAGCGGAAAATCTACTACACTTTACTCGATGATTCAGCATTGTGCCTCCCACTTAAACAAGCATGTGATTACACTTGAGGATCCTGTTGAAAAACAACAGGACGCTTTCGTACAAATTCAAGTAAATGAAAAAGCCGGTATTACATATTCGACGGGGTTAAAAGCTATTTTGCGCCACGACCCTGATGTAATAATGGTTGGTGAAATACGAGACGAAGAAACAGCACGAGCAGCGGTTAAAAGTGCTCTTACAGGACACCTTGTACTTTCGACGATTCATGCCCGCGATGCTGCAGGTGTCATCGGCAGGCTGATGGAGCTTGGGATAACACAGCACGAAATGACGCAGACATTGATTGGAATTACTGCACAGCGGCTTATTCGTATTCGATGTCCGAACTGTAACGGGATTTGCATAGAAACGTGCACACAATCAACCAGGCAGGCTATTGTTTGTGAGCTGCTGTCAGGGAAAGCTCTTTTCGACGCATTAAAAGAGAAGCAAATAAATGAAGAGAGGTCTTCTTATAAAAAGCTGCAGGATGAACTGCGGAAAGGAATGGCATATGGATTTGTCACAGGCGAAGAATGGGCTCGCTGGTGTTTTAGCTAAGCGGACTTCAGCCAAAAATGGAGCTGATTTTATTACAAGGCTTGGTGAAATGATGATCAAAGGATTTTCTATTGGGGATGCCGTGGAGTTTTTGCTGATGAATATTCCAGACATCAATAAAAAACAAACACGGACTATTCAAAAACAGCTCCGAGCCGGCATTCCACTTCATGAGATTTTGCCGGTCCTGCATGTTCCTTCTCTTATCTGTCTGCAGGTTTTCTTTGCAGAACAGCATGGAAATGTACAGGAAACCCTCGTTCAAGCAGGTACACAATGGAGTAAAACGGAACAAGCAAAAGAAAAGCTGATCCGGCTCCTGCAATATCCACTTTTCCTGCTTGCTCTGCTTATTATACTGCTTGCTGTATTAAATACCTTTGTCCTTCCCCAATTTCGTGATCTGCATGCTTCAATGGGCTATGAACCGCAGGGGATGATTCTACTTCTGCTCTTTTTCCTTCAATGGGCGCCCCCGGCCGTTTTAATAATCACCCCTGCATTGGCTGGTACTCTTCTCGTTTTATATACACGTTATAAACTTCTTTCACCACAAAAAAAAGCGGACATGGCAACAAAAGTTCCTTATATTAAAGCGCTGTTTCAGCTTTATTTTACACGGCTTTTCGCACGGGAATCCGCGCAGCTGCTAAACAGCGGCTTTTCCGTCAACGAACTTCTCCATGTATTTGAAAAGCAAACCATTTATCCGATGCTTTGTGAAGCATCCAAAAAAATAAACAGTCAGTTAATGACTGGTACTTCATTAAAAGAAGCAATTGCAAACATCGCCTGGTTTGACCGAAAGCTTCCCGCTCTGATTGGACATGGAGGAGCAAATGGACGAATGGGAGAGGAGCTGCTTCTTTATGCAGAATTTTGTGATCAGCTTATTGAAAGCAAAATCAAAAAAGCAACAGGGATTATCCAGCCTATTGTTTTTGTCATAATTGGCACAGTCGTTATGGCTGTTTATCTCTCAGTGATGCTGCCGATGTTTGAAATGATTGGATCTGTTTAATGAAGGAGGAAACATAATGATAAAACTTATAAGAAATGAACGTGCTTTTACATTAATAGAAATGATGATTGTCCTATTGGTCATCACTGTGCTTCTTTTTATCGCCATCCCAAATGTAGCAAAGCAAAGTAAAAATATTAATGCCAAAGGGTGTGACGCGTTTATTCATATGGTGCAAGGCCAGGTTCAGGCGTATAGGATTGACAAAGGATCACTGCCTTCCACGATTGACACCTTGGTAACGGACGGATACTTAAGAGATGACGAAACGACTTGCCCGGGTGGAGGTGCTGTTACGATCGATGCAGAAGGAATTGTGTCAGCCAGTGAGGCATAAAGAAGGCGGCTTCACACTTCTTGAAATGATGGTTGTACTGACTGTTTTCACTGTTTGCTTCGGTGCTGCGCTCGTTCCGCTTCAAGCGATTGCAGAAGATGTGAGGGATCGCCAGTTTTTTTACCAGGTAGAACGGGATTTGTTTGCAGCCCAGGCGTATGCACTATCAAAAAACAAAAATGTCATTGTCGATTTTTTTGAAGGCGGAAGCAGCTATTACCACATTTACACACACGAATATCCCCGAAAAACAGTGATAAAGCGTGAAATCCCGGAGCGATTTTTATTTGAAGCAGGAGGTTTAAACACAATTACTTTTTTACGAACAGGGATGACAAACCGTTTTGGAACATTTTATTTCATAACAAATAAAAAAAGCATCAGGCTTGTATTTTCAATTGGAAGGGGGCGTTTTTATTTTTCTGAGGAATGAACGAGGTATGACAGTAGCTGAAAGTCTGCTGGCTTTAACAGCACTTTTGATAGCGGCAGGCACTCTTCTTCCTTTTAGCTTACATTTGATTGAAGGCACGTCCTGGCGCTGGGAGCAGCAGGAAGGAATGAGAAAGCTGTATGAAGAAGCCGAATCAAGAATTTACTCGGAAGCTTCTTTTTCTTATGAATTGGATCATCCAAATTTCAGCGGGAAAATGGGCTGGGAGGAAAGTGAAGGGAAAGCATCTGCATGTGTGGAGAGCAGAGGGGAAAAAAGGTGTGTGGTGGAACAGTAATGGATTTACGCTCATTGAATCATTGATTGTATTAATGATATTCAGCGCGTACGCTGTCTCTGTTCCGCTTCTTTATGATGGTGCTTACCGGGTGATCGAATCGGGGAAAGCGGAAAAAAATACAGAATGGGAAATTTTTGTGATACAGCTGCGCAATGAAATGCATAGAGCCTCCAACTGGAAAACTTCTGAAAAAACTCTGACCTATTCAGCTGAAGGTTCAAGCGATGAACTTGTAACGATCAGTCAATATTACGATAAAATTAGAAGACAGGTGAATGGGCTGGGACATGAAGTTTTGCTTCAGCATGTAGAAACAGCCTCATTTTCAACAAAAGGAGGAAAGGTTTATATTCATGTTACCTTTTCAAACAATGAACAAGAAGGTACTGTTATGTACCCGCTTTACAAAGAAATGCCTTAAACAGCAGCAGGGAATGATTTATCCGCATATTCTGCTTATATTAGTTTTAATTATGGCAGCGTCTGTATCTGCTGCAGACGCTGCGGTAACCAAGTGGAAAACGGCAGAGGACTTAACGAATTACTATGAATTTCGGGTTGCTGAGCTGATGGCTCTGCGGCGTGTCTTGAATGAGTCGGCTCCTTTGTCTCTTCAAACAAAAACGAACCTGGGAATAACGAGTGCTACAGTAACAAAAATTGATGAAAAACACTGGAATATTCGCATTGCAACAACTCATAAAGAAGGTTTTTTTTACGCTGCCTATTTATATGATCCCCATAATAAATCCATTATTAGGCGGATTGAATATCGCTGATCACTTTTCCCGGGCAAGATAAAAAAGTCCGCCATTTAAAACAGAAACCCGTATGACTGGTTCAAAACGACGCATAATAGCGGCTTTTTCCCTCTCAAAGTGTTCAGCATTGTCTTCATCCTGTTCAAAAAAAGATTGAAGAAGTTCAAGCTCTGCTTTTTGCTTTTTGCGTGCTGTTTGGGCCCAAACATGCTCTTCTTCTAGTAAATCTCTCCACAGCTTTTGTTTGAGCCGAGTTAATCCGCTTGCAGGTGTAATAAGCGGTGAAAGCACGTAATGATAAGGGCTGATAGAGTGACTAAGAGTCAACGAGCCTGTCATTTCCAAAAAACGATCTGAAAAAGCGCCATTAATCAAATGAAGGGCAAGTGGAACAAGCTTTTCTTTTTTACCGTTAGCCTCGTAAGAAAGATGAAAATGAACAAACAGCCAGGGGTCAAGCTGAATCATTCCAGCCGTTTTTTGGGTTTCATACAATTGAACAAACGATGCTTTTTTTTGAGCGTATGAAAGAAGCTGGTGAAAACGCGGAGACCCGAATGTAATGTACTCCTCCTGGTGTTTAAGCGGGCGTCCGGGATCTTTGGTGAAAAAAGTGATTGCCATAGGATCACCAGCCTGTCCGAGCCGATCTTTATAATGCCAATAAAAAGGTCGGTTCATCAAAGCGCGGTCGGCTTCCTCAGTCAATTGGATCGTTAAAGAATGTTCGGACTCTTCAAGGATGGAACATTCACAGGCAGTAAAAAAGGAACGGATAAAAGACATCAATGTTGTTCACTCCAATGCTGCAGCAAGGTTTTGCATTTTTATTTCCCATTCTCGAACGCTTTTGGATGTATGAAAGGTGTCATGCAGATGGTCTTCAATCCAATTTTCGTCTAGGATACTATCCAGCTTTCCAATCGCTGTTTGAAAAAGGGCAATTTTTTCGTAAAGCAAAGACAACATACGATCTTCTACAGATTGTTTATAAGCAAGGTGATAAATATATACATTCTGCGTTTGACCATAACGATGAACGCGGCCAATTCGCTGTTCAAGTTTCATTGGATTCCAAGGCAGATCAAAATTGATTACATGACGGCAAAATTGAAGGTTCAGTCCCTCACTGCCTGCTTCGGTAGCGATAAGAACCCGTGCTGGGCCTTTGAATAGTTCAATCATCCAATCTTTTTTGCTTTTTTTAAACTTTCCTTGAAAGGAAACAGCCGGAATTTGTTGAGAGTGAAAAAATAGTTCCAGGTACTGCTGTGTTGCGCGATACTGGGTGAAAATAAGAACTTTTTCATCCAGCCCTTTTATGATTTCTAACGCTTTTTCTGCTTTTGAATTTCGGTCAATCGCTCGAGCCAGCTCAGCTATTTTTGTCTGGTCAAATCCTTCCTGCTTTTGCAAAGTAGCCAGCGCTGCATATTTGCTGCTGCATGCTTCCCGCTGCAGCGTCAAGAGGGTGATGGAAGCCGGTAAATATTCAGACAACGAGTCATAAAATACTTTTTCCTCTTTCGATGGATCGATCCGGATCGTCTGAATAAAACGTTTGATCGGTTCGTGTTCTACCTCTGTTCTCGTATTACGGACCATAACCTGCCTGAGCAGGGCATGAAAAGCGTCGCGATTTTGAACAGAGCGCTTTCCATCTTTGAATTGAGACTGAAAGAATCCGTTGCTGCCAAACAGTCCAGGTCTTAACAGAGAAACAAGATGAAACAATTCATCTGCATTATTTTGAACAGGTGTAGCTGTTAACAGGAGACAATACGTTTTATTTAATCGGCTGACAAATTGATGGTTTTTTGTGGCAGGATTTTTGAGCCGGTGGGCCTCATCAATAATGACCATATCGAACAAGGTATCAGAAAACACGTCGGCAAATTTTGCCTGCTTCGCTGAATCAATCGATGCAATTTGTACACCATTCCAGGTCCAGTCTGGATTTTTTCGTTGTACCAGCGCAAATATTTGAAACTTTTCACGAAGTTCTTTTGCCCACTGGCTGACCAGGGAAGCAGGTGCTAATATAAGAATGCGAGAAGCGAGCCCCCGCAGCATATACTCTTTTAATATAAGTCCAGCTTCAATCGTTTTACCAAGGCCGACTTCATCTGCTAAAATAGCGGTTCCATTCATTTCTTCCATTACCGTTTGGGCGGTTTTAAGCTGATGGGGAAGAAATTGTATATGTGGCAGAAAGCCGGGCGCCAAAAGTCCATCAAAACGGGAAGGCAGAATTTGCTGCTTCATTTGAGCGGTTAAATTAAAAAGTGCCCAGCCGCCAGGTGTTGAAGCTGTTTTCAGATTTTGATCAAGTGCATTTGCCCAGGTATCATCATACATAATAGCAGGCTTCATCCCTCTCAAAGTCTCCTTTCGCTTTCATGAGCTGTCCCTAGTCTGCCTTGAAAGAGAGAGGAATATACATAGACAAAGAAAAACAGCCCTGTGGAAGCAGGGCTGTGTTTTATTTTGCTTTAATTTTTCCCGTCCATTTTTTAAATCCGCCTTGCAGATGATAAATATCGCGATACCCTTTTCTATAAAGCATTTGTGCTGCCCGTCCGCTGCGAAGGCCGCTCTGGCAGTACAAATAAACAGGCTTGTCCGCACGAATTTCTTTCATCCGCTGCTTCATTTGAGTGACTGGAATATTCCGGGCTCCTAAAATGTGGCCACCATTATATTCGTTCGGTTCACGCACATCAATTAACTGCGCTTTCCGGTATCCTTTTATAAATTCTTCCTGGCTAAGCGGTTTTACTGCACGTTTTTGAGAAAAGTACATAAAAATCGCATACAAAATGATGGCACCGAGTACGGCGGCAATAGAATAAAGCAACGTCGTGTTCCCCTTTCGAATAAACTGCTCCCTTTATTATATCGATATGGTTATCAGAAGAAAAGAAAATTCTCTTAAAAAAAGAAGTGTGTTCGCCTTTGAATTTCTGGTTCAATTTGATAGACTTGTTGAGGGAATTTACTATGAAAAGAAGGCGTATATTATGGCAAAAGAAACATGGGCTTTTCTGGATACTGGAAATCAAAGTGCCGCTTACAATATGGCTGTTGACGAGGCGCTGCTTGACTGGCACAGCAGAGGCTTGATTCCGCCTGTTGTTCGTTTTTATGGCTGGGAGCCAGCTGCGCTGTCGATCGGGTATTTTCAAAAAGCGGAAAAAGAAGTGAATTTTGATGCTATTAAAGAATATGGACTTGGCTTCGTGCGTCGTCCTACCGGTGGAAGAGGTGTGCTTCATGAGCACGAGCTGACCTACAGCGTCATTGTAAGTGAAGAGCATCCGGATATGCCAGCGGGTGTAACGGAAGCATATCGAGTCATTTCGGAAGGCGTACTTCAAGGGTTTCGCGCGCTTGGGCTTGCAGCAGAGTTTGCTGTACCCCGGACGGAGGAAGAAAAAGCGAGCTTGAAAAACCCGCGGTCAAGCGTTTGTTTTGATGCGCCAAGCTGGTATGAGCTGGTTGTAGAAGGAAGAAAAGTGGCAGGAAGCGCGCAAACCCGGCAAAGAGGAGTTATTTTGCAGCACGGATCTATCCTGCTTGACCTGGATGAAGACAAGCTTTTCAGCTTGTTTCACTACCCAAATGACCGGGTAAAAGAGCGGATGAAGCGGGCATTTGGAAACAAAGCAGTGGCGATTAACGCACTTCGTTCAGAACCGGTAACACTTGATGAGGCACGTGTTGCGTTCAAACAAGGATTTGAGGACGGGCTCGATATTCACCTTGAACCGCTTGTTTTAACAGATGACCAAAAGCGTCAAATTGAAACCATTCAAAGAGATCGATATGAAAACCCGGATTGGAATTTTCGTAGATAAAAAGAGGTTCGACAAAATTATTTTTTTTTGCTTTTTTCTCTTGAATTTTAAGGCCTGCCAGAGGATGAGCCGAAGGGCAGCCGCTTGACAAACCGCAGTAACTAAATCAATATATAGAATATAAAATTGAAAACAAACACAATATATTGTGTTTGTTTTCGCTTTTTTCAACAGAATACAAAAGGAGTTGTTTTCATGTCTGCTACGTCCGCTAAGGTTATGTCACTGAACGTCGACCAGTTAAACAAGGACATCAGCATTTTCCCGCAGGTTTTCCCGATCACGCCGGAAATGAACATTACACATAAAGGCGTTTCCCGCCTGGTTATGATTGACCGCTATTCATTTAAAGATACTGAAAAAATTACCCTGTCTGAAGGAGACTTTGTTGTTCTGACAATTAAAGAAGATCCTAAATTCCCAGCTCGTGGGACAGGCTTTGTCGTATCGCTTGACCGAGAAGCGAAAAGAGCATCGATTTTGATCGATGAAGAATACCGCAGTGCGATCGATGATCCACAAGAAGCAGAATCAGGTATTATTCACCGCAGTCTCGATGTGATTGAAAAGCCGCTTGAAGTTTTTTACGAGCAGATTGCTAAACGCAACGCAGCAGGGCTTTCATCCGTTGAGAAAACAGATGAAAAGAAAAAAGAATGGTTCGATAAATTTTATAATGAACTTGTAAGCTTAAACTTTATTCCGGCGGGCCGTGTATTATATGGAGCGGGGGCAGACACAGACGTAACATATTTTAACTGTTATGTAATGCCTTTTGTAGCTGATTCACGTGAAGGCATATCCGAGCATCGTAAGCAGGTAATGGAAATTATGAGCCGCGGCGGCGGCGTTGGAACGAACGGCTCTACTCTTCGTCCGCGCAATACCCTTGCCCGTGGCGTAAACGGGAAGTCATCTGGATCAGTTTCATGGCTTGATGATATTGCCAAGCTGACACACCTTGTTGAGCAGGGCGGATCAAGACGTGGTGCTCAAATGATTATGCTGGCAGATTGGCACCCGGACATTGTAGAATTTATTATTTCAAAAATGCAAAACCCGCGCATTTTGCGCTATCTTCTTGAAAATACAGAAGACGAGCAAATTCAAAAAGCGGCAAAGGACAAATTAAACTTTAAGCCGCTGACGGAGCGCGAAGAGCAAATGTATCAGGGTGTGACAAATTATAAAAACATTCCTGGTTATGGCGGCTTCAGTCCTGAAATTATTAAAGAAGCGGAAGAGAAACTTCGTACCGGCGGAACATACAGTGTTCATAACGCTGAATTTTTAACAGGTGCCAATATTTCAATTTGCTTAACGAATGAATTTATGGACGCAGTAGAAAGAGATGCGGATTATGAACTTCGTTTTCCAGCCGTTGAAAAATATAACAAAGAAGAAATGGATCATTACAACGAAAACTGGCACAAAATCGGTGATGTCCGTGAATGGGAGCGCCAGGGAAATCAAGTTCGCACGTATCGTAAAATTAAAGCACGCGAGCTGTGGAATTTAATTAATGTATGTGCAACGTATTCAGCGGAACCGGGCATTTTCTTTATCGACAATGCCAATGAGATGACCAATGCAAAAGCATATGGCCAGCAGGTTGTCGCAACAAACCCATGTGGTGAGCAGCCCCTTGCACCATTTTCTGTCTGCAACTTGGCAGCAGTTAACCTTGCCGAAATGGCGGACAAGGAATCGAAAACGGTGAATTTTGATAAACTGAAACAAACGGTTCGCACCGGCGTTCGTATGCAGGATAACGTAATCGATGCAACGCCATATTTTCTTGAAGAAAACAAAAAACAGGCACTTGGTGAACGACGGGTCGGTCTTGGCGTAATGGGACTGGCGGACCTGCTGATTTATTGTGAAAAAGAATATGGTTCTCCGGAAGGCAATGCACTTGTTGACCAGGTGTTTGAAGCCATTGCGGTCACAGCGTACGAAACATCTGTGGAACTGGCGAAAGAAAAAGGCAGCTTCCCATTCCTTGAGGGAGAAACGGAGGATGAAACGGCTCGTCTTCGTGAGGCATTCATTCAAACCGGCTATATGAAAAAAATGCCGGATCACGTCCGAGAAGCGATTGTTCAAAACGGTATTCGCAATTCGCACTTGTTAACTGTTGCACCGACGGGTTCTACTGGAACAATGGTCGGCGTATCAACGGGATTAGAGCCGTATTTCTCCTTCACGTACTACCGAAGCGGACGTCTTGGTAAATTCATTGAAGTCAAAGCGGATATTGTAAAAGATTACTTGGAGCGCAATCCGGCAGAGGATCCGGATCAACTGCCTGACTACTTTGTTACTGCTATGAGCCTTGCTCCAGAAGCACATGCAGATGTTCAATGTGTGATTCAGCGTTGGATTGACAGCTCCATCTCTAAAACAGTGAATGCGCCGCGCGGCTATACTGTTGAACAAGTAGAAAATGTATACGAGCGTCTTTATAAAGGCGGCGCGAAAGGCGGCACTGTGTACGTGGATGGAAGCCGTGATTCCCAGGTACTCACATTGAAAGCGGAAGAAAACACATGGGATGAAGAGGAAAAAACGGAATCGAAGGAACATGAAAATCACGTTGTGCTGATCGATACCATTCAAGATCTTCGCTCAACGAATGTAACCATTGGCAGTGAAGTGGGCAATACTTGTCCAGTCTGCCGCAAAGGTACAGTAGAAGAGCTCGGCGGCTGCAATACATGCACAAACTGCGGAGCCCAGCTGAAATGTGGATTGTAAGCAAAAGATAAATTCATAAATAAAAGCCGCCTCGATATACAGAGGCGGCTTTTATTTATACCCAATAATCGTAGATAAGAAAAAACTCGGCCTGGATGTTCCGGCAGAGTCATTCGGAAGAAGCGCGGGAGCCTCTTTTACCTTTATTTCCTTGAATGACAGTTAAATGTGAAGCTTTCTTTCGGCGGGATGCTTTCTTTTTCGTTTTTCCAGCTGCAAAAGCAACAGACGCTTTTGGTTTAAAGCCTGTTTTGGACGCATAACGTTTTTTAGATTGCTTTACTGCTTTTGTATAAGCACGGTTTTCACTTCGGTTTCCTTCAGTCCGGTTTCGCATAAAAAGCCGGAGTAAAAACATGACAACCGCAACGGTAATAACAGCAAAAGCAATTTGCTGCACGAGCTGCCCGGGAGAGGTAATCATCATTGACACGAGACCAATGGCAGCGAGCGCAGTAATGGCAGAAACGATAACAGTACGAACATTCATTAAAGCCACCTCCCGGAGAAATAGTGTTACTTACATATTAGACAATTTCGTCCGCTTTTAATCCTTTTTCAGCACTTTCTTCAATAGAAATTAATTTCTTAAAAGAAGCAATGGCGACTTCTACCTGCTCATCTGATGGATCTTTTGTGGTTAAAAGCTGAAGCCAAAGACCGGGATAACCAAGCCACTTTAAGCCGGGGATATCACGAACCTTGTTTGTAAGCTGCAGAACTTCAAATGAAAGGCCAAGCACAACAGGAATAAGAGCAAGTCGGTTAAGCACTCGAACATAAATTGGCTCAGTCGGTACAAGCATATACACGAAAACGCCGACAATGACCGTAAACAAAATAAAACTGGACCCGCAGCGGTAGTGAAGCCGGGAAGATGCCTGCACATTTTGTACAGTGAGTTCAAGCCCATTTTCAATAGCGTTTATTACTTTATGCTCTGCTCCATGATATTGAAACACCCGTTTAACAATTGGCGTCATTGAAATGCCCCAAATATAAACGAGGAGGAGCAGTAATTTAAATAGCCCTTCTATTAAAATTTGAGCCAGATCACTTGAAAAAACAGGCCTTGTTAATTCTGCCAATCCAAGTGGTACAAGTGTGAAAACAAATTTTCCGAATAGGAATGATAAAACGCCAACAAGTGCTACACCAAACACGAGTGTAAGCTTTGATGGCTCTTCTTGGTTCAGTTTTTCCTCGCCCGGTGAAACATCATATCGGTCGTTGGCAAAATTCAAATGTTTAGAACCAGTTGCAGCAGCTTCTAAAATCGCAACAATGCCGCGAAGAAGCGGAATTTTTTTCAGTGTTTGGAGAGCGGGTCGGATTGTACGTGGCAAATGAAAATACTCAATGGATCCGTCATTTCGCCTCACTGCTGTCACGGTGTGTTTTTTTCCGCCAAACATAACGCCTTCCACGACAGCCTGCCCGCCATAAACCGGCTTTTCATTACTCATCGTTCGTTCCTTCTTTCGTTCATCCTTTATGAGGGATGCATGGTAATCATATTTTAGCGATAATCCGGCTAAAATAAAAGCGGGACTTCTCTAAAGGAGGAAAGAAATGAGTGGGGTAAATAATTCTAAACATTCTGACTATTATGGGCGGATTATATTTGAAACAGGTGTAATGGCCGGCTTGCTGCTGCTGCTGTTCGGCTGGCTAGCTTATACGTTTCGCTTTTTAAACTGGAATCCTGCAGCCATGCTGGCCGACTTCCCGCTGCTTGTTCAATACGGACTTGCTCTTGCGATAAGTGTACTTATTTCCATTGTACTGTCTTTATTATACTATGCGCTGTTGCGTAAAAGAAAGCCTTTCGTTGCCGGAATCTTCGTTGCTGCTTGCTTTTTTCTTTTCTTTTTGCCAGGCGTGGATCGTTCGCTGTTGAATTTGGTGACGATATTCTCCCTCTTGCTTGGCTATTTCCTGTTTATAAGCCTTACAATTTCCTGGCATGATGAGAAGGGTAAGTAGTCAGAGGCCGGACAAATATGGTAAACTAGTCGGGAAAATGAATAGCCGGGGGACAGGGAATGAAGAAAATTTTGCTTATAAATGGAGTGAATTTAAACCGGCTTGGAAAGCGAGAGCCGCATATTTACGGAACAACGACGCTTGCCGAGCTCGAGGAACGGTTAATCAAACATGGAGAGCAGGCAGGCATAGAAGTTGTTGCCTTTCATTCGAACTTTGAAGGGGAAATTGTGGAGCGGCTCCACCTTGCTGAGGATGAAGGAATGGAAGGGATTATTTTTAATCCTGGAGCATTCACTCATTACAGCTATGCAATTGCTGATGCGGCGGCAGGAATTAACGTACCGATAGTAGAAGTACATATTTCAAATATCCATAAGAGAGAAGCATTTCGGCATCATTCAGTTATAGCACCTCACGCGGCGGGACAGCTGTGCGGCTTTGGGCTGTATGGTTATAAAATGGCACTGGATTTTTTAGCGAACAGGGAGGGCTGATGAATGGAGCGGATTGAAAAACTACGTTCAAAAATAACTGAAAAAGGTTTGGATGGCTTGTTTATTATGAGCCCGTACAACCGGCGCTATATAAGCGGGTTTACCGGTTCTGCGGGCGCTGTGCTTGTGACAAAGGATCAGGCAGTTTTTATGACAGACTTTCGCTACACAGAGCAGGCAGCAAAGCAGGCAGCAGGCTTTACAATTGTTCAGCATACAAAATCAATTTTTGAAGAAGCAATGCAAAAAGCAGAAGTGCTTGGTGTGCAAACGCTTGGTTTCGAAAAAGAATATGTTTCTTACCAGGAATATGAGCTTCTCCAAAAATACTTTGGCGGCACGCTTAAGCCTGTGGCAGGCATCGTAGAAAACTTGCGCTTGATTAAGACAGAACCAGAGATTAAGATATTAAAGGAAGCGTGTGATGTTGCGGATGCGGCATTCAAGCACATTTTGGATTTTCTGAAGCCCGGCGTCAAAGAAATTGATGTGTCAAATGAACTTGAATTTTTCATGAGAAAATGCGGTGCGTCTTCTTCCTCTTTTGATATAATTGTCGCTTCAGGCGTTCGCTCTGCCCTGCCTCATGGTGTAGCAAGCGAAAAGAAAATCGAATCAGGGGACTTCGTTACACTTGATTTTGGCGCATACTACAAAGGATATGCATCGGACATTACCCGTACAGTGGCGGTTGGTGAACCGTCCGAGCAGCTGAAGGAAATATATGCCATTGTTTTAGAGGCGCAAATGGCTGCGGTGGATCAAATTAAGCCGGGAATGACAGGTATTGAAGCAGATGCCGCAGCACGCGACATTATTTCAGCAAAAGGATATGGAGATGCGTTTGGCCACTCAACCGGACATGGACTTGGTCTTGAAGTGCATGAAGGTCCGCGGCTTTCTGTTAAAGGTGATCAGCCGCTCGAATCCGGCATGGTTGTCACCGTTGAACCGGGTATTTATTTGCCGGGTGTCGGTGGTGTCCGGATCGAAGATGACATACTACTCACAGACAGTGGGAACGAACTGCTCACACATTCTGCTAAAGAACTTATTATTTTGTAAAAACCCCAGGAGGAACACACATGATTTCAGTAAATGACTTTCGTACAGGATTAACGATTGAAGTAGACAATGGCATTTGGCGCGTTGTTGATTTCCAGCACGTAAAACCAGGTAAAGGAGCGGCTTTTGTTCGTTCAAAGCTGCGCAACCTTCGTACTGGCGCGATCCAGGAAAAAACTTTCCGTGCCGGTGAAAAAGTAGGAAAAGCACAAATCGATAACCGTCGCATGCAATATCTATACGCAAACGGCGACCAGCATGTTTTTATGGATAACGAATCATACGAGCAAATTGAGCTGCCAGCATCTCAAATCGAGTATGAATTAAAGTTCTTGAAAGAAAACATGGAAGTATCAATCATGATGTTTGGAACAGAAACACTTGGTGTGGAACTTCCAAACACAGTAGAATTAAAAGTAACAGAAACAGAACCAGGTATCAAAGGAGATACAGCTTCAGGCGGCACAAAGCCTGCTATTGTGGAAACAGGCCTTTCTGTAAATGTACCGTTCTTTGTTAACGAAGGTGATGTTCTTATCGTGAATACAACAGACGGCTCATACGTATCACGTGCATAATCGTTTTTGAGGGTGTACCTTAACAGGTATACCCTTTTTATTTGCGTTCTGTCCCGCTTATTCGTACGATAAAAGAAGACAAAGAGAAAGAAGGTCGATCGTATTGGGTATGAAAGAACAAATCGAGATGCTGATTCCCGTCTTTCAATCTAGGGAACCGGCACTCGACGAGCTGAATTCTTTTCCGTTTGAGAATATAAAAGATTTAAAGGAAATCGGCTATACAAAAGCGATGCTTCCGCAAAATGGAGGAATGTCACTTGTTGATTTTATCCAGCATCAGGAACTGATCGCAAAAGGGTGCGGGGCAACGGGTCTTTCGATTGGGTGGCATACCGGTATCCTGATGGAATATGCAGAGTACCGGCACTGGAACCCGGCGATCGCTGATTTTCTTGTAAAAGAAATCCAAAACGGCAAATTGGTCAATGCGGCAGCAAGTGAACGCAATGCAGGAAGCCCGCTTCGGGGGGCGCGATTTAAAACAAATGCGGCTCGTAATGGCCAGGAATATATAATCAATGGAGAAAAAACATTTACCTCAGCTGCACCCGTATTGGATTACGTCTTTGTTTCTGCCTCAATCAGTGAGACGGAAGAGGCGGCTGTGTTTCTTGTCCCTATGTCTGCCGAGGGTGTTTCGATACGAGAAACATGGGACAGCGTAGCGATGCGTGGAACAGCGAGTCATGATTTGATTCTCGAAAACGTTAAAATACCGGCTGATTATATTGTGGAAGAGCTCAATAAATCCCAGCGTCTCCGCCGGAAAGGATCTCTTCTTCACATACCGGCTTGTTATATTGGCATTGCCGGCGCCGCTCGTGACTATGCCCTTCAGTTCGCGTCCTCTTATACGCCGGCTACCCTGGATCATCCGATTGGCGAATTGCCAGTAATGGAACAGTCCATTGGCGCAATGGAAACCAAGCTGATGGCTGCCCGGCAATTTTTATACCGTACCGCAGAGCTGTATGATCAGGAGCCCGATTTCCCGCTGGGTCCGCAAATGGCCGCAGCGAAAACTTTTGTGACCAACACGGCTATTGAAGTAACCGATATCGCCATGCGAATTGTCGGTGCCAGAAGTTTATCGGCGAAAAACCCGCTTCACCGGTACTGGCAAAATGTGCGTGCCGGCCTTCACAATCCGCCAATGGATGACATAGCTTACCGGACACTCGCACAAAGCGCTCTGGCACAATTTCCCTCATAAATATTAAACCGCCAATCTTCTGGCGGTTTTTTCATGGATAATATGCCTTCTTCAATCATACAATGTGGAAAGAGCGGAAGGAGGCGGCGGATTGCCCTATAAAACCATTATCCCTTATTTACCCGAATCGACGTTACAAGCTGTCAGTCCTCTTTTGAAAAGCGATCCGGCAATTGAAGAGATCAGGCTTCGAACCGGTCAGCGTATTGAGCTGTCAGGCCCAAAGCCATATGTGCTCTCCACTTATTTTTCTGAACAGGATCGTGCTGCATTTGTTCACAAGATTACGAAACATTCCGTGTACCGGCTTGAAGAGCAATTAAAGCGTGGTTATTTAACCATTGAGGGAGGCCACCGCATCGGTCTTGCAGGACAAGCTGTTTTAAAAGAAGGCACGGTGTCTTCGATGACCAACTTATCCTTTTTTAATATAAGGATTGCCAAGCAAAAAAAAGGAGCAGCTCTTCCCATGCTGGCATCTTTATGTGAAGGCGGATGGAAAAGCACGCTTTTGATTGGTCCTCCACGTTCCGGTAAAACAACCCTATTGCGGGATATTGCCCGCATTGCCGGTACAGGAGAAGCGAATCGGAAAATAAAAGCGGTAAAGACATGCATTGTCGACGAACGCTCTGAAATAGCAGGATGTCTGTATGGAGTTCCCCAGCTGGATGTTGGGATGAAAACGGATGTTTTGGATGCGTGCCCGAAATCAGAAGGAATGATGATGATGATCCGTTCTATGAGTCCAGACGTTTTAATTGTAGATGAAATCGGCCGTCCTGAGGATGCACAGGCTCTTTCAGAAGCGCTGCATGCAGGTATTGCAGTTATCGCAACCGTTCACGCACGTTCTTTAGAAGAAGCTCTTCGCCGTCCCGTTATTCGCCAAATTAAAGAAAGTGGCTTATTCGATAACTATATCGAAGTAAATAGAGAGCATGGCTTTACCATACTAAAAAAAGAAAAGCAAGCGGCCGGATGAAGTGGGCCGGTGCCTTGTTTATTGTAGCGGCGAGCTTGTTTATCGGCTGGCATAAATCAAGATCGTATGGGGAGCGTGTCCGCCAAATTCGTCAATTTGAAACAGCCCTTATGATGCTTGAATCGTCTATCGCTTATGGCGCAGAATCAATGGAAACAGCTGTGCGCGCCATTTCTAATACAATTGAAAAGCCTGCAGACAGGATTTTTGCTGTGTTTGCCGAGGAGCTGTCTAACTCAGAAAAAAGCGCTGAAGATCTCTGGTCCGATGTTTTAAAAAAGCATTCAAGCGGACTGGCGCTTAAAAAGAGAGACCTGCAGATTGTCGAACAAGCAGGCTGTATGCTCGGTACGGTCACCCAGACGGCAGAGGCAAGAAAGCTCCAGCTCGTTTTAAAGCAGCTTGAAAAGCAGCGTGAAGAAGCTGCAACTGAAGAAAAAAAGCTTTCGGGCATGACACGGTCTGTTAGTCTGCTGTTTGGCCTGATGACAGCCATTTTGCTTTTATAGGGTGGGTCGGAAGATGAATATGGACGTAGATTTACTGTTTAAAATTGCTGCCATCGGTATTATTGCTGCTTTTTTGCATACCATTTTGGAGCAGCTTGGCAAAAAAGAATATGCCCAGTGGGTTACCTTGTTCGGTTTTGTATACATTTTATTTATGGCTGCAACCATTGTTGGCCAGCTGTTTGAAAAAATAAAATCAGTGTTTTTATTTCAATGATAGGAGCGGTTGACTCATTGCCATTACGCATATTGCCGCTATCATACTCGTTGCTGTTTTTTTAGCCATTTTGCTTCATGAATACAGTCCGGGTTTTTCCTTGCTGTTTGTTTTATTTACATGCAGTATTCTTCTTTACCAGTTTGCGGATGAAATGGCGAAGCTTATTGCAGCTGTTCGAAAAATGGCTGCTTATGCAGGCGTGGAAGCTCTTTATATTGAAACAGTTTTAAAAGCCGTGGGCGTAGCTTTTATATCCGAATTTATTGCCAATATCGCAAAAGACGCAGGTCAGCAGGCACTTGCTGCAAAAATGGAGATTGCCGGAAAAATTATTATTATGGCGCTGATTCTGCCTATTTTAACTATTTTGATTGAAACAGTTTTAAACATGCTTCCAGGGCGGTGATCCATGGGATCTATATGGCAGCCGATAATGGAGCAAGCGGATTTATCGGCGCTTGAAAAAAGATGGAGTGAACTAAAGCAGCTGTACGGTCCTTTTTTACCCGGAAAAATGGAGTTTGATTCTTCTAATATCGATTTGACAGCTCTGTTATCGCTTGAAAGCTGGATGTCGGCATTGAAGTCCTATGTTCTTTTTGAAGTAACTACACACGCACAAAGTCTGGCGATAATTTTTTTGTTATCTATTCTGGCTGCGGTGCTTAAAACAGTAGGACAAGCATTGGAAACGCAAACGGTAACCAAAACCGCAGAAGCAGCTGTGCTGATTCCTATTTTTATCCTGTCTATGGGGACATTCCGACTGGCTGTTGAATCCATTTCGGCTGCAGTAGAGCAAATGACCGTTTTTATGATGGCTTTTATGCCGGTTTTAATCGCATTACTGACCATAAGCGGCGCTGTGGCATCTGCTGCGTTGTTTCCGCCGCTGCTTCTTTTTATGATGAATGCATCGGGTATTTTAATTGATCAAATTATTCTGCCATGCTTGATTTTCTCCGTGGTCTTCAGCCTGGTCAGTTTACTGTCAGATCACTATAATGCCGATCGGATTGCAGCTCTGCTCAGAACAATCAGCATTTGGCTCCTCAGTGCGTTTATGACCGTTTTTCTGACCATCTTAACGATGAGGGGTGTTACGGCTGCAGCGGCAGATGGTTTAACCGTTAAAACGGCTAAATTTATAAGCGGCACTTTTGTGCCTGTAGTAGGCCGGATGATGGCAGACGCCGCAGATACAGCCTCTGGCGCTGCCCTGATGATTCACAACACGGCAGGCGCTGCCGGTATTGCTCTTTTGGCCCTTACAGCGCTGTTTCCTGTAGTGAAGCTGATGGTGCTTGTAGTGCTGTATAAGGCATCAGCTGCTGTGCTTCAGCCGCTTGGAGATTCAGCTGCTGCGTCGCTGCTTGATATTATTGGTAAAACGATGTCGTTTATGCTGGCTGCTCTGGCACTCGTGTCGTTTATGTATTTTTTATTTATGGCTGCTGTTGTAGCTGCAGGAAATGCCGCTTACATGATGAGGTGAGAAGATGCAGAGTCTTTTTGACTGGCTGTCATCCGTTCTGGCACTTTTATTATGCGCTTCTGTCGTCGACATGCTTTTATCCGAATCACCGATGAAAAAATATGTCCGGCTTGCAGCCGGGCTGGTGATCATGGCTGCACTGGTTAAACCGCTTTTTTCCGCTGACTGGTCCTTTTCTTTTTCAGATAAACAGGGTGTATCTTCGTTTGAGCAGGAAACGAAAAAGCAGGTTGAGGAATTGTCGGGCGTTTCGGAGCTGGCTTCTGACACCTATGTAAATCAAACATTTCAGCAGGAAGCCGAGCAAATTGTTTCCTCTTTCACTTCCTGTGAGCTTGTTGCTGTGGAAGCGGAAGTAAAAGAAGAACAAGTGCAAAAAGTAGATATACAGCTCCATGGCCAGTGTCCAGAGCAGGAAATTCGGGAGCATTTAGCGGAAAAGTGGAATATTGGGGCTCATCAGCTGAATATGGTGATGGAAAAGGAGGAAACAGGAGGTGGCTGACCGGCAATCGCTTTTAACATGGTGGAAGAATGGCAAAGCGGACAAGCCGCTAAAGTGGGCAGCCATTGCGCTGGGTGCCGGTATTGCCCTGATGGCACTCAGTGATTTGACGGAAACAGAACAACCGCCTGAACAAACAGAAAGCAAGCCTGCTGCAGCGAATACGGAAGAAGATTGGAAAAAGGATTACGAATCTGAATTAACCCATGCACTCAATCAAATTGATGGTGTGTCCAATGTTTCGGTAGTTGTGAATCTGGCTTCTTCTGAACGGAATGTTTACCAAAAAAACGTAGTTTCTTCTGAAGGGGAGAGCGAAAGCACAAGTGATGAGCAGATGGCTGTTGTCCGCAGTGGGGATGTGGAAAGTCCAGTCATGATTGAAACGCGCCGTCCGGATATACAAGGTGTGTTAATTGTCGCTGTGGGAGCTGAACGGGCGCAGGTGAAAAAGCGCATGGTTGAAGCGGTCACTCGGGTGCTTGGTGTTCCTGTGCATCGCGTAGCCGTCATGCCTGGAAAAACAGGAGGGAAAAATTAATGCCGAAAAAACAAACGGTTTGGCTATTTACAATGGTTAGTTTAACGGCTGTGCTCGGGGTTTATTATATGACAGGTCCGGAAAAACTGCTGCCGGCTTCTACACTTGAAGAAAAAGTGTCGGAGCCACAGGAGGATGTGGATGTAGCGGTAGAAGAAACGCCAAATGACGAAGTTTTTGAAATGATCCGGCTTGAAGCGGAAGAAGAACGCAGCCGATTAAAAGAAGAATTAACCGCGAAAGTGGCTTCTGCAGAGCTTTCAGCCGAAGCGAAGGATGAAGCTTATACGACGATGCAGCAGCTGGACGAGCAGGCTTCCAGTGAGCGAATGCTCGAAACTGTTATTAAATCGAAGGGGTACGAAGACGCTCTTGTTAGAACAATAGATGGAGAAGTTCGGATTACAGTAAAAGCGGACAGCCATTCCACAGAAGCGGCTAATGAATTGATTCAGCTTGCTAAAGAAGAAATGGGTGATAAAATGCCGGTTTCGGTAGAATTCGAACCATTTAAATAAAAGGAGCACCCGCTTTTTAAAGAGCGGGCTCCTTTCATTATAGATTCTATATTTGCTAATTAACGAAAAAAAGATAAAATGGGGGGAGGGCTTTTTTATTTGTGAAAAACGGCTCGTTTATTTATTTCCTAAAAGGGGTGCTCTGTACATGAAAGTACAAGAAATTAGAGAATTAATCAAACTGGTTGATCAATCAGGAATTGATGAATTCGTATTTGAATCAGCAGGTAGCAAGCTGAAAATGAAAAAATCAACAGGAGTCACTACATATGCTGCATCACAAGCAGCGCCGGTCTCACATGTTCAACAAGTATCGGTTACACCGGAAGCGCCAGCTGAGCCAGTTACGCAGGAGGCGCCGGCACCAGAAGCACCGAAATCAGCAGCTGATAACGCTAACTTACATAAAATTACCTCACCAATGGTTGGAACGTTTTATCAGTCGCCATCGCCGGATCAAGAAGCGTATGTGAAAGCAGGGTCTAAAATTCAGCCGGATTCCGTTGTCTGCATCGTGGAAGCCATGAAGTTGTTTAATGAAATCGAAGCAGAAGTGGGCGGAGAAATTGTTGAAATCCTTGTAAAAGATGGACAGCTTGTTGAATACGGCCAGCCGCTTTTCTTGGTGAAACCGGAATAAAGGAGCAGTTGCAATGATAAAAAAAGTATTGATTGCCAATCGCGGAGAAATTGCGGTCCGAATTATTCGGGCCTGCAGAGAACTGGGAATTGACACAGTAGCCGTCTACTCAGAAGCAGACCGTGAAGCGCTGCACGTACAACTGGCAGACGAAGCGTACTGCATTGGTCCAACTGCTTCAAAAGACAGCTACCTGAACTTTACAAATATCGTCAGTGTAGCGAAGTTAACAGCATCCGATGCGATCCATCCCGGTTACGGCTTTTTAGCGGAAAACGCGAGCTTCGCAGAATTGTGCCGTGAATTGAACATTACCTTTATCGGTCCCTCGCCAGAAGCGATTACGCAAATGGGAACAAAAGACGTAGCACGTGATACAATGGAAGAAGCAGGAGTGCCGATTGTTCCGGGTTCAGACGGGATCATTAAAGATATTGAAGAGGGACTAACGGTTGCTGCTGAAATCGGATATCCGGTGATTATCAAGGCGACAGCCGGCGGAGGCGGAAAAGGGATCCGTGTAGCCCGTGACGAAGTGGAACTGGAAAAAGGTATCCATATGACACAGCAGGAAGCAGCGACAGCTTTCGGAAATCCAGGTGTGTATTTAGAGAAATTTATCGAGGATTTCCGCCATGTTGAAATTCAGGTGCTGGCTGATACGCATGGAAACGTGATTCATTTAGGTGAGCGTGATTGCACGATTCAGCGCCGTATGCAAAAGCTGCTCGAAGAAACACCATCCCCGGCTTTGGACGAAGAAACAAGAGCCCAAATGGGTGAAGCAGCGGTTAAAGCAGCCCGGGCAGTTGATTACACAGGGGCAGGCACGGTAGAATTTATTTATGATGCCCACGTTGGCACATTTTATTTCATGGAAATGAATACTCGTATTCAAGTAGAACATCCTGTCACAGAAATGGTTACGGGCGTTGATTTAATTAAGGAGCAAATTCGGGTCGCTTCCGGTGAAGTGCTGTCGCTTTCACAGGAAGATGTAACATTTGACGGCTGGGCAATTGAATGCCGGATTAATGCAGAAAATCCAGAAAAGAATTTTATGCCATCTGCGGGAAGAGTAGAAGGATATCTTCCGCCAGGTGGGTTTGGTGTACGGATTGATTCTGCTGTGTATCCGGGCTATATGATTCCACCTTTTTATGATTCAATGGTGGCAAAGTTAATTGTTCATGGCAAAACACGGGAAGAAGCCATTGCCCGGATGAAACGAGCGCTTTCGGAGTTTGTTGTAGAAGGGGTTTATACAACGATTCCGTTTCATCAGAAGCTGCTTGAGCATGAGGTATTTGTGGGCGGGGACTTCAATACGAAATTCCTTGAAACATATGATGTAATGAAAAGTCAATCCTAATTCGGAGGTGCTTAGAATGTCAGAACAACAATCTGTAAATCAAGTACTCGAAATGAGCAATGGAGAGGGCGGCCACGGCCGTATTGAAATTGCTCCTGAAGTTATTGAAGTGATTGCCGGAATCGCTGCTTCAGAAGTGGACGGCGTTGAAAAAATGCGCGGAAGCTTTGCCTCAGGTGTAGTGGAGCGGCTGGGCAAGAAAAATCACGGCAAGGGTGTCCGAGTTGAATTAACCGAGGATGGCATCAAGGTTGATGTGTATTGTGTGGTAAAGTTCGGCGTGTCGATTCCCCGTGTTGCCCAGTTAATGCAGGAAGGAATCCGCCAGACGCTTCTTAACATGACGGCACTTGAAGCAGACGAGGTTAATATTCATATTGTTGGGATACAATTTGAAACGAAACAGCCGGAACCTGAATATCAGGACGAAGTATAAACGAAGAAGCGCTCTGGCATTGCCGGAGCGTTTTTCGTATGTTTTCCACAGCGCTTTTTTATGCTATGATCAAAAAGGCATTAAATACAAAGGAGCAATCGAATGAACAGACGTACGGCACGGGAAAAGGGCATCCAGGCTCTTTATCAAATGGATTTAAGTGGAGCGGAGTCATCGGAAGCAGTGGCAAACGTATTAGAAGAAAGTGACAGCGACAGCAGCTATTTGCGTGAAATTGTCACCGGAGTAGAGCAGCACCGCGAGGAGATCGACACAATCATTAAAAGCAATTTAGAAAAATGGTCGTTTGACCGTCTGGCAAAAGTTGACCGGAATATTTTGCGTCTCGCTGTGTATGAAATGCAATATTCAGACGATGTTCCAGCCAAGGTAGCCGTGAATGAAGCAATTGAATTAGCGAAGTATTTTAGTGATGAGCGGGCCGGAAAATTTATTAACGGCGTGTTATCAAAAATTAATCAATCCATGGACTAAGTGAGGGGTATTTTATGGCAGCAGCTATTATTGACGGAAAAGCAATTGCAAAGAACATTCGTGCAGAATTAAAAGAAGAAATCGATGCGCTGAAAGCATCAGGTACAACACCTGGTCTTGCAGTCGTGATTGTCGGAGATGATCCGGCTTCTCACACGTATGTAAACAGCAAAGAAAAAAGCAGCAAAGAAATCGGCATTTATTCAGAAGTGCATCGTTTTCCAGCTGATTTTACGGAAGAAGCGCTTTTGGAAAAAGTAGAAGAGCTAAACCGTGATAAAAATATTCATGGTATACTTGTACAGTTGCCGCTCCCAAAACACATTTCTGAAGACAAAGTGATTGATGCGATTTCACCAGAAAAAGACGTAGACGGCTTTCATCCGGTAAATGTCGGTAAAATGGTGATCGGGAAAGATTCATTTTATTCGTGTACACCATATGGCATCATAAAGATGCTTGAAAAAGAAAATATTTCACTTGAAGGCAAACACGTTGTTGTGATTGGACGAAGCAATATTGTCGGTAAGCCGGCTGCTCTTCTTTCATTGATGCATAATGCCACAGTAACCATTTGTCATTCGCGCACAAAAGATCTAGCAGCGATTACCCGCCAGGCGGATGTTGTTATTGCAGCTGTTGGCATTCCAAACTATGTGACAGCGGACCACCTGAAGCCGGGCGCTGTTGTGATTGATGTGGGCATTAACCGTAATGCAGAGGGCAAGCTGTGCGGTGATGTGGATTTTAATAGCGCAAAAGAAACAGCAGGCGCTATCACACCGGTACCGGGCGGAGTGGGTCCGATGACGATCACGATGCTTCTTTACAATACGGTAAAATCTGCTAAAGTATTCGCAGCAAAATAAATTCAAAGCAGATGAATGAAACTGTCTTTTCGATCGTGTTATAATCGGAAAGACAGTTTTTTAATGGGAAGAAAAAGGTGGTCAGAAATGGAACCAGGACGGCATTTAACTGTTAAAGCGTTAACCAAATACATAAAACGAAAATTCGATGCAGATCCGCATTTGAAAAATGTGTCTGTCAAAGGTGAGCTTTCCAACGTAAAGCATCATTCAAGCGGGCATTTATACTTTACATTAAAAGACGACAGTGCGCGCATTATGGCTGTGATGTTTGCCGCATCAGCAAGAAATATAGCGTTTCGTCCGGAAAATGGCATGGAAGTGATTTTAACAGGTGACGCCACTGTTTATGAATCGAGTGGACAATATCAGCTGTACGTGAAAACGATGCGGCAGGAAGGCGCGGGCAATTTGTTTGCGGCTTTTGAGCAGTTAAAGAAAAAATTGGAGCAGGAAGGGCTTTTCCGGCCGGAGGTAAAACGTCGAATTCCGGCGTATCCATCCGTGATTGCGGTCGTTACCTCTCCTACCGGCGCAGCCATTCGGGATATTTTAACAACTATTAACCGACGCTACCCATCAGCGGAAATACTTATTTATCCTGCACTTGTTCAGGGGGAACGTGCAACCGAATCGATTGTAAGACAGCTTCAAAAAGTAAACAAAGACGGCCGGGCTGACGTCGTGATTGCCGGCCGCGGCGGGGGCTCTATAGAAGAGCTCTGGGCCTTTAATGAAGAAGCGGTTGCCCGGGCGATTCGCTCGTCAAACATTCCGGTTATTTCCGCGGTAGGCCATGAAACAGACTTTACGATTGCTGACTTTGCTGCTGATCTGCGTGCCCCAACACCAACAGCTGCGGCTGAAATGGCGGTTCCCCATGTGGAAGAAGTATCAGAGCGGATTAAAGCCAAAGAAAACCGTTTGATGCGGGCAGCTTCGGAAACCGTCCGATCTTCAAGAAACCGTCATCAAGCTGTTCTAAATTCATACGTGATGCGGAATCCAGAAGCACTCTACCGGCAGCAGTTTGAGCGGGCAGACCGGCTGCATGAACAATTGATCCGCAGTACAGGTGCGCTCATTGATCGGAAAAAAACAACCGTGCAGCATGCTTCATTTCGTTTAATGAGAACAGGTCCGGGTCCGCGTATCGCGCTGGAGACGGCACAGCTTGAGAAATTAAAAAAGGGTCTGGGACGACTTACTCAATCCATTGTGAACAACAAAAAATCAGTGTTTGGACGGCATCTTTCCATGCTCGAAGCGCTCAGTCCGCTAAAAGTGATGGAAAGAGGGTACAGCCTCGTATACAGTGAAAACGAAACATTAATTAAATCAGTTGAAGACGTACAAAAAGGAGACCGAATCCATGTGCAAATGACAGATGGTGCCATTTATGCACAGGTTGATTCAATTGGGGGGAAGAAAGATGAAACGTGAGGATATCAGCTTTGAAGAAGCAATGGAGCAGCTTGAAAAAATAACGGCCCGTCTTGAAGAAGGAGATGTGCCGCTTGAAGAAGCCCTCGAGGAATACAAGCGGGGAATGGAATTGTCTGCTCTGTGCCACAGCAAGCTGAAAAAAGCGGAAACAGAATTGGCCAAACTCGTGACAAACGATGGCGAGCAGCCGTTTTTACTGGATGGTGAAGATGCATGACGAATATAAAAAAGTACATGGAAGAAAAGCAGCCGCTTTTTGAATCATATATGATGAAGCTTGTGAACGACCTGCAGGTGCCGGATTCACTCAAAGAAGCAATGGCTTATTCACTCCAGGCGGGTGGTAAACGAATCCGGCCGATGCTTCTTTTCGCGGCGCTTGAAACGTACGGCAGAGAAGCGGAAGCCGGTCTTGATGTTGCCTGTGCCCTAGAAATGATTCATACGTATTCGCTTATTCACGATGATCTGCCTGCGATGGATAATGATGATCTTCGTCGCGGGAAGCCGACAAATCATAAGGTGTTCGGGGAAGCAACGGCTATTTTAGCAGGAGACGCGCTTTTAACGTATGCATTTGAAGTGATCGCCCGCTCACCGGTTTATTCGCCTGAGCAGGCAGTCGAGCTGATTCGAATGCTGTCATTTGCGGCAGGACCGACGGGAATGGTCGGCGGACAGGTAGCAGATATGGAAGGTGAACAAAAAAAGCTCTCTCTCGGAGAACTTGAATATATTCACCATCATAAAACGGGCCGTCTGCTTGCTTTCAGTGTAATGGCCGGCGCATTGATCGGCGGGGCGGACGAAATGGAAAAAGCGCTGCTTGAGACTTATGCCCGCCATATCGGCCTTGCTTTTCAGATCCGGGACGATATTTTGGATATTGAAGGCACTGAAGAAGAAATTGGCAAGCCTGTCGGCAGCGACGAGTCAAATGAAAAAAGCACGTATCCATCTCTGCTGACAATGGCAGGAGCTAAAAAGAAATTGGAGGAAGAGCTACAGGAAGCACAATCTGCCCTAGCCTCATTAAAAAGACCAGCCCCTCTTTTAGAAGCATTCGCGGATTTGATTGCGAAGCGCACGTCGTAAAATGCCGAAAATTGTTAGCGCCACTGAGCGTGTGCTATAATAGCGGTACATTTTAACCAAAACTGAAACAGTCAGGAAAGTGAGCTGATCCACTTGGATCTATTATCCATTAAAGACCCATCTTTTGTGAAAAAAATGAATGTGCATGAAATGGAGCAGCTAAGTGCAGAAATCCGTAAATTTCTTATTCAAAAACTATCAGTAACAGGTGGACATATTGGTCCAAACCTTGGTGTTGTTGAATTAACTGTTGCCCTTCATCATTGTTTTACAAGCCCAAAAGATAAATTTTTGTTTGATGTTGGACATCAGTCCTATGTGCATAAAATTTTAACCGGCCGTGCCGGTCAGTTTGATACATTACGGCAATACAAAGGGCTGTGCGGATTCCCCAAAATGAATGAAAGTGAGCATGATGTATGGGAAACGGGCCACAGCTCAACGTCGCTGTCTGCAGCGACAGGCATGGCGATAGCCCGCGATTTAAAAAAATCCAACGATCATATCGTACCCATTATCGGAGATGGCGCCCTAACAGGCGGCATGGCACTTGAGGCGCTGAATCACATTGGCCATGAAAAAACAAATATGATTGTGATTTTAAATGATAATGAAATGTCCATCGCGCCAAATGTCGGAGCGATGCACAATATGCTTGGCCGCATGAGAACAGGCGGAAAATACAACAAATTAAAAGATGAGCTGGAAGGGCTTTTAAAACGAATTCCAGCAGTGGGCGGAAAAGTAGCCTCAACAGCTGAGCGCTTGAAAGACAGCTTAAAGTATATGGTTGTACCCGGTATGTTTTTTGAAGAATTTGGATTTACGTATCTGGGACCCATTGATGGGCATAATTTTGATGACTTAATTAAAAGTTTAGAGCAGGCAAAGCGGACAGAAGGACCCGTGCTTGTTCATGTGATCACGAAAAAAGGAAAAGGGTACAAGCCGGCCGAAACGGATACGGTTGGTTCCTGGCATGGTACCGGACCATACAAAATGGATACCGGTGATATGATTAAAGCAGGCGATAAAGCGCCAGCCTGGAGTGCAGTTGTTAGTGAAACAGTACGCGAAATTGCCCGTACAGACGAACGTATTGTCGCGATCACACCGGCCATGCCAGTCGGCTCTAAATTGCTCGGCTTTGCGAGTGAGTTTCCAGACCGCATGTTTGATGTTGGAATTGCTGAACAGCATGCGGCAACAGTTGCAGCCGGCCTTGCTACACAAGGGATGAAGCCGTTTCTAGCGATTTATTCCACCTTCCTGCAGCGTGCCTACGATCAGGTGGTTCATGATATTTGCCGGCCTAATTTAAATGTATTTATTGGAATTGACCGTTCAGGTCTTGTAGGAGCAGATGGTGAAACTCATCAGGGAGTATTTGATATTGCTTTTCTCCGCAACCTACCAAATATGGTGCTGATGATGCCGAAAGATGAGAACGAAGGCCGTCACATGGTAAACACAGCGATTCAATACGATAAAGGTCCAATCGCTATGAGATTTCCACGCGGCAATGGACTTGGTGTGGAAATCGATCCGGAGCTTGCAACGATTCCGATTGGTTCCTGGGAAGTGTTAAGAGACGGCAGTGACGCCGCTATTTTAACATTTGGGACAACCATTCCGATGGCACTCGAAGCAGCTGAGGAGCTTGAAGCCCGCGGGGTAAGTGTAAAAGTAGTGAATGCACGGTTTATTAAACCGCTTGATTATGGAATGCTCGATCAATTATTTGAACAGCAAATGCCTGTATTAACGATTGAAGAAGCTGTTCTTGAAGGCGGATTCGGCAGTGCGGTCCTTGAGTACGCACATGACACAGGGCGCCATGGTGCGGTGATTGACCGAATGGGAATTCCGGACCAGTTTATCGAGCATGGAAGTGTAACAAAGCTGCTTGAGGACATCAATTTAACGACAGAGGAAGCGGTTCGCAAAGTAGCTGCTTTTGTTCGGGAAAAGCAAGAGGAACGTGCATAAACATGGCAAAAAAAGAAAGAATCGATGTATTGCTTGTAGAAAAAGGATTGTTTGAAACAAGGGAAAAAGCAAAACGGGCTGTAATGGCGGGAATTGTTTATTCTAATGAAGAGCGCATCGATAAACCAGGAGAAAAAATTTCGGTTGATGCGCCGCTTGAGATAAAAGGAAAAACGATGCCTTATGTGAGCCGGGGCGGATTAAAGCTGGAAAAAGCACTGCAGGTATTTGATTTGACGGTTGAAGGTAAAACGCTCATTGATATTGGTGCATCAACAGGCGGATTTACCGACTGTGCTCTTCAAAATGGGGCGAAAATGTCTTACGCACTTGATGTAGGATACAATCAATTAGCCTGGAAGCTTCGTCAGGATGAGCGTGTAGTCGTCATGGAGCGGACAAACTTTCGTTATGTGACACCTGCGGAATTAGAGCGGGGAATGCCGGACTTTGCTGTGATTGATGTGTCATTTATCTCACTGTCCCTTATTTTGCCGGTGTTAAAAACCCTGCTTGTGCCAGGAGCAGATGTGATGGCTCTTGTGAAGCCTCAATTTGAAGCAGGACGGGAAGAAGTCGGCAAAAAAGGAATCGTTCGTGATCGAAAAGTACACCAGGCAGTCATTGAAAGAACAGTGCAGCTGGCTTCCACGCTTGGATACGATGTCATTAACTTATCGCATTCACCGATTACAGGCGGCGATGGCAATATTGAATTTTTACTGCATATACGCTGGACAGGCAAGGATGGGGAGGGAGAAATCAAACTCCCGATTACACCTGAACGGGCAGTTGAAGCCGCACACGAAGAATTCAAGCAAAAGGGCTAACACATTCAGCTTTATACAAAGCGGCCGATTCCGTAAGTGTCTCATGGAAACGTGCCGCTTTTTCTATACTTTTTAATGCTTATACAGTATGATAATGTATAAAGAAGTATAATTATACATTATGAGGTGAACGATGATGAATAAAGGACAACGCCATATAAAAATTAGAGAAGTAATTGCCAATAATGAAATTGAAACACAGGACGAGCTTGTCGATTTGCTGCGCGAAGCAGGATATAATGTAACGCAGGCAACCATATCACGAGATATTAAAGAGCTTCATCTTGTAAAGGTACCGCTGATGGATGGCCGTTATAAATACAGTCTACCTGCGGACCAGCGCTTTAATCCACTGCAAAAATTAAAACGGTCTCTTGTCGACTGCTTTGTCAGCATCGACTCAGCCGGTCACTTTGTGGTAATGAAAACATTGCCAGGTAATGCGCAGGCAGTCGGGGCGCTTATTGACAATTTAGACTGGGAAGAAATCATGGGAACTATATGCGGTGACGATACATGCCTGCTTATTTGCCGCGCGCCCGAGCATACAGAAACGATCTCGGCCCGCTTTTTAGAAATGCTTTAATAAGGATGTGACCGACTTTGCTTCAGGAATTATCAATTCGCCATTTTGCCATCATTGATTCGCTTGCACTCTCTTTTGAAAGAGGATTGACTGTGCTTACCGGTGAAACGGGAGCGGGTAAATCGATTATCATTGATGCTCTTCAGCTTTTAACCGGTGGAAGAGGTTCGGGCGAATTTGTTCGTCATGGCGAAAAAAAAGCAGAAATTGAAGGAATGTTCACCATTCATGGTGACCATCCATGCGCACACGTCTGCCGGGAGTTCGGCATTGATGTGGATGAAGAAACCATCATTTTACGGCGGGAAATTTTAGCAGCCGGTAAAAGCGTCTGCCGGGTAAATGGAAAAATGGTGACATTGTCTATTCTGCGTGAAATTGGCGCCCGGCTTATGGATATTCATGGACAGCACGAGCACCAAGAATTGATGAATGCTGGACGTCATATTCGGCTGTTGGATGATTTCGGCGGAGCTTCCATTTTAAACGCACGGGCACAATACGGTGAGATTTATGAGAGGTATGCACATCTGCAAGCAGAAATTCGCCGTTTAAGCGAAAATGACCAGCATTTGGCACATCGTCTGGATTTGATTCAATTTCAACTGAACGAAATTGAAAAAGCAGCGCTCGTGTCTGGAGAAGAAGAAAAGCTGGAAGCAGAGCGTCAGCAGCTGGCGAATTTTGAAAAATTGTACGAGGCGCTGTCTGCTGCCTATAACGCTTTGTCAGGTGAAGGCAGAGCGCTGGATTGGCTCGGAGTAGGAGTAAACGGATTAGAGTCTGCCGCCGAGATTCATGATGATTACAAATCTCTTCATGAATCTGCCGCCAACAGTTTTTATGCACTTGAGGATACCGTACGCGACGTTAGTTCGCTGCTTGATACGCTTGAATTTAACCCGGAGCGGTTAAATGAAATTCAAAGCCGTTTAAATGAAATTAACCAGCTGAAACGCAAATATGGAAGCAGCATTGATGAAATCCTGCAGTATGGGGAATCGATTGCAAAAGAAATCGATCAGCTTACCCACCGTGATACGCATGTAAACCGTCTGCAGAATGAACGGGAAGAAGTGGAGCACTTGTTGAGAACAGAGGGGGAAAAACTGTCTGCTCTTCGCCAAAAAGCAGCTGCCGAGCTCGAGGAAGCCATTCATCGAGAATTAAAAGAGCTATATATGGAAAAAACCGTTTTCAAGGTATACGTACAGGATGAATCAGGGCAATTTAAAAAGGATGGGATCGATCAGGTAGAATTTTACATGACCACCAATCCAGGAGAGCCATTAAAGCCGCTCGTGAAAATTGCATCTGGTGGTGAAATGTCACGGGTCATGCTGGCCATGAAAACCATTTTTTCAAGACATCAGGGTATTACGTCCATTATTTTTGATGAAGTAGATACAGGTGTAAGCGGCCGGGTGGCTCAGGCCATCGGAGAAAAAATTTATAAAATTGCCATTCACTCACAGGTGCTGTGCATTTCACACTTGCCGCAGGTGGCTGCCATGGCTGATACGCATTTATATATTCAGAAAAACTTGCAGGGAGAACGGACGAGCACCTCTGTGACACCTCTTGATGAAGAAGAAAAGGCATCTGAAATCGGTCGTATGATTTCTGGTGTAGAGATGACAGATTTAACAAAAAAACATGCAAGAGAGCTGCTCGCTCTGTCTGCAAAATTAAAACAGTCGGCTGTTTGAAAAGCCATCCATCTAGCCCCCTAATTACCGTTATAAGAACACCTCCCTCCGGACAAAGTAACAAGGCAGGATGAAAAGGAGGGAGCGGGATGGCGGTAGTAAGTCGGGGTCTTTTTTCATTTTTGCTTTTATTTACATTTTGGACAGCAAACGGGTCCGTTACCCAGGCAGAGCAAACAGAAAAAGAACTGCTGCAATCAGCGGGATTTTTAGAAGCACAGGAAAAGCGTGAACGTGTATTTGTTGTGCCCGGCGGACAGTCAGTTGGTGTACAGCTTGAAACAAAAGGGCTTTACGTCGTTGGCTTCCATTTTATTCAAACGGATACAGATCGCATTTCTCCAGGGGAAGAGGCCGGTCTTCTGCCTGGTGATGTCATTACACATGTGAACGGCCACAAAGTAACAGAACCTCAAGCCATTCGGCCGTATGTGCAAAAAGCGGCTAATGGAAAAACCTCCTTAAAGCTCACGGTACTGCGTGGGAAAAAAACGTTACATCTTTCAGTAAAACCAATTCAAGATGAAGGAACAAACACTTCCAAGCTGGGTTTATACATTAAAAATAAAACAGCCGGTATTGGGACTCTTACCTTTTATGAACCAAAATCAAAAAAATTCGGTGCACTTGGCCACGTGATCAGTGATATGCAGTCAGGTAAACCGTTTGCCCCGGTTAAGGGTACACTTTATCCTGCTCATGTAACAGGGATTAAACGGGCGACAGAGGGTATACCAGGGGAAAAAACAGCTGACATTCCAACAGAAGAAAGATGGGGAAGCATTACCTCTAATACGCCATTTGGCTTGTTTGGACGACTTGATCATGAATTAAACAGGACGACAAAGCTGTATCCGGCAGCACATCCTGATGAAGTCAAAGAAGGACCGGCGCAAATTTGGACTGTAACTAAGAACAATAAAATTGAAACATATGATATTTCGGTTGTGCGTACCGTTGAGCAATCGAAGCCAGCCATCAAAGGAATGATTATTAAAATGACCGATCCGCGTCTTATTGAGAAAACAGGGGGCATCGTTCAAGGCATGAGCGGCAGTCCGATTTTACAAAATGGCCGGGTTATAGGAGCTGTCACTCATGTGTTCGTAAATGATCCTCTTTCTGGATATGGTGTTCATATTGACTGGATGTTAAAGGATGCTGGAGTGTTGTAGAGCGCAATTGCGCTCTTTTTTTGACGAAGTTTTATGGGAATAAAGTCGAAAAATGACAAAAAACGGTGTAAAATAAATATTTTGAATTTTTTAAAGGAATCCATTTCGCTTTGTCGAAAAAACCTTTAGAATAACCTTATAGATGAAGCATCGCCTTAAGGATTGAGAAGTGAGGAGGAAATGATTTGAGTAAAATAAAAGTAGCAATTGCGGACGATAATCGGCAGCTTGTACAGCTGCTTGAAGAAGTGATAACAAGCCAGGAAGATATGACAGTTGCAGGAACAGCATTTAATGGGCAGGAGTGCCTCGGCATGCTGCCGGAAACAGAAGCAGACGTGTTAATTTTGGATATTATTATGCCGCATATGGATGGGCTGGCTGTACTGGAGCGCCTGCGTACAAGCGGCCAAAAGCAGCCCCATGTTATTATGCTGACTGCATTTGGCCAGGAAGATGTCACAAAAAAAGCGGTTGATCTAGGGGCTTCCTATTTTATGCTCAAGCCGTTTGATATGGAAAGCTTGATCAGTCAGATCCGGCAGGTAGCGGGTGCAGAACAGCCAATGCGCCATGTGGAACGTAAAGAAGAACCGAAAAAGCAAAAGAAAAACATTGATGCCAGTATTACGGCTGTTATTCATGAAATTGGTGTACCAGCTCACATCAAAGGCTATTTGTATTTGCGCGAAGCAATTACAATGGTATTTAATGACATTGAACTGCTTGGCTCAATCACAAAAGTACTTTATCCGGAAATTGCCCGGAAATACAACACAACACCGAGCCGAGTAGAAAGAGCGATCCGCCATGCAATTGAAGTGGCCTGGAGCCGCGGCAATATGGAATCGATTGCTGCCCTTTTCGGGTACACGGTATCAGTGTCAAAAGCCAAGCCAACCAATTCAGAATTCATCGCCATGGTGGCGGATAAGCTTCGTATCGAATACATGGCTTCTTGAAAGCCAGAATGATGCGGCTTTAAATCATTTTAAAGATGAACCGCTGGAGCAAATAAAAGATAAAGCCAGCTTCCTGGCTATGTAAGCGTACCTCTACTTTAAAAAGAGGGCGCTTTTTTGTTTCATGTAAATGAATTTTCAAATCGGCATAAACCAGTTTTTCCTATTATGAAGCAGGAAAAATAAACATCGTTAAAGCCCTTTTCGCTTATCTCAATACTCTCCCTCATATACTAGTATTCATCGATGATAGGCGGCTTTGCAAAAAAATCAAGCTGGTTTTAAGGCAGATGGGTATTAGTTCAAAATAAAAACATAAATTTAGGATAAACAGAGGTTCGAAAAAAGCTCACTAAAATACTGGGAACGAAAAGAGGCGAGGGGTCATGCTGAAAAGGATATACTGGTCCAAATTAAACGATTCTCACGATAAAATAACAGCAAAAGCCGGCTTCAGAAAAGAAAGTAACAAACTTTATGAGCCTTATGAAATTTACCTTGAAACATGGGAAAAAGAAGATAATAGCTGGGTATATAAAGGGGGACAGCCGGAACAAAGGCAGCAGCAATTAGAAGAACATCCAGCTATAGCATCGCTTTTAAAAAGTTAAAGGGATGAATTGCACTCATTGGGCGCCATAGAAAAGGTGCTTTTTTTCTGTTTTGAAAACATAGCACCTTTTCAATTCCCAGCATAAGAAAGAACAGGACGCCTTTTATCTGTACGAGAAGCACTCCTTGTGTCGGTGAACTCGAATTCTTGTCGTTATGTTGGCCGGGTTTCTTGTGGTTTGGCTATAACTTTGGTTTCAGAAGCAAAATGGATCAAATCATTGCGGTCGATTAGTTTTACATCAAGTTTTTCTGCATAGCTGCATGCATGCTTCGTAAATGTATGATTGGTTACAGCCCAGGCTTCATTCGCTTTATAGAACTCTTTGCCGCTGCTGGCTTCCTGTACAGCCTTCACACCTACCGGGCTATTGTATTGTGTTGCCTGCACTGCGATACTGTAGGCTCCTTTATGTAAAAGTAAATCCGCACCGTACTCGGCTGATTTCGCGGTGTATTCGACAGAATACCCTTTGCTTTCAAACAAGGCTCCCACATATTGTCCGAATTGAATGCTATCCATACGGTCAATTTCGTTTAATCCTGCCTGAAGTACTTGCTGATTTTTCTCCCTTTTTGTATACCAGCGCAGCAAGAGGAATGGTATCGCTAAAAGAGCGACGAGTATCGCATAGCCAATAAACACCTCGATGTGCTGCAGGATGACAATAAAAACAACGGCATACAGCATATATATCAGTAATTTATCGCTGTTTACTCCAAGCCCTTTACTGCGTTTTCCCGCCATCGTCCCAGCTCCTTTTATCTTGTTTATTCCTTATTTTTGACGGGCAAAGAAAGAACTATCCAAAAAAGATAAAAATAAAACAGTTATTCAAGAGAAGGGCGCGAACTTTTTTATTCGCTGGCCTTTTTATTGTAAAAAAGCGATAAAAGCAGAAAAAAATACATGGTGTCTACAGTCTGAGCATTTCCTTTTTAAGGGGATACTTTTATTAACATTTCACAATATGCAAAATTCAAATAATAATTATATAAAAATAATAATGGAAAACAGAAGCAGATAAGCGGAATTCGTTCATGTCATAGATGTGTTTAAAAAGGGCCCATTACGGAAATAGATGTGTATGGAGCTTTCGGTCAGATAGCGTCAAACAAGCCGGTACACAGGTACAAGCCGATTTGATGGATAAAAAATGACCAAAGCTGTCAAATGCTTATTGGAGGACATGAAGCATCGCTTACTTATCTCTCCATTCGCTCCTAATCAAAAGGCTGCAATATTTTACGGAACAGCTCCGGCTTGTTTGGCTGAATAACAATTTGCCAATAAAACAGACGCTGACCGTTAGAACCTTCAGTATTTCACAAAAGGAGTTATGCAGCCGAATGACAGAAAACGAACGCAAAGTAATAGAATACGTTAAAGAAGTAAGCGCAAGTCAATTGCTTCAAGACCTATCTGGCGGAAAAGTTGTAGGAACGGACCTGCGAGCTATTGGAAAGCTGCGATTGTACCGCTTGCCCGACGAAGTAAAAAACGTTCTTTTGTACTGTGTAAAATGCAAAATGAGTAAACAAATAGATTATAAGGACGTTTATAAAATAGCCGCCCGCTGGAACAGGCTCCGTGTTCAAACAGCAGAAGAAGCGTTCAAATTAGCGAAGCAGGAAGGTTGTTTTCAAGAACAGAAGTAAGTGTCCTCCATTAAAACTGCACTCTTTATGAGTGTAGTTTTTCTTGCTTTTGTATAAATCTTAACACTTGGACAAAGAGAGGATTTTAGTAAGCAATAAGCAATCCCTTGCAGAGGGACTGCTTTTATTTTTTTGCCTGGAATTTCGTCTGTACCTTGTTTTGTTTGCGATCCCGTCTAAAGATAAATCCGGCCACAAATCCGAGGCCGCCTACAAAGAGAAGTAAACCGGCGAAAAATTGCACCCACAAAACGGGAAAGGGCGGCTGTAAAATGCCAAAAAGCATGTCCCGCATCAATTTAATACCGACACCAGCTAAAAAACCAGGAATTACCAGAACAAGCAGCGCGACAATCCGGATCATTTATTTCCCTTCTTTCAAACTATTCTTCCCACATCATAGCGTAAACGCTTTATTTGTCAAGAAGAGGTGATAGAATGAAAAAAACAAATAAAATTTTTCTTATTACATGACATAGTTTTGAAAACCGTATACAATGATAAAGGAATTATAAAGAAGGAGCGAAAGCATATGGCAGCAACATACGATCTTGTCATTTTAGGTGGAGGAACCGGAGGCTACACAGCAGCCCTTCGCGCGGCACAGCTTGGACTAAAAACAGCGCTGGTTGAAAGAGCAAAAGTAGGAGGAACCTGCCTGCATAAAGGCTGCATCCCAACAAAAGCGCTGCTGAGAAGTGCAGATGTACAGCGCACCGTAAAAGAAGCCGCTGTATTCGGTGTAGAAGCTGGCAGCCCGATGCTTCATTTTGGACGCGTACAGGAAAGAAAAGAAGAAATTGTACATATATTATATAACGGCGTACAGTCGCTTCTGAAAAGGGGCAAAATTGATGTATATGAAGGGACAGGACGCCTGCTTGGTCCATCTCTATTTTCACCGATGGCTGGAACGATTTCTGTAGAAATGAATGACGGGACAGAAAATGCCATGCTCGTACCACGAAATGTGTTGATTGCCACAGGTTCACGTCCAAAGCACCTGCCAGGTCTTGAGCCGGATGGCGATATGATTTTATCCTCAAACGAAGCACTTGAGATGAAACAGATTCCCACATCCATTATGATTGTAGGCGGCGGTGTAATTGGGATCGAATGGGCATCAATGCTTGTAGATTTCGGCAGTAAAGTGACGGTTCTTGAATACAGTGACCGTATTTTGCCGCTTGAAGACGAAGCGGTTTCGGCCGAAATGGCGCGTCAGCTTTCTAAAAGAGGCGTTCAAATCGTTGTAAACGCAAAAGTCAAAGCAGATTCACTTCAAAAGAAGTCAGGTACCGCTTCAATTCAAACAGAAGCAGGCGAGACCTTTTCAGCAGAGAAAATCCTTGTTGCTGCCGGGCGTACAGCGAACACTGAACAGCTTGGTCTTGAAAATACAGAAATTAAAGTTGAAAATGGTGTAATTCAAGTGAATGAATGGATGCAGACTGGTGAATCACACATCTATGCCGTGGGTGATGTGATAGGTGGATTGCAGCTTGCACATGTCGCTTCCTATGAAGGCATTACAGCTGTTGAACATATGGCAGGAAAAGCAGTAGACCCCGTTGACTACACCGCTGTTCCACGCTGTATTTATTCACATCCAGAAGCGGCCAGTATTGGCATGACGGAAGAGCAGGCTGCTCTTAAAAGAATAGAAGTAAAAACAGGTACATTTCCGTTTCAAGCGAATGGAAAAGCTCTTGTGTACGGTGAAACAGAAGGATTCGTAAAAGTAGTGGCAGATGCGAAAACGGATGATATACTAGGAGTTCATGTAATTGGACCTCATGCAACAGAGCTTATCTCAGAAGCTGCACTGGCTCAGCTGCTTGATGCATCCGGCTGGGAGCTTGGCAAAGCGATTCACCCGCATCCTTCTTTATCAGAAGCGATGGGCGAGGCCGCTTTAATGCTGGACGGCAAAGCGATTCACTTTTGAAAGGAGCGAAGAAAATGAAATCTAAACATAAACAAGCAGGATTAACTGATCAAGACGTCATCAGCATGTATGAAACAATGCTTCTTACACGTCGTTTGGATGAAAGAATGTGGCTTTTAAACCGGTCAGGAAAAATCCCATTTGTTGTATCCGGACAGGGCCAGGAAGCAGCGCAGGTCGGCGCTGCTTACGCGCTAAACAGAAAAGAAGACTACATATTACCCTATTACCGTGACTACGGCGTTGTGCTTGCTTTTGGCATGACGGTGCGTGAATTAATGCTTTCTGCGTTTGCAAAAGCCGAAGATCCAAACTCGGGAGGGCGCCAGCTGCCCGGGCACTTTGGACAGCGGAAAAACCGTATTGTAACAGGATCGTCTCCGGTGACCACTCAGGTTCCTCACGCTGTCGGCATTGCGCTTGCGGCGAAAATGGACCGGAAATCGACGGTAGCATTTGTGACTTTTGGAGAGGGTTCCTCCAACCAGGGTGATTTTCATGAAGGAGCAAACTTTGCGGGCGTGCATAAGCTGCCGGTTATTTTTATGTGTGAAAACAATCAATATGCGATTTCTGTACCGTTAAATAAGCAAATTGCAGCCCGTGTATCGGACCGGGCAGCAGGGTACGGGATGCCGGGCTATACAATTGACGGAAATGATCCGATCGAAGTGTACAAGTGCGTAAAAGAAGCCGCTGACCGTGCGCGGCGCGGTGAAGGGCCGACGTTAATCGAAACACTCACATATCGTCTGACGCCGCACACATCTGATGATGATGATCGTTCGTACCGGACAGCAGAAGAAGTAGAGGGTGCGAAAAAAGAAGATCCGCTTCACTCTTTCCGGCTATACGTAAAAGAAGCCGGTCTCCTCACAGATGAGCGTGAAGAGCAGCTTGAAAAAGAAATTGCTTCGGTGATTAACGATGCAACGGAGTATGCGGAAGAAGCTCCTTTTGCAAGCCCAGAATCGGTTCTTCAATTTGTTTACGCCGAAGAAGAAAGCGAGGGAGGAAAATAATGGCTGTTATTTCGTATATCGAAGCAGTGACCATGGCCATGCGCGAAGAAATGGAACGCGATCCGAATGTATTTATCCTCGGTGAAGACGTCGGCAAAAAAGGCGGTGTTTTCAAAGCGACTGCCGGCCTTTATGAGCAGTTTGGAGAAGACCGGGTGCTTGATACACCTCTTGCAGAATCAGCGATTGCCGGTGTAGCGATTGGGGCAGCCATGGTTGGGAAACGCCCAATTGCTGAAATGCAGTTTGCCGATTTTATTATGCCGGCTGTAAACCAAATCATCTCTGAAGCAGCGCGCATCCGGTACCGTTCAAACAACGACTGGCATTGCCCGGTTGTCGTTCGTGCGCCATATGGAGCCGGTATTCAGGGAGGGCTTTATCACTCCCAGTCAGTAGAAGCCATTTTTGCGAACCAGCCGGGTCTGAAAATTGTGATCCCCTCTACACCATATGATGCAAAAGGACTCCTAAAAGCGGCTATTCGCGATGAAGATCCCGTATTGTTCTTTGAGCATAAAAAAGCATATCGCTCCATCAAAGGAGAAGTACCGGACGATGATTATGTACTCCCTATCGGCAAAGCGGATGTAAAGCGTAAAGGAGAAGACATTACGGTAATCACGTATGGTCTTTGTGTTCATTATGCTCTGCAGGCCGCTGAAAAATTAGCAGGAGAAGGGATCAGCGCAGAAGTAGTTGATCTTCGGACGGTTTATCCGCTTGATCAAGAAACGATTATTCAATCCGCGTCTAAAACAGGAAAAGTGCTGTTGATCACAGAAGACAACAAAGAAGGCAGTGTAATCAGCGAGGTAGCCGCCATTATCGCCGAGCATTGTTTGTTTGATCTAGATGCGCCCATTGAACGTCTGGCAGGGCCGGAAGTACCGGCAACGCCCTATGCAGCACCTTTAGAAAAGCACTTTTTAGTTAATCCCCAAAAAGTAGAGAAAGCAATGCGTGATCTCGCTGAATTTTAATAAAAAAGAGGAGGCGCAGCATGGCAATTGAAGAAATGAAAATGCCTAAGCTCGGCGAAAGTGTAACAGAAGGAACCATTACCAAATGGCTCGTTGCACCGGGAGATTATGTGAATAAATACGATCCGATCGCTGAAGTGCTGACCGACAAAGTAACAGCTGATATTCCGTCTTCTTTTGCCGGAGTCATTAACGAAATCAGAGCAAAAGAAGATGAAAAAATGGCTGTTGGCGAAGTGATCTGTACGATCGAAACAGAGGCAGCTGTAAAAGCGCCGGACAAACAAGAGAAAGTAGAAACAGCTGTAAAGACTAATAAAGCCATTTTATCAGGCGCTGACCAAAGCGGCCGGTATTCGCCGGCTGTATTGAAACTTTCGCAGCTTTACAATATCGATTTAAAAGGTATAAAAGGAAGCGGGAAAGGCGGCCGCATTACGCGTAAAGATGTGCAGGCAGTAATCGACGCTGGTGCAAACCATCAAGTGCAGACAGCGGACCGTACAGCTCCTGTGACAGTCGCGACACAAGGTAAAAAAGCGATTGAACCGCAAAAAGGTGATACGATTGTGCCAATTGATGGCATTAAACAAACCGTTGCGGCCAACATGGTAAAAACAAAGCAGGAAGTACCGCATGCCTGGATGATGGTAGAAGTAGACGTTACCCAGCTGGTGCACTATCGTGATTCGATCAAAACGTCATTCAGGGAAGCAGAAGGATACAATCTTACGTATTTCGCATTTTTTGTTAAAGCTGTAGCGCGTGCGTTAAAAGAGTTTCCAGAAATAAACGCCATGTGGGCGGGTGACCATATTGTACGCAAAAGGGATATTAATATCTCAATCGCGGTTGCAGCGGAAGACAAACTGTTTGTGCCGGTTGTCAAGCATGCGGATGAAAAATCAGTCAAAGGCATTGCAAGAGATGTGAATAACCTGGCGAAAAAAGCGCGTAACGGCACGCTTACAACAGAGGATGTCAGTGGAGGAACCTTTACGGTAAACAACACAGGCTCCTTTGGTTCAGTGCAGTCAATGGGCATTATCAATTATCCGCAGGCAGCAATTTTACAGGTGGAATCCATTGTGAAACGCCCGGTCATTATTGACGGCATGATTGCAGTACGGGATATGGTCAATCTGTGCCTGTCACTTGATCATCGTGTGCTTGATGGACTCGTATGTGGACGATTTATGCAGCGTGTAAAAGAACTGCTAGAAGCCGCTTCAGAAGATACAATGCCGATTTACTAAAAAACAGCTTCTCCAAAATGGAGAAGCTGTTTTTTATTTGAACAAGCCGGCAATGCTGTCGACGATTGATTGAAGAAAATCGATGATCGATTGTAAAAAGCCTTGTCCTTCTTCTGAGTTTTTAAAGCTGTCCCATTGTTCTTTCGCTTTATCGATTTGGGCGTTTACTTGGTCCCAGTTTATATTTAAATCCTTCATTTTCTCAAATAAACCAGCCAACTGGTCCACTTGTGCATCAGTCAGTGTAATGTTTAATTCATTAGAAATATTGTTTACAATCACTTTAATTTCCTGAAGCGTCTCTGGGTTTTGAGCGGCTACTTCCTCTTTAATACGCTCAATGAGCTGGGTAGCGTCTTCCTGGCCGATTTCATCGCCGAGCTTAGCAGTTGTCACCATTTCTTCATTGGCAACTTGCTTTTGTTCTTCAGGAATTTTTTCACCAGTTGTAACCTCATAGGCTTTAATAATTCCAGTTAGGGCAGCTGTGCCAGACACTTCAAACGGTGCTGTAATGTAAATATCAGCGTCCTTTACACTCGCCGTCGATAGGGCATTTGTATACATTTCCTTGGATACCCATGAAATATTTTTTGTTTCTACATTTAATCCGGAACCAGATTCCGTTGTGGTAATTTTACTTGATGAAATCGCTTTTGTACCAATTTGGGCTTTTGGAATGTAGTCGCCCAAATATTGGTGTTCTTCTGCATTGGATACGGCAATCTTTTGAACGTCTGCGGAAACACCCATTTCTTCAAGCAGCTGCTCTTTTTGGGCAGGTGTCAAATTCTCGCCAAGTGTCACCAGCGTATCACCAGGCGTACTATCTGCAGAAACGACTGTACCAAAGCCCAAAATGGCCACTCCAAGCAAGCTTATTAGTTTTCTCATATTCTCTCTCCTGAATGTTAAAATTGGCTCCATGGAGCTAGTAATAGAATAGCATGCAGTCCAAATTTTTTCACGTTTTGACCTAATGACATTGCTTCTCCTGCTTCGTTTATATTACAATAAAGAGAATATCCAATTGCTTACTTTTTATTTGTAACCGATTACAAAATGAAGAGGAGTGGGAGCTTGGCTGATCAATTGTTTCGACCGGTAACGCACGCAGATTGGACATCGGCTGTAAAAGCTGCTTTAAAAGGAGCTTCTTTAGACATCCTGCATACAGAAACAGCAGAAGGTATCTGTTTAAAACCTCTGTACACAAAAGAAGATTGGAAAGCTTCCCTCGGTTTGCCTGGTGAAAAGCCTTTTACAAGAGGATTTCAAACAACGTGGTCTTTTCCGAAAACAAATATGGTCATTGGCTCCGACCCTATCTCTTCCGGTGCTGCAGCCGGTGTTTTTCCAGAAGCTGCTGTACTTGAAGCTGCAAGCAAAGGGGAAATGATCACGATTAATATTGTTCCTTACCATCTGGCTGGCGCTAATGCGGTGCAGGAATTGGCTCTGGCTCTTTTGGAAGCGGCCTGTTTTTTAAAAGCGAGAAGGGAAAAAAGCAGAACTCCTTTAAGATGGCTGATTCATTTTGCGGCAGGCACTGCTTTTTTTACAGAAGCAGCTAAAATACGGGCTTTTCGTATGCTCTGGGCTGCTTTTATGGAAATATATCAGCTTGAAGACGATGAAAAACCATTGCTAAGCGTGGAAACGAGCGAAGCGATGCTGTCCATCCTTGACCCTCACGTCAATCTTTTGCGCACGAGTAATGCCCTATTTGCCGCTGTTATCGGAAATGTTGATTATATAAAAGCTTCTCCATTTAACGGCCTAACCCATAACCCGCCATCAGAGCTGGGTGAACGAATGGCTCGAAACATCCCGCATATATTAAAATATGAGGCGCTGCTGGATAAAGTGGCAGACCCGTCAGGCGGCTCTTATTATATCGAATCACTAACCGAAGAAATTGGCCGCAAAGCGTGGGATTTGTTTGCCGAAATCGAGGAAGCAGGCGGGCTTCAAAAAGCATTAATAGATGGCACAATTCAACAGCAGATAGAAGCCGTACAGCTAAAAAAAGCACATAATATAGCGACGCTCCGTCAAAAAATGATTGGTGTAAATCACTATGCTAATCTGAATGAGCAAATCCAGTCTCAAGAAAAGCCAGCGACAAACAGAGCCGCAGCCGGCATACCCATCCAGCCTCTTGTTTCAAAAAGGACAGCGGAACCCTATGAAGTTCTTCGGTTAAAAGCTGCGAATCTCCGACAAACTGGTCAGTCTCCTCGAGCCGGCTTGATTTGTCTTGGTGAATGGAAAACCTGTAAAAAGCGGGTGGATGAGGCGGCCGGCATATTGGCTGCAGGCGGGATCGACGTCGTTCGCTCTCATGCGTGCCATACCGAGGAAGAAGCTGTTCGGTTTATAAAGGACCACCCGGCAGTTTATTACTGTCTCTGCGGCTCCGATCAAACATATGAACAATTCGGCTCTTCCCTGGTCTCTTTATTAAAAAAAGCATCGGGCGGGGCCGTGATAGACAGCGCCGGAAGCGGGAGTATGCAGGGTGTGGATGGACGTATTGCATCAGGAGATCATGTCGTGCAAAAGTTAAAGGGCATCCTCGCCTTGTTTCAAGGAGGGAAAACTCTATGAACTTGAAAAAACACAACCCTTTTAATCAGCCATTGAAACCTTTGTCCAAGCAGCAGGAGCAGACAGCATCACGGGCAAAGCAACTATATGAAAGGTTATCCTTTGAAACAAATGAATCGATTCGGCTGCGTGCGCTGTACACGGAGGAGCATACAAAAGGATTGAACCATATGGATGATTATCCTGGTATGGTGCCGTTTACGCGGGGGCCTTATCCGACAATGTACGTTACACGTCCTTGGACGATCCGTCAATATGCGGGCTTCTCCACGGCTGAAGAAAGCAACGCGTTTTACCGCCGTAATTTAGCAATGGGCCAAAAAGGACTTTCAGTTGCGTTTGATCTGCCCACACACCGCGGCTACGATTCTGATCATCCACGTGTTATTGGGGATGTTGGAAAAGCTGGTGTGGCGATTGACTCGGTGGAAGACACCAATATATTGTTTAATGGCATTCCGCTGGACCAAATGTCCGTTTCTATGACAATGAATGGGGCTGTACTGCCCATTATGGCTTTTTATATTGTATCAGCAGAAGAACAGGGAGTAGCTAGAGAAAAACTGTCCGGCACAATTCAAAATGATATTTTAAAGGAATACATGGTGCGCAACACATACATTTATCCACCGCAGATATCCATGCGGATTATCGCCGATATTATGGGTTATACGGCAGCCCATATGCCGAAGTTTAACTCTATTTCTATATCGGGCTATCATATGCAGGAAGCCGGTGCCCCTGCTGATTTAGAGCTTGCTTATACACTCGCTGACGGACTAGAATACGTTCGCACAGGGCTTTCGGCAGGTATTGATATCGATTCGTTTGCGCCGCGCTTGTCTTTTTTCTGGGGAGTGGGCATGAATTATTTTATGGAAGTGGCAAAAATGCGCGCCGCGCGGCGGATGTGGGCACAGCTTATGAAGCCATTTGGCCCGAAGAACCCAAAATCAAGCATGCTGCGTACCCATTCCCAAACATCGGGATGGAGTTTAACCGAACAAGATCCATTCAATAATGTGACAAGAACGTTTATGGAAGCGCACGCAGCGGCCATGGGACACACACAATCATTGCATACAAATGCGCTTGATGAAGCTATTGCGCTTCCAACTGATTTTTCAGCCCGCATTGCCCGCAATACACAGCTGTTTTTACAGGAGGAAACAGGTATTACTGATGTGATTGACCCATGGGGTGGCTCCTATTACGTGGAAACGCTCACCGATGAGCTGATGAAGCGTGCCTGGCAGCACCTTGAAGAAATCGAAGCACTTGGCGGAATGACAAAAGCCATTGGAACAGGACTTCCAAAAATGAAAATTGAAGAAGCGGCTGCCCGCCGCCAGGCAAAAATTGATTCTGGCGAAGAAGTTGTTGTTGGCATGAACCGGTTTCGTCTTTCAAAAGAAGAACCGATTGATATTCTGAATATCGATAATACGGCGGTGCGGCTCAAACAAATCGAACGCATTGAACGCACGCGCCGGAATCGAAACGGAAAGAAAGTAAAAGCAGCACTTCAAGCCATTACCGAATCGGTCCGCTCAGAAGGAGAGAATTTACTTGAGCTGGCTGTGGAAGCAGCAAGGGTACGGGCAACGTTAGGAGAAATTTCTGATGCCGTTGAAGCGGTAATCGGCAGGCATAGGGCGGTGATCAGATCGGTGAGCGGTGTGTATGGTTCAAACTTTTCTGATGCGGAACAAATCGAAACGGTTCAGCAAATGACAGCCGAATTTGAAGAGCAGGAAGGGCGGCGGCCGCGTATATTGATCGCCAAAATGGGCCAGGATGGGCATGACCGCGGCGCGAAAGTGGTTGCTACAGCTTACGCCGATCTTGGATTTGACGTCGATATCGGTCCGCTGTTTCAAACGCCGGAGGAAACAGCCAGGCAGGCAATGGAAAACGACGTTCATGCTGTTGGAGTCAGTTCTCTTGCAGCGGGCCATAAAACGTTGCTGCCGGCTTTAATAAAAGAACTGAAAAAACATGGCCGAGAAGATATTGTCGTGTTTGTTGGCGGTGTTATTCCAGCGCAGGATTACGAATTTCTGAAACAACACGGGGTAGCGGCTATTTTTGGTCCTGGCACAGTCATTCCAGTTTCCGCCCAGGTCATTATAGAAAAAATTTATGAACGGCTCGGGTATGAGGAAGTGGCAGAATGACAGACGAATATCTGCCCGGCCAAAAAGGAGTCGACGCTTCTCAGGATGGAACAGGAGCTCTGCCGCAGAAAGTGTTTCGAAAAAAAGCCAGGCATTCCCCGGACCTGGCTGCTATTGGCGCAGGAATTCTGAATGGTTCAATAAATGATTTAGCCAAAGCCATCACTTATATTGAAAGCAGTTCGCCTGCTCATTACACGTATGGACAGGAATTGCTGCAGGCCATGCTCCCTTATACAGGAAAATCAATCCGGATAGGCATTACCGGTGTTCCGGGAGCTGGTAAAAGCACTTTTATCGAGTCATTCGGCATCAGACTGTGTGAAGAAGGACATCGCGTGGCTGTGCTGGCAGTCGACCCCAGTTCATCTATTTCTGGAGGATCCATTTTAGGGGACAAAACAAGAATGGAACAGCTCGCCAGGCATCCGAATGCTTTTATCCGGCCCTCTCCGTCTGGCGGTACGCTTGGCGGCGTACACCGAAAAACGCGCGAAACGATGCTTTTGTGTGAGGCAGCCGGCTTTAATATGATTTTGGTTGAAACCATTGGTGTCGGACAAAGTGAATATATGGTTCGAGGAATGACAGACTTTTTTATGCTCCTTGTACTGACTGGTGCGGGCGATGAGCTTCAAGGTATAAAAAAAGGCATTCTGGAGCTGGCTGATGCCATTATCGTCAACAAAGCGGACGGAGAAAATAAGCTGCCGGCCCAAAAAACAAAACGAGAGTATGATCAGCTGCTGCATATGCTGAAACCCTCTACAAAAGGATGGCGGTCAAAGGCGTTTGTATGTTCTGCCTTAAAACAAGAAGGAATGGGTGAGATTTGGACCGCTATACAATCTTTTCAATCCTTAACGGAAGCCTCCGGTGTTATGGCGGATCGCCGCCGCAGTCAGACAAAAGACTGGCTCCATACGCTGATTGCTGAGCAGCTGCATCAGTTTTTTTATCGTCATCCGTATATTAAAACAAATTTAACAGAGTGGGAGCGCCTGGCAATGGATGGGAAAATAATGCCGGCGCAGGCAGCTGGGGAGCTGTTTGGGAAAGTTATGAAGAAAACAGAATAAAAAAAGGGCCAGCCGAACAAAATTCGGCTGGCCAAAACAGGGAGTTTAGGGGTATGGATCCAGTTGCCTTATTATTCTACCCGGGTTTAAAGAAAGTAAACATTCTTTTTGCAGTGATGTAAAAGAGGGAGCCGCTTTATTGAAATAAACGTTTTTTTCCCTTATGATTAAGCTACTAATGATAAAGGAGAGAAAAACATGGGAATGGATTTTAATTTTTTCATGAATGACGTGGTTCGCCAGGCACGCGAAGAAATCAAAGCGGCCGGTTATTCAGAGCTTACCACACCCGAAGATGTGGATGCAGTACTAAACGAAAAAGGGACAACACTGGTTATGGTAAATTCCGTATGCGGCTGCGCTGGAGGGATTGCACGCCCGGCAGCTGCGCATGCGATTCACTATGATAAACGCCCGGATCGTTTAGTGACGGTGTTTGCAGGTCAGGATAAAGAAGCAACGGCTCAGGCGCGCAGCTTTTTCACTGGTTATCCGCCGTCTTCTCCATCTTTTGCTTTATTAAAAGATGGGCAGATTCAAGCAATGGTGGAACGCCATGAAATTGAAGGGCATCATCCGATGTCTGTCGTTGAACATCTGCAGACACTTTTCGATCAGCATTGCGAAGAAGTGTAAAGACGACCCCAAGCCCTGCCGTGTGTGGCGGGGCTTTCTTTCATTCGAGGTGAAAAAATGATCAAAATTGGGTACCGAACGGCTAAAACAGCCCTTGGTATAGCCATTTCTATTTTAATTGCTGAATGGATTGGCCTTCACAATTCGGCTTCTGCCGGTATTATCGCCATTTTATGTATTCAAAACACAAAGCAGCAGTCTTTAAAAGCTTCATGGACCCGCCTTGTGGCCAGCATGATCGCTCTTTTTTATTCCGCTGTTTTTTTTGAACTGCTTGCTTATCACGCGGTTGTGATCGGTCTGATCTTAATCGTCTTTATTCCAACAACCGTGGCGCTTAAAGTACAGGAAGGCATTGTTTCAAGCACCGTCCTTGTTTTGCATATGTATGCTGCAAAAGAAGTTTCTGCGGCGATTCTTTTAAATGAAATAGCTCTTGTCATTATAGGAGTAGGAATAGCACTTGTGCTCAATTCCTACATGCCGAGCGTAGAAAACGAGCTTGTAAAAATGCAGCAGCAGACAGAAGAACTATTCGAGCGTATTTTCAAAGAAATTATCTCTTACTTACGGACGAATGAACACACGTGGGATGGAAAAGAACTGACGGAAACGGCTGCTCTGCTTAAACGGGCCAAATCTCTTGCCTATAAAGACGTACAAAACCATTTTACCCGTCACCACAGCTTATTTTATCAATACTTCACGATGCGCGAAAAGCAGTTTGAAATTATTGAACGGCTTATTTCAGTCGTGGTCTCGATCTCGCATCGTCCGGAACAGGCCGAAATGATTGCCACGTTTATGGAAGAAGTTAAAGAAAATATTCATCCGGGCAACACAGCTAAACTGCATTTAAGCCATTTAAATGATTTAAAAAGAGAATTTGAAGAAATGCCTTTGCCAAAAACACGCGAAGAATTTGAAGCGCGCGCTGCCCTTCTGCAGTTTATACGGGAAATGGAGCGGTATCTGCGCATCAAAGCACGGTTTCGAGGCATGAAAAAAAGAGCAGCCCACAAGCGCCGCCCTTCTGTTACATAAACATTGTCAGGCCAAACATGACAGTTGAAATTAACATTGCAAATAACATTAAGTACACAACAATTTTTTGAAATGTTTTATTACGCATGAAACTCTCCTTTAAAGGTTGTTGAGTATTATTGTACCGGCAATGAAAAGGATTTTCAACTGGCTCTTGCAGAAGCAGCGCCATTTAACCGCTTATCTATTTCTATCAAGGGGGATGGGAACATGAATAATGTTGATCATATTGGCATAGCCGTTTCATCGTTGGAGGAAGCTCTTTTGCTTTATACGAAGCAGCTTGGCATGACACATATTAAAACGGAAAGGGTAGCCTCGCAGGGAGTAAACGTCGCTTTTATCGATGCCGGCAACATAAAGCTGGAACTGTTAGAACCAGCTTCGCCAGACAGCTCAATCGCCCGTTTTATTCAAAAACGGGGCCCTGGTATCCACCATATCGCTTACAGTGTAAAAGATATCGAGACAAGGATAGCGGAAGTGAAAAGTCAGGGAATCGAGACAATTGGAGATGTGCCGGTACAGGGAGCAGGAGGAGCCAGAATTGCTTTTATGCATCCCAGGTCAACAGGCGGTGTGCTGATGGAACTGTGTGATAAAGGGGAGGGCGAAGCATGAGAGACATGTTTGATTCGATTCATGATTTGCAGGATAGACGGAGAGAAGTAGAACTCGGCGGCGGTGACGGGCGAATTGACAGGCAGCATGAAAAAGGGAAACAGACAGCACGCGAGCGAATTGATCTTTTAGTGGATGAAGGATCCTTCGTCGAATTAAACCCTTTTATAAAACATCGCAGTACGGACTTTGGGCTTGACGGGACAAAAGGGCCTGGGGACGGGGTCGTGACTGGATATGGAAAAATAAACGGCCGGCCCGTTTATTTATTTTCACAGGATTTCACAGTATTTGGCGGGGCTCTCGGTGAAATGCATGCCCAGAAAATTGTTCATGTGATGGACCTGGCTGCCAAAAACGGTGCGCCGTTTATCGGCTTAAACGACTCAGGGGGAGCCCGTATTCAAGAGGGTGTGCTTTCTCTTGATGGATACGGCCACATTTTTTACCGAAATGCGATTTATTCAGGCGTGATTCCGCAAATCTCCGTGATCCTCGGCCCTTGTGCAGGCGGTGCCGTTTATTCACCAGCGATTACGGATTTTGTTTTTATGGTTGATCAAACGAGCCAGATGTTTATCACCGGTCCGAAAGTGATTGAAACGGTAACAGGGGAAAAAATTTCAGTAGAAGATTTAGGCGGCGCGAAGGTGCATAATACAGTCAGCGGCAATGCACACTTTCGCGGAAAAACAGAAGAAGAAGTTCTTGAAAGCGTGCGAAATCTTATTACCTATCTTCCGCAAAACAATGAACAAAAAACCCCTCTTTTGGAAACAAAAAATGAAAGCGATTACCGAGAGGATTTGGCGGAAGTGGTTCCTTTTGATGGCCTGCGCCCATACGACGTGCGCAGAGTGGTTGATCAAGTGGTCGATTCAGCTTCCTTTATGGAAGTTCACAAGGAATTCGCTAAAAACATGGTCGTAGGGTTTGCGAGGATAAAAGGGGAAACAGTCGGCCTCGTCTGCAATCAGCCAAAATGTATGGCAGGAGGACTTGATATTGATTCGTCTGATAAAGCTGCTCGTTTTATCCGCTTTTGTGATTCATTTAATATTCCGCTTATTACATTTGAAGATGTTTCTGGATTTTTTCCGGGGGTCAAGCAGGAGCTTGGCGGTATCATCAGACATGGAGCAAAAATTCTTTATGCTTATTCTGAAGCGACGGTACCAAAAATTACAGTCATTTTAAGAAAAGCATATGGCGGTGCTTATGTCGCCCTGAATTCAAAATCAATCGGTGCTGATCTTGTTTTTGCCTGGCCCAACGCGGAAATTGCGGTTATGGGGCCGGAGGGAGCAGCGAACGTTATTTTTGCACGTGAAATTGCTGCAAGCGACAATCCAGAAGCAGCTCGTCTGGCAAAAATAGAAGAGTACCGTAAAGCCTTCGCTCATCCTTATGTAGCGGCTGCTCATGGAATCGTGGATGATGTGATTGATCCGCGTGAAACCCGCATTAAGCTCATTCAAGCACTTGAAATGATGCGGACAAAAAAAGAAGACCGGCCAAAGAAAAAGCATGGAAACATGCCTTTGTAATGAGCGCAGGCGCGCATGCTGGCTGATTTTTCCGTTCGGAACGTTTATAATGAAAAAGCGAGAAAATGTGGAGGTGCAGCACAATGAACGAAGAACGTTTATTAAATGAATTTTTAGAGCTTGTACAAACAGATTCAGAAACCAAACATGAGCAGGCAATCGCCCAGCTGCTGAAAAAGAAATTTACAGACCTTGGCGTGCAGGTGCATGAAGACGAAGCAGCAGCAAAAACAGGTCATGGGGCCGGTAATTTAATTTGTACGCTGCCGGGTAATAAGCCGGGTGTAGATCCGATTTATTTTACTTCTCATATGGATACAGTCGTTCCAGCAAATGGAGTAAAGCCTGTTGTAGAAAATGGCGTCGTAAAAACAGATGGAACGACAATTTTAGGAGCGGACGATAAAGCCGGTCTTGCTGCCATATTCGAAATGATCCGTCAGCTTAAAGAGCGTAAGATCGAGCATGGAGACATTCAATTTATCATTACGGTCGGAGAAGAGTCAGGACTTGTTGGTGCGAAGGTGCTTGATCCGTCTTTGATCAAAGCAAAATATGGTTTTGCGCTTGATAGTGACGGGGAGGTCGGCAATATCATTGTTGCGGCACCGACACAGGCAAAGGTTACGGCGCACATTTATGGGAAAACAGCTCATGCCGGCGTAGCGCCTGAAAAAGGCGTTTCAGCCATTACAATGGCCGCTAAAGCAATTGCACGTATGCCGCTTGGCCGCATTGATGAGGAAACGACTGCAAACATCGGCCGATTTGAAGGAGGTCAGGCAACAAATATTGTCTGTGATTACGTTCAAATTTTAGCTGAGGCCCGCTCGCTTGTACCTGATAAAATGGAAGAGCAGACGGCTAAAATGAAGGCGGCTTTTGAAGAAGTGGCAGCCCAAATGGGCGGACGCGCAGAAGTAGAAATTGAAGTGATGTACCCGGGCTTTAAATTTGGTGCGGACGATCACGTCGTACAAGTAGCGCAAAAAGCGGCAGCAAAGATTGGCCGTCCATCCGAGCTGTTGACAAGCGGAGGCGGAAGCGACGCCAATGTCATTGCCGGGTTTGGTATTCCGACCGTAAACCTCGCAGTCGGATACGAAGACATTCACACCGTCAATGAAAAAATGCCGGTTAAAGAATTGGTCAAGCTGGCCGAAATGGCAACCGCCATTGTGGAAATTACAGCAGAAACATAATAGCGTACACCTATAAGCCAACCATTGGCTTTGATGAAAAAAACAGCAGCTGCCCACCGGCAGCTGCTTCTTTTGTTTAGATATTTTGAATAGATCATATTTTTCTTCAACAGCATCGATAGTCGATGTGGAGGTTTATTTGGAGGTCTGAAGTGCTTTTTTCACCATGTTGCGTCCGCTCGCTTTGGCTGTGTAGAGCGCTTGATCGGCCTGGAAAAGCAGCACATCTATGTTTTGCTGTTCACTTTGCGCTGCAACGCCGAAGCTTGCCGTAATCGAAATAGCCTGCTCTCCAGCCCAAAACGGCTCCTGTTCAATGCTCCAGCGTATTTCTTCGGCGACGGCAAAAGCGGATTCAAGCGAAACATCGAGAAGTGCAATGATGAATTCTTCTCCGCCATAACGGGCGATCAAGCCATGGCAGGGAACGTGCTGCCTGCTGATAGCGGCAACATGGCGGATCGCTTCATCTCCTGCCTGATGTCCGTAAGTATCATTTACACGTTTAAAGTGGTCAATATCAAACATGATCAAGGAAACAGACCGGTTTTCCTCAAGCCATTCCGCGCTTCGTTTCATAAAATAAGTACGGTTGTAAAGCTTTGTTAAACCATCTGTAAACGCCATTTTTTCAAGCGCATCCATCATATTTCGTTCTTTTGTTACATCACTGATGACGATGGTCTGACCGGCCATTTGTCCGTTGCGTTTAAATAAAGGAGAGGTATGAACAACAAAATGTGCCTGCTTTCCGCCACATTCCCACGTTCTTTCCAGCTTGTCAAAAGCAGCGCTTTCTGTTTTTTGAAGCGCCTCGATGAGTCTGTGTTCTTTTGAAACGGCTTCTAAGGGCTTGCCAATTGATGCGTTCGTAAGCCCGGTAACCACCCGGGCAGCAGACCGGTTAAAATCAACAACCAGACCTGCTGTATCCAGCACCAGGACACCATCACGTATATGTTCAAATACATGGTCCCGCGCAATAGGTGTGACAACCAGCATGTTGGAAGACAAAATCGCCAGCAGATAAAAAGCGGATGTTACACACATAACAGCAGGAACCAGATCGATACCATACGGGGTTAAGCCGATTAAATACAAGAAAGATGTCACCATTGGCAGTGAAAAGCCAAGTATCATTGTAGCCAGCTGAAACCGGTAAGCGGATTTTGCTTTTCTTCCATACCAGAGCAAAATAGAAATGCCGGCAAAAAGGCAGCCGAATGTATAACTTCCATGAATCACGTAGTAAGGTCCGGGCTGAATATCAGTCAGCAAGTATGAATCCACCGGATAAACAGAGATTGATTTATAAAACAAATGGTGCCAGTTGTTTGTAAAAACGAGAATTACCGTTGTAACAGGGATGCTAAAAAGAAACATCATTGTTTTCCGGGTGAGCCATTTATCAAATCCGGCAAACTGCATAGCTAAAACGAGATTAAACGGTGAAATAAAAGGAAGTCCAAGGTATTGAAAAGCAATGGTCCATTCTATTTCCTCGCGTGATGAAGCAATTAGCTCAAATGTATGGCCAAAAATGTAAATACAGGAAGTCACACATATCCATATAAAGGTTCGGCTTCCTAAAAAGCCCCGGCGACGTATATAAGCGAATATGCCTAATATAACGTTTAATGTACCAGAAACGGCCGTAACGACAACAATATCAAACAGCTCAATAGTCATAAAAATAGCCCCATTTTCATATAGTTGCTTTTATTATAATGGAAGGGCATCCCAATTGGTTTTTCTTTTTAAAAAACAAATTTTTTCACAAAAAAACAGATGCTCCTAAAAAGCATCTGTTTTGTGTTTTAGTTGTATGCATCTACATCAAGCATATTCAGCGGCCACCAGAAAAAGCCGTCCCGTTCAAGCAGTGCATCAGCCGCCTGAGGTCCTTTCGTGTTCGCTGCATAATTTGGAAACGGCGCTTTCTGCTCGCGCCACGCTTTAGAAATAACATCGACAAAGCTCCAGGAAAGAGATACCTCGTCCCAGTGTGTGAAGTTCGTTGAATCACCGCGCATCGCATCGTGAATCAGTTTTTCATATGCTTCAGGTGTATTCATAATATCAATGCCGCTGTTTGCATAGCTGAGTTTCACTGGCGTTGTATGCAATTGATGCCCGGCACGCTTTGCATTCAAATGAAGCGTAATGCCTTCTTCCGGCTGAATGTGGATCACCAGCAGGTTCGGCTCCAATTCCTGATCATCCGGACGATAATAAAGGTTCATTGGAATATCCTTGAACTGAACAACTATTTTAGTGGATTTCATCGGCATCCGTTTTCCGGTGCGGATATAAAACGGTACACCCGCCCAGCGGAAATTATCAAACATAATTTTTCCGGCCACATACGTTTCTGTATTCGACTCTGCGTCCACATTTAACTCCTGACGGTAACCGAGAAGCAGTTCACCTTCGTTTGGTCCATACTGTCCGCGTACAAAGTAATCATTTACTGTCTCTGGTGTCAGAGGACGCATAGAGCGGAAGGCCCGTACCTTTTCAAGGCGGATTTCCTCATCCTGCAGGCTGATTGGCGGCTCCATGGCAAGAAGAGCAACCATTTGCAGCATGTGGTTTTGAACCATATCTTTTAAAGCACCACTTGTTTCATAATAGCCGCCACGTTCTTCAACACCAAGCGTTTCACTGGATGTAATTTGAATATTTGAAATATATCGGTTATTCCATAGCGGTTCAAACAACGCATTGGCAAAGCGAATTGTTTCAATGTTCTGGACCATTTCTTTGCCGAGATAATGGTCGATGCGGTAGATATCTTTTTCGTCAAAGGATTGGCGAATTTGAGTATTAAGCTCCTGAGCTGAAGGAAGATCATGGCCAAACGGCTTTTCAATCACAAGACGTCCAAAACCTTCTGTATCTGTTAAACCATCTGCTTTTAAATGATCCGCGATCGTTCCGAAAAATTCCGGTGCCATGGCTAGATAGAAAAGGCGATTGCCGCCAAGAGAATAGGTTTGGTCAAGCTCGTTAGCGAGTATACGAAGTTCAGCGTATGATTCAGAATCCGACACATCGTGCGGCAAATAATAAAAGTGGGAAATAAACTCCTCGATCTGATCGTGAAGAGGAGTAGACTTCATAACCGATTCTTTAACATGCTCACGGAAAATTTGATTGTCCCACGGGCGACGTGCTGTCCCAATCACGGCAAAGCCCGAAGCTAAATGCCCTTTCCGGTAAAGACGGTAAAGAGACGGATATAATTTTCTTTTCGCTAAGTCTCCGGTTGCGCCGAACAAAATGGTCAGCGCTGGTGGTGTTTCGAATTGTTTCACGTTAGTAACCCCGCTTTTGAGTATTCATATTTATTCTATTGCATTTTTTCACAAAACACTGAAAGTGACAAGTATTTTTGTTTATGATACATATATGTGAAAAGAAGATAAACAAAGGAGTGTTTCTGATCGAACTTTTATTTCTTGGCACCGGAGCTGGTGTACCCGGAAAACGGCGTAATGTAACAGCCGTGGCCTTAAAAATGCTGAATGAGCGCGGTGCTGTCTGGCTCATTGACTGTGGAGAAGCCACGCAGCATCAAATTTTGCACACATCGCTTAAACCGCGCCGCATTGAAAAGATATTTATTACCCATTTGCATGGAGACCATATTTTTGGGCTGCCTGGCCTGCTTGGCAGCCGCTCATTTCAAGGCGGAACCGAACCTCTAACGGTATATGGACCAGCCGGGATACGGGCTTTTATCGAAACGGCTCTCCTGGTCAGTAACACTCATTTGCAGTACCCTCTTTTGATCGAAGAAATCGAGGAAGGGACTGTTTTTGAAGACAGCCACATACAGGTAACCACCGAAAAGCTTGATCATGGAATCCATTCGTACGGCTACCGATTTTCAGAAAAAGAAAAGCCAGGTGAACTGCTTGTCGAGAAACTGCGCGCAGACGGGATTCCGCCAGGCCCTGTTTACAAAAAAATAAAAGAAGGGCAGACGGTCACGCTTGCGGATGGACGTACAATTGACCCGGCTCCATATACAAGCAGCCCACAGCCAGGGAAAATTGTAACGGTTCTGGGAGATACACGACAGTGTGAAAGCGCCGTCCGGCTGGCCAAAAATGCAGACATGCTTGTTCATGAAGCGACTTTTGATGCGAAAAGTGAGAAAATGGCGCGTGACTATTTCCATTCCACAACCCGGCAGGCCGCCGAAACAGCTGTGCGGGCCAGGGCGAAAAAGTTATGCTTAACCCATATCAGCTCGCGCTATACAAAAGAGGAGGAGCATCAGCTCATAAAGGAAGCGTCCGAACTGTTTCCATCTGTTGTGATTGCCCATGATTTCATGGAAGTTCCGATTGATTAGCGGATATAAGCTTTTCCAAGCCGCTTGGATTGAACCGCTGCTTCTTTAACGCCGGCTTCAATAGCCTGCTTTGTGCGAAATTCATCGAATGTGCGAATAGCTGCTTCGGTTGTACCGCCAGGGCTTGTGATGGCCTTTCGGAGAGCAGCAGCCTGGCCGTCATGTTTGGAAAACATGGCTGCCGCGCCAAGCAGCGTTTGGATCAGCAGTTCTTTCGCTGTTTCATGGTCCAGGCCCAGGTCTTCGCCAGCCTGCTGAATAGCCTCTGCAACATAATAGAAGTAAGCAGGCCCGCTTCCGGAAACAGCTGTTACAGCATCCATTTGAGATTCATCTACAGTAATCGCAGTGCCAATGGCTGAAAACAGGTCGATCGCAGCAGCGTGCTGTACTTCTGTAACAAAGCGGTTTAAGGCAAGGGCTGTAGCCGACTTTCTTAAAGCTGCCGATGTGTTCGGCATAGAGCGGATAATGGCACACGGTTTGCCAAGCGTTTCTTCCATAAAATCAAGGCCGACACCGGCGAGTAAACTAATAATAACCGAATGTTCATGTATAAAAGGGCGGATACTTAAAAGGCCTGCTTCCGCATCTTTTGGCTTCATAGCAAGCACAATAATGTCTGCCTCCTGTACGGCAGTGCTCGTTTCATAGCCGGTTTGCACACCAAATTCTTCTGCAAGCTGCCGCAGGCGCGCATCATTCGCTTTGTTGGTTACATATGTATGTTCAGGCGTAAGCGCACCACTCCGCAGAGCTCCGGCGATAATGGCTTCTGCCATAGAGCCCGCGCCGATAAAAACTGCTTTCAATTTCATTCCCCCTATTGACTAAACATTTTGACTTTTCAAGTGATTATGCGGAATAATCAATCATCTGTCAAGAGGTGAAAAAGAAATGAATGACAGTTCACTAACGAAACGCTACACTGAACAAAGATAGGATGCATACTTTAGTCAGAATGAGGTGATACATAATGGTTGAACAGTATGAAGACATTATTAAAATTACCGTGCCGACGCCGTTTCCTATTGGCGACGTCAATACATATCTTGTAAAAGGCGACTGCTTAACGCTTATCGATGCAGGTGTTCGTACGGAGGAAGCGGAAGCAGCGTTTCGGGCAGGGATAAAAGAGGCCGGCTATCAGCTTTCAGATATTGAGCAGGTGGTTTTGACTCATCATCACCCTGACCACACTGGACTTCTTGATCATTTTAATGTGGACATATACGGCCATGAATATGCGAAAAACTGGCTTTCCTGCAATGAGCCGTTTATGCGCTGGCGGAATGTATTTTTTGGAACGCTTTTCAAGGAGTTTGGCATTCCGGTGGAAATGAAAGAGATGGCCGGCAATTTAGAAAAAACGCTTCGCTTCGGCTCAGAGCGGAGTCGGCTCAGCGGCTTTTTAAAAGAAGGAGATCGCGTGCCAGGCCTGCCGGATTTTCATGTTTTTGAAACTCCGGGCCATGCACAGAGCCACCTTGTTTTTTTCCGGGAAAAGGACGGGCTCCTTTTAGCGGGTGATCACATCCTAAAAACCGTTTCTTCCAATCCTTTAATTGAACCCCCTATGGAACCAGGGGATGAACGAAGCAAATCACTGCTTCAATATCAACAGTCACTAAAGAAAATGATGGATCTTGACATCAGCCGGGTAATGACGGGGCATGGAAATGACCTCACATCCATCGTGCCATTGCTTCATCGTCGCTTTGAGCGGCAGCACGAACGGGCGATGCTCGTTTTAGCGATGCTTCGCCGCCAGCCGATGACCGTATTTGAGTTATGCATCCGGCTGTTCCCGGAAGTGTACCAAAAAGAAACCGGCTTAACGCTGTCTGAAACAGTCGGACAGGTGGATTATTTGCTCGACCAGGGAAGTATTCGTATAGACCGGGTAGAAGATGGAGCGATTTACTACTATGGTGCATAATCATCAAAAAGTAGTCGTGATTACGGGCGCCTCGTCCGGGCTTGGAGCAGAGCTCGCAAAAAGGGCCGGTTCAAAGGGGTTTCATCTTGTTCTTCTTGCCAGGCGCCTTGACCGGTTAAAGGAGCTGCAGCAGGAGCTGCTCGACAAGGGCGCTTCTGTACGGGTGTTTGAGGCCGATGTTACGGATAGGCAAAGAATGGAACAGGTATTCGAGGAAATTGGCACTGTTGATGTGCTGATCAACAATGCCGGTGTTGGCTTTTTTACATGGGCCCATGAATCCAAGCCTGAAGAAACAAAGCAGATGATAGACGTAAATGTCAGCGGGCTTATCGGGTGTTGCGAGCAGGTCATTCCACAAATGATGGCACGCCGGAGCGGGCATATTATTAATATCGCCTCACAAGCTGGTAAAATGGCTACGCCAAAGTCTGCTGTTTATGCAGCCACAAAGCATGCCGTGCTAGGATACACAAACAGCCTGAGAATGGAAATGAGCCGCTTCGGTGTTTTTGTAACGGCCATTAATCCAGGTCCTATCGCGACACCATTTTTTAATCAGGCCGACCCGGAGGGCACGTACGTAAAAAACGCCGGCCGGTTTATGCTGAAGCCGGATAAAGTAGCCGAAAAAACGGTAGCGGTTATCGGCCGGCCGGTACGGGAAGTAAACCTGCCTCGCTGGATGGCCGCCGGAAGCCGGATTCATTCCTTGATTCCAAATACTGTTGAAAAGCTGGGCAGGAACGCTTTCTTCAAAAAATAAAAGGAGCCTAGTTCTGGCTCCTTTCAGACTGTAGACAAAGGATATGGGTGACCGTACACATGAATGAAATGGATCGGCGGCATCCAGGCAGCTTCGCTTTCCCTGGGGCAGGCGCTGAGCCCGACTGCTCACCGGTCTCAACTGCCCGCTCGTCCCATAGGAGTCTGCGCTGCCCTCCTGCCGCCAAGTGGCTTGCCCCAAGAATATATAAAGCTAAAAACGATATATTTTTCTTTTGAAAAAAGAGAAAATGTCTATCCAGTCCTTAGCTCATTGATCTTCAACACTACTTATCGGCTCTTTTTTTAAAAGCGAAAGACTTTGTCTGTACACTAGAAGGAGCCCATTTCTTCTTCTTTTTATGATGGGTATAAGTTGAACTCTTTTAAAAATTGATCAATGGCTTTTTCATACTCTTCCGGGTTTTCATTATAGGACTGAGCGTGTCCGCCATGCTCGGCCATAAACAGCTGTTTTGGACCCCTTTTTGCATGAAACAGTGCTTCTGTCATATCCGGCAGAATAAAATCGTCATCTTTGCTGTGGATGAAAAGAACCGGCTTTTCAATGGCTTGAACTGCTTCAAGGGGGGACAGCTCTGCCATTTTATAGCGGCCACGCAGCCAAACAGCCCACTCGGCAATAGTCATAAAAAAGGGAGGAGAAAAGCCAAGCTCCCGTTTCATTTGATGTCGCACCTGCTGGCGAAAATCTGAAAAGGGGCAGTCGGCTACATAAAAGGATGCTTTGTCTTCTACGGTGCCGGCATAAAGTAAAAGTGTCACGGCACCCATCGATTCCCCGTGAATACCAAAACGAATCCCTTCACCTTCCCGTCGAACCAGTTCATCTGTAATCGCTTTTAAATCGTGCTTTTCAAAATGCCCATAACTTGTAAGGGCTCCTTCTGATTCCCCGTGCCGGCGATGGTCAAAAAGAATCGCATTAAAGCCACGTTTTAAAAATAGATTCATATATTTAACAGAGTTAATTTTATGCTCCGTCACGCCGTGGCAAAAAATAACATACGGCTGACCAGGGCGGGGTGTAATAAAAACACTTTTTAGCCGGGTCCCGTCCATAGAAGTGACCCATACATCTTCTTTCGGAAGCTGCTCGTAAAGTTCGGCATCGAACCGGCCGGCTTTTGTTTCACGTTCTGCAACCGCTTGTTCCGCTTTTTTGGCAATATGCAATATCCGCTGCGACAAATAAAGACCTGTTCCTGCTACAGCCAGTGCTGCCGAAGCACTGGCGACAATTCCGTTTTTCAAAGCCGATGCGCGTCGTAGTCGGCTGTTTTTGAGATATCTTGTATCCATTTATATTCTTCCTCCGTCAGCGGGGCTTCTTGTACCGCGCGGGCATTTTCTTTTAACTGTTCCACTGAGCTTGCTCCAGCCACAACCGTAGCAGCAGCCGGGTGTCCCAGTACATAACGGAAAGCGAGCCCGTTTAAAGTACGTCCTTCTGGCAGGCTGCTTTCAATTGTTGACAGCGTTCTTTCAAGCTCTGGCTCCTTGTACCAGCTAAGCCCTTTTTTGGATGCTTTAGCAAGCCTAATACGCCAGTGGCTGCTCAGGAGCCCAAACGCTATCGGGCCGCGCGCAGCGACAGTGACGCCATTCTCTGTTAAAATAGGAAGCGCCTGCACTTCAGGGCGGCGGTCTAATATACTGTACTGCATCATGACATTTGAAAGATTCGATCTTTTTACATATTCATTAATTACTGTCGGACGAATAGAGGAAATACCGTAAGCGCGGATAAAGCCTTCCGCTTTTAATTCCTCAAACGCTTCGATCGTCTCATCAATTGGATCTTCAAGAGTGCCGCCGTGCAGCTGATACAAATCAATATAGTCAATACCGAGCCGTTTTAAACTTTGCTTGGCTGCTTCTTTTATGTACGCCTTTGAGGCATCCCATGTCCAGCTGTCCTTTGAATCGGTCCAGCGGTTGCCTGCTTTTGTTGCGATCACGACCTCGTCGCGAACCGCGCGCAGTGTTTTGCCGACAAGCTGTTCGTTGACGCCAAAGTCGTATAAATCAGCAGTATCAAAATACGTGATGCCTTCGTCGAAAGCCGTTTTTAAAAGTGTTTCTGCCTGCTTTTCCTCAATGCCGATAGACATGCATCCAAGACCAAGCTCGCTCGCGTAAAGTCCAGATTTTCCAATTTCGCGTTTATTCAATTTGCAACACCTTCCTTTTTTGTACAGTGTATCATATGGAAGAAAAAAATAGAAAAGAGGGGCATGTATGCACAAATTTGAAGAAAAAACAATGAAAACAGAATCGATCTTCGACGGTAAAGTCATTCAAGTACGAGTTGATGACGTCCTGCTGCCAGACGGGAAGCGGTCAAAACGAGAGTTGATTAAGCATCCCGGAGCGGTTTGTGTGATTGCGATTACAGATGAAAAGAAAATTATTTTAGTAGAACAGTACCGTAAAGCGCTGGAGCGTCCGCTTGTAGAAGTGCCGGCCGGGAAACTAGAGCCGGGAGAAGAGCCTTCCTTCTGTGCGGAGCGGGAATTGGAGGAAGAAACAGGATATCGTCCGGGCAGCATCAAACATATTCAATCGTTTTACACATCGCCTGGATTCGCGGATGAACTCGTTCATGTATTTTTAGCGGAGAAGCTTCAAAAGGTTGAGGGCGGACTTGTAGCAGATGAAGATGAGTTTGTAGACCTGCTCGAAGTCACGCTGGAAGAAGCAGAGGAACTGGCGAAAACCGAACGTATTTTTGATGCTAAAACACTTTGGGCTCTGCAATATATCCGTTTAAACAGCCTGGCATAATAAGGAGCCCCCTCTCATATAGTGCGAAAAGAGAGGGGGCCTCCATCTATGTGGACTGCCATCATCGAACACATTCAAAAAAGAGCGGCACTATATTTGTTTACAGCAGTACTGTTTATGACAGGAACAGCCTTTGGCGCCATTACGGTGAACAGCATGGAGCCAGTGCAGAAATCAGAGCTGTATACGTATGTAAAAGAGTTTTTCGGGCAGTCTTCATCCGGAACCGTTGCGAACCCAACTGATCTTTTCCTAGAAAGTTTAATTTATAACTTGAAATTTACGGGTGCGATGTGGATCGCCGGCATTTCGATTATCGGGCTGCCGCTTATTTTTATTCTTCTTTTTATTAAAGGAGCTGTAACCGGTTTTTCTGTCGGCTTTCTTATTCAGCAAATGAAATGGGACGGGCTATTTTTGTCGTTACTGTCTATTTTGCCGCAAAATCTTATTTTGATTCCGGTTTTTCTGTTTACAGCTGTGATGTCGGCATCCTGTTCCATTCGTCTGGTCAAAAAAATTACAAGCCGGCAGACGATGCCGCTCCCGGTAACGAAAAGCTTTTTTACGTATCTGGGGTATGCTGCAGCGGGGGCTGCCGCTATTTTGCTTGCTTCTTTAACGGAGGCGTTTATTTCAAGCCAGTTTATGAATATTCTCGTAAATAAATTCTTTTGATTCATTGGCGGCTTTTGTTATAATAAGGAGTACATCGGCGAGGGAGGGAACAAATATGGAAAGCCGGATTGACCGAATAAAAAAACAGCTGCATGCGGCAAGCTACAAATTAACACCGCAGCGCGAAGCTACTGTGCGTGTTCTTCTTGAGCATGAAGAGGATCACTTAAGTGCTGAAGACGTGTACCTCCTCGTTAAAGAAAAAGCTCCTGAAATTGGGTTGGCCACAGTCTACAGAACGCTTGAATTATTAAATGAACTTAAAGTAGTTGATAAAATAAATTTTGGCGATGGTGTCTCCCGCTATGATCTTCGCCAGGAGGGTGCTGCGCATTTTCATCATCACCTTGTTTGCATTGAATGCGGCGCGGTGGATGAAATTCAAGAAGATTTGCTTGATGATGTGGAAGCGATTGTGGAAAGCAGATGGAATTTTAAAATTAAAGACCATCGGCTAACTTTTCATGGGATTTGCAGCAGATGCCACTCGAAACAACCAGAAGATGAACAGGAAGACTTGGAAAAGCAGCATGTAGAATAAAACCTTTCGATTCGGGTCGAAAGGTTTTTTTATCATGAAGGAGGCGGGCGGATGAACGAGCATGTAAATGATTTTCTCCATTTTTCCCTTGTAGAAAAGGGACTTTCTGACAATACGATTTCAGCATACCGGCGTGATCTTCGCCATTACACAGAATACATAGAAAAAGTAGAACAGGTGAACATATCAGATGTCAGCCGTCTGCATATTATGCACTTTTTGGAGCAGCTGCGTAATCAGGGAAAATCATCAAAGACGATTGCCCGGCATATTTCAACAATCCGCTCGTTCCATCATTTTTTAATTCAAGACCGGATTAGTACACATGACCCCACTCATCACATTGAAACACCAAAAGCCGGCCGTACGCTTCCGAAGGTATTAAATATGGATGAAACAGAAGCGCTCCTTGCTGCACCGGATACGAAAACGCCGCTTGGCATGCGGGACAAAGCAATGATTGAGCTGATGTATGCGTCAGGACTCCGGGTGAGTGAGTTAACGGCCCTTAATAAAGAGGACGTCCATTTAACCATGGGATTTGTCCGCTGTACCGGAAAAGGCGGCAAAGAAAGAATTATCCCGGCAGGCAGTCATGCGCTGAATGCCATCGAACGATACTTACAGGATGGACGTCCGAAGCTTGTTTCTGCAAAGCGGCGCGATGAAGCACTGTTTTTAAATCATTACGGGCAGCGGCTGACGCGGCAGGGATTTTGGAAGGTCATTAAAGCGCTGGCGAAAAAAGCGACAATAGAAAAAGAACTAACGCCGCATACGATTCGTCACTCGTTTGCGACGCATCTGCTTGAAAATGGAGCTGATCTTCGGGCCGTGCAGGAAATGCTGGGTCATGCAGACATATCAACCACTCAAATTTATACACATGTCACAAAAACAAGATTAAAAGATGTATACAGTCAATTTCATCCACGCGCCTAAAAAAGTGGGCGCGTTTTGTTTTTTAGGAAGGAATGGATTATACTAGAAATGAGAAGTCAGACTTCTGACAATTAAGAAAGAGGGCATGATTTGTCAGGCAATCTGGGTACAAATAAAACTGAAGGTTATGTAGAAGGGAGAATCGGCCAGATGGACCACCCATTTAAACGGATTCACTTAATTGTTCTCGACTCAGTAGGCATTGGAGAAGCGCCTGATGCTTCTGCTTTCGGAGACGAAGGTGCTGATACACTTGGGCATATTGCCGAAAAAATGAACGGGCTTAACATGCCAAATATGGCTGCGCTTGGCTTATCAAATATAAAAGATATTTTAGGGATTCCGAAAGCGGAAAAACCAGCTGCTTTTTGGACGAAAATGCAGGAAGCATCTAACGGGAAAGATACAATGACAGGTCACTGGGAGATTATGGGTCTTCGTATCGATACTCCTTTCCAGGTGTTTCCGGATGGTTTTCCTGCTTCACTGATTAATGAATTAGAAGAAAAATCAGGGCGCGAAATTATTGGAAACAAGCCGGCCAGCGGTACCGAAATTTTAGATGAGCTTGGAGAAGAGCATATGAAGACCGGAGCTCTGATCGTTTATACATCAGCAGATTCCGTTTTGCAAATTGCTGCTCATGAGGATATCGTACCGCTTGATGAGCTGTATCGTATCTGTGAAACAGCCCGTGAAATGACCAAAACCGGTGATTATATGGTCGGTCGTGTGATTGCCCGCCCATTTGTCGGGGAGCCAGGGCAGTTTAAGCGAACAGCTAACCGGCATGACTACGCGCTAAAACCGTTTGGGCGTACTGTCATGAATGAATTAAAGGATGCAGGATTTGACGTGATCGCGGTAGGGAAAATCTCAGACATTTATGACGGGGAAGGCGTGACCGAAGCGATTCGGACTGCATCGAATATGGATGGAATGGATAAGTTTATCCAAACAGCCGAAAAAGATTTTACCGGGTTATCTTTTTTAAACCTGGTTGACTTTGACGCTCTTTTCGGCCATCGCCGGGATCCGGAGGGCTACGGAAGAGCACTGGAAGAATTTGATGCACGGCTACCAGAGCTTATGGAAAAACTGACTGAACAGGATTTGCTGATCCTAACAGCGGATCACGGTAATGATCCTGCCCATCACGGCACAGACCATACGCGTGAATTCGTGCCGCTTCTCGTTTATTCAAAAGCGTTTGCTGAAGGCAAAGAACTGCCTCTTCGCCAAACGTTTGCAGATGTCGGGGCCTCGGTTGCAGACAACTTTAACGTGAAAGCGCCAGAGCATGGAAATAGTTTTATGGGGGAATTAAAATGAACATTCAACATATTAAAGAAGCGGCACAATTTTTAAAAGAAAAGCTGAACGAAACACCAGAAATCGGACTGATCCTGGGATCGGGCCTTGGTGTATTAGCGGATGAAGTAGAAAATGCTGTTTCAATTCCATACGAAACCATTCCGCACTTTCCCGTTTCTACAGTAGAGGGACATGCCGGGGAGCTTGTTATTGGAACCCTGTCCGGCAAAACAGTCGCCGCGATGAAAGGCCGCTTTCACTATTACGAAGGCTATACATTTCAGGAAGTCACCTTTCCAGTTCGAGTGATGAAAGCACTTGGCATCGAAACAATTATCGTAACAAACGCAGCGGGTGGCGTAAATGAATCGTTCCAGCCTGGTGATTTGATGCTCATTTCGGATCATTTAAACTTAATGGGCGGGAATCCGCTGATCGGTAAAAACGAACCGGATCTTGGCGTGCGTTTTCCTGATATGTCTATTGCTTACAGCCGTGAGCTGCGGGCACTGGCGAAAGAAGCTGCGGAGCGAATCGGCTTGAAAGTACAGGAGGGCGTTTACGCGGCTAATACAGGCCCCGTTTATGAAACGCCGGCAGAAGTGCGCATGGCACGTGTACTTGGCGCCGATGCAGTTGGTATGTCCACTGTGCCAGAGGTGATTGCAGCCCGTCACAGCAGCATGAATGTACTCGGTATTTCTTGTATTTCCAACATGGCAGCCGGTATTTTGGACCAGCCGCTTGCACATGACGAAGTCATTGAAACAACAGAAAAGGTACGGGCGGAATTTCTTGCTTACGTGAAAGAGATTGTTCAATCTTTGTAAAGGTGTGATAGATGAATGAGGATGGTAGACGTAATTCATAAAAAGCGTAACGGCGAGACACTGACAGACGAGGAAATTCAATTTTTTGTTCAAGGCTATACACGAGGTGATATTCCGGATTATCAGGCATCCGCTTTTATGATGGCAATTTATTTTCAAGGTATGACACCTCAGGAAACAGCTGTTTTAACAAAAGCGATGGTCGATTCTGGAGAGACAATCGATTTGTCCGGCATCAAAGGACATAAAGTTGACAAGCATTCAACAGGCGGAGTCGGCGATAAAGTGACGTTTATTGTCGGACCGCTTGTGGCCTCGGCCGGTGTTCCTGTTGCAAAAATGTCCGGCCGCGGTCTCGGTCATACGGGAGGGACGCTTGATAAGCTTGAAGCGATCAAGGGCCTTCAAATTGAAATGTCTAAAGAGCAGTTTATCGACAATGTAAATAAACATAAGCTTGCAGTTGCCGGTCAGACGGGGAATCTCGCTCCAGCTGATAAAAAGCTGTATGCACTGCGTGATGTAACCGCAACGGTTGAAGCGATCCCGCTTATTGCCGGTTCGATTATGAGTAAAAAGCTTGCCTCTGGTGCAGACAGTATTGTATTAGATGTGAAAACGGGCTCCGGCGCATTTATGAAAACGCTTGAAGATTCAGAAGCGCTGGCAAAAGAAATGGTTGCGATCGGCAACAATCTTGGCCGTAAAACGGTGGCGATTATCAGCGATATGAACCAGCCGCTCGGGTTTGAAGTCGGCAATGCTAATGAAATCAAAGAAGCGGCGGCGATTTTGCAGGGAGAAAACGTAGAGGATCTGCGGACTCTCTCGCTTGAGATTGCTGCTCATATGACCGTTCTTGCCGGCGCGTTCAGCCATTATGATGAAGCACGCGCCGCGCTTGAGGCGAACCTCGAAAACGGTAAAGCGTTTGAAGCGTTTCGCCAGTTTGTTATTGCCCAGGGCGGCGATGTGGGGATGATTGATGATCCTGCGACGCTTCCGCAGGCTGCTTTTCACATTGATGTAGAAGCGGATGAGGCAGGCTTCGTAGCTGAAATTGATGCGGAATCAATTGGGGTAGCCGCTATGTATTTAGGGGCAGGCCGTGCAACGAAAGAAGACAAAATCAATCATGCGGTCGGCATTACCTTAAAGAAAAAAATTGGAGATTCGGTTAAAAAAGGAGAAGTGCTTGTTACCCTTCACGCCGATACCGAGTCGCCAAAAGACTCGATAGAAAAAGTAAAGCAGGCATACCATTTCTCAAGTACGCAGGTAGAACGGCCAACGCTTATTCATAAAGTGATCAGGGACTGACAAATGTCAGCTCCCTTCTGTTGAAATATAATGTTGTTCAGCTAAATCATCTTCGAAATCGGACTGTTTATGGACATTTTCGCTCTAGCTTGATCCCTTATGTGTAACCGCTCTTAGCCGAAGCATAGAAAGGGCGGCATTCGCGAGGCTCCGCTTTCTAAGGGGGCAGGCGGTGAGATCGTCTCCGCCTCTGCTGTTAGCGGAGCCGCCAGTCTGCAGCCCACTGACGCTATTTTTCAAAAGGGAAGGCTTTTGGGCAAGCTAAAAAAGAAACAGACCACATAAACTTTTTGAAAACCAAATTTCTTCTTGACTTCTTTGTTTTTCAACACTAGGGACTGACAAATATCAGTCCTTTTTTTTGTCGAAAATCGGGAGCTTTTTTCTAGTTTTGGCAAAGGGGAGGAAAACGGCTCTTCAAGGAAGAATGTAACGTATCAGCATGTAAAGGAGGAATGACAATGGTGACCATGAAAGCAGAAGCGAAAGGAAAGGTTCTCATTATTCGGTTAACAGGAGAACTCGATCACTATTATTCCGAGCAGGTAAAGGAATTTACGGAGCAGCAGATAGACAAGAATCAAACGCAGCATCTGGTCTGGAATTTATCGGGTCTGCCTTTCATGGATAGTTCGGGCCTAGGGGTGATTCTAGGGCGCTATCGTCAGGTAAATGAAATGGGCGGGAGTGTAACGGTTTGTGGATTAAATACACAGGTGAAACGCCTGTTTCAGCTTTCAGGGCTGTTTAAAATTATGTATGTAGATCAAACAGAAGAAGAAGCACTGGAGAGATTGGAGGAATCTTCATGCAAAACACAATGACGATCTCATTTAACGCACTTGGAGAAAATGAAGCATTTTCGCGAGTAGCGGTTGCTTCGTTTGCAGCCAAGCTCAATCCTACCGTAGACGATTTAGCCGAATTAAAAACAGCTGTTTCAGAAGCAGTAACCAATGCCATCATTCACGGATATGACAGTAATCCAGCGGGAATTGTTTATATTAGCGCCACCATTGAGGATGGAGAAATTGACGTGATTATCCGCGACGAAGGGCGTGGGATCGGAAATATCGAAGAAGCGAAAGAGCCTCTTTTCACAACAAAACCGGAAATGGAAAGAGCCGGTATGGGATTTACAATTATGGAGCATTTTACTGACTTTTTGGAGGTTGAGTCCAGCACTTCTGCAGGCACGGTTGTTCGCTTTAAAAAACGGCTGGCGGGAAAGCGTGTTAACTGTGTATAAGGAAAGAGCGGATGTCCAATGAAGCAGGCCGTGCAGTTATCCGATGGCGAAGTTAAAGAGCTGATCCGACAAAGTCAGGCGGGCGATGTAGATGCACGCAATAAACTGGTGGAGTGGAATACACGGCTCGTCTGGTCAGTGGTGCATCGATTTTTAAATCGTGGTCATGAGTCAGAAGATTTATTTCAAATCGGCTGTATTGGTTTAATTAAATGTATTGATAAATTTGACCTTTCTTATAACGTCAAATTTTCCACGTACGCGGTGCCGATGATTATCGGTGAAATCCAGCGGTTTTTGCGTGATGATGGGGAAGTAAAGGTAAGCAGGCGCTTAAAGGAAACGGCAGGAAAAATGAGGCGCGAGCGGGAAACGTTTATTGCAGAAAGCGGCCGCCCTCCGACTGTACAGGAGCTGGCCGGAAAGCTTGGCATATCGATGGAGGAAGCTATGATGGCCCAGGAATCCTCACGGCGTCCGGCGTCTATTCACGAAACCGTTTATGAAAATGAAGGAGAGCCTATTACACTGCTTGATCAGCTTGCGGCACCAGAAGCCAAGTGGTTTGAGTCACTGGTCGTAAAAGAAGCGGTTGAAAAACTGCCAGAGCGCGAACAGCTGATTGTATTTCTCCGGTTTTTCAAAGATTGTACGCAGTCAGAAACGGCAAGCAGGCTTGGAATTTCGCAAGTTCAAGTCTCAAGGCTTGAAAAGCAGATTATTAAAAGCCTGCGGTCAGATATGAATAAAACATAGTCAGCACGGGGAAACTTCGTAAAAAGCGGAGGTGCTTGCTATGAGTCAAATCGTATACATCACCTTAAAGCGCCATGTTCGCCTCGACGAACGGCGCATTTCTTTTTTTGATGTGGCCGAAGCGGAAGTGGACGAGGACGCAAAACCCATCTTAGAGAAGCTCATCGTGAAAACAGCGAAGCCATCTTCAGGCAACGTGGTGATTGTAACGATTTTGGATGTGATTAAAGCGTTAAAAACCGTTTTTCCAGACGCACAAACAGTGATCACCGGTGAAACCGAAACGATTGTCAGTCTTCAGCCGGTCAGTGTACGGGCTCCACTGTGGAAAATAGCTTTTGTGTGGATTGTGCTGTTTACAGGGGCTGCCCTGACGATTATGAATTTTCACGAGGATGTATCCATGCAGAAAGTGCATGCGCTTTTATACGAAAAAATAACAGGTATTAAAAATGAAAACCCGCTTATCCTGCAAATCCCTTATTCGATAGGGCTTGGGCTTGGTATGATTTTATTTTTTAATCGGCTCTGGCAAAAAAGGCTCAATGAAGAGCCGGGACCGCTTGATTTAGAAATGTTCAAGTACGAGGAAGATATCAATGCGTATCTGGCAGCCAACGAAAAGGAAAAGCCTTAGCATGATGACGCTTTTTGTCGTGTTTTTAGGGCTATCAGGCGGATTGGCTACAGGTGCCGGATATGTGGCGTTTATTTCAGTCCTGGGCGTGATCCCTAGACTGATGTCAGCTACGAAAACACAGCCGTATATTCACCTGTATGAGCTTTCGCTAGTGCTTGGTGTACTGACTGGAACACTTCTGCATATTTTTAATACGCATTTTCACTGGCCATCTGTTACAACTGCTTTTATCGGTTTATTCAGCGGCTTGTTTATCGGCATGGGCGCGGCTGCCCTGACAGAAGTACTGAATGTGTTTCCAATACTGGCCAGACGAGTAGGTGTTTTCACAGAGATTAACATGCTGATGATGGCGGTTGCGCTCGGCAAAATAACCGGCTCACTCATTCAATGGATTTTTTTTTCACCGATGTAAAAGGGAGGCAGCAAGATGAACATCATGACGCCAGAAAAATTGGATGCGTATTTAACAAAAGAAGCGGGAATCGGCAAAAGCTTTGACACTGGTGTAAGACGGCTGACAGTTGCCGGAGAGCCGCTTCACATTTACTTTATTAATGGGCTTTGTGAAACCAGATTTATTATTGAAATCATGGAATCCTTTCTTCCGCTTGAAAAGACAGAAGGGAAAACACCTGCCACTCTTGTGAAGGAACACCTTGTTCATCAGGCAGTCGAGGAAGTGGCGGATCCTTCAAAACTGCCGGCCGCTGTGATGTCCGGGCTTATCGTTATTGCTGTACCGGGAACAGCTTTTATTGTCGACGTAAGAAGTTACCCGGGGCGGCAGCCGGCTGAGCCGGATACAGAAAAAGTGGTACGCGGATCCCGCGACGGCTTTGTTGAAAATATTATTGTCAATACAGCTTTAACGCGCAGAAGAATCCGTGACGGACGGCTTCGTTTTGAGATCATGAGAGCAGGCAGTGTTTCGCAAATGGACCTTGCTGTCGGCTATATGGACGGAGTAGCTTCTCAAGAGCTGGTCGAACGAATCAAAAAAGAAATCTCTTCTATTAAAACGGCCGGTCTTCCAATGGCAGATAAAACCGTAGAAGAATTTTTAATTAAACAGCACTACAATCCCTATCCGCTTGTTCGGTACACAGAGCGTGCGGATATTGCCGCTGCCCATTTAATCGAAGGGCATGTTCTTCTTTATACCGATACATCACCAGCAGTCATGATTATGCCGGCTACTTTCCTGCAGCATATGCAGCACGCAGAAGAATACAGACAGCTTCCGGCAGCCGGTACATTTATCCGCCTGCTTCGCTTTGTCGGTTTATGGATGTCCATCTTTTTGCTGCCGCTCTGGTATTTGTTTGCCGCTTATCCTGACATGCTTCCCCAATCACTCGCATTTATCGGTCCCCGTGAAGAAACAGAAATTCCGCTTGCTGTGCAAATTTTCATCGCCGATCTCGGCATCGAGTGGCTGCGCGTCGCGGCTATTCATACACCACAGCCGCTTTCGACCGCTATGGGACTTGTCGCTGCTGTATTAATCGGGCAAATGGCGATTGATACGGGGCTTTTTGTGCCGGAAGTGATTTTATATACTGCTCTTGCTGCGATCGGTACTTTTTCGACGCCAAGTTATGAATTAGGACTCGCCAATAAACTTACACGCCTGTTTATACTGGCGGGAACCGCGCTGTTTGGCCCGGTCGGATTTGTCATATCCATTATGCTTGTATTTTTATATCTCGTTCGTTTAAAGCCATTTGGCGCGCCCTATCTGTGGCCGCTTATTCCCTTTGATGCATCGTCGCTTTGGACCATCTTAATTAGAAGACAGGCGCCTGAGCAAACGGGTATCCCCCAAATCAACCGAACCAAGTCTTCCTGACCGGCAATATTTCGTATATTGAGCAGGGGGTAAATGTATGATATAGTACATTTATTCTCATGCCGGTTAAACGGCATAAAGACAATAGAACGGGGCGATAATACACATGCACACATATGGGACAGCAGCTGTGAACGACCGCGGACATTTAGAGATTGGCGGCGTGGACGTAGTAGAAGCAGCCGCTCAATTTGGCACGCCGCTTTATTTATATGACGTGGCACTTATCCGTGAGCGCGCGAGAGGATTTAAACAAACATTTGATCAATTAGGGGTTACGGCACAAGTAGCGTATGCAAGCAAAGCTTTTGCATCGGTAGCGATGATGCAGCTGGCTGAGCAGGAAGGACTTTCTCTGGATGTTGTATCAGGCGGAGAATTGTATACAGCTCAAAAAGCCGGCTTTCCTGTAGAGCGGATCCATTTTCATGGAAATAACAAAAGCCGTGAAGAAATTGAAATGGCTTTTGAAGCAAAAATTGGCTGTATCGTGGTTGACAACTTCCATGAATTGAAGCTTATCAGTGAGATCAGTGAAGCACGCGGTCAGGTAATGGATATTTTGCTTCGCATTACACCGGGTATTGAAGCTCATACACATGATTACATTTTAACGGGTCAGGAAGATTCGAAATTTGGATTTGATTTAAATAATGGGCAAGCAGAAAGAGCGCTGGAGCAAGCAAGAGAACAAACATTTGTCCGTGTGCTCGGCCTTCATTGTCATATTGGATCGCAGATTTTTGAAACAACCGGCTTTGTTTTAGCTGCTGAGAAAATTATCGGAAAATTGGCTGATTGGCACCATCGCCTAGGCTTTGAAGCAAAAGTGCTGAACCTGGGCGGGGGCTTTGGTATCCGCTATACAGCGGAAGATGATCCGCTTAAGCCTGCCGCTTATGTCGAAGAAATCATCAGCAAAGTACAAAGTGAAACGAAAAAATACGGCATGAGCATGCCTGAAATTTGGATTGAACCGGGACGTTCTCTTGTCGGAGACGCGGGTGTGACCATTTATGAAACAGGTTCCGTGAAGGATGTGCCAAATGTGCGTAAATATTTGGCTGTAGACGGCGGCATGAGTGACAACATCCGTCCTGCTTTGTATGAAGCAAAATACGAAGCGGTGCTCGCAAATCGGGTAAATGACCCAGTTGAAGAAACGGTTTCGATTGCCGGAAAATGCTGTGAATCAGGCGACATGCTCATCTGGGACCTGCCGCTTCCAAAAGCACAGGCAGGAGATTTGCTTGCGATGTTCTGCACAGGGGCATATGGCTATTCTATGGCGAATAACTACAACCGCATTCCGCGCCCGCCCGTTGTTTTTGCGGAAAATGGTGAAGCCAGACTAGTCATACGCCGTGAAACATTTGATGATTTAGTGAAGCTGGACTTGCCGCTCGGGCTGCCGCAGACAAACTGATTGGGCCATCAAAATGAAAAATAATGTTCTTCTGCTTATACTGCTTACTTTATTTGCACTGGTATGGGGACTGTACTACTGGTTTTTCATTGTACAATAACATCGCCTCTTGCGGACGAGCTCTAGATTTAGTAAGATAATGTACGTGGCGATATCAAGCAGGTAAATCCTGCTAATTGAAGAGGGATTTTAAATGCTGATTCGATATAAAAAATCGTTTAAAAAAATTGCAATGGGCTTACTTTCCTATATGCCTCGTGAAAAAGAGCTTCGGACGCTGACTGAAACGATGGAGAGTTATGAAGCAGACGACAACAAACAGTTGTTTCTTTGGAGAGAAGACGAGGACATTGTAGGGGTAATAGGGGTAGCCCTCAGCGATACAAGAGCTGAAATATTGCACATTGCAGTCAATCCATCTTTCCGCGATGAAGGAATTGGAACGGAAATGCTGATTGCTGTAACAAAATTATTTTCGGACCGGACTGTTGCGCCCACTGAAGCAACGAACCGATTTTTTGAAAAGTGTACGAAAGAAAGCCGGTAAAGGACGATTATCTCGTCACCTTACCGGCTTTTTTTAATGCGATGGCCGCCGTGCGGGCTTCTAGTACATCCGTGCGGTCGCGCAATTTGTGTTTGTTGATTAAAAATTGTTCATCGGATTCCGGCTGAAAAGCAGCAGCAAACTGCTCAAATTCATTTTGAAGCTGTGGATCGGCAATCGGGATCTCGATGGGCTCAAAAGGAACACCGGCTTCTACATCATCTGCCGCCTGCTCAATCAGGAGAAGAAAGCGCTCTGCATCAATGCCAAGCTCCCTGAGGGCTTCCTGGCGGCGGATAAAGCAGGTGATTGATTTTTGGGCCATACGGATGGCGCCGCCTTTGTTTCCGCGCCGATAATGATAAAGGAAAACAGCACTCTGGATAAGGCCAACCCAGACGGAATCACGCGCGCCATCTGTTTTTTTCCAGTATTCTTCTAGCAGCTCGTGGCATTCAAAATAATCACGGTCGATATGAAAATGTGCCAAAAAAGCAAGGTAAGGCACTGGATATGAATACATTTGGTTTCCCCCAGTTCAAGTGGTTGAATTGAAGGTAAGCGTATCATGATTTAATTTTTTTCTCAATAGCGGCCGTTTGGATGCCTTGATGACCGGCGACAGGGAACAGAATATGAAAAATGCAAGAAGTACAGGAGAGCAACCAATGGAATATAAAGTGAAAATTGATTCTTTTGAAGGGCCGCTTGATTTACTGCTTCACTTGATTGGGCAGCTTGAAATTGATATATACGACATTCCTGTATCGGAAATCACCAATCAATACCTGCTATACGTGAATACGATGCAGCAGCTCGAGCTTGATGTAGCGAGTGAATATTTGGTGATGGCCGCCACATTAATTGCGATGAAAAGCCGTTCGCTTCTTCCGGATCATTCGGAGGAAGAAGAAGATTTTGTGGAAGAGGAAGATCCAAGAGAGGAATTGGCCCGCCGGTTAATGGAATATAAAAAATATAAAGAAGCGGCCGGCCGGCTGCACGAGCTTGAAGAAGAACGAACCAAGCTTTTTTCAAGGCCTCCTGCTGATCAGCTTTTTGGGTCCAATGAAGAAGGGCCGCTCAATGTATCGCTTTTTGATATGCTCGGCGCTTTTCAAAAAATGACCCGTCGGAAAAAGCTGGCTGTTCCGCCAAGGGCTACCGTTCGGCGGGAAGAGCTTTCCGTAGAAAAAAGAATGAATCTGTTAAAAGAAAAGCTGCGGCTGTCCAAAGAGCCGATTCGGTTTGACGACTTGTTTGATTCTCACGAACGGGACGAGCTTGTGGTGAGTTTTTTAGCCATTTTAGAATTAATGAAGCAAAATGAAATTGTTGTTTCACAAAAAGGAAATTTTGCCGATCTGTATGTAGCGGCTGGAGGAAACCAAACATGAAACATGAAAGCATTATTGAAAGCTTGCTGTTCGCGGCTGGTGATGAAGGGCTCACTGCCGGGCAAATCGCTGAAGTAATGGAACTGACTGTGCAAGAGGTTCAACACATTCTTCAGTCGATGGAAAGAACATTTAAACAGGACGAAATGAGAGGAACGGTCGTTACCTCGTTCGGTGATGAGTACCGCATGATGACAAAAGGGGAAAATGCAGCTTTTATTCAAAGGCTCGCCGAAAAACCATCTCCAAAAACGCTTTCTCAGGCAGCGCTGGAAACACTGGCTATTATTGCTTACAATCAGCCGGTGACACGTATTGAAGTAGAAGAAATTCGAGGGGTTAAAACAGAGCGTCCGATTGCCACTTTGTGCGCACGGGGGCTGATTGAGGAAGCGGGCCGCGCGGATGCCCCCGGCCGGCCTATTTTGTATGCGACGACAAATGAATTTTTAGATGCCTTCCAGCTTAAAAGTATCACCGATTTACCACCGCTTGAAGAAAGCGATGGAGCGATGCAGCAGGAAGCCGACTTGTTTTTCGGCCGATTTGAAGAAGCCCTTGAGGATTAGTCATGCTCGTCTTTCTTTTTTCATATAGTAATGAAAAAAGAAAGGAGCGGACTGATGAAAAAAAAGAGGATGTTTGCTTTCATCCTGCTCCTCGTGCTTTCTATGACACCGAACGCTGTCAGGGCAGAACCGTCTCTTTCCGCTCAAACGGCAGTATTGATGGACATGGAAAGCGGACGAGTTTTGGCTGAAAAAGATGCACACGCCCGCCGGCCGATTGCGAGTATTACAAAAATCATGACTGCGCTGCTCGCTGTTGAATCGGGCCGGCTGAATGAAACAGTCACGATCAGCGACCGTGCCCGTCAAATAGAAGGGTCTAGTCTTTACCTGGAAAAGAAGGACAAGTTGACGCTGGAGGAGCTGGTATACGGCTTAATGCTTCGCTCCGGAAATGATGCGGCGATTGCGATTAGCGAGCATGTTGGCGGGACGCCTGAAAAGTTTGCGGCATTGATGAACAAACGAGCGAAAGAAATTGGCATGCGCAACACGTCTTTTATGAACCCGCATGGGCTTGATGATCCTGCCCACTATTCGACCGCTTACGATATGGCTCTCCTGACGGCTGAGGCGATGAAAAACAGCACGTACCGGAAAATTGTTTCAACTGACTTATTTAAAACGAAAAGCAAGCCTATTCGTGTCTGGGAAAACAAGCATCGGCTCGTTCGAAGCGGCGGCATGATTACAGGCGGAAAAACCGGTTTTACAAAAAAGTCCGGACGTACACTGGTTACGACAGCTGAGAAAGATGGGATGACGCTGGCGGTTGTGACATTAAATGCGCCGGACGACTGGCTCGATCACACGGCTTTGTTTAACTATGGGTTTGACTCTTACAAACCGGTTGTGATTGCCGGTAAAACACCTTTCGCTGTTCCGGGGGAAAAGCAGCTGTTTTATGCAAAGAAGCAAGTGGAGTATCCGATGACGTCGGAGGAGAAAAAATCAGCTTATATTCGGCTGGTGCTCGGTTCCGGGCAAAAAGGAACAGCGGAATTATGGATTGATAAAGAAAAAAAAGCATCCTTCGTCGTTTATAAAACAAAAGAACCACCAGCTGCCTCGCTGTGGGAAAAGCTGAAAAAGGAGCTGATGGCATGGTAAGCGTTGCTTTTGCTTTTTTAATCCTTGCCGGGTTTATTTTTGCGGCCGTGAATGGAACAATGGCCGAGGTAAATGAAGCGCTGTTTCAGTCAATGGGGCAGTCGATTGAGCTTGCCATTTCCCTTGCCGGCATTCTGCTGTTTTGGACGGGTGTGATGAAAACAGCGGAAGCTGCGGGTCTTGTAAAAGGCCTTGCGGATACAGTCCAGCCGCTGTTAGCTCGGCTTTTTCCAGAAGTGCCGGATGGACATGTTGTTTTTGGCTATATTGCCTCGAATATGGCGGCCAATTTTTTCGGGCTGGGCAATGCCGCGACCCCGATCGGATTAAAAGCTATGCGCGAGCTGAAAAAGCTCAACGGTGATCAGGATACGGCAAGCCGTTCCATGATTACGTTTCTGGCTCTTAACACAGCGGCGATCACCCTGATCCCGACAACGGTTATCGCCATCGGCATGAAAAATGGCGCAACGGATCCGACCGATATTATTATCCCGGCCCTGGTTGCGACTATTTTGTCTTTTTTCTTCGCGATTGTGCTTGACCGCTATTACGCTTTTAGAAGGAGACGATAATGGCTGTTTGGCTTGTGCCCGCCATTGTAGCAGCGGTAATCGGAATTGGCCTGTTTAAAAAAGTGAATATTTACGAAACGCTGACCGACGGTGCCAAAGAAGGTATGCAGACATGGATATCGATCGTTCCGCACCTGGTCATTATGATGGCAGCTGTGACGATTTTTCGTGCTTCAGGTGCAGCTGGTGAGCTAGCTTCCTGGCTGGCGCCGCTTCTCTCGCTGGTGGGTATTCCAGCCGATGTGGTGCCCCTTGCGCTCATGCGCCCGATTTCAGGGACCGCGACGCTTGCGATGCTTGACCAAATCATGCAGGAGCATGGAGCGGATTCGTACATTGCAAAGCTTGCGGCTATCATGCAGGGCAGTACAGACACAACTCTGTACGTTCTGGCGGTGTACTTTGGGGCCGTTGGAATCAAGAAAACAGGTGATGCCTTGAAAATTGGCCTCCTTGCAGATGCAGCTGCGTTTTTATTTTCGGTTCTTGCCGCAACCTGGCTCCTGTAGCCAGGTTTTTTAGTATTGAAAAAAAGAGGTCAAGCGGACATTCGTTTTTTCAAAAAGTGTATGTGGCGTGTTTCTTTTTTAGCTTGCCCAAAAGCCTTCCCTTTTTGAAAAACAGCGTCAGTGGGCTGCTGGCTGACGGCTGCGCTAACAGCAGGGGCGAACGCTGAACCAGCCATCGCTTCGCGCTGCCTGTTTCACCTTGTCCGCTCGTCCCACGGGAGTCTGCGCCGCCAGCCCTCCGCCCGTTGTGCTTCTGAAAAACAGGTAGGTTGAAAGAGTTTTTCTGTTCCTTCCAGCAAAGAAAGGGAAGCAGACCGGGTTTCACTGGTCTCTTTTGCTCCCCACTAAGGCGGCAGGCGCGGGGCGTAGACTCCTAAGAGACGAACTCACTGCCTGCCCCTGGAAAGCGGAGCCGCGCGAATGCTGCTTTTTCTATGCTTCGGCTAAGAGCGGTCACTACATATGTAGATTTTGAGGATGATGCAGCTTGACAACATCCTATTTCAACAGAATGCAGCCTGGCTCCTATAGCCAGGCTTTTTTATGTAGGTGGGCGCTCGAATAAAAGCGCCCGGATTGTGGCAGTGTTAAAGGAAGGCAGGTACAAGGGGAGGAAACGGAGACTTATTCTGCGCTTTTTTTGTTTTCTTTTCCTTTTTCAATATTTGTGCCATAATGCTTAATGGATGAAAGAACAATTATAGAGGTGAAATAGATGGAACGATTGCAAAAAGTGATTGCGCAGGCGGGAGTTGCGTCGCGCAGAAAAGCAGAACAGCTTATTCAAGAAGGAAAAGTAACCGTTAACGGAAAAAAAGTAACAGAGCTTGGCACAAAAGTTGGATTGAATGACGATGTCCGGGTAGAGGGCGTACCGCTTGAAAGAGAAAGAAAAGTGTATTATTTATTTTACAAGCCGCGCGGTGTCATTTCAGCGGTAACGGATGATAAAGGAAGAAAAACCGTCGTGGACTTTTTCCCGGAAGTAGAAGAGCGTATTTTTCCAGTCGGACGTCTTGATTATGATACATCCGGGCTTCTGCTTTTAACAAACGACGGTGAATTCGCCAACTTAATGACGCATCCAAGCTATGAAATGGACAAAACGTATATTGCCAAAACAGAAGGCATTGTACAGCGACATTTGTTAAAACGGCTGGCAAGCGGCATCAAGCTGGAAGACGGAATGACAGCGCCTGCCAAAATCAAAGAGCTGTCGATTGACCGCAAGAAAAACCGCTCACTGCTTGAAATTACGATTCATGAAGGACGAAATCGCCAGGTGCGCCGCATGTTTGAAGCGATCGGCCATCCGGTACAAAAGCTTCGCCGTGATCGATTTGCCCACCTGACGCTGCACGGACTGAATGCGGGCGAACACCGTGAGCTGACTGCCCACGAAATCAAACAGCTGCGTACGCTTGCTGAAACGGGCTCTCTCCGTTAAGATCCAGGACATAAAACTGTCACATTTAAACATTGAAGCCGTTTTCATTTACACTAAAAAATAATGATATAATAAATGTAGTTTTTACTCACACCTGAATAGTGTAATGGGGTCTGGAGGCTGTCAGATGGAGAAAAAGAAAAAACGACTGGTTATGCGAACCGCTATTTTAGCGGTTTTAGCCGGCCTTGTAATGTATACGCTTTATACAAATGTCACAAAGGAATCACGTGGCATTCTGGAAGAAGGAGACGAAGCGCCGGATTTTGTCCTGAAGGATGTAAATGGGCAGACACACCAGCTTTCCGACTACAAAGGAAGAGGCGTTTTCCTGAATTTCTGGGGAACGTGGTGCGAGCCGTGCAAAAAAGAAATGCCGCATATGGAAAAGCTGGCAAAAGAATATAAAGGCCAGGTAGAAATTGTAGCGGTGAATGTAGGCGAATCGGATTTTCAAGTTGAAAATTTTGCCAAACAGTACGGACTGACTTTCCCAATGGCCATCGATACGGGAAAAGAAGTGATGGATACGTACGGGGTTGACCCGCTTCCTACAACATTCATGATTAAGCCGGATGGCACGATCGATCAAATTGTCATCGGCGGCCTTGTTCAAGAGGAACAGGTGCGTGCGCTGTTTGAACGGGTAAAACCATCATCGTAAAGGGAGTTTTTGTATGGGGAAAGTGAAATGTGAATGCGGTCGTGTAAACCCGAATGGCACGATTTTATGTGAGTCATGCGGGCGGGCGCTGACGGAAAAAGCGAAGCAGGACAAGCTTGTGGACATGCGTTATGAGGGAAGCGCACGTCGTTCACAAACCTATAACAAAACACTGATTGATAAAGTCTGGAATTTTTTTTCGTCTGTAAAAGTAGGCATTTGGATTATTGTGCTGCTTCTCGTAGCAGCGTCATTTGGCACGATTTTGCCTCAGGAATTTTATATTCCCTCGAATGTTCCGCCTGAAACCTATTACGAGGATGTATATGGCACATTCGGTAAGCTTTATTATCTGATTGGCTTTCATGATTTATACAACTCCCTCTGGTTTAGTGCACTTGTTGCTGCACTCGGTGTATCGCTAGTAATTGCCAGTCTGGACCGGGTGGTGCCTTTGTATCGGGCGCTTAAAAATCAACGTGTTGACCGGCATGAAACATTCATGAAAAAGCAGCGCCTTTTTGCCGAGCGGGAAGGAACCCTGCAGCGGGCGGAATGGCAGCGGGTAAAAGAAGCTCTGGAAAAAAAGAAATATAAAGTCCGCATGGAAAACGGGGCTCTTTTAGCGGAAAAAAACCGCTTTACGAGATGGGGTCCTTATGTGAACCATGTCGGCTTAATCATTTTCCTGCTTGGTGCGCTGCTTCGTTCAGTTCCTGGCATGTACATAGATGAGCTGCTTTGGATTCGGGAAGGGGAGACACTGCAGGTTCCCGGCACAAACGGCGAGTATTACGTGAAAAACAACGGGTTTACGCTTGAAAATTACCAGGCAGGCGAAGATCCTGAAGTGTTTAACGAGGCGATTAACCGCGTCGGGACGGTGGCGAAAAATTATCAGACCGATGCGGTTTTATATAAAAACGAAAACAATGAGCTGCCGGGTGCATCGCCGAAGCTTGAAGAAGTGCAAAGGGACGCGATTCAAGTAAATCAGCCGATGAAGTTTGGTCAGTTTGCGGTGTATCAAACAAGCTTCCGCCAGGATGAAATGAAAGCAATGCATTTTGCTCTTACAAACAAAGAAACAGGTGAAGAATTCGGGGAGATAGTGGTCGACTTGTTTGATCAGCAGGCCTCCTATGATCTTGGCGGCGGGTACAAAGTGGAGCTGCTTGGCTATTATCCGGATTTTGACGGATTTACACAAGAAGGTGAACCGACCTCTAAATCACCGCTGCCAAACAATCCAGCATTTTTATTTAACATGATTACGCCGCAGACACCAGAGGGTGAAGTGAGCTTTGCGCAAATTCGCAATACGATGGAGCCGCTTGGAGAAACAACATTCAAAATGGCTTTTAAAAGTCTGGATACTCGTGATGTATCGGCCCTCACGATTCGAAAAGACTTGACACTCCCCGTTCTAGCAGCAGGCGGTCTTATTTTTATGATCGGCGTAATCCAGGGCTCATATTGGAATCACCGCCGCCTTTGGGTTCGTGAAAAAAATGGACAAGTCTATGCAGCGGGTCATACGAATAAAAACTGGCACGGACTCAAACGCGACATTGAAGCAGTGCTCGAGGGAACAACCATTCCAAGGCCGGAAGACAGACAAAAGGAGTAAGGGGGCACACGTTATATGGCAAATTTAGCGGGTGTAAGCAGTACGCTGCTTGAAGCAGCATTTTTTTTGTACCTGGCTGCGACATTTCTTTTTGGCGGTTCGATTCGCCAAAAAGGGCTTCGTGACGGGGAAGGGCTGAACCGGTGGGGCCGGCTTGGTATCCTGGTCACCATCATTGGATTTGCTGCCCAGCTCGGGTACTTTTTTACGAGGTGGGCGGCGGCGGGTCACGCGCCAGTAAGCAATTTATTTGAGTTCACCACGTTTTTTGGCATGATGATCGTCGGTGCTTTTATTCTGCTTTTCTTTATTTATAAAACAGCTGTGCTTGGTTTGTTTGCCCTGCCTGTTGCACTCATTATCATCGCCTATGCAAGCATGTTTCCGAGTGAAATCAGCCCGCTCATTCCAGCGCTGCAAAGCCACTGGCTGGCCATTCATGTGACGACTGCGGCTGCCGGGCAGGGAATACTGGCGATCAGCTTTATTGCCGGTATGATTTATCTCGTGAAAAATATCGACCAGACGAAGAGCACGAAAAAAACAAGGTGGCTTGAAGCCGTCATGTTTTTTATCGTTTCGGTTGTGGCTTTTATTTTACTGACAACAGGATTTACGCTTTCCGGCTACAAATCGGAATTCGAGTATGTAAACAAAGAGGATCAAGCAGCCAGTCAGGAATTTGGACTGCCGGCTCTTGTCGGACCAAACGAAGGAACACTTCTCACAGAAGGGAAGATGGAGCCTCTTGCCGAAATGCCGGCGTTTATCAATGCAAAAAAGCTGAATACAGTGATCTGGTCGCTTGTCGGCGGCATTGTTTTATATATGCTTATTCGCTTGATTACCCGAAGGAGAGTGGCCGCTCTTTTGCAGCCGCTTGTCCGAAATGTAAGCTCGGATTTACTTGATGAAATTGGCTACCGGTCTGTTTTAATTGGATTTCCGGTTTTTGCACTCGGGGCGCTGATTTTTGCTATGATCTGGGCTCAGATTGCCTGGACACGCTTTTGGGGCTGGGATCCAAAAGAAGTATGGGCATTGATTACGTTTTTGTTTTATGCTGCTTTTTTGCACCTGCGCTTATCAAAAGGCTGGCACGGGGAAAAGTCAGCATGGCTGGCCGTTGTAGGCTTTGGCATTATTATGTTTAACCTTGTAGCTGTAAACCTGGTGATTGCCGGGCTTCATTCCTATGCATAACAAATCGGTCCTCGTCTTTGGCGGGGACCTTTTTTTGTATTATAATAGTAGATAATGTGCGTATGGGAGGGAATGCTTGTGGAAAAAGAACTGAGTATTTTAATCGTAGATGACGAAGAGCGTATTCGCCGGCTGCTGCGAATGTATCTGGAACGGGAACATTATCTTATTGATGAAGCGGAAAATGGAGAGGAAGCGCTCGAAAAAGCACTTGAAAACGATTATGACTGTATTTTGCTTGATTTGATGATGCCAGGCAAAGACGGGATTGAAGTATGCCGCGAGCTGCGGGTTAAAAAAGCAACACCGGTTATCATGCTGACAGCAAAAGGAGAGGAAGCCAACCGCGTTCAAGGCTTTGAAGTAGGGACGGATGATTATATTGTAAAGCCGTTCAGCCCGCGTGAAGTGGTGCTGCGTGTAAAAGCGCTTTTACGCCGTTCGTCTCCAACGACTTATTTACATACGGACACAACGTCAAAAGACTTGATTGTTTATAATCATTTAACAATCGATAATGATGCACACCGGGTCACAGCAGACAATGCAGAAGTGAACTTAACACCGAAGGAATATGAACTTCTTTATTTTCTGGCAAAAGCGCCGGATAAAGTATTTGACCGGGAGCATTTGCTGAAGGAAGTATGGCATTACGAGTTTTTCGGTGATTTAAGAACGGTTGATACCCACGTAAAGCGTCTGCGTGAAAAGCTGAGTAAGGTATCGGAAGAAGCGGCTAAAATGATTGTAACGGTGTGGGGTGTCGGCTACAAATTTGAGGTTGGAAATGAATGAAGATATGGAGAAGTGTTGTCGGGAAGCTGTGGATTACCATCCTGCTTCTCGTTTCCTTTGTACTTGCGTTTTTAACTATCCTGCTGCTGGAATTCTTTGAGACCTACAACATTGCTCAGGTAGAGCAGCAGCTTGAAAATACGGCCGAAAAAATTGCGACAGTGATTCAAAACTACGGCGATGAAGAAACGAAGCTGGAGGTAGCCTGGGAGCTTGTGGATGAACCGGCTCATATTGTGATCGCTGAAAACGAACGAACTTTTCATTTTTCTCCGCTCGAGGACACGAACACACAAATCAGCCGCAATGTGATTACAGACAATCCTGAGCTCGCCGCTGTTTTTACTGACAAGGAAAAAGTAAAAGCGGAAATTAATACACCTGTTGGTACAGCAGGAGACCGCCGGAGTGAAAATTCATTTATTGTGGGTGTGCCGTTTAAGCTTGCAAACGGTCAAACGGGAGCGGTATTTATTTATCAATCTCTGGAAGTTATGAAAGAAACGACCGAGCAGACGACCAAGCTGATCTTGATCGCTGCCGGGATTGCGATTATTTTAACAACTGTATTTGCTTTTTTTCTTTCTACACGTGTGACAGCACCGCTTCGCACGATGCGTACAGCCGCAACAGAGCTGTCACAGGGAAATTTTGATACCAAGGTGCCGATTTTAACAAATGATGAAATTGGAGCACTCGCTACTTCTTTTAACCGGATGGCTTATCAGCTAAAAGGAAACATCCATGCGCTTAACCAGGAAAAAGAACAGCTCTCAAGTATTTTAAGTTCTATGGCAGACGGCGTCATTACGCTGGACCAGGACGGAGCGGTGTTAATTAAAAATCCGCCGGCCCGGCAGTTTTTGCATAACTGGAATTTTGAGAAAAAAGCGCTGGGAACCGAAACGGAGACGCCCACGCTTCTGCAGAATTTGTTTCAAGAAGCCGTTAAAACGGAAACAGAGCAAGAAGGCGAATTGACGATGCAGGGACGTTCTTACGTAATGATCGTCAGCCCGCTTTACAACGGAGATTCGGTACGCGGAGCGGTAACCGTTGTCCGTGATATGACCGAGGAACGGCGGCTAGATAAACTGCGTGAGGACTTTATCGCCAATGTATCCCACGAGCTTCGGACACCTATTTCTATGATGCAGGGCTACAGTGAAGCGATTGTAGATGATATTGCCGCAACCGAAGAGGAAAAACGGGAAATTGCCCAAATTATTCACGAAGAGTCACTGCGGATGGGCCGCCTCGTCAATGAACTGCTTGATCTTGCCAGAATGCAGGCAGGCCACATTACGCTGCACAGAGCCGACACTGTTTTAGAACCGTTTTTACAGCGGGTAACCAATAAATTTCAAGGGCTCGCTAAAGAAAAAAACATTACGCTTACTGCGCAAACTGAGGAAGCAGAAACGATCATATTCATTGATGAAGACCGAATTGAACAGGTGCTAACCAATTTAATTGATAACGCACTTCGTCACACACCGGAGGATGGGCGCGTCACGCTTGTTCATGAGGTAAAAGAAAAAGTCCACCTTATTCAAGTGCAGGATTCGGGTGGTGGTATTCCTGAAGAAGATCTTCCTTTTGTGTTTGAGCGCTTTTACAAAGCAGACAAAGCGAGAACGCGCGGAAGAAGCGGAACGGGGCTCGGGCTATCCATTGCTAAAAACATCGTCCATGCGCATGGCGGTACGATCAAAGTGCAAAGCCGGCTCGGGCACGGTACGGTTTTCTTTTTTACACTGCCGCGGCAGGCTTGACAGAATGATAGAGAATAGAGATAATAAAAGACAAATTTAATCATTTCATCTTCGGGGCGTGGTGAAATTCCCGACCGGCGGTAAAGTGGACATTGTCCCAAAGCCCGCGAGCCGAAAGGCAGGATCCGGTGTGATTCCGGAGCCGACAGTATAGTCTGGATGGGAGAAGATGGAAGTGTGCCGGCGTTCAAAAAGCAATACAAAGGACGTTTATTTGTGTACGACTTTTCTCCCCTTAAGCTGCCGCTTGAGGGGTTTTTGCTTTCAGGACCTTGGCCGCTTTCCTTCTAAAGAAAGATGGATGAAAAAGAAGGAGAACGAGAAAATGAAAAAAAACAATGTACGATTATTCACGGCTGTGGGGTTATTGTCTGCACTTGCTTATTTGTTAATGCTGCTTAATTTTCCTATTCCGCCGTTTCCAGGCTTTTTAATGCTTGATTTTAGTGATATACCTGCTCTGATTGCGGCTGTTGTGTTTGGACCGATTGCCGGCATTACAGTGGAATTTTTGAAAAATGTCATTAATTTTATTATGACAGGCAGTCCAACCGGTGTTCCTGTCGGTCACCTGGCAAACTTTGCGGCAGGTGTATCCTTTATTTTACCGGTTGCGTTTGTTTATCAGCGCTTTCAAACAAAAAAAGCGATGCCGGCTGCTATTTTAACGGGTGTGATCTCAATGGCGGTCCTCATGAGTGTTTTAAATTACTTTGTTATATTGCCTGCTTACACGCTGTTCCTCGGTTCGCCGGCCATGAGCGGTCCGGAAATGCGTCAAATGATTACTTCCGGTATTCTGCCGTTTAACTTTGTGAAAGGCTTGATTGTGGGCGCTGTATTTTATGCTGTCTTCATCCGTTTGCAGGCATGGACGAAAAAAACAGTCGCTGCATAAAAAAGCTGGTTTCCAATTTGGAAACCAGCTTTTTTATTTTATTCGAATTTTAACGCGTCGCCTTCAAACGGCTCGTCGGCAATTTTAATTGAATCAGTCGGGCAGCCTTCGAATGCATCCTGCATATCTTCTTCAAGAACGTCAGGGACAGCAGCCGTTCCTTCGTTATCATCTAAAATAACGAATGCGATGCCTTCATCATCATAATCATAAATATCAGGGGCTGCAGCTCCGCAAGCGCCGCAAGCGATACATGTGTCTTTATCGACAATCGTATACTTCGCCAAGATTTAAACCTCCCATAAAATCAGTCAGTAAGCGTATGTGGAAACACTTCTATTGTTCATTTTAAGTCTGATTAATTTACTTTTCAATAAAAAACTTCCTATCGGTTGAATGAAAGGGGTTTCAATGAAAAGGGAAACAAAAAGAAAGGACAGGAACGCATGTTTTGTGATACACTAGCGCTGTGAAGAAAGGTGGGAGGCAAATTGAGGTGTCTTGAAGCGGTAGTGCTATGCATGCTGAAGGAAGTAGAGGGCGAACGAACGGCTTCATCTGTTTTTCATTTGTTAAAAGGAAAAAAGTCGGCACAAACGATTCAGGATGCTCATTTGTTTAAACTCGATAAATGGTTTCAAACGACGCCATTTTTGACAATGGCCCTGTTTGACCAGCTGATCGAAGGGCTGCAGCAGTCTGGCTGCCTGGAAGGAGACCGGCAGCGCTCCTTTGTAACAGCAAAAGGAAGGGATGAAATAAAAGACGTCTTAGGGCAAATCGGCACATTCCCCCATTTATCAGGGTGGAAGCTGGGCGGTACCGCGCCTCTTTTTTTCAGCCGGCTGCAGCTGGCTGTTCAAGTTGTTTCCCATCTTGCTTATCAAGACCGGACCTATTATCCCATTACACGCGATGAAGGTGTACAGCAATGGGTAAAACAGTTTGTGAAAAAAAACGGATTTGAAAAGGGAAAGCTTGCCGCTTCGTTTCATCGGGAAATTCGTTTTGTGCTGGAGAAACAGCCGGAACACCCCGACTGTCTTCTGCTGCGTTTTTCCGGCCATTCACAAACAGGGAAGACAATTGAGCAGACAGCAGACCTTCTTTGTATGGAACCAACAGAATACTGGTTCCGTTTTTTGCACAGCCTGCATGCTGTCGTGCAGACCGTTATGAATGAAGGAGAAGAACTTCCGCTTTTGAAGCAGCTTTTGAGCGATATTACCGTATCGGTTCCCTTAACCGAATCTGCGCGGAAAACAGCTGCTTATTTACATAAAGGCATGAAAATTGAAGAGGTGGCAGCGGCCAGAAGACTGAAACGGGCAACGATTGAAGATCATATTGTAGAGTTAGCCCTGAATGATCCGTATTTTTCGATCCGGCCGTTTATTGATGAACAAAAAGAAGCCGCTGTTTTAAAAGCGGGCGGCTCTAGCGGGGTACGCCAGCTAAAACCGCTTAAAGATCGGCTGCCGGATCATTCGTATTTTGAGATTCGGCTCGTTTTGGCAAAGGAAAGCAGGGGAACAACATGACTATTGATGAACATTTGTATCAAACATTCGGCTTTTCATCCTTTCGGCCGGGACAGCGGGAAACAATCGAATCGCTGCTTGGCGGCCGCCATACACTCAGTATGCTGCCGACGGGAACAGGCAAGTCACTTTGCTATCAGCTTCCGGCTTATATGTTAAGCGGTTCTGTCGTAGTTGTGTCACCACTTCTTTCTCTTATGCAGGATCAGGTTGAGCAATTAAAAATGAAAGGTGAAAAACGGGTTATCGCCTTGAATTCTTTTTTGCAGTACAAAGAAAAAAATGCTGCCCTTCTTCGGCTTGACCGGTATAAATTTATTTTTTTATCTCCGGAAATGCTGCAGATGCCGAATGTGATGCAGGCGCTGCGTGGGCTTTCCATTGCCCTGTTTGTGGTTGACGAAGCCCATTGTATTTCACAATGGGGGTACGATTTTCGTCCGGATTATAGCTTGCTCGGCAAAGCAAGAACCCAGCTCGGAAGTCCGTTAACCCTTGCCCTAACAGCAACAGCCAATCAAAAAGTTCGCGCAGACATTCGTGAAAAACTCCGGCTTACTGATGTGGAAGAGTGGGTTTTTTCCGTAAACCGTCCGAACATTGCCGTTAATATTGAAATGGTAGAAGAACCGCTGCAAAAACGGGTTCGGCTTTTGGAATGGGTGCAGTTTTTACAGGCACCTGGCATTGTTTACTTTTCAGGAAGAAAATCAGCAGAAGAAGCGGCTGCTTATTTGAAACAGCACGGCATCAATCGATCTGCTTTTTATCACGGAGGTATGGATGCGGGCGATCGTTTGTTGATTCAGCATCAATTTTTAAATGGTGAAATAGATATAGTATGTGCGACCAGTGCATTCGGCATGGGAATTAATAAAGAAAATGTCCGTTTCGTGATTCATTATCATATGCCTGCACAAATCGAAGCGTATTTACAGGAGATTGGACGGGCAGGCCGGGACGGCAAGCCGGCTATTTCGGTTCTTTTGTATGTGCCGGGAGATGAAAAGCTGCATGAATTCATTGCGGAATCTGAATTTCCAGATGAAGGACAGATTCGCCAGGTAACAGAATACGGACTTCACCCGCGTGATGTACAGCCGCCGCTTTCAGAAACGCAGCTGCGTTTTTTGGTTCATTATGCCAAAACGGCTGATGAACAGGGACAGTCAAGAAGCGAATTGATTCGTGATGTTCGAAGGAAGCTTCTTGAAAAAAAAGCGGTGAAGCGGGTGGAAATGAAGCATTGGGTTGAGTCAAAAGACTGCCGCCGAGCCGCTTATATGCAGATGTTCCACGAAAAAGCGTCCGAGCAGCTTCAATGCTGCGATCGCTGCGGATTGGATCCTGTTCTGTACAAAATGAAGGACCGGATGGAAACGGCTGAAAAGGGGATGGATTGGCGGGAACGGCTGAACATTCTTTTACCAGAATTTTAACCTATTACCTTATTGGAGCAGGTCGGGTATAATAATAATAATTTCTTTTACGATGACCAATGGGAGGAACGAAGATCATGAAAGACCCTTATCGTGAAATAGCTGAGCAGCACAAACAGCCGCTTGAAAAAGTAAAAGAATCTGCGTTGATTGAAGGGGAAGCGCTGCAGCGCCCTGTAAAAGAAAAAGGAGAAAAAAGAAGCCGTTTTCCATTGATTACAGCACTGCTCGTCTTTTTTATTGCATCACCTTTTATAGCCGTATACGCTTTTAAAGAAGAAAAGCCAGCTGTGAATCAAATTGTTCATGAACAGCCGGATGATGCGCAGCCGGAAACAGCCCGGAAGGAACAGTAACCAATAGAAGAGGACTGAAAACGATGTGGAAACAAGTAATGGCAGCTGCTTTTCCAGTAGCAGCAGCTGGTTTATATATGTGGAAGGAAGCATTCCGAAATGAGGTAAAAGAAACAGTGATCACTGATGATCGATTTCCGGAAAAAGCGCCCCTTGCGCTTTTTTTTATTTCTGATATTCACCGTAGGCTCGTTCATCAATCCGTGATTGCCGAAGTGTCAGGGCGTGCGGATGCAGTGATTATTGGCGGTGATTTATGTGAAGGAGGCGTCAACAGGAAGCGTATTCGCGAAAACGTGAAGCGTCTGTCTTCTATTGCACCGGTTTATTTTGTGCCTGGCAATAATGACTATGAAGTGAGTCTAGAACAGCTCGCGCTTATTTTTGAAGAGTGGCAGGTAACCGTACTGAAAAATGGCTCGGTTCCCTTGAGTGACGATGTATACCTGCTTGGAACGGATGACCTGAGCAAAGGAAAAAGCGACAAAGCGGCGCTTTTTCATAATGTTCCGCCAGACGCCTTTAAAATCATTGCAAGCCATAATCCGGCTTTTATCCGTACCATTGGGCCGAGAGACAGGGTGGCTGTCGTTTTGAGCGGCCATACCCATGGCGGACAAATTCGTTTAGGACGGTGGGGAATGTATGAAAAAGGCCGGTGGAAAAAGGTGGGTAACACGCATGTGCTCGTTTCAAATGGTTATGGCACAACGGGTGTGCCGCTGCGGCTGGGTGCCAGAGCGGAAACACATTTCATTACCATTTGCCGTCCAGAGCAGACTATTTAAATTTTACGGACTCCAGGCCGGTTCGTATAATGGATGTACTACGTATCCGTGAAAGGGAAGAGCTTTATGAATGAAGGGAAATATAACATCAAAGCGGTATCCACATTAACAGGCATTCAGTCCGGAACTCTCCGCGCATGGGAGCGGCGGTATTCAATTCTGGAGCCAGTTCGCAATGAAGCGGGGCATCGGCTTTACACAGATGAGCACATTCGGAAGCTCAAGTGGCTTTCGGAAAAGGTTCAACAGGGTTTTACGATCAGCCAGGCTGCCTCTCTTCTCGACCAGCATGAAGAAGAAATTCAAGCGCGTCTTTCGCTTGGAGAAACAAGCCAGCAGGATGCGCTGACTGAAGAGCTGCTCCAGGCGCTGCTCCGCTTTGATGAAATGAAATCACAGGAATTAATCAACAAAGCGTTTTCGCTTTATACAATAGATAACGTAACGATTCATATTTTAGCGGTCCTGCTCGTGCGAATCGGAACGCTCTGGGAGAAAGGCGAGATCACAACCGCGCATGAACACTTCGCCACCTCTATTTTGCGTGGACGGATCGGTATGGTGATGCACTCTTTTCCGCATAACGGCGTACTGCCGAAAGTGGTGGCCGTCTGCGGACCGGATGAGTGGCATGAGCTGGGGCTGCTTATTTTCACCCTGTTTGTCCGGCGTCTCGGCTACGAAGTGGTGTACCTTGGAGCAAGTCTTAAAGAAGGCGATATCTTTACCGTTCTTGAAACTGTAAAGCCGAAATTTTTATTTCTTTCCTGCACACTTCAGCAAAATCTTGAGCCAACTTTGCAGCTTGCAGATGAGGTAAAAGAATCATATCCTGATATGCATATTGGGGTAGGAGGATCCGCAACCACTGGTTCGGTTCCTGATCGTGTCCGGCCATACATTGTTGGCTCTACGCAAAGCGAATGGAGCGAGTGGATGAACAGCCGTTTGTAAGCGGCTGGATTGAAATAAGCCGGCTTTTTTTCTACAATAGGAAAGGCAGAGAAAAAGAACGGGAGCGGATGAAATGAAAACCGAAGAATGTATTATAGTAGGCGGAGGGCCATGCGGTCTTGCGGCTGCGATAGCGCTGAAAAAAATAGGCAAAAATCCGCTTGTGATTGAAAAAGGAAATGTTGTGAATGCGATATATGGCTATCCGACGCATCAAACGTTTTTCAGTTCAAGTGAAAAGCTGGCAATTGGGGATGTGCCTTTTATTATTGAAGAGCGCAAGCCTCATCGAAATCAAGCGCTAGTTTATTACCGGGAAGTCGTAAAGATGAAAGGGCTGCGGATTAACCGCTTTGAAAACGTAGAACGGGTTGATAAACAGGAAAGCGGCCTTTTTCATGTATATACGTCTAAAGGATCGTATGAAACACCTTATGTTGTCATCGCGACCGGCTATTATGATCATCCAAACTATATGGATATTCCGGGTGAGGAGCTCGACCACGTTTTTCATTATTTTAAAGAGGCACATCCTTTTTTTGATACAGATGTGGTCGTTATCGGCGGTAAAAATTCATCAGTAGACGCGGCGCTTGAACTTCATAAAGCAAAAGCAAGAGTAACGGTTCTTTACCGTGGAAGCGGCTATTCACCAAGTGTAAAGCCGTGGATTTTACCGGAGTTTGAAGCGCTTGTCCGGCATGGCGAAATTGGGATGATCTTTGATGCAGAAGTAAAAAAAATTGACCAGGAATCACTCACGTATGAAGTGCGTGGAGATGAGCATACCATTAAAAGTGATTTTGTTTTTGCCATGACCGGCTATCATCCGGATCATGCTTTTTTAAAAAAAATGGGTGTGAAAATTGATGAAGAGACCGGCCGTCCCCTTTATCATGAAGAAACAAAAGAAACGAATGTAGAAAACATTTTTATTGCAGGTGTGATTGCAGCCGGCAATAATGCAAATGAAATTTTCATTGAAAACGGCCGTTTTCACGGCGGTGACATTGCAGCGGCTATTCAAAAAAAAGAAGAAGGCGGAGCATAATGCTCCGTCTTCTTTTACAGAAAAAAGCGGTTTAGCTCCCCTTTGTAACCTGCGGACAAGGCGGCGATCAGTTTTAAGCGGGCTTTGGGTCCACTTAAGCCGCGGGCAAAAAGAGCACCGGCTTCTTTTAAAGCAGCGCCTCCTCCTTCATACGCATAAACAGGTTCTACAATGCCGTTTTCACATCTTGATGTGATCACAACGGGAAAACCGGATTGGATCAGTGGCACAAGTGCTTTGGCTGCTTCCGGGGGTATGTTTCCCTGTCCCATCGCTTCGATGACTGCACCGTCACAAGAAGCCAGCTGTGAGATTAAAAAATCATCCATGCCGGCATATGCTTTTAAAACGGGTACACGGTAGTTCAGCTTTGTGATGGCAAATGCCTGTGATTCTGACGGTGTTGAAAAAAAGCGGGGTCCTGTTTTTAAAACAGTGCCAATCGGCCCGCTGTTGCGGCTTTGAAAAGAATCAAGACTGCCGGAATTTGTTTTGGCGACGAACTCGGCGCTGTGAATACTGTTGTTCATGACAACGAGCACCCCTTTGCCCCGGGCATCAGGACTTGCGGCCGTTTTAACAGCGGCGGTCAGGTTGGGAACACCGTCTGCACCCGCTTCATTGCTTGAGCGCATAGCGCCTGTTAAAACAACCGGGCGCGGTGTGTTTAATGTGATATGTAAAAAGAACGCTGTTTCTTCCATCGTATCTGTACCATGTGTAATGACGACACCATCTGCATCGGAGGCTTCAATTTCCTCCCTGAGCACAAGCATTTTCTCCAGCGTCATATGAGGAGAAGGGAGCTGAAACGGTTCCTTTACGGTATAGCGCGCTTCAACACCGGGAATATGAATCACTTCGGCAATCGGGTTAGCGCCATCGGGTGCTACACTGCCAGCCGCGTTTTCTTTCATAGAAATCGTACCGCCGGTGTGCAGCAGTAAAATGTGTTTTTTTGACATGATTCATGCTCCTTATTTTCAATCTTCATGTCTCATGATACGATGGAAAAAACAGAAAGAAAAGAGGGAACATGGATGATCCCGATTCTTTCAGCAGGGATTGCGCCTGGTCTGGCGCTTTTAGTATTTTTTTATTTGCGTGACCGCTATGAAGCAGAACCGGTTTTAACTGTTGCCAAGGCCTTTTTATACGGCATCGTCGTAACGTTTCCGGTTATGTTTTTTCAATATGTACTGGTAGAAGAACAAATTGTTGGTCCGGGATTTGTGCAGGCGTTTTTTTCGACGGCTATACCAGAAGAATTTATGAAGTGGTTTATTTTATACTTTCTTATTTACTCGCATACACATTTTGACGAGCCGTATGACGGAATCGTTTATGCAACGAGCGTATCACTTGGCTTTGCCACAGCAGAAAATGTGCTTTATTTAGTTGCACACGGCGTGGAGTATGCTTTTGTGAGGGCGCTTTTGCCTGTATCGAGCCACGCGTTGTTTGGAGCGATTATGGGGTATTATTTTAGCCGGGCAAAATTCGGAGATCAATATGCAGAAAAAAAAATGCTGGCTTTCGCGTTTTTTGTGCCGTTTTTTCTTCACGGGTTATTCGATTACATTTTAGTGATTGAAAGCACCTGGATCTATTACATGATCCCATTTATGCTGTTTTTATGGTGGTTTGCGATGCAAAAAGTAAAAAAAGCGCACATTTTGACAGAGGCGTATCATAAGCTGAAATTGTAAGAGAGGCTGCTCAAACGGGCGCCTCTTTTTTTCGTATAAAAAAAGAGGAGGATGACAAACTAGTCCTATATTTCGATAGGATGGTGAACGAAATTGACAAAGTGGAAAAAGCAGATTGCCGTTTTTCTGACGCTTGTCCTTCTGCTTGCATCCGGGCATGCAGGGGCATTTTCAGGGCAAGTCATTCAGCGCGGAGCTGAAGGGGAGGATGTTATTGAACTGCAATCAAGGCTTCAATATACCGGCTATTACCGTAATCAAATCGACGGAGTATTCGGGTGGTCAACCTACTGGGCATTAAGAAACTTTCAGGAATCATTTGGACTTCCAGTAGACGGGTTAGCAGGTGAATCCACAAAGCGGAAGCTTGAACAAGTCTCCCAATACGATGAGCAGCATGTGAAAAACCAGATGCACAAAGGAAAAGCATTTACGTACTACGGTGGAACCAAAACGTCGGCCCAATCTGTAAACACGCCGGCCGGGTTTTCTCAAAATGATATTCAGCTGATGGCCAATGCTGTTTATGGAGAAGCGCGAGGAGAGCCTTATGAAGGCCAGGTAGCAGTTGCTGCCGTTATATTAAACCGAATCGCGAGTGAATCGTTTCCGAACACAGCTTCTGGCGTTATTTTTGAGCCGGGCGCGTTTACGGCTGTAGCAGACGGGCAAATCTGGCTTACGCCAAACCCGCAGGCGAAAGAAGCCGTATTAGACGCCATTAATGGATGGGATCCAACGGGAGAAGCGCTTTATTACTTTAATCCAGACACCGCTACAAGCGGCTGGATCTGGTCACGGCCGCAAATCAAGCAAATTGGCCAGCATATTTTTTGCGAATAGGAGACGATCAACATGCGGACATTTATCACAGTAGCACTCGCTGTGCTCTTGGCTGTAACAGCAGTTTGGGGATTTAGGCAGCACCAGGCAAAGCAGCAGCTGATGGTGGAAGCAGAGAATGGGTACCAGCAGGCGTTTCATGAACTTGTTTACCAGGTGGATGTGATTCACGACCGGACAGGAGAAGCGCTGGCCATGAATTCAAAAGCCAATTTAACACCGGCGCTGACGGATGTATGGCGTCTTACATCCGAAGCACACAATGCGATCAGCCGCCTGCCGCTCGGATTTATGCCTTTTTCAAAAACCGAGGAGTTTTTAGGAAAAAGCGGTGACTTCACATACAACACGGCAGTGCGTGATCTTGATACGGAGCCATTAACAGAAAAAGAGTACGAGCAGCTTGAGTCGCTTTACAAGCAGTCGGCTGATATTCAAAATGACCTTCGTGCTGTGCAGATGAATGTACTGGATAAAAACCTGCGCTGGACGGACGTGGCACATGCGGCGGCCAATGGCGATGAGCCAAAAGACAATACAGTGATTGACGGCTTTAATACCATTGAGAAAAAAGCATCTGAATTCTCTGAAGCCGATGTATTCAAAGCAACTCAAGTCGAAAAATCGGTGTCAGACGACGCCCTTAAAAAGCTTAAAGGACCGATGATTAGCAAAAAAGAAGCAGCTCAAACGGCCAAGGACTATTTTCAGTTTGACGCAGAAGTGACGTCAGTAAACAGCAGCTTAAAAGGAGCGTCGGTGCCATTTTACCATGTGTCGGTTACAGGGCAGGACGGTGAAGAGGCGAGTATGGATATCACGAAAAAAGGCGGCTATCCTTTAACCTTTACTGTTAACAGAACGCCAGGCAAAAGCCGAATGAGCTTACATGACGCCTCTCAAAAAGCGGATGCTTTCTTGAAAAAACATGGTTTTGAAGGAATGGTCATGACAAATAGTGCGCAGTACGACCATACAGGCGTTTTTACATTTACTAAAAAAATCAAAGATACGCTTGTTTACCCGGAGTCTGTAACGATCAAAACAGCGCTCGACACAGGTGCCGTTACGGGCCTTGAAGCGCAGAATTACTGGAAAAATAAAAAAGAGTGGAAAATCTCTGAGCCTGCTTTAAGCGAAGAGGAAGCAAAAAAAGAGCTGCATCCAAAATTAACCGTCATGGAAACAAAAAAAGCAATCGTAACAAATGAGGAAATGAAGGATATGATGTGCTACGAATTTTTAGCGGAAAACGGAACAGCGTCTTATCGCATTTTTATCAATGCAGACAATGGAACGGAAGAACGGATTGAAAAACTTCAAGAAGCGGAAGCGGGCTACGCACAGTAAGAGCCTATTGCAATTAGGTCTTACATCCTTTATAATTTTTTTCAATGAGCGTTTTGACCTATAAAACGCAGTCTGGGAAAAAGAGAGTGATGTAAATGCTTCAGCCCGGTGTTGTGATTACATTAGAACCGTTTGAAGAAACGGATAAAAAAGAAGAATACAGATGCAAAGTAGTTGATGTAGAAGACGGAAAGCTGTTTATCGATTATCCGATTAGTGTTCAAACAAATCGAGCTGTTTTTTTAATGGAGGGCATGCGGCTGACTGTCAGCTTTCTTGATCCGGCCGCTTCTTCCGCTGTATACTTGTTTCGCACCGAAGTGATTGGACGTGTGAAAAAGAAAATCCCTATGCTTGTTTTACAGGACCCCGGTGCCAATCAATACGTCCGTATACAGCGGCGGAAATTTGTCCGGATTCAAAAAGCAGTGGATACAGCGATTGAATTCAAAGGAATGCCGCCCTTTTCTTCGCTGACGGAAGATATTAGTGCCGGTGGTGCGGCGGTTGTTCTTCCGGACTCGGTTGAAGTGGGAAAAGGATCGGAAGCAACGGTATACGGCGTACTGCCATCTCAGCAGGCCGAACCCCTTTATTTTGAAGCAAGGGCAGATTTGGTGCGGATTCAGCAGGATGATAAGGGCCGCCGCATTGGGTCTTTTGAGTTCAAAGACCTTCCTCACACAGAACAGCAGATGCTTATGCGCTTTTGCTTTGAACAACAGCTGCGGCTTCGCAGGAAAGGACTGGAATAATCAAGAGCCCAACGTTTGGGTTCTTTTTTTGTGTCCAAACCAATCTATGATAAAATGAATAAGAATTTTTTGATGAGGTGAAAAGATGGAAAAACAACTGCAAATCGCGATTGACGGCCCTGCCGCTGCAGGAAAAAGCACCGCTGCTAAAATTGTGGCGGCACGGCTTTCTTATATTTATATTGATACCGGGGCGATGTATAGAGCGATTACGTATAAAGCGCTCCAGCGCGACATAAATGTAGAAGACGGCAGAGCCCTTGGTCAGCTGCTGGCTGATACGACCATTTCCCTCCGGCAGGGAGAAAAGGGCCAGATGGTTCTGTTGGACGGGGAAGATGTCACTGAAGTGATTCGAACAGATGACGTAACCAATAATGTTTCGGCGGTCGCACGTCATAGCGAGGTTCGCCGAGATATGACACAGCGCCAGCAGGAATTAGCGGCAAGAGGCGGTGTGGTAATGGACGGGCGTGACATTGGGACGAGTGTGCTGCCGGATGCAGATGTGAAAATTTTTCTGCTGGCCGGTGTAGATGAGCGGGCAAAGCGACGTCATGCTGAAAACTTGAAAAAAGGGTTTTCATCAGATTTGGAGAATTTAAAAAAAGAGATTGCCGCACGCGACAAAATGGATACAGAGAGGGAAGAGTCGCCGCTGAAAAAAGCGGAAGGTGCAATTGAAATTGATACGACACATATGTCGATCGATGAGGTAGCTGACGCGATTATGGCGGCAGCAGGAGCGGGGGAGTAAAATGGTCACTTTTTATACATTCGCTAAAACAGTCGTAAAATCTATTTTAACTCCCGCCTACCGAATTCATATTAAGGGCCTTGAACATTTCCCAAAAGAAGGCGGCGTGCTTCTGTGTGCAAACCATATTGATAATCTCGATCCGCCTATTGTCGGCATTACGTCAAAACGGCCTGTCCGCTTTATGGGAAAAGAAGAATTGTTTAAAAAGAAGTGGATGGGGAAGTTAATGAAAGAGCTGAATGTTTTTCCGGTCAAGCGCGGCATGAGTGACCGGGAAGCCATTCGAACTGGTTTGAAAATTTTAAAAGAAGGACAAGTTCTGGGGCTTTTCCCGGAAGGCACACGTTCGAAAACCGGCGAGCTAGGCAAGGGGCTTGCTGGTGCAGGTTTTTTTGCGCTTCGAACCGATGCAGCCGTTGTACCCTGTGCTATCATCGGCCCTTATAAATTAGGGAAGCCGTTGCAGGTTGTGTATGGGCCGCCCGTCGACATGGCTGCACTTCGTGAGCGAAAAGCCTCAGCTGAAGAAGCAACCGAGGCTATTATGGAGGCAATCGGGACTTTAATAAAAGAGCATAACCGATGAGCTTCCGGCTTGACAAATTGGGCGGTTTGTAAGAAGTTAGAAGTAAGAATTTTTAAAATTGACGCAGTTTGTATTGAGGAGGATTACATATGACAGAGGATATGAACCAAGCAGAAGTGAATAACTACTCCGTTGGCGATAAAGTGCGTGCCACGGTCGTGAAAGTCGAAGAAAAGCAAGTCCAGGTGGAAATTCCGGACAGCAAGAAAGACGGTATTATTCCCATCAGTGAACTGTCAAGCCTTCACGTAGAAAAAGCATCAGATGTCGTCCAGGAAGGCGACGAGCTTGAACTGCTTGTCACAAAAGAAGAAGATGATCTATATGTCCTATCGAAGCGCAAAGCCGATGCGGAAACAGCGTGGGATGACATGCAACAACGATTTGAAGAAGGCGCTATTTTTGAAGCGGAGATTAAAGAAGTCGTTAAAGGCGGCCTCGTTGTAGATCTTGGCATTCGTGGTTTTATTCCGGCTTCACTCGTTGAAGATCACTTCGTTGAAGATTTTGAAGATTACAAAGGCCGCGTTATGAAACTTAAAATCGTGGAGCTTGAACAAGATAAAAACCGGTTGATTCTTTCACATCGGGCAGTATTAGACATTGAAAAAGCTGAAAACAAACAGAAAGTACTTGAAGACATCCAGGCGGGAGATGTAATTGACGGAAAAGTACAGCGCCTGACAGATTTTGGCGCATTTGTTGATATCGGCGGTGTGGATGGACTCGTTCACATTTCTCAGCTTTCTCATGAGCATGTAGAAAAACCGTCTGATGTGTTAACAGAAGGCCAGGAAGTAAAAGTGAAAGTACTGTCTATTGACCGTGACAGTGAGCGAATTTCTTTATCTATTAAAGAAACACTGCCTGGGCCGTGGGAAAACATTGCAGATCGTGCGCCGATTGGCTCCGAGCACGAAGGAACGGTTAAGCGCCTTGTTTCATACGGTGCGTTTGTAGAAGTGTTCCCAGGAGTAGAAGGTCTTGTTCATATTTCTCAAATCTCAAACCGCCACATTGGCACTCCTCATGAAGTACTTGAAGAAGGACAGTCTGTTAGAGTAAAAGTGCTGGATGCCAATGAACAGGAACATCGTTTATCCCTCAGCATGAAATCCTTTGAAGAGCATGAAGCAGAAGAAACAGTTGATTCATATGAACTGCCAGAAGAAAGCTCAGGCTTCCAAATTGGTGATATTCTAGGCGATCAGCTAAAAGATTTAAAATAAACAAGACGGTGATGACATTTTGAGCAGAGCGGAACGCAAGATTGATCATATTCATTATGCGCTGTCAACAGGGCAAAGCCGGCGAACAGGATTGGAGCATATTCAATTTGTTCATCAGAGCCTCCCTGGTTCCTCTGTCACAAATATATCGCTATCGACCGAAATCGGCGGACTTCAGTGGAGTTCGCCGATTTTTGTGAATGCGATGACAGGCGGAGGCGGAGAAGCAACAGCACGCATAAACACGCAACTGGCAGAAGTAGCGGCGGCATGCGAGATTCCTATGGCAGTGGGCTCTCAAATGTCAGCGCTTCGCCACCCGGAAGAGCGGGCCACGTTCGAAGCAGCCCGTAAAGCCAACCCGGATGGAATCATGATGGCTAACATCGGATCAGAAGCGACCGTGAAGGAAGCACAGGCAGTGTGCGAGATGATTGATGCAGACTTTTTGCAGATTCATCTGAATGTTGTACAGGAACTGGCGATGCCTGAAGGAGACCGTGATTTCCGCGGTGCTGTCGACCGGATTGCGGCTATTTGTGAGAAAGTTGATATTCCCGTTGTAGTGAAGGAAACCGGTTTCGGCATCAGCAGTGAAACGGCGCAGCTATTGAGCAGCCTTCCACTGGCCGCTATTGATACAGCGGGCTTTGGCGGAACAAATTTCGCAGCGGTTGAAAACGAGCGGGCAACGCGCCCTCTTGCTTTTTTCAACAACTGGGGCATACCTACTGCTGTATCCATCGTTGAAACGGCTTCCGGAGCTCCAGAACATACAGTTATTGCTTCGGGTGGCCTGCAGTATGCGGATGATGTGGTTAAATCACTGGCTCTTGGCGCGTCAGCAGCGGGACTATCCGGATTTTTATTGAATGTGCTGCTGACTGATGGACAGGAAGCGCTCGTAGAGCATATTGAACAGATGAAGGCGGACATGAAAATGATGATGTGCGCATTGGGTGCCCGGTCTATTTCCCACCTTCACAGCGTTCCGCTTATTGTCTCAGGAGAAACGGGCCAATGGCTGCAGGCGCGGGGCTTAAAGCCGGAGCGTTTTGCCCGCCGGACGCCGGTGCCATTTGATTCATAACCAAAATATGATAAAATAAATTGTTGATTGGACCCCTTCTCATGGTAGAAGGGTTTTCTTTTGAACAAAATAAAAAAGTAATGAGAATAAATTGGGTGAACCATTGAAGGGAAAGATGTAATGATGAAACGAACTGTTGCGATCGTTGGAAGGCCGAATGTAGGTAAATCAACGATTTTTAACCGAATTGCCGGTGAACGTATTTCCATTGTCGAAGATGTGCCGGGTGTAACTCGCGACCGTATCTACAGTTCAGGCGAATGGCTGACGCATGAATTTAACCTGATTGATACAGGCGGTATTGACTTAAGTGATGAGCCTTTTCTAGATCAAATTCGCCAGCAGGCTGAAATTGCGATTGATGAGGCGGATGTGATCATTTTTATCGTGAACGGGCGTGAAGGTGTCACATCGGCAGACGAAGAAGTAGCCAAAATTTTATACCGGTCTAAAAAGCCGATTGTACTTGGTGTAAATAAAATTGATAACCCGGATATGCGGGCAGATATTTATGATTTTTATTCACTTGGTTTCGGTGAGATTTTTCCGATTTCCGGTTCACATGGTATCGGCCTTGGAGATTTGCTTGACGAAGTTGTGTCACATTTTCCGACGGGCGAAGACAAGCCGTACGAAGATGATGTCATTAAATTTTCCCTAATTGGCCGTCCGAATGTAGGAAAGTCGTCTCTTACAAATGCGCTGCTCGGCGAAGATCGTGTTATTGTTAGCGATATTGCAGGCACGACGCGTGATGCGGTTGACTCTCCCTACACGTATAATGGCCAGAAGTATGTAATCATTGACACAGCCGGGATGAGAAAACGCGGAAAAGTATATGAGACAACTGAAAAATACAGCGTACTGCGTGCGATGAGAGCGATTGAACGCTCCGACGTTGTGCTGGTCGTTTTAAACGCGGAAGAAGGCATTCGTGAGCAGGATAAGCACATTGCCGGCTACGCGCACGAAGCAGGACGGGCTGTTGTGATTGTGGTAAACAAATGGGATGCTGTTGAAAAGGATGAAAAAACAATGGGTGAATTTGAAGAAAACATCCGCAGTCATTTTCAATTTTTAGACTATGCGCCTATTGTGTTTTTGTCTGCCAAGACGAAAAAGCGGATTCATACACTCATGCCGTATATTGACCGGGCGAGCGAAAGCCACTCGATGCGTGTTCAATCAAGTGTGTTGAATGATGTGATTACCGATGCAGTTGCAATGAACCCGGCGCCGGCAGACAAAGGAAAACGGCTGCGCGTTTATTATGCCACGCAGGTTTCGGTCAAGCCGCCAACGTTTGTTGTATTTGTTAACGAGCCGGAACTCATGCATTTCTCTTATCTCCGCTTTCTTGAAAATCGCATTCGTGATGCGTTCGCATTTGAAGGAACGCCGATTCACATTATTGCGCGCGCAAGAAAATAAGAAGGAAAGGCTGTGCTTCAGATGACAGAAAAAATTGCAGTGCTGGGGGCAGGGAGCTGGGGAACCGCTCTTGCCCTTGTGCTTGCCGACAATGATCTTGATGTGGCCATGTGGGCAAAAAACGAAGATCGGATGGCTGAACTGAATACCCATCACACAAACAGCCGGTATTTGCCGAATATTTTACTGCCAGAGACGATCCGCGGGACTACATCACTTGACGAAGCGCTTGAAGGCGCCGAGACCGTCGTGCTTGCTGTACCAACAAAAGCGATTCGGGAAGTGGCCCAGCAAATTGTGGAAACCGCTAAAGCTCCAGTCACCATTGTACACGTATCAAAAGGAATTGAACCGGATTCACTCCTGCGCATTTCTGAGATGATTGAACAGGAAATGCCGGCAAGCGTACTGAAGAATGTCGTCGTACTGTCAGGCCCCTCTCATGCAGAAGAGGTAAGCCTGCGTCATCCTACGACAGTCGCCGTTTCATCCCGTTCTTTAGAAGCCTCGCAAAAAATTCAGGACTTATTTATGAATCAGCACTTTCGGGTTTACACCAATCCGGACTTGATTGGCGTGGAAATTGGCGGTGCTCTAAAAAATATCATTGCACTGGCCGCCGGCATTTCGGATGGACTTGGCTATGGCGATAACGCGAAGGCCGCCCTTATCACTCGCGGACTGGCAGAAATTGCTCGTCTCGGTACGAAAATGGGCGCTAATCCGCTTACTTTTTCCGGCCTTGCGGGTATTGGAGATTTAATTGTCACTTGTACAAGCGTGCATTCGAGAAACTGGCGAGCTGGACATATGCTCGGTCAGGGGAAAAAGCTCGATGAAGTGCTCGAAAGCATGGGAATGGTAGTAGAAGGAGTTCGTACGACAAAAGCTGGTTATCAGCTTTCTGAAAAATACGACGTTCAAATGCCGATCACCCATGCACTTTATCATATTTTATTCCAGGCCCAGGAACCGAAAAAGGCCGTAGACGATTTGATGGCCCGCGTCAAAAAACATGAGTTAGAAGATTTGATTGATATTTTAGATACAAAGCAGGATTAAGGGAAAGGACGAATGCCCATGTCGCCATCCATGCTGAAAATGTGGATTTCATTTGCCGGAATGGGGCTGATGATTGTATCGATTTTGTCAATTTATTTGAGCCGTTACAAATTTCATAACCGTTTTTTAAAAGGAATAACAGCGCTTTTCGCTTATCTGTGTATGATTGTTGGCGGGCTTATTGTTGCTTATGTGGTGTTAAGCGGTCCGACCCGTTAGTAAAGGGGGTGAATCAGTAAACATGATCAAGAAAAAAAGCCTGCTTCTTTTTTGGGCTGTAGTGCTTTCTTTTGGATTGGGCGGCTGCCTGTACCCCGACGAAAAACGAAGTCAAAATGAACAGCCGTATGAAGATCAACTGCAGGCGGTTCAAAGGGCGGTAGAGCAATTTCAGCAAGAAGAGGGCGGAATTTTGCCGATTAAAACGAAGGAAAATAACCCGGACCTTTATGAAAAGTACCCGGTTGATTTTGCCAAAATATCACCGCGTTTTATGGCTGAGCCACCGGGCAGTGCTTTTGAAAGCGGTGGTATTTATCAGTATGTACTGGTAGATGTGGAAAACGACCCAACGGTCAAGCTTATTGATTTACGGGTGGCGGAGCAGATTCGAAGCGTCAATGTTCGGCTGCTTGCTCACGAATATCCTCCATTTAAGGAAACACTATCAGATAATGTGTATTCGCTCGATTTTAAAGAGCTTGGGTTTGAAAAAGAGCCATACGTTACAAGTCCTTACTCCGGCAGGCAGCTGCCGCTTGTCATCACGGGTGACGGAACCATTTACGTTGATTATGCTGCAGATTTGTATACATCTCTTCAAAAAGTGGACAAGCCGCCGGCACCGGGTCAGGATATTCGGAGCCTGCTGATGCAGTCCTCTCCCTTTGTACCGGCTTTTTCACTTCCCTACACAGTCGATGAACAGGGAGAGCCTGTTTTTATGAATAAAAAGAAAACTATGTAATAGGAAGGCCACCAAAAAAGCAGGTCTTTAGCGGGTATTTTTATCAATATACAGTAAATGAAAGAAGCTGATTACCTTTATATAGTAGGTAATCAGCTTCTTAGTGTTGAAAAACAAAAAGGTTAAGAGGAAATTTGTTTTTTCAAAGGTGTATGGGGCATGTTTTTTAGCTTGCCCGAAAGCCGCCCCTTTTGAAAAACAGCGTCAGTGGGCTGCGGACTGGCGGCTTCGCTAATAGTAGGGGCGAACGATGAACCAGCCATCGCTTTGTGCTATCTGTTTCAGCCTGTCCGCTCGTCCCGCGGAAGGCTGCGCCGGCAGCCCTCCGCCCGTTGTGCTTCTGAAAAGCAGACAGGTTGAAGGGTCTTTTCTGTTTTTTCCAGCAAAGAATGGGAAACACATTGGGTTTCACCGGCTTCCTTTCCTTCCCACAAAGGCGGAGCCCCGCGAATGCCGCTTTTTCTATGCTTCGGCTAAGATCGGTCACTACACGTGTAGATTTTGGGAATGATGTAGTCCGATAACATCATATTTCAGAAGAATGAAGTTGATTATCTGTATATAGCAGATAATCAACTTCATTTTTTAATGGACTTTTTCATCAGCTCCGTAACATGCGTGCTTCTTTTTTTGCATACATTCTAAAAAACGCTCATACACTGTATGGCAGGCGGCGGACGAGCCGTTCGAAACGGGAGGGGGCTGCTGATGGAAAATACAGAAGTCATTAAGGATATTGCCGAACGAACCGAAGGCGATATTTATTTAGGCGTTGTGGGTGCTGTCAGAACAGGGAAATCAACATTTATCAAACGGTTTATGGAGCTGCTGGTGCTGCCGAATATGGACAGTGAATCTGAACGCCGCCGTGCCCAGGATGAACTTCCGCAAAGTGCATCCGGCCGGACGATTATGACAACAGAGCCTAAATTTGTCCCGAGTCGTGCAGCGGCTGTACAGGCAGGTGGTGTTCTCGTTAATATTCGGCTTGTTGATTGTGTGGGCTATGTCGTGCCGGAAGCAAAAGGCTACGAGGACGAGCACGGTCCGCGAATGATTCAAACACCATGGCATGATGAGCCGATTCCATTTGACGAAGCGGCAGATATCGGTACAAGAAAAGTGATTGAAGAGCATTCTACTATTGGAGTGGTTGTAACAACCGACGGATCATTTGGTGAACTGCGCCGAAGCACCTACATTGAGGCAGAGGAGCGGGCAGTTGCAGGGCTGAAAGAAGTGGGCAAGCCGTTTATTTTAATTATTAACTCGGCCCGGCCTGAGCATTTGGAAACATTACAGCTGCAGGAGGAACTGGCCGAGAAGTACGATATTCCTGTCCTCGCTATGTCGGTTGAATCCATGACAGAATCGAACGTGCTTCATGTTCTGCAGGAAGCCTTGTTTGAGTTCCCAGTCCATGAAGTGAACGTTCATCTTCCTTCCTGGATTATGGCGCTTGATGAGTCTCACTGGCTTCGAGATAAATACAATGAAATGGTTAAAGAAACGGTCAAAGACATTAAAAGGCTTCGGGATGTAAAACGGGTTGTCGATCAATTTGGCGGCGGCGAATACATTGAGTCTGCTGTTTTAACCGGAATGGACATGGGACAGGGGATTGCGGAAATCAACGTTCATGCGCCAAACGGCTTATACGAAACGATCGTCAACGAAATTATCGGGGAGCCATTGCGCGGAAAAGAGCATTTGCTGGAAATCATCCAGGATTATGCCCATATAAAAGAAGAATACGGGCAGGTAGAAGAAGCGCTGAGAATGGTTAAGCAGACTGGTTACGGGGTAGCCGTTCCATCGATCAACGAGATGCGGCTTGAGGAACCGAAAATTATCCGCCATGGCTCTCGTTACGGTGTCCGGATGAAAGCGGTAGCGCCGTCTATTCACATGATTCAAGTAGATGTTGAATCGGAATTTTCACCGATTATTGGATCGGAAAAACAAAGTGAAGAGCTTGTTCATCATGTGATGAAGGACTTTGAAGATGATCCATTATCTGTTTGGAACAGTGATATTTTCGGACGCAATTTAAGCTCGATTGTCCGGGATGGCATTCAGTCCAAAGTGTCCTTAATGCCTGATCACGCCCGAAGCAAATTAAAAGATACGCTGGAAAAAATCATCAATGAAGGTTCGGGCGGAATGATTGCCATATTGCTTTAAAACAGGCAAGACTCTCAAAAAGGGAGTCTTTTTTTTGTGAAACCGGGGAAAATGCCCGTTTAAGGTGGATTCTGCTTGATATGACCGAACACATGTGATAATCTTTTAACAGAATTACGGTAAAACATTGATATAACAATGTTTATCGTGTCTCATGCGGGAGGAGGTGAATGGCATGAACAAAACTGATTTGATCAATGAAGTTGCAGAAACAGCAGAACTTTCTAAGAAAGACGCGACAAAAGCGGTAGATGCTCTTTTCGATGCCATCCAGGACACATTGGCAAAAGGCGACAAAGTACAATTGATCGGTTTCGGAAACTTTGAAGTACGCGAGCGTTCAGCACGTAAAGGACGTAACCCGCAAACAGGTGAAGAAATCGAAATCGCTGCGAGCAAAGTTCCGGCATTTAAACCGGGTAAAGCGCTTAAAGACGCGGTTAAATAAGTACATAGCCTAATGCGGCTAAACGCGGGACTGCCCCAATCGGGCAGTCTTTTTTTTGAACACTTCATTTTGCCCAAGAGTCGGCCGATATGCTAAGATGAAGTGCAGTACAAATAATATGACACATGCAATACATGTATACAGGAGTGGATAAAAATGGCTGAAGTGGATCACGCCAAAATTCAGCAGGCCGTACGCCTTATCTTAGAGGCGGTTGGTGAAAATCCGGATCGCGAAGGTCTTCAGGATACGCCAAAACGGGTAGCGAAAATGTACGAAGAAGCTTTTTCAGGTCTTCATATAGACCCGAGATTTTATTTTGAAACGGTATTTGAGGAGCAATATGAAGAGCTTGTTCTCGTCAAAGACATTCCATTTTATTCAATGTGTGAGCATCACCTCGTGCCATTTTTCGGCCATGCTCACGTAGCTTATATGCCAAAGGGCGGTAAAGTAACAGGCTTGAGCAAGCTTGCCCGTGCCGTAGAATCAGTGGCCCGCCGTCCGCAGCTGCAGGAGCGGATTACGAATGAAGTAGCAGATGCCATTATGGATATGCTTCAGCCTCAGGGAGTCATGGTGATTGTGCAGGCGGAGCATATGTGCATGGCCATGCGCGGTGTGAAAAAACCGGGAGCCAAAACGGTTACAACGGCAGCCCGCGGTTTGTACGAAAATGACGCCCAGCTTCGGACTGAGCTTCTTTCGCTCATTCGTTCGTCATGAGAACACGAGTGTGATATACTGAGTGTGGACATTTAACAGGGAACGAACCAATTGAAATGATTTGCGAGTGAGGGGTTTTCACAATGAAGGAGTGGCAGGAGCAACAGAGTGCACTACTTGAAGAGATCAACCGGGCATGCGGGCAGCCTTTTTTGAATAAAGTCATTGGCATGCCGGTTATTAATCCGCTTCGGGCATCTGCTTTAATGCTAGCATTTACGGACCAGGAAAGAAAAAGTGAACAGGTGCAAAAGCAAATGCAGGCAGCTGTTCTCATTGGACTGGCCATGGATGTACATGATGCCATTCCGTCTGTCACGGAAGAAATGACACAAAAAAACCAGCTGATCGTATTAGCAGGAGATTATTTTAGCGGTATGTACTACCGGACACTGGCTGAAGCGGACTGTGTTCACTGGGTAGGAATTCTTGCGGGAGCGGTAAAAAGGGTCAACGAAGCAAAGACCTCCCTTCATCGCCATCAGCTCGGTACAATAGAAGCAATTTTAAACGCTGTTGGAGTCATTGAAGGAGATATTATTGGCGCTGTACACACGGAGAAAAAAACGGATGAAGCGCTGGCTCGTGCCGTTCGGCAGCTTTTAACGGCAGACCGGCTTCTTCGTGAGAAAAAACAGCCCTTTATTCTTTTTAGCGCATTGAAACAACACTATGAAACCGATCAGCAGGTGCTGGATATAATCGATCAGCACCTGGATGATATACAAGCTGACCTGAGGGAATGCATAAAGGGCATAGATTCAAACAGCGCGGCTGTGATTGAAGCGGAACGCGACCGTCTTTTTGAAAGCAGGCCGCTTCGACTTGTGGAAGAAGGGTGAAGAATGCAGCAATCAAAAGAAGAAAAAGTGCATAGTGTATTTGAAAAAATATATGGCAACTACGATAAAATGAATTCTGTTATCAGCTTTCAGCAGCACAAGCGCTGGCGAAATGAAACGATGAAAATCATGAATGTGCCAAAAGGAGCCAGCGCGCTTGACGTATGCTGTGGAACAGCCGATTGGACGATCGCACTGGCAGAGGCAGTGGGGCCGCAGGGAGTTGTAAAAGGGCTTGATTTCAGTGAAAATATGCTCGCAGTTGGCAAACAAAAAGTAGAACAAGCCGGGCTGGAGCAGGTAGAGCTGATCCACGGAAATGCAATGGAGCTGCCGTTTGAAGACGGAACCTTTGATTATGTGACGATCGGCTTTGGCCTTCGCAACGTACCGGATTACATGCAGGTATTAAAAGAAATGCACCGTGTGTTGAAGCCGGATGGCATGGTCGTCTGCTTAGAAACAAGCCAGCCGCAAATGCCTGTTTTTAAAGAAGGGTACGAGCTATACTTCCGTTATGTTATGCCGGCAGTTGGCCGTCTTTTTGCCAAAAGCTATGAGGAATATTCATGGCTACAGGAATCAGCGCGCCATTTTCCAGACATGAGGGAGCTTGCCCGCATGTTTCAGCAGGCCGGTTTTCAAAACGTGCGCTTTAAAGCTCATACCGGCGGAGTAGCCGCCACTCATTACGGAAACAAATAATACTAGATCAAGAGCCGGGTGAAAAAAATGAATATAAAACTAATTTATACGCGGTTAAAAGCGGATATTGACTTGATTGAACAGGAACTAGAACGAGCAGTTGGCTCGTCATCATCTATTTTAGAGGAAGCGTCTGTACATCTTCTTCAAGCAGGCGGAAAACGCATTCGCCCGGTCATGCTGCTGCTTGGTGCGAAGTTTGGCGACTATGACATTCATCGCGTGAAATATGCAGCCGCTTCTCTTGAGCTGATTCACATGGCCTCACTCGTTCATGATGATGTGATTGACGATGCGGTCATACGCCGCGGGCAGCATACAGTAAAAGCAGAATGGGATAACCGAATTGCAATGTATGCTGGTGACTTTATTTTTGCAGCGGCACTCGACTCCATGACGCAAATTGAGGAAGTAGAGGCTCACCGTATTTTATCCCGCACGATGACGGAGCTGTGTATCGGAGAAATTGTGCAAATACAAGACAAATACCGATACGATCAGCATTTGCGCGATTATCTGCGCCGTATCAAGCGCAAAACAGCGATCCTGATTGCAGCCAGCTGCCAGCTGGGCGCGATTGCATCCGGAGCCCCGGCTTCTATTCATCGCAGGCTGTATGAGTTCGGTTATAACGTAGGTATGTCTTTTCAAATTACGGACGATATTCTTGACTTTACGGCAAGTGAAAAAGAGCTTGGAAAACCAGCAGGCGGAGATTTGCTGCAGGGAAACATCACGCTTCCCGTTTTGTATGCCATGCAGGATGAAAGCATGCGAACGCGTATTTCTTCCATTCATGCCCATTCAAGCCGTGATGAAATAAATGATATTATTGTCCGTTTAAAAAGCAGTGACGCCATCGAGCGGTCTCATGCGCTAAGCAGACGGTATTTGGACCGGGCTCTGGCTATTTTAACTGAATTGCCGCCGGGCCGTCACCGGAATTCACTGCGCGATATTGCCCATTTTATTGGAAAAAGAAAATATTAATTATTTCCATGAAAGCGTTGTAAATTTACAAAATAAGTGTTACGATTCATCTTGGCCGCATGTAAGCGGTATACATAGTACAGGAGTGGTGAAAGATGGAGCAAACATACTTAATGGTAAAACCTGATGGAGTACAGCGTGGTTTGATTGGGGAAATTGTGTCGCGTTTTGAGAAAAAAGGCTTCCGCCTTGTGGCAGCAAAGCTGATGCAGATATCACCTGAAACAGCTCAGCAGCACTACGGGGAACATAAAGAACGCCCATTTTTCGGTGAATTAGTAGATTTTATTACGTCTGGACCTGTTTTCGCGATGGTATGGGAAGGTGAAAATGTGATTGCGACTGCCCGCCAAATGATGGGCGCTACAAACCCAAAAGATGCAGCACCAGCGACGATTCGCGGTGACTACGGGGTAATCGTCGGCAAAAATGTCATTCACGGTTCTGACTCTTTAGAAAGCGCGAAACGTGAAATTAGCCTTTTCTTTGGGGAAAATGAGCTGACAACGTACCAAAAGTCAGGGTCCGAATGGGTTTACTAATCACTCCTGGAGTTTTCAGCCGGTCAGGCTGAAAACTCTTTTTTTGTGAATTTTTTCCCACTTATGCTCTGCAGATCAGCTATAATAAAAGAAAAAAGAAGCAGATCGGTAGAAAGGATGAGCACAATGGGGGATTACGAACAATTTGTCGGCTCGATCAAGCGAAAAACAGGCATCGACCTGTCTTTATATAAAGAAGCACAAATGAAAAGAAGATTGACATCTTTATACGAGAAAAAAGGGTATCCATCATTTTCAACTTTTTTTGACGCGTTAAATTCAAATCAAACGATGATGAATGAGTTTTTAGACCGGATGACTATTAATGTGTCGGAATTTTATCGAAATGGGAAACGGTGGGAGATACTGGAGAAAAAAATTCTGCCGCGGCTGCTGAAGGAAAATAATCGCCCAAAAGTATGGAGTGCAGCTTGCTCAACAGGAGAAGAGCCTTACACACTGTCTATGGTTTTATCCAGCCTTATGCCGCTTTCATCAGTATCTGTACAAGCGACCGACCTGGATGTGAATGTGATTCAAAAAGCAAAGCTTGGCCTTTACCCAGAAAGATCGCTTGCTGAAGTGCCAGAAGCAATGAAAAGGAAGTATTTTCAAAAAGAAGGTAATTTTTACAAGATTTCAAATGATGTAAAACGGACCGTGAACTTTAAACGACAAAATCTGTTGTCGGATCGATTTGAAACCGGCTATGATTTAATTGTGTGTCGAAATGTAATGATTTATTTTACAGAAGAAGCGAAGGATGAGCTGTACCGCAAGTTTCATGCAGCACTGCGTCCGGGAGGCGTTTTATTCGTTGGCAGCACAGAACAGATTTTTAATCCAGAGCGGTACGGTTTTGGCGTAGAAGACACATTTTTTTATAAAAAATTGCAGACTGTAGATAAATGATGGATGACCATGCACATGAATGAGATAGATCGGTGGCGTCCGGGCAGCTCCGCTTTCCATGGGGCAGGCGCAGAGCCCGACTGCGCCTGGCGACTCAGCCGGTCTCTGCTGCCCGCTCGTCCCATAGGAGTCTGCGCTGACCCGGATGCCTCCAAGTGGCTTGCACCAAGAGTGTATAGAGCTAAAAAGGTTGTATTTTTTCTTTTTTAAAAAGAGAAAAATGTCTATCCTGTCCTTGGCTGGTTGATCTTCAACACCACTTATCGGCCCTTTTTTAAGAGAGAAAGACTTTGTCTACACACTGACGTTTTTTATAAAAAATTGTAACATTGATTCAATAAATGTTTCTTTTACGCTCAAGTAAAAATGATGAAAAGGGTCAGTTTAAAAGCGCGGCAGCTCAATGTCGCGCTTTTAAGCGTAAATCTTATCGAAATTATCACTACGGACGACGGAATTGTGATAAAATTCTCAAAAACAGTCGTTTCGGCTGTTCCAAAGAATTTTAAATATGATATAGTAGTACATAACCGCTTTAACGTATTGAAGGGAGCAGGAGAATGAGATATTTAACAGCTGGGGAATCACATGGACCACAATTAACAACGATTATTGAAGGGCTTCCGGCCGGCATGGAGCTTCTTGCAGAAGATGTAAACAACGATTTGCTGCGCCGTCAAAAAGGGCACGGCCGCGGCCGCCGTATGCAGATTGAAAAAGATTTAGTAGCGATAAAATCCGGTGTACGCCATGGCTATACCCTCGGATCACCTGTCACATTAGTGGTAGAAAATGACGACTGGAAGCATTGGACAAAAATTATGGGCATTGAAGCGCTTGACAGCGAGGAAGCAGCCGAGGAAATCAAGCGGAAAATCACACGCCCTCGTCCGGGGCATGCCGACTTAAACGGCGGGATCAAATACGGCCATCGTGACATGCGCAATGTATTAGAACGCTCGTCTGCCCGTGAAACGACTGTACGTGTCGCTGCAGGAGCAGCAGCGAAAAAGCTGTTAAAGCTGCTCGGTGTAGAAATTGCCTCACATGTTATTGAAATTGGTGGTATTCGTGCGGAGAATGTTCAGTTTGAAACGATTGGCGAGCTGCAGGAGCGCAGCGAAGCTTCATCAGTCCGCTGCCTGGATGAAGAAGCAGCCGCAAAAATGATCGAAGCGATCGATAATGCGAAAAAAAATGGCGACTCGATTGGCGGTGTCGTAGAAGTAATTGCAGAAGGCATGCCGATTGGCGTAGGAAGCTATGTTCATTATGACCGCAAGCTTGACGCAAAAGTGGCCGCTGCCATTGTGAGCATCAATGCATTTAAAGGTGTAGAAATTGGTATCGGCTTTGAAGCAGCACGTAAATTCGGCAGCGAAGTGCATGATGAAATTGCCTGGAGCGAGCAGCAGGGCTTTTACCGGAAAACAAACCGCCTTGGCGGCTTTGAAGGCGGTATGACAAATGGGATGCCAATTGTGGTTCGTGGTGTCATGAAGCCGATCCCGACGCTTTACAAGCCGCTTGAAAGTGTGGACATTGATACAAAAGAGCCGTTTACAGCAAGCATTGAACGTTCAGATGCCTGCGCCGTTCCAGCAGCAGCCGTCGTAGCAGAAGCAGCGGTGGCCTGGGAGCTGGCTAACGCTGTTTTAGAACAGTTTAATGGAGACCGAATGGATCATTTAATCCGCCAGGTAAAGGAACACGCAGCGTACGCAAGGGAGTTTTAATGATGAACCGTGTCATGGTTGAAACAACTCATAAAACCTATCCTGTACTTATTGGGGAAGGAGCCGTGCAGGAAATTGGCCGTTTTATTCTGGAAATGCCAAAAGTGCCGACCCGCTTGTTTGTGATTGCTGATGAAGCCGTTTATGCGCTTCATGGCGAGGCGCTTCGGAGCGCACTCCCATCTTCGCTCGCAGCAGACTGGCACTTTGTTCCCGCCGGTGAATCAGCCAAGTCGTTTTCAGTGTTCGAGCAATGTTTAACAGCTATGCTTGAAGCGGCGCTTGACCGCCGCTCGCTTGTGATCGCATTTGGCGGGGGAGCCTGCGGAGATCTGGCGGGCTTTTGCGCGGCAAGCTATATGCGCGGCATTCCGTTTATTCAGGTTCCGACGACGATACTGGCGCATGACAGTGCGGTTGGAGGCAAAACAGCCATTAACCATCCGCTCGGCAAAAATATGATTGGCGCCTTTCATCAGCCGGAAGCCGTTCTGTATGACACGTCTTTTTTGGAGTCGCTGTCGGAAAAGGAAACAAGAAGCGGCTTTGCCGAAGTGATTAAGCATGCTCTGATTGCCGATGCAGCGCTGCTTGAAAACATCCAGCAATCAGTTCAAAGTGCAAAAGATATAAAGGGTTCGTTTTTAGCACACTGTTTGCAGCGGGGAATCGAAATTAAAAGCGCGATTGTAAAAGAAGATGAAAAAGAAACGGGTGTCCGGGCTTTTTTAAATTTTGGCCATACATATGGACACGCCGTAGAAGCTTTGTCCGGCTATGGAAAAATAGCGCACGGCGAGGCGGTGGCTTGCGGAATGATTTTTGCGCTTTATGCTTCACAGTTTAAAAATGGTTTGTCCTTTGACATCCGTTCATTCGCCGCCTGGCTGAAGGAAACAGGTTATCCGGTCGAAGCCGGCACAGCTTTTTCCTTTGATGAAATTTATGCAGTGATGGCCCGTGACAAAAAAGCGTATGGCGGGACGGTCCGCTTTGTACTATTGAGTGAAACGGGCAAGCCGTATGTAACGGAAATGACAAAAGAAGAACTTCAGCAAATTGACCAGCATTTCCGAAAGGAGGCCGACCAATGGTAAGAGGAATTCGCGGAGCAATTACGGTAGCATCAAATGATGGAGCGCTAATGACAGAAGCAACAAAACGGCTTATTGAAGAAATGATTAACCAAAACAGCATTGACCCAGAAACAGTCTGCTCGGCCTTTTTATCAGCCACGAATGACCTGGATGCCATGTTTCCAGCAAAAGTTCTCCGTGAGCAGACAGGCTGGGAATACGTGCCGGTTATGTGCATGCAGGAGCTGGCCATTAAAGGCGGACTGGAGCGCTGCATCCGCATCATGATGCATGTAAACACAGATGTTGCACAAAAAGACATTCAGCATGTTTATTTAGAAGGAGCAGCTGTTCTGCGTCCGGACTTGCAGCAATCAACAAACTGAGGGAGCGTAAAAAAGATGAAATGGAAAGAACAAATACTGACATTAAAAGCATATCAGCCTGGCCGAACAACGGATGAAGTAAAAAAAGCGTATGGCTTGCAGGATGTAGTCAAGCTCGCCTCTAATGAAAACCCATTCGGATCATCCGAGCGTGTAAAGGAATACATTCGTGAGTATGCAGAGTCATTTGCGATTTATCCCGACGGTTATACAACAGGACTCCGGACGGAACTCGCTTCTTTCTTAAACGTTTCCGAAAAACAGCTGATTTTCGGTAATGGCTCTGATGAAATCATTATGATGCTGTCACGGGCGATGTTAGAGCCAGGCAAAAATACGGTTATGCCGACACCTTCTTTCCCACAATACCGCCACAATGCCGTTGTAGAAGGAGCGGAAGTTCGCGAGGTGGAGCTTGTCAATGGCGCGCACAACCTGGATAAAATGGCCGAGTCGATTGACGAAAACACAGCGATCGTCTGGCTTTGCAGCCCGAACAACCCAACAGGCATCCATATTACGGACCTGCAGCTTCGCGGCTTTTTGAACCGGGTTCCAGAAGGCGTATTAGTCGTTTTGGATGAAGCGTACTACGAGTATGTGACAGCATCTGATTATTACAATTCACTTGAGATCATTAAAGAATACAAAAATGTGATCGTCTTGCGCACTTTCTCTAAAATCTACGGCCTGGCCGCTTTCCGGGTTGGCTATGGCTTCGCGTCCGAGGAGCTGATTGCACAAATTGATCCGGTTCGGGAACCATTTAACGTGAATTCCTTGGGACAAATGGCAGCGGCAGCGGCTCTTTCGGATCAATCGTTTGTAGAGGAATGCTGTGCGGCGAACAAAGAAGGCCTCGAGCAATTTTATGCGTTTTGTCGTGAAAACAACCTCGATTTTTACCCGTCAGAAGCAAATTTTATTTTGATTGACTTTAACTGCGACAGCAACGAGCTGTTCGAATATTTAATGTCAAAAGGATATATTGTCCGCTCCGGTGCTGCACTCGGAATACCGGGAACGGTTCGGGTGACAGTCGGATCCAAGCAACAAAACGAAGGTGTTATAGAGGCAATGAAAAGCTTCTTAGCTGAAATTGTAAAAAGATAGAAGGTGATTCGCCGATGAGAGGAAATGTCTTTATCGCCGGTCTTGGCTTAATTGGCGGATCGCTGGCAAAAGCGATAAAAAAAGCACACGAGCAGGCGCATATTATCGGATTTGATGTACGCGGATCCGAGCTGGGACTTGCAGAAGCGTTGAACATTATAGATGAAAGAGCCCTTTCGTTTGAAGAAGGCGCACAAAAAGCCGATTTGATTATTTTAGCAGTACCTGTATTAAAAACAGAAGAAATGATCAAAACGCTGGCAGAGCTTCCTTTAAAAGAAGGTGTCCTGATTACGGATACGGGAAGCACAAAGAGCCGTGTTATGAAGCAAGCTGCGCTTTTAGACAGAAAGGGAATAGCTTTTATTGGCGGTCATCCTATGGCCGGCTCCCATAAAAGCGGCGTGGCGGCTTCGAAAGAACTATTGTTTGAAAACGCCTTTTATTTACTGACACCGGGCAGCGCAGCAGGAGAAAAGCATGTAGCCATGCTGAAAAAATGGCTTGAGGGAACGCGGGCAAACATTCTGGTCGTAACCGCAGAAGACCATGATGAAATGACAGGTGTGATCAGCCATTTTCCACATATTATTGCCGCTTCACTCGTTCATCAGGCTCAAAAATACAATGAAGACAATCCGCTGATCGAGCGGCTTGCGGCGGGGGGCTTTCGGGATATTACCCGTATTGCTTCCTCCAGTCCGGAAATGTGGAAAGACATTTCGCTTCACAATAAGGAAATTCTTATCGCTTTGTTAACGAACTGGCGCGATGAAATGAACAGTGTTTTATCTCTTTTGGAAACCGAAAACGAAGAAAAGCTTTACCACTACTTTAACGATGCGAAAAAGTTTCGTGATGGGCTTCCGGCGGACTCTAAAGGTGCCATTCCAGCTTTTTATGAGCTGTACGTAGATGTGCCGGATTATCCTGGTGTTATCTCTGAACTAACAGGCTATCTGGCAGATGAGCGGATCAGCATTACGAACATTCGGATTGTAGAAACGCGCGAGGACGTGTTTGGCGTTTTGGTCATCAGCTTTCAAAGTGAAAAGGACCGTCTTCGTGCCAAACAATGTCTGGAGCAGAAAACAACGTATGATCTATTTTTAGCATAAGAGAGGGTCCAATACATGAAACTGACGTTTACTAATCCGTCTCTTGGCGGGCGTATCGAAGTGCCGGGTGACAAGTCCATTTCTCACCGCTCTATTATGTTCGGAGCACTGGCAGAAGGAACGACAACAGTACGCCACTTTTTAAAAGGGGAAGATTGCTTGAGCACGATCGACTGCTTCCGCAAGCTTGGCGTGCAGATCGATGAAACAGATGAAGAAATCATTGTGTACGGAAAAGGATGGGAAGGGCTGCAGGAGCCATCTGCCATCCTGGATACCGGAAATTCCGGTACGACAACACGCTTAATGCTCGGTATTTTAGCGGGACGACCGTTTCATTCTGTGATGATCGGGGATGAATCAATCGGCAAGCGTCCAATGGACCGGGTAACAGTTCCTCTTGCGGCAATGGGTGCTGATATTGCCGGGCGCGATCGTGGACGGTTTACACCGCTTTCGATTCGCGGGAAAAAACTGGAGACAACTGAGTACCGGCTTCCTGTTGCAAGTGCGCAGGTAAAATCCGCTGTGATTTTTGCGGCGCTGCAGGCAGACGGAGAATCTGTCATTATCGAGCCGGAAGCAACACGTGATCATACGGAAAAAATGATTGAGCAGTTTGGCGGAACCATTCGCCGGGAAGGTGACCGTATTATCGTCACAGGCGGCCAAACCTTTCAGGGCACAGATGTATACGTACCGGGAGACATTTCGTCTGCGGCCTTTTTCATGGTAGCGGCAGCGATTACGCCAAACAGTGAAGTTATTCTTGAAAACACGGGCTTAAATGAAACAAGAACAGGCATTATAGATGTAATGAAGCAGATGGGTGCAGACATCACGGTTGAGAAAACAGTTGATTCAGGCGAAGAGATGGGGACCATTACGGTCAGAACGTCTCAATTAAAAGGAACGGACATCAGCGGCGCGATCATTCCGCGTTTAATTGATGAAATCCCGATTATTGCCCTGCTTGCTACACAGGCAGAAGGTGAAACGGTGATCCGTGATGCAGAAGAATTAAAAGTAAAAGAAACAAACCGGATTGACACGGTTGTTCATGAGCTGAAAAAGCTTGGTGCAGACATTGAAGCAACAGATGACGGAATGATTATCCGCGGTAAATCTCCGCTTCATGGCGGGACCGTTTCGTCACATGGGGATCACCGAATCGGCATGGTCATGGCTATTGCTTCCCTTCTGACAGAAGGCGAAGTCGTGCTTGAAAACCATGAAGCCATTGCGGTTTCCTACCCCGAGTTTTTCGATCATTTGAATCAGCTTTCTGCAGGAGCGTCCTCTTTGTGAGGGCGCTTTTTCTATTCGGGAAAGAAGGAATATAGCCGTCCAGGTAGAATACATGAAGTACAAGCCAAAAAGTTGCCCGATTGACCATCTTTGATTAAAATAAGAAATTAAGAAATGAAGACGGAGAAAGAAGAGGCGGTAAACATGAACGACGCGGAAAATATGATCGCACACCTCGAAAAGGGAGATATGGCAGGCGCATCTGCCTTATATGAAAAGGTGCTCGCCTCTAGTGATGCCCAACAACAATTTGAGCTGGGAGAGCAGCTGCTCCAGCTTGGTTTTTTAGATGAAGCAAGGCAGCTGTTTGAGGAGCTGCTGCGCGCTTTTCCGGGAGAGGGCGAGCTGTCTTTGCTTTTGGCGGAGACGCTCGTAGAACTTGACCGTGAAGAAGAAGCGATGCTTATTTTAGATGAAATCGATCAGGATGACCCGTTTTATGCACGCTCGCTGCTTGTGCTGGCGGACCTTTATCAAATGCAGGGATTGTATGAAGTCAGCGAGCATAAGCTTCTGCAGGCACTGCAGGCAGAGCCGGACGAGCCGGTTATTAAGCTCGCGCTTGGTGAGCTTTACCTGGAAGAAGGAAAGTTTTTAGAAGCGGTTCGTCAGTATAAAGAGCTGGAAGTGGCAGGCATGCAGGATATTGCCGGCATTTCCATTCAAAAGCGACTGGCCGAAGCGTACAGTGCCGGCGGTGCTTTTGAAGAAAGCCTTCCGCACTTTGAGCGGGCTTTGGACGATAAAATCGATATCGATACGTTGTTTATGTATGGATTTACGGCTTTTCAAGCGGGACAGTACAAAACAGCGGCCGCTAAATTATCAGAAGCAGCAGAGCTGGACCCCGATTACCATTCTGTTTATCTGTACCTGGCGCGGGCACATGAGATGGAAGAAGATTTGGAAGCAGCACTTGAAGCAGCTCGTGCAGGGATTGCACGGGATGCATATCAAAAAGAACTATTCCTGCTTGCCGGAAAGCTGGCTCTAAAAAGAGGCCTTGAAGAAGAAGGAGAAGCCCACCTGCGTGAGTCGCTGGCGCTTGACCCGGAATATACAGAAGCAGCTCTTGCGCTGAATGCGCTGCTGATGAAAAAGGAAGAATACGAAGGTGTACTTGAAATTGCTTCGATTTTCCGTGAATCCGGCAGTGGAGAGCCTCTACTGCTGTGGGATGCGGCGCGGGCTGCAGAACGGCTGGAAGAATACAAAGAGGCTGCTGAGCTGTATGAATACTTGTATCCTGTTTTAGGTGAAAATACAGAGTTTCTGGCCGAGTACGGCTATTTCCTTCTCGAGGACGGCCAGCGTGAACAGGCGCTTTCTATCTTCCAAAAATTAGCGAAAGCAGAGCCGCTTCACGAAGAATGGACAGAACTTGTTGAACGTTTAAGCATAAACTCTTATTAAAAAAGGCAGAGGAGTGATGATAATGGCTGCTCCGGTTTCCGTTCACGAGAAAAAGGATTTTATCCGCTGGTTTTTAAATCATTATCAACTGAAGCGCAGAGAATCTGTCTGGATTTTAAATTATTTAATGAGCCATGACCAGCTGATGGAGCATGTGCATTTTGTGGAAGACGCCCAGTATTGTCCTCGAGGCATGATTATGTCCTCTCATTGTGTGGACAGCGCACCCTTCCGTTTTTTCAAAGACAATATTATGACAACCGACGCTGAAAAATCTTTTCATGATATTCGGTTAAACAAAGATGAAGATATCTTTATTGAACTGAAATTTAAAGGCTCCCATCTGTCCCATCAATACGCGGCTGTAAGGGTCGAAAATCCGTTTATGCCAAAGCGGATTCGGCTCACTGAAAAAGAAAAAGAGCTGGCAGAACAATTTTTAAAGTGGAGTGTATACGATTTTCAGCGCGACCGGCTTAAGGAACAAATTGACGCGGCGCTCGACCGGGGAGATAAAGAAGCATTTTTCCGGCTGACCGGCCAGCTCAATGAATTATTAAAACATACAGACGCATCCGACAGTTGATCGGATGCTTTTTTTTACACTCGTATTTACAAAAAGAAGGAAAGACCGATATGATGAAAAGGAGGTGATAAAATGAATTGGAATGGAAAAGATGCTGTCCTTGTTGAGCAGCAGAAACAGTATATCGACACAGTCATCATACCGCTTGTGCCAGTGGACTTTGGCGCAGAATTTAAGCGGTCAGCCGAGCAATATGAATTTGTTGGGCTGCTGGCTGATTTTCTAGAACGGCAGTTTAAAGGAAGAATCGTCGTGACGCCGCCGTACGCTTATGTACCGGAAACGGCAGACAAAGCCCCTCTCTGGTCGGAAAGAGCGCAATTAGCCGGGTTTAAGCATGTGTTTTTTTTAACGTCAGACCCCGCATGGCGCCAGAGCGAAGATGAACTGCAGGGTGCGGTCATTTTTGTCCCTCCTGTTCCGCTTGGTGACATGGAAGAAAGCATAAAGCGTTCATTGATTGCCGATCAAGCAAAGCAGCTTGTCAATAGAGTTGTTGACAAATGGCAGGAGAATTTTGAATAATTCGGAAAATTGTCACAATCGAAAAAGCGTTTTCATTCAGAGGTTATTGACCTGCTATCCGGTATCGATTATCATTAAAATGTCATAGTTTTATATTTTTGCTCATATATGGTTCACAGCGGGCGAGGCAAAGTGTATAAGGGGGGGAAAGTATGGGGAAACAGCCTGTATCAAGACGCCAGTTTTTAAACTACACACTCACTGGTGTAGGCGGTTTCATGGCTGCAGGGATGCTGATGCCGATGGTTCGTTTTGCGGTTGATCCGGTTCTGAAAGGGGAAGCGGCCGGCGAATTTCATCCTACACAGCAAAAAGTAGCAGATTTAACAGATGTACCGGTACGCGTTGACTTTTCGTATGAGCAGACCGACGCATGGTATACATCGGAAGTCACAAGCACGGCCTGGGTATACAAAAACGATCAAGATGAAATTGTCGCCCTGTCACCGATCTGTAAGCATCTGGGCTGCACGGTAAGCTGGGAAGGAAACGATCATAAGGACAGATTTTTCTGCCCATGCCACAATGGCTTGTACGAAAAAAGCGGGAAAAATGTGCCGAATACACCGCCATTAAAACCGCTTGATGTGTATCCTACTGCTGAAAAAGATGGTCTTCTCCAGCTCGGCAAACCAGAAGCAAACAATATCGTGTAAAGGGGGCGTACGGTATGCTCAACAAAATTTATGACTGGGTGGATGAACGTCTCGATATTACGCCGATGTGGCGCGATATTGCGGATCATGAAGTGCCCGAACACGTAAATCCGGCTCATCATTTTTCGGCTTTTGTGTACTGCTTCGGCGGCCTGACTTTTTTTGTGACCGTCATTCAAATCCTATCCGGCATGTTTTTAACGATGTACTATGTGCCAGACATTAAAAATGCATGGGAATCTGTTTATTATCTTCAAAATGAAGTCGCTTTCGGCGTAATTGTGCGCGGTATGCATCACTGGGGTGCAAGTCTTGTTATCGTTATGATGTTTTTACATACACTCCGCGTGTTTTTCCAGGGAGCGTACAAAAAGCCGCGTGAATTAAACTGGGTGGTTGGCGTGTTGATTTTCTTTGTCATGCTCGGCCTCGGTTTTACCGGCTACTTGCTTCCATGGGATATGAAAGCTCTTTTCGCTACAAAGGTAGGAATTGAGATTGCGGCTTCTACGCCGCTGATTGGCCAGGAATTAAAAGTGCTGCTTGCTGGACATCCCGATATTGTCGGTGCGCAGACGCTGACCCGATTTTTTGCCATTCATGTGTTTTTCCTGCCGGCTGCATTGCTTGGCTTAATGGGCGCCCACTTTATTATGATCCGCAAGCAGGGAATTTCCGGCCCATTGTAAAAAGCGGCCCTGCTTCAGTCCAATTCAAAGGAGGGGAACGCAGTGCATCGTGGAAAAGGAATGAAGTTTGTCGGAGACTCGCGTATTCCTGCTGAACGAAAATCGAATATTCCAAAAGATTACTCGGAATACCCGGGTAAAACAGAGGCTTTCTGGCCAAACTTCCTTTTAAAGGAATGGATGGTTGGTTCCGTATTTTTAATCGGCTATCTTTGTTTGACGATCGCGCACCCATCGCCGCTTGAGCGTGTTGCCGATCCGACCGATACAGGATATCTGCCGCTACCGGACTGGTACTTCTTGTTTTTGTATCAGCTTTTAAAGTATTCGTACGCATCCGGTCCTTATAATATTATCGGTGCATTTATTATCCCGGGTCTTGCTTTTGGCGGCCTTATGCTTGCACCGTTTATCGATCGCGGACCAAAGCGCCGGCCGCTTGAGCGTCCGTTTGCCACCGGCTTTATGCTTTTGTCTCTTGCCGCTGTTATTTTCCTTACATGGGAGTCTGTTGACGCAGTCGACTGGGAAGCGAAAGAAGCGATGGGAGCGATTGTAGAAGAAGCAGCCATTGATACAAATTCTGAAGGATTTCAAATTTATCAGGAAAATGGCTGTATCAATTGCCACGGTGATACATTGTCCGGAGGGGCAGCGGCACCGTCTCTTGTCGGCACCGGCTTAACACCGGATGAAATCGCGGAGATCGCGGTCAACGGGAAGGGTTCCATGCCGCCGGATATGTATAAAGGAAATGAAGAAGACTTAAAAAAGCTGTCGGAATTTATTTCTACACTAGAAGCAAAATAATCAATGGGACTGTCCGGGTTGATGGGCAGTCCTTTTTTCCATGGAGGCATACAAATGCTGTTTTATCTTTTATCGAACCGCTCTTTTATGTGGGCACTTTTTTTGATTAATTTACTTGGCACTATCTACGGATACATCTGGTACATGCCTCAGCTGGAGCAAACGGCTGCTATTTTTCTTCCATTCGTGCCGGACAGTCCGACGGCTAGTTTGTTTTTTACCATTGCTCTGTTTGGAATCTTGATCGGCCGGCAATGGGGACTTATACAGGCACTGGCTGTCATGACGCTTTTTAAGTATGGCATTTGGGCCGTTGTTATGAACGGACTGACACTGGCTGTAACAGGCAATCTTTCCTGGCTGGGATGGATGCTGGTCGCTTCACACTTTGGAATGGCCGTGCAGGGACTGCTTTATGCGCCGTTTTTCCGGGTAAAGCCTGTTCATTTGATCGCTGCGGCGGTTTGGACGGTGCATAATGAAATCATCGACTATGTTTTTATGCAGTATCCTGTGTATTCACAGCTTGATTTATACATTCAAGAAATTGGTTATTTTACATTCTGGCTCAGCCTGCTCTCGATTTTGGTTACATGGTGGATGTGTGTCCGCCCAAAACGATTAAAGTGGTGAGAAACGGCATCATTCCTTCCTCTGTGCGCATATACTGAAAGAAGCAGATGGGGGGATGGAGAATGGACAAAGTCATCGCATTTATATGGAGTTTCCTTCTCATATTTGTACCGGTCGGCGGAGCGGAAGAAATGAAGCCCGAGAAAAAAGAGCAGCTTATTCACGTCACGGCGCTTACAGGCGGTGTTGTCCTTGTGTCCCTTTTATATACAGGCAGAAAAAAGTATAAAGGAATGAAAGAAGAAGAAAGGGAAAATAAGCGTAATCTTTGACGCCGGGGGGTATAAATCGGTAAAATAAACATAAGACAAAATACGACACTATTATGGAGGTAGATGAAGGTAAATGATGTGGCTCATTTATTTTGCCCTGCTGATCTTGCTCCCGCTCTGGGCGCAGTTTAAGGTAAAAAGCACGTACAACAAATATTCAAAAGTAGCCGTTTCAACGGGGATTACTGGTGCAGAGGCAGCCCGTCGGATTCTTGATGACAATGGACTCCAGCACGTAAAAGTAGTGGAATCCCGCGGGTTTTTAAGCGACCATTACAATCCGATAACCAAAACAGTCAATCTGTCGTCAAATAACTTCCACGGCCATTCAATTGCTGGTGCGGCTGTGGCAGCCCATGAAGTGGGACACGCTATTCAAGACCAGGTTGGTTATGCGTTTCTTCGGTTCCGTCATGCTCTTGTTCCAGTTGCTAATTTCAGCTCGAACATGTCATGGATTTTTATCATGATCGGTATTTTTGCCAGCGCAACAAATATGCTTCTGCTTGGGATCATCCTTATGGCAGCCGGCGTTCTTTTTCAAGTGATTACGCTTCCGGTTGAGTTTAATGCCTCTAACCGGGCGATGGACCAAATCGTTGCTTCCGGTATTGTCCGTAATAACGAAGAGCGCGAGGCGCGTAAAGTGTTGAACGCAGCAGCGATGACATACGTCGCGGCAGCAGCTGTAGCCGTTCTTGAGCTTGTACGTCTTGTTCTTATGTACACAGGTATGGCGCAAAGCGATGATTAATAAAAAACACCGGGAGAATTCCCGGTGTTTTTTTCATTCTGTGAGAAATAAATTCGTCAAGAAGATATTCCGTTTTCAAAAAGTTTATATGGTGTGTTTCTTTTTTAGCTTGCCTGAAAGCCTCTTCTTTTGAAAAACAGCTTCAGGGACTGCGGGCTGGCGGCTGCGCTAACAGCAGGGGCGAACGCTGAACCAGCCACCGCTTCGCAATGCCTGTTTCACCCTGTCCGCTCGTCCCGCGGGAGTCTATGCCGGCAGCCCTCCACCCATTGTGCTTCTGAAAAACAGAGAGGTTGAAAGGTTTTTTCTGTTTTTCCAGCAAAGAAAGGGAAACAGACCGGGTTTTACTGGCTTCCTTTTCTCCCACAAAAGCGGAGCCCGGCGAATGCCGCTCTTTTTATGCTTCGACTAAGAACGGTCACACAGAAGGGAGCAAGCCAGTCTGAAAATGTCCATAAACAGTCGGGTTCTGAGGGTGATGTAGTTGGACAACATCCTATTTCACAGTTCGAAAAAACACCGGGAGGGTTCCCGGTGTTTTTTTAATGTTCAATCGGCTGCTTGTTTTCGTCGAGCGTAAAGCCTTCTCCTAAAACGTCATGCACCACTGTCACGGATACAAAAGCGTGCGGGTCCACTGCATGAATAATACTTTTTAGCCGGACAATTTCATTGCGGCCTACTACACAGTACAGCACGTCGCGTTCCTGCTTGGTAAAGGAACCATATCCTTTTAAAATCGTCACGCCACGGTCCATTCGCTTGTTAATTTCTTCGGCAATTTCGTTATGAGCAGAAGAAATAATCATGGCGCCTCGTGCCGCGTATGCTCCCTCCTGCATAAAATCAATTACACGTGCCGCCACAAATACGGCAACGAGCGTATACATCGCTTCCCGATAATCGATATAGGTTAAAAAAGAAGCAATGATAACAGCTGCATCAAAAAGAAACATCGTTTTCCCCATGCTGACCTGCCAGTATTTATGTACGAGTCGTGCGATAATATCTACGCCGCCTGTTGTGCCTCCGTACCGAAATGTAATGCCGAGACCCGCACCGATAAATACACCTGCAAACAGGGCAGCGAGAAACAGGTCATCCCGAAGCGGGATGTGAAATTGCCATTTTTGAAAAACCCATAAAAAGAGGGAAACACTGAATGTGCCGATCAGCGTATAATAAAAAGAAACACGGCCAAGCAGCTTCCATCCAATCAGGAAAATAGGGATATTCAATAATAAGTTGGAGTAGGAGGGATCAAATTGGAATAAACTGTATAAGAGCAGGGTGATGCCTGTAAAGCCACCTTCAGCTAAATTATTCTGCATATTAAAGTGGACAAGTCCAAACGAAAAAATCGCTGAACCGATTAAAATAAAAAGTATATTTTTGAGTTTAACGCCACGCTTCATATAGGTTCTCCTTTTTATCGTAATGAATGATAAGAAAAAATTGCACCTCCTCTATATAATATGTAACATATAGAAGAAAGAAAGTGGTGAAAAAAATGGATAAATCGATGCGTGATATGCAAAAGGAAGTAGATGACTACATCGGCCAGTTTAAAGAAGGCTATTTCAGTCCGCTTGCCATGATGGCCCGTCTGACAGAAGAAATGGGCGAGCTGGCGCGTGAAGTCAATCATTATTACGGAGAAAAACCAAAAAAATCATCCGAAGAAGAAAAAACGATCGAGGAAGAGCTCGGAGATGTTTTGTTTGTAGCCATTTGTCTGGCGAATTCGCTGGAGATTGATTTGCAGACGGCACACGACCGGGTAATGAATAAATTCCAGACAAGAGACAAAGACCGCTGGACGAAAATTGAGGAGGACAAGTAAATGAGCAGCATACGTGTTATTATTGCGGGCCCGCGCGGCCGCATGGGAATGGAAGCCGTTAAAATGGTGATGAATACACCGGAATTTGAACTGGTAGCGGCCTTGGACCGGAAGCATGGAGGGGAAACACTTGAGGATATCGGATTTACAGGCTCTAAAGCGCCGATTTATACAGATGTAAAAGATTGTTTCTCAGAACATGCTGCCGATGTATTAATTGATTTAACCACGCCGGAATACGGTTATGTACATACAAAAACAGCGCTTGAGCACGGCATTCGCCCGGTAGTAGGCACAACGGGCTTTACAGATGACCAGCTGGCAGAACTCAAAGAGCTTTCCACGTCCAGGGAGCTTGGCTGCATTATCGCGCCAAACTTTGCGATTGGTGCCGTTTTAATGATGAAGTTTTCGCAAATGGCGGCCAAATATTTTAATGATGTAGAAATTATTGAGCTTCACCACGACAAAAAGCTTGATGCACCGTCTGGAACTGCGGTGAAAACAGCACAAATGATCAGCGAGGTTCGTGAACCGAAGCGCCAGGGGCATCCAGAAGAAAAAGAAACGATTCAAGGTGCTCGCGGGGCTCAGATGGATGGCATGCATATTCACAGTGTCCGCCTGCCTGGTTTGATCGCGCATCAGCAGGTCCTATTTGGTGCGGACGGGGAGTCATTAACGATTCGGCACGATTCTTACAACCGGGCATCCTTTATGTCTGGCGTAAAAGTATGTGTGGAAACGGTAATGAAAACAAAAACGCTTGTTTATGGTCTTGAAAATATCTTAGATTAATGGGGGATTCTAATGAATATTGCCTTGATTGCACATGATAAGAAAAAAGAGGACTTGATCGAGTTTGTTGATCTTCATAAAGAAGTGTTCGGTGCGCATACGCTTTTTGCCACAGGCACAACGGGCACAAAAGTAATGGAAAAAACAGGCCTGGATGTACACCGTTTTCAATCTGGCCCGCTCGGCGGCGATCAGGAAATCGGGGCTCGCATTGCACGCGGTGAAATGGATTTTGTGTTTTTCTTCCGGGACCCGCTTACCGCACAGCCGCACGAGCCCGATGTAACGGCGCTTGTCCGCCTGTGTGACGTGTATTCTGTTCCCCTTGCGACAAATCTGGGAACAGCACGCGTATTGATTGATGGAATTATCGAAGAACAGAGTGAATGATCGGCAGGGGAAAAAATATGGGATTAAACATTGGTATTACATGCTATCCGTCCGTAGGCGGGTCGGGCGTCGTGGCGACGGAGCTTGGCAAGCTTCTGGCGGAGCAGGGGCATACCATTCATTTTATTACATCGGCTGTTCCATTTCGGCTTAACCGGGTATACCCGAATATTTTCTTTCATCAGGTGGAAGTAAACCAGTATTCGGTATTTCAGTATCCGCCTTATGATATTGCCCTGGCCAGCAAAATGGCTGAAATCATAGAACGGGAAGAGCTGGATATTCTGCATGTTCATTATGCAATACCGCATGCCGTATGCGCCATTTTAGGCAAGCAAATGGCCAGGTCGGATGTGAAAATTGTAACGACGCTGCATGGAACAGATATTACGGTGCTGGGCACGGATTCGGCGCTGGCACCGGCTATTAAGTTTGGCATTGAACAGTCGGATGCCGTCACCGCCGTTTCCCACTCGCTTGCCGGGCAGACAAAAGAAATGATCCAGCCGGATAAACACATTGAAACTGTGTACAATTTCATTGATGAACGGGTATATCACCCGGTGGAAGCGGTCCGGGATTTAAGAAAAGAGTTCGGGATCAAGGAAGATGAAAAAGTAGTAATCCATGTCTCGAATTTCCGCGCGGTTAAACGGGTAACCGATGTGATTAAAGTTTTTGCCCATATTGCAGAGCACATGCCTGCAAAGCTTTTGCTTGTGGGAGACGGCCCGGAAATGACGGTAGTCTGCCGGCTGGCAGAGTCGCTCGGACTTGAGGGCCAGATTTTGTATCTTGGAAAGCAGAACAATGTAGCGGAACTGTACACGATCAGTGATATAAAGCTTTTATTATCAGAAAAAGAAAGCTTCGGCCTTGTAGCACTTGAAGCAATGGCCTGCGGGGTACCGTGTATTGGCACAGATGCAGGGGGGATTCCGGAAGTGATTGAAGACGGCGTCAATGGGTTTGTCCGTCCGGTTGGGGATATTCCGGCTATTAGCGAAGCGGCGATTCGACTGCTGTCTGATGAAAGTTTGTATGAGCAGATGCAGAAACAGGCGATTGAAACTGTTCGGGAGCGGTTTCATTCATCCGATATCGTTAAGCAGTATGAACACATTTACCGGGGGCTGCTGGAGGAAAACGCTCATGATTGATCATCCTTTTTTTCGCCAGGCGCTGCCGGTGATTGATCGGCTGGAGGCGGCAGGCTATGAAGCTTTTTTTGTCGGCGGAGCTGTTCGGGATCTTTTTTTAGGCCGTCCGGTTCATGACGTAGATATTGCAACGTCAGCAGTGCCGGCTGAAGTAAAAGCCGTTTTCGGCCATACGGTTGATGTCGGCATTGATCATGGGACGATTCTCGTTTTACATAACGGAGCTGGATTTGAAGTCACCACATTTCGAACCGAATCGGACTATACCGATTTCCGGCGTCCGGACCGGGTCGAATTTGTTCGTTCTCTTTATGAAGATTTAAAGCGCCGTGATTTTACGATGAATGCGATGGCGATGAACAAAAGCGGAGAATGGATTGACCCTTTTGGCGGGAAAGAAGACATTGAGCGGAGAAGCATTCGGACGGTTGGCCAGGCAGCCGAGCGCTTTTCAGAAGACGCGCTCCGGATGATGAGAGCGGCCCGGTTTGTGAGCCAGCTTTGTTTTAACCTTCATCCCCAAACGAAGGAAGCGATGACCGGGCATGCGCCGCTGCTCGGCCACATTGCAGTAGAGCGAAAGCTGAATGAGATGGATAAATTGTTTGGCGGACGCAGTGCAGGCAAGGCGGTATCTATCCTTATTGAAACTGGCCTTTATCAATATCTGCCTGGACTGAGCGGGCAAAAAGCAGCCCTGGACCGCCTGGCAGGCCTGCCGCTTGAAAAACTAACGGCAGAGCAAGTATGGACAGCGGCGGCTTATTTGTGCGCAGAAGCGGACCCTGTGCCCTTTTTAACCGCCTGGCGACTGCCGCAAAAAAGAATAAAGCGCATCAGCCGCAGTGTGGGGACCCTCAACCGGTTTTTCGCTGAAGGAATCACGGACTGGCAGCTGTTTCAAGCCGGCCTCGAGTCAGCCGTGGACGCAGCGGCTGTTGCGTCCTTGCTTCCCGGTGCAAAAGAGATAGATGCCAGGGACGCAGCGAGCGGTTTTGAAGCGCTGCCGATTAAAAGCCGCCATGATCTGGCCATTACAGGCAGTGAGCTGCTCCAGTGGGCGGATAAGCCGCGCGGTCCATGGATAAAAGAAGTACTCGAACGAACGGAGCAGGCAGTGATTGCCGGCGATGTTCAAAACGAGCGAATGGAAATTGAAAGGTGGCTGCGTGCATGCAATCTTCTGTAAAGCATAAGCTGCTTGAAGTGTTTTCAAAAGCAAACGGCGAGTTTGTATCCGGACAGGCACTGGCGGATCACATCGGCTGTTCGAGAACAGCTGTCTGGAAGCATATTGAATCACTGCGGCAGGAGGGCTTCGAACTCGAAGCTGTGCGAAACAAAGGCTACCGCATTACGGGGAAGCCTGATAAAGTAAGTGAAAATGAACTGTTAATCGGTCTTCAAACCGACCAGCTTGGCAAACACATTGTATTTAAAGAAACGGTCGAATCCACCCAGAAAGAAGCACATAAAATCGCGGAGGAATCCGAAGAAGGAACGCTCGTTATTGCAGAAGAGCAAACAGCGGGACGCGGGCGCATGACAAGAGCCTGGCATTCTCCAAAAGGGACAGGCATTTGGATGAGCCTTATTTTAAAACCGGATCTTCCGCCTTTCAAAGCGCCGCAGTTTACCTTAATAGCGGCTGTGGCGGTGGCAGAAGCGATTCAGGACGTAACCGGGCTGACACCGGAAATTAAGTGGCCGAACGATCTTTTACTGAACGGCAGAAAAATAACCGGTATTTTAACGGAGCTTCAAGCAGATGCGGACCGAATTCGCTCGATCATTGTCGGCATCGGCATGAATGTAAACCAGCAGGCGTTTCCCGCTGAACTGGAGGGCATTGCAACCTCGCTTGCCATTGAAAAAGGGGACGCTGTTTCACGTGCTAAACTTGTACAGGCGATCCTAAAAAACATGGAAATCTACTATAGAGAATATGTGGATAACGGATTTGCTGCGATCAAAGCAAAGTGGGAATCGTTTGCTGTGTCCATCGGCCGCCAGATTATCGCTCGGACCGTGAATGGCTCGATTCGAGGAAAAGCACTTGGCATTACCGAGGAAGGCGTGCTGAAGGTACAGGATGAAGAGAGCGTGATTCATTCGATTTACTCGGCAGATATTGAAATTGAACGGTAGTCAAATGGGTGGCTCCCTGTTATAATAATCGTGAACAAGGGCGGTATCAGGCTTGAACTGCACCACGTTTAACGAGCATCACTTATTTTTTATAAGACAAACACTGCCTTGATCCGAATGGACAGGGACAGAGGGTCGAAACATTTATCCGTTTACTACGGGTCCTTCTGCTTCTTTCCGGCAAAAGGACCCTTTTTTATTGTTTCGTCTCCTCTGATCAAAAGGAGGAAGCAATGTGAAACGAACAGCAGATTTTAGTAAAATGAAAGCCAGTCAGGAAAAAATTGCGATGATCACGGCTTATGATTACCCATCAGCCAAGCAGGCCGAAGCCGGTGGTGCGGACATCATTTTGGTTGGTGATTCACTCGGCATGACGGTGCTCGGGTACGACTCTACCGTTTATGTTACAACGGAAGACATGGTTCATCATACAAAAGCGGTCAAGCGGGGCGCCCGTCAGACGTTTGTGGTAACAGATATGCCGTTTATGACGTATCACGTAAATAGGGAACAAACCTTGAACACTGCCCGTGCCATTATGCAAAATGGTGGAGCAGATGCGGTTAAGCTTGAAGGTGCTGGCGAAATCATTGACCGCGTCCGTGAATTAACGGCTGCCGGTGTGCCGGTATGTGCGCATCTCGGGCTGACACCGCAGTCTGTCGGCGTGCTGGGCGGCTACAAAGTGCAGGGAAAAACCGCAGAAGCAGCACAGCAGCTGCTCACTGATGCAAAAGCGATGGAGCAGGCGGGAGCGTTTATGATTGTGCTGGAGTGCGTGCCGCATCAGGTTGCACAGTCTGTTACAAAAGCGCTTCACATTCCGGTTATCGGTATTGGAGCAGGCGCCAAAGTGGACGGACAAGTGCTTGTCTACCACGACATCATGCGTTATGGCGTTGATCGCACGGCCAAATTTGTGAAAAGCTATGCGGATTTTGACCAGGCCGGCACAGAAGCGGTATCTGCCTACACAGCAGATGTAAAAGCAGGGGCATTCCCGGCAAAAGAGCATACATTCACGATGAAAGAGGAAGAGCTTGATCGTTTGTATGGAGGCGTGCATTCATGAAAATCGTCCGAACCATCTCCGCGTTAAAACAAGAAATCCGTGCCGCTCAAACGGCCGGGCAGTCGATCGGCTTTGTGCCAACAATGGGCTTTTTACATGAAGGGCACCTGACACTTGCCCGGCAGGCGCGCCGTGAAAACGACTGTGTGGTTATGTCTATTTTCGTTAATCCGCTTCAGTTCGGACCGAATGAAGATTTTGAGCGCTACCCAAGAGATGAAGAACGAGATACATTGCTTGCCGGAGAAGCAGGCGTAGACCTCCTGTTTTTGCCGTCTGTGGAAGAAATGTACCCGGAGGAGCCGGCTGTGACGCTGACCGTTCAAAAGCGGACAAACGCGCTGTGCGGCCTTTCACGCGAGGGGCATTTTGATGGAGTGGCGACGGTAGTAATGAAGCTGTTTCATTTAACCGAAGCAGACCGGGCCTATTTTGGAAAAAAAGATGCCCAGCAGCTCGCTGTGATTCACGGGCTTGTGGATGCGCTGAATGTACCGATTGAGATTATTGGTGTGAACACCGTTAGAGAGCCGGACGGGCTTGCAAAAAGTTCGCGAAACGTATATTTGCTGCCGGAGGAACGGGAAAAAGCACCGGCAATCTATCAAGCGCTTGGGCTCATTCAGCGGAGCGTTGAAGCAGGAGAAACGAACGTTGCATCCTTAAAAGAAAAAGCACGCCTTGTTCTGGAAGAGCAGGCGGGGGCTTCGATCGACTACCTGGAGATTTTATCGTATCCTGCCCTTGAGCCGGTCGAAGAAGTGGACGCAACAGTTATTGCGGCTGCCGCTGTGCAATACAAGCAGGCGCGGCTGATTGATAATGTGATTTTATCGATGAAAGGAAGTGCCTCATGTACCGCACAATGATGAACGGGAAAATCCACCGTGCAACGGTGACCGAAGCTAATTTAAATTATGTCGGCAGCATTACCATTGATGAAGACCTGCTTGATGCGGCCGGCATCATGGCCAATGAAAAAGTACAGATTGTCAACAACAATAACGGTGCCCGTCTAGAAACGTATACGATTCCAGGCGAGCGCGGCAGCGGTGTTGTCTGTTTGAACGGTGCAGCGGCACGGCTTGTTCAGCCGGGCGACACGGTTATTATTATCTCATACGTATTAGTCGCAGAGGAAAAAGTAAAAGAGCACAAGCCGAAAGTGCTTATTATGGATGCAGAAAACCGCATCGTCGACCGTCTTCACCAGGAGCCGGCTGCTACCATTATGTAAACGCATGACCTTACACCTAAGGGCCGCTGTCCAAACAGCGGTCCTTTTTTATGTGTTGAAGCATCGCAGGCAAAGAAAAAATATTTTGTTCGTGCTTTTCTTTTGATTGACGCCGATAAGCAGGCACCATTTGCCCTTCTTATGGTACACTGATAAAGAATTTACTTAAAGGTGTGTTTGCCGTGATCAAGGATATACGATTTAACGTGGCAGATTTTGAAACAACAGGCCATTCTTACGCGAGCGGCGGCCGCATTATGCAGGCTGCTTTTGTTGCCATTGAAAACGGCCGGATTGAAAGCCAATTTAGTACATATTTAAATCCGGAAATGCCGATTCCTCCTTTTATTCAGGAGCTGACTGCCATCGACGAAGAAACCGTCCGGCAGGCTCCTTTTTTCCGGGAGGAAGCGGAGCGATTCCAGGAATGGCTGTCCGATTCCGTTTTTGTTGCCCATAACGTTTTTTTTGACCTGCCTTTTTTAAACAGCGAACTGGAGGCGGCCGGTTATCCGCCTTTTACCGGTTCTTTTATTGATACAGTAGAGCTTGCTAAAATTGTTCTGCCTGCTTCCGACAGCTACAAGCTCGGTGACTTATCTGATCAATTTCGGCTGAGTCACGGACAAAAGCACAGAGCGGACAGTGATGCCCGTGCGACGGCAGAGTTGTTTATTCAGCTTGTAGACCGGCTGGAGGAAATGCCGCTTGTGACCATTGAGCAGCTGTTAAAGCTGTCAACGGGACTGAAAAGCGATGTGCATTTGCTGCTGTCCCGCATCGCTCTGCAAAAAAAACAGCGTGTAGAAGAGCTGTCAGACGAGTGGACCGTTTACCGGGGGCTGGCACTGCGCACGAAAAAACAACCGGAAAAGCGTAAAGCAGACCCAGCGACCGTGTTTCCAAAAACGGAGGAAGAAAAATGGGAGCTGCTTGCCGGCGCTCCGAATATGCAAAGGCGTCCCGGACAGATGAACATGGTGAATGCTGTTCAGCGCTTTTTTGAAAGCAAAGAGCACACCGTCATTGAAGCAGGGACCGGTACGGGTAAATCACTGGCGTATTTGCTGCCGGCTATTTTTGAAAGCCGGCGGAGCGGCCGGCCGGTTGTGGTGTCTACGTATACGGTTCTCTTGCAGCACCAGCTGCTGGAGCGAGAGCTGGCAAAGCTTGACATTCTGCTGCCTTTTCCAATCAAAGCGGCCGTTTTAAAAGGGAAGCGTCATTATTTGGACTTGTCGCGCTTTGTTCGGTCACTGCGTGAAAAAGAGCGGAATTATGACCGGATCGTGACGAAAATGCAAATGCTTGTCTGGCTGCTTGAAACAGAAACCGGCGACGGAGACGAACTGAATTTATCCTCGGGCGGGGCCCTGTTTTGGAGGGAAGTCTGCCAGGCAGATGATTATATGAATAAAGCAAAGCAGGCGTGGCGTAAGCACGATTTTGCCCGCTATGCAAAAGAAGTAGCAGCCAGTGCGGATATTATTGTGACCAACCATTCTTTTTTAATTGCCGACATGAAAGCGGCAAAGCCTTTGTTGCTGCCGGGAAGCTTTATCCTTATTGATGAGGCCCACCGGTTTGAACGAGCGGCCAGAGAGCGGCTTGGCCAGGAGCTTTCCGTGGCAGAATTAAAATTTGTCATAGGAAAACTTGGCTCAACAGAAGACCGGCGGCTGTTATATCATTTGAACCGGATCGAGTCCAAACGCCTGACGGAGCGTTCGTCTGAAAAAATAATGACGGCTGTGTCTGCCGTTTTAACAGAGGCGGAGGAATGGCTCGGTGTTGTAGGTGCTTTTTTTGAGCGGCAGACATCCCGTATAAACCATGCGAAGCGCCAGTACGCCATCACCGAAGAAAGCCGGCACACGGCCGGCTGGCAGCAAATTGAGTACGGTGCTGAACGCCTGTACAACAAGATATCTCGACTGACAGAAGCAGTGGAAGAAAAGGTGGTTCCGGTTGAAGGGATACGTAAGCAGCTGTCTGCCCGGGACGAATTATATGTAGATGATGCTCTTTTATTTTTAGAGCGGTGCCGAAACTGGAACAGGCAGCTGTTTGAACTGGTGTTTCGCCCGGATGAAGAAGAGGTGCTCTGGATCGAGGGAGATGTACGCTCACTGGCCAATACGCTGACGGTACGGACACAGCCTGTTCAGCCAGGCGCACTGATCAAGTCGTATTTGCTTGAGCGGCATCATGTGCTGTTTACGTCCGCCACGTTAACAGTCGAGCAGTCGTTTCAGTTTTTTGCCCGAGAAATGGGGCTGGAAGGTTTCTTATACCATGAACATGTAATTCCGTCACCGTTTGATTATGCGGGCCACTGCCGGATTGTCATTCCCAATGATGTGCCGGATGTAAAAGAAACCGATCAGGAAACATATGCCCAGGCGGTGGCCGATTATATTATTGCAGCCGCTGAAACAGCCGGGGGGCGCATGCTAGTCCTGTTTACGTCGTTTGATATTTTAAAGAAAACACATGATTTCATTCGGGAAACAGAGCTGCTGGAAGAATACGCCATCCTTGCTCAGGGCATTACAGGCGGCAGTGTGGCCCGCCTGGCGAAAAATTTCCGTCAGTACGACAAAGCCATCCTGCTTGGGACGGGTGCTTTATGGGAAGGCATCGACATTCCAGGCGAAGATTTATCTGTCCTGTTTATTGTCCGCCTTCCGTTTGCTCCGCCGGACGACCCGTTTGTCGCGGCGAAAAATGAGCAGCTGAAGCGGGAAGGGAAAAATGCATTTTCTGCTTATTCACTTCCCCAGGCCATTATTCGCTTTCGCCAGGGCTTTGGAAGGCTGATTCGAACGGAATCAGACCGGGGAGTAGCGGTTCTGTTTGACCGGCGTGTCCTGTCAAGCCGGTACGGCAAAGCGTTTCTCGAATCAATTCCAGATGTCCCGGCAAAGGAGCTTGATATTGCCGGGACAATGGAGCTGATCGAAAAGTGGCTGCCGGAAGGGAAATAGCTGTGTGGCGGCTGGCCATTCCTGCTATAATTTGAGCCAGGAGGGATTGTAATGGAGTCAAAAATCGAAGTGCTTTCCACCGTGAAAGTAGAAAATAACGGTGATTTGTATAAGCTTGTTGATACGTTGAATCGGACGCTGAAGCGGGAAAACTTAATGTTTGGCCTTGCACTGGATGCAGACGATCAAACAAAAGCGGTTTTTACAATTTACCGAACGTAATGAAGATGTGGTGAATATGCGAACAAATTTTAGAAAATGGTTATTAATAATCGGAATTCCTGTGCTGATCGTTGCGATAACGATGATAATACTGTATAATAATGCACAAAAACCGTATGAAAAAGCAAAAGAGACCGCTGTCGGACAGCTTCTGGAAAAAGCGTCTCTTTCGCAAATCGATGATGTGTACGTGTATAACGGCACAAAAGCGTATTATACGGGAACAGGGAAGGATGAAGGTGGAAAGGACGTAGCGGTTTGGCTTGAGCAAAACGGCAAATCCGATCCGATCATCCGGCCGCTCAAAGGCAGCGTAACGGAGGAGGAAGCACGCGCTCTCTTCAGAGAGGAAGCGGGCGATGCCGACATTTTATCATTGACGCTTGGTTTGGAAGGCAAAACCCCTGTGTGGCTGTTTACGTTTGAAAACAAAAATGGCCTGATGAATTATTACTATTTGTCTTTTACAGACGGCACATGGTGGAAAAAGGTTGAAAACATTTAACAGAATGGAGAATTGATTCATGGACGTACAATTAGCAGAACGTGTAAAAGCACTAACCCCATCAACGACTTTGGCCATTACAGCAAAAGCAAAAGAATTGAAGGCACAGGGCAAAGATGTGATCGGCCTTGGAGCAGGGGAGCCGGATTTTAATACACCGGATCATATTATTGAAGCGGCCTATGAATCGTTGAAAGACGGCCAGACAAAGTACACACCGGCTGGCGGTTTAGCGGACCTTAAAAATGCCATAATTGATAAATTCAAGCAGGATCAGGGCATTACATATAAAGCAAACGAAATTATTGTCACAACAGGTGCGAAGCATGCCCTGTACAATTTATTTCAAGTGATTTTAAACGAAGGCGATGAAGTCATCATCCCAACGCCTTACTGGGTAAGCTATCCGGAGCAGGTCAAGCTTGCAGACGGCGTTCCGGTTTATGTAGACGGAAAAGAATCAAACGATTTTAAAATTACGCCGGAGCAGCTTGAGGGCTCTATTACAAGCAAAACAAAAGCGGTGATTATCAACTCTCCGTCTAACCCGACCGGCATGCTGTACTCTGCTGATGAGCTCAAAGCTTTAGGAGAAGTTGCCATTCGCCATAACATCTGGATCGTTTCCGATGAAATCTATGAAAAGCTTGTGTACGGCGACAACAAGCATGTATCCATTGCCGAACTGTCTCCGGAATTAAAAGAGCAGACCATTATCATCAATGGGGTATCCAAGTCTCATTCGATGACAGGCTGGCGCATCGGGTATGCGGCTGGTAATGCACAGGTGATCAAAGCGATGACAGACCTTGCAAGCCATTCAACATCCAACCCGACATCAACGGCTCAATACGGCGCAATTGCTGCTTATACAGGCACACAGGAGCCGGTAGAAGTAATGAAAAAAGCATTTGAAGAACGCTTGAACATTATTCATGCGAAATTAAACGAAATTCCAGGGGTTACCTGCTTGAAGCCACAGGGTGCTTTTTACCTGTATCCGAATGTTACGGAAGCAGCAGCCCTGACTGGACATGCCAATGTAGACGATTTTGTGACGGCGCTCTTGGAAGAAGCAAACGTGGCGGTCGTGCCGGGCAGCGGCTTTGGTACACCGGCCAATATCCGTCTTTCCTACGCGACATCGCTTGAGCTGCTTGAAAAAGCGGTTGGGCGCATTGCCGATTATGTTAAAACAAACCAAAAAGGGTAATATCGATTAGAAAAGCGGTCCATTCGGGCGGCTTTTCTTTTTTTCCGTGTCCTAGTATAATATGAAGCATTGCGAAGGGTCGAGGTGGAATGAACATGAAAGAAAAAGAAATGATGATCCGCTGGATGGAGCAGGGCGCAACAAGTATCCCGAATGTCCTGCTGGAAAACTACAAGCGGCTTTCCTTAAATGAACAGGAAATGATGGTGCTTTTGCACATTTATGCGTATGCACAAAAAGGCATAACATTCCCGAGCTTTGAAGAGCTGTCGAACCGCATGTCGATGTCGTCATCTGACTGTGCAGGCTGTGTGAAAAAGCTGATGCAAAAACAAGTGATTGCGATTGAGCAGGGAAGCCAGACCGGCTACGAGTTTTATTCTTTAGAGCCTTTATGGCAAAAGCTTGCGTCGCTTTTTGAATCAGAGGCAAGAGGCCAGTCCGTGCAGCAGGCGATGGTAGAGGAAAAAGATTTGTATAGTTTGTTTGAAGAAGAATTCGGACGCCCGCTTTCATCGATTGAATGTGAAACACTGGCGCTCTGGATTGACCAGGACGGCCATGAACCACCCCTGATCAAAGCGGCGCTGCGTGAAGCCGTTCTGTCAATGAAATTAAACTTCCGCTATATTGACCGCATTTTATTTGAATGGAAAAAACAGGGCATTAAAACAGTGGAGCAGGCACGGGAACAGGGGAAAAAGTTCCGTAAACCGACTGGAACGGAGCAGGTATCGCGTTCTGAGCATGCCGTCCCATTTTACAACTGGCTGGAGCAGTAAGGAGAAGGTATATGCTGAACAGGACACAAATTCGACGCTGCCTGGATACATTTGCGGAGATGTTTCCGGGGGCACACTGCGAATTAAATCACGACAATCCGTTTGAACTCGTCGTAGCGGTTGCGCTGTCGGCCCAATGCACAGACGCTCTCGTCAACAAAGTGACAAAAGGGCTGTTCGAGAAATATAAAACGCCGGAGGACTATCTGGCGGTGCCACTTGAGGAGCTCGAGCAGGATATCCGCTCGATCGGGCTGTACCGGAACAAAGCGAAAAACATCCAAAAAATGTCGCGGATGCTGCTGGAGGACTTTGCCGGGATCGTCCCTGATACACAAGATGAGCTTGTAAAGCTGCCTGGTGTCGGTCGTAAAACAGCTAACGTCGTCGCTTCGGTTGCTTTTGGTGTTCCGGCTATTGCAGTTGATACACACGTTGAACGGGTATCAAAACGGCTCGGCTTTTGTCGCTGGAAGGACAATGTAACAGAAGTGGAAAATACACTTATGCGCAAAATTCCAATGGAAGAGTGGTCGGATACGCATCACCGGATGATTTTTTTTGGCCGGTATCACTGTAAAGCGCAGGCGCCGCGCTGCCCGGAATGCCCGCTGCTTGATTTATGCCGCGAAGGAAAAAAACGCATGAAACTGGGAGGTGTCCGTGTATGACTGTGCCCATTCCAGCAGAAATGCGGTATTTTTCAAATGATACAGAAGGCGAAATACCGGAATCGGTTTGTGTGTATCCATACTTTAAACATGAACTAAGCGGTGAAAAGCCATGGGAGAGTGAAAAAAGCGGCCTTGGGCTGCTTGAGTCTGATTGGGCAAAGATGGAGCAGGCGCTCGATGAAAAACAGCGTATGCGGAGCAAAGATGTGAAGGAAGAAGTGGATGCGCTGTTAGCCATGTTTTTTATGGCTCTGTTCTGGGTAAACGGACAGCCGTCGTCACCTGTTCTATGGCGGGAAAAACAAGCCGATTTTGCGGTGAAGCCGATCAATTTTGAAGAGCGGTTTTCTTATATCGATAACCGTCCTTATACGTATATGGCTTACCGCCAGCTGATTGAACTGATGACAGAGCTGAAAAAAGCAGCCGCGGTTTATGCAATAAAAAATCCCCGATGAGTACCATACTCATCGGGGATTTTTTGTTTTATTGAGCTTGAACGTCAGGTGCTGGTTCGGCTGAACCGTTGCCCTGTGCTGCGCCGTTTCCGCCCGCATTACCGCTGGCGTTCCCATTTGCATTCCCGTTTCCATTCGCATTACCATTACCATTGTTGCCGTTAGAAGGCGTACTTGGCTGTGGATTAGCTGGTGCCGGATCTGCCGGAGCCGGGTCCGCCGGAGCTGGATCTGCTGGTGCCGGATCTGCTGGTGCCGGGTCCGCCGGAGCTGGATCTGCTGGTGCCGGATCTGCCGGAGCCGGGTCCGCCGGAGCTGGATCCGCCGGTTCAGGATCTGTCGGCTCAGGATCTGTCGGTTCAGGATCTGTTGGCTCAGGCTCAGCTGGTTCACCGCCCGGGATGGTCACAGATGTAGAAGCAGAATCAACACTTTGTCCATCTACAATCGCTGTTACTGTGATCGAATATGTTTGCCCGGCCTGTCCGCCGCCAAAGACGGTTGAGAAGCCGCCGATTGACTGTGTTTCCAGGCCATTTGATACGCTAAAGGATGGACTGCCTTCGCCGCTGTATGACCAGGACACGGACATGTTGCCGCTCGCGTCTGCTGATGCAGACAAGCCAGTGACTTCGCCGCCTGATGTTTCTTCTTCTTGTTGTTCTTGCTCTTCTGTATCTTCTTCCTCTTCTTCTTTTTCTTCTTTCTTCGGAGTCGATCTCTTCGGCTGCTCGCCACGGACGAACAATTCATAGGTTACACCGCTGTCTGAAGCGCCGCTTCCAGCTACAACGGCCGGATTTGAACCTTTCACAATTGGAAGCTCAATAACGCTGTCCGGCTTTTCAAAATCTGGTGTATCGACACCCTCCGATACTTCTGTCATCAATTCTTTAAATAACTGCTTGGCAATCTGCTGGCTTTCTTTGGACAAATACTCGTTACGTTTTTCATAACCTGTCCAAACTGAAGCAGTGTACTTTGTTGTGTAACCAACAAACCATGAATCAGGAGAAGCGCTCGTTGGGATATCGTACTTTTCGCGTTCATCCTGCGTATAGTTGGTTGTTCCGGTTTTACCAGCCATGTGAAGTGAAGGGATATTCGCGGCTGTTCCCGTTCCGTAATCCACAACACTTTTTAACATATCGGTAATCATGTAAGCTGTATAATCGCTCATCGCTGGTTCCGATTGGATGTCATTTTTCACGACTGTGCCGTCTGCCAGTGTAATTTGCTTTACTGTATGAGGCTTGTTATAGATACCGCCGTTACCGAATGCTGCATAGGCACCTGCCATTTGCAGCGGTGAAATGCCTTCTTCACCGTCCATTCCGCCGATGGCATAGGATTCAAACTCGTTTTCTAAGTTAATGCCAAGCTTGCCGGCAAATTCATAAGCATCATCAAAACCGACTTCCTGGAATGTCCGGACTGCCGGCGTGTTTTTAGAGCGGGCCAGTGCATCACGCATCGACATCATGCCGGCATAAGAGCCGCCGGCATTTCCAACGGAGCCGCCGCTTGTATATTGAAGCGGGCTGTCTTCCACCTGCTCATAGGTTGACCATTTTAAATATTCAATCGCTGGTCCATAATCCAACACAGGCTTGATCACAGAGCCTGGCTGTGTCCGGTTGTCTGTTGCGTAATTAAAGCCGCGGGCCACTTCCTGGTTGCGTCCGCCCCCAATGGCCCGAATTTCGCCTGTTTGTGTATCGGCGAGCACAATCCCCGCCTGGAACAATTCGCTTGGATAATCAATGTACTTATCGCTGTTTAACAGCTCATACATGTAATCCTGGGCATCTTTATCAAGTGTAGTTTCAATCGTTAAGCCGTCTGTGTAGGCGTTGTAGCCCATATCTTCTACTTCTTCGATTACCTGGTCCACAAATGCATCATATTCCGGGTCAACACCGGATTTACTTACCGGCTCATCCACAAGAGAATCAGCAATGTTTTGTGACTGGGCTTCTTTCATTTCGGATTCAGTAATTTTATCGTGCTGGTGCATCAAGGAGAGAACGACGTCTTTCCGCTTTTCGCCTCTATCCGGGTGTTCGAAGGCGTTATAGTTATTCGGGCTTTGCGGCATTCCCGCAATATAAGCTGCTTCAGCAAGCGTAAGCTCATCTAATTCTTTGCCAAAGTAGTAGTCTGCTGCTGCTTTAATCCCCATAATGGCGGGAGTTCCGGACATATACACTTTGTTTACATACATTTCGAAAATTTCTTCTTTCGAATATTGCTGCTCTAATTCATAAGCAAGATATGCTTCCTGTGCTTTCCGTTTTAACGTTTTATCCGCTGATAAAAAGGACATCTTCACAACCTGCTGGGTAATGGTACTTGCCCCCTGGGAACCAAAGCCGTCTGTTACGTTTTTCACAGCTGCGCCTGCAAGACGAAGTGGATCAATGCCGTGGTGGTCAAAAAAGCGGCTGTCCTCGGTTGCAATGACAGCATCACGCATCAGGGCAGGAATATCATCGTACTTTACATACTCACGGCGTTCTGCACCGACGTTCGTCAGCACATTGCCGCCATCATCATTAATCTTGGACGAGATCGGATCTTTTAGAAGCGATTCATCAATTTCCGGTGTGTCTTTTACATAATAAGCAAACAGCCCTGCACCGCCGAGGAAAACGAGTAAAGCTGCTACAAGCAAGCCAAGAAAAACTCGTTTGACAATCGAACGCTTTTTACTTCCCGGTGATTTGGCTGGTTTTGCTTTCCTTTGTGCGCGGGCCGGCTTTTTCTTTTGCTGGTTCCGCTTTTCTGTTCTTGATTTGTATTCGCCAGACATGTGTCTTTTTTCCTCACTTTCAAAATTAAAAGTATACATCTTCCACGGCATCCAAAAATGGAATGCGCGGGGAAAAGCCCAGATTCAGCGCCAAGCTGCAGCTGCTGAGCTCTGCTTTTGTAATCGATTTTCGTCCACCGTTATGCATACGTTCCCAGAAAGCATGCAATGCTTGAAACGGCAGGAAAAAAAGCTCGTCCGTTTTAGAAAATCGGATAATCACAAAAGCGATGCCGCCATGCTCGTCCACTTGCTTCATGTGAGCGATTTGGTGGGCGTGAAAGTTTTTGAGCGGAAACGACGTTTGATTGTTCGTTTCTTTTGCCTCAAAATCAATATACTTTCCTTTGTAAACACCATTGTAATCCGTCGTAGATGCCTGCCTGAAATACGCTTCCTTGATTACGGCGGCACTTCTAGCCGGATAGTCGACCCGTACAATTTGAACGGGAACAGGTTTTTTGTGAATGACCGCCATATTGTGGCTTAAATAATACGCATTCGTTTCGTTAATGTCGTCTTCAAGCGTCATACCGCGATTTGAAAAAACAGGATTCTTTTTCGGCTGTTTCGCTTTGGGCGTCTGAGCGGACTGCGTATATTCTTTTCCATTCGGATAGCGGATCGCCATCTCATTCCCTCCTCTTGAATCCAAACAATATCATACCACATGAGCGAACAAATCGCCTGTTTGAAAAGACATATTGCTTTGGGCCTTTTTCAAAAGCCGGAACATTGAAAAAAGACATTAATTCGGCTAGTATATTAAAAAGATAAGATGTTGATAAAAGCAGGTGATGCAAGATGAAAAAAGACTCAGAAGACGTCGAGGCGCTGCGGGAAGAAATTCGCGCTTTAAAGGAAGAGCTGGCCGAATACAAACAGTTAGTGAAGGATGTGTCGGCTCCGATTATTCCGTCTATTATCCCCGAAACAATCCTGGTGCCGCTGACAGGGAAAATGTCACAGGAACGGTTTGAGGGAATTGTTTCAGCGCTCATGGACGCATGTTATAAGAATGGAGTAGAAACGGTTATCATTGACTTTACTGCCATTTCAAGAAATAAAATGGAAGAAACGGAATTGCTTGGACAACTGATCGACCAGCTCGTTGATTCCCTAAACTTAATGGGGGCAGACACGTTTTTTGTTGGCTTTACACCAGAATTTACGCAGGAGCTGATGCGAAGCGGTATACGTATTCGGCCAGATTTAAACACCTTTTTAACGTTCCGGCAGGCTCTTCAGTTTTTAATGAAGAAAAAAGGCATGTCTTTTGCATAAATTGTCGGATCGTCACTTTCTTTGCCAGCTGTTCACTAGTTTTGTCAAGCAGGAAGGATATCTTCTTTCGTCGGCGAATTGTACTAGTCAACAAAGCAAAGGGGTGACGGAAATGACAAAGCAAGAGTGGATGGAACAATTGGCCGAGTTGGAAAAAGATACAATGGAGCTTGAGCAGCGATTGAAAATGAGGGTGGCAGACGAGCGAAGCCGCAAAATTGCCAGCTTTCGTATCCACGCGGAGCGGGTTCATAACCGTCTGCTCCTTGTGGAAGAGGGCGCACGCTTTTTGTGTGATGATGTAGTCGTGCCGCTTAAGCCTGCAGCCGGCTCCATCTAATGAAATGAGGGTAAAATGTGTCATTAAGTGATCAAACAGCAAAGCTGCGTAATTTAATAAAACAGGCGAAAGCGATTTTTGAAGCAGGCCGTGAGTCGGGAGAACGAGCTGATTTTTTCAAAACGGTTAAGCCATTTGCAGACGAGGTAGATGCTGCAGCGGATGCCTGGGAGCAAGCAGCGCTCTTGTACTTAAAAGAGCATCCGCAAAAATATGTGCATGCAGCCCAGATTGAACAGGCGGCTGACAATGCGCGGCGGGTTGGTGCCCACGCCCATTTTTTCGAAACAGGAAGGGCGAAATTTATTCAATCAGCCGATTCAGCTCTGTATGTGCTTGAATCGCTTGAGAATAATATAAAGAGATAGAGGGCGCATTCAAGCGTTCTTTTTTTTTGCTTTTAAAAAGATCGTTTGTTCGATAAGATAGAAGGAAACCACACGATCTTTAGGGTCGAAAGCAGCAGGAAAAGAGGTGCCAGCATTTCAATGTGGAAAAAAACACTTGTAGAGATTATTGAAGAGCTGCGGCAGGATGAAAATGTGATTCACTGGCATGAGCTGGAGCCAGTCGAAGCCAAAACGAGGCCAATGCCGGACTTTCTGGATAAACGACTGCGAGAGGCGCTTGCGGCGCGCCGTGTCCGGGAACTATATACGCATCAATACTCCGCACTTGAAGCTGTACAAAAGGGAGAAAATATTGTGGCCGTAACGCCGACGGCATCGGGTAAAACACTTTGCTACAATTTGCCGGTTCTGCAAAAAATCGCCGAAGACCACACAAGCCGGGCGCTTTATTTGTTTCCAACAAAAGCACTGGCACAGGACCAGAAAAGCGAATTAAATGAAATCATCGCCGAGATGGGCGCTGACATCAAAAGCTTTACGTATGATGGAGATACATCACCGGCAATTCGGCAAAAAGTCCGGCAGGCAGGCCATATTGTCATGACTAATCCGGATATGCTGCATTCTGCTATTTTGCCGAACCATACGAAATGGGTCAGCTTGTTTGAGAACTTACAATATATTGTGATCGACGAGCTGCATACGTACCGGGGCGTATTCGGGAGCCATGTAGCCAATGTGATTCGCCGCCTGCTCCGCATTTGTGCTTTTTATGGAAGCAGCCCGCAATTTATTTGTACATCAGCCACGATCGCCAACCCGAGGGAGCTGGCGGAGGCTTTGACAGGGCGACCGATGCGCCTCATCGATAACAACGGTGCACCGCGAGGACGGAAGCATTTTGTTTTTTATAATCCGCCGGTCGTCAATGAACCGCTAAATATTCGCCGCAGTGCCACGGTTGAAGTAAACCGGCTGGCGCGGGAATTCTTGAAAAACAATATTCAAACAATTGTTTTTGCCAGAAGCCGGGTACGGGTTGAAGTGATCCTTAGCCATATTCAAGAACTCGTTAAACGGGACATTGGCCCGAAAACAATTCGCGGCTACCGGGGCGGTTACCTGCCGAAAGAGCGGCGTGCGATCGAGCAGGGGCTCAGAAACGGTGACATTTTAGGAGTGGTCAGTACAAATGCCCTTGAGCTTGGCGTTGATATCGGCCAGCTGCAGGTATGTGTGATGACCGGCTATCCCGGCAGCGTCGCAAGCACCTGGCAGCAGGCGGGCCGGGCCGGGCGACGCCACGGGGAAGCGGTCATTATTATGGTCGCAGGCTCTACACCGATTGACCAGTATGTTGTACAAAATCCAGACTACTTTTTCCAGCGAAATCCGGAATCAGCCCGTATTAACGCTGAAAACTTAATTATCTTAGTGGATCATTTAAAATGTGCCGCCTACGAGCTGCCATTTCGGGAGGATGAGCTCTTTGGCCCAATGGATGTAGGTGAAATTCTGGAGTACTTGCAGGAAGAGCGTGTTCTTCATTACAATGGCGGCAAATATCACTGGTCACATGAATCATTTCCTGCTTCCAATATCAGCCTTCGCTCGGCCACACAGGAAAATGTCGTCATTGTCGACCAAACAGAAACAGCCAATGTGAAGATTATTGGAGAAATGGACCGTCTGAGTGCCATGACGCTTTTGCATGATGAGGCCATATACTTGCATGAAGGTGTCCAGTTTCAAGTGGAAAAGCTCGATTGGGAGCATAAAAAAGCGTACGTCCGCCAGGTGGATGTTGAATATTATACAGACGCTAATTTGGCGGTTCAGCTAAAGGTGCTGGAAACGGACAGGACAAAGGACCAGCCGCTGTCTGCTGTGCATTACGGAGATGTAACGGTCAATATTTTGCCAACGATCTTTAAAAAAATTAAAATGACGACCTTTGAAAACATTGGCTCCGGGCCGATCACACTGCCGGAAGAAGAAATTCATACGAGCGCGGTCTGGCTGGAATTAAAAATAGAAGAACCGGAAAAGTCGCTGGAGCATCTTTTGATGGGCATCGCGAACGTTCTTCATCATGTTGTGCCGATTCATACGATGTGTGATCGAAGCGACATTCATGTTGTTTCCCAAATAAAAGCAGCGCACACCGGGCTGCCGACTATATTTTTATATGACCATTATCCGGGCGGCATTGGTCTTGCCGAAGATGTATACAAGCGCTTTGACAGCGTAAAGGACGCAGCCGTTGATTTAATCCGCAGATGTCCGTGTGAAAATGGCTGTCCATCCTGTGTCGGCATGGGATTTGATGGAATGAACGTAAAGCAAAAAAGCATCGAATTGCTCGGCCGGTTTTAAGGAGGGCGAAACATGAGTTTAATGAAAAAGCTGCAGCGGCAAAAAAAGCATATTGTGCGCGAGGAAAAGCCGGCTGCAGCAAAAGTGGAGGCGCCAAAGAAGATTCGCCACTGGGAAGCATGGAGGGCAGCAGGGGCGGAACTGTTCGAGTTTGAGGGTGAATACTGCATCACCCGCGAAACCCATTATCCGCTCGATACCTCCCATGGTCTTTACACATTCAGGGAGGCCAGAAAAACGATGCAGCAATGGGCTTTTTTTGATGGACATCATCCATTGTCAGCCAAAGGATTTCAGCCATCTGACTTATACTTTTTTGATATTGAAACGACGGGACTGAGCGGCTCTGGAAGTGTAATTTTTCTGCTTGGAACCGCACGCATTCAAGAGGACGGGGTAACCGTCAAACAGTTTTTTCTACCGTCTCCAGGCAATGAAGCGGCACTGTATGCGAAATTTTTACAGGAGACAGACTACACAACGCTTGTCACGTATAACGGTAAGTCATTTGACTGGCCGCAGGTAAAGTCCCGCCACACCTTTGTGCGCGAGCGGGTGCCGGCACTGCCGGCTTTTGGCCATTTTGATCTGTATCATGCATCCCGCCGGCTTTTTAAGCATACAATGGAATCGGTTAAGCTTGTCAACGTAGAAAAAGAGCACCTTGGACTTCAGCGGATCAATGATGTTCCCGGCCACCTGGCTCCGATTATTTACTTTGATTTTGTGGAACGGGGCGATCCTGAAGGGGTGCTGCAGGTAATGACACACAACGAGCGTGACATATTAAGCTTGATTACTCTATATACGCATATCAGCCGTCTTGTGCTTGATGATAAAGGGGGAAGCGATGACCAGACAACGTTAGAAGTAGGAAAGTGGTTTGAAGCGTCAGGCAACAGAGCTGCAGCCAAAGAATCGTTTCAAGCCGCTTTAGGAAGCAGCAGTGATGAAGTAGCGCTTGATGCGGCATTTCGCCTTGCCATGCAGCTGAAACGGGAGCAGTTCTTTCAAGAGGCGGTGCCCTTATTTGTACGGGTGCGCGAGGGAGAAGGAAAGCATTCTGTCGAAGCGGCGGTTGAACTCGCCAAGCTGTACGAGCATAAGTGGAAGGACATTCCATTGGCGGTAAGGGAAACCGAATGGGCCCTGCAGCATCAAACAAATACGGCAGCAAAAGCCGCTCTGACACACCGCTGGCAGCGGCTTCAAAAAAAATTGTCAAAATAACGCGAAAACAGCTGTCATATAGTTGTAACTTTTTTGAAAACAACGTAAAATGAAAAATGGTTGTTTTAGAGAAACTATAAATATGGGGTGAATGACAGGTTGTATCGTGCGATTTTAGTTTTATTTTTCGTCTTTGTCGGCTTAACTGCATTCGTATTAACAAACTTAAAAGATAGCTTTTACGCGTTGTTATAAAAAACAAAAACCCTGCCCGGTGCCTGCTTCCCAATTGACAAATGACCCTGTTTTTGAAACAATTAATGAAAACAGGGAGGACTTGATGAAGGTGGTGCAAGGCATGTTGTCGGATAAACTTAAACTAACAGGAAAAGATATTCTTGAAAAAGAGTTTAAAACATCTATGCGGGGATATAGCCCGGATGAGGTGGATCAATTTTTAGATCTTGTTATAAAAGACTATGATGTATTTCAACAGGCAATTGAAGAGCTGCAGCAGGAAAACCTGCGCTTGAAAAAAGAAAACAGCACGATTGCAGCCCGGAAGCCCGTTCCGGAAGCGCCGATTCGCCAGCAGCAGCCGGCTCCTGGTTCGACCAATTTCGACATTTTAAAGCGGCTGTCGAATTTGGAGCGCCACGTTTTTGGCGACCGTCTCCATAATGAATAAATTTCCATTGCGAAATCTCGCGGCTTCTTTTATAATAAGTAACGGAATTGAATAACGTTTGGGTAATCGCTGCGAATTTTTTGTTCGCAGAGGAAAGTCCATGCTCACACAGTGCTGTGATGCCTGTAGTGATCACGCCTGGCGAAACCATAAGCCAGGGCAGCAATTTATTGCTGACGGCAGGGAAAACACCTACGTCTTCGGATATGGTGTGAATACCTTGAAAGTGCCACAGTGACGTAGCTTTGCCAGAAATGGCAGAGGTGGAACGAGGTAAACCCCGTGAGTGAGCAACCCAAATTTTGGTAGGGGCACTTTCCGGACGGAAACGAACGAATGGAAAGGTGAAGTATAAAGATACTTCGCAGATAGATGATTGCCACCGGAGTACGAGGCCATACCCTGGCCGTTTGCAGTACAATGGAACAAAACATGGCTTACAGAACGTTATTCAGGGTTCATTAAATGTAATTAACACAGCTCTCCTTTACAGGGGAGCTTTTGTTCTATTTAGCGGGGAGCTGACTCCTTTTTTATGGAAAATAATGTGAAGCAGATTAATGAAGTGATTGTAAATCATATTCGTGAAGGCGTCATGGTCACGGATCAAAGCGGCGTTATTTTTTACGTGAATCCGGCTTTTCAGATGGTTACCGGCTACAGAGCGGTAGATGTAATTGGAAAAAAGCCAAGCTTTTTGCAGTCCGGGCTGCATGATACAGCTTTTTACAAGAAAATGTGGCGTACGATTGAAGAAAAAGGCCAGTGGAGCGGTGAAATATGGAACCGCCGCCAGAATGGGGAGCTGTATCCGGAATGGCTGACCATTTTGTCAGTTTACGGAAGCGGCCAAAAAGTGGAACAATATATTGGGGTTTTTACCGATATATCTGAACAACGGTCGGCGGAAGCGGAAGTAAAAAGACTTGTGCACCACGATTCGTTAACCGGCGTCGCCAATCGGCATGCGTACCAGGCCCGTATGACAGATGTGATTGAAACATCTCTTCAATACGATCAAAGAGCGGCGGTGCTTGTGTTAGACATTGACCGATTCAAGCAAATTAACGACACATTTGGCCATCAAGCAGGTGACAATTTGCTCGTTGAGGTGACCAGGCGGCTGAAGCGGCTTATCGGCAATAAAGATTTGATCTCGCGGCTGGGCGGGGACGAATTTTCCATCACCCTTACTCATATTCGACACCCGCGTGAAGCGTTTCGACTGGCAGAAACGGTTATTTCTGCCCTTGCAGCTCCTTTTTGGGTGGCCGGGCAGGACATTTACATATCAACGAGCATCGGGATCAGCTTTTTGCCGGAAGACGGCGAAGATGCCGAAGCATTGCTGAGCCATGCAGACAAAGCGATGTATCATTCTAAACAAACAGGCCGAAACCGTTTTTCCGTTTACCATGAAGAAATGAGCGTAGAAACAAAAGAAGCGTTTCCCCTGGAAATGGAGCTGCGCCGTGCAATCGAGCGAGGTGAACTGATGGTATACTATCAGCCCCAGGTGGATGCCGCCACGGGGAAGCCGGCTGGTGTAGAAGCACTGCTCCGGTGGCATAATAAGCATTACGGGCACGTATCGCCGAACGTTTTTATTCCGCTTGCAGAAGAAACCGGATTGATTATTCCTATTGGAAATTGGGTATTAAGGCAGGTGTGCCGTGATTTACATACATTGAGCCAGCACGGCTTCACCAATCTTTCTGCCGCTGTTAATATTTCAGCACTGCAGTTTTTACAGGATGGATTTGTCGAAACCGTCCAGGCTGTTTTATATGAAGAAAATATTCCGCCCGGGCGTATTGATCTTGAATTAACGGAAAGTACGGTCATGCCGGATGCCCATGCCTCGATTGAACGGCTGGCAAAACTAAAAGAGCTTGGCTTTACGCTGTCCATTGATGATTTTGGAACAGGATATTCCTCGCTCAGTTACTTGCACCGGTTTCCGATTGACCAGCTGAAGATTGATCGAAGCTTTGTTCAGCAGATGGATAAAGAGGAAGGGGACGCTTCTATCGTAGAAGCCATTATTACGATGGCACACCGCCTTCGCTTAAAGGTCGTAGCGGAAGGAGTCGAGAACGAGTACCAGCTCGGGCTGCTGCGGGAGGAAGCGTGCGACGTGGTGCAGGGCTATTTTTATGCAAAGCCGCTGCCGCTCGCCGAACTGATTTCTTATTTAACAGCCCATTAAAATGAACCAATACGAAAAGAGGATGTTATGTATACATTAATTGCAACCGCTGCAATGGGGTTAGAAGCCATCGTAGCAAAAGAAGTAAAAGACCTCGGATATGAGCCGCGAACAGAAAATGGAAAAGTGTATTTTGAAGGGGATGCGACCGCGATTGCCCGCTGCAATATGTGGCTGCGCACAGCTGATCGTGTCAAAGTGGTAGTAGCTGAATTTTATGCGAAAACGTTTGATGAGCTGTTTGAAAAAACAAAAGCACTTCGCTGGGAGGACTACCTGCCAAAAGACGCGTCTTTCCCCGTCCAGGGTAAATCGGTTAAATCCACCCTGTTCAGCATTTCCGACTGCCAGGCTATTGTAAAAAAAGCCATTGTGGAAAGGTTGAAATCAGCGTATCATGTGGAAACATGGCTGGCTGAAACAGGCGCGCGTTTTCCGCTGGAGGTGGCGCTTTTAAAAGACAAAGTGACGCTGACAATCGATGCAAGCGGAGCCGGACTGCACAAACGCGGCTACCGCACAGGGCAGGGGGAAGCGCCTTTAAAAGAAACGCTGGCTGCGGCTCTTGTCAAATTAACCAACTGGTATCCGGATAAACCGTTTGTCGATCCATTCAGCGGTTCTGGTACGATTCCAATAGAGGCGGCGCTGATCGGTCAAAATATTGCGCCGGGCTTTAACCGTGAATTTATTTCAGAGGGCTGGGACTGGATCGGCGGACAGGTATGGGATGACGTGCGAACAGAAGCGGAGGACAAAGCGAATTACGATCAGCCGCTTGATATTGAAGGGCTGGATGTTGATCCGAAAATGGCAGGAATCGCCCAGGCAAATGCGTTCGAAGCAGGCCTAGGGGATTTAATTCGATTCCGTACAGAGGATTCAACAAAGTTCCAAACCGATAAGGAATATGGTGTAATCGTCGGCAACCCACCATACGGGGAGCGTCTGAGTGACCGTCCGGGCGTGGAAAAGCTGTATGCCGATTTAGGCCATGCCTTTAAGTCGCTTGATACGTGGTCTATTTATCTGTTAACGTCGCATGAAGGCTTTGAAGAAGTATATGGCCGCCCGGCGACGAAAAAACGGAAATTATTTAACGGATTTATCCGCTGTGACTATTATCAGTACTGGGGCAAGCGCCCGCCGCGCCGCGAGAACGGCGAAAATAAATAAGCTCTGACGTCTTTGGCAGTTTCCTGTCAAAGACTTTTTTTGTACCGGGCTGTGTTGATATGTATGTATAAAAACAAGGAACCTCCTGCTTGCGGAAGTTCCTTTTCCGTTTCCGTTAAAGCCTCCGTTGGCACCATAATGCCTCCTGTCGAATAGGACATTTGTTAAATGAACAATCGTGACCACGAAAATACGTGATCTATCCGTCATTTTTCATTTTAGGATTGAATGACAGGACAGCCCCTATAAATAAGAACGTCTCATATTCATTGTTTCTATTTTAATTATCTTCTTCCATTCTGTACTCTAAAATATCCCCGGGCTGGCATTCTAACGCTTTGCAAATGGCCTCTAACGTTGAAAACCGAATGGCTTTTGCTTTTCCATTTTTCAATATCGAAAGGTTAGCCATTGTGATGCCAACCCTCTCTGAAAGTTCTGTTACGCTCATTTTCCTTTTAGCCAGCATCACGTCAATATTAATGATTATTGCCATTGTTTTCACCTCAGATGATGGAGTCATTTTCTGATTTTATATCGATGGCTTCCTGCAAAAGCTTTTGCAGAACAGCCGCAAAGACAGCAATTACCATGGAGGCAAAGATGATGACCAGCCCAATTAAAATGATACCCGGGGCGTCGTCTCTCTCTGCCATAAGATAAAAGAGCGGCATGCCTGCCACATATACGGTACTGATTGCGATTGCACAATATTTGATTTTCTTTAAAGCTTTTACAGACAATTCCGAGAACGCTTTGTTTTTGTCGATGTAGTGCAAAAGCGTAAAAGCCTGGTACAGAGCAAAATAAAAAGGAATTGCCGCTGCATACAAATCGATAAAAACAAGATATTTGATATAGGCCATCTCTGGATACAGTTCTGCTGCAAACTCCGCAATCTCAGGCACCACAAAGATACACAGCGCAAGAATAGGAACGCCCATTAAAATAACAGCGATCTTTAAAAAGAGCGTTGACACTTGTTTCATAAAAGCACCTCACTTATTTATTAGTAATTTGAATTTATCATGTTATTTATCGTTTTTCAATAAAAAATTATTGATTTTTATTATATTATGGTTGCTTTAGGGTATCTTCTTCATTAAAAAAGATAAAAATCATTTCTTGTTACAAAGAAACGCTCTCTAATGTTCCTCATTCAATTTATCACTTGCTGGACGAACCTGCCCGATTATTATCAGTGACTTGTATGGAGAACAGGTCGTTATCATCCGTTGTTCGTCTTTTCATACTGTTCCTAAAATTCGGACTGTTGTTTTGGTTAGGGCGAATACCCATATTATCTTTTTCTAACGCACTGCACAAAAAAATAAAACGAATGATTAAAAAATTAAAAAATAAAATGTTCGTGTTTCGTATTGATTTTTTGGAGCAATATGCTATCATAAGGACTATCAATTAAACATATTCACTCATATAATCGCGGGAATTGGCCTGCAAGTTTCTACCGGACACCGTAAATGATCCGACTATGAGTGAACAAGAGAACGGCTCCGTCTGTTCGCTGCCTGAAGGCAATTGTTCACTCTTTTTTTGAGGAATACGTTGCGCTTCAGGCTTTTTTTGTGCCTGAAGACGAATCAAAGGAGGATACACACACCATGAAGCGTCTGCATGAAAAAATGGAACAGGAAGGACGAGTGCTTTCCGAGCACGTCTTAAAAGTAGATTCGTTTTTGAATCACCAGATTGATCCGCAGTTAATGAAAGATATTGGAGAAGAATTTGCCCGGTTGTTCGAGGGAGCAGGCATTACGAAAATTGTGACACTCGAATCAAGCGGTATTGCTCCTTCTGTTATGACAGGCCTTGTGCTGGGCGTACCTGTTGTATTTGCCCGCAAGCGCCAGTCGCTGACAATGACCGATGATTTGCTGACAGCGGACGTTTATTCGTTTACGAAAGAAACAACAAACCGCATCGCTATTTCCAAGTCATTTTTAACCGAAGAGGATACGGTGTTAATCATTGATGACTTTTTGGCAAATGGCCAGGCGGCTCTTGGCTTAATGGATATTGTCAAGCAGGCAGGAAGCAGGATTGCCGGCATTGGCATCGTGATTGAAAAATCGTTCCAGAACGGACGAGCGCTGCTTGAAAGGGAAGGCGTACGGGTAGAGTCACTTGCCAGAATCCAATCTCTTCAGGATGGGAAAATCCAATTTAAAGTGGAGGTGCACCAATGAAGCCATCGCGTTTAAAAACCGCTTCACTCGGTATTCAGCACGTATTAGCGATGTATGCAGGAGCAGTCATTGTTCCGCTGATTGTGGGCGCAGCAGTCGGCATGACGCCGGCTCAGTTAACGTATCTTGTGTCAATTGATATTTTTATGTGCGGGATTGCGACGCTTCTTCAAGTGTACCGCGGCAAATGGGTCGGCATCGGCCTGCCTATCGTACTCGGCTGTACCTTTACCGCCGTCAGTCCAATGATTGCCATTGGAGCGGCAAATGGCATTTCTGCTATTTACGGCGCGATTATCGCTTCCGGTATTTTTGTTTTTCTCATTGCACCGTTTTTCAGCAGGCTTGTCCGCTTTTTCCCGCCGGTCGTGACCGGTTCTGTTGTAACAATTATCGGTGTAACCCTTATTCCGGTTGCCATGAACAATATGGGTGGCGGACAAGGAAGCCCTGATTTCGGATCTGCCCAGAATGTTACGCTTGCATTCGCGACACTGGCTGTGATTATCGTCATGTATCGCTTTTTCAAAGGCTTTGCTCGTTCAATCTCTGTTTTACTCGGGTTATTGCTTGGGACGATCCTTGCTTTTTTCATGGGGAAAGTTGATTTTTCCGCCGTGGCGGATGCGTCCTGGTTCCATCTCGTTCAGCCGTTTTACTTCGGCACACCAACGTTTGAGTGGACAGGCATTTTAACGATGATTTTAGTGGCAATGGTCAGCCTTGTTGAATCAACAGGCGTATATTTTGCCGTCTCAGATATTTGCGATAAAAAAGTAACTGAAAGAGATCTAGCAAAAGGCTACCGCGCAGAAGGACTGGCAATTGTGCTTGGCGGTATTTTCAATGCGTTTCCTTACACCGCTTTTTCACAAAATGTCGGGCTCATGCAGCTTTCAGGCGTGAAATCACGCAGCGTCATTTTTTATACAGCCGGCTTTTTGATCATTCTTGGGCTTGTGCCGAAAATCGGTGCATTCACAACGATTATTCCATCGAGTGTGTTGGGCGGCGCAATGGTTGCCATGTTCGGAATGGTTGTCGCACAGGGAATTAAAATGCTGGGCCGCGTGGATATGAACGCACAGGAAAACCTGCTGATTATCGCCTGCTCGGTCGGCCTGGGTCTTGGCGTAACCGTTGTACCGGATTTGTTTGCGGGGCTGCCAAGCGGCATTCAAATCTTAACAGGTAACGGCATTGTGGCCGGCAGTGTCACAGCAATTGTGTTAAACATCGTCTTCAACGAATTAGGCCGCAAAAAAGCGTCGGTTTCCGTTGTAGAAAACAAAGTTTCTTAATTAAAAAACGCCGTCTCCATCTCTTTTGATCAAAAAAGATGGGGGCGGCTTTTTTTTGTTTTCAAGAAGAAAAATTTCTAAAGGTGGACGGAAACGTAATGGGGCATGTAAACAGGCTTTAAACTGCTTTTCACGAGCCTGGCAAAACCGTCCTTTAAACAGAAAGGGATCTATATTGTTCACGGCATCTTCACCTCGGGCCTTCATTTCATGTTTGCAAGCAACTCGGCTGAATGAAATACATATGGAGTTGCGCAAATTATAAAGTGAGGGAGAGATTTGAATATGGCGAAAAAATCGTTGAACACGTTGATTAAGGAGCATCGGGCCAAACAAAAAGAGCACCAAGAAGCGGCGGAGGGTTTGGCCGCAAAATACGTTGAACTTGAGGAAGAACTGGGTACGCTGCGTATTGAGCTTGGGGAGCAGCAGGCCTGCGTATCTAATCCTTCTGAGGAATCGCTGGCAAAAGATGCGGCTTTGCGTCGGGAAATTGCTCAAACAGAACTGCTTTTGGAGACAATGGAAGAACGTCAGCATGCATTAACTGCTCCGCCTGCACTGAGAGCGAGCGCAAAAGAAATTTTCGAAAGAGCCAGGACAGAAGCGGTTGCGGATTATGAGGAGAAGCTGCCAGCGGCTCTTGCGGAGATTGAAGCGGCAAAAGCGCATTATCTTTATGCGGTTGCGTCTTACTCAAAGCTGAAAAAAAGTGTGAATCAAAAGATTATGGAAGCCGGACGTGAGGTTGGATACGATTTTGAGACGATGGACCTGCCGAAGCTTCGTGAAATAGCCTGGTTTCACCGCGGCCATGACGAAGCAGACGGCTCGAAATATACAATATTTGAAGACGAAATTAGAAAAGCGGTTCAGTAACGATGTAATATGGTTGAACCGCTACTAGAGGCAGCGAGAAGCTGATGATGCTTTCCAAACAAAAAGGGGATGTATAAATGAAGATGCTGTATACTGGCGAAAAAATGATTATCGATGGTGACGAATCCCTGCTGGCAAAAATCGAAGGTAAAAGCCTGGAGGGAATCGATATAACAGATATCCAAGTGGAGGCGGATGAGCTTGCCAGGCTATTTGACATTGCTTCCGCCACGGAGACGGTAGAGAGTATAGGCCGTTACGCTATGGTAAAAGAGAAATATCTGACGAAGTATAACGCATAAAAAAGCGGCCTTATAGAGGCTGCTTTTTTAAATGTAAGCTTTGTAGTGGTAGTGATTTTCCAATTAAACGAACGGAGCAGGTTAAGGAAAGAAAAACAATATTTATGGCTAGAGACAATTCAGGATGAAGGAAATAGGAGCGACCCATACTGGTAAGGCAAGGCGAATAATAAAAACAAGAGGAGTGATTGAGTTATGTCAAGCAGCAATCGCAATCGGCTGCTGGTCCCGGGAGCCCGGCAGGCTGTCGATCCATTAAAGCAGGAGATCGCTGCTGAATTTGGCGTCCAGCCTGGGGCCGATGCTCCGTCGCGTGTCAATGGTGAAATCACCAAACGCCTCGTGCAAATGGCAAAGCAGCAATTGTCTCGCCATTAGGAAACAAAGTGCAATGAAAAAGGAAAAAGCAGAGGAGTCCAGAACATGGGCCCTCTGCTTTTTTTGTAATGACCAGCATTCATCTTGAATAGAACCCAATTTTAAAAAAAAATTAACAATTCAATGGCAAAATATTTCTTTTTTACAGCTATATTAAAAACAAAGCATAACTGTTTATTTCTTCTATAAAGGGTATTAACTGAACATCGAAGAAAAAGGAGGAAAAGAATGTGGATCATGTGAAAGCAATTGTGATGAAGTTTGTGATGATTACAGTCGTTCTAGGGATCGTCCTTACTGGAATGTACGATGCGGAGTTTAGTGATACACTTCTTATCAGTGGCGTTCTTTCCGTTGTAGCTTACATAATCGGCGATTTGCTTATTTTCAATAAAGAAGGCTACGATTATGAACGCAAGGAAGATCATTTTGAGAGAAATGCCCTTGCGACTGTATCAGATATAGTACTCGCTTTTTTTGTTGTCTCGATTATGGGCAGATCCATGTTTATAAATGGCGGAGATGTTCTAGCAGCTTCTTTTGTCTCAGCAATAATCATTGCAGCGGGTGAATGGTTCTTCCACAAGTATTTGGATCATCATGTATTTGATGACGAGCATCCTCATAACCAGGTGAGATAATCGTTTAAGCAGTTTTATAAACGAACAAGCCCGTCCGATCATTTCGGCGGGCTTTTTTATGTTTAGCAGCTTTTTGTTCAAGGTAGTCAATCATAAATTTCTGCACCTCTCTTGCTTTGTTCATCCTCCCAATGGCGTCACAATAATAATCGGAGTAAAGGAGAAAACAGTCGCATTCCAGGTGACAGACGAATATCGTGTAATGACCGATATGTTCGGTTTAGTCGCAGCGGTGGCCATCAGTGAGACTTATTCGGCTGGAGTTCAGAGAGGGGAGCTAACGCGATGACAAATCGGTTTAAAAATTACGGATTGTGGGTCGCAGTGGCATCGCTTGCCGGCATGGTGCTGCAGGATGTGGGAATGATAACGATGCCGGAAAGGTATGATGCTTATGTGAACACGGGATTGACCATATTGATTGCAGCAGGCATCATCAATAATCCTTCAAATGGGAACGGGTACAAGGACAAAAAGAAAAAATGAGCGGCCCACGCGCGGGCGGCTTTTTTTTGCGTACCATGATTTGCGTTAAGCGTGGGATCAGGTGAGCGACGATGCCACCCTATTTCCAAAAGAATCTTTTTCTATATTTATGAAAACGATTAAATAAGTGTTTATTCTTTTTATTTGGGGTATTACATGAGCATCAAAGAAAAAGGAGGAAGCAATGTGGATCATGTAAAAGCACTTATTATCAAATTTGTTATGGTTGCAGTTGTACTAGGGATTGTCCTTACGGGCATTTACGACGGGGAGTTCAGTGATACACTTCTTATCAGTGCTGTTCTTACAGTAGTTGCTTATGTACTCGGTGATTTACTTGTTTTTCGCAAAGTAGGCGATGATCATGCCCGTCATGCAGATCATACTAAGAGAAACGCCATTGCCACTGTATCAGATGCAGTACTCGCTTTCTTTGTTGTTTGGCTTATGGGAAAATCACTTTTTATCAATGATGGAGATGTTCTCGCAGCTGCTTTTATCTCAGCAATTTTGATTGCCGCTGGTGAATGGTTCTTCCACAAATACCTGGATAACCATGTGTTTGACGAAAAACATGCCCGTAATCATGCAAGATAATCTTTAAAATAAGCTGAGCTCGATGACGGCACGTATGATCATGAGAGATACTCTTCTTTGTTTTAAAGCATGATAAATAAAATAGTAAAAAATAAATGAAATAGCCCGTCCGGCCATAACCGGCGGGCTTTTATTGTTGCAAAAGAAAAAGCTCCCTCTGGTGGGAAGGCGTCTTTTTGATGTATTCATTTCTTATTTTTATACCTGTCGCAGCTTGTTCGCCGAAACTCATTTTCAAGAGTGCGGATGTAAGTGTAAGCTTGACCGCACCTGACCATTTTGACTCCATGTTATTTCAATCGGCTTGTATGAGCCAATAATAAAAAAGTATTCATATATTTGTAAAACCAGGCTATAATTGGGATGCGCGGTGAAAAAGGAGGAGGGAAAACGATGTATAATGTTATGCTGTTTTTTCATGTGCTCGGCACAGTGATCATGTTTGCCGCCGTCGGTGTTACACTGACGGCTATGGTCAATATGCTTTATTGCAGGAGCACGGCTGCTTTACAAAGTTGGTGTGCTGCAGCCGTAAAGATGGACGGGCTCATGCCGATTAGTGTCATTTTTATTTTATTTCCAGGTCTTTATTTAGTTATTTCTTTATGGGGTTGGAGTACGGCATGGATCAATATCTCACTAGCTTTGCTCGTCATGATGACAGTTCTAGGTCCAATCGTTAATCTCCCCCGCTTAAAAGCCATTCTTACAGCAGCGAATGCAGAAACCAAAAGCACGCCTTCTGCTGCTGTCATGGAGAAAGTGCAGGACCGGGTACTGTGGCATTCCGCTGTAATGATGACCATGCTTACAATAGCCATTCTTTTTCTTATGACTGTCAAGCCGGCACTGCCTGGTTCGCTGATTGCTCTGGCTGCAGCAGTCATAGCCAGTGTTGTAGTGACGAACGGAGTGTTAAAAAGGGCTTTATCTTCACCTTCTATCAGTTCGACTGCTTCCTGGCCGGCCAAAGCATCCACCAGAGAGTAACCATAACTGCCCCGGGTTGGCAGCCTCCTTCTTTAGGGATAAAGAAGGGGGCTGCTTTTTCGTTTAAACGAGCGGGTAAAACGGAAAGGTTAATGAAAAAATAAGTTTATGTATAAAAGCGAAGGAGCAAGGGGGAGACAAATCAAATGGACATGGCCGATGTGTTTTCTTCTCATTTAAAAAAAGTGGGCTACAATCCGTTTCATCAAATTCTTCGGATCGAGTTCCAGGACCAGAGCATTTATGATTATGAAGAAGTTCCAGAATATGTTTACAAAGGCTTGATGACTGCTGCTTCTCACGGAAAATATCATGCTGCGTTTATTAAAGACCACTACCGGTACAGACGTGTTTGGTGATCAAGGCGCGGCGCCATTTTGTGTTTTTAAACCTGCTAACCGGGTAAAGGTACCGTGAAACAAACACCCATTTCAAAAAAGGAGGATTCTCCATGGCTGAAAACAATGAGCGCAGTGAATATTTTGAAGACCGGGCTGGTACAGACGAAGCAAGATTTCATGTTGTTCCTCACGGTGATGGTCAGTGGGCTGTTAAAACAGAAGGAGAAGACGAGCCTGATAACACCTTTAGCTCAAAATCCGAAGCGGTGGACGAAGCAAAAAAAATGGCGGAAGAAGCCAGAACAATGGCAATTATTCATAATGACGATGGACAAATTGAAAAGCAGCATAACTATCAAAGTGAATAGCACGAAGAAAAAAGGATGCCTGTGAGAGGCATCCTTTTACTTGATTGTCAGTCTCGGAATTGTCCGGCTCCCGAGTAATATACCATCTTTATCAAAAGCAAGAAAGGTTCCTTCCCGTTCTAACGCTAAAGGGATAATTTCTTCCATGTCTTTTTTCAGGGCAAAATACCTCTGTCCCCGGTAGATCAAATCATAATCAATCGACCCTTCTGACGAGTGGAAGCGAACGATGACTCGTTTTACCTCTCCGCTACAGCCTTCGTCGATAAAGGTGTTCATATAAAATGTATCTTCAGTTTCCCGCAGCGAGGGAGCAGAAAAGACGTTTCCGGATGGTGAGCAGCCAAGAAAAAGCTCGCCACAGGACAATTCCGTTAAAATGGTCTGGTAGGCTGTGCTCAATTGGCTGCTTTTTTCTACATGAAAATAGCGTCCGCCCGTTTCCTGGGCTGCCTGCTGCAGCAGCACTTCATCCAGCTGTTCCTTTGAACCGAGACCGATTGTGAAAATGGTGATGCCGTTTTCACGGGCTTTTTTTACTTTTTCAAGAACCTGGCGCTTATTTGATTTTCCGTCTGTGACAAGAATGGCTATTTTTCTGGTGCCTGCGTCTGGCTGTTGAAATTGTCCAAAAGCCGTTTCCATACCATTCGCAATATTGGTGCCGCCTGATTGAAAAACATTATATAAACTGTCATGTGCGACTGGCAATAATGGGCCTGATCCGTATAAAGGCGTGCCCTGGCTGTTAAAGCGGGTCGTTACATTAAGCTTTGCCTGTAAGGTCAAAAGTAATTTCTGTGATTTAGATACACGCAGCCGTTCCGGGTCACTTCGCGTCATGCTTTGGGATGAATCAATGATAAAGGCGACTTCCAAATCGTCTCTGGCGCAGCCTGCAATCGTTGAAAGACCCGGATCGTATAAAATGGATGTGCTGTGTGTTTCCGACGTAATTTCATTGTTTACCGCCCGGTACCTTGAATCCGTTTGAATCAGTTCGGCGTAAATGGTATCCTCCACCGGTGAAGAAGAAGACAATGACGTGACCTGTGTAGACGCGGTTCCGTTTGAAAGAGTAACGTCGCTCGTTGACAGAAGAGCTCCTTTTGCCGAATAAAACCGCACCCGTCCGTTGTAATCGGAGATGGTCTGACCGCCCGGCTGCACAATTTTAGCGGTTACAACTGCTGTTGAACTGCCGTTTGCTGCCATTTCGGACCGGGTTGATGACACCTGCAGCTCGGCTTTCGGCACGTATGTTATATCAACAGCAGGAGGGGTCCGGTAGCACGCCATTTTGTCGTTTTCAGTCTTTTGCCCCGCATACTGGAATGAAATCGTATCCTTCCTTTCGCTTGTCAGAGCAGGTGCTGTTACTTTGACGGTTACATCAGGTCCGTCTGTTTGGGTATAAGCTGCTGAAGAGGAAACTTCAAACGTTAATTCAACCGGAGATTCCTCTATAGCAGGCTGGCCGTTCGAAACCGTTCCTCCTGATTGAGAAAAAGCCTGGAAAGAAAAAGATTCATCATATGAAATAGGGTTGCCGTAGCAATCCTTTAGAGACAGTGTGATGAAGGTTGAATTGATTCCATTGGCTGTCAGAGTTCTTTTTTCAATGTCGATATCCTCAATGCGTGAATCCCTGGCAGGCAGGCTGCCCGGTGACGGCGTTGTGCCGTCCGGCTCCGGGAACGTAACGGTGCCCTCGGGAAGAAAATCAGCAGGCAGCGGGTATTTACTGTTGTCTTTGCCCGCAGCATCTTGAGTAAGGCCTGTCAGCTGGCATTTGCCCTTTTCGGCGAGGCGGTGCAGGAAAACAGCCGCTTCCGCCCGGTTTAATGACTGGGCCGCTCCGTAATCCGCATAATCCTTCACGCCTGTTTTGCCGCTTGAAAGCTGATTTATATACATGTATTGAACAGCATGATGCTCGTTTAAGTCGAAGCCATGAAAAGCCGCCACGATTCGGGCAACCTGTCCACGGGTAACAGGCTTGTCCCGAAGCGTTGAATCGCTGTAGCCTTTGAGCGGCAGATGCTTGCTTTTTGCATAAGCATACGCTGAAGCAGCCCAGTGGCGGTCACCCGTCTGGCTTTTCGGCTGCGGGTCACCCGAGCAGTCATACCGGGTAAGCATGACGAGAAATTCAGCTTCCGTAAGAGTCCGCTTCGAGCCGAATGTTCCGTTGGCGTAGCCGGATATAAGCTTATTCGTATAAGCCCAATCAATCGATGTGTACGCCCAGTGATTGGGGCTGACATCGGAAAATGGAACGGCTGCTTGTCCGGAGCCAGAGGAGGCGAGCCCGGCCATCATAAAAACCAGCAGGAAAACAAGCCGTTTTGTTTGAGTAAAAACGTTCATAAAAGCCATCCTTTTCGCTTATTGGAAAAATAACATATCGTCCCGGTAGTTTTGCTTTAAGTCTTTTTCCATGAAATGAAGAAACCGGATTGTTAGAGCAGAAGCCTCTGCTCTTGTGAGTGCCTTGGTCGGGTTGAACCGGTTGTTTGCATCACCGTAAACAAGACCAATTTGGGTCGCGACGTACGCACTGTCCCTGGCCCATTTCGGAATAGAGGAATCATCGACGTAGCCGGTATGGTAGCCAGGATCCGGTGCCCGGTATTCAAGACCGAGTGCCCGAACTAAAATGGCTACTGCTTCGGCGCGGGTAAGCGCGCTGTTTGGACTAAACTTTGTGGCGCTGTATCCTTTTGAAATGCCTTTTGCATAAGCACTTTCAATATATAAATAATCTTTTTCCTGCGGATCAAGATCAGAGAAAATAGCTTTTTTCGGTGTTTTTTGCTTTTTCGGCTGCTCCAGCACGCGGATATCCGCTGCTTTCATAACACCCACAATAAAGGGATAGCGGTTCATTCGGGTGCCTGGTGAGAAAAAAGTGCTGGAATCATCAAAAACACCAAGGGCATACAGCTGTTCAATATCTTCCTTTGCCCAGTGTCCATTTAAGTCACGAAACTTTGGCACAATGAGCCTTTCAATAAGCGGAACTCTTTCCTGGCCGACTTGAACGGTTTGTTCAACGCTGCTGCCGGGCTGCGTGTAAACATATTCACCGATCATCGACTGTTCGCTAATACGTGCATAGCCGCCGGTAAAGCTCGACAAGTCAGGCTCATGCGGTTCATATTGCAGAAATTTCGTTTTGCTGTCCGATACTTTGCTTGTGACAGAAAAGGTACCTCCACTGGTTACAACTTCAGAATCGATAATTTGCGTTTCGGTTGCGCCCCAAAAATTTTCATAGCCGACATTTCGGCCGCTGAAATGAATGGTCACAGGTGCGCCACTGCTTTTTTGGATATACGTTTTTCGTCCGGCTGCATTTCCGGAATAGTAGTCTGATGCGGGCCGGTTGTCCGTGACGGTTCCCTGAGAAAGCTGATAATCGTCAAGCGTGTATGTTTCAGTGTCGATGGCGATTTTTTCAGAATAGCTTTTAACGGATGTCTGGGAAGTGGTTTGTCCTTTTTCCGTTTTTTCATCGATATCCGTTACGTAAGAAACACTTCGGGTCAGCTTATCTTTCGTACCAGGACCTGTCAGGGTATAGCGGTATGTTTCTGTTCGCTGTGTGTCCGTTTCGCGCCCAGAAACGGTCACTCTCCCGCTGAATTTCACCGGCTTTCCGGAGACAAATACATATTCTTCATATGTGTATTCATTGTACACGCCGCCATTATAATCAAGCGGCGCGGCCGATGCAGCGCTCGTAAAAAGGAAAGAAGCGCTCAAAGCGAGCAGTAGGGCTGCAGTGTAAGCAAGTAGTTTGTTCATCAAAACATCCTTTCATTGAAACGTTTATTAATTAACAAGAATGATCCGGCCTTTTACAACCGACTCATGGACGATGTACAACCGGTCATGGACGTTCAGCTCTTCTGCGGAAATCACGTGCCCGTCCCGGATGAAGGTTGTTTGCTGAATGTCCATATTTTTAATGTAGCCTGCTTCGTCCCAGGCACCGCCCATAAAGCGGCTTACATTTCGAACATCTATTTTTACAGGTGCCGTTTTCGTAGGGTCATTCTGTAAAGAGCCGTACGTGACTTTTTCTAAACGGCCAACCGAGATGAGCTGTGCCTTCAAACTGGTTTCGCCAATCAGGTGCATGCCGACAATATGGCCGTTTGATACATAAAAATACCCGTAAGAGCCGAGATGCTCTTTTACTTCATCCTGCTGCGGTACGATTGTAAGGACGTTTTCTCTAAAGTCTTCAACGCTTGCTGTATCATTGCTGAATGCCAGAGAAGTATTTGGCAGGGCTGTCCATCTGTTTTCCGTTAGTTTCTGCACATTGGATAGCGACAGCTGATAGCTGCTTGTCCCAGTTAAACGTCCAAAATAAAGCGAGTGATGAACCAGGTTTGGACTGTCGAATCCATCATTTGTAATGTGTATGACGTTGGCATACTCACTTTTCTGCCGTCCATCTGTTACCACAAAAGCAGAGCCTTTAAAAGGAAGGCTGCTGGCATCGACAATGCGCCCATTTCGAATCAGGATGGTTCCTGGGTGGTAAGAAACCGAGCCCGACTTTTGCAGAGTGAGTTTTTTCTGAGCAAGCGAGACAGAAAGCATCGGTTCATAAAATGTCCGCTCGTTGCCCTTTTTAATGACGATTTTTTGGATGACTTCTTTATCAAACTGCCGCACCGTCACAAAATATACTTCGTTGTTTCGGTAATAACGGGCTTTGTCAATCGCGATCGGCTGATTGCCGACGTAAATGGGTGTTTTTGCAGTGTATGTATAGCTGGTTGTCTGGCGGGGAAGTTTGTCGTCCCACTTCCAGTCTTTAAATGTTTTTTCATTTTGAATGGTCAGCTTACGGCGAATCGGATCAATTGTTTGAATTGTTCCCCTTACCAGGCGCTCTATTTTGATTCCCTGCGTATTCACGTCAATGGATTGTATGTAGGGAGTGTTATAAGAAGAAAAGGTAAGCTTCACCCGGTCTCCTTCGTACAGTACACTTAAGTCGACGAGTTTTGTTCCTTTGAATACTTCTGTTCGGTCATTCAGGTAATAAGTTTTCGTCTGGTTATTACCAAGGCGAATGGAAACGAAGCCGCCATTTGGATCGATTCGATTGATCGTTCCCGTTAATACTTTGTCTCTTGTATCTATGGCCCCTGGTATGTTTGATGACTGGCCGGTCATTGCTTTAACGCGGCGCAGGTCAATCGTCGCCTCAATAGGCATTCCCGTTTTAAAAGCTTCAATTGTAACGCCGATACCGTTAATTGATAAAGACGCATTCGTATCGAGGGCAAAGGTTGTCGTTCGCCTCTGCTCATTTTCGATGGTGACACCGGATAACCGTTTTTCTGTCGTTTCATCATCAATTTGTACAGTGGTATAAACGGCTTCCACAAATGTGCCTTTTACACTAGAAGCAGCGGCTGCTGAATCGGCGGTAAGAAGGGCTGCTGTAAAACAAATAAGAAAGCAATAAACGTATACTAAAATCGTGCGCATCCATTTTTCCTCCAGTATAGTAAAATATAAGTATGAAAAATCACATCTGAGTATTATATCGTATCCTTTTTCCAAAAGTTAAGAAGATATGGGTTGTTTTTCATATAAAAATGAAAAATAAACGAAAAACATTGGTAGTTCCAATGACTTGGTAAAAAAGTGCTGACACCCGGTGTCTTTTCTTGTAAAATAGGAAAAAACACACGGGGGTGCTGCAATGGTCCAGATGCAACAAGATCAAAACAACATCATTAAAGAAGTACTCAACTGCTCAGTGGAGGCGTTTAAAGCCATCGTTCCGCTCGAACTGACTGTAGGACAGCCAAAGCTGTTAAATGGATCGTTTCATCACCATGCTATCGGGGTTTTTATCGGTATTACAGGAGATTTGCCCGGCCGGATTATATTAGATGGGCCAGAAGAGGCGTTTGCCCGCCTTGGCGAGAAAATGTTCGGCATGCCGATTGAAGGAGAAATGGTAGAGTCATTTGCAGGAGAGGTTGTAAACATGGTCGCCGGCAATATGGGCATGACCCTGTCTGCAAAAGGGATCAAAATCGATATTACGCCGCCGACAATTATTGTGGGCGATTCGAAAATTTCAGGATTCAAGCAGGCAATCGAACTGCCGCTTTCTTTTCAAGACGCCGGCGATTACCGGCTTGTGCTTAATATTGAAAAAGGTGCTTAATTAAGCATCTTTTTTCATTTTGTTGAAATATAAGGGGGCACTTTCATTCTGGCTTGATCCCCCTGTGTGTGACCGCTTTTAGCCGAAGCATAGAAGAAGCGGCATTCGCGGGGCTCCGCTTTCCAAGGGGCAGGCGGTGAGATCGTTTTCACCGCTTTGCGGTAAAGCCGATCACACCTGTCCCGCTAGGCCCTTAGGAATCTCCGCCCCGCGCCTGCCGCCTTTGTGGGGAGGAAAGGAAGCCAGTGAAACCCAGTGTGTTTCCCTTTCTTTGCTGGAAAGAACAGAAAAAACCTTTCAACTTCTCTGTTTTTCAGAAACACAACGGGCGGAGGGCTGTCGGCGTAGACTCCCGAGGGACGAGCAGACAGGGTAAAAGGGACAGCGCAAAGCGATGGCTGGTTCAGCGTTCGCCTCTGCTGTCAGCACAGCCGCCAGCCTGCAGCCCCGCTGCCACTTTTTTCAAAAGGGAAGGCTTTCGGGTTAGCTAAAAATGAAACATGCCCCATATATTTTTTGGAAAACAAATTCCTCTTGGCCTCTTTGTTTTTCAACACGAAGGAAAAAGGTGCTTAGTCAAGCACCTTTCAGTGTGTAGACAAAGTCTTTCTCTTTCAAAGAAGAGCCGATAAGTGGTGTTGAAGATCAATCAGCCAGGGATTGGATAAACATTTTTCTCTTGTTTAAAAAGAAAAAGAACAACCTTTTTAGCTCTATACACTCTTGGTGCAAGCCACTTGGCGGCGTCCGGCCAGCGCCTGCCCCATGGAAAGCGGAGCTGCCCGGAAGCCGCCGATCTATCCTATTCTTGTGATGGTTATCAATCATTTTTCGACAGTCTGAAAGGTGCTCAATCAAGCATCTTTTTTTTATTGAGTTCTTTTCGAAAAGGTGCTACCATATAAATGAGGATGAAAATTATTATCAATTATCAATTATCAATTATCAATTATCAATTATCAAATATGAAAGTGGGCGTTTGAATGGTCTGGTTATTTGTTACAGCAACGGTTGTTACATATGGCGGTGTGATGAAATACGTGCTTGATCATACTGGAAAAGGAAGCAAAGCGCCTGCCTTAAGAAAATAAAGTGGAACAGGATATAGAAAACCGGCAAAAGCTGGTGCTCTGTATCCTTTTTTATTGGCGCGAAATCGTATACAATAAAAAGAAAACGCTTTGCATCGAAAGGAATGTTCTTATGGCAACGCAAACAGCTGAACGGACACTTGAAGAAATCCGTACACGTACGGCCGGTTTATATGAGCAGTTTTTACATAATGGGGACACAGAGCGCGCGGATAAAGCGGCTTTGTTTTTGCGCAAGCTGCACGAAAAAGAATTGATTGTTGCGTTTTGCGGTCATTTCTCGGCCGGCAAATCAACGATGATTAATGAACTAACAGGAGAAGCCCTTCTGCCTTCGAGCCCGATTCCCACAAGCGCCAATGTAGTAAAAATCAAGCCGGCTGCAGAGGATTTTGCGAAAATTCATTATCATCACGGACGCCCGCTTCTTTTCAAGGCGCCGTACGACATGAATCATGTGAAGAAATTTGCAAAAGATGGCGATGAAGTCGCTTCGATTGAAATTGGCCATGCCGGCTCCAGCCTGCCGCCGGATGTGACTGTAATGGATACGCCGGGAGTGGATTCAACGGATGATGCCCACCGGATTTCTACGGAATCGGCGCTTCATTTAGCGGATATGGTGTTTTACGTAATGGATTACAACCATGTTCAATCTGAGCTGAATTTTATTTATACAAAAGAGCTGCTGTCTCATGGCGTCAAATTGTTCCTAATCATTAACCAGATTGATAAGCATAAAGAAGAAGAATTATCGTTCGATGCGTTTCGCCAGTCCGTCAAGGATTCTTTTGCGACGTGGAACGTAGAACCGGAAGCTTTTTATTTTACGAGTCTGCGTAACCGTTCCCTTCCTTATAATGATTTTGAAAGAGTGCAGGCACTCGTTCAAGACAGCATCCAAAAGCGGGAGCAGCTGTCAGAGCAGTCGGCGCAGACGATGATGAACCGCCTGGTACATGAGCATATGGAGTGGCTCGCGGAGCAGCAAAAGCAAACAGCAGAACCGCTTGAAGCCATTGTAGAAGAAGCAGGCGCCCAATCAATTGAAGAAAGAGAAGCAGCCCTCCGCTCAGAAATGGAAAAGCGGGATGCCTCTCTTTGGCTGAAGCAGTATGAAGCAAGACGCGACGATGTGCTGAAAAATGCGATTTTAATGCCGGCTGCCACACGTGAAAAAGCACGCAGCTATTTGGAATCAACACGGCCGGATTTTAAAGTCGGCCTGCTGTTTGCGAAAAAGAAAACCGAAGAAGAACGAGAGCAGCGGCTCCGGCTGTTTGTAGAGGATATCGGGAAGCAAACGGAAGCGCAGCTGGAGTGGGCGATTCGCCAGACAAGTGCGGCCTGGCTGAAGGAAAGCCGCCTGGACGATCCGGCTCTTGCGCTAAAAGCAGAATCGCTTTCGGTACCGGTCGATGATTCTGTGGCGAAAGAGGCCGTTAAGCCGGGAGCCGGCGTAACCGGGGATGCCGTTTTGAATTATGCCGAGGATGTTGCCTCTCTTGTGAAAAAGCGGGCCCGTGCCGTGTCGGAGGATTGGAAGAACGAAGCCGCGCCTGTTTTAACCGCACAGCTTGATCACGAATACGCTCAATACGAAAAAGAACACAGGGTGTGGGCAAAACGGCTTCAAGCAAAGCAGACGCTTGCGGTGCTTGAAGGAGAACGGACGGAAAGAGAAGCGCTGCTTCGCCGGATCGTGTCCGAGGAAGATCCTGTTTTGCCGCGCATTCTCCATACGCTGCAGGAAAAATGGCAGGCCGAGGATGCAGAAGCCGTTTTATACGATGGTGTAGAGCAGTGGGCAGCAGAAGAAAAAAGCCGTGTTGAAACGGTTGAAGCGCCCGAGCAGTCGCAGGCAGCAGAAGGAGATACGAAAGCCGTGGTAACGAGACTGCGTCAAATGGCCGGCCGCCTTGCGCATATACCTGGATTTGCCCGGTTTGTGGATGGCGCCCTGCAAAAAGCGGCCCGTCTTGAAAATCAAACGTACACGATCGCGCTGTTCGGTGCTTTTTCCGCCGGGAAGTCATCGTTTGCGAATGCATTGCTCGGCGAAAAGGTGCTGCCGGTTTCTCCTAATCCGACGACAGCGGCCGTTAACCGGATTCATCCGGTGGACAGTGAGCATGCGCACCGGACTGCTGATGTTCACTTGAAGCCAGAAGCAGTTATGCTGGCTGATGTAAATGCGTCACTTGGCTTGTTTGGCCGGAGCGCTTCTTCGCTCGAGGAAGCATTCACCATTGTACCGGGCGTACTCGCTGCGAATGAGGGAGAAGGAAAAGAAAAAATTCACCTGTCTTTTTTACGCGCTTTTGCCGCAGGCTTCGATGCGTACCGGGCGCAGCAGGATTTAACGCTGCGCGTCGATCTCCATTTGTTCCGGCAGTACGTGGCGGAAGAACAAAAAAGCTGTTTTGTTGATTCGATCGATTTATATTACGACTGTGATTTTACACGGCTTGGCATCACGCTCGTGGACACACCGGGAGCAGATTCAATCAATGCCCGCCATACCGGTGTTGCGTTTGAATACATTAAAAATGCGGATGCCATCCTGTTCGTTACGTATTACAACCATGCTTTTTCAAAAGCGGACCGTGAATTTTTAATTCAGCTCGGCCGTGTGAAAGATGCATTTGAGCTTGATAAAATGTTTTTTGTGATTAACGCGATCGATTTGGCCGCAAACGAAGAAGAATTAAACGATGTAAAAGACTATGTCCGAGACCAGCTGCTGCAATACGGCATCCGGTTCCCAAGGCTGCATGGCGTCTCCAGCATGCAGGCAGTGGAGGAAGCAATGCGGGGCGAGTGGGATCATCCGCAGTCCGGCATGAAGCCATTTAAAGATTCGTTCCGTTCCTTTTTAACCGGCGATCTTGCCCAGATGGCGGTGCAGTCGGCCGAAGCGGAAGCCGAGCGGGGTGTGAGCCAGCTCGAAAAGCTGATCGCGGCTGCCAAAGAAAGTGTCAATCAGGGTGAACAAAAACGGGAGGAGCTGCGGGCGAAGCAGGGCAAAATGACCGCAGCGATCGAAGCGGAAACAACAGAAGTCGAACAAAAGCGAATGACGCAGGAGCTAGATGAGCTTGTCCACTACGTCAAACAGCGTGTATTTTACCGCTTTTCCGACTTTTTCAAGGAATCATTTAATCCGGCGACCTTAAGCGGCCAGCAGGATACGAAAACGGCTCTTCAGCGGGCGCTTTCAGAGCTGCTTCAGTCAGTCGGCTATGACCTGGCACAGGAAATGCGGGCCACTTCTATCCGTGTGGAAAATCACGGTGCAAAATTAATGCAGGATAAACAATCGCGTCTGGTCAACAAAGCCAGCATGATCGAGCCGGAGCTGCTGCTTTCTGAGGTTCAAACCGGGAAGCTTTTGGTTCCAGAGTTTGAAACGGCTTTTTCAGATCAGCCGATTGAGCCGTTTTCAGGTACACTGTCCCTGTTTAAAAATGCCAAAGCGTTTTTTGAAAGAAATGAAAAGCAGGCGATGATGCAAAAGCTGCAGGAGCAGATCGAAGGGCTTGCTGACGGCTATTTGTTGGAGCAAAAAGGACGGCTTTTGGCCAGTGCCTTCGCTTTTATTGACCATGAAACGGCCGAGCTGAAACGAGCGATGCGCCTTGATGTAGAAGAGCAGTTTGAAGCGTGGCTGCTTGTATTCGAACAAACCGGCAATATCGACGAGTGGGAGCAGGTTCTTCGTGACATTTCGTAAGTCGCGGTTTCACGCCTGTGCCACCTGCCAGCATTTTCGGGCAGTAAGGGAGCCGGGCGGAATGGTGTATACATGCCACCGGCTCGGGTTCCGCACAAAGCCAGATTACCGCTTTGACTGCTGGGACCCGAAGGAGCATGTAAAAACGTTAATGGAAAAGGAGCGGTTGGATGATCGTCACAACGGAATGGCTGAAGGAGAAACAGGATGGGGTCGTGGTGATTGACTGCCGGTTTGATTTAGCTGACCCGGCAAAAGGGGCTGCTTTATACGAGGAGGGGCATATTCCCGGCGCTCATTATGCTCATTTGGATCATCACCTGTCGGGTGAAAAAGGACAGGGCGGCGGGCGTCATCCGCTGCCAGACATGACCGTTTTTGCGGCATTTATGGAAAGCTGCGGTGTGTCGGATGATACCATTGTCGTGGCATATGATGACGGGGTTTCCATGTTTGCCGGCCGTCTCTGGTGGCTGCTGACGTATGCCGGACACAAACATGCCTGCATACTGGATGGCGGTTTTGCCGCGTGGACGAACGAAGGCCTTCCGGTCACAAGAGAGCAGCCAAAGCCGCATCGTCAATCAGGACAGTTTACGGTTCAGCTTCAGCCGGATATGATTGCTTCTATAAAAGAAGTGGCATCAGGCGAAGCGCTGCTGATCGACTCAAGAGCACCGGAGCGCTATTTAGGCGAATCCGAGCCGCTTGACCGAGTGCCTGGTCATATTCCTGGGGCGATCAACCGTTTTTTTGCCGAAGCGATGGAAAACGGCAAATGGAAGCCCGCCGAAGCGCAGCAGGTACGGTTTGCTGGGATAGAAACGGATGAGCCGGTTATTGTGTATTGCGGCTCAGGCGTATCCGCAACACCAAATATTTTAGCCCTGCAGCAGGCGGGCTTCACCAATGTAAAGCTTTACCCGGGCAGCTATAGCGAATGGTCGAGTGACGAATCGCGCCCGATTGAAAGAGAAAGGCAGGATATAAATGACATCTAAGAAATTATTGCTTGTGGACGGAATGGCTCTTCTATTCCGTTCTTTTTTTCAAACCGCCCCGAGTGGCCGGTTTATGTACAATGAAAACGGAATTCCAACCAACGCGGTGCAAGGGCTGATCCGCCATTTGTTTGCAGCCGCTGACCGTATTCAACCGACCCACATTACGGTCTGCTGGGATATGGGCAAAGACACGTTCCGCACCGATATGTTTGATTCTTACAAAGCACACCGCCCGGCTCCGCCAGCAGAGCTGACGCCGCAATTTGATTTGGCGCAGCAGGCCACAAGAGCGTTTTCTCTGCACAACGCAGGGGTAAGAAATTATGAAGCAGATGACTGCATCGGCACCATTTCCAAGTGGACAAAGGAAACGGAAACATACATTTTAACCGGCGACCGGGATCTTTTGCAGCTGTTAAACGGACACAATTATGTGTGGCTGCTGCAAACTGGATACGGCAATTGGAAAACGTATGATGCAGCGCTGTTTCGCGAAGAATACGGCATCCAGCCGGAGCAGTTTCATTATGTAAAAGCGTTGATGGGTGATGCGGCCGACGGTTATCCGGGGGTAAAAGGCATTGGGGAAAAAACGGCACTCAAGCTTATTCGCGAGTTTGGCACAACAGAAGGTGTCCTGGCCGGGATTGACGGCATGACGCCATCGCTTCAAAAAAAATTGCGTGAAGGCGAAGAGATGCTCCGTATGTCAGAACGATTGGCGGAAATTCATTGCGATGTTCCGCTGGATTGGTCATGGGAGCAGGCGGCTTTTACCGGTACAGGTGAAGGAGCAGTTTCCTTTATAGAGGAACATGGCATGAAGGGGCTGTCCCGCCTCGCTCGCCATACAGGCTACACAGAAGTTGACCCATTTGGCTTTGATTGAGGCAGGATGCGTACATAATCATTTCTGATTTTGAAGAAACTGATGGGGAGACAGCCTCAATCCTTTACGGGTTGGCCCGCACCGCATTTTTGGCTTCCTGATCTGCTTTGTTTTGTTTGGATGGAATCCATTTTACGAAAAAAAGCGGGAATTCATCGGCCATCGTTAAAATGGTCTGCAGGAGCGGTTTGTAGGCTGGCTTATGAATGTATTCTTTTTCAATAGCGGCTACGACCGTCTGGGAGTCGCTCCGGAGTGAAATGGTCTGGGCACCCCGTTCCTTGCACAGCTCAAGTGCTTTAATCACGGCCGTAAACTCGGCCGCATGCGTATCCATTTCTCCGAGCGGAATGGAAAATCGTTCGGTTTTACCGTCCCAGCGAATCACAACACCTGCGCCCGCCCGGCCGGGATCGCCGGTTGAGGCTCCGTCTGTATACACTTCAAACATAGTCATTCCCCCGATCTTTTCTTTCTTATTTTAAAGAATGGAGGCAGCGAAATGCAAATGACAATCCGTTTTATATATGATTTTAAAGGCGTGAAAACAACGTTTACGTCGGAACCGGTTGACCGGCACCTCGTACAGAAAACGGCTGACGACCTGCTGAAAACCGGCCGCGTAAAGGAAATAGAGATTGTCGATGAGCTTGGCCAGGAATGGACATTAAAGGAATTTAAAAAGCTAAATGAAAAACTCGACGAAGAGCCGGAGAACATTACCGTGCTGTTTGACGGCGGGTTTGACGTCGAATCGTCTAGCACCGGTGTGGGTACAGCGATTTACTACACAAAAGGCGGCCGGCGTTACCGTCTGCGCGAAAATGCCCGTCTCGACGGGCTTGATTCAAACAATGAAGCCGAGTATGCGGCGCTTTATTTTGCGATGCAAAAGCTTGAGGAGATTGGGGCAAACAGCCAGCCGGTAACGATTACCGGTGATTCACTTACCGTGTTAAACCAGCTGGGCGGGGACTGGCCATGCTATGAGGAAACCCATGCCCGCTTCCTGGCGCGAATTGAAGAAAAAATCGCGTCCATGCGACTCAAGCCACTTTACAAACCGGTGGATAGAAGGCACAATAAAGAAGCTGACCAGCTTGCCAAGCAAGCACTTGAAGGCACATCGATCTCCAGCCATGCGGAGATCGGAAGTTAACGTGAAAGGCAGGTGCCACGTGTTGAGCCGAACAGAACTGCTGCTCGAAGTGGAAGAGCTACTGAATACGTACTGCAAAGACTGCCTCGTGAAAAGCACACTGCGTAAAGAAAGAGGCAAAATTGCAGCACATAAATTTTGCATTTCCGAATGCACCATCGGAGAAAAACTAAAACAGTACGGAGATAAGCTTTCTTGAGCCGGCTCATGCCCGGCTTTTTCCTTGTTTAGAAAGAATAGTTATAGTACACTTTTATTGATGACAATGTCAGGGGGAACGTCCTTATGCCGACACCGAGTATGGAGGATTACATAGAACAGATTTATTTGCTGATTGATACAAAAGGATATGCCCGGGTTTCAGACATCGCCGGTGCCCTGTCGGTTCATCCGTCCAGCGTAACGAAAATGGTTCAAAAGCTTGATAAGGATGAATACCTTGTCTACGAGCGGTACCGGGGCCTTGTGTTAACAGCAAAAGGGCAAAAAATCGGCCAGCGTTTAGTGGAGCGGCACGATTTGCTTGAACGGTTTCTGTCGGTGATCGGAGTGGAAGAAGCACATATTTACGAAGATGTAGAAGGAATTGAACATCACTTGAGTGCCGATTCTATTAACCGGATCGCGGACTTGATCGAATACTTTGAAGAAGATCCGGCGCGTATCGCAGCGCTGAAAAAAGTAAATGACCGAAACAAGGAATAAATCCGTCCCTGAAACAGGACGGATTTTTTTCCAAACGAGGAGGAGTCCTGCATGAAGATTTTAAAAATCGAACCGACGCCGAGTCCAAATACGATGAAAGTGATTTTGGACGAAGAGCTTGCGGCAGGAAAAAGCACAAACTACAAACCGGAAACGGCAGAAGGTGCTCCTGACGTCATTCAAGCCATTTTAAATATTGAAGGTGTGCGCGGTGTGTACCATGTGGCTGACTTTATCGCGCTTGAGCGGAACGGACGCTTCGACTGGCAGGATATTTTGCCGAACGTCCGCGCGGCATTCGGAGAAAGCGGCACAGAAGAAAGGGCAGCAAAGCCGCTTGAGCACTATGGGGAAGTGGAAACCTTTATTCAAGTGTACAAGGGCATTCCGCTGCAGTTAAAGCTTGTTTCAGCCGATGAAGAAAAGCGGCTGGCGCTGCCGGATTACTGCCAGGACGCGTTCAGAAAATTGACCGAAGCAGGCGGCGACAATTACATTTTAGAGCGCAAATGGCAGGAGTTTGGCATTCGCTACGGCGAGCTCGAGGCCATTGCCCCTGAACTGCTTGAAGAAGTCATGGCGGCTTATCCGAAAGAGCGGGTGGAGCGTCTGGTGGAAGCGGCGCAGGCTGGCGGGCCGCTCGTGCAGCATAAAGAGCACGGCACAAAGCCTGATAGGGACGCGTGGCTTGGCGAGGCGGACTGGCGCAAGCGATACCAGCAGCTGGAGCAAATGCCGGACCCGGATCTTGCGGATATGCCGCTGTTAGAAGCGGCACTTCAGGACGAAAAAGCAGCGATCCGTCGTTTGGCGGTCGTGTATGCGGGCATGATTGAAGACAAACGTATTTTGCCTGTTTTAAAGAAAGCGCTCGAAGATCCGGCTGTGACAGTACGGCGTACAGCCGGTGACTGCATGAGTGACCTTGGATTCCCGGAAGCCGCCGATGCCATGACCCGGGCGCTGAAGGACAAAAGCAAAATCGTCCGCTGGCGTGCAGCGATGTTTTTATATGAAGCCGGAGACGAATCCGCGCTTCCGGCTTTGCGCGAGGCAGCAGATGATCCGGAATTCGAAGTGAAAATGCAGATTATGATGGCTATTGAACGAATTGAAGGCGGAGAAGAAGCAAAAGGTTCGGTGTGGAAGCAAATGACAGAAGCCCGGAACCAATAAGGAGGAATAAAGATGAATGCATATGAAGAATACATGAAGCAAATGGTGATCCCGATGCGCGCGGAACTGACAAACGCCGGATTTACCGAGCTGACAACGGAAGAAGAAGTAAACAGCTTTATGGAGTCAGCCGAGGGCACAACACTTGTGGTGATTAACTCTGTGTGCGGCTGTGCGGCAGGGCTTGCCCGCCCGGCAGCGGTTCAGGCATCTATGAATGAGCATGCGCCGGACCGTCTGGTAACCGTTTTTGCCGGCCAGGACCGTGAAGCAACGGCGGCCATGCGTGCGTGGATGCCGGAATTCGAGCCGTCTTCTCCATCAATGGCGCTGTTAAAAGGCAACAAAGTCGTGCACTTTGTGCCCCGCGAGCAAATTGAAGGCCAGGATCTCGGTGCGATTATCGCGAATTTAACGACCGCGTTCGATCAGCATTGCCAGTGATTGTCGTCACCACCTCCCAGCGTGCCGATGCCCGCGTGAAGGCAAGGGCAGCGGCGCTCGCTGAGCAATTTGGTGCAGCCTTTATTGAACGAAACAAGCAGCCAGTCAGCAAACTGGCTGCTTTTTACGAGTGTCCGGTGCTGCTCGTATCAAAGGAGCGGCTTGAGCTGCATGATGGAAGCGGGGCGCCTTTTTTCTTTCATCCGGGCTCGGCTATGTTTCGCGTCAAGCGGCTGACCGGGGGCGGAGAAGATGAGCTCGTGAACGTATGCGGCCTTGCGGGCGGCATGTCGTTTTTAGATTGCACGATGGGTCCGGCTGCCGATAGTATTACGGCTTCTGCGGCTGTCGGAGAAGCAGGGCGGGTTCAAGCGGTAGAAGCAAACCCGTTGATCGCGCACATCGTCCGGGAAGGACTTGCCTCCTGGACAGACGGTCCGGCGCCGCTGCTTGAAGCGATGAGGAAAATACAGGTTCAAGCAGCGGATTATCACACGTATTTAAAAGGGGTGCCGGATGCGTCATTTGACGTCGTTTATTTTGATCCCATGTTTGAAACCGCAGTCGATTCAAGCGGAATTGCACCGCTCCGGTCATTCGCTTCCTATACAGACTTAACGATAGAAGCCGTTCGTGAAGCAAAGCGGATTGCGAGGCGCCGCGTGGTGCTGAAGGATCATTTCCGCTCTGAACGGTTTGCGAAGCTCGGTTTTACCCAGCAGATCCGCAAAACGTCGAAGTTTCATTTTGGCACAATTGAACGCTAAAGCGCCGGTTAATGTCATGAACCAATCAACGGACCGATCAAAAGCCCCGCTTTTGTATCGGTCCGTTTTATTATGTGATAAACGAAGATTTGTAAAGACTTGAACCGAAAAAACCTTCTTGGTATGATGCGGAAGGGAAAGAGAAAGCAAGTGAACGATCCACTGAGATCGGAAGGGAGATACAGGTGAGCAGAAGTGAACAGCAATACCTTGATTTGTGCCGGGATATTTTACAAAGCGGCAATAAAAAAGAAGACCGGACCGGTACGGGTACGATCTCCGTATTTGGCCGGCAGATGCGCTTTAATTTAGCGGAAGGGTTTCCGCTTTTAACAACCAAGCGCGTCGCTTTTAAACTGATTGCCTCTGAAATGCTCTGGTTTTTAAAAGGGGACACGAATATCCGCTATTTACTCCAGCACAACAATAATATTTGGAATGAATGGGCCTTCAAGCGCTGGGTGGAAAGTGCGGAATACGAAGGACCGGACATGACCGACTTCGGCCGGCGTGCTCTAGCGGATGAAGCCTTTGCCGTGCAGTACAACGAGCAGATGGCGCTGTTTAAGGAGCGTATCCTCGAAGACAAGGCTTTTGCCGCAGCGTATGGCGAGCTTGGAGATGTATACGGGCGCCAGTGGCGGGCGTGGAAAACGTCACAGGGCGAAACCATTGACCAAATTGGCGATGTGATCGAGATGATCAAAAAAACGCCCGACTCCAGACGCTTGATCGTCTCTGCCTGGAACCCGGAGGATGTGCCGTCCATGGCACTGCCGCCATGCCATACGATGTTTCAATTTTACGTGGCCGATGGAAAACTTTCCTGCCAGCTTTACCAGCGTTAACTTGTGGGCGCCTTTACAGAGAAATCTGTAATGAAAAACTCTGCTAAACAGGGAACCTCTTGAAAAACCAAGACAATCCTGTGCTAAGTTTTATTCCCTTACACAAGGAATAAATAAATGCCAAACGACTATCCCATATGGGAGTAGAATCCAAGCGATAGGGATTCGAAACGCAGAGGGTCTTAAATAGACCGTGATATAGTCTCATCTGCATAGTGATATGCAGCAGTTCCTCACCGGGAACGGGTTAAGGGTAGCGACCTTGGCTGAAGATTTTGTCAGGAGATGTTTTTTTAGGAATTCCATTTAACATTGCCGGCTATTCGCTGCTGACGCACTTGATTGCGAATGAATGCGGCTTGGAAGTGGGCGAATTTGTGCACACGATTGGCGATGCGCACATTTATACGAATCACATCGAGCAGGTCCAGACGCAGCTCTCACGTGAGCCAAAAGTATTGCCAACACTTGACGTAACAAAAGGAAAATCATTGTTTGATATCGAGCTTGATGACATCAAGCTGACAGGATACGAGCCGCATCCAGCGATCAAAGCGCCTGTCGCAGTGTAAAAACCGGCCTCGTGCCGGTTTTTTCATAGTGTTGAAAAACAAAGAAATCGAGGAGAAGCTCATTTTTAAAAAGTTTATGTGGTGTTTTCTTTTTTAGCTTGCTAGAAAGTGGAAAGCCTCCCCTTTTGAAAAACAGCGTCAGTGGACTGCGGGCTGGCGGCTGTGCTTTCCTGTGGGGCAAAGGATGAACCAGCCATCGCTTCGCGCTGTCTGGTTCATCCTGTTCGCTCGTCCCGCAGGAGTCTCCGCCGTTGTATTTCTAAAAAACAATGAGGTTGAAAAAGTTTTTTTGTTACTTGAAGCAAAAATGGGAAAACGTATTGGGTTTTACTAGCTTCTCTTCCTCCCCACAAAGGCGGCAGGCGCGAGGCGTAGACTCCTAAGGGACTAGCGGGACAGGTGAGATCGGCTTTGCCGCGAAGCGGTAAAGACGAGCTCACCGCCTGCCCCTTGGAAAGCGGAGCCCCGCGAATGCCGATCTTCCTATGCTTCGCCTAAGAACGGTCACGCATAGGGATCAAACCAGACCGAAAATGTCCATAAACAAACTTTAATAGAATGGTGAAAACCGGCCCCGTGCCGGTTTTTCTTTGTTTGAGCATTTCCCTGCACGGGTAAGGAAAAGAAATCTTAACCCGAGGAGGGTGATACGATGAGCCAGACACTGCATATTTTAGGAGAGGGACGCAAGGTCATCAAAAAATCAGTGGACGAATTTGCGCCGGATCAAACGGTTTCTACCATTGAATACGATGACGGCACCATTGTCACCATGACGGTAACGGACGGTGATATTAAAATAGCCTGCAATAAACAGCTGGACATTCAACCGGACGGGCAAACGGCTAAAATGATCGAATAAAGCATCCGGGCGGTTGCTTTTTTCATATGATGGATGGAAATATGGTACGATGTGAACGAGAAGGAAACGAAGGAGAGACAAACAATGATTTCATTTATTTGGGCACAGGCGAAGGGCGGCGTCATCGGCCGCGATAACGATCTACCGTGGCGCCTGCCGGAGGATTTGCGCTTTTTTAAACGAACGACGCTTGGATACCCGATTGTGATGGGGAGAAAAACATTCGCGTCTTTTGGAAGCAAGCCGCTGCCAAAGCGGGAAAATATTATACTGACGACGGATTCTGATTTTCACCAGGAAGGAGTTAGTGTTGTTCATTCAAAGGAAGAAGTACTGCAGCGGGCCAAAGACCAGGACATTTTTATTATCGGCGGCGCCAATGTATTCAAGCAGTTTCTTCCAGAAGCAGACCGTTTATATGTAACAAAAATTGAAGCGGAATTCGAAGGGGATACAGTCATTGACTTTATTCCATGGGATGAATTTAAAGAAACCTCCTGTACAAAAGGAGAAAAAAACGAAGAAAATCCATACGATTATTTCTTTTGTGTGTATGACCGGACGACAAGGTAACCTGCCTTGTCGTTTTTTTATGGGCCATTTGTTGCGCAGTATATTTAAAAAATTCTTGCTTTTCTGTTATTATTCGACGATAATAAAAATTAATTTACTACATAAAAGCGTTTTAGCAAAAAAGAGGGGGCATTTTAGGGATGAGTAAATGGAAATGGATGATGACAACGGGTGCAGCGGCCATGATGCTGGCAGCATGCGGGGGTGAAGAAGAAGCCCAAACAGATTCAGGCGGTTCAACAGAAGGGGATACATATAAAGTAGGGATTACACAGTTTGTGGAGCATCCATCGCTCGATAACGCATACAAAGGGTTTCAGGAAGGGCTGGAAGAAGCGGGCGTTTCTGTGGAGTTTGATGAGCAAAATGCACAGGGTGACCAAAATAATAACCAGACGATCGCCCAGAACTTTGTAGCGGATGACGTGGATTTGATTTTCGCTAACTCGACGCCAAGTGCGACAGCGGCGCTGAATGCAACAAAAGATATTCCGATCGTATTCACATCGGTAACCGATGCAGTCGCAGCTGGACTAGTGAAAGATACTGAAGCGCCGGGCGGCAATGTAACGGGGACACTTGATTTGCATCCTGATGCTATTTCCAACACGGTGAAATTCATGAGCGAAGCGGTAGAAGGCAAAAACGTCGGTGTTATTTACAACGCAGGTGAACAAAACTCAGTGGCACAGGCGGAGCAAATTGACTCGATTTTAAAAGAAAATGGTTTGAAAATGACGCCGGTCACGGTTTCCACTTCTTCTGAAGTGAAGCAGGCAGCAGAAAGCCTGGTCGGCAAAGTTGATTCGTTTTATATTTTCACAGACAATACCGTTGTATCAGCACTAGAATCAGTGATTCAAGTAGCCAACGATGAAGATATCCCGCTCTTTGTCGGCGAAAAAGATTCGGTTGTGCGCGGCGGCTTTGCGGCGTACGGCTTTGATTATGAAAATATCGGCAAGGAAGCCGGCAAGATGGCGGCACAAATTTTAAAAGGGGAAGCAAAAGCGGGTGATCTTCCGGTGCTTCCGCCGCAGGATTTAAAGCTTGTGATCAATGAAAAAGCAGCAGCTGAAATGAATATTGACATTAAAGATGAATGGAAGCAGGATGCAGAGATTGTAAAATGAGTGGAAAAGGTGCGCCTTCACCGGGCGCTCTTTTCTTGTATATAGGGGGATTTCTTGATGATGACAGCAATGTTTGGCGCCGTGGAATCGGGCGTCATTTATGCGATTATGGCACTGGGTGTTTATTTGTCATTCCGGGTGCTGGATTTTCCGGACCTGACCGTAGACGGAAGCTTTGTAACAGGCGGAGCGGTTGCTTCTATTATGATTGTGAACGGGAGCGACCCATTTATCGCGACGATCGTGGCCCTGTTCGCCGGTTTTCTGGCGGGGTGTGTCACTGGGATTTTGCATACAAAAGGCGGCATTAATCCGCTTTTGTCCGGTATTTTAATGATGATTGCTCTGTATTCTATTAATCTACGGATTATGGGCAAGCCGAACGTGCCGCTTCTGGCCGAGGAAACGGTGATCACGAAAATCAACGGCTGGTTTGCCTCTGAGTGGAGCATTTTGCTGTTTATGCTCCTCGTGACGCTTGTGATTAAAATCGTAACGGATGTATTCCTGAAAACCGAAGTGGGCCTGAGCCTGCGTGCAGTTGGAGACAACGAAGGCATGGTGCGGAGCTTTTCGGCGAACACAGGCTGGATGAAGGTGCTCGGCCTTGGCCTTTCAAATGCCCTGGTTGCGTTCTCTGGCGCTCTTGTGGCGCAGTACAACGGATTTAACGATGTGGGAATGGGAATTGGGATGATTGTTATTGGCCTTGCTTCGGTTATTATCGGCGAAGCGGTTGTCGGCCATTCCTCGATTGCCCGTGCAACGCTTGCGGTGGTTATCGGGGCGATTTTATACCGGATGATTGTTACGCTGGCTCTCCGGATCGAATTTTTAGATACCGGTGATATGAAGCTCATTACGGCCATTATCGTTATTATCGCTCTTGTGCTGCCAAAAGTCGTCGACCGGCAAAAAGCAGCAGCACGAAAGAAAAAACGGCTCCAGCAGTTGGGAGGCAGCAGCCATGCTTGAAATGAATCAAATCTTTAAAGTGTTTTATGAAGGAACGCCGGATGAAAAGATCGCTTTGAACCGGGTCAGCTTATCGATGAAGCCGGGCGATTTTGTTACTGTCATCGGCTCGAATGGCGCAGGAAAATCCACGCTCATGAATGTGATTTCCGGAAAGCTGACACCGGACATGGGAACGGTCACCATTGACGGAACAAACATGACGTCGCTTGCAGAGCACAAGCGGGCATCCAAAATTGGCCGCGTGTTTCAGGACCCGATGGCAGGAACAGCCCCGACTATGACGATTGAAGAAAACCTGGCTCTTGCCTACAACCGGACGAAAACACGCACGCTTGCTTTTGGCGTCACAAAAAAACGGCGTGATTTTTACCGGGAAAAGCTGGAGATGCTACATCTAGGCTTAGAAAACCGGCTGCAGGCAAAAGTCGGCCTGCTTTCAGGCGGAGAGCGGCAGGCGCTTTCTCTTTTGATGGCGACGTTCACCGATCCGAAAATTTTGCTTTTGGATGAGCATACGGCGGCGCTCGACCCGTCGAGAGCAGAGCTGATTACAAATTTAACAAAAGAAATTGTCGACAAGCTCGGCCTGACAACATTGATGGTTACCCATAATATGCAGCAGGCGCTCGACCTTGGCAACCGGCTGATTATGATGGACAAAGGGCAGATTATTTTCACGGCGAACGAAGCGGAAAAGCGCCGGCTCACAGTGGAAAAGCTGCTGGCAGAATTCCAAAAAATAAAAGGTGGCGGAGGGTTAAGCGACCGGTCGCTGCTATCTTAAAAAGAAGGGGACTTTTGTCTCCTTCTTTTTTGATGAAAAGTGTTAATAATGTGGGAAGAACGGATAAAGAATAGTAAAATAAAGCATAAGCATGTTGAATGGCAGGAAAGAAGGAATGGATATGGGCAGGATTAAAATTGTAACAGACTCGGCACTTGATATGACGAGCAATGAGCTCCAAAAAATGGGCATTACCATGGTGCCGCTTACTGTGTTAATTGATGGAAAAACGTATTTAGATACGGTTGATATTTCGGCGGAGGAGTTTTTAGATAAAATGGCTGCCGCAGCCGAGCTGCCAAAAACATCACAGCCGCCTGTCGGCCAGTTTCTTGAGGTATATAACCAGCTTGGTGCAGACGGAAGCGAGATCATTTCGATTCATATGACGGGATCCATGAGCGGAACCTATCAATCAGCGAAGCAGGCGGCCGAGATGTCTTCGTCCAATGTTACCGTTATAGATTCCCGCTATATTTCAAAAGCGCTTTCCTATCAGGTATTGGAAGCAGCTCGGATGGCTTCTTCCGGCCACAGTGTCACAGAGATTACCGCTCGTCTGGAAGAAGTAAGAGATCAAACAAAGCTGTACATTATGGTCGATACACTGGAAAACCTGATCAAAGGCGGACGGATCGGACGAGCAAAAGGGTTTATCGGCTCTCTTTTAAACATTAAGCCGATCGCCAATTTGGATATTGGCGCGCTGTCACCGGTGACGAAAGTCCGGTCCCATGCGAAAGGGCTGCGTTTTTTCACGGACCAGCTCGCAGAGGAGCTTGCCGGCAAAGAGCTTGTTCATTTTTCGATTATGCACGCCGGCCGCAACAGTGCCGCGTTTTCGGAAAAGCTCAAGGAAGAAGTAGAGAGAATGACAGGCTTTACCGGAGTAGAGGTTGGGGTGACGGCACCTATTATTTCCACCCACGCAGGCCCGGGAGCAGTCGGGATTATGTATCAGGCAAAATAACGCAATAAAAAAACAGGAGCCGGCTTACAAAAAGCGGTTCCTGTTTTTTTTATATGAATCTATCGGTGGATGAAGCGGCAAAGGACGAAGTGTTACTTGAATGCACCGCGGCATTTTGTCATCGGACTGCGCCTGCTTTAAGAAGCGGTACATCGCTTTTCCACCTGCTGAATTGGCTGAATGAATGGTGATCCGCTCCGCGAACAGCTGGTGCTCGACCATAAGCTGAACGAGAAGAAAGCCATTCCTGCTTTTACTGACTAAATCATGATCGAGCGATAAATGGCCGATAGCATGATTTTTTAACAAATCAAAACATTCGTCAATGGTTTCAACGAGTGTATGGTCAGGAGGACATGTGCGGTAGTCGTCGAGAAAAACGTTGATACTCATGGTACCTCATCCTCTTGTTTGACGTACCCAAATTATACCACAGTTAAACCAATTAAACGAGGAAAAGAAAAAAGCGCTTTGTTTAAGCGCCTCATTCTGTTGAAATATGAGGTTGTCGGGCTGCATCATCCTCAGAATCTATGACTGTTCTTGGTCGAAGCATAGAAAGATGGGCATTCACGGGGCTTCGCTTTCCAAGAGGCAGGCGGTGAGCTCGGCTAGTCACTGAGGAGTCTGCGCCCCGCGCCTGCCGCTCTTATGGGGAGGAAAGGAAGTCAGTGAAACCCGGTGTGTTTCCCTTTCTTTGCTAGAAAGAACAGAAATACTCTTTCCTTTCAACCTCCCTATTTTTCAGAAGTACAAAGGGCGGTGGGCTGTCGGCGCAGAATTCCGCTCCTGCTATTAGCGAAGCCGCCAGCCCGCAATCCACTGACGCTGTTTTTCAAAAGAGGGGCTTTCGGACAAGCTACAAAAGAAAAATTTCACATACACTTTCGCTTTTACAAAAGAGCCGGTAAGCGAAGCCTGTTAGACTTCGCGGATAGCATTTTATCACTTTAAAAGACGCCATTCCTATTCATCGTTAATTTTTCCACATCAGAGAAAATATTTTTCATATAATAAGAGAAAGGGGTGACGTTACGTGGCAATAGGGGTAGCACTGGCCATTTCTATTCTCGGCTCAATAGTGGCTTATCAGCTAAGTATAGGAAAGTCGAAAAAAAGAAAATTAATCACCTGGGGCGTCACCACCATGATAGTAATAGCTCCGTTTTTGTCTTTTGCCATCGGTTTAACTGTTGCATTTATTGTTCAAAATGGTTGGGCTGCGTTACTGATGTTATATCTGTTTCCTATCATCTTTCTTGTAGGACTTGTTATGGTATTGGCAGCTGTCTTCAAGGAAAAAGAAAGGGAAACGGTATAGCCACTTCTCTTAAATATGAAAGAAAGACCGCCGTTTATACGGGCGGTCTATTTTCATTACTATTATCGGCTTTATTTACACCGCTTTTTTAAAAGAAAAATATCATCATCGTAACTCGATCATTGGCCTGCAGTCCGAGGCACTTTGTTTAAGCACCTGGAAGGGGAGTTGGAGTTGGTTCTGCGTAGCCTTCGCTGTACGTATGATCAATATAAGACCGAATGTCACTCGGTGATTTTCCTTCTTCGGTCATGGCTGCTGTTGTGGCGGCAATATCAAGGCAAACACCGCAGCGCGTCCCGTGGTCATCCCATGTAATTTCGTCACCGTTTCGCTCGGCGATAAAACAGTTTAAGTTGCTTCGGTGGCCGGCAGATTCACCGCAGCCGCAGTAGCACGGCATTTGATCCAGCACGTCTGCATGTTTGGCAGCCGCTCGGTACACCGCCCGCATGTTGTCGTCTTTATTATCTAAAAAAGACGGTAAAGTGTCAGCCGAAGCTGTTACTTCCTGTAGATCACCGTTTGCGGTTGTGTGCGTATGGGCTGTATGGGAATCGGAATCCTTTGTAGCTTCCTGTCCGCAGGCAGCCGCAAAAGGAATAGACATTCCAAAGATAAGGATTGCTAGTTTCTTTTTCAACTCTTTTTTCTGCCCCTTTCAAAATAGAAGAATACCGAAAAAACTGATATAATCATACATTGAAACCCAATCACTTTCAACTGTGCTGGGAACATGATACGATTTTGAAGAAGAAGAGGTGACCGCGTTGAAATGGAAAGTAGCGGGCATAATTCTGACGGTGCTGCTGGCTGGATGTACAGATGGCGCACAGGAAACAGTTGAAACAAGCGTTCCGCAAGATATAAGCATTGTGTCAATTGGCGATTCCTTGACAGAGGGAGTCGGGGACAGCACAAACTCCGGCGGTTATATTCCGTATTTAGAAGATCAGCTGGAGTCGCTTGATGAAGTAAAGGATGCGTCGTTTGTCAATCACGGCAAACGGGGCAATCGCACAGATCAGCTGATCAAACGGCTGAAAAAAGAAGACATTGGAGCAGATATTCAAAAAGCCGATATGGTCATGGTCACGATCGGCGGCAATGATGTTGTAAAAGTAGTGAAGGAAAACTGGTCACATTTAACGGTTGAGACGTTTGAACGAGAAGAAGAGGGTTACGGGGACCGGATTCGTACGGTGCTTGAGGAAATCAGGTCTATTAACGAGGATGCGGGTATTGTACTGATTGGTATTTACAATCCATTTGGCCGTGTTTTTATAGACACGGAGGACGACGAAGCAATCGTTCAAGCGTGGAACAAGCAGGCGGAGGAAGTGGCCGCTTCATTTGATCGGACTGTTTTTGTAAATGTGGAAACGATTTTTGGCGAAGGCAGTGACGGACTGTTTTTCGAAGATCAGTTTCATCCGAATGATATCGGGTATGAGCAAATGGCAGGCCGCATTTTTGATGAGATCAATGGAGATCCGCTTGAAGAATTGACCAGCCAAAAAATTGTAATGCCAAATGAGGGATCAAATTGACAAAATGGAAAGTGGCCTTTTTTTTACTATTGGGCAGTGTAGCAGCTTTGTTTGCCATTCTTTTTATTCTTATTTTTCTTCCATCAGGTGCGGAAAAACCGGCCATGGTGGAAGTTGAAGGGGAAACGGCTTTTCACGTGACCTCTTCGAAAGCGGAGCTGAACCAGCTCGTAAACTACTATTTAGCGAAAGAAGCCGGCAGTGCGCCGATTGATTACGATGTGTACATTGGCAATGATGTAGAACTGTACGGCTCTTTCCCGGTGTTTGGCACAGACATCGATTATTACATGACGTTCGAGCCGGAAGCGATGGAAAACGGCGATATTGTGCTTCGCCAAAAGGGACTTCGTGTCGGCCTGCTCGACATTCCGGCTTCCTACGTGTTAAAAACGGCTGACAGTGCATACGCGTTCCCGGACTGGGTACATGTTGTGCCCGATGAAGAACGGATATACGTGTCACTGGCCGAAATGCGGCTTGATAACGGCATGAGAGTAAAAGCTGAATCATTTAATTTAGCAAAAGACGATATTCAATTTGCGGTTCTTCTGCCTGAAGGTGCCGCACAATAGGAGGCAGCAGCATGGAAAAAGCGATTTTTGCAGGAGGCTGTTTTTGGTGCATGGTAAAGCCATTCCACGAACAGCCGGGCATTGAGTCTGTCATAAGCGGTTATACAGGGGGATACACGGAAAACCCCACGTATGAAGAAGTATGCAGCGGAGCAACCGGCCATATAGAAGCGGTTGAGATCACGTTTAACCCCGACGTTTTTTCGTATGAAAAGCTGCTGGATGTATTTTGGATGCAGATCGACCCGACAGATGCAACAGGTCAATTTTATGACCGGGGCCGCTCTTATATGCCGGCGATTTTTTACACAACGGAGAAGCAAAAAGGGCTGGCAGAGGAGTCAAAGGAGCGACTGAATGCAAGCGGCCGCTTCCAAAAGCCGATTGTCGTTGACATTTTGCCGGCGGAGCCGTTTTATCCGGCGGAAGAGTATCATCAGGATTACTATAAGAAAAATCCGGCACACTACAATGCGTACCAAACCGGCTCGGGACGGGCTGCTTTTATTCAATCACATTGGAGGGACGTACGATGAACAAAGAAAACTTAAAAGAAACTTTAACGCCTATGCAATACAGCGTCACCCAGGAAAACGGTACAGAACCGCCTTTTCATAACGAGTACTGGAATGAAACGGCTGAAGGCATTTATGTGGACCTGATTTCCGGCAAGCCGCTTTTTTCTTCCAAGGATAAATACGACGCCGGCTGCGGCTGGCCAAGCTTTACCAGACCAATCGAAGCGGCAGAAGTGCTTGAGAAACGGGATTTGTCGCACGGCATGATCCGCACGGAGGTCCGCAGTAAAACGGCTGATTCACACCTTGGCCACGTATTCCCGGACGGCCCGATGGAAGCCGGCGGCCTGCGATACTGCATCAATTCCGCTTCACTTCGCTTTATCCGGAAAGAAGATCTCGAAGCGGAAGGCTACGGCGAGTACAAAAACCTTTTTTAAGATAGTTCAGGCTGTTGAAATATGATGTTGTCCAGCTGCATCATCCTCAGAATCTACATGTTTAGTGACTGTTCTTAGTCGAAGCATAGAAGAAGCGGCATTCGCGGGACTCCGCTTTCCAAGGGGCAGGCGGTGAGCTCGTCTTCACCGCTTCGCGGCAAAGCCGATCTCACAGGGTGAAACAGACAGCGCGAAGCGATGGCTGGTTCGGTTCAGCGTTCGCTCCCTGCTGTTAGCGAAGCCGCTAGTCCGCAGCCCAATGACGCTGTTTTTTTTAAAAGAGGAGGCTCTTGCACTGGACTACCTTAGGATGAGCGAAGTCCGGTAGGCTTCAATTATCAGCTCTTTTTTTTGAAAGAGAAAGATTTTGTCTACACACTGCAAAGACCTTTTTTAAGGTCTTTTTTTTGAAAGGGGGGCAGTAGCATGCACAAATCTTTTTATCATTATTTAATGAAGTACCGGGAAGAGCCGCCGCGGGATGAGCTGGCCGCTTTTGCCAACCACGCCTTTGACGACCATTCGTTTCCGAAAGGAGCCGATTCTTACGATGAGCTGAGCCGGTATTTGGAAATGGATACGGATTATTTGCCGACGATGAGCGTCTTTGACGACGCATGGGAAAAATATACGCAGGATGAGTTAAACCAGTGAAACTTTTTGGATTGTTGTGCGTAAAACAAAGCAACGATAAAGAAATGGAGTGAAGCTGGATGGCATTGTTTAATAAGGCACTAGCGAGTATTGGGATCGGAAATGCAAAGGTGGACACGAAGCTTGAGCGGGCCAGGTACACAGCAGGTGATAGGATGCGCGGCATTGTGGAGGTAAAGGGTGGAAATGTAGCCCAGGAGGTCGACTCCATTTACGTGTCTGTCATGACGACATATGTACGGGAATCCAATGACCGCAAAGTAGTCGATGAAGCCGTTGTGGTGCGGGAAAAGCTAAATGAACCGTTTACGATTAAACCGGGTGAAGTGCGGGAATTTCCACTCGAAATGATGCTTCCGTATGAAACGCCGATTACGCAGGGAAAAACACGTGTCTGGGTGGCGACCGGTCTCGATATCAAGCAGGCGGTTGACCCTTCTGACAAAGACTACATTGAGGTACAGCCTACTGTAATTGCAGAAGAAGTGCTTGATGGCGTGCGGGCACTTGGCTTCCGTCTTCGTGAGGTAGAGTGTGAACATGCCCGTCTAACAAAATATCCATTTGTCCAGGAGTTTGAATTTGTTCCGGTTACCGGCGCTTATGCCGGGAAGCTGGATGAACTCGAAGTAACATTCCTACAGCAGTCAAAAGATGAAGTGGAAGTTCTGCTGCAGGTGGATCGCCGGGCCCGCGGTCTTGGCGGCTTTCTGTCTGAAGCGATGGGTACAGACGAAACCAATGTCCGCCTGCGTATCGGGCGCCAGCAGCTTTCCGGACTGCGCAGGCTGCTAGATGAAACCATCCGCCGCTTTGCTTAAGCATTGATAATTGGATGGGCGCAAGCCGCCGGCACCAAACATGCCGGCGGCTTTCTTGTGCGGTCATTCTTGTACTGCCCGCAAAGGTGGGATAGAATGAGATAGAAGCCATCCAGGCGAGAGAAGGCCCTTTAACGAAAATAGGGGCCGAAAAAAGCCAGTTTAAATGGGAATCTGTCCCACTGGCCTATTTTAATTGATGGAGGAATTAAATATGAGTGTACACATTGGCGCAAAATCAGGCGATATCGCCGAAACAGTCCTGCTTCCGGGAGATCCGCTGCGGGCCAAATACATTGCAGAGACGTTTTTAGAAAATCCAGTTTGCTACAACGAAGTTCGAGGTATGCTCGGCTTTACCGGTACATATAAAGGTAAGAAGGTATCCGTTCAGGGTACCGGCATGGGTGTGCCGTCGATTTCGATTTACGTGAACGAGCTGATTCAAAGCTACGACGTGAAAAATTTGATTCGGGTCGGCACATGCGGAGCCATTCAGCAGGACGTAAAAGTACGTGATGTGATTTTAGCGATGACGTCATCAACGGATTCCAGCATGAACCGCGTGACATTCCCGGGAATCGATTATGCACCGACTGCGGATTGGTCGCTTTTAAAAGCCGCACATGACGCAGGAACCGAAAAAGGCCTGCAGCTCAAAGTGGGCAGTGTTTTTACAGCAGATCAATTTTACAATGACAATGCAGACCATAAAAAATGGGCTCAGTACGGCATTTTGGCTATTGAAATGGAAACGACGGCGCTTTATACGCTGGCTGCTAAATTCGGCCGACGCGCCCTGTCTGTTTTAACGGTAAGCGACCATATTGTGACAGGTGAAGAAACGACATCAGAAGAACGCCAGACGACCTTTAATGAAATGATCGAAGTGGCGCTGGATGCGGCGGTTCAGGCGAAATGAGAAAAACTGCTTTAACGCTGGCAGCGGCATTGATGCTCGCCGGCTGTACGTCTGAAAAAGAAGAACCTGTAAAAGAAAGTGAACAAAACGCACCCCAAGAAGAAACGGTCAAGGAAGAAACCGGTCCGGTGATTGACGCATCGTATTTCAATCAATTGAAAGAGGTGGACGGTGTGCAGGAAATTCAAAACCCGGAAAACATGATGGTGCTTGTGAACAAAGAATTTGCGCTGCCTTCGGATTACAGTCCGCCGGATTTGGTCCGTCCAAATGTGAAATATTCATTCGGTGACCAGGACATTGAAAAAAGCTATATGAGAAGGGAAGCGGCTTCGGCACTTGAAACAATGTTTAAAGGAGCCGAAGAAGACGGGATTTATTTGTTTGCTGTTTCGGGCTACCGCTCCTACAGCCGTCAGGAAGAAATTTTAGCAGCAGGCGCTGCCGCCAGCAGCAGGGAGCAGGCATTAAAATCAATCGCGCCGCCCGGCATGAGTGAGCACCAGTCGGGTCTTGCCATGGATATTTCTTCTGAAAGCAACCAGTTTGAGTTAAATGAAGCCTTTGAAGCGACCGAGGAAGGCCGCTGGCTGAAGGATCACGCGCATGAATACGGTTTTATCCTGCGTTATCCGAAAGGCAAGGAAGACATTACCCAGTACATTTATGAACCGTGGCATTTTCGTTATATCGGCAAAGAAGCCGCAGCTATGATTTATAAAAACGACTGGACATTGGAAGACTACTTTAAACAGGTGAAACCGGCAGAGTAAGCAGCCGGCTTCCTTATTTTGTTATTCTTTAACCGGCGGAATGGTCCGCCGGCTTTTTTTAGTATGTTTTTGTTTTCAAAAAACGACGAAAACTGCTAAAATGAAAAGATCAGTGTACATAGATGATGAAAGCGGGGAACAAAATGGAAGAAGAAAAGCCGGAGCAGGGCCATTACGTCAAAATAAAACGATTTCCGTTTATTATCATGATTTTTGCGCTCGTGTTCATTACGGCGGCAGTGACAACACTTACGCTCGCTTTCGGTGACGAGAAAGCGGTCGAGGTTGGCGCACCGGACCGGTCAGAATTCAGTAAATTATATGAAGCATACGACAAAATTCAAAACACATATTATGAAGAAGTGGATCAGGAAACGCTCGTCAACGGTGCCATTAACGGCATGATTGATTCACTGAAGGACCCTTATTCAGATTATATGGATAAAGAAGAAGCGTCTCAGTTCCATGAAGAAGTATCAAGCTCATTCCAGGGAATCGGCGCCGAGGTGCAGGAGCAGGATGGCTATATTGTCGTCGTCTCACCGATCAAAGGCTCTCCTGCCGAAAAAGCGGGCTTAAAGCCGAACGATATGATTCTTTCCGTGGATGGAAAAAGTATTCAAGGCATGAGTGCATCAGAAGCCGTGCTGTTAATCCGCGGTGAAAAAGGATCAAAGGTGACACTGGAAGTACGAAAAGCCGGAACGGAAAAACCGCAAAAGATGACGATTGTCCGCGACGATATTCCGATTGAAACGGTGTACGCGGAAATGGATAAAAACAAAATTGCCCATATTCAAGTAACGAGCTTTTCCGAGCATACGGCTGAAGAGTTTCAAACAGCCATTGACGACATGGAAAAGAAAGGTATGAAAGGTCTCGTTCTTGACCTTCGCCAGAATCCAGGTGGTTTGCTCGACCAGGCGATCAAAATGACCAATCTTTTCGTACCGGAAGGCGAAAACATTTTGCAAATTGAATCCGGCGGCAAAACGGAGGCGTACAAAGCAGAAGGCGGCGAAAAATTGGATGTGCCAACTGCCGTACTCATTGACAGCGGCAGCGCCAGCGCGGCAGAAATTATGGCCGCAGCCTTGAATGAGTCAGCTGATATTCCACTGATTGGTGAAAAATCCTTCGGAAAAGGAACCGTTCAGTCGGCCGAGGATTTCAGCGACAGCTCCAACTTAAAGCTGACGACAGCCAAATGGCTGACACCGGATGGGACGTGGATTCACAAAAAAGGCATTAAGCCGGATGCGGCCGTAGCACTTCCTGATTATGCGAATTTAATGTATATTAATCCGGAATCGAAGCTGCAGCTTGAAACGATGTCAGACGAAGTAAAAACAGCCGAACAAATGCTGTCAGCCCTTGGCTATGACCCGGGCAAAGCAGACGGTTATTTTGATGAAGAAACAGAAAGTGCTGTAAAAGAATTTCAGCAGTCTGCGAAGCTAGAAGAAACCGGAATTCTAACGGGTGCTTCAACGACGAAGCTGATGGAAAACCTTCGCTTAAAGCTTGAACAAAATGATACGCAGCTGAACCGGGCGATTCAGTCCGTGCAGGCAAAAATCAAATAAGCAAAGCCTCTCCTTTTGAAGGAGAGGCTTTTTTGTACATGCAGGGAGCGAATATGTATTTGCCTCTGGCCAAATAAGGAAAAGAAGCATAAAATAAAAATCGGGTCATAAAGGAGGGTCTTTTTTGGCAGATTGGCATGTATTATATGAAGCGCTATGGAAAGGACGCACATTTACGGATATTGATGAAGCCATAAAAAACGAGCTTGAAGATAAATTAAACCATCCGCGCCTTCGCAGGGAGCCGGAACAAAAATTGATCGAGGCGGTTCGGCGGGTTTGCGCATCATCTTTAACGGATACAGAAAAAGTGACGTTACTTTCAGTTTATTTGGACAGTTTTGACGAAATCAAACAAAAGGATTGATTTTATACCCTGTCGCGTATAAAATAAAGCAGGAAATGGATGGAGGGAAGCAAAGATGGCGGTAGTGATCACGGCCGTGGCAGTGCTTATATTAGCAGAGGTACTGCTCATTGGCTATAAGCGTTATTGGCCGGTGAAAGTAAAACGCATTCTGCCCGAGGAAGCAGACGGGCATCCCGTTATTGATGTTCGGGACTGGCAGGAAGCGAACCGGCTTCCGCTCGAAGGAGCAGAGCTTATTCCATGCGGCTATATTCCGCGCAATGCAGGTAAATTTGGCGGCCAGGAAGTATATATCGCCGCTGCTTCAGCAGTAGAACGGAATTTTTCAGTCCGCCTGTTGAAAAAATACAACATTCGTGTCAAAGGCTTTATTTGCATGGATGGCTCCATTTAAGCTGGTGCTTTTGCACTGGCTTTTTGCATTTGCAAAAAAAAACATCACGCGATTTAGCGTGATGTTTAAGAGTGTAGATAGAGTTAAAAAGCAGCCTGAAGCATCACGTAGCCTGGCGTGATGTTTTTTGGCGCTGAACCATGCGCAGACGCACGGACAGAGTGATGGCACCGCAGGTTAAGCCGGTAATTAAGCCGATCCAATAGCCGTACGCCCCCCAGTCCGTCCAGCGGGCAAGTGCCCAGCCAAGCGGCAGTCCGATGACCCAATAGCTGATCATTGTCATCATAAACGTGACATTCACATCCTTATAGCCGCGAAGCGCTCCCTGCACCGGCGCCTGTACGGCATCCGAAAGCTGAAAAAGAGCCGCATACAGTAAAAAAGAAGCGGTCAGCTTGAGCACCTCGGAGTCGGTTGAATACAAATGAGCAATAGCGTCACGGAATGTAAAGATAATCACCGTGCCGAGTGCTGCAATGCCAACCGCTGTTGTAATGCCAATCACGCTGTAGCGGCGTGCGTCGTGATACCGTCCGGCACCCGCTTCAAAGCCGATCACAATCGTAAGTGCCATCGAAATGCTGAGCGGAATCATATACGTCAGTGAAGCGAAGTTTAGGGCCGCCTGATGGGCTGCAATGACATTGGTGCTGTATTCACTCATTAGCAGTGTCACAGCGGAAAAAATGCTCGTTTCAAAAAAGATCGACAGTCCGATTGGAAGCCCCAGCAGCAAAATTTCCTTCCACTTTGCAAGGGATGCACGCGGAAAACGCGCAAACAGCCTGAAAGCAGAAAACGGCTCCTTGCGCCAGACGATCCAGACCGCCAGCAGGAAGATAAGCCAGTAGCTGATCGCAGATGCGTAGCCGGAGCCAACGCCGCCGAGCTCTGGAAAACCGAATTTCCCGTAAATAAGCAGAAAGTTAAACGCTACATTAACCGGCAAGGTCATGACGGTAATGATCATCGATGTGCGGGTCATCCCCAGTGCATCAATAAACCCGCGCAGGACCGCTGTTAAAAAAAGCGGCAGGATCCCGAATGACAGCCCGATCACGTACTCGTATGCAATACGGCGGACATTATCGGTTAAATTCATCAGCCCAAGCACCGGCTCCAGCAGCACAAAGCCGAGCGCATAGGTAAGAGCTGATATGATCAGCGCCACATAAATCCCCTGCATTACCGAGAATGACGCTTCCTCCCGACGGCTGCTGCCCATCAAATGGCCGACAATGGGCGTAATCGACAGCAAAATACCACTCAGGCCTGTGTAAACCGGCATCCAAAGAGAGGAGCCGACCGCCACACCAGCCAGATCGTCCGCACTGTAATGCCCCGACATGATCGTATCAAAAAATGTCATCGAAAACATGGCAATCTGCGTGACGAGAATAGGAATTAAAATAAATAAAAACTGGCGCACCTTGGCGCGCGTTGTGGCCGTTTCAATCAAGCCGATCATCTCCTTCACCGTCCAATAGTATAGCACAAAGAGGGACCCTTTGTTCCCTTAATCTCGTTTTATTTTCCGGAGGGTTCGGACGGTGCTTTCGTAATAAAAGAGTTCATGAAAACGACACGGCGCTGGAGGGAGAAGGGGGCACCTGGTCTGCCGGCAAACGTGGTGAGGGAGAGGATTTGCAGTCTGATACGCGGCAGAGTTCTCGCCTGCACTCGAACGGGTGTTTATACAGCTTTCATTTCAAAAAATCATATAAGTGTTTTCGTCATGATAAAATCAATTTGTTCTTCCTCACCCATATAAAAAGAGTGGGCTCCAGCTTGAACAAATCCCATTTTCTTATAAAAAGCAATCGCATTTTCATTTTTTTCCCATACACCCAGCCAAATTTTCTTTTTATTGCGCTCCATCGCCTTTTCCATCGCTTTATGGAGCAGATATTTACCAAGCCCGTGTTTTTGAAATCTGCTCTTTATATAAATTCTCTCGATTTCAAGTGATTCCTCACCCATTTCCTCAGACTGCGCATCATTGATATTGACCTTTACATACCCGGCGACTTCATGATGAACATAAACAAAAAAGAATTCCGAGAACATATTGGATAATTCTTTTTCTAATTGTTTTATGTTAAATGCTTTTTCCAAATAGGCATTCATATTTTCGGGTGAATTTTGCTGCCCAAATGTTTCAGTGAATGTTTCAATACTAATTTCCTGAAGCTTGCGTGAATCTTCAAGGGTACACTTTTTTATATTGATCGTCATGTTAATCGGATGCTCCTTTATGTCACCAATCATTTTTTTCTCTACATGCTTTATTCATTTATTATAATACTTTTTGTTGTATTTACAACAAATATAAAAAGAAACTTTGTCTCTTCTCAACGAACCGCCCTTTTTCATTAGGTACATTACTTTACAATATCCTATCAATCTTTATCATAAATAATCAGAATTTGTTTTGGGTGAGTAAACTTTTTAATAAATCTAGACCGCAGCCATATTGCCCCCGTGAAAACGCAAAAAGGAACTGAGTGAATACAAACCAATTTATATGATACAAGACTACTTGCCGCTTCTGTATCAAGCTATTCAACAGGGTATTCAGCCATTAACAGGCATACTGCGTCGTTTGTACAAGCTTTTGGAAAAAAGGACGAAAATCCCGCCGGTATGAGAAAAAACGTTTTTGATATTCTCGGTGTTATATACAAGCGAAGAAGAATGATGAAAATAACTGCATAAGCAAAAAACGCCCAAAACGGTCGTCTATTTATCATACCTATTCTTAAACAAAGGGAGCAATTAACTCATGCAGAAGGCTGCCTGTTACTTGAAGCAGTACTGGATGTAGGAAGAGGGCAGTTTGTTTCCAGATCTTCCCGCACAAAGCTTTTACGGCTATGTATTCACAAAAAAACTCTCATCGCTGAGAGTCTTTCTTTGCCTCAAGTAAAAGGGTAACAGCCATCATGTACGTCAAGTTAATCGACATGGAAGCAAATGCGGCTTTTTCCGAATGTACAGTGGTCATGCAGTGCCAGGCTGAGATTGGGGAAGTACTGCCGTCTTTGGAAGAAGAATAGATTGATGGTTTTGATGATCCTCTCCAAAACGTTAGACAACTTTTTGGCTGCTCTTTTTTACGTTCCATACCCGCTTACTTTTCATCCACGTATGTGATTCCCTGAATATGACAAATGTCTTTTCTTAAATCAGGCGTATCAATAAAAACAAACACCTGATACTTGGGATTGTTGCGGTTTCGCATTGTATGCTCTAAATCATGGCCTTTCCTGATCAAGTCCATGGCAAGTGATTTTTTATAGATGTTTTTTAGTCCCGGTTTTTCTCCGGTTACATCGCTATTTGTTTCCAGCTCCGTTTCTTCTGGTTCTTCCTTCCATGCCGAAATAAATTTTTCATAAACACGTTCCATGGCCTGGGGATTTAAATGTGTGTAAATCCAGCGCCCTTCAACCAAAGGAATATTTTTCTTTTTACTGCCGTTTTTTGCGATGAATAAATCTGACTCGCTTGTGCGGATGCCTGCTTTCTCGATGATTTTAACGGTTTTGTTTACATCATATTTGATGAAGTAATCCCAAAACTTGCGAAAGCAGCCGGCATATGATTTGTCTATGATCACTAATTCGGTGTTGTTTACATCGAATGTATAAGTATGTTCTGTGTGTATCGTGTCTTCCATTATGTATTTCCCTCCTGTTTTATAATGATGATCAATCATTTTACTTTACCAGCTCATCAAGAATCTGCGCTGATTTATAGTCGTATAACTAGAAATAATCAATCAAATACAAGGCTTCCTTTTCCTTTAATACGTCTGCCAGGGTCTGCAAATCTCTTAATATGTATGAAGTGCAGTCCGGATCACAAAGCCCATCAAGAAAAACCGACAATTCGAAATGATCGCCAATTCTTGCTTTTTCATGATAGCCCATTAAGACAGTGATCGCACTTTTAACCCAATCTCTGTTCATGCTTCCAGCTCCTATATTTCGTGATAATTCCATTTTAATACAGAGAAAATGGGCAGCCCAGACTTTTTTAAAATAAAAATGCTGAACTCCTATCATTTTGATTGATGATGGAATGTACCGGACAAACTGCCAGTGGAAAGAGCGCTTCTCTAGGTAAAAAGGTGCATTTTCGGGATAAGTGAAACATTTTTCCATTTTCTTCGTAAAGAAAAAAGAAGGAAATAGGAGAGATGCACCCGATAAATTCGGCCTCAATTCCTCATTCTTGCGAAGGGAAAGGAGCGATTTTTGTTGATGTCATGGCTGTCTTTGCTGCTGGCGGTGTTGATCGCTGCACTTCCATTGACGATTTACCGAAGGAGAAAATATGGTGTAACGGGCTGGAAAAGCTGGCTGGCACCGGTTTGCTTTTTTTCAGCCGGACTAGTCGGTTTGATCCAGCTCTGGCTTCCTGTATTCGGCATATATGCGTGGCTGATTCAACTCATTTTACTGATTGCTGGAAGCTACTTCACGAAGTATATGCTGCCTGCGCAAAAGGAGCAACGGACCGAATGAAATACTACATAAAAAGAGGAGATATAACCGCCCTGGAGGACCTCATCAATAGGCGGCTGGTCCTGCGAAAAGAAGGCGGAGAAACAGTGGAGGAAAACGAAGAAACAAGCTGGCAGATAGCGAAAGCGGACGGATAAACCACCTCCATCAGCTGGCTTGTTTCGTTTGAGCGGCCGTGAAGCATATGTAAGAAACATGTACACACGGACGGAGCATCGAAGACAATGATGGAAAAGGTAATAAAGTTTTTAAAAATGAAGAAACTACACAGCTTCAGTTTTTTTCATGCAGCTAATTCTGTAAAAGCTTACGTTTATCCAGCTCCTTTAAGATCGATGCTTTTTTTCCTCGTCCATTCTTATAGTTTGTTAACTGAATGTGATAGTAATTTACATATTCAATCAGGGCAAAGCCATAAACGAAGACAGCCAGGAAAGCCTGGAAAGGGGAGAGCTGCCCAATCAAAATATTGAGTATCAATATAATAGGAAAGCAGGCGAGAAGCACACCATTTATCTTTTTGAATACGCTTAGAACGTTGCCGAGGTTAGGAAAAACGTTTCTTTTCGTTCTTATTCTCTTCCATTTTATAAACCAGTAAAAACTGGCCTGCAGCAAGATAAAATTCAACAGGAAAAACAGCGCGAAAAGTAAAGCAAAATGATTCATTGGATGAACCGAATGATACAAATACAAAAAAGAAAAAACCACTGCTGAAAAAAACTCTCCTGTACACAAATATAAAAGCCTTTTTTCTAATTCTGCCAAAGCTGTTCACCCATTCTGATATCATTTCTCATTCTTGTGGCCGGGTCGAGAGCACTTGATACCAAGCTTTCCTGAATTTGTGTACCCAGCATATAATCCCTAACATAAATAGCACCTATACGTTTCTATTATTTATCGAAACACCTCGACCACTTTGTTCCGAAATGCCTCGTCGCGGATCAGCCGCAGTTGGAACTCATTTAAGCCGTTTGACAGCCGCGCTCCGTCCAGCATGGTTAAACCATCTGCGAAAAGAGCCAGCTCCAGCTGCCGTCCGTCCTTTGTGGTCGCATAAAGGGCTTCCGTGCGGACAAATGCAGTCGACCCGCCTTTTTTTCCGGCATGGGCCAGCCATTCCCGGTTTTCGGGTGATTCCATCAGCTGCTCCAGCACCGGGGATAAAAACGAATAAACCGATTCCGGCAGAAGGGAGCGGCTGTTGAGCTTTGCCATAATCGATACATACTCTTCTGTGGTCGAGCGTGCCAGCCGGTCTGACCAGATGCGCTGATTGGGAACGCTCATCAAGCGGTACAGTGCTTTTTTCTCTGCTTTTGTCGGCGGGCTGGACGCGAACCGCTCATGAAGTGCCGTGGCGCGCTGCCGGTAATCAGAAAGACTCATTCTTTTAAGCGCCTGTATCGCCTGCTTTCGATTGCCTCCATGCTCATGAACGAGCTGGACCGGCACAAACAGCGAGCCCGCCAGCGGATAAATCGGTTCATGCCGGTCGAGGCCAAACAAAGCAAGAACACCGTTTATCTCTTCAAGCCCAAGCAGTGCCAGCAGGAAATCAGTATTGGCGTTGGAGCTATACGCGATCATGCCGCGTGCCACTTCACGAAGCGGCACCGACTCACCGTAACCTATTTTTTCGACAGAGCCCAGCCAGGCTGCATGGGCACCACCGTCCGTTCTCGGAACGTAATAACGCTCAAGCGCCTGAAGCGTCACCCGTTCCTCCGGATCAATTCGTCCTTCAGCTGCCTGGCGAGCATACTCAACCGCCACAATGATTTTTATCGTACTCGCCAGCGGCAGACTCACATCCCCGTTCACATTCACCACCGTTTCCCCGTCCAGCCGCACCGTTAAAGCCGCTCGTTTCTCCGCGGCGTGATCACGGACAAGCTGCCACACGTCATCCGGCCCCGCTTGTTTTACCTTGCGCGAGAACACAGTACTCAAAATGAAAAAAATGAAAACGAGGATGAGTACTGATCCCCCCAGGCTCCATAACAAGAAATTCATTGTCCTTCACTCCCCGATGTTTGCTTTCTTTTCCTTACGCAAGGGAATGAAAAAAGTTTCATGGGATGAATTCTTTAAGAAAATAAGAAGCCTGCAAATTATCCAAAAAGCGACAATTCTTCATGGGTATTTGCTAAAATAGTTTCATAGGCAATAAAAGGAAGAAACCTTGATAGAAAAGAAGAGTTTTGCAGAAAATCTCAAAGCTGAATATCTGACGAAAAAACGGCGAGCATTACAGCAGGATATCAGTTTATCTATTGAAAGGATCTGTGAAAAATGAAGAACTGTAAAATACCTGACTGCGAGCAGGAGCACTACGCACGCGGCTTTTGTGAACAACACTACAATGAAGTTGTAGAAAATGGGGAATCAGAGCGGCTTCCCGTTGTACCGCGTGGTGGGGAGAATCAAAATCTTTCCTTCAAGCTGAATGAGGCTTTGATCAATAAACTTTACGACGAGACCGTTAGAACGATGCACAAACCATTGTATAAGGGAATTAATGGACCAGTCCTGAATCAGCTTTTAACGCTGGCCATTAATCTGGCCGGCTGTCATTCCGCCAGTCGTTTATTTATGGCAGAAATGATTGATGATTTAAGAGGGCTGGCAGAAGCAAAGAACAAGGTTCGTTTTCTGGAAACGCTGGAAAACTGGCAGCAAAAACACACAGATTTCGAGGGGACCAGTAAAAATACGACGCGGGAAAATATATTTACATTAAAGTAGTCAGAGCGTTGCCTGTATGTTTAAGTTCTTATTATAACGATAGCATTCAATGACTAGGAAACTATGATTCAGGCCATTTCAGTACACACTTTATAAATATGATAATAATTCCTGTTTTCTCAGAACCCTATTACAAAACTTCAAATTTACAGATATAATCAGTTTAGTAAACTAGGGGGAGAAAATATATGAAAAGGCCATTTGCTTTATTAGCCAGTGTAGTTTTTACGCTTGGCATTGCAGCACCATTTGCTCAGGCAGCATCATTTAAGGATGTTTCCGAAAGCTACAGATTTCATGAGGATATTGATTATTTATCAGACATAGGAATTATTTCTGGTTTTCTGGATGGCCGGTTCATACCGGATACGCAGGTAACTCGTGCACAGGCAGCGATTATGATTGGCCGTGCATTTGACGTAGATGGTACAAAGCGATCGACGGTGTTTAATGATGTAAGTCCATCAAGTGTGGCATCCGGATATATTGCACAAGCGGTAGAGGGAGGCATTGTTAGTGGCTTTCCAGATGGAACATTCCGTCCTAATGAGCCGGTTACTCGGGGACAGCTGGCGATCTTGCTGACACGTGCTTATGAACTGACGGAGACAGCTCCGGTATCATTTAAAGACGTATCAAAGGATTCGGCAGCTTATTCATACATTGGTAAGATGATTGCGGCTGGTATCACATCTGGTTATACAGACAATACATATCGCCCTAACATAGCTGTAACACGCGGTCAATTTGCCGCGTTTATGTCGCGTGCTATTGATGCGGTAGATACTTCTGAGCCGTTGCCGGATGGACCTACCTTATATGTAGATTTCTTAAATGTCGGCCAGGGGGATGCCATTCTGCTTTGGTTCCCAGATGGGCAGACGATGATGGTCGATGCCGGCCGGTCGGATGCTGATATTAGAGAAGCAGTTAACGGATTTGGTCCAGGCTTTACCGTTGATACTTTTGTGGCGACACATCCAGATGCTGACCATATTGGTGGGGCCGATGCTGTGATTAAAGATTTTGGTGTTAAAACCGTCATTGATTCCGGCCAGGATCATACAACGAACACGTACCTGGATTATCTGGCAGCCATCCAGGCATCAGACGCATCTTTTAAAGTAGCAAAAGAAGGACAGGATATCTCGCCAGATCCGTCTGTTTCAGTAAAAGTGCTGCACGCAGACAGCCAGGCAGCGGATTTAAATGAAGGTTCAATTGTTCTTAAAGTGAGTTATGGTGATTCGGATTATTTGTTAACTGGCGACGCCGGTATTGAAGTAGAAAACGAGATCATGGCTAAATATGATTTGGATGCAGAAGTATTAAAGGTTTCACATCATGGTTCTTCTACGGGCACATCAGCAGCCTTTTTAGCTGAGGTTAGCCCTAGTGATGCGATTTTATCTTATGAAGAAGGGAACACATATGGCCATCCTCATTCTGAAGTGCTGAAGCGCCTGCTTGATTATGGCGTTAATGTATGGAAAACGCCAGAAGGCAACATCGGAACTTGGACAGACGGCCAGGAGATTCATTTCACACAGGGGATTGACGAACCGCCGACGGTAGAAGAGCCGGTGGAAGGAAGCAGTCCAGTTGAAGTTGCCAGCAAAGATTTAACCGGAGAAACAGTTGGCATCAAGAATAGTGGCGCTAGCAGTGTAGATTTGTCCGGCTGGAAGCTTGTAAGCGTTCAAGGAAACCAAACGTACACATTTCCTGACGGCTACGTCTTGGGGGCAGGAAAGACTGTTTATGTCACCTCAGGGCCGAACGCAAAAGAGCAGCAGCCAACGTATCTGAAATGGACAACCTCTAACATGTGGGCCAATATCGGAGATCCAGCACAGTTATTTGATTCAAACTGGGAAATCGTAAGTGTGATGGATTGATGAAAAACGGTATATATACAATCGAGTCTATTGAAAAAGGCCAGGCGAAGCTGTTATGGCGTGAAGATGAATCGATTGAAGAGCTGGTAGAAGTCGAAAAGCTCGGGGCTAATGTGAAGGAAGGGGACTTGATTAAAATTGAGTCTCTTCCAAAAGGGCTCCAAATTGACCTTTTAGAAAAGGAAACGGAAAGTATTAAGGAAAAGGCTAGAACCATTAAAGAGCAGCTGCTTAAGAGAAGGGAAGAAAACAACTGAAAACAGCCGTATCAGTCAGTAGCTGGTACGGCTGTTTATCTTTTAAAAGGGCTTCTTTTTAAAAGACATGAATATAATGAATGGAGTACTCTTGCGCTTCATTAAAATCAAAAGCTTTTCAAAGGGAGTTATACCGTTATGCAGCGGATTAAATTCATGATCAAACAATTCTTAATGGAGCCTTTGTGGTTTAAAACATTAATCTCTGTCACTTTACTTAGCTCAATTATTTTTAGCAGTTCATTTTTTTCGTATAATGCCTATTACCAAGGGGTTTCTAAATTAGCTGCAGCTATCTTTTTCTGTGCGTATGGCATTAAAATGCGGAGAAATCGCAGGAATTCTGCAATCTTATTTACTGCGGCCATTATATGTTTTTATCTATCAATTCTGGCACAGTATCAATAAGGCTTTTCTTTTCTGCTTATCTAGGAAGTTCAAACTAACCTGATCAAGCGTAATCAATGAGCAAAAGCCGTATCAGTTATTATCCTGATACGGCTTAACTTTATCAAAAACAAAGGAAGAAAATCTCACTAATTTGAAAGTTTAAAATTTGCTTTATGGTAATGTATAAATGTTCCTTAGATAATTTAATGGAAAGGAGAGGCGTATTCTTTGTACTTTTACTCGGCACCTACTTTATTAAATTAAAAGGGGGTTAATTAATTGTGACGAATGGATTAAAGAATGGAATTATGAAAAAATGCACCAAAGAAAAAACCTCTACACTTCAGCTCACCTCAGAAAAACAAATAAGTCCCTCAACATCTAGATATTTCAGAAAAAAATCTTCATGGATTCTCTCAAGTCTGCTTACTTTAGGTTCATTAACCACTGGCATAGCGACAGGTAATCCTGTCTCAGCTGTCACAAACGTACCTGCCAGTAATAACGCTACATGGCAAATTCAAGATGCCGCCCCGCCTGGTCTTGATACTGGTAGTATACGAGCTTTAAGCCAATCTCAAGTTCAAGGGTTTGGCAACATTTTTGTAAAGGTATCGACCACGCCGGAACCGCGTCTCAATGGAGAAATGATGAGAGGTTTTGGGCTTCAATTTGATGGGAAGGACACCTTTGAAACTACACAGGCTGTGAACCTTGGTGGTATACATATTACACGAGAAGTCAAGGTCGCCACTGGTAGCAACTGGACAAGATTTTTTGATACATTTACCAACACTAGTAAGAAAGCTGTTATAGTCGATGTTTCATTTGGAGGTGCTCTTGGTTATGGCGCGGGGTCTAACCATGCCGCAATAAAAAGTACATCTGATGGAAACCAGAACATTGATAAAGATGATACCTGGTCATTAATGGCGACTTCGGATACAAGACAGCGCCCAGTAGGAGTGGTCATAGGAAAGTCTGGATCGCTTGAACGTATGGGTAACCAAGAACGTAATCCCTTTGATACACCCATGGCAGAAAGCGGGAATGAATCTAACTTTTTTGGATTTGTTGACAGCTTAACGATTAAACCAGGAGAAACGAAGTCGCTTGCTCGATTTGTGCTCGCCGGGACGACTGGTGCAACAGCGGAAGAGAAAGCTGTTAAAGAACTTATCAGCCTTTCATCAAATCCGGATTTCTCAGATTTATCAACAGAGGAGATTTGTTCTTTGGATAACTGGAATGTGTCGAAGCTTTCAGGTTTGGAAGCTAAAGCTTGTCCGTCGGTTAACCATTTAAATACCCCTCCTCCTGGTAAAACCGTTGAACCTTACACTACCTCCCGTTACGACGTCGTCAATAAGTCTATTGCAGAAATGCAGCGGGATATGGAAAAGGGAGTTACGACTTCAGAAGAAATTACACGAGCCTATTTAGATCGAATTGCTGTATACGACTCTGGACAATTTGGCTTTAACGCATTTATTCATGTTGCCGATGACGCAATTAAACAAGCGAAAGCAGCAGACCGGGCAAGAAAGAAAGGTGAAAATGGAGAACTTCTAGGTATTCCCATTGCTATCAAAGATTTGTTCGATACAAAAGATATGCCAACTACTGGTGGAACGTTAGCACTCGAAGGCTGGCAGCCAGATTCAGATGCTTATCAGGTTGCAAAGCTTCGAGAAAGCGGGGCTGTTTTAATCGGAAAGACTAACCTTTCGGAATTTGCTAATTCGGGCGGTTACAGTGAAAGTGGTTGGGGGCAAGTTTGGAATGCACTTTACCCGTCTAAAACTTCTTTTGGTTCAAGTGGAGGGTCTGCCGTTGCGGTTGCTGCTAGTATGGCTGCAGGCTCTCTTGGCACCCAAACAGGGGTATCTTTATACGCGCCAAGCGTAGGCGCCAGCTTGACTACGTTCCGTGGTACAGATGGTATGGCAAGCACAAGCGGAGTGATTCCTCTGACGTGGGGACAGGATTATGCTGGTCCGATTGCACGTACAGTTACAGATCTTGCCTATTTACTCAATGCGACTACAGGAACGGACCCGTTAGATATGTTAACGACAGAGGCTGATTCACACCGGCCGGATGATTGGACGGCTTACCTAGATGAGAATTCTTTGGCAGGAAAGCGTATTGGTTATATTCCAAGCTCTTTTGTTTCATCATATGCCGATGACGGTACTGGAGAAGCAGCAATGGAGCACTTTGCTGATATAGAAGCAGCCGGAGGAACTATGGTGGAAATGAAATCTCCACCTGGTGGAGGAAGCAGCCCGGGAGGAAGTCGGAACATAGAAGGATGGGCACGGTATATTGAGTTACACAATGATTTTCCTTATAAAGATGGAAATACCGTTTTAGCTTCTCCGCGTGTACTTCCATATAATCAGCAGCAATTGCGTGACACACCGCGCATGACTTCAAGTCAAGTCGATGCATGGCTTCAATATCGGGCTAATTATAAGCAGGTTATTGCCCAATGGATGGCTGACTACGATGTTGATGCAGTAGTTTATCCAGGCTTTATAAGCGATATGTATAACAACGATGGTGCTAGCAACCAACATACAGCTGACCGAGCAACTGGTGTTTTAACGTCAAATGTAGGTTTACCAACGGTAGTTGTCCCGGTGGGTACAAACTCGCATGGCTACTCTATTTCTATGCAGCTAGTGGGTACGGCTTGGAATGACGCACAAATACTTGGGATGGGTTATGCGTTAGAGCAGCAGGCACAAGGCCAGCAGCTTTCTAATTTTGCGCCTCGGCTTGAATATCAGTCTAAACGTCCGCAGCATTCATATGAAAAAGGGCGTCCAAGTCATTCATACCAAACAGGTCGACCAGCTCATGCGAATTCCACTGGAAGACTTTCAGAAAAGGAATATAATGAATAAGGTAAGAGGTCGAAAGTTAGCTTCATTCTAAAAATAAAAGAAGCCGTATCAGTTATCATGCTGATACGGCTTTTGCTAATTAATTATCCCTCTCCAACAACAGATACTTCTAAGCCAGCTGGAGAAACTCTGCTGTCTATATATAGGCTGTTTCCATTTGAGAAATCATATGATTCAACAAGCGGATAAGGCGATTCATAATGATGTGTCCATTGCTCTGTAGGCTGAAGGCTTTTTAAGTATTCGAATGCTACACTATAATCTGCAGTAAACGCTGGAGTAATATGGGTAACGATTGCAACTGGTTCATTGTCTTTAATACGATAATTCCCATTACTGTCGAGGGTGAAGTATCTAAAGCCAGCCCAAAAATTATCTGATATAGCTACATACACAAGGGCTGAACCTTGAGAAACCATTGATTCTTGGGATACCGGAATTTCAGCTTTTTGCTTAAGCGTGGCAAAGGTATCGTCTAAGGTAACATTGGTTCCTTTTAATCTTCCATTTTTTGCATCCGCAAAAATGGTGTCGTAGAGAGGAGAATTTGTTCTGTAAAATTCATACCCACCAACGGTTTTTGTATTGAAAGGTTCATATTCATAAAATAGATCATTTAATAACCATTTTCCGGATTGAAGCACCAGCTCATATTTAGCATAAAAAATACCCTGACTAAATTTATAATGGTCTTTAGTAATTGATTCAAAAACAATCTTTGTATCTGTTTGACTAAGGATTCTAAAACGTTGCTCTACTTCGGCGCGAGGGTATAAATTATAAGTACTTGGATTTACAGGAGCATAATAATATTTAGCCTCGTTTTGAATATAGGAAGTAGTGGCATAAGCCGCTAGTTTCTTTTCTATGTTAGCAAAAGGTTTAGCCACTCCTTTTTTCAAATCCATGTTTCCAAGCATAATCTTTTGCATGCCTGCAAGAATTTCATTTGTACGCTTTTTAATGGCATCTTCTTTTAAGGATTGTTCCGTCACTTTAAAACGATCATCCATTACACGTGCAAAAAAAGCAGCAAACTGCGCGCGCGTGACGGGTTCATTTTCACGGAAAGTTCCATCTGCGTATTTAGCTGTAACCCCGTTCGATTGTAGGGCAGCAATCGCATTATAACGAGTATGAGTAGATGGAATATCTTTAAAAGAAGGTGCGCCACTAACTTTTAAATTGAAAGCCCGCTGCAGGTAAACAGCCATTTCTCCCCGTGTTAACACAGCATTTGGTTTAAAATATTCTCCCTTTAAGATAACCCCTTGTTCAACCAAAGCGGCAATATCTTTGTAGCCAGCAGTTTTTGTATTTACATCCTTGAATCCAGGATTCGGAGCACTCATTTGGCCAAGGTCTAATGCGCGTCCGAGCATAATAGCCATCTGATGCCGTTTGATTGTGTCATTTGCTCCGAATTTTCCGTTACTATAACCGCTTATGACACCTTCGTTTGATAAAAAGTAAATTTCTTCACGTGCCCAATGATCTTGTCGCAAATCACTAAATGCATTTGTTGCAAAAGCTTGCTGGGTTCCGGCAAGAACTAGCAAAGAAAAAAGCAAAGCTGCCAAACATTTTTTCATTGTAAACCTCCAACCTGTTATTCTTAGAACGATCTTTCGCATGCGAGCCCACATAGCTCATTTAATATTCACACCCAACACCATCTCCATCGCGATCCAGATGAGGGCCGTAACCAGGATCACCAGCATACACAGGAGCAGCACCAGCTGCTTGTGCTGCAGAACAATTATCATAGAATTCATAGGTAGTAGAAGTAGAAGGTTCAGAAGAAGCTACACTCTCTGTTTCATCAAAAGAAGCTGATGATGAACTACTAGCATTAGCCGCTATAGTACTGTTTAAACTCGCGACTTCCTCAGTAAGGCTGTCTCGCTCAGCTGTAACCGTTTTATTTTCTTCCGTTAAGCGGGATACTTCTTCTTCAAGCGTAGCAACTTTACTGCCTAGAGAATCTTTTTCAGCTATAGCTGCTGCTTGCGCTTTTTCCAGCTCCTCAGTGTACTCTTCAGTATCCGTTACTTTTTGTGTTAATGATTCAACCTCTTCTTTTAATTCGGCTATTTCATTCGTAAGGTTAGTGTTTTCAGCAGTTGTTTCTTCAAGCTTTTGAGCAGCGTTAGTATCATCTATAACCATTGCACCTACGAAAAGGATGATACCGCCGATCAGGGAAGGATAGAAAATTCGCCAGGACAAATAATATTTGGTGCTGAATAAGCTTCTGAGAAAATGAAAAATAAGGTACAAAACAGCAAAAATAATTAGACCTAGACCTAACAAACCTAATGCAGCCATTTAAATTACACCTCCTTTATGAATTTTCTTGGTAGTTAGTTACTTGAGGGTAATAAAATCAACTGAGTCTATTATCCTGCGTGATAAAGGTAATTACTACTATTTTTTGTCGACAAATTACTACGAAAAATGTCATATTTACATAGTGTTGATCTGTTTTGATGAAATCCCGAACGTTAAGCTCCCCAACTTAGAGAGAATAGGCCATGAAATACATGCAAATGATTGGCAGACGATCATTCACAAGATTTCAACGCACAACTTCCTAAAAAAATAAAAAAAGGGCTGCACACCGGATGATCCGCTGCAGCCCTTTTTATTGATTACAGCTTTTTCTTTCCATCCCGCCGCGCAATCTCCTCTGTAACGATAAAAGCAAGATCATCATTGCCAAAAAGAGACAGCACTCCGAGCAGTGTTTCATCCGGCACCTCGCCGGCTTCTTCTTTCGGTACTGTTAAAGCCAGCGCGTCTTTTAACGCCTGATTCTCCGCTTGATCCGGATAGGCTTTTAAGTATACGGCTTCCGGGTCCAGGTCGTGATTGATGCACCATTGCGCAAACACGAGAATCATCATATTCTCTTCTTTATGGTAGCTCTGCACAATAAATTCTTCCATTTCCTTTGACATTTCATCTCTCCTCACACGTATTGCTTTGCTTCATTGTATCGGGATCACCTTCCGCACTCAAGCACCACACTTGTTTTAGGAAAAAAGTTCCACCTCAATCTGTTCTATCATTGGAGATTTTAAGCTGGAAGTCAACAAATTTTCACAGGCATTTGTTAAAATCATAGGAAACAAATAAAGGAAGTGTCTAAGGATGCCAGTCCATAACAAGCTCGTCCGTGATCGTATTTTAGAAGTGATCGAAAAAGCGGGCAAGACCTATACATCGCGTATCTTGGATGAAAAAGAATACATACAAGAAGTGAAAACAAAAATGCACGAGGAATTAGCCGAATATGAAGGTGCCGAAAATGATCAGGATGCAGTGGAGGAGCTGGCTGATTTATTGGAGCTGATTCATGCAGCGGCAGCGATCCACGGAGCGACAGCCGAAGAGCTAGAAGCAGTGCGCCGTGAAAAAGCAGAAAAGCGTGGGGGATTCAGTGACCGCATTTATTTAATTGAGGTAGAGGATGACTAAGCTACAGCTGATCACCTCGCAATTATTGGACGTCATTAACCGTCTTGCTGATGAAGCAACAGAGATTGATATTTTAACCTCCTTTGTTATGAAGTCCGGCGTGAAAAAATTGGTTCCCGCCTTGCAAAGGGCAGCGGCACGGGGAGCGGAAATTCGGATTGGAACGGGTGATTACCTGCATATTACCCAGCCGGATGCGCTGCAAATGCTGGTTGAAGAAGTGCCGGAAGCAGAAATACGTCTTTACAAAAGCGGCGGCCGTTCGTTTCATCCAAAAGCGTATTTGTTCCGCCTTGGTGAAAAGGGACATGTGATTATCGGGTCCTCTAATATGTCGGCATCTGCTTTAACCGGCGGCGTCGAGTGGAATGTGGCGGCCCAAAATGACCGTTTGTTTGAAGAGGCGCTTGCTGCGTTCGAAGCCATTTTTTATCACGAACAAACTGTTCCGGTGAACCAGGAAACCGTTCATGACTACCGCGGCCGTTACACAAAGTTTCATGAAAAAAACGCGCTTCGTGCAGAATGGACGGAAGCAGAAGAAGTCGATGCCATGTTTTCTGAGCCAGCCGGACAGGAATCGATGGTGGCAGAACAAGGAGAAACGTATACGGTTTTATCGCCCCGGCCTGCCCAGGAAGCGGCTCTTGCGGCACTGGAGCAGACGATGGAGGAGGAATATGAGCGGGCGCTTGTTGTGATGGCGACCGGGCTTGGCAAAACGTATCTGGCCGCTTTTTTTGCAAGGCACTTTAAGCGGGTGCTGTTTGTCGCTCACCGCGTTGAAATATTGGAGCAGGCAAAAAAATCCTTCCTGCATGTGCATCCGGACCGAACAGCGGGAATTTTAAATGGTACCACAAAGGAAAAAGAAGCGGATATGATTTTCGCCTCCGTTTTTACGATTAGCTTGAAGCATCATCTGCATACGTTTGAGCGGGATGCTTTTGATTTAGTTGTTATTGATGAGTTTCACCATGCTGCCAGTCAGTCGTATCAAAAAGTACGCGACTACTTTACACCAACATTTTTCCTTGGCATTACCGCGACGCCGGACCGGATGGATAACAAGGATGTATATGGCATCTGTGATGGAAACGTCGCCTACCGGATTCATTTTATGGAAGCGATCCAAAAGCAATGGCTCGCGCCGTTTCATTATTACGGTGTGTATGATGACACTGATTATTCGGCACTGACGTGGCTTGGCAGCCGCTACGATGAAGAAGAATTGTTAGCGGTGCAGCTGCGCGCCGATATGGCAGAAAAAATCATCAACGCCTGGCGCACGCACAAGCAGACGAGAACCATTGCATTCTGCTCCTCTATTCGGCAGGCAGAATTTTTAAGCCGGTATTTCAATGAAAACGGCTTTCGTACGATTGCGCTTCATTCCGGTACAAAAGAGATCTCGCGTCCAGCGGCGATTTCGATGCTGGATCAAGGGGAGCTGGATGTGATTTTTACTGTTGATTTATTCAATGAAGGGACGGATATCCCTTCTGTTGATACGATTTTATTTGTGCGCCCGACTGAATCGTTAACGGTGTTCACCCAGCAGATCGGCCGCGGCCTGCGGACAGCACCAGGGAAAACACACTGCGTACTGATTGACCTGATTGGCAATTACCGTAATGCCGATGTGAAAATGCGCGTGTTTGATACCGAGCCGGACCGCAAAACAAGAGACGTCGTTCCGGCTGTGCCGGCATCCTGCATCATCGACTTTGATTTAAAAGCGGTTGAATTGCTCGAGGAGATGAACCAAAAGCGCAACCCGCGAAAAGAACAGCTGCATATCGCTTATGAAGCGTTAAAAAAAGAACTGGGCCGCCGTCCATCTTATCTGGAGCTGCACTTGCACGGGGCGGTCGACAGTAAAATGGTGAAGGAATTTTATGGTTCTTATCCTGCTTTTTTAGCAGCAGTCGATCAACTGACCGAAGCAGAAAGCGGGGCATTTGAAGCCTTTGCACACTGGTTTGCGGAAGTAGAAAAAACAGGTATGAACAAAAGCTATAAAATGGTCGTGCTCCGCTACATGCTTTCAAAAGGTGCAGAACACTGGCTCGACCCGATCACGCCAGCAGAAGCAGCGCCTTATTTTCATCAGTACCTGACCGCTAAAGAATACCGAAAGCGAATTGATTTCTCCGACCGGCAGGGAAAAAAGCTGGAGCAGTATAACGAAAAAGCAGTGGCTGATTTGATCGCTAAAATGCCGATGACAAAATGGAGCGGAAGCAGCAAAGGGCTGATTGGATTTGAAAACGGCCAATTTCACATTCAGCTTGAAGCGGCAGGGAATGAAGAAGTGTTCGAGTGGACGAAGGACATTTGTGAGTACAGACTGCATGCGTATTTTGAGAGGAAAGAAAAGAAGTAACGACAGGACGCATTTCAATTGTATAGATGCTTATTGTATGAACGAAGCAGGTTAGTGAAAGAAAGCCTTAAGGCTACAAAACGGTGCACAGAATGTCGGACGGACATATTCAGCTCCTGATATTCTATTGATGAAAGGAGGTCAAAAAATGGATTTGCTTAAGAGCATGAATGATGCAATGAGGTATATCGAAAATAACCTCACTAACGAAATAGATTTCAAAGCGGTGGCAAGGATCGCTCATTGTTCCGAATATCATTTTAAAAGGATGTTTTCTTTTCTTGCAGGTATTACCTTATCAGAATACATCCGCCGTAGACGACTTAGCCTGGCCGCATTTGAGCTTACCAATAGTAATATAAAAGTAATTGATGTTGCGATGAAATATGGATACAGCTCACCGGACTCTTTTACGAGAGCCTTTCAGCATTTACACGGTGTAACGCCATCAGAAGCAAGACACGATGGACAGCAATTAAAAGCCTATCCACTCATGACCTTTCAACTATCAATTAGGGGAGGAAATGAAATGAATTACCGAATCGAACAAAAAGAGGCATTTAATATAGTGGGTATCATGAAAAGAGTTCCCATTATTTTTGAAGGAGAAAACCCGGAAATCACAGAAATGTGGAAGTCCTTGACTATGGAAAAAATAGACGAATTAAAGAAACTTTCTAATGTTGAGCCTAAGGGGATGATTCAAGCATCTGCAAATTTTTCAGAAGGACGCATGGAAGAGAAAGGAGAGCTTGATCAGTATATAGGAGTGGCAACGACACAAGCATGCCCTGAAAAATTTTCAAAGCTTAAAGTTCCTGCTTTAACGTGGGCGATATTTGAATCAACTGGACCTTTTCCTGGTGCGGTACAGGAAATCTGGGGAAGGATTTATTCTGAGTGGTTTCCATCTTCCAATTATCAAGTAACAGAAGGACCTGAAATTTTGACAATTAAAAGTAAAGATTTAACCTCACCATCGGTAAAAAGTGAAATTTGGATTCCAGTATTAAAAAAATAAATGTAATTTTAGATCACTGAGCTGTTTCGTCAGCTCTTTTTTTATTTTTACTATTCTTAACAGATAGGATGAATGTGAATGTTTTCAATTAAATTATCGGGGCTTTTGTTCAATATCTAACGTTATTAATAAGCCGAAAATATGCAAATTTTTAATCATTTCTTGCATGTTTTCGGGCTTTTTCTATTTAAAAAAACATACTGCCATAAACAGCATTTTGGATTGTCAAATGCAACGAACTCCCATAAATCGGGTAATTCTTCAATCAGTTCTTCTGGAGAATCAGCTATTCCTTTGGAGAAGGTATAGAAATTGACTGTTATTTGATTTAAAAAAACTGAATTTTGTATTAAATGCACATAAGGGCTTTCATATAATCAAATAGAGTATTGAAAGGATCAAAGATTATTGTTAGGGATGAATTCTAATATTGGAGGTACTTACATGCAAACAAAAAACAGGGATGAAATAAAGGAAGGTTCTTTTAACATTGAATATAAGGAAGACCTGTATATAAGTTCATTAATGCATAAGGATGATCCATATAAAATGAATTGGGTGGAAGGAACTCAACTCTGGGGAACCATTAGAGCTCCAAAAGGAATAGATACAGAGGTTACTCGGAGTTTTACTAATAACAACACCCTTCGAGAGGTTTACACGTTTACAAACAAAACAGAATTTGATATTTTTTCGAAATTAGGAGACATCTCGATATACACAACATTTAATGATGATTATGAATCAGCCGATGTCTGTTTAACAAATAAATGTCATGCACATATTTGGTGTGGTGGAGCTGTTAGTTATATTATGGGGCTAAGAATGGGAGGAGAAGGTCCGCATTTAGGGTTATTTTTAACGAAAGGAAGCTTAAAATCTTATAGTGTTGAACGTGATTTATCATTAATAAGTAATGATCGCGGAGACTTTTTAGTACATGTAGCTCCATTAGCATTGGTTCCAGGCGAGTCTTATGTAATTGAATGGGAACTATTTTGGCATGATGGTAAAGAGGACTTTTATAAAAAGTTAGAAACATATCCAAATTATTTAAACATAAAAGCAGAAAATTACACTGTGTTTGAAAACGAAGAAATTAATATTGAGATTTCCCTTCATAATAGCTTGATTGACAAACAAATAAATATTACAAGAAATTCACAGGCAATTCCATATACTAAGGAAGAAAATATTGTAAAAATCAATGAAGCGGATTTAATGATTGGAGAGTATAGCTATATAGTAAATATAAGTGACATTTCTACTGAGGTAAAAATTCTTGTTCTGCCTGGTGTATCAAAACTCGTGAGAAGCAGATGTGAATTTATTGTTAATAAACAACAGTATCAAAATAGGGACAGTCACTTAGACGGTGCTTTCTTAATTTATGATAATGAAGACCAGCATATATATTATTCTCATTATCACGATCATAATGGGGGCAGGGAAAGGGTCGGAATGGGCGTATTGCTTGCTCGTTTTCTTAGGAATAATAAGGATGAAAAAATAGAGAAAAGTTTAAAAAAGTATGTGAGTTATATCAGAAGAGAGCTTTACGATGAAGATACAGGCATGGTCTTTAATGATATAAAAAGAAATAACGATATTCACCGTTTATATAACTATTCCTGGCTGGCGGTCCTGTTTAAAGAGTTATATCTTACGTATAAGAGCAAAGCATTTTTAAAGGACATGTCTAAAGTGCTGTTGTCCTACTATAAGCAAGGTGGTGCTGATTTTTATCCTATTGAGCTGCCAATGTTTGAAATGCTTACATTGCTGAAAGAAGCAAATTTTATCATCGAAAAAGACGAAATTTTTAGTCACTTTGAAAAGCATGTGAATACTATTATTAGTTATGGAGTAAATTATCCTAAATCAGAAGTGAATTTTGAACAAACTATTGTTGCCCCGGCTGCAGACTGTTTACTAGAAATGTATAAGTTAACGGATGATAGTAAATATCTTGATGAAGCAAAAAAACATATAAAAATTTTAGAGCTATTCAATGGTCTTCAACCTGATTATCACATGTACGAAACGGCAATAAGACACTGGGATGGGTACTGGTTTGGTAAACATAGATTGTATGGTGATACATTCCCGCATTATTGGAGTTCCTTAACTGGACGTGTTTATCAAAACATAGCAGAGATAACGAAAGATGCTGAGTATTATAAGAAAGCAGCAAGCTCTTACCGCGGAGTGTTAAATTTGTTCAATGAAGACGGCAGTGCATCTTGTGCAAAGCTTACACCTCACACAGTTAATGGAATAAAAGCGGGATTTTATGATCCGTGGGCAAATGACCAGGATTGGGGTCTATATTACATGTTTAATTATATTGATTAATCTTTATTACAGCTATTGAGAGGGAAAGAAGGACACAATAATATAAGAAGGTGCTTGTTCAACTAACTGGGGCTTATCTTGAAGAAGGATAAGTCCTTTTTTTTGTGGAAGTTATTATGATAACGGGTAAGGTTTGTTGAACAGAATTAAACGAATGAAGAAGGTATGGAGGTTCAATGAAAATAGAAGAAACCGATACAGCAGCAATTTAGGAGGGCCTGGGGCAGTGGAATGTATGTCAAAAATGAATATAAAGCTAGCGTTTATTACACTTTCTCGGTCTTTGAATCATATGTTAGAAATAAACTGTTTTTGGGCGGACAAAACATATAATCTACCAAAAACAATGGAGGGAGTGCCGCCATTACCACTTTGGCTTCCTGGATAATAATAGTGATTGCTGGAGTATAAATTTGTTTTATTCAAGTTAAAATGGTAAAAAGTGAGGTTACACTAATGTTCACTGTTACGATTGCAAAACTACTTCGTCTCCTGCCTAATCAAGCAAAAAAAACACCTATGATTCCCTTTCAGCCAGTGAAAATGAAAAAAGATGTGGAAGTTGAAACATCTGTAGAACCTACTAACATTTCCCTGTACTATCCCTTGGAAGCAAGACAGAAAAAGTTCCCTGTCTATATTAATTTTCATGGTGGAGCGTTCATCATGCATGAAAAGGAGATGGATGATCCTTATTGCCGCTACCTGGCCAATCAGGCAGAATGTGTAGTTGTTAATGTTGATTATGCGAAAGCACCAGAGTACCCTTTTCCCAGGCCGATTGAACAGGGGTATGAAATTTTTCAATGGATAAAGAGAAGAGCCAACGATTTGAATATTGATGCGGAAAAAATGATGGTTGGCGGACAGAGTTCAGGGGCAAATATAGCGGCAGCTCTCTGTCTCTACCTGGAAGAGAAAGGGGAAAATCAGCCACTGCTCCAAGTGCTGACATGCCCGATGCTGGATTTTGCCACCCCGCATGCAGATAAACCGGAACCGGATAAGTGGCGTGCCCGGTATCCTCAAGCAGCAAATTTTTTAAACATGTGCTACGTACCTGACAAAGGACAAGCGGAGCATCCTCTCGCTTCCCCTGTTCGTGCTGTAGTGAGTGACCGATTAGCTTCTGCCCTTATTCTCATAGCGGAGTATGACGCCTTTAGGCCGGAAGCAGAATGTTATGCTGAGAGACTAAAAGCATCTGGGGTAAAGGTTCAAGAGAAGATATTCAGAGACTGTAAACATGCTTTTACCCATCTAGGCCCAAAAGAAAGGGCAGAGGAGGCCTGGAAGCTTGTCGCATGGAAAATTAGAGAAGCGGCCGAATCTCATGGAAATTGAAGCACTTCCTTCGATGTTCCTTCCTTCTAACATGTGTTTTGCAGAACACTCAAGTTTGTTTTAGGAGAGAACTAGCATATAGAATGATGTAAGGATGCATGCCGACTTAAAGCAGCAGCGAAAAAGGAATAAAAATCCAATCGACAATTTATGATATTTCAATGATCTGGAAATAGATCTAAAAGGAGATGGATGTGGATATGGAAACGGAGAAAAAGCAAGCGGATTTTAAGTATTGTGAAACAATGATAAAACAACACTCCAAAAGCTTTTACTATGCATTTTCACAACTTCCTGATGAAAAAGCAAATGCCGTTTATGCGATCTATGCTTTTTGCAGAACTGCAGATGAGTGTGCAGATGGAGAGCATTCGTTCGAGGAGAAGGCCAGGCTGTTAAGACACTTAAAGAAAGAACTAGATTTGTTCAATGATGGAGCTGAAGTGGACAAACCACTATGGCGCGCACTCAGACATGTATTTAATACATATGACATGGATATCGGCCTCTTTTATGACCAGCTGACTGGGCAATCCATGGATTTAGCTTTTACAACCCCGAACACAATGAAAGAATTGGAAAGATACAGTTACTATGTAGCGGGGTCTGTCGGTTTAATGCTTTTGCCGATCATTGCCTCGAAATCTTCGGCGGGTTTGCGTTTAGCTGCAGCTGATCTTGGTGTAGCCATGCAAATTACGAATATACTGCGTGATATTGGCGAAGATTACCATGAGAAAAATCGCATCTATCTGCCCGTAGAAGAACTGAGTCATTTTCACTATTCACAGAATGATTTACATGAAAGCTTGATTAATGATAACTTCATCAATCTATGGGAAAAACTTGCTGCACGTGCCGAATCATTATATGAAGGGTTTTTAGTAAACATAGAGCTGCTGGATGCTGATAGTCGATTACCCGTTTATCTGTCTGCTCATATATACAGAGGCATACTTGATGCTGTACGGAAAAATGGCTACCAATGTTTAACGAAACGGAACTATGTGACAAAAGATAAAATGGTCCAAATCAATACTGCAGTGAACAGAATTTTTGATTTACGGGAAGGAGGGGCAATAACAGGTGAAAATTAAAAATAAAAACGTACTGGTTATCGGAGGCGGACTCGGAGGACTATCGGCTGCGATTTCACTGGCACAGGCAGGATACGATGTCTCATTATATGAAAAAAATGATCACATTGGGGGGAAGCTGAACCGGTTGGATCAGGATGGTTTCGGTTTTGATTTGGGCCCATCCATCCTTACGATGCCCCAAATCTTCGAAAATTTGTTTGCTGCCAGTGGCAAATCCATGAAGGACTACGTCCCAATTGAAAAGCTGGATCATCAATGGCGCTCCTTTTTCCCTGACGGAAATATCATAGACTTATATGAAGATTTGAAGGAAATGCAAGAGAAGAACCAATCTCTGAGTGAAAAGGATATGCGTGAGTATCAGGATTTGCTTCACTATTCAAAAAGACTTTATGATATAACGGATAAAACCTATTTTAAGCATGGCGTTGATAAGACGAGAGAAATTATGAAACATACGGGCCTGTTCACTGCTTTAAAGAACTTTGATCTTTTTTCTACCGTTCATGGAGCCATTGATAAACGGATAAGTAATAAACAGTTCCGCGATATGCTATCCTACTTTATCAAGTATGTGGGTTCGTCCCCTTACGATGCACCGGCCGTTTTGAACATGATGATTTACATGCAGCATGACCAGGGTGTATGGTATGTACCCGGTGGCTTGAATAAACTAGCGGACGGTTTGGTGAAGCTAGCTGATGAAGTGGGAGTTCACTTCCACCTCGGTAAAAAGATCGTCAAGCTTGAAAAAAAGAACGGTGAAATCACAGGAGCCGTTTTGGAAGACGGAACAAAGCTGACAGCAGATTATTATGTTTCTAATATGGAAGTCATACCGGTTTACGAACGATTACTGGAGGAAGACAGCCATTTTGTGAACAAATTAAAGAAGAAATTCGAACCGGCCAGCTCCGGTCTCGTCATGCATTTGGGCGTGAAAAGAAGCTATCCGCAGCTTCGCCATCATAATTTCTTTTTCGCAGAAAATATGAAGCAGCAAATGCAATCCATCTTCCATCGTCATGAACTGCCGAATGATCCGGTTATTTATTTAGTCAACGTCAATAAAACAGATCCGTCGCAGGCTCCTGCAGGACATGAAAATATAAAAGTACTGCCCCATATTCCTTATATTCAGGATCAGAAACCTTTCACCCAGCAGGAATATGAACAATTTGCTGAGCGGACCCTGATCAAATTAGAGAAAATGGGTTTGCACGATTTGCGGGCTAATATCGTTACAAAAGATGTATGGACACCGGAAGATATCAGGCGGATGTATGGCTCTGACCGGGGTGCCATTTATGGAACAGTATCAGACCGCAAGAAAAATAAAGGATTCAAGCATCCGAAACAGAGTGAACGCTATAACAATCTATATTTTGTGGGGGGAACCGTAAACCCAGGAGGCGGAATGCCTATGGTCACTTTAAGCGGCCAGCTTGTAAGCGAGAAAATAGTTCAGAGGGATTTTTCCCATGCCTGACAATGAAAGTCATTTTCTGAAGACATTACCGGAAAGGCAGAGGGAGGAGCTGTTGTCCACGGGAAGCCCTTCAATTGAAGTACGTAAAAAGCAGCTTTTAAAGCTGAAAGCTATTCTTTTGGAGCGCGAAGAGGCATTTATCAAGGCTCTTTATTCAGATTTGGGAAAGCCGGCCTTCGAATCCTTTTCATCTGAGATTGCCGTTCTATTGAATGAAATTGATTATGTATGCAAGCATATAGCAAAATGGAACCGGCCTGTCCGCTCTCGGCACCTTAAATTGGGATATGTGGAAGCGCTCAAAAAAAAGAGGCATCCATATGGGAGCGTACTCATCATCGGTTCGTGGAATTATCCAGTCCAGCTTACCTTGATGCCTGCTATTGGTGCAATTGCCAGCGGAAACTTCTGCGTAATCAAACCATCTGAACATGCACCGGCAACGGCTGAACTGCTAAAAGAAATCATCAATCACGCCTTTCCTCCCGAACAATTACATGTTGTGACAGGAGATGCACAAACCGCCAGCCTGTTGACTTCAGCCCCTTTTGATCTGATCTTTTTTACAGGCAGCGGACAGACTGGGAAAGCTGTGGCAGAGCAGGCAGCTGGGCAACTTACACCGGTGATACTGGAACTCGGCGGGAAAAACCCATGTATCATTGATGAAACAGGCTTTTCAAAAGCAGCCATTAGAGAAATCGTCTGGGGTAAATTCCTTAATGCTGGACAAACCTGTATTGCACCGGATACCCTTTTTGTCCATCATTCTATTTATGAAAAAACGCTGGATGAGATTTCCGCTTCGGTTTCCGCTTTCTACGGAGAGCAACCTCAGGCAAGCGGGGATTATGGCAGGATCTGTACCGATGCACATTTTCAAAAGATGGTTGAGTTTATCGGGCAGGGCAATGTCCGGCATGGAGGTGCGTATGATCGATTCGATCGGTTCATCGCCCCAACCGTGTTAACAGATATCAAACCGGGAAGTCCGATTCTGCAGGAGGAAATTTTCGGTCCGGTCCTTCCTGTCATTCCCTATACGAACTTAAAAACGTTATTATCCAGTGGCAGGCTTCAGCGCGATACACTTACGGGGTATATATTCAGTAAAAATAGAAATCAAATTCAACTGTTCAACGAATACATGCGTTCATCAACTATCAGTGTCAATCAAGTGATACATCATGCCGCGAGCCCCCATATCGCATTTGGAGGGGTTGGAAGAAGCGGATACGGTGCTTATCACGGCAAAGCTGGTTTTCTAGCTTTTAGTTATGAAAAAACAGATTACCAAACGTATCATTACCTGCGTTTTCAAGGTAAATTCCCGCCATATTCTGACCGAAACATGAAAGCATTGAAAAAGTTAAGAAAGTGGCTGCTGTAATAGAATGATTGAGCAAAGTTGTGTCTTTTATACATAAGCATTGTTTAAATGGCACGATTTTTTCTTAAAAAAGGATACAGTAAAAAAAGACGGAATGGCATCGGATCGAGAGACTTAACTCGCTTTCCAGGGAAATAAAACAAGGGAATTAACACAGTGGCCTGCTCCGCTATTCTTCTTTTTGGAATGTAGCAAGGGGAGGCTGGATGATGATCCTGTATGCCCTTGGCTTAACCTCCCGTTATCGTTGTTCAACGCTGCAAGCGGGGGCGTATGACGGCTATTACTTCAGGACTTGTTAAAAGATGAAGCAAATATTATTTGGAAATGAGGGAATTTACATGAGCAAGAAGGTCATTGTCGTTGGAGCGGGTGTAGCAGGGCTTGCCAGTGCCATAAGGCTGCAGTATGCGGGCTATCAGGTGGAAATATATGAAAAAGGGTTAACACCCGGAGGCAAAATGAATCGTATTGAACTGGATGGGGGGTACAAATTTGATTTGGGGCCAAGCATCGTGATGATGCCGGAATTATATCGGGAACTATTTGAACTATGCGGCCGCAACCCGGATGATTACATTCCAATGGAAAAATTGGATCCGATATATCGGGCTTATTTTAGTGATATTCCCGACCAGCCTTTTGATATTTCCTCTGACCTTACCAAGCTGACAAAGACGATCGAATCAATCAGCGAAGAGGACACAGCAGGCTTTTTTCAATATATGCATGAAATTAACAAACGATTTGTTATTGCAAAGCATCACGTTCTTCAAAGACCTTTCCGCAAAAGAGCTGATTTTTATAACCTCCCGATGCTGAAGAAAGTATTGAAGCTGAAACCTTACGACACTGCGGATAAGTTTATCAGTAAATATATTAAGAATGAACGGCTGAAACAGCTGATTAGTTTTCAAACGTTATACATAGGTATTTCCCCTCTGAAAAGTCCTTCTTTTTATACCATGATTCCTATGATTCAATTTCTATATGGAGTGTGGTTTATGAAGGGCGGTATGTATACGATGGCTTTGGCAATGGAAAGGCTCTTCAAGGAGCTTGGAGGGACGATTCATTATGGAAAGGATGTACAGGAGATCGCCATTCAAAACCGCAAAGCGGAAGGGATTTTAGTGGATGGACAGAAAATTTCTTCAGATTATGTAGTTTGTAATGCAGACTTCCCCTATGCGATGAAGCACTTAGTAAAAGACAAGCCTGCCAAAGGAAAATATACCGATGAGAAAATCGACAGTATGAAATACTCTTGTTCATGTTTTCTATTATATCTCGGTATGGACCGAAAATATGAAGAAATTGACCATGTACATAATTTTATTTTCAATGAAAATCTTGATCAGAATCTTAAGGATATTTTTGACGGGAAGAAACTGACGAATGCCTCCTTTTATGTATACATCGCTTCAAAAATGGATTCTTCCCTGGCGCCTGAGGGAAAGGATGGATTGTATATCCTGATGCCCGTTTCGGATATAGCTACAGCAAACTATGAATGGGACGAGGAAACTATTTCTTATTATCGCAGTTACATTTTAAATGAATTAAAGAAAATCCGTGGCTTTGAAAACATTGAAAATGAGATTGTCACCGAAACGCATACCACACCATTGGATTTCAGGTCGAAATTCAATGCGTATAATGGTGCTACATTTGGTTTGCAGCCAATCCTGAAACAAAGCAACCACTATCGTCCGCAAAGCAAGGCGAGCCATTGTGAAAACTTGTACTTTACCGGAAGCAGTACCCATCCCGGCGCCGGCGTCCCCATTGTGCTGTTATCTGCCAGAATTACCGCACAGGAATTGATACAAGACGATACAGGCAATCTGTTCGATTATTCAGCGAAATAAAGGTTTGTCAGGAATCATAAAAGCTGTGTGCTTACATGCAGAGGAAGGAGGCTGGTTTTATGACGGCTTTAGAAGTAATGAATCTCGCGATTGGATTTGTGGCAGTTATGATTGGCGTCCTCATGTTCTGGTCTTTACCGGTTCCCGTTTCCTCCTCCAGGCCTGCGACCGGTCTTCCGTTTCTGTCCATTATTATTCCAGCCAGGAATGAAGAGAGCAGGATCTCACCGTTATTGCAATCATTGCAGGAGCAGCGTTTCAGACAATTTGAAATTCTGGTTGTTGATGACGATTCATCTGACAATACTGCGGCTGTTGCAAAAAGCTACGGTGCAAAGGTTCTGCAGAATGCAGGGGCAGGAAAATCATCAGCCTGCTGGCATGGCGCCGACCAGGCCAAAGGGAGCTGGTTATTATTTTTAGACGCTGATACAAGATTCACCAGTGTGGATGGGTTAAGCAATCTGCTGCATTTCTATCAGGGAAAGGGAGCCAAAGGTATTACAGCATTACAGCCATTTCATACAGTTGAGCGCTTGTATGAACACATCTCCGTTGTATTTAACATCATCGTCGTGGTAGGGATGAATCTTTTTACGGTTTGGGGACCACGGTTTAAAACTGCCGGTTCGTTCGGTCCATGCATTCTATGTAATCGAGACGATTACTTTTTGTCTGGAGGTCATAAAAAAATCGAGGGAGCCATCATGGATGATCTGGCCCTGGGAGAGGCATTTCTTGAACATGATCTCCCCGTTCGCTGCCTGGGCGGCAAAGGTATTATGTCGTTGCGCATGTACCCGGAAGGAGTAGGAAGCCTTATCGAGGGCTGGTGCAAAAGTTTTGCCGTCGGCTCCAAATCAACTCATCCAGTTATCATGCTGATGGTTATCTTCTGGATTTCCGGCAGTTTCATTGCTGCGGGAGCATTGATCTCTTCTATTACTGAATGGAATCCTGCGGCAATCATGTTCAGTGGGATATTGTATATCCTGTATATGATTCAAACGGCATGGTTTGCCAGGAGGGTTGGTAATTTCAGATGGGCGGTTTTCCCTTTTTATCCGATATTGTTTTTGTTTTTTGCAGGAATCTATCTGTATTCCTTCATCAGGGTGAATATTTTCCATTCTGTGAATTGGAAGGGTCGTAAAATTAAGGTCTGAATACTCTTAATTCCTGTGTGAACGATCGTCGATTTTGCACAGGGTAATAAAATATCTAATAGAGAAGCGCGGGGATGGATCTCGGGCTTCTTTGCATGCAGGACAAAAATCCCTGCTCTATTAAATAGCAGGAATTTTTATAATGAGACCTAAACGAGTAGATATTAAAAGAGTTTCATATCCAAAGTTATCAAAAGCCGAAAATATACAAGTTTTTATTCGTCCCTTGTATGTTTTTGGCTTTCTTACATTCAAAAAACACACTGCTGTAAACATCATTTTTAATGGCCAAATACACAAAAGAAAGGGGCTCCCACTTCGTTCGAACAAAGGACGGAACGGCAAACGGGTAAAGCTGTATCCGGCGTGTACGGAGTACGGAGAACGGCGCGCGTTTGGGCGGCGATAAAGAAGCGAAGAAGGCAGCCAAAAGCTGTCTTCTTTTTCTTTTTTTCCTCTTCAGGTATCGATTTTTCCTTCTTCTTTGTACATAAAAAGCGAAAGGGGAGGAAAACGGATGAAAACGAAGATGACGATCAAGGAAGCGGCGGCGTTTTTAGGGGTATATCCGGGGACACTGTATCGGTATGTGCAGGCCGGGGCGGTGCCGCATTACCGGGTGGGGCGGCGGATTTTTTTCTCGCAGGAAACGCTGGCGGACTGGATCAATCGGCAGGAGGGAATGTAAATAGCGAAGTATCGGTTTGTGTATGCGAATTTTTGGAGTGACAATAAAGTGATGGATATGTCGGCGGCGGAGAAGCTTTGTTTTTTGTATATGCTGACAAACAGCCAGACGACGCAGATTGGCATTTATCCGCTGAACAGGCGCAAGGCGGCGTTTGATACGGGATTGGCGCTGTCAAAGGTAGAGGAGTGTTTTCGGTCGCTTGAAGAAATGGGCCTGGTGCGGTTTAGTGAGGACGAGGGAGAAATGGCGATCCGGCACTGGGGACGCTATAATTTCACCCGGGGCGGCAAGCCGGTCGAGGATTGTGTGGAAAAAGAGCTGTCTTTGGTAAAAGACGCGTCGCTCATTGCGTTTGTGGCGGCGCATATTCCACCTGGCCGCATTCGGTCCTTGTACGATACGTGGACGATACGGCACCAAAAAGAAAACGGAACGAAACAAAACGGAAAGAAAACGGAACGGAACCGAACCGAAAGCCGGCCGGCGGTGGTGCAGTTCTGAGAAAGGTTATTTGGGCCGGCCTCGCAGGCAGTGGAGCAGGGTCTTCTGGATTGGTGCTCGGCGCTCAGTGAAGACATGGTGACAGAAGCGATGAAGCGGTCTAGTGAAGCAGACAAGCCGTATGCGTACGTGCAGAAGGTGTTGAGCATCTGGCAGGCAGAAGGCCGGACGTCGCTTCGGGAGGTTCAGGCAAAAAAGGAAAAAACGGAAGCGGCATCGCTGTATAAGCCGCTTGTGCTCGACATCGAAGCCGGGGAGGGAATCGGATGAAAGCGGAGATGGCCATTTTAGGCACGTGCCTGTACGACAGCCGGATCGCGCTTGATACCCAAATGGTACCGGGTTACTTTGAATCGGCGCTGCACCGGGAGCTGTTTGCACACATCCAGACGGAAGCACAGGCGGGACGGATTGTCGATGTGGTGACGCTGTCGGTCGGCGGGCTGATCGAGTCATTTGGAGGCGCGCCGTATATCAACGATCTGGTGGCCCATGCGAGTATCGACCGGTTTTCGCATTACGAAGCGCTTGTGATCGAAGCGTGGCAAAAGCGGGAGGTCCGTTCGATGTGCATCCAGGCATCGGCGGAGGAGTGGCCGGCGGAGCGGGTGATGGAAGCAGCAGCGCGCATTGGGAGCGTCCGTATTCAAACGGCGCAGTCGACAGCCGAGCTTGTGGAGCCGCTCCGGGAAGCGCCATTTGTGGAAGAAAAGCAGGTGCCGCGTGCAATGACGGGCATCCAGGGGCTCGATGAAACGCTCGGCGGCTTTCAGGAAGGCGAGCTGACGGTGATGGGCGCCCGCCCGTCGATGGGAAAAACGGATGTGATGCTGCATATGGCGCGGATGGCGGCAGGGAGCGGCTGCCTGCCGATTATCTTTTCCCTGGAAATGCCGGCTGCCACACTCACCAAGCGACTGCTGGCGATGGCGGGCCGGTTCAACCGGACGAAAATGCGCAATCCGTACGAGCTGCTGACAGAGACGCAAAAGAAAAACTGGCCGCATATGATCCGTGAAGTAGCTGAGCTCGGCATCTATGTGATTGATCAGCCGGCCGTGACGGTATCTGATATACGGTCATCACTCAGACGGCTGCTGATGGACCATCCGGATGCCCGTCCTATCGTGTTCGTTGATTACCTGGGGCTCATTACGCCGCCGCATTTTTTCGACGGGAATGTGGCGGCGCAAATCGGGGCGGTATCACGCGGGTTAAAAGCGATGGCTAAAGACTTTTTCTGCCCGGTGATCTGCCTTGCCCAGCTGTCACGCGCTGTGGAGGCGCGTGCGGACAAGCGGCCGATGCTGTCTGATGTGCGGGATTCCGGGTCGGTGGAGCAGGACGCGGATGTGATGCTGTTTTTGTACCGGGAAGCCTACTACTCCAGGGATGCAACTGATAAGCGAATGGAAATCATTGTGGCAAAAAACCGGAACGGGCAAACGGGCTTTGTGACGGTCACGTACATAAAAGAAACAGGGATTTTAGTGGATCATGACCATCCGGGACCTGTTTAAAAAAGCGTTTGGCGAGCAGGAGGATACACTTGTTTATGGGCTGCTTGATTTACTGCAGCGCGGGGTCGTCGATATGGAAATGGATGAAGAGAGCATTCCCTTTGAGGAGATGGATAATGACGCTATTCGGCAAATGAAGGGGCGAAATGCGCTCGGCTTTCAACCTGCTTTTGTGTATGCCATCACAGCCAACCGGACACTATGGCTGCTCGTTGCGGCCCATACAAAGGAACAGGCCATTCAAAGGGCACGGCAGGAGCTGAAAGAGACGATCTGCGCGGTAGCATGCTGCAGTCCTGGCTACACAGTAGAGCGAAACGGCCGGGCAATTACCATGCGTGATATGCTGCGGGAATGTGAGTCTCTGCCTGCACTCGTTGGGGTCGTTGATGTGAAAAAGGAAAAACAGCAGAATAAGCGGATAGATGAACAGGAAAGGAAAACTTTTTAGCAGGGGACATCATATTGAATGTTTTCTGCTGTTTTTGTGTTAAGTTTTTCCATAAAAATTACACGTGTCACGGCGCCTTTCTTTTGATATGATTGTAGTATAGGTCTAAAGAATTATTTGTGAGATATTTCGACATCAAAGGAGCAAAAGGTATGGCTTACATTGGCAGAATCGGAACGCCATTATTTGCGAACTTTTCTTATTTTTTTTGGACAATGAAGCTCGATTATAGTCAGTTTTACAATGGGTATCATCTTTTGTCCTTACTCTTTTTTTCTGCGGTAGCCTGGTGGATCGGCGGCCAGTATGACCATAAGCGTCAGGTAAATGAAAAATTAAAAGAAAAAAGGAACGAGCTGCAAAGCCTGCTGGACAATGTAGATGCAGCCCTCTGGTCGCTTGATTACCGGACAAACCGTTTCTCGCTGTCAAAAGGATTTGAGAGAATTCTTGGTATTCATATTGAAAACGCTTACGACTGGGAAGCGATCTGGAAAAAATATATTTACCATGAAGACTTCAAAAAAATGGCCGATTTTTTGGAGCAGTATCGAGCGGATGAGAAAAAATTGGTGAACACAATTGAATGCCGGATTTCAGACGGCCAGCAGATCAAGTGGGTTGAAATCAAATTGTCTCCTGTACGGAACGAAAAGGGCGAGCTGATTAAAACGAACGGCATTATTTTAGATATCACCGACAGAAAAGAATCAGATGAGCAAATTAAAGCGCTGGCATACACGGATACATTAACAGGACTGCCGAACCGGACGGCTTTGTTTTGGGATTTGAATGAGCGAATGCGGGCCGGGAAGGAAACAGCTCTATTGATCATTGATCTCGACCGCTTTAAAATGGTTAATGATTCATTCGGGCATCGGGCCGGGGATGTGCTGCTGAAGGAAGCGGCCGGCCGGTTTGAAAGCGTTTTACGAGAAGGAGAGGGCGCCATTTACCGGTATGGCGGTGATGAGTTCTGGCTTATCGGGTACGATACAAACAAAGTGCGAATGACGCTTCTCGCGGAAGCGCTTCTCGAGACGCTGACAGCTCCTTTTGAGATCCAGGGTCATGATATTGTCATTACCCCCTCAATCGGCATTAGTACATCGCCGGCAGACGCCGAAAAGCTCGACACATTGCTTATGTATGCCGTGTCAGCGATGCGGATTGCCAAAGAAAAAGGCCGTAATAACTATCAGTTTTTTGATTCTGTTTTGTACAACCGGCTTCAGCGGAAAGCGGCGCTTGAAAAAGAGCTGCAGCGGGCGATATGGAAGAGCGAGCTTTTTCTGGCCTATCAGCCTCAGGTGGATTTAGTGACAGGTAACATCACCGGATTTGAAGCATTGATCAGGTGGAAAAGCAGCGTGTTTGGCAATGTGTCTCCAGCCGAATTTATTCCCGTCGCAGAAGAGTCGGGCCTGATCACCTCGATTGGGGAATGGGTGCTGAGAGAAGCCTGCCTGCAGAGCAATCGCTGGTACAAGAAAGGCTACGGGCGGCTTGGCATGAGTGTCAATATTTCGGTACAGCAGTTTCAAAACAGACACTTTGTTGAAACCTTTCAAGCGATCATTCAGGAAACGGAAATGGACCCGGCATTTTTGCAAATTGAAATCACTGAAAGCATGATGCAGAACACGCAGGAAACGAAGTGGATTTTGGATCAGTTGAAAGGGGTGGGCGTAAAGGTTTCGATTGACGACTTCGGCACCGGTTATTCGTCACTGAGTGTGATCAAAGAGCTGCCGCTCGACTGCTTGAAAATTGACCAGTCGTTTGTACGGGATGTAACCACCTCGAAAAAAGAAGCGGCCATCGTCAAAAACATTATCGACCTGGCCGATAATCTCGAGCTGAATGTAGTGGCAGAAGGTATTGAATCCGCCGACCAGCTGGACATGCTGCGGCAGCTCGGCTGTCAGACCGGCCAGGGGTACTGGTTCAGCAGGCCGCTGCCGGAGTGTGACGCAGATAAGCTATTGGAAGCACAGCCGAAAGGGACGCTGCTGGATAAAATGGAAGCATAAAAAAAGCCCGGTCATAAGGGGCTTTGAGAGTGTAGACAAACGATTGATAACCGTGTACATGAATGGGATAGATTGGGCGCGTCCAGGCAGCTCCGCTTTCCATGGGACAGGCGCTGAGCCCGGCGGCTTCTCCGGCTCAGCTGCCCGCTCGTCCCATAGGAGTCTGCGCCGCCCTCCCGCCGCCAAGTGGCTTGCAACAAGATTGTATAGGGCTAATGGGTCGTATTTTTCTTTTTGGAAAAGAGAAAATGTTTATTCAGCCTCTGCTTATTGATTTTCAACACCACTTATCGGCTCTTTTTTTGAAAAAGAAAGACTTTATCTACACACTGAAGCCCGCGGTAAGCGGGCTTCTTTTTTTAGCCTTTTAAAAAAGCAATCATCATAAAGATGAACCAGGTAAAAAACGGAATCATCATTGCGATGAGGACGTGCTTGTAAGCATAGCGCTCGCGCCATTTGTGTAGCAGGCGGTCGATCAAGAAGAAAAACAGCGCCGCAGGCAGTGTATACCAGAGTAAAACGAGACCGAAGATCAAATGGAAGATAAGAGAATAAAGCCATTCAAGCCGGCCGTTTTTCCGGCGCGTCAGGTAGCGTGCCGCTCTGTCACTGATCAAGGATGTAATCACAAAATAAATAATGGCTGTCGGCGTAATATACATCATATAAACCGGAAGCGCGTTGGCAAAGCGCTGAAGATAATTGGGCCAGCTCGAAGCCGGTGTATCTACTGGCAGCGGCTGAATCAGCACCACCAACAGGAAAAAAAGTGTACCGGCCAGGGCGCCGGCGATTAATTTACGCTCATAATAACCTGGACGTTTTCTAACAGGCATAAGCAATCTCCTTTCGCCTCATTCCATTGTATGCTCAAGCTGTCTGGCTGCTTGATGCGGGAGTGAGTATGTAAATTTAACCAACCTATCTACATCTTTAACCTTTCTGGGCAGTAGTTTAAACATTTGAAGGCGAGAAAATGTGCTGCCGCCCTAAAATGGGCAGAAAAAGTACCGTTTTGTTAATGCTTCTTTGCCCATAGTGTACCCGTTACGATTGGGAAAATAGCTGCTTTTCGTAAAATGCGTGAAAAAGGGGGAAGAGGAAAGGATAAAAAGAAACCGAAAAAAGCAGCGGGCTCGTAAGGCCTGCTGCTTTTGTTACGCGAAAAATTCATCTGGTGGCACGGGACGCCCGAGCAAATACCCTTGTGCGGCGTCGCACCGATATTCTTTTAAGATCGAAAGCTGTTCGTTCGTTTCTACGCCTTCAGCGACAACATGAAGGCCGAGATGATGGGCCATGACAATAATCGTGGTCGCAATTTTTTTAGCGCTTTCGTTGGTCGCAATATCCCGGACAAAGGATTGGTCAATTTTAAGTGTATCGAGCGGCAGCTTCTGCAAATAACTAAGCGAGCTGTAGCCCGTTCCAAAGTCATCGATAGAAATAAACACACCGATGCTTTTCAGCTGCTGCAGCACAGCGGCGGCATTATCGGTGTCCATCGTCATGCTTTCGGTAATTTCACACGTTACATGAGCCGGATCTAGGCCCGTTTCCTCTAGAATGGACGAAATCGTGTCGGCCAGCGGCGATCGATAAAACTGGGATATAGATAAATTAACGGACATGCACGTAAGCGAACGGCCTTCTTCCTGCCACGCCTTCAGCTGGCGGCAGGCGGTGCGGATCACCCATTCACCGATCGGGATAATCAAGCCGGTTTCTTCCGCGATGGGAATAAATTCAACGGGTGATACAAAGCCAAAGTGCCGGCTGTTCCAGCGAATCAGCGCTTCAGCTCCATATATTTCACCTGTGCATAAATTTTGAATGGGCTGGTAAACAAGACTGAGCTCTTCTCTAGCGAGCGCCGAGCGAAGCTCACTTTCCATTTTTAATTTTTTTAGCGACTGACGGTCCAGCATATTTGTGTAAAATTGAAACGAATTTTGATTGTCTTTTTTCGCTTCATACATTGCAATATCTGCTTTGCGAAACAGCTCCTGCTCCTGCAGTCCATCATGCGGATACAAGCTGATGCCAATGCTTGCAGTCATAAACAATTCGTTTCCTTGAAGGGAAAACGGCTCACGAAATGTATCCAAAATCGTGTTGGCCATACGGGCAGCATCCTGGCCGCTTGTTTTCTCAAGCCATATTGTAAATTCATCCCCGCCTTCACGGGAAAAAAGAATGGAGCCGTCAAGCCGAGCTTGAATGCGGTCGACAATCATGGTTAACAGATCATCTCCGGTTTTATGGCCAAAGGAATCATTAATAAATTTAAAACGATCCAAATCAATAAAAAACAGGGCATGCGTATCGTCCGGATACCGCGTGATCGTTTGCTCGAGTGTTTGCCGGAACTGGCGGCGGTTGGGTAGTCCGGTTAAATGGTCATGGTAGGCAAGCTTTTGTATTTGTTCTTTTGCCCGGTAATGCTGAATAGCCAGGCTTGTCAGCCGGGTTGCTTCCCGAAGCAGCCTTTTATCTGCCTCGGTAGGCGCGGCCACCTGATGGGCATACATTGCAAAAGTGGCAATAATCTGCTGATCATTATCAAAAACAGGAGTGGACCAGCAGGCTTTCAGCTGGTGCTTAAGCGCTGCATCACGGTAAAGGGCCCAGCGCCGATCAGTGGCGATGTTTGTTGCAATAACCGGTGCTTTTAAAAAAGCAGCCGTTCCGCATGATCCTTGATTGTCCGCGACAGGAATCCCGTCGATTGCTTGAATATAGTCATCAGGCAGATGAGGGGCTGTAAGGTGAAAAAGGGAGTCTTTTTCTTCATTCAGCACCATAATCGCACATGGGTGACCGGGTGAAATCCGCTCGATCGTCGTTACAATGCGATGAAGCACTTCACAGAAGGGAGCGCCCATGGCAATCATCTGCAGCACCCGATTCTGCCCGTTTAACAGCTCGCTTGTATATTGTTCATTTGTCCGCACACGACCGACGCCAAAAGCACCCTGTACAGCCCCGTCGTTATAAACAGGAACCGCATTTATGGATAAGTAAACCGTATAGCCGTCTTTGTGCTGGAACATCATTCGAAAAGAGGCTTTATTTCCTTTCAGAATATGGGAGAAATAAGCTTCCACATCCGCCACATGATCTGCTGGAATAATTTGTTTATAATCCATCTCGTTGAATTCAGCCGCCGTATAACCGAGCAGGGACGTAGCGGCTTCGTTCATGAGCTGAATGTTTCCTTCGGTGTCTACCGCAAATGAAATCTCGTCATCCTGTTCAAATAACGATTGGTATACTTCGAGCAGTGACGAAGACGAAAAAATATTTTCCATGACATCTGCCTCTCTTTTTATAGGCTTTTTCTATTATTTTACTAAAAAATTGTCGAATGAGCTATGTGAAATAAACGAAAAACCCGCAGTTCGACAAGAAGCGCCAAGCCACGCGACGCTTCTCTTTTCTGTTCCCTTTTGAAAGGGGCACGCAAACAAGGGTTTTCACAGAGGAAAAAATTGTTTATACTGTAAATTATGAAAAGTGAAAAAGTAAAGGGGCTGATGTCATGGTGTTTCAAGATCAAATGCGGACGTTTTTAGACGCTCGGTTTAAGGATGAATTATTTTTAGCGGACTTATTTCTCGATTTGTACGGAACTTTGGAAGCATTTGACGATTCATTAGAGAAATATGTGGCAGTCGGCCTGGATGTAGCATTTGAAGCCGCGGAAAATGCGGCGGCACTTCGGATTGAAGACCGGTTTCTCCGTTTTGATGTTGTCTTTGACGAAACCGAGCCGTTCATCCAGGTAACCGCCGGAAAAACGACCGAGGATGAACCGGATATCATTGATAACATTTACGCAGACAAGGCGTCCTATCCTGACAGCTTATACTGGCAGCACGGCCAGGAAAAAGCGTTTGATGCGTACTTAAAATCCGCTTTTACTCGTTTGTTGTAAAAGAAAAGAACCAGCTCCCTATGCAGCTGGTTCTTTTCTTAGTGTTGAAAAACAAAGAAGTCAAGAAGAAGTTCATTTTTTAAAAAGTTTATATGGTGCTTCTCTTTCTTAGCTTGCCTGTAAGCCTTCCCTTTCGAAAAACAGCGTCAGGGAGCTCCGGACTGGCGGCTGCGCTTTCCTGTGGGGCGAACGCTGAACCAGCCACCGCTTCGCGCTGTCTGTGTCAGCCTGTCCGCTCGTCCCGCGGGAGTCTGCGCCGGCAGCCCTCCGCCCGTTGTGTTTCTGGAAAACAGGAGAGTAAAAGATTTTTTCTGTTCTTTCCAGCAAAGAAAGGGAAACAGACTGGGTTTTACTGGCTTCCTTTTCTCCCTACAAAGGCGGCAGGCGCGGGGCGAAGACTCCTAAGGGACTAGCGGGACAGGTGAGATTGGCTTTGCCGTGAAGCGGTGAAGGCGAGCTCACCGCCTGCCCCTTGGAAAGCGGAGCCCCGCGAATGCCGCTTCTTCTATGCTTCGCCTAAGAATGGTCACACAGGGGATCAAGACAAACCCAAAATGTCTATAAACATTTAGAATCTGAAGTTGATTTAGATTGACAACATCATATTTCAACAGAATGAAAAGAACCAGCTACCTATGCAGCTGGTTCTTTT
>NZ_LAHL01000089.1 GCF_000966195.1 Domibacillus robiginosus | reverse complement strand
GGGGTATCTTTTTATTTTTTCATCAAAATGGCCTAAAAACAGCCTTTTTTTATCCACAAGTTAATAAAAATAAAAACGGTAGATTTATAGATGTGTGGATAAGTAGATTTATCTACTTATACTTTTGTATACTTATCTACAATGTTAAACTTTGAGCAAAGTTATCCACAACAAAAAAACCTATTGTACCAAGGGTTGAAGCGTTCCCTTGTATACATATATACATTTTCCAACCATTCTATTTTATATACATAGATACTTGTATACATGTATTTTCATATACATATCTACCATATTAAAAAAACGCTCCAAACCCTATTGCAGTGCGGGTTTTTATTGTTTACAATTTAAATCATCAACAGCTGTCCACAAGTTAACAATCAAATGGCCAGCAGACCAACGACAAAAGAAAAACTAAAAAATAAAAAGGCAAAAGCGTGTTGCAAAGATGCTACCAACATCTTTACAACCATTCACCGTGAACCACCCACGGTAAACACCTGCTTTTACCTTCTTGAATACCTCTATTTATACGTTTATTTTACGATAAATAGACCGTATTTTCAAGAGGTATCTTTCTGTTGCAGATTGACGGCGTGTTTACCGATAAACGGTAAATGCGCCTTTTTGTTTTCTGGAAACGGAGGTAAGTAGCATGACGGCAAGTGTAGTCATTTCAGTTAGTGAATTTAAAGAGATGAACGATCATGTTCCATTTACAAAAACACACCAGGAACAGCAGGATATGAAATTAAATCTTTTAAAAACGGTCGAAGCGGTTTACGGTGACCGGTATTACCGTTTAAAAGAAGGAACAAGAAAAGCAATCGATATGATGTGCTGGTTTGCAGCAGAGAAAGGATTCTTTTTTGCAAGTGATGACTACTTGGCCGCTCGGTATGGCGTCACAGATAAAACAGTCCGCAATATTTCAAAAAAACTTCGAGACCATGGTGTGATTCAAACGATCTATCGGCGTTCCAGCACGCAAAATGGCCTTAGTGCACCGATTCATTTATTCACAGCTCATCCTTATTTCGATCACTGGAAACAAGCTCTTCAGCTGTCAGATTTCCAAGCTGATTTCCAAGCTGAAAAAGCTGAAATCCCTTGCGAGAGTAAGGTTGAACAACCAAAAAAAGTTTCTACCAAGTATTTATCTTTTAATAAAAATCTTTTAAAGATCTTACGTAAGGAAAATCGTCTTGGTTACACCTTTACACCTAAAAACGTTCCACAAACATTTATCAAAGCTGTAAAACCATTTTTTGATGAAGCAGCTGATATCTATCATTTATGGGGAAAAGCCATACTTGCTTATAAGAAATTTAATCTTTCAAATGTACTTGAGTCTTACGAGGAAATAGTGATTGAAGCATTTAAGCAATCTGTATTCGCACATAAACAAAGAAAAATCCGAAAAGATTTTAATGGCTATTTCTATGGCACACTCGTCCGCATGTTTACTTACAAAAAACGGGAAGAAACGTTTACCACCCATCCAAGTATTTTTAATTGGCTGGAAGAAGAGGAAAACAAAATTTCTTTTAAACAAGTCGGCAGACAAAGCTGGCAGGAACAAATTGGTCACTTGATGCAAAAAGAAGATCGGCTCACTCAATTTGATCCAGAAGAAATACCTTATTAACATGGACGAATATGTTAAACTGTTTTTTCTTATGCAATGATTTCTTATAGAGAAAATATATTTTTACAGTAAAGAGGTCTCTGAATCCATAATTAAGAAAAAAACAAACAGCTATTAATGACTATTCATTTTAATAATGAATGAGTATGGAAGTATTGCTTTTTAACGGAATGCTGACTTTTACAAGAAACAAAAAAGGCTTTTGTTTCAGCAGTACACATTTGTTTTCTTTAGCAGAAAACGAGGATATGGACGGGTTTAATAAAAAGCACCACAAAAGAGCAGCCCTGCTTTTCATCTATTGTTGGGCTAGTTTGTTAAGAATGTAAAGAACACAAAAAATCGTCCGTCTTTTGATTAAAGGGGTCCAGCCTTTTAGACGGTTACTTTATTCATTTAGAATACAATATTTTACTACTGTTTTTCAACCGAAAATTCTGCATTTATGGTTAATATTAACTACTGTTAGCAAATAATGAGTCTAAGGTATAGTATATCACGGTCTAGTATAAACTTTTATAGCTTATGTTGGCTTTCTTAGTGGAGGGGAGAAAGCCTCTCGTAAAAAGTGCTCTTTTTAACATAAGTTCATCGGAAAGGATCAAGAAAGAGTATTATGCCGTTTTTTTGTCTCTGGATGTTAATTAAAAGATAGTGTAAAAAAGTACAGAGCGTGTTCTTTATAACCAAATGATCTATCTACAGAGGGATAAGAAGGTTTGTTCTTAAGCTTGGATTCAAGAAAGAGATCATATGTGTACAAAAAGTTATGTTTCTTCTTACTCTAAGAACCATTCTTTTAGAAAAGAAATAAAAGGAAAGCAAAAACAATAATTTTGCTCTTTGACAAATTCTAAAAATCTTTATTGGTGTAAGGCCATAATTATGAACGAAGCATCACAAATCATTTTATTCTTTTCTTGTTTAAAAGATTTATTTCATTTACTTTGCGTCTTTGTAGCTGTTTTAAGAAAAATCAACACAGGTAGACTAATCAGGAGGGGTTACAGGAGAAAGCACGTATCATTTCTCTGAAGGAATCTACGTAAACAGAAAAGCTCGATAAATTTCTTCTGTACACACAAACAAAAATGGTAGCAGTACGTCTAAAGAAATAAAGATATGCAAAGTATTAAGATGAATCCAGGGCTTTATTTAAAAGGATTTAGCAGAGATTTCTTTGATGATATACAAAAATACATATCTACTTGTTTGCATGTAATTTTGTATATAGGTATACATGTATATTTGTATCGATGTAGATGCGTATACAAGGCAGAGGCGGTTTCATTACTCTCATAACTAAAAAAGCTGCACAAGAAAATAATATAATGTGTTCCAGCAGCGTCCTCTAAACGCAATTTTAAAGTCGACTAATTGGGGTTTCACAAAGAATCGTGAGAAGGGGGCCCGATGGAATTTTATGTGGACTCTTCTAATGTATAGGAGATTTGCGTATGGATCTGAGTGACTATCCACCGTGCTATTGTCCTTTTCAAAAGAGAAGGATTTGTCGAGCGACAGCCGCGATTTTGAATGCTTGTGGCAAACCGGCGGACGAGATGAAATTTTATTACCGTCAAGAGTTTTACAAAAACGAGATCAATAAAGGATTCCTGCCATTAACGCAAAAACTATATATGCTTTTTGAAAAAAAACGATGGGCACCTTTCAGAAGCGTTAAGCAATGATGCTGGAGAGAAGCCTTTTCGCAAAATAAGTGAAAATCATAAATGAAATATTCTATTGCTATCGAGTGAAGACAGCTTCCTTGTAAGTACTGTCAAGGAATTGAGAAATATATGAAAGACAATCTTTTTTATATAAAGAAGTACAATCTCAAAAATACGATAGCCAATTGAACAAGCGAAAGCAACGTATAAAAGTTTCTTATTTCAATTCATTGAAAAGCACATTACTACAGCTGAAACTAGAACCTTTAACGGATATAAGAAACAACCTAAAACACTTTAAGTTGTGTTATAGAATACACAAATGGATTAACAAAATGAGGTGTATTTTAGAATTTTATTTAAAAACCATAAACTCTGTCTTATATAGCTTATGAACTTTATGATCAATGTATATTCATCTACATAAATACAAGTATATTTGTATTTATGTAGATTTTTTAAAGATAAAAGACTTGAAAAACAATTTATAAAAATTTGGTCTGCAGATCTTTCCCATGGTACGTATCGATCATAAATCGTTCTATCATAAGCATTTGTAAGGATTAACAGCAAAAGAAAATTCAGCAAAGATAAAATTTATCTTTGCTGAATGATGAAATAATAAGGCGGAAGCTCACTTTTATTTTTATATATTTGTATGAAGCTTATTCAAAGGCCAAGCAGTTTGCCCGTCATTCTTTACACATCAATGGGGATTTCATTCTCTACCAGTACAGTTGCTAAAAAGCAGCAAGGTTTTTATAGAAAGCATGCACACCCACCAACAATTGTTCCTGTTGAATCCAGATAAAATTGAATAATATCAAGGGTACAGTAGAATTAATTCTATTTCTTTGTGTAATTCTGCTGCTACAAAGGAGCAAACAAAACAGCGAGGGGAGAAACTTGATTAAAGGCATAGCAGTTATTTTTTTCTATCACATATGGAATATGCTTACTAAGCTTTACTACTTTTTAAAGAAAGCGTAGGAAAATAGTGAAAGACTGAAGCTTTATTTAAACAAAGTAGGAAGGATAGATCTTTGCTTCGTAAAAGCAAAGGCTGCCTGTTCCCTGCACGAAATAAAAAGACGAGTTTCTTCTATTATATTAGTGTTACCTATCTTCTTAACTTTTAATCTTCTATTTTAATTTAGAAAGTGACAGTACTACACTGGCCTGAAATAACTTTTAATCCCCCATTCACATTCTGCCAAATTCGCATATAGCACATATGGTCTCCAATTATATTCGAGCCAAGCGTTCCCTTTAAAGAAATTTTTGTTATCGTAACCGCGCAATCCGACAATAATTTTACATGCTGGTCAAAAACAATAATGTCAGAGAAGTGTAATATACCGGATGGATAAGCTTCAAGCTCTTCTTCTTTCGTGAGAGTTTGTCTTAAATGGTTCAACAATATTAAATCATCATTCAAAAGTTCAATTAAGTCTTCCACATCACTCTGTAACATTGCTTTCCGAAGTTTTCTTCATATTCAAGAATTAAGGCTTTTTCCATTCTAAAAATTCTTCAGTGACTTTTATGATATTAAAATAATTTTTCACTAAAAAACTATCAAATCACCTGTGTATTTAGAATGTTTCACGTGAAACAATAAGCTAGTTAACTAGATTGCTAGAATTTTCAAGAAGAAAAGCGAAAGATTTCAAAGAAATAAAATTAACTGCCGAAAAAAAGAAAAAGCTAATCGCCAGCTCCTATAAGATGAGTTTGAAGAAAGAGGTAATCTGCATGAACCAGTCCCCTAGCAATTATTTCAGTTTCAAGCAGATAAATAAAATCAGGCGTTAGTTTCAAGCGTAATGCATTTATGTAGGCTTCTACTAAATATTCATCTGATATGTTTAATTGATTCAATGTATGTCCTCCTCCTTATAGATGAGGCGGTTCAGCCATCTTAGTTTTTCAACCGTAGATCTGAAACTTTGCGTCCCAGCCTTTCGACTGGTTTGCCTTTTTCTGCATGCCTATATTAGTATTAAAGAAACAAAGCAAAAACAAAACCACAAAAGTCTAGCTATTATTTTATAAAAATTGCTCCGATTTGTCATTTTCAAAAGCTAAAATTCACAAAAAAAGCAAATAATCAAAATGTTAAACATATAATTGCCAGGAAGAAAGAAAGGGGAAATAAAGGTGCAGGAAAAAGTAATAAGATTATCGGATGGCAGGCATCTTGGTTATTGGGAGTATGGAGACAAACGAGGAGTTCCTGTTTTTTTATTTCATGGAACACCTGGTTCGAGAATTTGGTTTTTAAATGATGACCCGACAGCACAGTCTTTAGGAATTCGCTTTATTGCAACCGATAGGCCCGGTTATGGGTTATCGGATCAAAAGCAAAATAGGCAGCTTCTTGATTGGGCAACGGATATAAAAGAATTAGCTGACTTTTTAAATATTAAACTATTTTCCGTTTTAGGTGTTTCAGGAGGCGGTGCATACGCAGCAGCGGTTTCACATACTCTGCCTGAACAAACCCAGCTATGTCTCCTTATTTCCACCGCCGCTCCTTTTCAAGATGGGAAACTGCCCAAAGATATGTCAAAAGAAAACCGTATCGCTTTTTTTCTCTCCAAACGCTTTCCCTGGCTGTTAAACAAACTGAGCCATTCACAAAAAAAAATGATTGATCAGCAGCCTGAAAGATATCAGGCAGCTTTAAAAAAAGGAGGACGCCATTTGCCTGAATGGGACAACCGGCAATTATTAAAAGAGGGTGTAGCGGAAAGTACTCTTCTGCATTCTAAAGAGGCTTATCGTCAAGGGGTCAAAGGGGTTTCCTACGAAACAAGACTGCTCATGAAAAATTGGGGATTTAACCTCGGCGATATTCAGGTTCCAGTTCAAATTTGGCATGGCGAGAAAGATACCTTATCTCCTGTAAGCGAAGTAAAAAAGATGGCCAGGCAATTCAAGCATGTTGAATCATTTTATATAAAAGATGGTGGCCATTTCCTTACAGAAGAAGAAGAGATATGGACAGCCATCCTGCAAACGGTTTTAACACATACAAGAACTTAAATGAACGGAGATAAAAGCGTTTAACTGTATGTTCTTTTTTTGTGCGACTATAAGAGAATTGGAACGGATATGAATGTTTCCAGGAAAAAGAAAAGATAAGTGGCGGAATGGCAGCGGGTTTGACACCGGGCAGCTTAACCGGGTATGAAGACGAAGAAGATCAAGATAAGGGCATTGAGGATAAAGTAGACGACCAGCTGGCTTCATAGAATGATCTGACCAACGAGTAACCAGACCAGCAAAAACTTGTGCTTATAATAAAGCACAAGTTTTTTTATGTAGAAGAAAAAAGGGAGGAAGATAAACGGAAATGATGATTCTAAATTGTATGGAGATAAACCGTTTATATAGATATAGCAGACCAAATGCAATTATGTTTCTTTTTGGCTGTTTTCGCATAAGTTGTTGCTGGAAAAAAATAATGTACAAGGGTGTCCAATATTGTGGAAAGGGTGTTTCTAGTGGGGATGGCTTGGCACGATGTTTAACCTGGTGTAAACGATAAACTAGA
>NZ_LAHL01000088.1 GCF_000966195.1 Domibacillus robiginosus | reverse complement strand
AAAAAGCTGGTTATTTTATGAATAAGCAGTGTTGATCCGTGGAATCATCAACAACTTAATAGTCAAGATAGTAGCTATCTGCTGACCCTTTAGCTTCAATGATAAAATGGGAAACTCCAAAATCTTATTTTATATATACTTTCCAAGTGAGTCACTCGACCATTGATGGATAACGTGTTGTTCTCTGTTCAGCACTTTTTGCAAATAAATCATGGTTGTATGAATATCCTCATGTCCAAGTGCTTTCATTATAGAAAATATATCTGCTTTATTTATATGTGAAATAATCGCAAAGCTGTGTCTGAATACGTGAGCCGTTATTTTGATATGGCCAGAGCGAACAAACGGCAGATCTACCTCTTTGATCGCTCGTTTTAAATAATGTGCTAGACCGTCTGGTGTGAACGCCCTTCCTGTGCTGGTCACAAAAAGAGGTTCTCCGCTGTTATTTGGAAATGAAACCGGACGAAACCGTGCTTTTCGGTATCGAAGAATACTTTCCAGCACTTTTTCTTTTAATGGAATGTCTCGCCGTTTGTTTCCTTTTCCTGTAACTGATAAGTAATAATAGCCAAGAATACTGTCGTATTGTACATCAGCCACTGTTAAGCGGCATAATTCTTCATTCCGCATACCGGTACTTACAAGCACGTGAATAAGAGCAAATGAAATGTGCTGGTTTTGCTCCTCAAAATAATCAAGCAGCTGCATCACTTCACGTGGACCTAAATCCCGGTTAGGGCGGTCTTCCGCTCGAACAGAAACCGTTAACAGCTCTTCATGAATCGGCTTTTGAATATAGCCATTTTTAAATAGAAAGGAAAAGAAGCTTTTCCAAATAACTGTTTTTCGTTCCAATGTCGCCGGTGAATAGCTTCCTCTTTTCTGTACATGCGGACTTTCTTCAGCCACCCACTTTTGATAGCGGCGCAGATGGCGCTTTTCTAAGCTCTTAAACAGGGAGTTATCCACGATAGTTATATCTAAATGCATCTGAGGCCCATTCTCAAGCAGCTGTTTAATCATGATATGTAATTCCTTTTCATACTCGCGGATAGTTCGTTTGGAACGATTTGCTTTTTTATTTAAATTGGTTTCCCTGTACAGAAAATAGTGAAGCATATCCAGGTCATCAAAATAGTAAAAATCGGGCTTCCCTTCTCTCTCCGCCTGGTCCTTTCTGTTTACCAGTTCTGAAATTGTTTTATCAGAATCCATAGGAAACAGAGAACCTTCTCCACTGTTTATCATTAAATTATTCATTTGTATCTCCTAGATATTTTTTTGTTTTAAGTATTTTAATATTTAATTTTATTATAAATTATTTTTAGTTCATTTTATAATGATTTATATATAAGTTTTGTAATTCCTTTTATTATATAAAGTTATTAATATTATTTATTCAAAAAATATAGCATTTGTTGATTTTATTATAATAGCTAATATATAAAAATTTTTTATTTTTAACTAATTATTTTATTTTTTCTTATTTTGTATTTTATTTTTATTTGATCTATAATATATGTATATAATCTTATGTGAAAAATCGAATTAATAATGTTTATTTTTTCTTTTTCTATTATTTTTTATTTTTAAATATAATAGAGATAATTTTTTTAGTCTTGAATCAAATACTTTTATCAACATATAACAAAACAAAAAATTGAATAGTGTTTTTAATTATGAAAAGACGTTCAATCTGAACAGAAAATATATTCCTTATAGGAAAGGACATGAGCGAAAAAAAGGAACTGTAAATCCTGCCTTAAAAGGTAGCTATATATAATGGAAGAAACTCGGATCAAAATGAAGGAGAATAGATAAAAAATATGGAGATTTCGAATTTCTACACAACAAAAGAAGCGGCTGAGCACCTGGGAAAATCAGCAGTTACCATCGGCCATTATATTCGAATCGGAAAACTGACACCTGTTGAGGATCTATGGGGCGGCCATCGGGGTCATTTGTTTGAAAAAAGTGCTGTTGATCAATTAAAAGCAGAGCTTGATAAGGAAAAGCCGACTGGTATCATGACGGGAGAAGCAGCTGCTTATTTAGGTGTTACAAGAGCCGTCTTGCAATCCTATCTTCAAGAGCAATTGATTCCTTTTCAAAAAATAACATGGCGCAGCCGTGAAGTTGCCATTATCCAAAAAGCAGACTTGGAGCTGTTTCAGGAAGTGCATAAAGAGCGGCTCGTAGAAGACCGCTTAAAGCAGCGATTATTTTATGACCGGAAAAAGCAGCTCGCTTTTTATCAGCGTTTTTCGTCCGGCACGATTCAGGAGGCACGTCTGATTCAAAACGAGCAAAAAGAATGGTTATTTTTAATTATGGATACCAATACCCAAATCTCTTTTGAAGAAGGAGTCTATAAGCATGAATTAAAACCGGACTACACACTTTCCTTCGGAAAGCGGACGGGAACGCCTGGCTACGCAAAGCTGACACTACCCTTACAATTATCTTTTACCCGCCAGTTTCTTGACCTTTTATACGAACAGTTTGATTTGTCGAATGTATATATGGATATCCGCGCAGAAAACAACAGCTTGATTCTTTATGTAAAGGATGTTTTATTTAGCGGCGTAGAAAATGCAGAAACACTTGGGCACTTCCTCGAAAGCAAAATAGAAGAAGGCTTTGTGGCTTCGAATGCTCATCAAATACGGATTGAATCTGCAGAAAAAAGCTTATCTATTTACCTGCCAGCACATATTAAAAAGAAAATTAAGCAGGCCGCAACAGAACAGGGAACGACCATGCAGGAAATAGCTAAAAATATTATTATGGATTATTTTAAATAGTTGAATTGGCATGTAAAATATCTAAGAAAGAGCCGAAAAACATTACTATATCAAGGGTTATTGGAGCTCTGACGTTTGTAATTTCCTGTGTTATCCCACATTGCTCTGGAGAATATTAAGGACATATAAATTCAGGATAGACGCTTTAAAAAAGAGTCCTTACATGGACTCTTTTTTCATTATCAAATACTCCTTTACCAGACAGCAAGAAGGCTTCTTCCAATATAGGTGAATACTCTTAGCGAAATTGCCGGGCGTCATTGTTAAAGTCGTTCCGAATAGTATAACGGCGCCACTACAGTTGCTTGTTATCCATTTCATCTTCTATTGAATATTTCCCAGATCAAGATAAATACTGGGGAACGAATTGATTCTGATGTGCTAATGTCTAAACAGGTTGGCATTAATTTCAACGGTCAAGCCACTAAGAAAGGGACTTATAGTCGATGTTAAGATTCGATTTCAGTTGGGAGCCCTCTGGCTTCTTTTTTGTAAATCCTCGTCGCTTCTTCGACATTTCAAAACGTTCAAGTTTCAGATCCTGGTACCAAAGTTATATACAAAGGAAAGAAAGAAGCAGTTCGAATAATTTTGATTGATACTCCAGAAACCAAGCATCCTGATAAGTGTGTTCAGCTTTATAGACCTGAAGCATCAGGTTACTTATTCAGAATAGTTTGGCTAGAATTACTGTTTTCGAACCTAACACGAAGTACCTAAAAAAATTACAAGGTAGCGAAACAAAAGTGAAATCAGCTAAAAAAGGCATTTGGTCAAGTCTAAACGTAATCAAAGGCGCTTGTGCACCAAAATCGACCCCTATTCCTGTTAAGCCGGCTCTGAAAAAAACGGCTACTGCACCAGTAAAGAAAGAAAAAAGGATTATGTAAAAAAAGGAAATTTTAAGAAAGATATAGGCAACCCATATTCATTTCTTCGGCATTAAATATAGAAATATTATTTTACGTAACAAATATAGTGCTGCTGAAATTGTAAAAGTATCCGGTATAGAAGAATCGTATAAAACAGGGGTAAGAAAAAGTATCAATCTCTCAAATAGACCCAGCTACCAGCACTTCAACTAAGTCAGATGCGATAATGAAAAAGCATTTGCTTTTTCGACTTCTTCCCTCCCATTTTAAAAAAGGGATTTATTTCTTATCCCTTGGTCATTGTGCTCCCTAAAAACCTTTTCTAAGCACTCTTCTATCAGGGATGGAAAATATAATAGACTTGTTCATCTATGGATTTTGCCTGTAGTAGTGCTTTTCCCGCATAATTGAGCAGCTCCTCTGCACTAATGCTATGTTTCGGGTAGATACTAATTCCCATTTTTGCATCTACAATTATATCATTACCATTAATAGAAAATGGCTTACTGAAAATATCTGTTGTTAGGTGGATTCTTCTTTCCAGGTCCTCCACCTGGCTCATAAGCAGAACGAAAGAAGAACCGCCTAGGTGAAAAGCTTGAACGGCATGCTCTGCCAAGGAAGCTAGGCGACTAGAAAGCGCTATTAAAAAAGCATCTCCTTCCGCATGGCCAAACTGATCGTTTATTTCCTTAAAATCACCAATATGTATAATGCCAACAGCGAGGTTGGATTGTTGTTCATAAGTCCTTTCCATATAGGATTCTATCGACATGTCAAGCATACGCCGGTTAGGCAATCCAGTTAGTTCATTATGAAGGGCAAGATATTTCCATTTCCCCATTGCTGAAAGCTGTTCTCCTGTTACTTTAAAAGAATGAAAGCTGTAATCAGTCATTTTCTTTCACCTATCTTCCGTTTACTAGACCTGTTTGTCTGTTCTTCTTTTATTCTTCTTTTTTATGTGATTCCCTTCTAAATTGGATAGTTTTGAACGAATTTGTTTTAACAAGTAGCAGCTGATCGACCCTGATCAGTGTCGCATCTCCATTCATTCCATCGATCAGCAAACTCGTTCGGCGCCTGTAGAGTCGTTTCAGTATTTGCTTCCTTTTAGAATACAACCCAGGCTTTGTAAGCTTTGGCTGCAGTGGAAGAGCCTCTTCAATTTTACATCTGATAAAGTATATAAAAACAATTAAAAGTCCCATTGAAGAAAATAAATCAGCAGGACCTTTGTTTTATAGTATTACCTTCTACTTGTGACATAATTCTCCGTCCTACATCTAAACAAGGTTAAATTGGTTGACTCTTTGCAAGAAAATTCTGGATAATAGCTCATTTTTTCTTCCTTGTCCTATATTTTTGTTCTATGTCTATTTATTGATTAATACATTTTGGATTAATACATCTCGAATTAATACATTTTGAATTGGTTCGTTTAGTATGATGATTTTCCTATGTAGATTTTTAGTATTTATTTGATAAAGGAGTGATAAAACAATTTTTTTTGAGTATAAACTAACCAAGCGATGAATGTTAGATAAAAATCTCTTTTAGGCAATCTTAATTAACGTGGAGGGTGAGGAATGAAGGAAGTGACTAGTATTAGGGACATTCCTAATGATTCAATAGTCCCAAGAATTAGGAATACGTATATGAAGCCAAGAATAGTTGCATTTATTCCTGCCCATAACGAAGAAAAATCCATTCGCGACTGTTTAGCTGGTTTAGGGGATCAATCCTTGCCAAAAGACGTGGAACTGGATGTAATTGTAATTGCTGATAACTGTACAGATCGGACAGAGGAAGTAGCATTGGAAGCAGGACAAGAATTCAACTTAAGATTGAAAGTTCTCACTACCCAAAATAATAAACAGCGAAAAGTAGGAGCTTTAAACTTGGCTTGGAAAAGTATTTATGGAGATCCTTTAGATTTGTACGATAAAACTTTAACTGTGTTTGAGGAATATTACAAAGACTCAGTCAAAGCCATACTTGGTATGGATGCAGATAGCCGACTTGCACCAGAGGCATTATCTCAATTGTGGGATGGACTAATGAGTTCGCGAAATATTGGCGGTGTAATGGCCAAGTACACCATGAGAATGCCAAAAAAGAAAAGCCTCATTTCAAAAGATGATGTCCATTACGAAGAAAAAATTGCCAGTGGTGAATACGGGGGGCCAATCGCACGCTGGTGGACACACCAGCAAAAACAAGACATGGCAAGCTGGTTATTGGACCTTCAGTCTAGCGGAGGAAGTACGTATGTTCTCGGCGGCCAGGCCACCTTGTTTCGCCCAGAAGCATTACAAAACATTATCGATGAAAATAAACTAGATGGTCCCTGGCAGGATGAAAGTGACGTAGAGGATATGCTTTTAACCTGGCAAATCCAGAAAAAGTGGAAAACATTGATTAGCCCCACTGCTCGCTGTTTTGTGGATGCTATGAGATCGTACCATACCTTCCGACAACAGCGAAATAAATGGCAATCGGGAACGGTTGAATTGCTTACAAATAGTGATATCGGTGTTAAATCGAAACATAAATGGAAAATCTGGCGTTCCCAAATAAAAACACTGATCGATTTGATGATACGCGTATTATTTGTCTCATTATTAGCTTTGTCTGTCGCTACAGACCAGTTTTCTTGGTCCTGGATATGGCTGATACCTGTTGTTATAGCGTCTGTATTGAATACTATACTTGCATTGAAAACTCCCATGCATAGAACAATAGATGTCATTTTAGCTGCATTGCTGATTAGTCCCGAAATATATTTATGGGTTAATTTAATTACCTTTGCAAACGTATGGTTGGGCAAACTATCTGCCAACAAAAAAGATGGCTGGGCAACCCAGTATAACGCGGAAAGAGGCAACACACGAAGTAAACTAACTGAAGGGATCATAGCTATTATCTTTTTTATAGCATTAGGAACTTATCTCTGTATTGATCAAAGAGATTTTTTAACAAGCGAAACTGTACAGACAGCAGTAAAGCCTTACTTACAAACAGGGTGGGTAGTGCTAACCTATTTAACAATTTATACGTGTTTATCGATGTTGTTACAAACATGGAGATTAAGAAGCAGGCACACAGCTTAAAAATCATCTCTAGAAATAAAATGGCTAACAGTAATAACTATTAGCGATTGGAGGAATATTCATGAAAATAAAAAAAGCAATCATTCCTGCAGCTGGACTCGGGACTAGATTTTTACCAGCAACAAAAGCTCAACCAAAAGAAATGCTACCGATAGTCGATAAGCCAACCATCCAATATATTGTTGAAGAAGCAATCGCATCTGGAATTGAAGAAATTATTATAGTTACGGGAAAAGGGAAACAATCCATTGAAGACCACTTTGATTTTGCGCCTGACCTTGAGCAAAACTTATTAAAAAAAGGAAAATTGGATTTATTAGATAAAGTTCGTTACTCTACAAACCTTGCGAACATTCATTACATTCGGCAAAAGGAGCCAAAGGGGCTTGGACATGCTGTTTGGTGTGCACGTAATTTTATTGGTAATGAACCATTTGCCGTTCTCCTGGGAGATGATATAGTTCTAAGCGACACACCATGTTTAAGACAACTTATTAATATATATGAAGAAACACAATCATCTGTTATCGGCGTTCAATCAGTTCCCAATAAAGAAACACACCGATATGGAATCATTGATCCAGCTTCACAAAATAAAAAGCGATACCAGGTGCGGAACTTTGTTGAAAAACCAGCTCCAGGGTCAGCGCCTTCAAACCTTGCCATAATGGGACGTTATATTCTTACACCTGAAATTTTTATGTTTTTAAACCAGCAAGAAATTGGGGCTGGAGGAGAAATTCAGTTAACCGATGCCATTCAGCAATTAAATCAAATTCAAAGCGTATTCGCGTATAATTTTGAAGGAAAAAGATATGATGTTGGAGAAAAGATTGGGTTTGTAAAAACGACAATTGAGTTTGCACTCCTGCACGAAGATCTTCGAGATGAATTGATTACTTATCTTAAAGAATTAGCTGTTACTACTGAGTATACCTTTTTAAAATGATATAAATCATTAAAAAAGCTGAAATATACAAATTTTTATATGTAATGTCCTGTATAATTCAGCTTTTTATTACATTTTTCCGATGAAATATGTCAGGCACTTCGAAGTCAGGTCAGTTCAGCAGCCTGTAAGAAGTCTTAATACTTTCTTGTATAAATTCTTTTGAAGAGCATATTGAGTAAGATATAGTTATTTCCAAATCAAAATGTAGTTAACTTTTTATTGAACTTCTACAGAGTTTTTATGGAACCGCTTGATCTCAAATGATCATTAATCCAATTTATAATATCCATCTGCACTTCATCCTTATTGATTTCATTCAATAATTCATGACGTGCCTCTTTATATAGCTTGTACCTTACATCTTTACTGCCAATTTGTTTAAATGACTTAAAGGTTTGTAGTACTCCCTTTCCACTTTTTCCACCTACAGGGTCCCTACTTCCGGAAATCAAGAAAATCGGAAGGTCTAACGGAACGGAGCTTACATTTTGTTTTTTATGTACTGTTCCCAGACCATTAAGAAAGTCAAAGAAGAAGCCAGAGGAGAAAACCCCGCCGCACATAGAGTCTTCAATATATTTGTCCACTTGTTTTTCGTCTCTGCTTAACCAATCAAATTCTGTTCTATTTGGTCGAAATGCTTTATTGAAGTTTCCGAATGTAAGCTTATTTAGCAATGGGCTAGGCACCGTGCTTCCTTTCCGTTTCTTTTCTCTAGAAGCAATCATTGCACCGACCTTCCCTATTATTCCCGGATTTCCTCCCGTTCCGCACAACACCACGCCTGAAAGCTTGTCTCCGAACAATTGAATATATCGTCTCGATAAAAAAGACCCCATACTATGGCCAAATAAAAAGATAGGGACATCCGGATACTCCTTCTCCATAATAGTGGTCAAGGTACGCATATCCTGAAGGACTTTTTCAAACCCGTTCTCATCCGAAAAGTATCCATAACTATTCGCCAGTTTCGCTGTTTCACCGTGACCACGATGATCATTCCCATACACAAAGATGTTTTGAGCAGCCAGCTCCTTTGCAAAGGAATCATAGCGCATAATATATTCCGCCATACCATGAGCTATCTGAACAAGGGCTCTTGGCTTTTGCTGTTCTCCTTTTATCCATTTACTTGCAAACAAATCGACCCCATCGTCGGATGAAAACGTAAACGCTGATTGTTCTATCAATTTGAGCACACCCTTTACGATTTAACTTTTAATAACCCAGTTTTATAGGTTTATTCTGCGTGAATCTCCTAATCTCCTACACAATTCTTCACTTATGTTTTAATTATATACCGATGTTGAACATACTCTAACAACTGTAGTGCTTTTTTACGGCCTGTCTTCCTTTTACGATTGGCCTGCTGGGAGGCTCTCACTTTCTCCCCTATATGTGGATCTATAAAAGCAGGGCATATTTGTTTGTCACTTTAGGCACTTGTATATCTTCTCTCTTTTTAGGCAGTTACTTTATCGAGGGAGCTTTTATTTTCATTCCATTATCAATCTCAATTATATATGGGATTGGGGTTTTATTAATCTTAAACGAATTGAAAACCGGTAAAGGTCTTCAAACGAATATTGTGTAGTCATCTATTTTAAATGACTGCATAATAATAACCCCCGGCATGCCGGGGGTTGTTAGCATTTTTGCTTGATTTTTGGTATGCCTGCCTTAATTGAGAAAATTTAATTCGGCAGCCTTTAAATCATGAAATGTTTTGATCAGTCAGTGCATATAACCTCATATAGATTAAAATCCAACTTTTTAGAGGAAAGAGGTCTCGATCTTTCTGAATAAAACACTTTCTATTTTAATTGGGAGCTTTTTTATTGCAGTGGGTGTCAACGTTTTTCTTGTTCCCTCTGAGCTGCTTGATGGCGGAACGATTGGCATTGGACTCGTTTCCCATTATGTAACAGGTATACAGGTGGGACTAGTTATTATCATAGTCAATACGCCTATTTTTATTTTTTCCTGGTTTTATAATCGTTCCTTTTTTTATAACAGTCTGCATGGTATGCTTTTTTCTGCTTTTATGATTGATCTACTTTACCCGCTGCATTCGATTAGCGAGCACCATACCATTCCGATTATATTTGCCATCATGGGAGGTATCATTGTAGGTCTTGGAATTGGCATTATGCTGTGGTTTAATACAAGTGTTGGCGGAACCGACCTCCTGGCCCTGATGTTTGCCAGAAGTAGGAACGTAAATCCGGGCATGGTTATTTTTATCTTTGATTTTATGATTGTTTTTACAGGAAGCCTCATCATGTCGTCGGAGGGGTCTCTATTGTTATCCTGCCTTGCTGTCATCTGTGTAGGAATTACAACCAGTTTGGTATCTGCGGCAAAACAGGTACAATAATAAATAATGAACACTACATTTATCTCGTCAGCTTCCTTTATCTGTTCTTGCTCTGCGCGAAGGGTCTATTAGAAAACCAAGAATTAAATCCCACAGGAAAAGGCTGAAAGCTGTCCAAGTGAATCGCGACAGTCAAAAGGTTTATGTACTCTTATTGTAAAGCTCTTTCCTACTGTATTTATTTTTTCACTGCCTTTAAAAGTACTCCTGTAAATGCACAGTAGCAAAGGCACAGTCTTGGAATTCATAAAAATAGAACCAATGATTTCCACAAAAAACACCCGCTATCGTCAACAAATAGCGGGCTTAAAAACAAATTACCATACATTATTTATTTGTTCCTGGCGTTTCTACTGGCGGCTCTATTGGAGTTTCTGCCGGTGGTTTTCCTGGCGCTTCTGCTGGTGGCTCTATTGGTGTCTCTGCCGGCGGCTTTATTGGCGCTTCTGCTGGTGGCTCTATTGGTGTCTCTGCCGGTGACTTTGTTGGAGTTTCTTCTGGTGGTGTTGGTCTTTCCGCATAATCGCTCATATCCATTCTCCTTACCTTCAATGACATTTACTATGATTAATTGACTAAATTCTTGTGTTTTAAACCTATTTTTTAAACAAGCTCCGGTCCTGATCGTACACATTGGCTCAGAAATTATTGGTATGTATTTTTTAGATTTTGTATACAGACTGAATGTGCTTATCAACACATTTTATATGAATGACTAAGAAATGTAACCATATAAAACAATTGATGACTCTTTGCGGCCCTTCACTTCTGAGCATGTCTTCTCTCCTCTAACCACATTTTATCCTTCTGGAAAAGTCATTATTTTAAATAACCTAACACCTGAAGCCACATCTTCTTTTTACCTGCAGAAAAAATTTTCATTGAGTGCTTGCTGCTTAGCCAGTTATCTTTCATATTTCATCAATTTATATTTTGTTTGTATAAAATAATATGGAATGTGTTTATACTTACTGATAGCGAGAGACCCCTCTCTCCCATGTAGAATCCATAACACTTATGCAGTCAGAGCCCCCTCTGGCTGTTTTTTTATGCAACTTTTCTCTCTGTTTCTTTACTTTGTATAGCAGTAATACATAAGTAATATTGCTATCTTTGTTTAAACCATACTTAAAATACTTTACGTGTTATTTTATTTGATGTTACGTTTTTGATTTAAATGGTATTATTTATTTTTTTATAATATTGAATTTTGCACATTATTAATTATGTTTATATATTATTATTTACTTTTCTCAAAATACACTTCTCAGCTGTACAAATAATTTGCGCGAAACCATCATTTCAGCAATAAGTGTTGCTTCACAAAAGAACGCCCTATTGTTTGCCAAATTCTTCTTTCTCTTGTTTCATTTTTCGTTTTGCAGTACAATACACCTAAGTGATATTTTTAAACAGTCAACTCCTGCTCTTGCAGGAGTCTTTTTTTTGCTTTTTCAATAAACTGTTTTAATATCAATTAGGGAATTCGGTACCGCTCTGAATAAGTTAAATCCAGGAGCCCCGGTCAGCTTTCCTGTTCAATTTTACAGCCAATGTTTGTTGACGCTTTCATTGTTTTATGGACTATTTTTTTATATTATTATATTGATTTATTCATTACTCTTCTTGTCTTTCAATAGATTTCAAGCAATATAGTTAACATAATAATACTATTGTTAATCAAGTTTAATTAAAAAAATACACTTTTACGATGTTTTGAAGTTCTTTTTCAACGTAAAAGTGTATTTTATTTAATAGATATTGTGACAAGTATAAAGCTTTATTTATTTTGTTCCATCAACTCGTAATGGGTTTCTTCCCCTTTAGATTTGGTAAACAAGCTGATAACAAAGCCGGCAAGACCGCCTGCTATCGCCGGAATAATCCATCCTAGTCCCAATTCATAAAGCGGAAGGTGATGAATAAAAAATGTATCAATAAGAGAAACAACGTGCAGCCCTGTTGCTTTTAAGCCTTCCATAATACTGATCATAAAAGTCAGCAGCATGCTTCCCTGATAAATAAACCTATTCCCTTTAATTACAGGATGAAGGAATGTGAGAAAAATTAAAACAATAGCTAGCGGATACAGCACACTTAATACTGGAACAGAAATAGTAATTAATTGAGTTAATCCTACATTGGCGATAACAGCACTAAATACGCATAAAGCAACTGCGATTGTTTTGTACGGGATTGCCGGGAATAATTTATGGAAATAAGTAGAGCAGGAAGTAATAAGCCCGACACTTGTAGTTAAACAAGCAACTGTAATCATCAGGCCAAGTAATATTCCACCATATGTTCCAAAATAATAATTTGAAGCTCCCGCCAGTACGGCGCCACCGTTATTTAACCTTCCAATGCCTGATACGCTTGCAGCTCCCATATAAGATAGAGCCGTATAAATAGCAGCGAGAATTACAGCTGCAATCAGAACCGCTTTCAAGCAAACAGCCATAATATCTTTTTTCGTTTGTGCGCCTTTTTCTTTGATAGCATTAATAATAATGATACCAAATACAAATGATGCCAGCGTATCCATTGTTAAATACCCTTCTTGAAAACCATTGAAAAAAGCATTCGTCTGGTACTTTTCAATTGGCTCCTGCATCTTCCCGATTGGATTTACACATGCTACTACAGCTAAGATCCCAATAAAGGTTATTTTGATTGGTGTAAGCAATTTTCCGACAATATCGACAATTTTCGCCGGATTTAGTGAGAAAAAGCACGTGATACTAAAAAAGATCACGGTAAAAATAAGTAAAGGCATGAACGTTGAATTTTCTGACAAAAAAGGTTTTACACCGATTTCAAAAGAAACGCTTCCTGTCCGTGGAATAGCGAATAAAGGGCCAATTGCCAGATAAAGAATAGTTGTAAATACAACTCCAAAAATAGGATGTACACGACTCGCCAATGATTGCAAATCTTCTTTTCCAGAAAAACCAAAGGCCATAACGCCAATTAACGGAAGCCCAACTCCAGTTACTAAAAATCCCGCTGTCGCTATCCAGACGTTAGTTCCTGCTGATTGACCCAACATGGCCGGGAAAATTAAATTTCCAGCTCCAAAAAACAGAGCGAATAACATCAAGCCTATTACTACTGTGAATGAAAATGGTACTTTTTTTGACACTTAAAAAGCCTCCTGTTGCTATACATGTTGTCACAAACCATCCACTATCATACACCAACATAATAGAAAACGTAAGGCTTTATGAAAAATCCAGAACATTCAATTAAAAGTATACTAGTATACTTTTAATTGAATGTTTATTAAGAAAACAGTTTTACAACCAGACAAATACCCCTGTTCTATTGTAAGAATACAGGGGTACAATTAACGGAATACAGTCATAATAATGATCCTTTTTTATATGATTAATATTATTGGGCAGATAGAAATTTTTCAAGTGAATCCAATGCTTTTACTTCATCACTGCCATCAGCAACAAGTTTCACTTCTGTACCCGGCGTAAGTGCTGCAGCCATTACACCCATGATACTTTTAGCTGCAATGACTCTTTCGTTGCGAATTAAGGTAATATTACTGCTGAATGTGTTTGCTTTTTCTACAAACTGTGCAGCAGGTTTTGACTGAAGCCCTTCTTTAATTCCAATTTTAACGTTTCTTTCTACCATAGTACAGACCAACCTTTCAAATTATATTTTTGTAAACGCTTTCTAAAGTATAACCATTCTATCTTATTTTTATACAGCTTGTAATGGGCAATGTGCATAAAGAAATAAATTCCTTTTTGTGCACATCGTTTATATCTTGACAAGTACAAACCTCTTTTTACATTGTTGTTTTGTTTGTTATGAAAAGCAGGTCATTTTTAACTTACCAGCTTTTTTGCTGTATGAATGCTTGCTGTAACCATTTCATCCATCCTTCCAATGTGTTTAGTTATACTTTACGCTATTTATTAAAGGAGGTAAAATTTTAACTTCTGAATTTGTGTTTTTTTTAATTATTTTAAGTAAAACAAAGTAAAATCAAAAAATAACAAAGCAAAGAGAAAACTCAACAATAGAATATCCCTTGGAATATACAAATTTGTAATTTCATCTTTTTCTGTCTATCTATTCTTCAACATTATATTATTTATTTTTCTATGCATTTTACTTATAAGTAAAGTAAATGTAATCTGATATAAAAAGGAAGAGGCACATGTAAAACAAGGAAAACTTTTTCAACGGAATGCCTGCCCTGATAAACAATGAGGTTTCTGACGGTATGAATATGCTGCAGTCAGAAAATGGGCTTCTTAGTATTAGCCCTTACCCAGTTGCTGGTGAAGAAGAATCTGATTTAATTAATGGCGGCATGAAGACCTTTACCACCGTTCCTGGTCTTCTATTTTGACAGCGCAGAGTCATTCACTATGATTCGCGACGGTCATACTGATTTAGCTATTCTTGGCGGTATGGAGACGGTGTCTAACGCTCCTTATGCTGTTTTTAAAGCACGATTCGGTGCGAGTATGGGCAAATAATATCCAATGGTTGACTTAATGGTGCTATGACGGCCTTTCCTGCAGCTTTACTTGCGTGCATATGGACACACATGGTAACGCAAAAGCGGAAGCGTTGTCTCTTTCACGCAAAGAACAAGATCAGTGAACAGCCCGCAGTCACGAGCAGGATTTAGTCGCTATTGAAAACGGCACATTAGCAGAAGAGATCTTCCCGGTACCCGTGCCCCAGCAAAGGCGATCTTATTATTGTAGATACAGATGAATTCCCTTGTAAAAACACAACTGCGGATGTACTGGCAAAGCTGCACCCTGCATTTGGAAAAGAAGGAGCCATTACAGCTGGAAATGCCCCGGGCGTGAATGACGGTGCAGTTGCTCTTGTACTGATGAACAAAGAACGAGCCGAGCGTGAAGGAAAAAGCATTCTGGCAACTATTAGTGGCCATGCGGAAGTTGCGGTAGAGGCAGAGAAGTTCCCCCAAACACCAGGTCTTGCGATTAATGAAATTCTAAAAAAACAGGCAAGTCTGTAGAAGAGTAAGCAATAAGATCGCCGGGATTGATCGTGAAAAAGTAAACGTTATGGCGGTGCGGTAGCACTTGGCCATCCGATCGGTCCAGCGGAGCACACATTGTTCTGACGCTGGCTTATGAATTAAAACGGCGCGGCGATGGAATTGGTATTGCAGCCATCTGTCCAGAAAGCGGACAGGGAGATGCCATTATGATTGAAGGATCAAAAGGATACAGCGCTTTCTTGGATGTTTAAAATTAAAATAAAAGAAGAGTCAGAAAAACATCTACTGTTGAATGCTTTTCTGACTTTTTTCTCGCTTTTTCCTTTTACTTCCATAACAAGGATAAAGGGGCTTTTATTAAAATGACAAGTAAAACCAGCATCATCCTACATGTTCTCACAGCAAACAATTTCACCCCCTCCCCTATCCATTAATCCTTGGTCTATTCCCTCCAATTAGTCCATATGACTTATTAGAATGGCGAGTCGGTCTTGAATTACATATTTCCCATATTTGAGTTGCAATGATCTACGTATAACAAACTTCTTATTGCTATTTTAAAAGTCCATACATTTTTTACTATGGTAAATAAAAAAGCAATTATTATTTACATAATGCAAATGATCATTTACATTCGGACTATAATCATTTACAATTTTATTAACCAGATTCCGGAAAGGATTTTAACATGCTTCAAAATAGAGTTCGTGAATTGCGTGCGCGCTTCAGATGGACACAAGAAGATTTAGCTAAAAAGATTGGTGCAACAAGACAAACAATCGGCTTGATTGAAAAAGGTGATTATGCACCGTCCATTACAATGGCTTTGAAAATTGCTCATGCATTTGAAGTTAAAGTAGAAGAGGTTTTTTATTTAAAATTGGAGGATTGATTTTAATGTTGCAAAAAATGCTGCGTTCACCCTTCATTCCATTGTTAGGATACCTATTGATCATTGGATTCTTTTTGATCTCTTTGCTAGTATCCCAAAATCATCAGTCACTTGTTTGGCTGAGTTTACTAACTTTGACGGCTTTTAGCTTAATATGGGTGTCTTTAATTTCATGGAACAATCGTAAACATCCTGAAAATAAACTAAATGCCTGGAGCCTGATACCTCCTGAATTTCGGGAGATGGATGAAGGGCAGCAATGGATCACCTTTAAAGCTTGCCGTAATGTTTATATCTTCTATTCGTTTGCCCTGCCGTTAATAGCAGGCCTCTGCTTTGCTTTCTCTGACATCAAATTTATGCCTTTGTTGTTAATAGGCGCCTTGGGGACAGGACAGTATATTGTTTACTGGATGACGATTAAAAAATTAAACAGACTTTAAGCCTATAGAAAAAGAGGTGATCCTTTATGCTTGAGTGGGCGGAACAAGCGGATTTTATTTGGCAGTTAGTAGTATTATTTCTATTGGGTGCAGCTCCATGGATGGATGTCTCAATTATTATTCCCATAGGGATTCTTTGGGGCCTGCCGCCAGTAGCAGTTGCTCTTACAGCTTTTATAGGAAATTTTCTCTTACTATTGCTACTCGGGATCTTTTTTGAGCAGATCAATATATGGAGACTCGAAAGAAAAAAGAAAAAAGGACTGATAGGCCCCTCTAAAAAGGAAACAAGGTCGAAAGTTATTTGGGACAAATATGGAATTCCCGGCCTTGCTATTATTGCGCCTATCTTTGTCGGGACAGATATTGCGGCTATATTTGCCCTGATTTTTGGTTCTTCCAGGAAGCGGGTTATTGGCTGGATGACAGGCAGTCTTGCCTTTTGGACGTTGATTTTTACCATTTGCTCAATTTATGGTTTTAATTTGTTAGATTTAAAGTAATAACAATTATATTGCAACTGAATAAAAAGCAGTGTCTTCCCTGTTAACATATTAATAAAGCCTGGTGTTGTTCACCAGATTTTTTAATGTTTTTTTTGAATTTTGCACATTGTTTATTTTTCTTATTAAATAAGTATTTTTTATATTGATTTTGTCAGCCAAGCGCTGAATTGGCACTTTAAATCCCTGGCTTCCTTAACAACTTTACTGATTTGGGCTGATGCTGCCTCTCTTGCCACTTTTTGATGCTTTGACCGTTAAAAAACATTCTTATTTGCGTCAATGGTCGCCCTCATTATTATGACCCCAACGATTTTATCGATCGATACACTTTCCTCTGTCAGCATCGAGTCCTCCAGCAATGACGCCCTTCTATAGTTTCTTTATTGACAGGCACTTTTTTCCTCGGCTTTACATACACAATGTCTTCTCCCTGCACCTGTTCATAGGAATTTCAATTTCTTTATCATTTCTTAGCACTGTTGTAATCTTTGCCTGCAGACCCATCAGCTACTTAATTGCTTCAGACCACCTGCCTTTTGCATTCGCCTCGAACAATTTGTTTGTATAATTAGGGATATATATTTAGATTCTTGAAATCTTTGCTTTCTTGATACTTTCTTTACTTATGCTCTCTGATCATTACTACTTAGAATTACTGTGACCGCCTTTATACACGCAGAACGATAAGTGATTTCCCGGAAAGAATCATTTTTATATGCAGCGTAAAAAACGCCATGTTGCTTTTTCCACATAAGTGTCTCTATCTGTTTCTGTTTTCACTTGAAACCCTTCTGTGTGCAGTACTTTTACATTTTCTTCATCCATAATAAAAAGTGTGCACATAATCGTATCTTTTTGCTCAGCTGCATTATCAAGTACTATTATTTTATAGGAATTCATGTTTAACAGTTCCACGCCCTTATTATGACTTTATTTACTTGCTATGTATTATTAGCACCGTAAAGCAGTCTTAAACCTTTATTCATCTCAAGAAATATGTTTTATTTTTCATAAATAAAAAAGACAACCTGATTTCTCAAGTTGTCTTAACGTGCCAGGCGGCGTCCTGCTCTCACAGGGGGAAACCCCCAACTACCATCGGCGCTGAAGAGCTTAACGGCCGTGTTCGGGATGGGAACGGGTGTGACCTCTTCGCTGTAGCCACCTGACTATGAAGTTTGAAAGAAGTGTTCTTTCAAAACTGGATAGAAGCTTGCATTGTATGGGCAAAAACCTTTCATTTACACGCCATATGTTGTCCAGCCTCGGGTGCGATCAGCTCGCGTCGCTTCGGCCTGGCTCATGAGGCCAAAAGCGCCTCATGCAGCCATTCCTCCAGCGCGTGTCGCTGATGGACACGCACCCTCGGCATTTCAGTTGATTAAGTCCTCGATCGATTAGTATTCGTCAGCTCCATGCGTCGCCGCACTTCCACCTCGAACCTATCTACCTCGTC
>NZ_LAHL01000087.1 GCF_000966195.1 Domibacillus robiginosus | reverse complement strand
AAGCTGGATTGTCAACACTAAATCAGACAACTTCTTTAAGGGATGATCGTTTATATTCAATTGGGCTTACGTAGCCTAGTGTTCCATGAATTCGCAGCTTATTAAACCAGTGAACATAATCACTGAATTCAAGCGTAAGATGCTCCAGGCTATCAAATTTCATTTGGCTGATAAACTCTGTTTTGATGATTTTAAACGTGGCTTCCGCCACGGCATTATCATATGGACAGCCTTTCATGCTTAAGGAACGGCTAATCTGAAAGGCTGCCAACGTTTCGTCAATGAGCTGGTTTTTAAACTCGCTGCCACGGTCGGTATGGAACAGCTGGATATCCCGCAGATCACCTTGAATAGAAGAAAAAGCCCGTGCGACAAGGCTCGCATCTTTGTTGAGTCCTGTGCTGAAGCCAATGATTTCGCGATTAAAGAGATCGACAAAGATACATACGTAATGCCATTTGTTTTTGACTTTGACGTATGTTAAATCACTGACGACTACTTTTTTCGCTTCTGTCTGCTGAAACTCGCGTTTCAATTCGTTTGCCTGAGCTGACTCATTACAGGGAGTTTTCTGCGGCTTGAACTGTGCCACTGTATAGGAAGAAACAAGCCCTTGTTCTTTCATGATACGGCCAATACGTCTCCTAGAAACCTTAAATCCACGCTTGTGCAGTTCGACTTTGATCTTGCGCGTGCCGTAGGCACTTCGGTTTTGTTCGAAAATCTCTATGACAGCGCCTGTTACATCGTCTTCTGATCGACGTTCTTTGGCCTCATAGTAGTACGTACTACGTGAGATTTGCAGGACGTTGCACATTGCTGATACCGAGTATTTGTCTTTATTTCGCTTAATGACATTTACTTTCGTCCCATGATCAGCGCGGCTTGCTTTAAAATATCGTTCTCCATTCTAAGCTGCTTTAGTTCTTTGCGAAGTTCCAAAAGCTCCTGCTGTTCAGGAGAACGATTGTCTTTCTCTTTAAAAGAACCGGAGGTTTCATCCTGGTTGATCCACCGGTCAAGAGATGACGGAGTCAGATCATATTCATCAATAATGGCTCGTTTCGTTTTTCCATTCTGGTACAGCTGCACCATTTGCTTTTTAAACTCGGGCGTGAATGTGCGGCGTTCTCGCTTTGTCATAGTTAGAGCTCCTCATCTGTTTTAGGTCAAGTGTACGTGACCTTAATTTTTCTGTCCAGATAAGTGTAGACGCTCCA
>NZ_LAHL01000086.1 GCF_000966195.1 Domibacillus robiginosus | reverse complement strand
CCCGTCATCCTCCACCATTTATGCCGGTGTAGCTCAATTGGTAGAGCAACTGACTTGTAATCAGTAGGTTGGGGGTTCAAGTCCTCTTGCCGGCACCATTTACCGAGCCATTAGCTCAGTCGGTAGAGCATCTGACTTTTAATCAGAGGGTCGAAGGTTCGAGTCCTTCATGGCTCACCATGTATATGCGGGTGTGGCGGAATTGGCAGACGCACCAGACTTAGGATCTGGCGCCGCAAGGCGTGGGGGTTCAAGTCCCTTCACCCGCACTAACGAAAAGCGGAAACGCTTGTTTAGAAACGGCAGACATAAGTTGAACCGGCGAAACAGTGATTTTACTGCACAACCGGGGCAGCTTATGGCCGAGTTTCTAAGCGTTGCAGCTGGAACATGCGGAAGTAGTTCAGTGGTAGAACATCACCTTGCCAAGGTGGGGGTCGCGGGTTCGAATCCCGTCTTCCGCTCCAATGAACGAATAAAACAACCCTTGCCGGGGTGGCGGAACTGGCAGACGCACAGGACTTAAAATCCTGCGGTAGGTGACTACCGTACCGGTTCGATTCCGGTCCTCGGCACCACTTTACAATTAAATGATTGCGCCCGTAGCTCAATTGGATAGAGTACTTGACTACGAATCAAGCGGTTAGAGGTTCGAGTCCTCTCGGGCGCGCCATTTCATACATAACGATCTGTCGTTTAGACGGGAAGTAGCTCAGCTTGGTAGAGCACTTGGTTTGGGACCAAGGGGTCGCAGGTTCGAATCCTGTCTTCCCGATCGTTTTACATGGGGCCTTAGCTCAGCTGGGAGAGCGCCTGCTTTGCACGCAGGAGGTCAGCGGTTCGATCCCGCTAGGCTCCACCAATTTTATATAACTTTTTATGGCGGTGTAGCTCAGCTGGCTAGAGCGTACGGTTCATACCCGTGAGGTCGGGGGTTCGATCCCCTCCGCCGCTACCATATATTCAAATGCTTTTTATAATGAAAAGGCATTTATCAATCATGTATTATGAGTAAAGGACCTTTAGCTCAGTTGGTTAGAGCAGACGGCTCATAACCGTCCGGTCGCAGGTTCGAGTCCTGCAAGGTCCACCACTTGAATCTTATTTATTTGGAGGAATACCCAAGTCC
>NZ_LAHL01000085.1 GCF_000966195.1 Domibacillus robiginosus | reverse complement strand
GGGGCAGAAGGCGGCTTCTCAGCCCGTGAAGTGATGGCCGAGTTCAGACGTGCGACAGGACTTCCAACTGCGACAAACATGATTGCGACAGACTGGCGCCAGATGGGACACTCCATCCAGCTGCAGTCGGTGGATATTCCGCTGGCAGATCCGCATTTCTGGACGATGCAGGGTTCTGTCCGAGTCGCACAGATGTGCCATGAATGGGGATTAACATGGGGATCTCATTCAAACAACCATTTTGATATTTCCCTGGCGATGTTTACGCATGTGGCAGCCGCTGCCCCCGGAAAGATCACGGCAATTGATACACACTGGATCTGGCAGGATGGCCAGCGTCTCACAAAAGAGCCGTTTAAGATTGCCGGAGGAATGGTGGATGTTCCAACAAAACCGGGCCTTGGCGTAGAAATCGATATGGAGCAGCTGGAAAAAGCCCACCAGCTGTATAAAGAAAAAGGACTCGGTGCACGCGACGATGCACTCGCGATGCAGTACCTGATTCCGGGATGGACGTTTGATCCGAAACGCCCTTGCTTTGTTCGATAATTATATACAACAAGCGCCCTTGTTTAAAAGGGCGCTTTCGGCGTCACTTGCCGTCTGTGAAAGCTCATAACCTAAAAAAGGGCACTCTGCTTCCCGGCCGGCGGCGCTCCTGGAAAGAAAGACGTTCTCAATCAGCCTGCTTTCTTACTTTGTCTATACTCTCCAAGCGTCCTTACTTTAAGAGGGCGCTTTTTCTTTTTAATTCCGTTCCTTCCCTTCTTATCCTGTACAAATAAGTGGCACGATTATGCAATTCGTCTTACAATAAGGTTATATAGATAAAGGCAGAGAAAAGAGGTTACACCATGGAGGAATCATCTAAAAAGCTGGGCGTTCGATCCGTTCATCGCAGCACCCTTTCTAAACAAGTAGTTGAACAAATTGTGCACCTGCTTGTTAGCGGTCAAATGAAAGCGGGAGATAAGCTTCCGCCCGAGATGGAGCTAATGGAAGAACTGGGTGTCAGCAGACCGGTCCTGCGGGAAGCACTCAGCGCACTTGAAACACTGGGCGTTATTACCCGAAAAACACGGGAAGGAACTTTTTTTAACAATAAAGTTGGCACCCACCCTTTTTCTGTTATGCTGGCGCTGGCCACTGATAACTTACCCGCTATCATTGAAGCGCGCATGGCTTTGGAATTAGGGCTTGTGACTATGGCCGCCGAGAAAATTACAGATGAGCAGCTGGAAAAGCTGAGAAAAACAATGGATGCCATTGCAAACAGCGAGGATAATGACTACGGTGAAGCAGATAAGGAATTTCATTACATTATAGCCCTAAGCGCTAATAATCCTATCGTTGAAGGAATGATCGATTCTCTTCTGATTACTCATAACAAAATTAACAGCTTGATTCAAGTGAGAGAACGAGAGCGGACATTGGGGTATCATAAAGCCATTTATGCGGCTCTAGAAGCACGCGATCCACAGGACGCCTTTTTGCAAATGTACAAGCACCTTGATTTTGTTCGTCAAAAAGTTCTTCAATATTCCTCGGCGAATGATGAGTAAAAAGCCTTGAAGCCATATGGCTTCAAGGCTTTTATTTTTACACTTCAGAATCTCCTAATAAGGCTTTTTTATTTTTCATACCTGCGATAATACTAAGGATGATAGCCAAAACGGACAGTGCCATCAGCGTACCCGAGATTGGACGGGTGAAAATTTCCATAAAATTTCCATTATACAGTCCAAGCGTCTGAAGCAGCGACTCTTCCATCATTTTTCCTAAAATAAACACGAGCGCAATAGGAGCTACCGGAATGTCTGCTTTTTTCAGCACATAACCAAGCAGTCCAAAAATAAGCAATCCGCCGACATCCCAAAGGCTGTTGCTGATCGAATATGTTCCTACGATGGAAACAGCAATAATAATCGGAAACAGCATGTTAAATGGGATGCTCGCTATTTTAGCCCAAAACTTCGCCAAAGGAAGATTCATAAAAAGCAAAAGCAGATTCCCGATAAACATGCTTGCAATAACGGCCCATACAAAGTCAGCATGCCGGACAAACAGCGTTGGGCCTGGCTGCAGGCCATGCAGGACAAAAGCCCCTAACAAAACCGCCATTGTCGCTGAGCTTGGAATCCCCAGCAAAAACAATGGAATCAAAGCTCCTCCTGTAAAGGAATTGTTGGCTGTTTCTGGACCTGCTACCCCTTCAATCGCCCCTTTTCCAAAACGAGACGGATCTTTTGCCAGTCTTTTCTCCATTGAATAAGACAACAAGGATGGAACGACTGAACTGATTCCCGGGATTAACCCCAGAAAAAAGCCAAGAACGGTTCCCCGTCCAATCGACATAGCAGAGGGGCGAATTTCTTGACGGCTTGGAAACAGCCCTTTCACTTTTGGCGGCTTTTCAGGCTTTTTCATTTGCTGTTCAAGGCCCAATAAGATTTCCGATAATCCAAATAACCCCATCGCAATCGTTACAAAATCAAATCCATCAATCAAAAAAGCCTGGCCAAACGAGAAGCGAATGTCACCTGAGCTTGGAGCAATACCAAACATGGCCAGTACCAGCCCAATTAAAACCGCCAGCACACCGCGGATAATGGATTTTCCGGCTAAGCCGACAACCATTGTCATTCCAAATAGAATAAGAGCAAAATACTCAGGCGGTCCGAAAGAAAGAGCAAATTTCACAAGATGAGGCGCAACAAGGGCAACCCCTATGATGGCCACAACGCCTCCTACAAAAGAGCCGATAGCCGAAATACCAAGCGCTACACCAGCACGGCCTTTTTTGGCCATCGGGTAACCGTCCAGGCTTGTAACAACCGATGCCGCTTCTCCGGGTACATTGACAAGAACTGTTGTAATCGTTCCGCCGTACATAGAGCCATAAAAAATACCAGACAGCATAATGATCGCCGAAATAGGATCCATTGCAAATGTTAACGGAATTAGAAGAGCTGTCCCGGCACTTGGACCAAGCCCCGGTAAAATACCCACAATCATACCAACGGAAACGCCGGCCAGACAGTATAAAATATTCTGCCACGATAGCGCGATTTCAAAGCCAGTCATTAATAATTGAATTGTCTCCATAAAGCTCCCTCCTTACCATCCCAGCATATTCGTCGGCAGTGGAATATCCAAAATAAGGTTAAATACAACATACAATACAACCGTGACAGAAGCCGCTGTACCAAGTGATATTTTCCATTTAAAATCAGGCATAAGAAGAATAAGCATAACAATAATACTGGAGACGATATAGCCGAGAAAAGGTGAAATAATAATAAACAAAAAGATGGACAGCACTACTTTTAATACACCAACCAAAGCGGCACCTTTCGGCAGCACTTCTGAAAACATGATCTTATTGTTTTTCCGCAGTGAATCCAGTATAAACAATATAGAAAACACACCCATAAGACCGCTCAACCAAAGCGGAAACAAGCCCGGTCCTGGACCATACTCGCCATAATACGGATATTTCAGCGACTCACGAACCATAAAAAGTGAAAAGAGTAAAAGAGAGATGCCTACCCATACACCGTAATTTTTCACGTTTCTCCACTCCCCGCCAGATAATAGTAGAATAAGTACCCGTCTCTACATAGAGACGGGTACGCGATGCACTTACCAGCCAAGCAACTCTTTTAAGCCTTCAATGTCTTTTACATCCTGTTCAAGCAACGCTCTGTAATCTTCTGCATTGTAATAGCCGACCTGCGTACCGATCTCTTCCATTTTCTTTTCATGCTCAGCATTTGTTACCGCTTTCTCGAAAGCAGTTTCGAGCACTTCCATCGTTTCTTCATCTACCCCTTTTGGCGCAACTAGTCCTCTTGTTGACTGTGAAATCACTGGCTCAAATCCTTCTTCTTCAACCGTAGGAACATCTGGAAGGAAAGACGATCTTTCTTCTGCTGTAACAGCGGCTACTTTTAATTGTTTTTCCAGATGCATCGGATACGCTTCGCCTACACTCGTTACGAGAACATCAACATGTCCGCCTAAGAAAGCAGCTCTCGACTTGGCAGTACCGTCAAACTGAATCGCTTTAAACTTGGTGCCAAGTGCTTCATTTAATTTTAAAGTCACCAGGTGGTCATCTCCTGCTACCCCTGTTGCCGTTGTTGTTACTTCGTGATCCTTCGCATACTCAACCAGTTCTTTGAAGTTTGAAAAACGTTTATCATCCACCCGTATTGCAACTGCTCCCGGGTCCACAACATGGTTACCAATCATCTCAAAGCTGCCAAGGTCAACCTGCTTTTCCATTGTCGGATTCACCAATCCACTGGCCAGATTTGGAGAATTCAAAAATCCGATTGTATATCCATCCGGCTTAGCTGCAGCAATGGCATTCCATCCTACCCAGCCGCTTCCGCCGGGCTGATTGACAATGGTTACCGTTTCCCCGAGCTCTTCTTCTAAAAATGGCTGAAGTGTTCTGGCTGTTGTATCAGTCCCTCCCCCAGCATCATAAGCAACAATAATGCTGATCGGCTTTTTAGGAAAATCACTTTCGCCCGCTGATGAAGCTGTTGAACTCGTTTCTTCTGCTCCAGAGCAGGCAGACAAAGCACCTGCCATTATAATCGACGATACCACCAATGAAAGACGTTTTTTCATTCCACTTCCCCCTCTGTTTTAGTGAATAGTTATAGATGGCTTCTTAGCGGTCTAGATGCAGAGAATCACAATGATGCAAGCGAAGAAGCGGTTATCCCCAAAATTCATTTAAAGCCGTAAGCATCGCTTTTATGTAGCCAATGGAATACGCAAATCCGATGCTGGATGAGCTCCAGCCTACATTGGAATGTGACCATTTGGCGTCTGTATCGGGTGAATCTCCTGCCATAATTGGAACGTGGTCAGGATTGAGACATCCTTCATATCCAACCTTTTTTAGCTCCAGCAAAATTTTGAACATATTCAGATCACCATCATCAAGCAGTGCTTCTTCGAATGCTTTCGCAGTGGCAAGGCTGCCTCTTACATTTCTGAAGTGAATAAGAAACAATCTTCCTTTGCGGCCATAATGGTTAATTTCGTCAATGACAAGCGGGCTTCCGCCTTCTTCCGCTCTCGTTCCAACACAGTAAATATATCCGACGTTTTTGTTTGGATATTCATCAATGATCCGGTGATACCCAAGACCGCCAAACGGACTGTCCGGATGCGGTGAATCAGATGGATGCATGCCGACTTTAACGCCATAATCCTGTGCAGCAGGAACTATTTCTTTATAAACCTCATTAAATCTCTTTCTCCAACTCACGCTTTCTTCAAGAGTCGGAGTTGATGCTTTTTCCTTCATAAAGCTTAAGCTTTCTCCACGGGAAATCGCTCCGCCCCGCTGAATGGCCTGGTAAGGAGTAGACAAGCCATAAAACACATCTCCCGCAAAGCGCTGCCGAACGATGTTGATCCCTGCTTCTCCAAATACTTTTACGGCGTTCACAGAACGCTCGATTTCAAACTCACTGCCCGGTTTTTCATTCATAAAGTCTTCCGAGATATTTGGCAGGGTAACACGGTTGATGTCAAGTCCCCACGAACGAATTCTTTTTCTTTGTTTTAATAAAGCATCCAGATCTGGATACCCCTGCTCCTTCACGCCTGGAAAAGAAGCACCGTTGCCAAAATCAATATAATCGACGCCAAGCTGGCTCATTTGCTTTAAATCTGTATCTGAAAGATCAAAGAAGTTAGTTGTAACCGAAATATTCATTCCTTCTCCTCCTCTATCCTTTTGCTGGAAAGCTCTCGTTACTGTTGATCGGTACAGTAGATACTTACCTGATAAACCGCTTACATTTTTTTGCTTTTACTTTCTTCCTCTTCAAGTATTAATAAGTTTTTAATAGCTTTTTGCCTTACATAATTAAGGTGATGATACATGGCTGCGTAGGCAGCCAGAGAATCGCGCTTTTTAAGGGCGTGATAAATATCAAGATGCTGCTGTATGGTTTCTTTTAAGTTTCTTTTTTCCAACGGTATCTTTTTTAGAATCTGTTGGTGAAATTGCTGCAACGGATGAACCAATCCATTAAATAAAGCGTTGTTTGCACTGAGCGCAATAATTCTGTGAAATTCCTTATCTTCTTCGGAAGAATCTTCAGTAGGCAGCTCCTTCATACGATCAATCGTCGCTTTTAGTTTTTTTAAATCGGCATTGGTCATTTTTTCGGCAGCCAATGTGACCAACCCAAGCTCCAGCGCTATTCTAATTTCTGTAATGGAAAGCAGATCTCTCGAAGAAAGCGCTAACATAATTGAGAAAGGCTCACTCCCAATTTTGTTTGCAAAGAAGGTCCCATGTCTGGTGTGGCGATGAATAAGGCCGATTACTTCTAAAGAAGTTAAGGCTTCTCTAATCACAGGCCGGCTCACTTTGCAAATTTTCATCAGTTCTACTTCTGAAGGAAGGCGCTCTCCTGGACGAAGATGTCCTTCAATAAGCAAATTAATAATTTCATCAATGACTTGTTTTGATAATGTTTTTCGAGTCACTGATTTAATTTGAAGTTTTACACTGTCTCCTTCACTCATTACACTCCCTCCTAACTATTCTTAATAGTCTTACAATAAATAATTTTCTTAATTTATTGTAAGACAAATTGATTTAGCTGTCAATTGGGTAAATTAAATTATTTTCATATTGAACAGTTGAAATATTTCCTAGGCTTCTTTGTTTTTTTACAAACAAAAAACACTGTTCAAAAAATGAAACAGTGTTCTGAACGTGTGTATAAGATAATACGGCAGTTAACTGGCTTTTTTTTAACCAAAGTGGCTGGATGGTTCTTCGTTTAAGCTCCAGACGGTCTTGGTTTCTTTTCCATTTAAATACAAAGCCGCTGGCGGGAGCGAGATTTTGATTGTCGTTCCTTTGTTAACTTCACTTGAAATGCGTAAATTCCCCTTATGGTTTTCAATAATCTTCAAGCAGGTCATCAGCCCAAGCCCTGTTCCTTTTTCTTTTGTCGTATAAAAAGGTTCCCCTAGTGTCGGAATACGTTCCTCTGGGATTCCTACTCCCTGATCTTTAAAAGAAAGGGTAATATAATTATCTTCACTTTCCTGAGCTTCTACCTCAATAATTCCCCCGCCTGGCATGGCTTCAATCGCATTTTTTAATACATTAATAAATACTTGCTTCAACTGATTTTCTTCACAAACGATTTGAGGAAGCTGCATACTGTATGAAAGGTTTATTTGTACATTTTCCATCATTGCTTGTGAATTAATGAGAGAAACTACATCATCCAGCAGCGGCTGGATATTCATTTTTCTAAATTTCACTTCATTTGGCTTGGCCAGTACTAAGAATTCACCAATAATGGCATTGATCCGTTCCAATTCCGCTAACACAATCTCTAGAAAATCTTTATGCTGATTTGTTTCAGCATGAATCAGCTGGATAAATCCTTTAATGGAAGTAAGCGGGTTTCGAATTTCATGTGCAATACCTGCCGCCAGCTGCCCGACTACTGCTAATTTTTCAGATTTTTGCAAAAGAGATTCCGTTTGCTCTCTTTTATGCGTAATGTCTTTGCCAATATATAGTGTTGCTTCTTTCCCTTCGAATATAATTTGTAAAGAGGAGAATTCAAAATAAATCTGCTTTAAATTTAAACATGTAAGCTTGCACACTGCGTTTACGAGTGGACGGTGGTCCTGTTTATGAACCGCTTTATTTGTTTGTATCTTTTCTAAATATCCGTCTTCAATAAAATCCACAATAGAGCGGCCGACAAGATCTCTTTTTTGGTGAGCTCCTAACATATTCTCGGCTGCCTTATTTGCATACAAAATAATATTATTTCGCTGTATAACAACTGATTCAGGAAGCAGTTCAATCAACAGCTTATAATTTTCTTCGCTTTGCTTTCTTCTTAACTGATCAAATTTTAACTTGTCATATTGCAGGCCGACAAACCAGGCAATAAAGGTAGCAATAACCAGATCGTACATTTCTTTTTCAAAAGCAGAATTTAAAAAAATTACCTGAATGAAAGTAAAGCATAAGGAAATACTAGTTAGAATGATTCGGCCAGTTCTTTTCATGGGAACTCCCCTCTTAAACAGATTAAAAACGAAAGCACTTCAAAAGCTACCCGCTACATACTTGTCAGTCTTTTTAGGGTTTTCCAATCTCATGTCTCAATGCGAGAACAGTATATTCCTATATTGCTATAAACACAGTTAAATGCCTATATTTTTTCTTCGACAAATATCGATCATTTTATTCGTTCTGACTGTTTTTGTTGTACTTTGATATATTAATGAAAGAAAACAAACGTTCCAAAAAAAGAAGGAAAGAACTTTAGAAGTTCTTTCCTTCAAATAAATAGGGTGACCATCTTATATGTATATAACAAATAATAATATAAAGGAAATCAACTGTTGCTTTCCGGTAACCATTGGCCATAAATGGGATTAAATGTACCATATGCTTTGAATACACCATTTTTATAAAATGGCATAAATCCATATCGTTCAAGCCAGCGATAGGCACTTTTCCTTTTTTCATCATCAAAGACAACAAATAAATACTCATTTGGTTTTAAACGATACCTGAATTTAAGAATAATATCCAAAGCTTTTTTCAGCCCTTCAAGACCCGCTTTCCCGGTTGCTTTTTCTTTTGTACCTCTTGGATTTCGGCTCTTCCATCTGTTTGCTTTTTTTCTTGAATCTGTTATGATAACGGCTGCATTCCAAACGTATACAACTCGATCAGAAACAAATTCTTTTTCACGCCAGAAATAAACATGCAGCGACTGGCCATTGCTAAGCCCTACCTGATACCGCACCTGGCTTTTTCGTTTTTTTACTAAATCACGCATCTCTTTACAACTCCTTTGAAGAAGGGAAGGTGTTTTTTATTTTCATTCTTCTTATTTATTCCCTCTTTTCCTTTCTGCATGCTAACTCATTCTCTATTATCTTTATTAAACGAAAAAGACAACCTGATTTCTCAAGTTGTCTTAACATGCCAGGCGGCGTCCTGCTCTCACAGGGGGAAACCCCCAACTACCATCGGCGCTGAAGAGCTTAACGGCCGTGTTCGGGATGGGAACGGGTGTGACCTCTTCGCTGTAGCCACCTGACTATGAAGTTTGAAAGAAGTGTTCTTTCAAAACTGGATAGAAGCTTGCATTGTATGGGCAAAAACCTTTCGGTTACACAGCCATGTGTTGTCCAGCTCCAGTCGGCCAGCCCCTCGGTCATAAGCTGCTCCGACTTTGTGGCAAAAAGCGCCACTAAGTCGATTCATCTTACGCCTGACGGGCCTGAGCGACCGACTTGCGCTTTTCGATTGATTAAGTCCTCGATCGATTAGTATTCGTCAGCTCCATGCGTCGCCGCACTTCCACCTCG
>NZ_LAHL01000084.1 GCF_000966195.1 Domibacillus robiginosus | reverse complement strand
TATTTCAATAGAATAAAAAAACCGGCGGAAATTTCCGCCGGTCAGACTGTAGACAAACTCGAAGAAATTCGAGTTTGCCTGCAGTCTTTTTGTTTTTTACAATAGAAATAAGATATTTTGGCTGAGGTGATGGAAAATGATGACGAGAAACAACCAGACAGAACGAGACCAACTAGAAGTGATTGCACTGGACCAGCTGGTGCCGCAGGACCATCTTGTGCGGAAGTTAGAAGCGGCGATTGATTTCTCCTTCATTTATCCATTGGTTGAAGATCTATATTCGAAGTTTGGACGTCCAAGTATAGACCCGGTTGTTCTGTTTAAGATGACCTTTATTCAGTATGTGTTTGGCATCCGCTCCATGCGCCAGACAATCAAGGAAATTGAAACGAATGTGGCATACCGATGGTTTCTCGGGTTTGGTTTCTACACAGAGGTTCCCCATTTCTCTACCTTCGGCAAGAACTATGAGCGTCGCTTCAAGGATACGGATGTCTTTGAGCAGATTTTCTACCGCATCTTGAAAGAAATTGCGGACCAGGAATTGCTCAGTGCCGACCATGTCTTTGTTGACTCTACTCATGTGAAGGCAAGCGCGAATAAGCGCAAATTTGAAAAGAAAGTGGTACGCAAGGAGACACGCGCCTACGAGGCAAGGCTCCAAGAGGAGCTAAACCAGGACCGGATTGACCAGGGAAAGAAGCCATTTCCGCCAGATAAATTTGAAAAACAGGAAACCAAGGAAATCAAGCAGAGCACGACAGACCCCGAAAGTGGATACTATGTGAAAGACGAACGCACGAAGCAGTTTGCCTACTCCTTTCATGCGGCGACTGATCAAAAAGGTTTTGTATTGAGTACAATCGTGACGCCTGGAAATGTTCATGACAGTCACATCCTTCAGCCATTGGTGGAAAGCATTATGGAAAAAATTAAAAAGCCGTTTGCTGTTGCAGCGGACGCTGCCTACAAGACACCGGCAATTACGAATTTTCTTTTCGAGCAGGGCATCCTGCCTGCCCTTCCGTATACGCGTCCGAAAACAAAAGAAGGCTTCATGAGAAAGAGCGAATACGCTTATGATGAATACTATAACTGCTATATCTGTCCGCAAGGAGAGATATTACGCTACACAACAACTACCAAGGAAGGATACCGCCAGTACAAGTCTGATCCACGGGTATGTGCGGGCTGTACGCTGCTCGCACAGTGTACGCAAAGCCAGAATCACCAAAAGCTGATTCAGCGCCACCTTTGGGAAAATTGCGTGGAAGAAGCGGAACATCTTCGTCATACTTCGGATGTAAAAGAAATCTATGCGCGACGCAAGGAGACGATTGAACGTGTCTTTGCCGATGCGAAAGAAAAGCATGGCATGCGATGGACAACCCTAAGGGGGCTTAAAAAATTGTCTATGCAGGCG
>NZ_LAHL01000083.1 GCF_000966195.1 Domibacillus robiginosus | reverse complement strand
TATCGGGGCTTATTTTTATCCTACATTTCTTTTTCAAGGAAAGATTTTTCTAATTCCTTATCTATATCTATAATAAGAAGTTTTACTCCATTCTGTTTTAGCAATTTTAATGCTCTTTCAGGTGCTTTATTTGAAGTTACGATCAAGTCTACATTTGAAAAACTTGTGATTAGCGAGAGGCTCATTTTATCAAATTTTGTATGATCCAAAACTAAGATGACTTCTTGAGCTGCTTCTACCATTTTTTTCTTAACAGAACCTTCAATAGAAGACGAGGTCGTTGGACCATCCTCTAAACGAATACCGGTTGCCCCAAGAAAGAGTTTATTGACTTTAATATTGTCTAAGTAATTCTCCGTATCTGGACCACAAAGAGCCATACTTGTAGGCAACAACACACCACCTGTTACAGCAAGTGTACCTTTAAAATTTGCAAGTTGCATGGATACCGGTATAGAGTTTGTAACAACAGAGATCTGCTTATGTCGAAGAAACTTGGCGACAGCGAGGGGGGTGGTCCCGGAATCAATAAGAACAGATTCTCCTTCTTTAACAAGGTTTGCGGCGACCTGTGCGATACAATGCTTTTCGTCCATTTCTATTTGCTCACGTGTGAAGAAAGAAGGGACAGTCCCTTCGGAAAGAGAACTGGCAACACCATGAGAGCGAAGGATAAGACCATTCTCTTCTAACTTATTTAAATCCTTCCGTATGGTTACTTCTGACACGCCTAACTGGGAGCTGAGTTCATTAACAGTGATCGTTTTTGCCTGCTGAACTAACTTTAAAATTTCTTGTAAACGTTGTTGCATTGCTGGTTTAATACATCCTTTCATTTGAAACTTTTTTATATATTCTAGTAAATAATCGAAATAAAAACGAAAAAAATCAACATTAAAAATATAACAATTCACTATTGAAAATGCAAATTAGGATTAATTTTAACTCAAGCAAGAAGGGGGAAAGGTAATATAATTAAAAAACAAGTTCTCATTATAAGAACTTGTTTTTTAGATAACTTAATCTATAAAAAATCTTTTTCTTTTAACTTGGTTTTCTATACTTTATCCATAATAAAAATTTGAAAAAATTATCATATAGATTAGTCTGCCCTATATTTTGGCCTTCTGTTCAAATAAATTTATTCTTATGAGATTTTATCCTAGTTAAAGGTCATTTCGTTTTAATTATGTGTTATTTTATTTAGGAAATTTTCTGCAATATACTCGTAGGTAGGTAAACATCGACGGCCTCCTAGCCCTTGACAACTAAGTGCAGCGAAAGTGTTAGCAAGTTCTAAACACTCTTCATAAGAAAGATCTCTCCATAATCCGTAAACAAACGCACCGTGGAAATTATCACCGGCTCCAGTAGTATCTACAACAGTAATCTCAATTCCAGAACTTTGATAATACTGTTTGGTATCAAACATAAGGCATCCTTTTTTTCCTAAAGTAACGGCTACAAGCTTAGGGCCTCTTTCGGTTAAAATCTTACAGGTGGATTTTAAGTCATCAAAAAATGCCCATTGGGGAATAGACTTGCTATCAGTAATATACACATCAACATAAGGGAGGAGCTTTTGTAAATTTTCGTCACTAATATTTCCACCGTCAAGAGAGGTGGTTTTCCCTTTTTCTTTTCCTAACTTAAATGCCTGAAGAGTTAACTCAGGGTTGTTGCCATCGGCATGAATAATTGAACAATTTTCAATTAAAATTGATGGGAAATTATTCAATTCATAAGAAGAAAGAGAACCACCGTAATAGGTGATTGAGCGGGAACCGCTAGACCTTTCTACTTGTATGCAGCTAGTTGATGATATTCCATTTTCAATAGTCTGAATGCCTGACACATCAATCTTATAATCAGATAATTCTTGAATGATCTCTTTTCCAGTGGAATCATCGCCTACAGCTGTAATAATTGAACAAGGAGCACCCAGCGTTTGTGCAGAAACTGCTGCGTTTGCAGCCGGCCCGCCTCCGCATTTAATTAAATTAAGGGCAGCAATACGTTCATCAGACTTCGGAAGATGATCTACGAGAGCAATTATGTCTGCTGTTGCAGTGCCAACAAAAAGAATGGGTTTTTTCATTATTATAGGTCCCCCCTGTTAGGGTGGATGGCTACTTTAAGACCTAATCCCTTTTGCGCTACCTCGAATGCTGTATGAATATCTTTGAGGCTGAAATGATGGGTGATAAGTTCTTCTAAGTTTAGACGTTTTAACAATTCGATTGACCGATGATGAGCGTAAGGATTAATGGCGGATCCGATTATATTTAATTCTCTTTTAAAAACATCGTTTGGTGAAACAGAAACGGTGTATTCTGGTGGAACTACTCCAAAAAACATAATAGTTCCGCCGCGTCCAACTAAATTGAGCGTTTGTTGTGCTGTATCTCTGCGTCCTGCGGCTTCAATGACAATATCCGCTCCAAGATCATTCGTCATGTGCATAATCTCTTCTTGAATGTTCTGATTAAGGGGGTCTAATGCAATAAAACCTCTTTTTTCGATAAGCTGACGTCGTGCTTCATTTGGTTCTGCTACAACAACCTTACTGGCTCCACGCATGCGGCCAAGTTCAGCTAGTACAATTCCTACAAAACCTCCACCTAAAATGACGATCGAATCACCCTGCTGAATATTTGCGCGATCAATTCCGTGAAGGCAGCATCCGACATTTTCAGTTAGAGCAGCTACAGAAGGAGAGATGCCATCCGGCACCTTATATACGGTTCGTTCCGGCACTACTGTATATTGTCCCATACCTCCATCGAGGTGGACACCAAAAGCTAACTTTTCAAGACACAAATGTTCTTTTCCGATTCGGCAATATTTACAATTCCCACAGAAGATATGGGGTTCAACGGTTACTAGCTCTCCAACTTTTACGGCTGTTACCTTTGAGCCGACATCTTCGATATATCCTGAAAATTCATGTCCTAGTACAACTGGAGGTTTCGCGTAATGGTGACCAGCTAAAATATGAGAATCAGTGCCACAGATTGTAGCCGCTTCTATACGAATCAAAACGTCTTTTTCTCCGAGTGTTGGAACCGTTTTTTCAACAGTGTTTAAAGTGGCTTCCCCTTGGTATTCCGCTGCTAGATATGTCATTTACTTTCCCTCCACCAAATAATTTATTGTAAAAATAAAACGCTTTCTTATTTTCTAATGCTTAAAATTCAGAAATTTTCTAATGATGTTCAATCCCTACAGGATAATTATAAATCAAAAACTTTGTTCTTTCAATTGAAATATTTATTGTTTCTTTTACTTTCGTATAGACAACAAAACGAAATAATACTATATTTGAATTACAGAAACAATGTAACAAAATATTAATTGAAATTTTGATGATGTAAGGGGGAAAAGAAATGTCATTAGTTTCAGGTAAACATCCACTTATAGACGCGAGAAAGAGAGGATATGCTATACCTCAATTTAATGTGCTGAATCTTGAGATGATTGACGCTGTGTTATCAACGGCAGAAGTATTGAGAGCTCCTGTTATTGTAGGAATTGTTGACCGGCATTTTCCCGTCTTAGATGTTGAGTCTTTAGTAAGCGTTATCAAAAAGAAAGCACAAACTATGGAAACCTCAGTTATTCTCCATTTAGATCACGGCAGAACATACGAAAGAGCCATGGAAGCCATCCGGATGGGCTTTACTTCTGTAATGTACGATGGCTCACTGCTGCCAATGGAAGAAAATATTCGAATCACCAATGCGATTATTAAAACAGCCCATGCGGTCGGGGTGTCAGTAGAAGCAGAATTAGGGCATGTTGGCAGCCAGAACGCAGGCGATGAAAATGAAGTGACTTCTGTAAGTGATGCCGTTGAATTTGTTCAACGCACGAATGT
>NZ_LAHL01000082.1 GCF_000966195.1 Domibacillus robiginosus | reverse complement strand
ATATATATTTATATTTTTATATATTAATATCACTGGAGAGAGCCGCGAATTTTCTTTCTTCTTTGACTGCCACCACTTTCTTATCTTCTTTCTATACAAGTCGGCGGTTAGACTAACAGACTGTTCCGCTTCCTTTGATTCAATTTTTACACTAGCTTGTTTTACTTTGCAATCAACTCTCCAATACGCTCTGGCACTTTCAAACCTATTTCAAACCTATTTTAAACCTATGTGCATAGCAAAGAAGAAAACGCTGTTACGGGGCCTCCTGGTACTTATATCGAGCAGCTGGCTTAAAGCTCGATGTAATATAAACATTCATGATACGGTAAAGTGCCCGAGATAATACATCGCATGCAGCGTCTACTGCCGCAAATGTTATTGCAACACAAAAAAGACCGACTTCCTATAAAAAGTTGGTCAATATTTATAAAGATTACTCGTTTTCACAAAGAAGATACCTCATCATTACATAGCAGTCCACATATGTATCCGTTCCTCCATGAACTAATCCTGTATAACCGAAAAAGTGCTTATTTTAGCTCTTTGGATAATCACGTATGTTTTCCCATATAGGCGGGACCTAGAATTCAATAGAACCGGTTCATGGGGTTTCTAAGACCCAACGTGCATAAATCACCTCAAAACTCAGCCCGTTTTTCCATACAGATTGAGATTTACCTCTAACCTGGATGAATTACAATTCTTAATGGTTTTTCCAGCCGCATTTTTCTCGTTCATTTACGCTGAGCGTTTTACTTCCCATACTCTCTCTTTGCTCTATATCAAAAAGAATTGGATATGTGTGCTTAGAAGTACAAATATTATTCTAATTGCACATTTTTTAATGTGGATTGGGAATTAAAAAATATATCCAATAGTGATTGGGTATTTTCTGGCATCTTTAATATACAAAATCCTATCCCAAATTAAATAACATAATGGAATACCATAAGACATAACATATTTTATTAAGAGACATAGCGGCGCAAAAACAGATCGTAAAACGCCTATTTTAAGAAGGTTTTTGGCTCCCTTTTTAAAATGGATTTTTTAGGAAAACACTTTTAACCAGTAAAACCGGCAGTTAATCAAAGTTGTCGGTTTTTTGCCTACTATTTTTTAAATTAAGCTAATTTAAAAATATATAATCAACTGTTTTATTACTATTTTTCCCATTTAGGTGTAAAAAAAAATAGTTCCTAATCTTCTGTTTCGCTTAAATTTCCTGTTCAAAATAGACGAATCGGATAGAAATAAAAAAAGGGCACGACAAAGAAGCTGGAACCCCCACATTAAAAAAAGGGGGAATCAGCTTTTTTCGCTTTTAAAAAAATTAAAAGGAGCCGTATTTACTTATCAAAGAGCAAAAATCGCGCGTTTGTTATAGGCAGCCTATACGTGTTTATTCGTTGAGCCAGTTGTAAAAGGGAATTGCGTAATTGCTGCGCTCTACTGTTCCACTAGATCCGCCAGCTATACTGCTTAAATCCCACTTTGCTAAGAATGTCTCAACCGCAAAATAAGTGCGTTTGATTTCATGAACAAGTTCTTCAAATTTTTCTTTTCGAGCAAGAAGTCCATTGGCCGCCCATTTCTGTATCTGACGCATCCATTGTCCTTTTGAAATCCGGTCTTTTACTTGGATAAACTCTTTGTTATACACCTTATGAATGACGGTTTCAAAGTCTATAAAGTATTCAGTAGCCACTGGAATTCGATCATAACCTTCAAAACCAATGACTCCAGTAAGCTCTTCATCCAATTGTACAGCGTGGTTAACCGATCCATGATCGGAATAGTACAAGAGCAGTTTTCCAATCGTTTCAGACGAAATCGAGAATGTAAAAACATCAATTTCTTTGGTATGCAGCGATTCATCAAGAGACTGCACTACACACTCTTTTAAAAACTCACGAACAAGCGGAAGAATATAAAAGTCCACCAAATAGTTAGCGGCTTTCTCCTTGATTGAATCATGATAGATGACTAATACACCATTATCATCAAAATACTTTGAAAGTGCCTTCCGATAAATAGTCAATCCTAAGAAACCAAACTGATCAATAAGCTCATTTTTGTAGTAAGTAAAGAGCTGGTATAGGTCTTGGCTTAAATTTTCTGGTTCGATCTCATAACGAGCAGCTAATTGCTTTATTTCCTCAAAAGAAGCCGTATTATCTACTACTTCCTTCTCTAAAACACGATCAGAAAGGCGAATGCATACTTTCTTGTTCAAGGCGGCTTTTCGGCTTGTACGGAATTGTTGTGTTTCGGATTTTTCATAAAAAGCTAAAAGCTGTTCTGCGGGATTTTCTGAATCCTTATGTAGAAATGTTGAACCTTCTTTACTCATTAGTTCAACCGTAATTTGGTCATTCTTTATTAGCGTGCTTAAAGCATCCGCAAGGTCTTTCACTGTATTGAAGTATGTAATCCCACGATGAATATAAGCCCCATCCCGCTTTGTGTTCCACATATTATAAAGGGAAACCACATACCCGTTTGAAATCGACATACGGGCTGCAACCAGGGTGAATAGCCGTTTCAAGTTAGTGGAATAGCCTTTAAAGGCAGGTGATACAAATTCATCAAATAACCGGACATATGTCTGTCTGTCCCCTTGTTTTACCTGAAGGTGAAAGTGTGAAATGATCGTTTGAGTGTCAAATTCAATAAGGTTTAGTCCTTGAAGCTCTGTGAGAACCCTTTCCAATGTCCGTTTCTGCATGGCCATCTTTTCTCTCAAGTAATCAACTGGAATAACGAGTGTATTATCCTGATCCAGGTAAGGGGTCATTTCGATCAAGAAATTAAGCGCCGCGGGTGAAAGGCATAGCTCACCTTTACCGTACTGAAATAACAGATCATAAGGGAGCTTCGCATAAGAAATAGAGAATTTTGAGGCTTTATTGCTGTTTTCCCGGCTGGATGTAGCCGTATGGTTGTGCATTCTTTGCATGGCACCGTATCCTCCTTTGGTTTGGAGGAAAACAAAAAGACGCAGATTACCGTTTATAGTCAGTAAACTACGCCTTTTCGCCTATAAAAAATGTTTTTTATACGGCAGTCTTGTCATTCAGTTATTGATGTTTTATAATAGATACATCAATACTTGAATGAAAAGAACTAGCAGAAGTTTACCGTTAGCTGCTTTAACGGTAAGGTAGTGAAGGAATTGC
>NZ_LAHL01000081.1 GCF_000966195.1 Domibacillus robiginosus | reverse complement strand
AATGTGTTAGTGCCTGATGACGGCGAGTCTTACACATTTTAAGATGAAAACGGCCAAATATTTTAGCAAGCATGTTAAAGGGGAGAAGATAATCATGTCAGTTGAAAACAATAAAAAGCTAGTTCGTCGTTTTTATGAATTGCTTCAACAACAAAATTATGATGCAGTTGCAGAGTTATGCCATCAAGATTTTGTGTTTTATCCACAAATTGATACTCCTTTATCTGGTGTAAAAGGTTTTATAGAAGCAGAAAAGAAAAACTTTGATGCATCTCCTGACTTCAAAATGCCTCTTAAAGCTATTATGGCTGAAGGAGACGAGGTAGCAATTTATCTAGAATTTGAAGGCACGCATACAGATGACTTGTTCGGTGTCCCTGCAACTGGAAAGACCATTAGAATGTCTCTTATGATGCTTCTGCGAATTGCTGATGGCAAGATTATTGAGAAAAGAGCTCATTATGATAAGTATGATATTCTAAGACAAATTGGTGTTAACCTAACTTATTAAAAAGATTTCTCAGAATTTTAAACTTGTTAGTTTAGATAATTCTAAGACCTGTTAAGATTCGTTTTTATTGTTTCTCGGTTTATCGATATGATGGTGAATGATAATTTTAGCATTTTGTATTTATACCTACAGCAAGAAACAAATGTATAGTGTGGGATATCATTATAGATAATAAATGTCATAATTAATCGCCTTTAATTCATGAATTCAAAAAGGTTGCTTGTGTAACGCCTAATAAACCTTCTATTTTCTCTTCAAAAAAGCTAGAAGCCCCTAGTCTGAATGTAGTAAACAATGGATTACTAAATAATAAATATAAGCAATGGATGTACAAAAAGACTGAGAGATACTTCCTAGAGAAGATTTTTCAGTCTTTTTCCATTAAGAAATTGTTTAATAGAGGGTGAGTTTTTATAAGATTCTTCGAGATATTTTATTTGAAAATTAGAAAAAACAAATTTTCTAAAGTAAAAAGTAGAGAAACAGCCAAGCATGGATTTGAGTTATTAACATATCTTTAGTTCCGTTTTATACAATAACTGTACTACATTTATTGATAAAATATCAAGAAAATACAAGGGAGGGGGCTATGGTCAACGAACTGAATAAATCATAAATCTGCTAAAATAGATAATTTATAGTGAAGAAGACATTCAAGCTTTCCAATTAAATCAGTTGTAATAGTATGATTGGACAAAGGTTTTATTAATGGATAAGCGATGCCGACAACACTATAGATCGATGGATTTAACAGTATCCGAAGAAGACAGGAATACGGCTCTAAACTATTATTTTCAACTTTTGTGAGTTATTGGTCTAAAGATTTTATTTTTAATAAAAGAACCTTCATCAACCATAGCGCATTTAGTAAATTATGATAATCCCTATAAATAAGATCAAACAAGCAATATTGTAAGCGATTTCTTAACGTACTATATTAATGATATTATAAAAAAATACGTTAAATCAATCTATGTAATTATGGGGGTTATCTTTTATGCTAATATACGCTCCTTTTCAACCAGGAATTGAAGGTGACACAAATCGATGTACACAGCAAAAAGTACTTGTAGATTCGCTTAATCAAAATTTTATCCTATTCTACCAAATGAATATTAATGTTCTTCTTGATGATGTTGTTTCTATATTGCCCGATGGCTGTGTAGAAATATTGTTCTATTGTAACCCTAATAAACCTTTTGCATGTATTGATGGAAGTGTTCTCAAAAATGAAAATATCAATTTCTATAATGAATATGAATATTTTGGTGTGAGAATTTTACCGGATCAAGCTATTAAAATAATAGACCTTCCATTAAGCGAGATAATAAATAAAAGGATTTCTTTAGAAGAAATCGACCCAAAATACACATTTCTTATAGAAAAAATCTGCGAAGCTAAAACATTTCAAAAAAGAGTAGATATTTTCACTTCATTTTTTTTGAATAATGAAAAAAATGAAATGATTCATCCGTTTATCGAATACGCCATTAAGAAAATATATAGCACCAAAGGGAATATCAGTATAGATAAAATAGTAGAAGACGTGGGATATTCGAATCGTCATTTACGAAAGAAATTTAATGAGCTTGTTGGTATGTCTCCCAAATTTTTTTGCCAGGTTGTTCGATTTCAATATGCCTTGCACTTAATTAGTAAAAACAAGAACTGTAAGATTTGGGACATCATCGATGAGGCAGGATATTATGACCAAGCACACTTTATAAAAGAATTTAAAAAATTTCATATTGTTACACCAATAAAATATAGAAATAATTTAAGTTAAAAACCTAAAATGTAAGTCAACTAATTTTAATTTTACACTGAATTAAACATGGAATTGATTATCATTTTTGTGGAGAAGAGATCACAACTTTCCAGCGTTGGTCAAAGCAGAATTTAAAGAAAACCAGCTGAAATAGCTTTAAAACTGGTTATTTGATTTTCATAAATAATATGGAAGCGGGGAAATGCTATATGAATCTACTACTACAAAATTTCACAAAACAATTTATAAATGGACAATGGAAAGAAGGCGGAAGTTCAAAAGTAATCCAAAATTATAACCCATATTCAGGCGAAGAGATGCTAACCATTCAAGCTGCAAATAAAGATGATTTAAATGAGGCATATGAAGCCGCACAACAAGTCCAGCCAGTTTGGGAGGCAATGTCTTTAGCTGAGAAGAAGCAGCGTTTTGAGCGATTAGTGAAAGTACTGGAAGAAAAAAGAGAAAATATTATTCAATGGATTGTGCAAGAATCTGGAAGTTCACTTTTAAAAGCAACAATTGAATTTGAATCATCTGTTACTATGGTAAAAGAATCCTCAAGCTTTTTGACACGTATTACGGGACAAATTTTACCTTCATATGTACCGAATAAAGAACATCGTATTTATCGAACAGCAAAAGGTGTAATTGGTGTAATTGGTCCTTGGAATTTTCCATTTCTTTTAACAATGAGGTCAGTAGCACCTGCAATCGCTACCGGAAATAGTGTTGTAATTAAGCCGGCATCTGATACACCAGTTACCTCAGGGTTATTGTTCGGTGAAATATTTAAAGAAGCGGGATTCCCAGAAGGTTTAGTAAACGTTATTGTTGGACGTGGTTCTGAAATCGGGGATGCATTTGTGGCACATCCTATTCCCAGCATGATTTCATTTACTGGATCTACTGAAGTAGGCCGTCGTATTGGAGAAATTGCAGGAAAAAATTTAAAAGATGTTGCTCTGGAACTAGGTGGCAACAACGTGATGGTTGTCTTAAAAGACGCAAATATCAAACAAGCCGCAAAAGCCGCTGCCTTTGGTAAGTTTTTACACCAAGGTCAGATTTGTATGGCGTTAAATCGCATCATTGTTGACCAAGCTATTCACGATGAATTTGTTGAAGAATTTACTGAAATTGTGAAAGAGCTTAAAACAGGAGATCCTGCTGACCTAACGACATTTATTGGTCCACTTATCAACGAGGAACAAGTGGAAAGACTTCAACAAGACATCCAGGACAGTGTTGCACAAGGTGCGCAGATTCAACTTGAGGGGACCGTTGATCGTTGCTTAATGCAGCCAGTAATTTTAACTAATGTCTCAAACGGCATGCCGGTTGCTAAAAACGAAATTTTTGGCCCGGTTGCACCTATAATTAAAGCAGCAGACGAAGAGGAAGCTATTCAAATTGCAAACGATTCACCTTATGGTTTAAGCGGCTCTGTATTTACAGAAAACCTTCATCATGGGGTAGAGGTTGCAAAAAAAATCAAAACGGGTATGATTCACGTCAATGATCAATCTGTAAACGATGAAGCACATGTCTCATTTGGAGGCGAAAAGGATTCTGGTATTGGTCGTTTTAATGGTGAATGGGCGATTGAAAAGTTTACAACCGTAAAATGGATTAGCGTGCAAAATGGTTACCGTGAATATCCTATTTAATATTTCTTAATTAAATATTTTACATTATAAGTTCAAGAACTTCCGACTTTTTAGTTGCAAATCTATAATGTGATAAAGGTAGCTTACATAAAGCTGCCTTTATTCATTAGAATTGGAGTTAGTACAGTTTCATAGAGACAGTTTAAGTAAGTCCTTACAATTATTTTGATAGGATGCGTCCAAAATGGAACGTAAACCTGTAGGCAAAAAATAGAACGATGACTTTAAGAAAACGATTGTGGACTTATATCATTCCGGCAGCCCAATTAAAGAATATGGCGTATCCGACGTAACGACTTATAAAGGGGTGAAAGACTTCACCCTATTGGTTCCGAGAAGAGGTACTGACACCAAAATAGTTAGCTAAGATTCAGAAAGAAAACCTTCGATTAAAACAGAAAGTAGAAACTCTAAACAAGAGGATGAGGTATAATGTTAACAAAAAAAATTAATCTTTGGGAAAACAATGAAACAGCATTTTTATCAACATATATCCTCGACAATTCCGATGAACTACATCCAAATAAGAAGCGCCCTGCGGTGATTATTTGCCCTGGGGGTGCCTATTTGGCCACGTCAGATAGAGAAGCTGAACCAGTAGCGCTTAGATTTGCTGCGAAAGGGTTTCATGTATTTGTATTAAGGTATTCATGTTTATTAAAAAACTTTGAGGATTTTGATCTTTTGTTAGAGGAAGGTTCATTACCTGAAATAAACAAAAATACACAAATGCCACAACCACTTTATGACTTAGCAAAAACGTTTTTAATCATTGGCCAACATGCTGACGAATGGCATGTAGATATGGATAAAATTGCGATTTGTGGATTTTCAGCAGGAGCGCATCTTACAGCAAGTATGGGTGTACATTGGCACAGATCTACTTTAAAAGATAAATTTTCAGTAGAGAGTTCCAAGTTTAAACCTGCAGCTCTTATTTTAGGTTATCCATTGATCGATTACTCACTGACGGAAGAAAATTCAAGGGGGGACGAGTTTACAGGAAAATTATTCGAGTTTTCCAGATTGGCTCATTTTGGTGAAAAGTATCCTTCGAAAGAAAAGATGAAGCAAGCAAGTCCTATTCATTTTGTCTCTGAAAATACGCCGCCAACTTTTATTTGGCATACCGATAATGACGAATTGGTTGATTCGGAAAACTCTTTAGCAATGGGATTAGCCTTAAGAAAGAAGCAAGTTCCATTTGAAATGCATATATTTGAGAATGGTGTACATGGCTTATCTTTAGCTGATGAAGTGTCTGCAGGTGACTCTACATATATTAATGAAGCTGCACAAGCTTGGCTACCAATGGCTTTAAAATGGCTAGAAAAACAAAACTTTACTTTATGACTAGTCATTTAGTTCCGTTAATAATCTTATGTAATTCTGCAGGTGAATAAGATTATTAAAAAGTGACGAGGATTTGTAAAAAACTCCCCAGTTTATTGGGGAGTTTTTTGTTACAGTTCTTCAATAAAGTCTTTGTTGAATTTATAAAAAATAAGCTTTAAAAAGATGTGCTTTTCAAATGATTGCTATTTAAAATGTTTCTGTTCGGGCAGTTAGAAAACAGAATCAAAGTGAAGTAACTAAAAAATTATTTATTCAAATCAAGAATATACAGCGCAACATAATATTATCTAGCTAGTAGTACAAGCAAGAGTAAAGGAACTCTTAAGAACCTAGTAAGTAATCACCGATCTCCAATCACAATATACACGGCTTTAACAGGCCCGTGTACACCGACCACGAGGTTCATTTCAATATCAGCAGAGTTACTTGGACCGGTAATAAAATTGATGCATGACGAAATCGTTTCACCCGCCTGTACGCGGCGGGAAATCTCCTGTGCTGCCTGCGTCATACGTGGTACAATGGTGCTTTTCGGCACGAGGGCAATGTAGTTACGCGGAAGCAGGCTGACCGTGCGCCCTTTTCCAGCACCGGAAAACAGGACGACCGTACCCGATTCAGCGAGGGTGATATCACTGAAAGTAATACCAATGTTCGCCCGCTCTGCCTGGGCGATATTTTCCCGGCCGCGGGCAGCATCCCATTCGTTTACCTCCACATTACGCGATGGCCATGTTTCTTTCAGCAGCCCATCCAGGCCAAACTCCGCAAAGCGCGGGTCCTTCCAAAGAGATACCGGTCCGCCGCCATATAAATGAACAGTTGCCTCCAGTATTTCCGACAGCTTGCTACTGGTCGTTTCAATCAATTCGGTATGAATGAGCTGGCACTGGTCACGCAGCACATTCATTAATTCGTCCGGCGTTTTATCGGTCAGTGTTTTATCCTGCGGACGAAACTGCCAGTTTCGCTCCGGCTTCATACTTGTATTACGGCTGCGGCCAAGCTGCCTGGCCACGTTGTTTAAAAAAGATTCACGCTGATGGATCACTGTTCGCCGCCTCCTTTTTCGTGCTGTTTAAACCAGTCACGGAACCGCTCCTTATTTGGCGCCGGAAATTCCCGGATTTCTGTCCATGCTTTTAATGGTCCCGGCCCGCTTGAAATGCGGTCATTTTTCGTAAATGGCTTCATCATCGCCGCGGCCATTTTCGAGCCTGCTGCATACATAGGATCTGAAGCGGCACCAAAACCAAACGCTTTCATCGCAAGCTTTTCAGAAATAGGCGCGCGTCCTTCCTTTTCTACAATTACCTGCCGATGCTTGTGCAGCAGTTCATGCAGCGGAATTTTCACCGGGCAGGCGTCTGTGCAAGCCGCACAAAGCGTCGAAGCATAAGGAAGATCTTTAAAGTCATCATAGCCGCCAAGAAGCGGTGTGAGAACGGCTCCAATTGGCCCCGGATAAATCGAATTGTAGGAGTGGCCGCCAATATGGCGATATACCGGACAGACGTTAATACAGGCCGCACAGCGGATACACTGCAGAACGGACTGAAATTCCGTGCCTAAAATTTTAGAACGCCCGTTATCCACGATTACAAGGTGAAATTCTTCCGGTCCGTCCGCATCTCCTTCTTCCCGGGGACCTGACAGGGCGGTAATGTAGCTCGTCAGTTTCTGTCCGACTGCACTGCGTGTCAAAAGGCCGACAAGTACTTCAAACTCTTCAAATGTCGGCACAATCCGCTCCATTCCCATTACTGCAATTTGTGTTTTTGGCAAATCCGACACAAGGCCGGCGTTTCCTTCATTTGTTACAAGGCCTATCGATCCGGACTCAGCAATCGCAAAATTACAGCCGGTAATACCGATATCTGCTGTTAAAAACTCCTGACGCAGTGTTTCACGAGCATGTAGCGCCAGTTCTTCCGGCTTCGAGGTGAGCTTGTAATCCAGCTTCTGGGCAAATACATTTCGAATTTGTTCTTTGTTTTTATGAAGCGCCGGTGTAACGATATGGGATGGCGGGTCATGTTCATCCAGCTGCAAAATATATTCACCAAGATCGGTTTCAATGACCTCGCATCCTTCGTTTTCGAGCACACCATTCAAGCCGATTTCTTCTGTGACCATCGATTTAGCTTTCAGAATTTTTTTTCCGCCATTCGCGTTTACGACTTCACGGATATATCCAGTCGCTTCCTCTGCTGTTTCGGCAAAAAACACATGCCCGCCGCGTTTTTGAAGGTTCTCGGCCAGCTCATGAAGATAGTAATCCAGATTGTTTAATACATGCTTACGGATTTCCTCTCCGTGTGAACGCCACTCTTCCCAGTTTCCAAGCTCTTCTGCCGCGTCAAGCCGGCGTGTACGAAGCCGTTCTTGTGCGCCAGCTACCGCACCGCGCATAAAGGTATCTTCCATATTATTATTAACGTTTTCTTTAAACTTGCCTTCTCCAATTTTCATTGCCATGCTGTTTCCTCCTCACCGGCTGTTTAACACTTCCGCGATATGCATCACGCGGATAGGTTTTCCTCTTCGTTCTATACGTCCGCCGATATTCATCAGGCAGCCGCCATCGGCTCCAATTAAAAAGTCAGCTCCTGTTCGTTCGGTCGAATCGACTTTTTCATCTACCATCTGCTCCGAAATATTGCCCATTTTCACTGAAAATGTTCCGCCGAAACCACAGCAGTTATGTGCGTTTGGCAGCGGTTCAAAGCGAAGCCCTTCCACATTTTTCAGCAAGGTCATCGGCGCATCTTTTACACCAAGAAGCCGTGTCATATGGCAGGACGGGTGATAAGTTGCCACACCATTTAGCTTTGCGCCGACATTTTCGACTTTCAGCACATTGACGATAAATTCAGTCAGTTCGTAGGTTTTTGCGGCTAATCGTTCCGCACGCGGACGCCAGACGGGATCATCATGAAAAATATGCTGGTATTCTTTAAACATCGTGGCACATGATCCGGATGGAGTGACGACAACCTCCGCGTTCTCAAATGTCGTAATCATTTTTTTCATGGCATCTTTTGATTCTTCTACATATCCCGAGTTGTAAGCCGGCTGTCCGCAGCATACCTGCCCCATCGGAAATTCAATGTCGCAGCCAAGGCGTTCCAGCACTTCTACCGTTGCTTTGCCTACATCGGCCTGGAACATGTCGACGATGCATGTAATAAAAAGTGTAACCTTCACGTTGCTTCACCTCGAAAGTAAGGTCATCTGATGACCTGTATTTTGTTTTTTTCTATCATATATGAAAACTCACAACTTTACAAACTGAAATAAAAACAAACAAAGAAAATAAGAGGATAATAAGATTAAAAATAAAAATAAAAAAAACTATTCAAATAAAAACAAATGTGTGTTATGATCAAACAAACAAAAACAAAGATTAGAAAAGAGGAAAACAACATGGTCAAAAACTTGTGGGAATCTAATGAAGCAGCATCGAAGTCAGGTGTAGAAGAACTGGTTTACCGTTCCAATCTAATCGGTTCCGACCGCGCTGTATGCAACTGGGGCGGCGGCAATACATCTATGAAAACAATCGAAAAGGACTTCCGGGGCCGCGATATTGAAGTGATGTGGGTAAAAGGAAGCGGTTCCGATTTAGCCACAATGAAAGCAGGGAATTTTACCGGCTTAAACCTGGAAGATATCCGTCCACTTATTGAGCGCGATGAAATGCCGGATGCAGAAATGGTAGAGTACTTGACGCATTGCATGATCGACAGCAAGCATCCGCGTATGTCGATTGAAACGCTTTTACATGCGTTCCTGCCATTTAAACACGTGGATCACACTCATCCAGATGCGATTATCAGCCTTTGCTGCGCGGACAATGGGAAAGAGATTGCCAAAGAAATTTACGGCGACCGTTTTGTATGGGTTCCTTATGTGCGCCCGGGCTTTACCTTATCTAAAATGATCGCAGATGGTGTTAGAAACAACCCAAATGCTGAGCTTGTCCTTATGGAAAAACACGGACTCGTTACATGGGGAGAAACATCCGAAGAAGCATACAGCCAAACCATCAATATCATTAACGAAGCAGAAAGCTATATCCAAAACAAACAAAAACAAACAGAAGCATTTGGCGGCCAGGTGTATGAGTCACTAACGGAAGAGGAGCGCCAAAACGTATTGGCAGCTGTGATGCCAGTGATCCGCGGTGCAGTCAGCGATGAAAAGAAAATGATTCTTACTTATGATGATGCAGAAGATGTGCTTGAGTTTGTCAATAGCAGAAATGCCGGCACGCTTTCACAAGTGGGTGCGGCCTGCCCGGATCATCTTGTTCATACTAAAATGAAGCCGCTTTATATTGATTGGGATCCACAGAACGGCACGACAGAAGAGCTGATCGAGAAAGTAAAAGCAGGTGTAGAACAGTTTAAAGCCGAATACAAAGAGTATTTTGAACGCAACAAAAATGAAGGCGATATCATGTTTGAGGCAGCTCCCCGTGTGACGCTTATTCCGGGTGTCGGGATGGTAAACTCCGGAAAAAACATCACAATGGCGAATGTGAGCGGCGGTCTTTACCATCGTGCGATTGCGGTTATGAAAGGCTCAACAGCTCTTGGTGAATTTGTATCCTTAAGTGAAAACGAGTCCTATAACGTAGAATACTGGCCGCTGGAGCTGTACAAGTTGTCTCTGGCGCCGGCTGAAGCAGAATTTTCCCGCAAAGTCGCGTTTATTACAGGCGGCGCAGGCGGAATCGGAAGCGCAACAGCACGGCTTCTTGTTTCCGATGGAGCCCATGTGGTACTTGCTGACTTAAATCTGGAAGGCGCAGAAAAAGTCGCAGCGGAAATTAATGAACAATACAACGAACAGCGTGCGGTTGCCGTTCAAATGGATGTGACGAGCGAAGAGCAAGTACAGGCGGCTTTCGTGCAAGCAGCCCTTGCATTCGGTGGTGTTGATTCCATCGTGAATAATGCTGGTCTTGCCACATCGAGCCCGTTTGACGAAACAACTTTAAAAGAATGGAATTTAAATATGAATGTACTTGGCACAGGCTATTTCCTTGTGGCGCGTGAAGCGTTCAAGCAAATGAAACAGCAGGGTATCGGCGGCAACATGGTATTTGTCGGTTCGAAAAACTCTGTGTATGCGGGGAAAAATGCTTCGGCTTACAGTGCCGTAAAAGCGCTTGAAACACACCTGGCCCGCTGTATTGCAGCAGAAGGCGGCGAGTTTGGCATTCGTGTAAACTCGGTGCTGCCGGATGCCGTGCTGCAGGGGTCGGCTATTTGGGGCTCCAACTGGCGCAATGAGCGTGCGGCAGCATACGGCATTGAACCAGATCAACTGGAAGAGCATTACCGGAAGCGCACGACGCTGCTTGTAAACATTTATCCGTCTGACATTGCGGAATCTATTGCGTTTTTCGCTTCATCGAAAGCTGACAAAACAACGGGCTGCATGATTACAGTCGATGGCGGAGTACCCGCAGCATTTACACGATAATAAAAAGAACACAGGAGCATTTTTGGATGAAACCAGAAATGTCTCCTGCTTCTTAAAAAGCAGGAGTGATGAGAATGGCGCATGTGGCCATTGACATTGGAGCGTCTAGTGGACGTTTAATTATTGGCGAAATCCGAAATGGCAAGCTGGACATGAAGGAAGTGCATCGTTTTGCCAACGGGTTTTCTAAGAAAAATGGTACATATTATTGGGATATCAACCACCTATTAACGGAAATTGTGAAAGGGCTTGCGGAGACAAAAAAGCTTGGCTTTACTTCTGTAACGGCAGGGATTGATACATGGGCAGTGGATTATGTATTAATTGATGAGCAGGGTGAGCGTCTGCAGGAAGTAGTTTCTTACCGGGACAGCAGAACGGAACATACCATTGAGAAAATATCTAAATTGATTTCAAAAGAAACTATTTACGAAAAAACTGGTATTCAATTTTTATCTTTTAATACGCTGTACCAGCTGTACGAAGAGAAAAAAGAGCTATTGGAACAAACAAAACATATTTTGCTCGTTCCGGATTATTTGGGTTATTGCTTGACTGGACGTGCTGTAACAGAAGCAACAAATGCGTCAACAATGCAGCTTCTGAATATACAAGAGCAGGATTTTGATAAAGATCTACTTCATCTTCTTTCATTAAAACGTGAGCAGTTCCCACCATTAGTGCAGCCAGGAGAAAAATTAGGACCATTATTAAAAGACAGATTTCCGGAATACGATTTGCCGGATTGTGAATTTTTTGTTGTAGGATCTCATGATACCGCTTCCGCTATTGCCGGAACCCCAGGTTTTGGAGAAGGGTGGGGATATTTAAGCAGCGGTACCTGGTCGCTTCTTGGCATTGAATCTGCCAAACCGATTACAACAAAACTAGCATATGAAGATAATTACACGAATGAGTGGGGTGTATTCAACACATACCGATTTTTGAAAAATATTATGGGCATGTGGGTCATACAGGAGGTACGCCGTCATTTACCTCAGGACTATAATTTCAGTAAATTTGTAGAAGAAGCGAAAAAGGTTAAGCCTTATCAGCAGTTTATTAATTTTAATGAGGATCGCTTTCTAAATCCAGCCAATATGGTGGAAGAAATTCAGAATTATTGTCGTGAAACAAAGCAGCCTATCCCAACAACAGCAGGGGAATTGGCTGCCTGTGTATTCAGCAATCTGGCTATCATATACGCTATTGCGATCAAAGACTTGGAAGAGATTACAAATAAAAAGATAGACCGGCTTCACATTGTAGGTGGTGGATCCAATAACTATTTGTTGAACCAAATGACAGCAGATATGAGTGATATACCGATATACGCGGGACCTTCAGAGGCAACGGCGGTAGGAAATCTTATTATGCAAATCATTGCTGCGGGAGAAGTATCAAATCTTGCAGAAGGAAGAAAACTGATCGAACAATCTTTTCCGATGCAAACGTTTCATTCAAACTCCCTAAACCGTGAAAAATTGATTCAGTCTTTTCAATCTATTTCAAATAGATTGAAGCTGACTTTAAAAGAGAGTGAATGACCGAATAGAAGTCGCAGTGTAGCGGGTTATAGAGTAGCTGAAAACATTTTGGATAAACGCTAAAAACAAGATATGCGATCTGTTTAAATAGAACCGTATAATCGAGAAAGGGATACAAAATGGAAACATCAAAGAAAGGCAGCCTAAAGTCTACCATTACTGTAGCGATGTCTAACTATTTAGAAGCAGGGTCTATTGTTGCGGGAGCTGGAGGCCTCACGCTTTGGATGGAATACTTAAACTTGGATGATTTTAAGCTTGGCCTGTTAGGAGCGTTGAGTGCCAACGGCTTTGGCTCTGCAATAGGGGCGTTGCTCGGTGGGATATTGGTTGATAAGTATGGACGAAAGCTTATCTATAAATATGACTTGATTGTTTATATGATTGGAGTATTATTAATTGCATTCTCACTTAACTTTCCAATGCTTTTGCTTGGATATGTAATTACTGGAGTGGCAGTAGGTGCTGCAATTCCAGCAGCATGGACATACATCGCAGAAGAAGCACCTGAAAAGGAACGTGCAGCCCGTGTTGGATGGGGACAACTGGCCTGGTCGATTGGTCCCGCCATTTCACTACTCCTTTCAGTGGCATTGGCCCCGATGGGACTTATAGGAAGCAGACTTATCTTTATACAGCTGTTTATCATTGCGCTTATTACATGGATCATGCAGCAGCAAATTAACGAGTCAACAATATGGGAAGAAGAAAAGCAGCGGGAACGTCAGAGACAAAAAGCTGGAGTGAAGGAAGAAAGCTCTATAAAAGAGCTATTCACAATTCCAGCTAATCGTAAAGCAATAGTGTTGTTGCTTGGTATTTATGTATTTTGGAATTTAGTAGCTGGTGTTATGGGCTATTTTATGCCATACATTTATGAAACGGTTGGCGGTCTAACATCTGCCCAAGCTAATTTATTGCAAGCATTTTTATGGATTCTAACGGTTTTATCTACTTATTTTGTCTTTATTAAATTTGGAGACAAAATGAGCAGGAAATTACTTTATGGAATTGGTGCTGTAATGGGGATTATAGCGTGGGCTGTACTCACGTTTGGATCCATGGGAATGTTTGAATTATTTGCTTTTGTTACTCTTTGGGGAATTGCAGCTGGTTTTGGCGCTCAAGCTTTTTATGGGCTTTGGGCTGGAGAATTGTTTCACACAAAATATCGTGCGAAAGCACAAGGGTTTTTGTTTAGTATTGCTAGGGTAGCTGTTGGAGTGATTTCGCTGGCGGTACCGACAATGATTACGGTACTTGGATTTAAAACGGCCGGCCTGGTTATGATAGGCTTCCTAATTGTTGCAGCAGTTATCGGTATTATGATGGCACCGGAAACAAGGGGCAAAACGCTCGAACAAATTCAACAGGAACGTTATGGGGTATCAAAATTAGTGAGGAGTGAAGAAAATGTCGGTAAAAGAAAGTTATGAACAAGCAAAACAAACGTATTCAAAATGGGGAATTGATGTCGATGCAGCGCTTGAAACATTGAAGAGCGTGCCGATTTCGATTCATTGCTGGCAGGGTGATGACGTTGGCGGATTTGAAGTAAACAGAAGTGAACTGTCCGGTGGTATTGATGTAACAGGAAACTACCCGGGTAAAGCAACAACACCTGAAGAGCTTCGAGCTGACTTGGAAAAAGCACTGTCGCTTATCCCTGGGAAGCATCGAGTTAATCTGCATGCACTGTATGCAGAAACAAACGGAGAGGTAGTAGATCGAGACCAGTTAAAACCCGAACATTTTGACAATTGGGTAAAATGGGCGAAAGAACAGGGGCTCGGTCTTGACTTTAACCCAACGCTCTTTTCACATGAAAAAGCAGCGGACGGATTAACATTGTCCCACCCAGACGCGGAAATCCGGAAGTTCTGGATTGATCACTGTATCGCCTCTCGTAAAATCGGTGAATATTTTGGCCGTGAGCTCGGTACTCCTTGTTTAACAAACGTTTGGATTCCGGATGGCTATAAAGATATTCCGAGTGACCGTCTGACGCCGCGTAAAAGATTAAAAGAATCTTTGGACGAGATTTTCACAGAAGATATTGATGAACAATACCATCTTGATGCGGTGGAAAGCAAGGTATTTGGTATCGGTTCCGAATCATATGTGGTTGGTTCACATGAGTTTTACCTTGGTTATGCGTTGAAAAATAATAAATTATGCCTGCTTGATACAGGGCATTACCATCCAACAGAAACCGTCTCGAATAAAATTTCATCAATGCTGCTTTATTCTGATAAATTGGCGTTACATGTATCGCGTCCGGTTCGCTGGGACAGTGATCACGTCGTTATTTTGGATGACGAGCTTCGCGAAATTGCGCTTGAGATTGTACGTAATGATGCGCTTAGCAAAGTGATTATTGGCCTTGATTTCTTTGATGCGAGTATTAATCGTGTAGCAGCATGGACAATTGGTACACGCAACATGATTAAAGCGCTGTTGTATGCTCTTCTGGTGCCAAATGATTATTTGAAACAGCTACAGGAGGAAGGTAATTTTACGGATCGTCTGGCGCTTATGGAAGAGTTTAAAACATATCCATTTGGGGCGGTTTGGGATTACTACTGCGAGCAAATGAATGTGCCAGTAAAAGAAGCATGGCTGGATGAAGTAAAACAATATGAAGAGGCGGTTTTATCAAAACGTTGATTCATACGGACAGAGGATTAAAAAATTCTCTGTCTTTTTATTATGATTTTTTTATGAATTGTATTGAAATAGAGAAGCTTTTGATATTTTTATCACACGAACCAAATCTAGTGAAACAACAGTTATACAATTTGAGGATTAAATAAAATAAAAAATAATTTAAGGCTAAACAAAAATAAATGGAGGTTTAAAGATGATTCGTAAAGCGACTGTCATGATAGTATATAAAGATCAATATGAAGAATATAAAAAGCGGCATAATGAGCTTTGGCCAGAAATGGCAGCCGAGCTGAAGGCACACGGTGCACATAATTATTCGATTTTCTTAGAGGAAGCTACAGGCAAGCTATTTGCATATCTAGAGATTGAAAGCGAAGAAAAATGGGTTAAGATGGCGGAGACGGACATTTGCCGAAAATGGTGGGCATACATGGAGCCACTTATGGAAACAAATCCTGATAAGAGTCCAGTGGCAGTGGAATTGAAAGACGTATTTTATCTAACATGATACATGATACAATGAATAAAACTAGACAAAGATCAGGAGCGAGCAAAGGTATGTTAGTAGCAGAAAGACAGCAAAAAATTGTGGAGCTCGTTAATGAACGATCAAGTATACGAGTGACAGAATTAAGTGATATTTTTTCCGTAACGGAAGAAACAATCCGGCGTGATCTCGAAAAGCTCGAGAAAGAAAGTAAACTTCTGCGCAGTCACGGCGGTGCTGTAAGTGTGCAGGAGGATGAAGCAGAAATTCATGTGTCTGAACGGGAAATTACAAACGTAAAAGAAAAAAAAGCGATCGCATACGAAGCTGCAAAGCGAATTGTAGAAGGTGATCGGATTATGTTAGATGCGAGTACAACTGCTTGGGAAATGGCCAAAATTTTGCCAAACATGCCGCTCACGGTTATTACCAATTCAATAAAAGTTGTCATGGAGTTAAGTAAAAAAGAAAAAATAGAAGTTATTTCAACCGGAGGAATGTTGTTGCCGAAGTCTTTATCTTACGTTGGTCCATTAGCAGAGAGATCTCTAGAGATGTACCATGTAAACAAAGTGTTTTTATCGTGCAAAGGCATTCACCTAGAAGAGGGGCTTAGTGATTCTAACGAAGGACAAGCGCTGTTAAAAAAGAAAATGATTGAGCGATCAGATGAAATTATTCTGATGGCAGATTCCTCAAAGTTTGGCAAACGGGCTTTTTCGTTAATTGTGCCTCCTGGTAAAGTGAACGAAGTTATTACAGATAAGGAAATTGATGAAGTATCACAGCAAGTGCTCAAAGAAAGAAATGTAAAATTGACCATTGTACAATAGAGAGAGCTACATACAATGTTCATTAGTAAGGGGGAAAGAACATCCCCCTTTTTATATTACTGTTTAATCAAGTTAAATCAGTATAATAGCAGGATGTTCATTTTAAGAACTTGCGTGGCTAATAATTAAAAAAGAGAGTGTTCGGTGTGTTTTTGTGCTTAGAAAGAAAAAAGAATGGCATTATATGATCATGAATAATTATGTGCAAAATTCAAATTACACTTATATAAAAAACATATCAATATAGTTAGCAGCCGATGAAGATACTGAGCATGGTCTTTCTATAGACGTGAATAATCCACTGATGCTTTGAATTATAGCGGGTTTAGTTATTACTCAAGCAGATGCATTAGCTCGGATACAGAGATTGAGGGTCCCATTGATCTTATCAGTACTTCTACAGGAGAAATGAAAAAGATATGTCTATTTTTATAACGATAAAGACAATAAAGGAAACGACTGTTTAAATCCTTATAAGAAAAAGAGTTTTTATTGGTACCTCCATATGATTAAAACGGGTAGAATGAACTTTTTACAGTATATCTACTAGCACCAGCGTTTCAAGGCTTTAGTAAAATCCACCTTCAGATAGGCGCATACTCACTTGATTACTTACAATGGAGGATTAAAGTGAAAAGTAAAAGTTACTGGAATGAATCTTGATACTAGTAGAAAATACAGGTGAAAATATCAAAATAATTGATGAAGAACTATCGGTGACCCTGTAAAGTATAAAATGAGCGAAGGGATCACATAGATAAAAAATGATATGGGATCATTACAGGTATTCCAGGATAAGACGTAATTATTGTCAATTGAACCAATGACTAGTTTATTATCAATTTTAACGTTCTTTTTTAAACGGAGGTACTCTGGTGAATAAAGAATTACTCAATTTATTAAGGACTTTGACAGATGAAGAGCAGGAAATTTTGAAAGGAAACACAGGCATTATTAAGAATTTATATATTAATTCTTCTACCAAGGAAATCGACTACAAAAGATTATTAGAAAATGGAAAATTAATACAAGTAAGGCCTCATACGAGGTTTGTGCACTTTCCAGCTCACACTCATAACTATGTTGAAGTTGTTTATATGTGTGAGGGCTCTACCCAACATATTATAAATGGAAATAAAGTTGTTCTTAATCAGGGGGAGCTATTGTTCTTAAACCAAAATGCAACACAAGAAATTATGGCGGCGCTTGAAAATGATATTGCTGTTAATTTTATTGTACTGCCTGAATTTTTTGATCAGCCTTTAAAAATGATAGGAGATGAAAATAACTTAATACGAGACTTTATTGTTAGTTGCCTTAAAACAAACAATAAGCAAATTGGATATTTACATTTTAAAGTCACAGGTATATTACCTATTCAAAATCTTGTTGAAAATCTTATTTGGACAATTATGAATGATAAACAAGAAATGCGAAGTATTAATCAAATTACCATGGGTTTATTATTTTTACAGTTGATGAACCATACTGACAAAGTTACGTCTGGCGGGAATTATGAACATGACATGTTATTAACCGTATTAAGATATATTGAAGAAAATTACCGTGAGGGAGAATTGTCTGTTTTAGCAGAAATTATGCAGTGTGACTTGCTTTGGCTGAGCCGGATGATAAAAAGATTAACAGGGAATACCTATACAGAACATGTTCAAAAGAAGCGGTTAAGCCATGCTAGTTTTCTTCTGAACAGCACTAACTTGTCGATTGTAGACATAGGTTATGCTGTCGGCTATGAAAATACGAGCTATTTCTATCGAATCTTTAAAGAAAAATATGGACAGACTCCTAGAGAATATAAGCTCAGTCAACGAGACAAAAACAGATCGAAAAAGTAATTAGAAATGAAAATAAGGATACATTTTTGTGAAACAGGGGTGCTTATCTTTTCATTATCCCACGTTGTAAAATGTGTAGGTATTGAAAGGAGAAAACGAGTGTGACCACATTTAACTGTAAACTATTCATAAAAAGAATGATTATTTTTATACTGGGGCTTAACATAATTAACTTCGGCGTAGCAATTTTCATTAACCTTGGTATCGGGGCAGATCCATTTACTATTTTTTCACAGGGAGTAGCCAACCTTTTTAATCTAAATATCGGGGATGCGAACAGGTTTTTAACGCTTATTATATGTATAATTGTTTTCCTAATTGATAAAAAAAATATAAATATCGGAACAATACTATCAATTGGTCTGACAGGTACATTCCTAAATCTTCATGTTAAAATTGTTGATGTTATATTTCCAAATGATTTAAGCTTATGGGGTAGCATGCTGCTTTTTGTCTTGGCCTGTTTGCCGGTATCAATTGGGTTTCCTGTTTTAAAATCAGCGAATTTAGGTATTGCTCCAAACGATATTGTTTATTTGGCAGTAGCCGACAGATTGAGTAAATCATACGGCATAGTGAGAATAGTTATTGACGCTATATTTGTCATAGTGGGTATAATGCTTGGAGGGGTTGCTGGAATAGGAACGATTATCTGCGTTATTATATTAGGCCCTTTAACACAACACTTCCTGAAAAAAATAGACTGTGCTGTAAAAAGATTTCTTTATATATCTAAGCGTCTTAAGACGGAAAACAACCCTATTTAAATAAGATTGGCTATGAATACCTGTGCACTAGCGATTTCATTTGCAGGCGGGTCCCGCAACTACTTCTGTAAGAGGCCAAGTAATTTTTTATATTTATTTTGGTATTTATGTTCAGTTTTGTTGGGTGCTGATGGTGGGAAATACCATTGCAAATGACTAGGTGATATCATTGTTAGCTTAAAGGAGAATTGAGTAGAGAAAAACAGTTATTATAAAAGCACAATTCTGCATTAAACAAAGTTTAAAATAGATTTGTGATATATATTAATATGTGTGCAAGAAGATACACATTACAAGAGGCATCTTTTCGAAAATCTGAGGGCTGTTTTTTTAATATCTGGAACATCTCAAAAATGATTGTTTTTGAGATGTTTTTGTGAACAGCTTATTTTTGCCACCATTCTATGATTTTGTGTCAAAAAATATTGCACAAAATCAATGTATTATTAACCAATGTTTTTCATGCATTATTTGTCTCGTTGATACACCCCTTTAAGGATTTTTGCAGCAATATGCTGCATACTCCTGCCCGTCTGTTTAGCCCTCTTTCTTCGCAGTTAGTCTTTAATATCCTCTAACAAAAGCCGACAGCAATTTCTCCAGCGATTCAATACTAAGTGCCCCATATTCCAACACGTCCTTGTTTAGCGGAGCGTTTAATAAAATCGGTTTACTAATAGGAAACACAATTTAACCGTGTATCTTTTAAATGAATGATCCATTGTCCTTTAATCGTTCTATATAGAGATTGGCCGCTTGACCCTGCTGATAAAGCAAATCTATCGTTTGATAAGTAAGTGAAAAGGTGGCCGGCAGATTTAATACTACATATCCAGGCTTCGTGCTGCACTTGCCCATTTCAATGGAATAGTCAGGGATTAATGTATGTGTTGAGGTGCCTTTTATGTAGCTGAAAGTGTGATCGGTTCCGGCCATAATAAAGTACTAATACGCTATAGTACTTTAATTTAACTAGACCCTAATATAAATTTGAGACCTAACATGTAGACTCTGTCTACATTTTAAATACAGCAGTATGTGGACATACGCTTAAAAAATTTAAAAAAGTAATAATTACCCCCTTGTATATTATATTTAAATGTATTATAATCAACTCAATAAAATAACAGGACATGTTACTGGTAATGCAGGCAGGATCCATAAAAACGATTTAATATCAATACGATATTATATTGTTTTTAGGGATCCTGCTTTTTTTGTTAGCTTATGTTCTCGGCCAGAGTGTAAGCGCATTAAACTCGTAAAGGAGCATTGAGAATGAATTATAAAAAAACAGCAGTTGACATTTTAGAATATGTCGGTGGAGAAAATAATGTCAATCACTTGGGACACTGTGCAACAAGACTTCGTTTCACATTGAATGATGAAGACAAGGTTAATAAAGAAGCGCTTAAAAAAATTCCCGGAGTTCTTGAAGTGGTTATGGCAGCACAGTGTCAAATCATTATTGGAAGCAATGTTAATGAAGTATATGATGAAATGATGAAACTTGGCAGTTTTGGCAAGCAAGCACAAAATAATCCTGCGTCAGGCAAGAAAAAAATCGGAGCTGTAGTCTTAGACTTTATAGTAGGTGTATTCCAACCGCTTGTTCCAGCAATGGCAGGTGCCGGCGTTTTAAAAGCAACTTTAATATTATTGTCAATGCTTAATCTTATAGATGAGAAAGGACAGACATTTCTTATCTTAACTTCCATTAGTAGTGCCGTGTTTTACTTTTTCCCAATATTGGTGGCCATCACAGCAGCAACAAAATTGAAGGCTAATCATTTAGTTGCAGCAGCAGCTATGAGTATACTTCTACTTCCTGATATGACAAAAATTTTGGCTGAGGGAGCTAGTCTATTCTCTATTCCTATAACAAATGTTAACTATGCATCGCAGGTATTTCCATCGATATTAGGTGTCATTTTCTATGCCTATATGGAAAGATTTTTCACTAAGATTGCCCCAAAGCCAATTCGTGTTTTCTTTGTGCCAATGATGGCTCTCCTTTTAACCGTTCCAATGACGCTGTTATTTCTAGGGCCACTAGGATTTCAACTTGGAACAGTGTTTACATCTGCTATCTTGTTTATATTCAACAAAGTTGGGTGGATTGCAGTAGGTCTTCTTGCGGCAGGTCTTCCATTCATTGTTGCCACAGGTATGCATAAGGCCGCCATGCCATATATCATATCTTCATTTACTGGACTTGGAAAAGAAATGCTGTTCTCACCTGCATTGTTAGTTCACAATTTGTCGCAAAGCGGTGCATCTTTTGCAGTTGCTCTGCGTACTAAAGATAAAGAACTGAAATCTGTATCCGTATCTTCTGGTATTTCAGCACTATTTGGTATTACAGAACCAGCACTTTATGGAATAACATTGCAGCGAAAGCGTGTACTGGTTAGTGTTGTATTCTCGTGTTTAATAGGCGGTATCTTTACTGGTGTATTTGCTCTTACCTCATTTGCTATGGTGAATCCTAGTGTTGCAAGTATAACACAATTTATAGATCCGAATAACAGTAAGAATTTCATTTTTGCTCTTGCAGGCGTTGCTATTTCTTTTATCACATCTTTTGTGATTACTTTCATTTCGTGGAAAGAATCCAAGGAACAAGCTGAAACTTCAGTATATGGTAAGGCTGAGAATACAGAAGAAACAATTAACAAAGGTCTATATACAGGTAATGCAGTTGGTATTAAAAACCCAGTTAAAGGTAAAGTGATCCCTCTGTCTGAAGTTAATGATGCTGTATTTTCAACCAAAGTGATGGGAGATGGGATTGCTGTCATTCCTTCTAAGGGGGAACTATACGCACCGGCTGATGGGAAAATTAAAATGGTTTTTAATACCAATCATGCATTAGGGATGGAAACAGCAAATGGAGCTGAATTATTATTCCACATTGGCATCGATACAGTCCAGCTAGGCGGAAAACATTTTGAGTCTCTAGTGAAAGTAGGAGATGAGGTAAAAGCTGGCGATTTACTAGTGAAGTTTGATCTTGACAAGATCGTTGAAGAAGGATTTGATCCAGTGACAATTGCTGTAGTAACAAATCAGGAGCAATACTCAGTAAAAGTCGAGGATGTAAAGCATGCTGATCACAATGGATCGTTGATGCTGGTAACCTCGCTAGGAAATTAAATTGGAGGAGATTGAGTATGGAGAGAGGATTTCCTGAGAACTTTCTATGGGGTGGTGCAACCGCTGCTAATCAAGCTGAAGGGGCTTATTTAAGCGATGGAAAAGGATTAAGTACAGCAGATGTCATGACAGTAGGTGTCCATGGTGTACCTAGAGAAATTACAGATGGTATAGTGGAAGGAAACTATTATCCGAGCCACAAAGCTGTTGACCATTATCATCGTTTTAAGGAAGATATCGCACTGTTTGCAGAAATGGGATTTAAATGTTATCGCATGTCCATTGCCTGGTCAAGGATCTTTCCAAATGGAGATGAGGAAGTACCTAACGAGGCGGGATTAAAGTATTATGGTGAAGTCTTTGATACGTGCTGTCAATATGGGATTGAACCCTTGGTAACCCTCTCTCATTTTGAAACACCGCTTGGATTACTCAAATATGGCTCGTGGGAGAACCGCAAAGTGGTCGATTTTTATTTGCGGTATTGCAGCACCGTTTTTAATCGATACAAAGGCAAAGTGAAACATTGGCTTACGTTTAATGAGATTAATGTTATGTCTACAAAGCCCTGGATGGCTGGTGGAGTTGATTCAAATGATGAACAGAAAAAAATGGCGGCGGCTTATCACCAATTTCTAGCCAGCGCCAAAGCTGTCCAACTGGCTCACAGTGTTGATCCCGATAATAGAGTGGGGATGATGTATGCCGGGCACATTGCTTACCCGAACAGCAGTGACCCGGAAGATGTGCAGGCAACTGCTGATTTTATGCATAAAATGCTATTTTATTGCGACGTTCAATGCCGGGGTTATTATCCAGCTTATAAATTAAAAGAATTCGAACGCAGAGGAATTATGCTGCCTGTTCAGGACGGCGACGAGGAGGCATTACTGAAAGGAAAAGTTGATTTCCTATCGTTCAGTTATTATGCGACTCATGTAGTTGGAAAGGAAACAAACTTGGATTTTGAAGGTCTTAATGGTGTAAAAACGGGCTATAAAAATCCATGTCTGCCAACTACTGAATGGGGATGGACCATCGACCCCATGGGTCTTCGTTATCTCTTAAATCTCTTATATGACCGCTATCAGATTCCTTTAATGATTGTTGAAAATGGCCTGGGGGCTGTTGATAAAGTAGAAGAAGACGGACGTGTTCATGATCCATATAGGATCGAATATCTACGGGCACATCTCAAAGAAATAAAGAAAGCGATTGAGATTGACGGAGTTCCGGTAATGGGATACACCATGTGGGGGCCAATCGATATTATTGCCGCAAGCACTGGTGAAATGAAAAAAAGATATGGTTTTATTTATGTAGATGTGGATGATAATGGTAGTGGAACATTTGAACGTAGAAGAAAAGATTCCTTCTACTGGTATAAGAAAGTAATTGAGTCGAACGGGGAAGATTTAGAGTAATGATTAATGTTTTCTAAACCCATATGAAAATAAGTTTGATAAGAGATAGTATATGACATTAAAAATTATGGTCTTCAGGAGTGAGTAATGAGAACACTATAAAGTATAGGGGTAAGAAAAAGTATATGCCTTTAGATATATTAACTGCTTTTCCATCTCTTTAAGGTTACAATAACAGGCTGTATAGATACTGGGGAAGACCCATACAAATAGATATGTAGCTACTAATAAGAGGTTATTAAAACTTATATTAGTGGCTGCATTTTTTCCTTTATAAATAAAAAACAATAATTGAAATGCTTACAAAATGTATTTAATTATCTGTATACATCTTAAAAAGGTTCGAAACAACGTGCCTTGCATTGATTCAGACTGCAGTATCTATTGCATGTGTTGGTTTTCTAACCGTTTTCTAACAACTGTTTTTTTGTTTATTTTCACTTCTAATATTTTTATTTTTCTATACTTTTCTTGCTTATTATTTAATTACGGTATAGGGAAAATGGTTTATAATCTGTTTTAAATATTACTTTCACATATGATAAAGAAACATCCCTTCTCTCTACTACGTTATAATTACCGAACAGATTATTAGGTAACAATATTTTTATAAAAAAGCTAGGTTAAAGTAATTATATATTACGAAGGAAAAAAGTATTGAAAAAAGATACACATTAATACCACGCGACGACGTTCTTTATATAGGAAAGCAGGCCTTTAAATTTTAAACAAATGTCATAATTAGATGTCTATAAAAATTACTTTTTAACATCTTATATGTCTAAAAGATGTAGGATTGTTTAGTTAGAAATAATGGTGAGGCTCGGATTAATAATCCAGCTTTCTAGTGAAAAGGTGATTATAATGATCAAAGTCAAAAAAGTACTGAATTCAAGTGTAGTGTTGGCAGAAGATGAACAAAAAAAAGAGTTTATTCTGTTTGGAAAAGGGATTGGTTACGGACAAAAAGCCGGCAATATCATTGAAGAACGCCAGGCTGATCAAATGTTTATACCGATTGAAAATGTTAAAGTGAAAGAGTTTCTTGGCTTATTGGATGCCATTCCTCCTGTATTTATAGAAATCACACAGAAAATTGTCGGCTACGCTGAAGAGAAACTAAGTACGAAGCTGAATACAGGGATCTATTTCACATTAATGGATCATTTGAATTTTGCCGTTGAGAGATATAAAAAGAATATAAACATTACGAATAGGGTTTATTGGGAAATTAAAAATTATTATAGGGAAGAATTTGAAATTGGAAAACTTGCTGTGAAACTCATGAATGAGAGATTCGAGATCGAGCTGCCAAAGGAAGAAGCAGCCAACATCGCTTTCCATTTAATTAACGCTCGTGGGGAACAAAAAGAGTCCAGAGACGGTATGAGATATGCCAAAATGATTGGAAGTATTGTTAACCTTGTTCGGTATACGTTGAGTATAAACATTGATGAAGATAATATTCATTATAGCCGGTTCATCACCCATGTTAAATTCTTTGTAGAACGTTTCTATGCAGATAAGATGTTGAATGATGAAAGCGATCTGCTATTTGAGCAGATGGCGAATTTATATCCACAGGCTATGGATGTTGCTTTTAAGGTTAGGGAATATATAAAACAAGTTAATGGGAAAACGATCCCAAATGATGAACTTGCCTATCTGGCAGTGCACATCCACAGATTAATTACTTATAACCAACTTGGATAGAGGCTAAAGGAGAACAGATGAAAAACCTAAATGCAGTAAACAGGAATATTGGAAGAGGGTTTGATTTAGTTGCGTGAATTAATTTTTCCACTGCCGTCACAATCGACTTTGTCGTTAGTCGTTCAGTATCATTAAACTCTTTGTCAATAACCTCAATTATATAAGCCAAAGCATCATTGGAAATATCCAGCGTAGCATTGAAGATTTTGGTCTGGTTTATAATTTTGTGCAGCAGTGCCTTCGCAACTTTCATGATCAAACCCTCCTTTCTATTTTGTAGTCCTTATGATACGTTGATCGTATCAAAATGGAAGTCAATTGTAAAAAGAAAAATGATGATGAATAGGAAGCGGCAATCGGTATAATAAAAAGATAGAAGAACAATAAAAGCCTTAGCGTCTAACCCCCACTAAATCGTAGATTTTGAAGGGGAATGCGGTGCTAATTTTTTGTTCAAAAATATAGACAACAGGGGAGAATTTGCAAAAAATTATTTTCATTGATATTGATGGAACGCTGGTGAATGATAATGGGGTGATTCCGGAATCAGCTAAATTTGCCGTTCGAAAAGCTAGACTGTGCAAGCATTACCAAAATAAAACTCTGTAGCACCTCGACGCTATATCAAGCTGTATACTCCTACCCCGGGTGCTACAATCTACTATACAACGGATAGGACAACACCAACTACTTCCAGTAAAGTATATATAATAAAATGGAAGCATCAGTAGAATTAGGAGAAATGCAAGAGGTCGGTCCCACTCCCGCTGGGTTTAGACGTATCATTCCGATAACTGGAGGTGCCTTTGAAGGCCCACAAATTAAGGGTATGGTTCTTCCGGGAGGCGCAGATTGGCAGATTGTACGTTCTGATGGAGTTCGTGAAATTGAAGCACGTTATACTCTTGAAACTAACGATGGGAACAAGATATACATAGTGAACAAAGGGATTATCCGTGGACAATCTGATGAACCTCAAACGTTTTATTTTAGAACCATTCCAAGGTTTGAAGTGGCTGGAGAAAAATACAGCTGGCTTACCCATTCTTTATTTTTAGCTACCGTAGAACCGAGGCAACCAGCGAGTGTGTATATAAAGTTTTATGAAATAAAATAAAACTGAAGAATAATCCCACACATTACATCCATTTTATTGACTATTTGGAATCAGCGATATGTGCTTTGTATATTCTTAATTTATCGGTTATTCTTGATTGTTTTCCGAAGTAAACTTTATCTTGTGCCCTATGTGAGAAAACAAGAAATCCCCTTCGCAACTTATAAGGACAATATCATGGTTACCATATTAGGTGTCAGCTAGCTGGAATACTTGCTTTGTACGCAGCGGACTTTAGGGATAGACTGTATTGTTTTCAATTGCCTATCTATATTAATGTCTGAAAGAAGCGATCCAGCTTCTAAATGCGTCCCGCAATCCCAGTTAACCATGAAAAGCTTTTCTAGACAGATACGCCAAACTGTTAAAGTTGTAAATTAACAACTATAAGAGTCGTAAAAAGATAAAATAAGTGAACTTTTAAAGAGTCGAGTTCCTCCACTCTTTTTTGTTTAATAAGGGTCATAAAGAAATCTGCAGGCTGTTTTTTTAATATCTGGATTGTCTCATTAACTAACGTTATTGATTCACTGTTTGTCTCGTTGATATACTTCTTCAAGAACCTTTGCAGCAATATCCTGCATACTCTTACCTTCCTGTTCTCCTTTTTTTCGAAGCCAGTCCTTAATATCGACTGACAATGAAACTGATAGCAATTCCTCCTCCGATTCAATGCTAAGCGCCTCATACTCCGAAACATACCGAACGCGTCCTTGTTTGGCTGACCGTTTAATGAAGTCGGCTATTTCAACCGAAACACCGTTTAACCGGGCATCTTTCATATGAATGATCCACCGATCCTTTAACCGTTCCATATAAATGTTGGCCACTGGCACCTGCTGATAAAGCAGATCCATCACTTGATAGGTCAGGGAATAGACGGCCGGCAGATTAAGTACCGCGTATCCAGGCTTCGTGCTGCGCTTGCCCATTTCAATGGAATAGTCAGGTGTTAGCCTATGTGTGTAGATCCCTTCCATATAGCTGAATGTATCATCAGTTCCCGGCACAATAAAGTACCAGTCGCCTAAACCTTTGCGCATAAGTCGTGCTTCCAGAATAGAAGGAGATGAAAAGCGCTGGTACACGGCTTCTTTCGCTTTTTTGTTGTAGTATTGCCGCTGTGAAAGCCGGTCTTCCCAGATTTTCTTTTCGTGCAGCTCACTGAATTCTTTTAGGTCACTTTCTGTAATAAGGGGAATAGTACGCCCTTTAACTTGTCCTTCAGAAGAGGGAAGAATTCCTTCTTTAATATAAGCCGCAATGAAATTCCGGTTTGTCTGCAGGTACTCTGCTGCCTGGTTTAAGGTTAATCCTTCTGGCGTTTTGGGCATGGTTTCAATCAGCCGTTCAATTTCGTTTTTAGAAAAAAGAAGCCCTTGGTGACCTCCCCATGGATCATCTACAGATTTTAGTTTTCCTTCTTGGACATACGCATGGACCGTAGAAACAGAACGGCCAATCATCTCTGCGACTTCCTTTGTTGAATAGTATTTCTCCTGGTTTATTTGCATGGCTATCACACATCCTTATTTGATAAAACAATGTATTGATTCGTTTTTTTCTTGGGTAAAAGTTAGTGCCACATAGGTTTCCTTTTCTTCATTCCAACATGTTCAAGGCATAAACATATGTACTTCCGTTCATACTGTTACTGCATCGCTAAAATACCTTAACTCCTGAGCATCAAAGCGGCTTTTACAGTCAGGTCCCCGCCTGGCTGTTTTTTTAAGCTTTGCAAAACTCCACACAGGTTTACGCTAACAACATGCACCTACATCACTGATCATTTCCAGTAAAACATCCTTGGTCATTAAATGTTGTTTCTCTTCAAATCGGTCCGCCAACACATCCTGTAAAAAAATTCACAAACAGTCTGCGGCTCTCCGAAAAGATCAATTTGACGACTGAGTGCTGCCTCATCCTTTTTCTCTTCCTTATAAGGGATCAACCAAGAAAGAGTCCACTCAATCATTCAATTTGCTTCCATTCTTTATTCCTTCTTATTTCATTATGTGTGTGTATATTGATATTTTTATTTTTTTACTCTAAAAATTAAGTATCTGTTTTTCGTATTGTATTTTAATAATTAATATAATTTTATCATTTCAATTTAATTA
>NZ_LAHL01000080.1 GCF_000966195.1 Domibacillus robiginosus | reverse complement strand
TTTAGGTAAAAATAAATCGCTAGTGTACTGATGATGATTAAGCCGCCCGCAAACAGATAACCCAGCTTCCATTCCAGCTCGGGCATATGTTTAAAATTCATTCCCCAAATCGCACCTAGAGCCATAACGGGTGTAAATAAGGTGGTTATAACGGTTAGTGTTTTCACAATTTCATTGCCCCGGTGAGCCGAAACCAGACTTTCAAAATCAAGCAGCGAATCAATTTCTTCTTCGTACGCTCTTACAAGAAACATCGCCCGCTCAAGCCGGTTTTTGGCCAGTTTATATTGTTTCCCTTCTGTTATTTCTTCCCCGAACGCCTCTTGCAGGGCCATATGGATTTCCATGACCGGAACAATGAGATTTTTCCAAATAAGCAGCTCCTGGTCTGCCCAGGCGACCCGATCCAGTATTTTAACATTGTTCCGTTTTTTTATTTTCCAGAATAAATCGTGAAGCTCTGTTTCAAAGACATCGATTTTCTTTAAAAAATGAGAAGTAATCTGGCTGATCAAAACAAGAAACCCTTCAATGGGACTCTGGGCCTCCTTCATTTTTTCTTTCATCGTTTTAACATTTATGTGATCAAGCTTAAGAAAATCAATATCAGCTGTGATCAGCTGTTTCCTCGTTACATAAAAATGAAAAACCGATTTTTCTTCTTCTTTCTCGGCACTCTGCATATACACGAGAGATCCCCAGAAAGCTTCTTTTCCTTCTTGTCCATTATCCATGTCGATATCATTCGTTTGATCTTTAGATAGATTTCCAAGCCATTCTTTACAGACCGTATCCATATTGGGGACGGCCGTTTTTATATTTTCATCCTCTAGATTTAATTCGTACCATTTCCATTGCGAATCATGAAATGTATGTTCCATTTTGGTTTCTCCCCTTTCTTCAAGCCTCATACCACTGTTTCTTTATTTTAAAGATACCCTTAATAACTTTGTAGAAACGGCATTCTATATGTGTAATAAATACCAAGCGCTATTAGATTTAAGTACTTTTTAAAGGAACAGGTAAGAAGAAGATAAGTTGAGAAACTATCATTCCATTTTTCATAGAAAATTTCGGTCCACTAAAGGGTAAAATTTAGTGTCCGTCTCCAGCCTGGCATGACAAGGCTTGTTTCTCTGCCAGCTGCTTTGTTTTACGAGGATAAGCCGGTCGCTTTGATTGGAATTTCTCCATGCAATAGGCTTGTACTTCTTTTAGAGACCACTGTTGCCCAATTACTGCTCTACGATATTCCATTTTTGTTTTCCTCTCGTCAATTCTTTAAACCGCTGTTCCTCCTTTGTTATGAGAAGATCAATTAGCACTGTTTTGTCCTGATATTGATCAACCAGGTGATCGGCCGTTTCAGGTTGTCTCTGTTCATACATGCCCATTGTCGGCGTTCTCCATTCAGGCTCTCTACTAATCCTTTATGAGTTCAGCCCGCTCATCATGCCAGCTATACTGTACGCTCACATATCCAACGGCTGTCACACCACCAATTTGGACCTTCATCCGCTCTTTAATTCTTAACAAGGCTGCCAATCTTTGTTATTTATTTTTTAAATGTAATAAATCAATAAGTATAATTCTTACTAAATAGGGTATATACCTTTTAAGATTCTCTCATTTGATTCTTTACACGAATTTTTCTCCAACCCTCACAAGGTAAAGAGAAATTTTGGTGGGAGGTGATGAAATGAGAAGAATTCAAGGAATATCAAAGTTAACTTCCTATCTGAAGTCGGTAAATTATCCACTTACCGAGAAGGAAATTCGTGATCTAATTGAAAATAAGAAGCTTCCTCATAAAAAAATTATTAACAACATCATCGTTTTTGATTTAGATCAAGTTGACTGGTGGATAAGTCACAATCGAACAAAAGGGTAATAACGCGCCTCGCTTTTTATTGCGAGGCTCTACTATTTTTTTAATAGTATTCTTTATGGACTTACTGTTGACTAAGCATATTTCATTAGAAAATGGGTAAATATTATTTGGTGTTTTCTTCTTTGTTCTTTTCATGAATTTTTCTCCTCCTGTGAACTTCTCCACCTAAATCAAAGATTTTGATAGAGCATCCCTTATCTTGAATACAGTACAACATCAGC
>NZ_LAHL01000008.1 GCF_000966195.1 Domibacillus robiginosus | reverse complement strand
AGCATCTGCGGAAGACAGGGAAGAACTGGATGAGCCGGAAGAAAAAGAGCATCTCCTTCAGGCAGAAGCACAAAATGAAATAGAAGAAAGTGAAGCATCTGCGGAAGACAGGGAAGAACTGGATGAGCCGGAGAAAAAAGAGCATCTCCTTCAGGCAGAAGCACAAAATGAAATAGGAGAAAGTGAAGCATCCGCGGAAGACAGGGAAGAATTGAAGGAGCCGGAAGAAAAAGAGCATCTTCTTCAGGCAGAAGCACAAAATGAAATAACAGAAAGCGAAGCACCTCTTGAAGACAGAGAAGAGCAGGAGGAGTCGGAAGCAAAGGAGCATCTCCTTCAGGTAGAAGCACAAAATGAAATAACAGAAAGCGGATCCCCAAGAGACAATGCAAAAGCAGAATTGGAAAAACAGAGAAATGATCCCTTAAAACAAATAAAAAAAGCCAAATATACGATAAAGCGTCAAATGACTGCCAGTGATTCAGACAAAGAAGTCATAACAGGGGAAAAGGTGACAACAGATATCCTTGCTGTTAGAACGAGAGAAAACATTCTTCAAAATTCTCTGGAAGATCCTTTTCATGATACACAAAGCCAAAAAAATCAAAAAAGAAAAAGCACAAAAGCAATCAAAGCAGAAAAAGGAAAACCTGCCGATTCGATTATAGAGGAGTCATGTACGCCACCTCCCTTGGAAATCATGGCAGAAGAAAAACAAGAAGTATGGCTGCCCGTTATGACAAGCGAAGAAATAGAAAAACAGCTTGAACGCCAATACTATTCTCTCATGAAGCAGGCTGAGAAAAAGTATAAGGCATTGCGGGAAAAAAGGATGGAACGGAAAATGATGAAAAAATAACCTGCCGCTTTTTTTGACCGCCTCAAAGAAAAAGAAAATGAATTCCTCTATATGAAAGAAGCTTTTCAAAAGAAGAAGGCGACGAAAACGAATGACCGTTTTGGATTTCCTTTTAATGGTAGTCCCCTTTTTTGTTGTCATTATTATTATGCTATAGAGGTCTTTTGGTATAAATGAAGCCATCCCGACTTCAATAGGAGCTTTAATCGAACTGGCATCAGGTATTGTACTGCTTTCTGGCATAAAAGATATTTTCCACATCGTGAGCGGTGCCCCGCCCATATGGGTTTAAGCTCTTGAAAGATCTGATCCATCCCTTTATACGCCTCCAACTGCTTTTGAAGACTATCTTGTGAAATGAAAAGGTTCTTTCATTATATTGAATATTCAAGGACGTGAAAGTATAAGCGGCCAGATGCTCAAAAAAGCAGCAAAATGTATAGAGCTGCTGAAAGTGAGAGAGAAGCAAATCCAATTAAATATTCAACAAATTAAAACGCTTGTGCCAGTTACATTCAAAGGCAAATTGTAAAAAGACATCGATTTTCTATATCCATTATATTCCGAATAATGGATATGTAAAAAAGTCCCCGTTCGAGTGTTTTTATTTAATAAAAACGCTCGAATGGGGACTGAGCCATTTTTTATTGTAGGAAAACAAGAGCAGTTAAAAGCAGTTTTCTAAAACTTGGTACGCCACACACCCGGTGCTGTTCCATATTTCTTTTTAAAGACTTTATGAAAATAAGGATAAGAGCCGAAGCCGCATTCTTCTGCAATATGTTCAAGCGTCATCGTTGTATAGGTCATACGGTTAATAGCGGAAGACAACCTGATTTCATGGGCATATTCCAGCATTGTTTTGCCGGTGCTGCTTTTAAAAAGCTGTATAGAACGCGACACACTTAAACCGGCGTGGAGGGCAACGTCCGCTACTTTAAATGCACCAAGCGCGTGCTCTTCAATGTAGCGCATCATACGTGTAACGGCATATGGCCGCGTTAACTCGATGCTTGTTTCACGGACAGCCCGCTCGATATAAAAACATAAAGATTGAACAAGTGAGAGAGAAAGCTCCTCACTTTTACTCGAAGCAGGGCGCCGTTCTTCTATAATAATGCTGCGCCAGAGGGAAATTAAGTTTTCATCAACACCGATATGGGACCAGACCGGCTTTGGGGAACGCTCCCACCATTTGGCAAGCCAGCTGCCGTTACCAACCAAATAGTAATCCCCGCTTTCTTGATTTTCTTTAATGAATAATTCGTAATGGTCATCCGGATGGATCATAAGCAAATCGCCTTGTTTAATTGTATACATATGTCCATTCACTTTTGCTTCGCAGGTACCTTCTGTCTGCAGCCGGAATACATATTCACAGAAGCCGGGCTTATGCTGGCCGTACAATCGCTGAGTATGGTAAGCATACCCGCATACATAAATTTTCATAAAAATGAAACCGCCTTCTTTTTTCATTTAATCGCAAAATCGTTTATGTTTTCATTATATCATTGATGTTTATTTTGAAATCTCTGTTATATGATAGAGTCAAATTTATCGAGCTGTAGTGGACTTTGGATAAAGATTGAGTAAACAGAAGGAGGGGTCTGAGCAGAAAGGGAATGGCAGCTGTTTTATCTTTTTAATATTCATCAGCAAAAGAAAAAGGGCATGCCTATGCCCTTTTTCTCACGTTATGATGAAACTTGTTCAATAAACAGAGAATTTTTTCATTTTAAGTAAAAAGAATGGATACATGACGCTCGAAAGAATAAAATGAACGTATTTCAATTTAACTGTACGGGAAGGGGTCCTTGTTTTCATCAAAGATCGATTGTCACCATAATTGCGCCATGATGAAAATAAACGGAAAGTAGGGAATGAAACGTGCATAGTTTAAGATGGATTTGGACGTATATGAGGGAGTACAAATCCGGCCTCTTTTTAGGCTTTTCACTCGTGCTTCTTGTAGCCGGGCTGAATATGCTCAATCCGTATTTCTCCGGACGTATTGTTGATGATGTGGTGTATGGACGGAATATGGAGCTGCTCCGGACACTGCTTGGCTTTATGATAGCGGTTACGCTTGTTAAAACGATTATCCGCTACAGTTTCCAACTCCTGTTTGAGCGTGTTTCTCAACGGGTGATTTTCACGCTGCGGGAGCAGTTATACGCCCGGCTGAACGAGCTGGATTTTCGCTTTTACGATCGGACAAAGACAGGTGACATTATGGCACGGATGACTGGTGACATGGAAGCCGTTCGCCATTTTACCGCCTGGACAACGTATATGATTGTGGAAAATGCGTGTGTACTATTGTTTGCTATTATTTTTATGTTTACGATTCATGCACCGCTGACACTGGCGATGATCGCCGTAACACCAGCCATTGCTTTTTTTGCATATCGGATGAGCAGTGAGGTACGACCGACATTTTCTGAAATACGGGCGCAGTTTGCGCGATTAAACTCTGTTGTACAGGAAAACATTAGCGGCAACCGGGTCGTCAAGGCCTTTGCAAAAGAAGAACACGAGATTAGTAAGTTTTCAACTGAAAACAAAGCGTTTAAAGAAAAAAACATTCAATCAGCCCGTGTGTGGGAAAAGTATCTGCCTGTACTGGATTCACTGGCAGGGGTGCTGCTTGTCGTCATGATTTCAGCTGGAGGATTTATGGTTATTCAAGGATCGCTGACGATTGGCGAGCTTGTCGTTTTTAACTCACTGATTTGGGCGCTGAATAATCCAATGAGGATGGCCGGCTGGCTGATTAATGATGTTCAGAGGTTTATCGCATCTGCTGAAAAGATTGAAGATTTGCTCAATGAGCAGCCGGGTATTGCCAACACGTTATCAAAAAAGGCCCCATCTGTCAGCGAATTGTCTGTTCAGTTTCAGGATGTGACGTTCCGCTATGAAGATGAACCGGTTTTATCCAATATTACATTTGGCGTGAAACCGGGCCAGACAGTCGCGATTGTCGGTCCGACAGGTGCAGGGAAATCGACGATCGTCAATCTGCTTTGCCGCTTTTACGATGCGGACAGCGGCCAAGTGAAGGTGGAAGGAGCAAATGTGAAAGAATGGGATGTTCGATCGCTGCGCCGACACACCGCTATGGTCATGCAGGACATTTTCTTATTCTCGGATACAATTGAAGGAAATATTGCTTACGGCATGCCTGATGCGACAATGGAGCAGGTGAAAAAGGCCGCAGAAAAAGCAGAAGCCCACGCGTTTATTTCGAAGCTTCCAGAAGGGTACGATACCATTATCGGTGAGCGCGGTGTCGGTTTGTCAGGTGGACAGCGCCAGCGGATTTCCCTGGCGAGAGCACTTCTTTTAGATGCGCCCATTTTGATTTTAGACGATACAACGTCCGCTGTTGATTTAGAAACCGAAATGCGCATTCAAAAAACGCTGCGGTCCATTTTACAGGATAAAACGTGCTTTATTATTGCGCACCGTATTTCCTCTGTAAAAGAAGCAGATCTCATTTTGGTTTTAGAGAATGGACGGATTGTAGAGCGCGGCCGCCATGAAGACTTATTAAAAAGAAAAGGCCGTTACTTTAATGTATTCAAAAATCAATTTGGTGACTTTGACAGCCGCCAATTTGGCGAGGAAGTGATGTAAATGGCACGTAATAAATTTGATGTGGATGAAGAGCTGGAATCGACATTTGACTGGAATCAGTTAAAACGAATGGTCGGCTACCTGCGGCCGTTTAAATCAAAAATTATTTTCACAGTGTTTCTTATGCTATTGGCGAGCGGGGCAACGTTGACTGGTCCGTACTTAATCAAAACGGCCATCGACGATAAAATCCCAAATGGAGATACAGGCGGACTTGTGCTGCTTGCCGGGTTTTATTTGGCGGCTATTACGGTTACAGGCCTTTGTTTAAAATATCGGATTCGGATGATGTCCCAAATTGGGCAAAGCGTTATTTTACAATTACGGAAAGACCTGTTTTCTCATTTGCAGACACTGTCATTTTCTTATTACGACAGCCGTCCGCACGGCAAAATTTTAGTCCGTGTTGTCAACTATGTCAACTCGCTCAGTGACCTGCTGTCAAATGGGATTATTAACGTCATTACAGATTTATTCAGCGTACTCGTCATTATCGGCTTTATGCTGGCCATTGATGTGAAAATGACACTGGCCGCTATGGCTGGCTTCCCGTTTTTAATTGGGTTTATCTTTTTTATTAAAACCGCTCAGCGTAAAGCGTGGCAGCAGCTCAGTAACAAGCAGTCTAATATGAACGCGTATATTCATGAGAGTCTGAACGGGATCAAGGTAACGCAGGCATTTGCCAGGGAAGAAGAAAACGAGCAAATTTTCCAGGAGGTATCCAACAGCTACCGGTCTGCCTGGATGAAAGGCGTGAAAATCCAATTTCTTTTATGGCCGGTTATTGAAAATATTTCGGTTATCACGGTCTCGTTTGTTTACGTGACCGGGATTTTCTGGCTAAACGGAAGTGTCACAGCCGGGGAGCTAGTCGCATTTGTCGGCTACATCTGGATGTTCTGGCAGCCTCTTGCAAATATCGGCAATTTTTATAATGCGATTATTAATGCAATGGCTTATTTGGAGCGTATTTTTGAAACGATTGATGAAGAGCCGACTATTCAAAACGCGCCAAATGCTGGAATACTGCCGATCGTGCGTGGTGAGGTGAAATTCGATAATGTTGTGTTTGGGTACGAAGGGGAAAAAAATATTCTTGAGCACGTTAATTTCACTGTAAAGCCTGGAGATACGATTGCGCTCGTTGGCGCGACGGGTTCTGGAAAAACGACCATCGTCAATTTGATCAGCCGGTTTTATGATACGAAGAGCGGAAGTGTGAAAGTGGACGGAACGGATATTAAAACCGTTACGCTTTCCTCGCTGCGCAGCCAGATGGGCGTCATGCTGCAGGATCCATTTATTTTTTCCGGCTCAATCATGGATAATATCCGGTATGGACGACTCGATGCCACTGATGAGGAAGTGATTGCGGCTTCAAAAGCTGTTCAAGCGCACAGCTTTATTAGTGAAATGGAGGGTGGATACGAAACAGAGGTAAACGAGCGCGGTACGCGCCTTTCTTCCGGACAGCGCCAATTGATTTCCTTTGCACGGGCGCTTTTGGCAGATCCGAAAATCTTAATTCTAGATGAAGCAACCTCAAGTATTGATACAGAAACAGAAATAGCTCTTCAAAAGGGGCTCGAGCAACTGCTTGAGGGGCGGACATCTTTTATTATTGCGCACCGTCTATCCACTATTCAAAATGCTACACGCATTTTCTTTATTGATGGAGGACGAATTATTGAACAGGGAACCCATGATGAACTAATGAAAAAAGGCGGCGCGTATTCAAAGCTATATTTGTCACAGCGCCGTGCTTTGCAGGTTGGATAACCAAAAAGTGCGGGCCCGGTACATGCCGGGCCCTTTTAAAGGAGTAGAACTGAATGCCAAAAGCACCGCTTTTTCGAGATCCTATTTATGATGGCGCTGCGGATCCGGTACTTGTTTGGAACCGGGAAAAGGAAGAATGGTGGGTTGTTTATACAAACCGGCGTGCTACAGCAGAAGGTACAGGTGTTGCCTGGGTACATGGTACAGATCTTGGTGTCGCCTCATCAATTGATGGAGGGGAAACATGGACATACCGGGGAATTCTTCAAGGACTGGAGTTTGAACATGGGCGCAACACATTTTGGGCACCGGAAATTCTCTGGCATGATGGCTTGTATCATATGTATGTGAGCTACATTCAAGGTGTCCCATCTGAGTGGAAAGGGCACAAAAGGCATATCGTCCATTACACAAGCCGAAATCTTTGGGACTGGAAGTTTCAATCTGTACTGGAGCTAAGCTCTGATTATGTAATTGATGCGTGCATTCATTTAATGCCAGACGGCAGGTGGCGCATGTGGTACAAAGATGAAGCCGCTGGTTCTGCTACATACGCAGCTGACAGTCATGATTTATACGATTGGAAGTCGGCAGGCCCTGTTTTAACCCATCAGCCTCATGAAGGCGCAAACGTGTTTTTTTGGCGAAATGCGTATTGGATGATTATTGATGAATGGTCTGGTCTTGCAGTTTACCAGTCAGAAAATGCAAAGGACTGGCAGCGAAACGGAAAAATTCTAGAAGAACCGGGCACGCGAGAGGATGACGGATCGATTGGCCTGCATGCGCATGTGCATGTAAACGGTGATGAAGCCTACATTTTTTATTTCACACATCCAGACCGCAGCTTTAATCCTCAGTCTAAAAGGTCATCCTTGCAAGCAGCCAAACTGTCAATAACCGACGGAGTACTCATCTGCGATCGGAATGCTTCATTTTCATTTTGTTTATAGGAGGAGAAAAGGGCATGAAAACGAGTGATATTCGTATTCGGGATCCATTTGTTTTGGCTGATCACCAAACAAAAACCTATTATCTTTACGGAACGACAGATGAAAATGTATGGACAGGCCCTGCTTCTGGTTTTCAAGTATATAAAAGCGGAAATTTACAGCAATGGGAAGGTCCGTTTGAAGCCTTCCGTCCACAGCCTGATTTTTGGGCGAATCAACACTTTTGGGCTCCGGAAGTGTTCGAATGGCAGGGCTCCTATTATATGCTGGCCACGTTCAAATCAGAAGATCGGTGTCGGGGCACACAGGTTTTAAAAGCGGAGTCCGCGCTCGGTCCGTTTAAACCGCTAACGGATGGTCCCATTACACCAGAAGGATGGGAATGCTTGGATGGAACATTGTTTGTCGATAAAAATGAAGTGCCCTGGATGGTATTCTGCCGTGAATGGCTTCAAATAGAGGATGGAGAAATGTACGCCATGCCATTATCTATGGATTTACAGGCCGCATCCGGTGAGCCGATTTTATTGTTTACTGCCTCACAGGCACCCTGGACAAAGCCGGTACGGGAAACCAATTATGTGACAGACGGTCCGTTTTTGTATGAAATTGAAAATGGCGGACTTGAAATGATCTGGTCAAGCCATAGTGAAAAAGGCTATGCAGTTGGTGTAGCCAAATCCGTCTCGGGCGCGGTAGAAGGACCGTGGGTTCATGAGGAAAAGCCGCTTCTTGATGAAGATGGCGGACACGGAATGCTGTTCCGGGATTTTGCAGGCGAGAGACGGCTCGCTATTCATACGCCGAACAAATCTCCCAATGAGAGAGCCATTTTTCTAAAGGTAAAGGAGCTGGATCAGTGAAGATTGGCATGATTGGAACAGGTGGATTCAGCCGAAAGCATGCGACTATTCTTACCGGAATGAAAGATGTCTCACTGCAGGCTGTATGCGGGACAAGTGTAGAAAAAGCCGAAGCCTTTGCCAGACAGTTTGGCACGATAAAGGGTTATGACAATGTAATAGAAATGCTCGATGATAAACAGTTGGATGCTGTTTATATTTGTGTACCGCCGTTTGCGCACGGACGGCTGGAAGAGCAATTGATCGCTCGTGATATTCCATTTTTTGTGGAAAAATCGCTGGCTGTTGATTTGTGTACCGCTTCAAACATTAAAGCGTTACTGAATGAAAAAAACCTCATTACATCCGTTGGCTATCATTTTCGTTATCGTGACACGGTTCGTTTATTAAAGGAAGCACTTTCTGTACATACTGTCGGCATGGCCGTTGGCAGTTGGATGGGTTCGATGCCGCTTGTGGATTGGTGGCGCGACCGGAACCGGTCAGGAGGCCAGTTTGTTGAGCAGACAACTCATTTAATGGACCTCGTCCGCTATACGCTTGGAGAAGTAGAGGAAGTGTATGCGATGGAAACGGACCGGTTAATGGCTGCAGCATATGACCATGTGACAGCAGCAGACGTGGGCAGCGCCATGCTGAAAATGAAAAGTGGCGTAATCGTTCAACTTTCCAATACATGTATGCTGCCGGATGGCGTTTCCGAAATAGGTCTTCGCTTTTTTTACAGCGGTGGAATAGCCGGGTTGGACGGGAGCGGCCTCGCAATATGCACAACGGACGGTGAAACGAAACAAAAGGATAAAGTAGATCCATATGTACGGGAAAATGAAGCTTTTTTGCATGGTGTTCGTACGGGCGATACGTCCCATATTTTATCTTGCTATGAGGATGCCTGGTATACGCAGCAGACTGCAAATGCAATTGGAAAATCTATTCAACAAAAAAAGCCAGTGCGGTTAGGAGAGGAATAAACATGTTAACAAAGGAAGAACGCGTAGTATTTATTGGAGACAGCATTACAGACTGCGGACGACGGGCAGAACCTGAAGAGCTGGGAGACGGATACGTCAGGATGATTCGCGATCAGCTGATTTGCGAAGCGCCTGCAGATGCACCGGTTATCATCAACAAAGGGATTGGCGGCAATCGTGTAACTGATTTGGCTGAGCGTTGGGAGCAGGATGTATTAAATGAACAGCCGACTGTGCTGTCTGTCTCGATAGGGATCAATGATGTATGGAGGCAGCTTGATTCAAAAGAGATGGATCAAGTATTACCCGGGAAATTTGAAGAAGTATACCGAAGCTTGCTGGAACAGTCTAAAGGCATTCAGCTTGTTCTAATGGAGCCGACAATCATTGATGAAGATCCGGAATCAAAAGGCAATGAGCTACTTAAGCCATATGTGGAGATTGTCCGAAAACTCGCGGACGAATACAACGCTGTGCTTGTGCCCGAGCATCAAGCCTTTATCGAATATTTACGTGCAGGCGGTGAGCATAAGCTGACCACAGATGGTGTTCATATGAATTCAGTCGGAAACACGCTGATGGCACAAACATGGCTGAGAGCCGTGCGTGAAAAGCAGGCATAAAAAAGGCGCTCTCCTTTTTAGGAGAGCGCTTTTTCACAGTGTTGAAAAATAGAGTCGTCAAGAAGATATTTCGTTTTCCAAAAAGTTTATATGATGTGTTTCTTTTTTAGCTTGCCCGAAAGCCTCCCCCTTTTGAAAAGCAGCGTCAGTGGTCTGCAGACTGGCGGCTGCGATTTTCTGCGGTGCGAACGATGAACCAGCCATCGCTTCGCGCTATCTGTTTCATCCTGTCCGCTCGTCCCGCGGGAGTCTCCGCCGCCACCCCTCCGCCCGTTATATTTCTGAAACAATAAGGTTGAAAGAGTTTTTCTATTCTTTCTAGCAAAGAAAGAAAAACATACTGGGTTTCACTGGCTTTTTCTCTTCCCACAAGAGCGGCAGGCGCGGAGCGTAGACTCCTAAGGGACGAGCTCACCGCCTGCCCCTTGGAAAGCGGAGGCCCGCGAATGCCGCTCTTTCTATGCTTCGGCTAAGAACGATCACATACAGGGGAACAAGCTAGACCAAAAATATTCATAAACAGTCGGATTCTAGGAATAATGCAGCTGGACAACATCCTGTTTTAACAATATGAAAGGCGTTCTCCCCTTAGGAGAGCGCCTTTTAAGGGATCACTACTTCAACACCGAAGTGATCAGATACAATCGGTTTGTTGAGACCGTTGAAAATCACCGAGGATGATGCAACGAGGACCGGTTGATTCACGAAAATGTAATCAATTCGCAAATCCTTTTTGTTTCCATCCCAGCCATCAATTTTTCCTTTGACGGTATAGCCTTCGTCCTTCTGGGAAGCAAGGATATAAGTGTCTTGAAATCCAGCAGACAAAAGATAATCATAGTTTTCGTTTCTCACGGAAGCGTCACCGTTAAAGTCACCCATTAAAAATGCCAGTTCATTAGGCGAGACGTTACGCAGCAGGCGATCCAGCTGTTTTTTTGCAGGCTCTTCCTCATCATGCCACCAGCCAAGATGGCAGGAGAAAAAAGAAACGGGCTGGCCATTGATATCAATGGATGCTTTGACAATTTTACGTGTTTTCCAGTTGTGTATATCATGATGGTCTGTAATAAAAAAAGAACTGTGGCTTTTTACAGGGTGCTTCGTGACGATAGCAACACCCTCTTCATAAATGTTATAGCCGAAGTGGCATATATCCCAAACGAAAGTATAATCCGTTGCACCAAGCATATGAAGCTTTTGAACAAGCAGCTCTGCATAATTCGCATGCCCGGCTTCCTGAGACTGGCTTACCTCCTGGAGCGCCACCACATCGTATGATTTTTCGGCAATTGTCTCCGCAAGCTCTGTTAGTTTTTCAAAAGGATTCTGTTCCTGCCAGGAATGGCAGTTTAAGGTTAGCAGTTTCATCTCCTACACTCCTAAATAATCCTGAACATCGGATTTAATCACATCTGCTTTCGGGCCGTAAATGGCCTGTACCCCTTTATCCTTTAAAATTAACCCGAGCGCGCCGGTTTTTTTCCATTCTGCTTCGTCCGATACCTTTTCTACATCTTTCACGGTTACGCGCAGCCGGGTCATACAGGCATCTACATCCTCGATATTGTCGGTGCCGCCAAGCAGCCGGATAATAGCCGCTGCGGCAGTTCCTTCTGCGGCTGGTGTGCTGTTTTTTATTGGTGCGTTTGTGTCTTCATCATCTGTATAATTACCGGCACGACCTGGAGTTGGGAAGTTAAACTTTTTGATCAGGAAGTTCGCAACCGTAAAGTTCAAGGCGAAAAACACAGCGCATGTGACAACAAAGTTTAAAATATCACGCGTTAATCCTGCTTTCGCCGCCATTGGCATGCGTGTTAAAAATTCAATCAGCCCGAATGAATGAAGACGAAGGTTAATCAGGTCAGCCGCCGCAAAGCTCAAGCCGGTTAAAATCGCATATACCACATATAAAAGAGGAGCCGCAAACATAAACATAAACTCAATCGGTTCAGTTACACCGGTTAAAAAAACGGCAAGTCCGGCAGATAAAAACATCGGTTTGTATTTAGCGCGTTTGTCTTTATCTACATTTTTATACATGGCCAGCGCTATACCGACAAGGGAGGCAGTAGAAATAATCATTTGGCCCACTTTAAAGCGTGCCGGCGTTACCTCGTTCAGCAATGCTTGATACGCCGTCATATCGCCTGCTGCTTTTAAATTGTTTAAGTCAGCCGCCCAGGCAAGCCAGAGCGGATCTTGTCCGGCTACGACCTGACCAGCCGAAGAGCCTGTCAGCATCGTATACGTGCCGCCAAGTGATGTATAGTTAATTGGCACAGTCAGCATATGATGCAGGCCAAAAGGCAGAAGAAGACGTTCAAGTGTACCGAATATAAACGGAGCAATGATCGGCGCCGTATCCTTTGAGGTGGCAATCCATTTTCCGAACTCATTCAAGGCACCTTGAATAAACGGCCAGAGGGCTGCGAGCAAAATGGCAATAACAACCGACCAGGCAATGACAACAAAAGGCACAAAACGTTTACCGTTAAAGAAAGCAAGCGAAGCCGGCAGCTTGCTGAAATTATAATACTTATTAAAAATCACGGCTCCGACAAAACCGGAAATGATACCAATAAATACACCCATGTTAAGTGCCGGAGCACCGAGTACGGAAGTAAAATAATCGCTTACAATTAGTTCGCTGCCAAAAAACGATGAAACAGACGCTTTTGGGTCACTGATCATAGCACTGTTTAAACCAAATAAAGCGCCGGTCACCCGGTTAATCAACACAAACGCTAGCAGGGCTGCAAATGCACCGCCTGCCCGTTCCTTGGCCCAGGATCCGCCGATGGCAACGGCAAATAAAATATGTAAATTGCCAATGATGGCCCATCCGATATCTTCCATTACATGAGCCGTTGTTTGTACGAAGCTAATATCGCCGCTCATCATGGCGATCAGCTTACCAACCGAGATCATAATCCCAGCCGCCGGCATGACCGCTACCACAACAAGCAGTGCTTTTCCAAGCTTTTGCCAAAAATCAAAAGACGTTAACTTTTTCATAGCCTATTCTCCTCTTGAGTAAGTTTAATAGTGAATATAGCGAAAACGTTTGCATGGATTTCATTCTAATAAATACGCTTTCATTTGGCAAGAATAATTTTAAAAAGTTTGTATTGGTCCCCAATTCTCACTTGTTTTTATCAAAAAGAAATAAATGAATCAAAAATGTTCATTTGTTTTTATGGAAACGATTGCATTGATGTTTTGTCTGTTTTATACTAGGGCTTATCAAACAGCAAAAAGCACGGAAAGCAAAAAAAGAAGGAGTGAGGGAAATAGGGACGCCCTCACATGTTTTCGCCTTCCATGCTAAAATACACGTAAGAAGCACATTAGAGGATACGGGGGTCGTCGCATGAACAAAGTATGGTGGAAAGAAGCAGTCGCCTATCAGATTTATCCGCGCAGCTTTATGGATTCAAATGGAGATGGTATCGGAGATATTAAAGGAGTGATCTCCAGGCTGGATTACTTAAAAGATCTCGGCATTGATGTGATCTGGATCTGTCCGATGTTTGAATCACCGAATGATGATAACGGATACGACATTAGCAATTACAAAGAAATTATGAATGAATTTGGAACGATGGCTGATTTTGACGAGCTTTTGAAAGCAATTCATGAACGGGGGATGAAGCTCATTCTTGATCTGGTGATTAACCATACAAGTGACGAACATCCGTGGTTTATTGAATCGCGTTCTTCCAAGGATAATCCAAAACGCGACTGGTACATTTGGCGCGACGGCAAAAGCGGAGGAGAGCCGAATAACTGGGAAAGTATTTTCGGAGACTCAGCCTGGGAATATGACCAGATTACAGACCAGTTTTTCCTACACTTGTTTTCAAAAAAACAGCCGGACTTAAACTGGGAAAACACCGAAGTGCGCCAGGCGCTTTATGAAACGGTTAACTGGTGGCTTGACAAAGGGATTGACGGCTTTCGGGTTGATGCGATCAGTCATATTAAGAAAAAAGAAGGGCTGCCGGACCTGCCAAACCCAAAAGAGCTGAAATATGTTCCTTCGTATGATTACCACATGAATGTAGAAGGCATTCAGCCGTTTCTTGAAGAGTTAAAAGCTGAAACATTTACCAAGTATGACATTATGACAGTCGGTGAAGCAAACGGTGTAACAGCGGAAGACGTCGATGAATGGGTCGGTGAAGAAAAAGGAAAGTTCAATATGATTTTTCAGTTTGAACACCTTGAGCTGTGGAATGCCGAAAAAGAAACAGGGTTGGATATTCCGGGATACAAAAAAGTGATGACAAAGTGGCAAAAAGCGCTCGAAAACAAAGGCTGGAATGCGCTGTTTATTGAAAATCATGATAAAGCGCGCGTTGTTTCTACATGGGGCAACGACCGGGAATACTGGTGTGAAAGCGCCACGGCTTTTGCGGCGGTGTACTTTTTAATGCAGGGAACGCCTTTTATTTACCAGGGCCAGGAAATTGGCATGACCAATGTAAAATACGAAAGCATTGAAGATTACAATGATGTCCGCACCAAAAATATGTACAGACTCGGGACGGCAGCGGGGATTCATCATGATGAAATGATGAAGATTATTTGGAATTCAAGCCGCGACAATTCGCGTACGCCGATGCAATGGTCAGCGGAGAAAAACGCTGGCTTTACAGAAGGAACGCCATGGATTAAGCTGAATGAAAACTTCAAAAGCATCAATGTCCAAGCGCAGCAGCAGGACGAAGGCTCTATTTTAAACTTTTACAAGCGGATGATTCGAATGAAGAAAGCCCATGATATATTTACGTACGGTACTTACGAGGAGATAATGGAAGATAGTGAGCGCATGTTCGCATATACGCGCACGCTTGGAAGTGACCGGGTCGTGGTGCTTGCTAACTTGTCGGATCAGCCGGTGCCGGTTCCGAAGCAGGAAGGCATTCTTTATGATGCTGCACAATTGATGCTGCACAATTACAATGTGCCGGAAGAAGGCACATCTGATGAATTGGTTTTACATCCGTATGAAACACGGGTATACCGCATATAGAATCGAAAACCGGCTTCAAACGAAAATGTTTGAGCCGGTTTTGCTTGTTCCAGGCTGAAAAAAACAAAAGAGGTGATTTCAGCTGTTTTATTCTTTGTTGAGCTGAATGCGGTGGTAGGCTTTTCGGTATTCAGAAGGTGTTAGCTTTTCGTACTGCCTTAAACAATCTCATAAAATAGCGTTCATCGTATGCGTTTTCCCTCCTTATCCATTATGGGGTTGCTTGAAATATTCACTGATTATGGCAGGGGGAAAGCCGCTGCAGTCGTTTGGACTGATTTTGGCTCTCGGAGGACTGGGCTGGCTTTATGTAAAAGTGCCAGGTCTTGTACCGGTATTCGGTACCAGTCTTATCTCATTTGTGATTTTAAAAATAACCCTTCGCTCTTTTGGGAATCCCCTGCAGTCAGCTCGGGCGGATATCCGTGAGTAAAAGGCCTGTTCCAGGAACCAGGCCTTTTTCTGTGCACTCAATTAGCAATAGTCGTTCGACTCAGCAGACGTTTAATTGAGGCATCTGCTTGCTTTAACACATGCGGCTCGTCGATCGTTTTCATCATTCCGTTTTCCATTACCACTTTGCCATCCACAATGGTGGTTTCCACATCTGCCCGAGTCGCCGAATAAACAATCCGCGAAATCGGATCAACATCATAGGAGGGGAAGGTGTGGAAATGGTTTAAATTTAAAATGGCCAAATCGGCTTTTTTGCCGACTTCGAGGCTGCCGATTTCATGGCTCATTCCAACAGCCCGGGCGCCGCCGATCGTGGCCATGCGAAAAACGGTGCGGGCATTCATGCTGGTCGGGCCGTGAAGGGGCTTTTGAATCAGTGCGGCGAGGCGCATTTCGTTGAACATATCCAAATTATTGTTACACGGAGCACCGTCCGCCCCAAGACTGACCGAGGAGCCGACTTCGAGCATTTCAGGAACATCAGCAATACCGGATGCAAGCTTTAAATTAGAGCCTGGACAATGGCTGACATGTACACCGCGCTCCCGAATAATCCGTTTTTCTTCTTTGTTAAGCCAGATGCAGTGTGCCAAAATAAGCCGTTCATTTGCAAGACCGAGATGATCAAGATAAACAACATTACGCATGCCGGTTTCCTGCTCAACAATAGCGATTTCTCCCTTGTTTTCGGAAGCATGGGTATGCACATGAACGTTGTAATGGGCAGACAGCTTCTGCACTTCCTTTAACAATTCTTCCGTACAGGAAACAACAAATCGCGGCGAAAAAGCATATTGGATTCGGCCGCTGTCGTACATATGCCATTTTTCCAGCAGATCCACACTTTCCTGAATGGATGCGGCTGTTTTTTCCTGCAGGGCAAGCGGAACCTCACTCCCTTTATCCATCATAACTTTCCCGGAGAGGGCGCGAATACCGCTTTTGGCAATCGCGCGAAAAGCCGAATCGGTATGATGAACGGTTTCCATGTCTACAATCGTTGTGGTACCGCTTTGCAGAAGCTCTCCAATGCCAAGCATCGCTGAATAATAAACAGATTCTTCATCATGGGAAGCCTCAAGCGGCCAGATCCGCTTTTTCAGCCAGTCCATTAGTTCAAGGTCATCGCCTTTTCCGCGAAAAAGTGTTTGGCATAAATGAACATGCGTTTGGACAAAGCCAGGAATAACTGTTCGTCTGGAAGCATCAATCACGCGATCTGCCAGCGATTGGTTTAAAGCTGTTCCAATTGCTTCGATGCGGCCATCTCGGATAAAAATATCCCCAGTTATAATATCCTCCTGTGTATTCATGGTAACGATTTGTGCATGTTTAATCAGCAAACTTTCCATTCCTATCCCTCCCAGTCAATAAAAAAAGCCACGAAAAAACCAGCCCTGTTGCTGATCTTTTCGTAGCCTGGAATTTACGGTTCCAAGTAGAGACCCCCAGCCCGTATTGCCGGGGATATACGAAAAAAGATACCCTTAGCATAAAAGGAAGCAGGCTCCTCTTCAACTTGAATGGAAGAAAACCTTACATAAATTCTGTTTTCTTATCAAAAGCGTGGTTCAATAAAAGCAAGCGTAATAAAGAGGAGGGCATGAAATGAAGGTACAGTTTTTAAGTGAACAGCATAAGAACTGTTTTCGAGCAGTGTATGCTTCAATGCCTACCATACAGCAGGCAGATGGGGCGAAGCTTGCTATTCTTTTTTTACTGACAGGAGATTCAAAACTCGCAAAAAAGGCCGCTGCCTATATAAATCCAGGAAAGGGCCAGTATCTATGGTCTGAAGCATGGCCGGACAACAATGATTCATTGTCGGTACTGATGAGGCACTTTCTCGACGGGACAAAAGTGAAGACAACGTTTCATTTAATGGATGATTTGGATGACAATCAATTAAAGCTGGCGCTGAATGCGATTATGATTAGGCGGCTGGGCGTTCAATCAGATTTTCACGAAGATAAAAGCGACGAGCGCTATTATTACTATATGTAGAAAAAGCCTGGCAGCCCCGGGCTTTTTCTCATTCTGTTGAAATCTGATGTTGTCGGGCTACATCATCCTCAAGATCTACATGCGTAGTGGCTGCTCTTAGCCGAAGCATAGAAGAAGCGGCATTCGCGGGGCTCCGCTTTCCAAGGGGCAGGCGGTGAGCTCATCTTCGCCACTTCGCGGCAAAGCCGATCTTACCTGTCCCGCTAGTCCCTTAGGAGTCTACGCCCCGCGCCTGCCGCCTTTGTGGGGAGGAACAGAAGCCAGTGAAACTCAACCTGTTTCCCCTTCTTTGCTGGAAAAAACAGAAAAGCCCTGTCAACCTCTCTGTTTTTCAAAAGGGGGAGGCTTTCGGGCAAGTTAAAAAGACACACACCATATACACTTTGTGAAAAACGAATTTTCTCTTGATCTCTTTGTTTTTCTATGCATTTATTAAATGTTTAATGCGAAGAGCAAGGCGGACCTGCAGAGAGAAATCTGGATCTTTTAATGAGATGCCAAGCAGCTCTTCGCATTTTTCAAGCCTGTATACGACTGTGTTTCGATGGACAAAGAGCCGCTTGGCCGTTTCGGATATGTGACAGTGGCTTTCCATGTAAACGAATAAGGTATCAAGAAGTGACTTTTCTTCTTCTAAATTACTTAGCTTAAGCTGCTGAACGGTATGCTTATAAAACTGGGTTAAATCTTTTGATGGAAGCAGGCGCAGCAGCTCGTTCACATCTTTTGTCCGGTGAAAGTGGATAGAGGAAGGGCCGCTGGACAGCCGATTGGTTTTTAGTGCGTCGCGTGCTTCCTTGTAGCCTTGTCGGACAAACAGGAGCGAGGAGCACAAGTGACTTACGCCAAAGGAGATGGTGATCCTATGCTCGCGGGTCAGCCTGCTTTGCAGCTTTTCTAAAAAAGAAGCCGTAAACAAATGGGTATCTTTCATATGATCCGGTACTTTTGCCAGAATGATTAACATCTCCCCTTTTGTAAAAAGTCGGCAGGGAATATCCATCGTGTTCAGCTCTTTTTCGAAAAAGTAATATACTTCATCCAGTTCCCTCTGATTCGTGTAATACGACCATTCCTCTTCAGGGGCATCAATTCGGCCAACCGCACAGACGTATTTTTGCTTTAGTGGCAAATCAAATTCCTTTGCGCGGCTGACTGTTTCTTCTTCGCTTGAAAAAGCATCATCTAAAAAGTTAGCGAAAAATTCATTGCGAATGCGGCGGTTGGACTGTTTCACTGCTTCTTCCTTCAAAAGCTCAAATGAAATTACATTCAGCGCTTGCTCGATCGTAAGAAGCTTTACCTGTTCAGTTGGATGAACAAAGCCTTTAAGCAAAAGCAAAGCGGCTTTTTTTTCGTGCGCATAAACAGGAAATAATGTGTAACCTTCTTTTGGAGCTAAAGTGCTAAATACCGTAAACGCAGCAGAACCAGCCGGCAAAAAAGAGCCATGCTCAGATGCCCATTTTTTAAATGGAGAAAAAGCTTCTGCCAGCGAATGATCTCCGGCAATAGGTGCGAAGTAGGCAGTTGATAAAAATGCACGATGGCCAGTAAGTTCAGTTAAATTGGCGAGAAGCGCGTTTAAACCTTTGCCGTTTATAATGTGACTTGAAAACAGCTTGTGCGTTTCGATCGCACCCCGCAGCTCGCTTGTTCGCTTATCCAAAATAATATTCAGCATTTGATTGACTGTTTCGCCAAGTGACCAATTCTCGGGGATTTCAACAATCGGAAACCCGAGCCGGTCCGCGAGCTGGATTGCTTCTTTCGGAAGCTGGCCGAAAAATCGTTTTGTTTTAATGAAGAGAGCAGCGCAGTTCTTCTGGGCCATTTGCTCGATTAAGCAGATCAGCCCATTCGGATCATCTTTTACATGATAACCTGTTGTGACAAGTAGATCGCTTGATTTTAGATAAGGAAGAATATCGGGCGCATCCATCATTGTCACATTGGTAATGTTATTGGCCGCGCCTCTGGCACCCGCGGTCAACGTAACAGTGTGAAAGGGAGCATGAGTTAGCAGCGTGTTTAACTTCAATCAAAATCCTCCTTTTAAATGATCTTGTGTAATATTATATAACATAAAATATTAATAAATTGTGAAAAACAAGAAAAAAATATGATATTTTAGTGATTACAACCAGTGACAGGTCATATTTTTCCTTGTAAACTGAATTTGAGTAATAAAATATTACACAAACGAGTTAGGAAAGGGAGGGGTGTGGAGTGCTGACATTAAAAGAAGTGAATGAAATGAAACGGGTGTTGTTTGTTCAGCACTTCGGCAGCGTGTTTGAACATTCGCTCTGGGTAGCAGAACAGGCGGTGCGTAACCGTCCTTTTAAATCGGTACAGTCACTGCATGATAAGATGATAGCGATTGTCAGGGAGTCGGCCCTTTCCGACCAGCTTGCCCTGCTTCGCAATCATCCGAATCTTGGCTCGGATATAAGAATGACAGATGCATCTTTGAAAGAGCAGAGAGGTGCTGGACTGACTTCGCTTTCGAAGCAGGAATTTGGCCAATTCTCTCTTTTAAATGAAGCATACACGGAAAAATTCGCTTTTCCTTTTATTCTGGCTGTACGTGGAAAAACAAAAGCAGAGATCTGCAATCAAATGAGGCGGCGGCTTGAAAATGATCAGGAAACTGAATTTGAAACAGCGTTGACGGAAGTGTTTAAGATAGCCCAATTTCGTCTTCAGGACATTGTGATCCAGGAGGAGACAAAGCCGCAGGTACTGCCGTAAAGACTTCCTTTTTGCAGGTATTATATAGAAGAAATAAAGGGAAGGGCCATGATTTTCGGAATCAGTGCCCTTTTTTAAAACCTTATGATAGGGGGGGATCTATATGGAGGATATTCATGAACTGCTTGAGGCTATTGACGCTTCAGCTGTTGGAGGAACGCTGGCAGCAGTTGTTAAAGTAACGGGATCTGCATATAAAAAAGAAGGAGCAGCTATGTTGTTTAAGACGAATGGCATACGGGTCGGCCTGCTTAGTGCAGGGTGTCTGGAAGAAGATTTATACGAACGGCTGAAAAGGGCAGAGAATCCGTACGGGGAATTTATGTACGATATGCGTGGTGAAGATGAGCTGTCCTGGGGAGAAGGCTCAGGCTGCAATGGGGTCATTCATGTATGGACGGAAAGATTGGATGAGGAGTACACAGCACATTTATTGCATTTAAAAGAAATACTGCGCTCCGGGCAATCTGTTTTTATGATTAAAAAACGCGGAGTCTGTCCCGGATATCTCTTTGTTCCGGATTCAGGCCGTGCATTCGGACACTGGGAAGGAGAGGTACCGGAAGACTGCCGGGTTATTGAGCGGGGCATGTTTTTTAGTAAAGCGCTCGATAGTGAAGTGTATGTACAAAAAATTCGCCCGAAGCGCAGGCTTGTTGTGTTCGGAGCGGGGCCAGACGCGAGGCCGCTCGTTTCGTTTGCGGCGGCGGCTGGATTTTCGGTTACTGTTTCTGATTGGCGCCCGGCTTTTTGTTCCGCTGAACATTTTCCGGATGCTGAGAAGTGTGTGATTGGTTTTCCGAATGAAGTGCTTTCTTCTTTAGCTTTAAAGCGGGAAGACTGTGTTGTTGTTATGACTCATAATTTTAAGCGTGATCGAGAGTTAATGTATGCGTTAAAAGAAAAAGAACTTCGATACTTTGGTGTGCTTGGTTCTCGAAAAAGAACAGCCCGTTTGTTTGGGTCTGATGCGATTCCTTCTAGTATTGCTTCTCCGGCGGGTTTAGCAATTGGTGCGCAGGGTGCTGAAGAAATTGCGATCAGTATTGTAGCTCAGCTTATTCAAATAAGTCATTCCATCCAGCTGAGAGAAGCTGCTTGTTTATGAACGAACGGATTGTTGGTGTTCTTCTTGCTGCTGGGAGCAGCCGCCGGATGGGGGGAGATAAGCTGGCGCTGCCGCTTGGGCACACAACGATTGGGGGCGCTTCGCTGGAAACGGCGCTTTCCTCGTCTCTTGATCATACAATTGTAATAGGAAGGAAAGATAGCCAGGCGGCGTGGATTCCCCCGTCGTTGTTTGAAAGAAAAGGCTGGTCGTACGCTGTCTGTGATGAAGCGTTCTATGGACAAGCATATACACTGGCATTTGGCCTGAAGGCGGCGGAACAAATGAATGCACAGGGAGTGATGGTCCTGCTGGGGGACCAGCCTTTTGTCGGAGTTGAATTGATTAACCAGATCATCAATACGTACAAAAAAATAAATGTGCCTTTTGTGGCAGCGCGTTTGGACGGAATACCACGCCCGCCTGTTCTTTTTTCAAACCGCTGTTTTCCTGTGCTGAAGCAGCTGAAGGGAGATCGGGGAGCGGGCAATTTGCTGAAGCAGCTTTCGTTTGCGAGGCAGGGACGGATGGTTGATTACAAAGAATCCCGTCCTTTTTTTGATATTGATACGATGCAGGAGTATGAACAAGTGGTCAGGAGGGGATGGGATGGATACACAAATACCAGTGCCGACATCGGTATGGCAGCCAGGGAGTCTGGAGGAAGCCCGCTTCTTAAAGGAAGAGCTTGATGGAGTGTCGCGATTTATTGCAGGAGGAACGCTTATGCAAATGCAGCGGGAGCAGGGCGTTTCTTTTCCTCCTCATTTAATCAGCCTGGAAAGAATACAGGAGCTGGCGGATATTGAAGAAACGGTCGACGGATCAATCCGGATCGGAGCGTTAACGGATTTGGAATCCTGCCGGACCCATCCGCTGGTAAGGAGAAAGTGTCCGATTTTATCAGAGGCGATTGGTGCGATTGCCTCCCCGGCTGTGCGAAACCGCGGGACAATCGGTGGAAATGTTCTTTATGGGGTCGGTGACGCGATTCCGGTCTTGCTGGCTCTGGATGCACGCCTTTCGTGGTTTTGTGAAAATGGTATCCGTTCAGAATGGATAAATGATTATTTGAGTAAACAGGAAGCTCCAGCAAAAGCTGCCATTTTAACAGATATTACTGTTGCTTCTCCTGTGAAGGGACGCTGCTTTTTTCGCAAAATCGGCCGAAGAGAAACGTTTGTTCCATCTGTTGTCACCGTTGCGATGTACAGGGAGATGACAGACCGGCATACAATCAAGGAAATCCGGATGGTGGCGGGCGGCGGAGTGAATACACCGCGTCGCTTGAAGATGTGTGAAAGAGAGCTGATTGGTAAAGAGCTGACAGATGATTTAATCGTATCGCTGTCAGCAGGCATCAAAGAAGAAGCAGCTTTGATCGGTGATGTATTCGCTTCGGCGGATTACCGGCGTACCGTTGCAGCCAATCTGCTGCTGGCTGCGCTGCAATCTGACCGTTAAAAACAGGAAAGGAGACTGGTTATGGAGAAAAAAATTCGCCCGGACGGCAGGGAGAAAGTAACAGGCCGCTTAAAATATTTAACGGATCTTACATTTCCGGAGATGCTCTGGGCAAAAGTGTTAAGAAGTGCCTACCCCCATGCCCGCATTCTTTCCCTTTCCACTGAGAAAGCCCGGAAGCTGCCGGGTGTACGGGCAATTATTACCCATGAAGATGTTCCGGCTTTGAACGGATTTGGCATTGTTACTCCGGATCAGCCGGTTTTGTGTAAAGATGTCGTGCGGTATGTGGGTGATGCGCTTGCGGCTGTTGCGGCAGATTCGATAGAAATTGCCGCGCGGGCACTTGAGCTGATTGAGGTACACTATGAGCCGCTTCCTGTGCTTGACAGCCCGGAAAAAGCACTGGCAAAATCAGCTCCTTTTCTTCATCCGGGTGGCAATGTTCTTCACCGCGCCGGCTTCCAAAAAGGTGATATCCAGGCAGCCTTCTCACAATGCGCAAAAATCGTAGAAGAAACATATGAAGTGCCGCGTCAGCTTCACGCTTATATGGAAACAGAAGGCGGCGTCATTGTGCCTGAAAAAGATGGGTCTTTGACAGTGTATGTCGGCACGCAGCATGGTTTCAAAGATCGATTTCAATTATCGCGTATTTTAGGGATGCCGGAAGAAAAAATTCGGATCATTTCCAGTCCGATGGGCGGTTCGTTTGGTGGAAAAGACGAGTTGAATATTCAGCCGTATGGTGCTCTGCTTGCTCTTGCAACCGGCAGGCCGGTGAAAATCCACCAGACAAGGCAGGAATCGATGCGTTCGAGCATCAAACGGCATCCAATGAAAATAACAATGAAAACCGGCGTTGATCAAACGGGGCGGCTGCGTGCTCATCAAACAACGATTACAGCTGATACAGGTGCCTACGCCACATTGGGACCGGCGATTTTAGACTTTGCTGTGGAGCACGCCTGTGGTCCATACATCATTGATGCTGTAGATACAAAGGGCCTCTCGGTTTTTACAAACAATGGTGTTTCAGGAGAGTTCCGTGGATTTGGAGGCAACCAGATTACTTTCGCGCTTGAAGGGCAGATGGATCGGCTGGCTGCCGCGATTGGGATGGACGCTCTGGAGCTGCGGCGGCTTAATATTCGCCGCAAGGAGGATCCTGGCCCGCTCGGACAGCGGATTGCTCCGACGAATGGCGCTTTAGAAGTGCTGGAGTCCGCTGCCCGGGTGTATCATGCTAAAAAGCAGCATATGCCAAAAAGAAGTACGTGGAAGCGGACGGGCACGGGCCTTGCTGTTACGATGCATGGCGGCGGGCTTGGATTTGGAAGAATGGACCCGGCTGGCGGGCGTCTTTCCTTAACGGAAAACGGGAAAGTTGAAATTGCTTTTGGCTTTGAAGAAGCCGGTCAGGGTATTCTTGCTGTGATTGAAGCAGTGACAACAGAAGCATTAGGATGCAAAAAAGAAGACCTTTCGATTGTTATTGGAGATACGGCTTTTGTTCCTTCATCCGGGTCCACCACTGCTTCGCGTGGCACAAGCATGGTCTGGCATTCGCTGCAGCGATTAAAAGGACCTTTTATAAAGCAGCTGCTCCAGGGGGCCGCTCAGAGAACGGGCATAGAAGAAGAAGAGCTGTCGATTGGGCCTGGCGGGATTTGGAAAGAGGGCAGATGTATGCTTTCCTTTGAATCTCTTGCTGCAGGCAAAGAGCCAATTGTTGTTTCTACTCAGTTTGATTTTCCTGTTTCGCCGGATCCGATTGATTCAGCTCACTTTCTGTACACATACAGCGGGGTAGTTGCGCAGGTAGAGGTTGATCTATTAACCGGAAAAATAAAAGTAACGGAGCTGCATCAGTCTACGGCAGCGGGCCCTGTTGTAAATGAACTGGGCTACAGAGGGCAGATAGAAGGCGGCGGTGTGATGGCGCTTGGCTATACGTTAATGGAAGATGTGGTAATGAAGGAGGGGCAATATGCGACGGAAAACCTGGATTCTTATTTGATTCCGGGAATTGGAGACGTGCCGTTTCAACTGGAGCTTGAAGCCATTGAGACGCTCCCATTAGAAGATCATTATGGTCCGCGGGGGGTGGGTGAAATTGGAACGGTAGCCGTGGCGCCTGCTGTTGCGAATGCGATTTACGATGCAATTGGCTTTCGAGTCAGCTGTCTGCCGGTTAAGCCGGAAGCTGTGCTGCAGTCGATGGAAAGGGGGATACTTCATGAAAACAGATTCTAAAAGAGAAGAGACTGAAATGATACAGGTATCTTTTCAATTAAACGGAGAGCCTGTTCAATTAACCGTTTCACCTGTGATGAGAGCTGTTGATTTAATCCGAAATGAACTTGGGCAAACCGGTACGAAGATTTCGTGCGGCATCGGACGCTGTGGGGCCTGTTCCATTTTGCTGAATGGCAGGCTGGCTGTTTCCTGCCTTACACTGGCTTATCAGCTTGAAGGTATTTCGGTAGAAACGGTTGAAGGACTTTCGGATCAGAGCGCTATTCATCCTATTCAAGAAGCGTTTCTTGAAGAAGGCGGCTTTCAATGCGGCTATTGTACACCTGGAATGGTCATGGCAGCGAAATGTCTGCTTGATTCAAATCCGAAACCGAGTGAGGCGGCTATCCAGGAAGCTTTTTCAGGAAACCTCTGCCGATGTACAGGGTATGGAGGGATCATTCGGTCTGTTCAACGTGCTTGTTCTTCATAAATATTGTTAAAAAATCTAACACAAAAGAGCGCGGCCTGCCTACGGTTTCGCTCTTTTTTTCACTTATTTCTAACAAGGGTTATACATTTTAGTGATAATGCACATTGAGGTTCCCTTTTTCTCTTATTATGATGTTAGTAGATGTTACATAATAGACCGGAGGAGAGAAAACCATGACAATCGAACAAAAGCAGGCTGTTTATTTTCAGCATGTTAGTAAAGTGTATAACACAGGCACGGTCGCTCTTCATCATTTTGATTTTCCAGTAAAAGAGGGGGAGTTTGTCAGTTTTCTCGGGCCGTCCGGCTGTGGAAAGTCTACCGCGCTGCGTATGGTGGCTGGACTCGGCTCTCCTACATCAGGTGAGGTATCTGTTTTTGGAAGACCTCCAGAAGAACTGATTAAGTATACGAATGACATTGCGTTTGTTTTTCAGGATGCCAACCTGCTTCCCTGGCGGAGTGTGCTTGATAATGTGCTGCTGCCGCTTGAATTGCGCGGAGGCAGCAAAAAAGAAAAAAGAGAAACAGCCAAAAGGGTGCTTGAGATGGTTGGCTTAAAAGATCATCTATCCTCCTATCCACGCCAGCTGTCAGGTGGTATGAGAATGCGTGTATCGATTGCGCGGGCACTTGCAGCAAAGCCAAAGCTGCTTTTGATGGATGAACCGTTTGCGGCACTTGATGAAATTACCCGCCAGACCCTTCAAATGGAACTGCTCGATATCTGGAAGCGAGAAAAAATGACGGTTTTGTTTGTTACTCACAATGTATACGAGGCAGTTTTTTTATCTTCTAAAATCGCGGTAATGTCCGCCCGTCCAGGCAGGCTTTCATCGGTCATTGATGTGAATCTTCCTTATCCGCGTGAACTCAGCATGAGAACAGACCCCGCTTTTTCAAAATATGTGGAAATCGCTTCAGCGAGCCTTGAATCTCATGAATCCCGAAAGGAGACGGTTTAAATGGCAATGCCTGAAATGGAGATGACGAAGCAGCAAAACGCACTCACTGCCGCCGCCAGGAGAAAGCGGCCGTTTGCCTCAACGTTTAAAGAACTGTACCTCGGACCAATTATAGCGTTTATTTTGTTTCTTACACTCTGGCAGACAATCCCGCTTGCGCTGGGGTTGCCGCATTATATTTTACCGAAGCCGACAGACGTTTGGGAAGCCACGATTGCAGATTGGACCCTGCTGTCGGAAGCGATCCGCATTACCATCTTTGAATCGGTCATTGGCTTTTTATTAAGTGCAGTTATTGGGATAGGGGTGTCGGTGCTGCTTGCTAGCTCGAAAATACTAGAGCGGAGTATTTATCCGTACGCTATTATTTTACAGACGATCCCGGTAGTGGCAGTTGCTCCGATTGTTGTGATCTGGTTTGGAGCCGGCTTTAATTCTATCGTTGTCATTTCTTTTTTAATCGGATTTTTCCCTGTTATTTCTAATACGCTGATGGGCTTGAATTCAGTTGATAAAAATATGGATGAGCTGTTTACACTTTATAACGCATCCAAGTGGCAGCGCATGTGGAAGCTGCGCATTCCGGCCGCCATGCCATATATCATGACGGGATTAAAGATTTCCTGCACGTTATCAATTGTCGGCGCCATTGTTGGAGAGTACGTAGCCGGTATCGGTGGCGGAAATGGCGGTCTTGGCTATGCGATTACAGTGGCCGCTATTCAAGTGAAAACATCATTTTTGTTTTCATGCGGTATTGCAGCCGCCATTCTTGGCATCAGCTTTTACTTGATCGTCAGCTTGTTCTCGAAAATGCTGCTCGGCAGCTGGCATGAATCAGCAATGAAATCAGAAAAATAAATGAATGCAGGAGGAAGAGAAATGGAGAATGTGAAATGGAAATCGAGAGGGATTCTTGCTTCTGTGATGGCAGCAGGGCTTCTGCTCTCAGCGTGTAGTTCAGAGAGCGCAACTCAAACAGAAAATGAAAATGAATCGGCCGGTACTGAGGAAAAAACGGAAGATGTAAAGCTTGTGTTAAACTGGTTCCCGAAATCACAGCATGGCGGCGTTTACAGCGCGCTTGAGGAAGGAACGTTTGAAGAAAACGGAATGAACGTCGAAGTAGAGCCGGGCGGACCGCAAGTATCACCAGTTCAAATTGTTGCAGCAGGTGATGCACAGTTCGGGCTGGCGCACGCAGACCAAATGCTGATTGCCCGGAATCAGGGTATTGATCTTGTAGCAGTAGCCGCAACCATGCAGGGAAGTCCGCAGGCGTTTATGTATCACAAGGGGGAAGACATTCAAGACTTCGAGGATTTAAATGGCCGGGAAGTATTTGTTCAGCCGGGCATTACCTACTGGGACTTTTTAAAAAATAAATATGATTTAAGCGGTGCAACAGAATTGGGCTACAATGGCCAGCATGTGAATTTTATTGACAACAAAACATCGGTAACCCAGGCATTTGTTACTTCTGAGCCGTTTTTTATGGAGCAGGAAAATGTACCGGTTGAAACGCTGCTTGTCTCAGAGTCTGGTTATGACCCTTATAATGTAGTGCTCTTTACTACAAAAGATTATTTGGAAAGCAATAAAGAAACCGTTGAGACGTTTGTTGATTCCTATATAAAAGGATGGGAGTCATATGAGAAATCATCTGACAAAATCAATGAAGTGATTATTGGTGAAAATCCAAATATTGAACTTGAAGCACTAAACTTTGAGACAGAAACGCAGCATGACTATATTTATGGCAAGGATGCCGCTGAGCATGGAATTGGCTACATGACTGAAGAGCGCTGGGATACGTTGAAAAACCAGCTCCTTGAAATCGGACTGCTTGAAGAGGATTTTGATACAGGTGAGATCTTTACAACCGAATTTTTACCCGGACATAAATAAAAAATAAAGTAAAAAAGACCTTAGTTTCTCCTGGGATGCTGGGGTCTTTCTTTTCCAATGATGAAGAATGAGGAGATTACATGCGTACATTACTAATTAAAAATGCCAGAAATATTATTTCAATGGATGAAAAGCGCCGCGAATATCCAGGTGGAAGTATTTATGTAGAAGGACAGGAAATTAAAGCAATCGGTTCTTCTATTCCATTCGAAACAGCAGATACAGTTATTGATGCAAAGGACAAAATCGTCTATCCGGGCTTGATCAATACACATCATCATTTGTATCAAACCTTCACGCGAAACATTCCGCGGACGCAGGATTGTGAATTGTTTGACTGGCTGCTTACTCTTTATGATATTTGGCGTCATATCAAACCAGAAGATGTTTATTTGAGTGCGATGACCGGTTTAGGTGAATTATTAAAAAGCGGTTGTACAACGGTTGCAGATCATTTTTATGTTTTTCCTGATGGCATAAGCGGTGAGCTGATTGATGAAGAAATCCGTGCAGCCCGTGACCTGGGCGTTCGTTTCTTTCCCACAAGAGGATCTATGAGTCTAGGCAGGTCGCAGGGCGGTCTGCCGCCGGATGAAGTGGTTCAGACAGAAGAAATTATTTTGCAGGACACGAGGCGCGTGATCGAAACGTACCATGATTCAAGCAAGTTTTCGTTTCTTCGAGTTGGAGTCGCGCCATGCTCTCCATTTTCAGTCAGCAAATCATTATTAAAAGAATCTGCTTATCTGGCAAGAAGTTATGGAGTGCGTATGCACACCCATTTAGCCGAAACAAAGGATGAAGAAAGGTTTTGCCGCGAAAAGCTTGGACTTCGGCCGCTAGAATTAATGGAAGAAACAGGATGGGTCGGCAGCGATGTCTGGTATGCGCATGGAATTTGGTTTAATCAGCATGAAATGCAAACCATGGGTTCGTGTGGATGCGGGGTTGCCCACTGTCCAAGCAGCAACATGAAGCTTTCTTCCGGTGCTTTTCCCATCCTCGATATGCAAAAGAAAGGCGTAAATGTCGGACTCGGTGTAGATGGTTCAGCATCAAATGACGCATCGAACATGCTTCTTGAATTAAAGGTAATGAACCTTCTTCATAAACATCAGCAGGGTACAAATGCGCTCTCTGCAGAAGAATGCCTGTCAGTAGCGACGAACGGCTCCGCAAAAGTATTGGGCTGGGAAGATGCTATCGGATCGCTTGAAGTCGGGAAAGCGGCTGATTTATTTATGATTGACAGCAATCGTCTTGAGTATGCTGGTGCATTGTTTGATGATGCGGCACTGCCTGTTTTAACGGGAACTCCTCAAGTGGATACGACAATTGTCGGAGGAAAAGTAGTCGTGGAAAATGGGCGGCTTATTCGTATTGATGAACAGAAGCTGGCAGCCAGAGCACAGCAGGCAGCCCTGCGAATGGTCGAAACGGCTATGAAGCATACCAATATAAATTACCGTAAAAGAGGAGTAAAAAACACCATGCAGAAGAAGGGGGCATTCATGTGACGATTCCAGTGCAGGAAGCAGATTATGGTTTTAAGACAGCGAACGACATGCTAGAATGGCTGGCGGTGTTTGGAGGCAACGAAGGTGGCGGTGTAACCAGACTCTTGTACTCAGACACGTGGCTTGAAGCGCAGCACGCGTTAAAAGGGCTGATGCAGGCAAAAGGGCTGGATGTCCGATTTGATGAAGTGGGCAATCTGTTTGGCCGCCGTGTCGGTGTGGAAGAGCCGGAATCGGTTATTTTAACAGGCTCCCACATCGATACGGTAATCAATGGAGGAAAATTTGACGGTGCCTATGGGATTGCGGCCAGCTTATTGGCTGTTGAACGTTTATATGAACAATACGGGCCGCCAAAGCGGACGATTGATGTTGTTTCGCTGGCTGAAGAAGAAGGGAGTCGTTTTCCTCTTACCTTCTGGGGCTCAGGGTGGATAACGGGCCTTTATGACCTGGATCAGGCAGAACATATTTATGATCAAGACGGTATTTCCCTGAAAGACGCGATGGAAAAAGCGAGCTTTGGCGCTACATCGATGCCGAGCCAACTGAAAAAGCCGAAAGCGTTTGTGGAAGTGCATATTGAACAAGGGCCTATTCTTGAAAGAAAAAAGAAATCAATCGGAATCGTAAGCCATATTGTCGGCCAACGGCGGTATACGGTTCAGTTTAAAGGAGAAAGCAATCACGCCGGCACTACGCCTATGACCATGCGAAAGGATGCAATGCGGCTGATGGCTGAGTGGATTTCATTTATATCAGATGAAGCAGAGGCAATGGACTCATCGCTTGTTGCTACAGTTGGAAAAGTAAGTGTCAGGCCGAATACATCAAATGTAATTGCTGGTGAAACGGAATGTAGTCTTGATGTGCGCCATTACAATACTGCCGTGTTAAATCAATTTGAAGAAAAAATAAAAGCATTTGAAGAACGGGCCAGGCATCTTGGCATGACCATAATTATGCAGCGGTGGATGAACGTTGAACCGGTCGCGCTCGATCAGACAATGGCAAAATCAGCGGCTGAAGGAGCCGGGCAGTTAGGGCTTTCTTATGAAACGCTGGTCAGCGGAGCCGGTCATGATTCGCAAGTGTTTGGCAACTGCTGCCCGACCATGCTTCTGTTTGTACCGAGCCGAAATGGTATCAGTCATTCGCCGGAGGAATGGACAGAGCCGGAAGATCTTGAAAAGGGTGTTGTATTACTCATGAAAGAGCTTTACAAGCTTGCTTATGAATAAACAAGTGATGAGCCAAAGA
>NZ_LAHL01000079.1 GCF_000966195.1 Domibacillus robiginosus | reverse complement strand
AGAAGGCTGAGGGCATCTCGCATGCCGCCTTCTGCCGCCCGCGCAATAATCGGCAATGCGGATTCATCAAACGCTGTTCCTGTTTCATTTAAAATAAGCGTCATCCGTCCCGTGATAGCTTGAGCCGTAATTCGTTTAAAATCGAACCGCTGACAGCGAGAGATAATCGTCAGTGGAATTTTATGCGGTTCTGTTGTTGCCAAAATAAAGATGACATGCGCCGGCGGCTCTTCAAGCGTTTTTAACAGCGCGTTAAATGCACCGGTTGAAAGCATGTGCACCTCATCAATAATATATACCTTAAACCGGACAGAGCCGGGTGCGTACTTTACTTTGTCGCGGATATCGCGAATTTCATCTACACCGTTATTCGAGGCCGCATCAATTTCAATAACATCTTGAATTGATCCGTCTGAAATCCCTCTGCAGGATGCACATTCATTGCATGGTTCTACCGAAGGACCATTTTCACAGTTTACCGCTTTGGCTAAAATTTTCGCTGCACTCGTTTTTCCGGTTCCACGCGGTCCAGAAAACAGATAAGCATGCGAGATTTTGTCTTGAAGGAGAGCATTCTGAAGCGTTTTCGTTATGTGCTCCTGCCCAACGACATCCGCAAAGTTCTGCGGCCGCCATACACGGTATAATGCCTGATAGCTCATTCTGTACCTCCTTCATCTTTCTTATTTTATTATAAACGAACGGGCACACCTTTTCTATTCCAATGAAAGCAAAAAGGCGCCCGGCAAACCGGACGCCTTGTTTAAACTGATTATGTAATACCGTGCACCTTCTGTCGACTGCCAATCACAGGCGTTACTTGAGCAGTTAGCTCAGCCCAGGCTGCCCCGCGGCACATGAGAGAGTCCACTTAATGCTGCTTCCTTCCGGACCTGACATGGTTCATGGGTTCCCATTGCGCAGGACCCGGACGTCAACGCCACTTACAAAAGGCAGACCCCACAATTAAACAGCCTCGAGAAGGAATTCAGTCCCGCTAGAGCGGATTGCGGATACAGGGCACCGCTACCTCCCCACCTAGCACGGCAAGAACTATTATACTACCTATAGCGAAAAAAAGCAATGTGGGAACTATTTACTCTGCTGCCGCTTTTTTTGTTCCTTTTTTCTTTGTCGGATATTCCGAAAAAATTGGGTTAAAATCATGCCGCATTCTTCTTCTAACATACCGGGTACGACCTCACAACGATGATTAAAACGATCGTCTTCCAGCAGATTCATCAGTGTGCCCGCGCAGCCCGCTTTTGGATCTGCTGCTCCGTAAACAACCCGTTCTACACGTGACAGCAGGATTGCGCCGCTGCACATTGGACACGGCTCCAGTGTTACATAAAGCGTCGTTCCCTCAAGTCTCCATCCTTTTGTTGCTTCACAAGCGTTTTGAATAGCCAAAAGCTCTGCATGTGTAACCGCGTTTTGAGTCGTTTCACGCAAGTTATAGCCTGATGCAATCACCTGGTTATCTTTAACAATAACAGCACCAATCGGTACTTCACCGAGCTGTTCTGCTTTTTTTGCTTCTTCAATTGCTAACTTCATAAAAAATTCATCCATTTTGATGCTCCCTTCTGTAAAAATCCGGGTAGTACTATATAGAAGTGAAGGAGGAAAAGTAATGACTAAAAAATGTGCACTTTTGATTGTAGATATGATTAATGATTTTCAATTTCCAAAAGGAGAACAGCTGGCTGGTTTTACAATAGAAATGACTCCATCGATTCTGCAGCTGAAAGATCATTTCCACAAAAAGGTCTGGCCTGTTATTTATATAAACGACCATTATGGGCTCTGGAAAGCGGATATAAATCTTATTACAGATCACGCATCCAATGAAATAAGCGATCCTATTATACAGCAAATAAAGCCCGGCGACGAAGATTACTTTTTAATCAAGCCGAAGCATTCCGCTTTTTACGGCACCGCTCTTCATACACTGCTGCATGAACTGGATGTAGATTCCGTTGCAGTAACAGGAGTAGCCGGAAACATTTGTGTATTCTTTACAGCGAATGATGCTTACATGCGTGAATTTAAAATTTATATTCCAAAGGATGCAATTGCATCTGAGGAAAAGAAATTCAACGAGTATGCACTTGAAATGATGGAAACCGTTCTTAGCGCAGATGTGCGTCCATCAAATGATTTGATTCAACTGTTGTCATAAGACGCTCCTTCCCTCTGTACACTTAGTAGAGAGAGGAGGAACGGCGTATGGACATTTATGTTGTAAAAAGCGGCGATACATTATTTCAAATCGCGCGGCGATACGGGACAACCGTCGAGGCAATCAGCAACGCAAACCAGCTTGCGACTCTGCCACATCTTGTGGTCGGACAGGCACTAGTGATCCCTATTGCAGGCCGATTCCACACTGTGGTCGCCGGAGACAGCCTATGGAAAATATCAAGACAGTATGGTGTAACCGTTGAAGAAATCGTTCGGCTCAACGGCCTGTCGCCAACTGCTCCGCTTCAAATTGGACGTCAGCTGCGTATTCCATCGCCTCCTAAAAAACAGATCGAGTCCCTTGCTTATATCGAGCCTTCTGCAGCCGGTTATTCAAGCAATATTCTTAATCAAGCTCGCGAAGCAGCGCCTCATCTGACTTACTTCGCTCCAGTCAGTTACAATGCGAACCGGGATGGCTCACTGGATGAGCCTGTTGTGCGCCCTGTCTCTACGATTGCTGAACAAAACGGCACAGTGTTAATGATGGATATTACCAACCTGGAAGAGGGTCAGTTCAGTGGAGAGCTTGCCAGCGTTCTACTGAACGACACGGCTGTGCAGGAAACCTTTTTAAACAATATTAGTCGGATTGCCCGCCAAACCAATTTCAGGGATATTCATTTTGATTTTGAATATTTGCGCCCTCAGGACCGCGAAGCGTACAACCAGTTTCTCCGTCGCGCGGTAGAACGATTTCACCGCGAAGGCAAAACGGTCTCGACAGCTCTTGCCCCTAAAACAAGCGCTACCCAGCAGGGGCAGTGGTATGAAGCACATGATTACAAAGCGCACGGAGAAATTGTGGATTTCTCCGTCCTTATGACCTATGAATGGGGATACAGTGGAGGTCCGCCGATGGCCGTTTCACCGATTGGACCCGTTCGTAACGTCCTTGCGTATGCCGTAACGGAAATGCCTGCTTCTAAAATCGTCATGGGTCAGAATTTATATGGATATGACTGGACACTTCCATATAGGCCAGGAAACCCGTTTGCAAGAGCGGTCAGCCCGCAGGAAGCCCTGCGACGGGCTGCACAGTACAACGCTTCCGTCCGTTATGATTTTACGGCACAGGCGCCTTTTATCGACTACACAGACGACCAGGGACGCGCTCATAAAATTTGGTTTGAAGATGCACGCTCAGTTGATGCCAAATTCTCGCTGATAAGGGAACTCGGACTGCGCGGAATCGCTTATTGGAAAATTGGTTTTGCTTTTCCGCAAAACTGGCTTCTGCTTTCCGACCGGTTTACGGTCGTTAAAATATAAAAAGAACGCCCATCTGATGAATCAGATGGGCGTTCATATCTCCAATTATGCACTTATGTTAAAAATGGAGGAGGAAAGGGGA
>NZ_LAHL01000078.1 GCF_000966195.1 Domibacillus robiginosus | reverse complement strand
TCTGTAACCGGGTTATTTTTGCTGTTTTTATAACGGTCATCTACCTTTGTTGCTATTTGAAGAGCTGAACTCTTTTTATTCTAAATTTTAAAAGCAATTCTAATTATCAATCATGCAATGTAATATTACCCTGTTTTGATAATTAAGGATTATTCATGTAAGGAATGATAATTCATATTTGTTAAAATCTCATTTACTTTATCAAGACGTTCCTTTGTTTTTTCAGGGTAGTTGATTGCAATAGCACTGATTAAATAATCGGCAACAAACATAGATGATACCGCTGAATTATGAAAAGCGATACTACTGGAATTGCAAGGCAAAATCAAGTCGGAATACTTCATAAGAGGTGACGAGTAGCTATCCGTAATAGAAATAACTTGTACCCCGTTCCCCTTTGCCGTTTTTGTAAAGTCAATAATTCTCCTTGCATATCGCGGGAAACTTATGGCAATAACCAAATCGTTTGATGTCATATTTACGATGTTATCCACCCAATCACTTACGTCAGCGACGATCATTTGTGTGTTTCCCAAAAGCCGGTTAAGTCCATGTGTTAAGTATTGTGCTACAGGCATACCGCTTCTCACACTCGTACAGATAATACGTTCAGCCAATATAATTTTTTCAACAGTCTGCTCAAGTACTTCAGGTGTTATCATATTCATGGTATCCTGTATGCTGCTGATCTGGCTTTCTGCATACCGCCCCCATAAATTATTCTCGCCCATCCCTTTTATATTAGCCTCAAGTCTTGTTTGTGGAGCAGCACGATTACGTAGTATCTCCTGGAGCCCTTTTTGAAATTCTGTGTATCCCGAATAACCAACGCTAAAAGTTAAACGCATAATGGTTGTTGTACTTGTACCGACGATGCCCGCTAATTGATCCACTGTCAGAAAAGCAACATCAAGCGGATGTTTAATAATGTAGTCTGCTACCCTCTTTTGTGTTTCCGTCAGTTCTGAAATTTTTTCCTGCAGTTTAATAATTGGGTTTTCCATTTTATCTCTCCAAATAGACATCAGATGTCGTAAATTTTCCACCTATCACCTTTAAAAATAGTATCATCTTATTCTTTTTTTGTAAAAATGACTTTTTTAAAATGAATAGAACCAGTTAAAATAATCATTCCGCATATATAGAATACACCAGACATTCCAATAAAACCTGAAACTGCACCTAGAGAAAGCGGTGCCAAAATTTGAGTCAATTTGTTAAATGTCAGCCTCAATCCCAGACCTTCCGCTACACGATTTTTAGGCAGTGCCATGATGGTAGCAAAGATAGAAAGCGGCTGTGCAATTCCCGTACAAAATCCTAAAAGAAGAGATAAAATACTCAGCCATACAATATGATCTGCAATAGGATGTAAAAGATAAGAAAGACCTGCCAAAAGGATCGAAAGGGTAATGATCATATCCCGCTTTAAATGTTGAGAAATCCATGGTAAAAAGCCCCGTATCAGCATGCCAGCTCCTGCGTTTAATGATACAATAACGCCAATCGCAAAAGCTGAAAGTCCATTTTCAGATGCAAGCAATGGAAAAAAAGCGATATATGTATCTTTTGAAAGCAAAATGATAGAACTGACCAACACCGCCTTTCTCAAGTCAGGGATTCGAAGCAGATCAAAAGCATTTCCCGTTTTTTTTCGGGATGGTTTCTCGATTGGTTGTTTACTGTTAAATACAAAAGACAATGGAAGCATAAGGATTAATAGAATTCCTAATAATAAAAATGCATCATTATAGCTGAAAAAATCAGTCGAAAAACCTGCTATTAGCGGACCAATAAAACTACCTGTTGCGACAGCAATACTAAAAACCGAGATATAATATTCACGAATTTTTCTTTTTGAAAACTGCCCTGAATATGCTTGCATCGACAATACAAACACTAACTGAGAAAGCCCAGAAAATATTTGTGACAGATAAACCCCTGCTATGTTTCCAAATAAAAATAGTATTATCAGAGCCACGCTTCCCAATATAATACTTGTTATCAAGGGCTTCTTAATGCCAACACGGTCTATCAATTTTCCAAATGGAATAGATACAAAAAGCGGCAAAAAAGAGAATAAGGAAACTAAAACTCCAACTTCCATGTGACTGGCGCCTAGATTATTGGCATATAAGGGAATGAGGGGTCTACTGCCTGCGATACTGACCATATATAGCGTTGTGCATGTAAAGAGTGTATAGGAATGAAACTGTCTTCTTTTTTTCATTCTTTCCTGTCTCCTTTCTAACATACAGGAAAAAGAAAAAAGCAGACGTATCCAGTTGGACTGTCTGCTTAAATCTATTGATCAGCGTACGTTTTCTACTTCCTCACTAAACTCATCTGAAGAATACAAATCAACTTCATCTGTTTTTTCTTTAGGAAAATATCCTAAAATAAAGCCGAGTATGCCGCCAATAGCGCTGATCGTAAAAGTTGGATTAGCAAAAATATCCCATGTTTTGATCACCATATCGCCATTTTGCAAAAGCAAACCGCCCAGTTGTCCAAAAACGAGGCATGTACCTCCTAATAAAAACAAGACGAGGCACATTTTAAATAAAGCAGCAATTATATTTTTCATCATTTTCGCTCCTTTCTTTTACATTGGAACCGGAAGAATACCCATAGCTATTAAATAACCGATTAATAGAATTGGAAGGACATAGTATATAACGAGCGGTACAAATGTTTTTTCAGCCTGCGCTCCTGCCAGAGAAGCCGCAATAAAAATAGAACCGGATGCCGGTGGAGAAGCACCTTCTGTTGAAGCAAATACTAGAATTGCGACAACTGCAAGTAACGGGTCAACTCCAGCAGAAACCATTCCTGCAAAAGCAACCATTCCAATCGCTGTTAATGTAGCAGTTGAAGACAATGGCCCAGCTACCAGTGCAACAAGCAAGCCTACAAGCATTACCATAAGCCATTTAGAAATCGCGATTGAGCCCATAAGAGCTGTTAAATCTTCTGCAAGCCCTAAATCTGTTAGTACCTGACTTGACGCATAAGCGAATACAAGCAGGGCGCCTATTGTTGAAAAGCGCGGAATAGAATTGTTTAAAAACACAGACCAGTCAGATTTAGTTTTCGGAAGATGCGCCCAGCCGACCATAAAACTAATTATAATAATTAAAATGGGAATCCATGTGATTAATGAAATGCTGTCAAGTGCGCTTTCTCCTATAGCTGGATTTGCTGCAAAGTTTTCAGCGAGCGGTCCGATCGTCATGACAATGGGAATTAATGCACCCAAGAAAATTAACGTTGATGTCCAGCCAGTGCGTAAAGATTCTTTCAATGGCTGTATAAAGTCTGGAGAAACAGCTTTTATCTTATCCCTTTTAACAAAATACATAATTAAAAAGATTCTATAAACAATTTGGTAGACACCGGCAATAAATAATGCGACATATAAATCACCTTCTGACACAACGGCCGCGACTGGTGCAAAGCCAAGCATAATAAACATCGACGCGCTTGGAGGCAGTGCAGCACCAAGACCACCGTTTCCGGCAACGACTGTAGCGGATAACTCTTTGCTAAAATTAGAGCGTACCATCCATGGCGCTGTGATCGATCCTGTCGTTGCCGTGTTTCCGGAATTAGAACCAGCAAGTGTCCCCATCACACCGGACGCAATTGTATCAACATATGCTGCTCCACCTGGAAGACGCCCGAGAAGAGAATTAAGAATTTTGATCAGGCTGGCGATAACTGCTGTTTTGTCAATTACATAAGCCATAAATACAAAGGCTACTGAAGCATATAGCACGTCGTTAGTAGCTGCAAAAAATAACCCATTCCACATTAACTCTGGTGCTTGTGCACCACCGAATAAAGCGGTTACAATAAAGCCAGCAAGCATTGCTTCCGCAATATTTCGTTTTAATACAAGATTGAAGAATACAATGATTCCAATAAATACAAGTAATGCCCAAATACCAATACCCATAAGGCACCTCTTTTCACATAATATTTATTAAGGTATACGGCACCGGCACCGCCGGCAGCCGTAATCATTCGTCTTAGATGCTTAGTTTGTTACTTTAAAAGCTTCAATTACCTGAAGCCAATGTTCCGGTTTTTCCCCATTGAATTTATCTTTTAAATTTAAAGAAGCAAGCTTTTCAATTTTTTCTTTCGCTGCTTTTGACATGGAAGAATCAATATTGACAGAATCAAGCATCGAAATGGTCCCGCCAAGTTCTACTGATCGTCTACCTGCATGAAGAGCTGTGCCTGTAACAAGCCGATTCATTGTTTCCTCAAATGTGCGGCCATTTATTGTTTCACTGAGTGAATCAATTACAAGTTTATCAACATTGAACTCGTGTGCTGCTTCAAGAAGTTCAATATAAAGGCCGGCAACACCCTTCATATAAATACTGCGAATTAGTTTAACAGCTGTTGCTTCTCCCGGCACGTCACTTACTTTACTGATGTTCATACCAAATGGCCGCATGATTTCCATAAAGGTATCCGTCCCGTCACCGCTTGCTAAAATAGGAACTTCATGTTTATATACCGGAAGTGGACCCATCATTGCAGCGTCAACGAATTTCCCGCCTTTTTCACGAACGTTTTTAGCAATGTCCTTCTTCACATCAGGATTAGAAGCGGATACATCTATATATAAAATACCATTTTGTAAATGTGGTTTTAACTGACTGCTTACTCCAAGTGCTTTATCAGCAGGTACCGCAACGATAACAGCATTGACCTGCTGCAAAACTTCCTCTGGCGTGTGAACAATTACTACACCTGCTGTTGTAGAGCGATTTAGTAATAATTCGCTGTAGGCTGGTACATCCCATAGCGGATCATACGCCGTCATCTGTTCAAGTCCTTGCTGTTTTAAACCTGATGCTAATTCAAATGCAGCTTCTCCAAACCCAATAAATCCTAAATGCATATTCTTTCTCCTTTCTCCTTAAAAGCCAAATTCTTTTATCTTATCTTCTAACCATGGCGGTGCGATGCTGACTCCATCTGTGTTCCCTTGTTTTCGTTTTTCTTCGTAATTCGCAATCGTTTGAAGACGTTTTTCTTCGTATTGCAATTTATTTTCAGCTTTGTGCAAAGCTTCCTCAATCTTATCTTTCGGAACAACGATTACTCCATCTTCATCCCCTACAATTAAATCTCCTGGATGAACAGCCACCCCTGCACATGAAATGGGTGTATTAATAGCCCCGGGGCCATCCTTGAATGGTCCGTTCGGAATAAATCCTTTTGCAAAAATCGGCAAGCCAATTTCACCAAGCATTTCTTTGTCCCGGACAAAACCATCAACTATAATCCCTTCAAGACCCATTGCTTTGGCCGCTCCAGCCATTAATTCTCCAAGGTACGCATTTTCAGTGTGTCCCTTGCCGTCTGCAACAAGAACATAGCCTTCACCGCCACAGTAAATACCCTGGTGCAGGAAAAGGTTATCACCAGCTCTCAAATCTACTGTTAAAGCGGTCCCAACTACTTTCATGCCAGGAGCTACTGGTTTTACTGTATAGTGCATGGAGCCCGTACCTCCCAAAGCATCTGAGATTAATGTAGTATTTAGTTTTTTTGCGCGTTCGATTACTTCCGATGATAAAAGCGGTGCTGTATAACTCAATTGCAAAATCCCCTTTCAAAACTTTTAAATAACTGACAGCGGTTTCAAACTGTATAAAAAAATAAATCCACTTTTGTAGTAAAAATAACTAACTAAAATATTTAAGTAATATTTATTACTACCGTTAAAAGCATCGTAACATTTATAACAGATAAAGTAAATATTTTTCTGACATTTTTGCTTTTCTGCATCTTTGCTTTTCTAGATCTAAATGATAGCCCACCTCTTTTCTTACCTTAATTTCTTGTGTTACAGTAATTTTCTTGAAAAACAGGGTCTAGTAATCGCTCCAATAAAATATTTTCCCGCTTTGTTCAATGTGAATTTGGATGAATCCTTAATCTTGCCAAATTAACCCCATTAAATCGGTAAATCTTCAACTTTCTCACACTTTCTTTTAATGAAGTAAACCTGTTAATTGTTTTTAGAGATTCATTGACGAATTAAGACTCGTCAGTTAATATACAAATAGAAAATGTTGTAAAAATAACACTAATATTTATTTTTGTAAAATTTATTACATTGAGAAATTATCGTAACATCGTTTATTTCTCATGTAAACACTTTTTTGAAAACGCTTTAAAAATAGGGGGATGAAAATTGATTACTATTCAAAAAGAAGAACTTGAAAAGTGCGTGCTTGAAATCTTCCAGGCTGCCGGGTTAAATGAAGAACAAGCTAGTATTGTAGCACGTCATCTTGTTCTGGCGAATTTAAGAGGCATTGATTCTCACGGGGTCAGCCGGGTCGACATTTATACGAAACGGCTTGACCTTGGCATTATGAAAAAGAAAACAGAAATCAATGTAGTTAAAGAAACGCCGTCCAGTATGCTGCTAGACGGTGGAGGTGGTGTTGGTATTGTTCTTGCCACAAAAGGGATGCAACTAGCTGTTGAAAAAGCCAAAAAAACTGGAATCGCCATTGTCGGCATTAATCATTCATCTCATTGTGGAATGCTTGCGGATTATACAGCGTACGCCGCGCAAAATAATTGTATTGGTCTTGCCGTCACAAATGCGCCGTCCAGTATGGCACCCTGGGGCGGAAAAGAGGGATATTTTGGAACAAACCCTTTATCTTATGGAGTTCCAGCTGGAAAAGAAATTGATATTGTATTTGATATGGCAACAAGCGTTGTCGCACGTGGCAAAATTACATTAGCTCGCAAAAATAATCAGGAGATTCCAATTGGCTGGGCAATTTCCAAAGAAGGGTATCCCACAACTGACCCTACTGAAGCAGGAGAAGGTCTCGTTCTTCCTGTCGGCGGCCCAAAAGGATATGGGCTTGCTTTTTTTATTGAGGTTTTATCAGGACTTCTAACAGGTGCGGCTTTTGGCCCTTATATTTCAAGTCTTTACAAAGATTTAAATAAAAGTCAGAATGTCGGCCAGTTTTTTCTTGTGATACGAGCTGATCTATTTGAAGAATTGGATTCTTTTAAAGGTCGGATGGACCAAATGATTGAAGAAATTCGTAACATCCCACTTGCACATGGATATGATCGAATTTACTTGCCGGGGGAGATCGAATATGAAAGATCAAAAAAACTGGCAGTAGAAGGTATTCCGCTATCTAAAAATGTTTTAGATGAACTTGTATCAGTCGTTGAGCGTTATGGATTAGAAATGCCTGTTTAACATTGTTTTAAAAAAATCATTTGTCAAATTAAGTGCCCCAATATTTTAGCAGCAGGAAAAGCGTAGCAAAAGAAAAAAACTCATACTAAAAAAAATGTCTGTACGCCAACAAAAAACGCTCCAATTTATAGATGACTATGTAAGTGCCAAAAATTATCCCCGTCTACTCTTAAAATAGAAGCCGCAGTTAAGTTAAAGCCTTCTTCTACAGTAAAGGCTCGTCTTGATCGTTTAAAGACGGCCTGCGTATAAAAATAAAGAAATCGTTGAGGTGGATAAAATACATGAATGGCGGTTTTCGATTTCTCACTAAAACTTAGGCACTTCTTTTAAATAATTCAGTTATGTATAGAAAAAACTGAATTAAAGGCTACAGCTGACTAATTTAAGTCAGCTCTTTATTTTTATATTAGAATTATCTGGTTCACGTTTCTTAATAAGATAAGCGGAAAACCTTCTTCGAAATTTCCGTGGAAGGAGGCACATAGCTTTATCGTAATTAAGCGCTCAGTATGTAACCAAGTTTTTTACAAAACGGTTCCTCGTCGACTTGCAAACTACATTGAAGTTCCTTTTAATGAATTTATTTGTGAATACCATAGTACAGTACACTTTTTATGAATAAAGTGCGATGCCAGCCAGGCCGGCAAATAAAATAACAAAAGCAGGATGTGCCTTTAATTTTGACAGGGCAATAAGAGAAACAAAGAAGATAATGATCAAGCTAAGTGAGTGAAGAGAGAGAGAGCCGATCATATGGCTTGATAGAGCAAATTTAATCGCTGCATACGCGATTAATCCGACAACGATAGGGCGAAGCATGTAAAAAGCAGACTTAACAGTCCGGTTGTCATTTACCTTTGAGAAAAAGGCCGCTACGATTAAGATAATCGCTAAAGACGGAAGTACCATTGCTACGGCTGAAACAACCGCTCCTGCTATGCCAGCTGTTTCATAGCCGACTACAATAGCACTGTTTGTCGCAATAGGTCCTGGTGACATACTTGCTACGGCAATAATTTCTGTGAATTGACGCGTTGTCATCCATCCATACTTCACTACTTCCGCTTCAATCACCGGGATGATCGCATAACCGCCTCCAAATGACAGAAGCCCCGTTAAAAAAAATGTTTTAAACAATAACCATAGTGTCATCTCAAGCCCCCCCCCTTTCGTTATATATTCGCTCCCATAAAATAATCCAGCTGTTGCTCTTTGTTCTCTATAGGAGTTTTCTTCCCTAGCTTTGCTCTTATATTTACCAAAATGATCCCGCAAAAAGCAGACCCGATAATCAGAAGCATTGGATGAACCTGAAAAAAAAGCAGCAGGAAAACCGAAAGAATAAAAGCCGTAATTGTTGTTTTATCAATAAGAGCCGATCCTTTAAGTTTATAGGCTGCAAAAGCAATCATTGCCACAACCGCCGGCCTAATGCCTTCAAAAGCTGCATCTACTTTGGGATTATCTTTAAAAGTGATATAGAAAATACCCAGTAATAGCACAATTAAAAAGGTAGGAATTATCACACCAATCGTTGCTGCGAGAGCTCCTTTCACTCCCGCCACCCTATAGCCAGTAAACGTTGCTGAATTAATCGCAACAGCACCTGGCACAGAGCCAGCAAGGGCAAATACATCGGTTAAATCCTTTTCTTCAAGCCACTGTTTTTTTGTTACGATTTCCCTCTCTATCACCGGAATCATGGCATAGCCCCCTCCGAATGTGACAGGAGCAATTTTGAAAAAGGTAATAAAGATATCCAGCAGAAGTTTCCACTCTTTTTTCATTACACCCTCTCCTTTTTTAAATTTTTAGATTTTCCTATAAGACCTATTAATATTAATATCCTTTGAATAACTCTTATATTTAAATAAGGTACTAGTTCTTTAACTAACGAAAAAATAAAGCATCAATACGGTTTTTAGCAGATAATTTTTTCTTTTTTTTAGCATATCATACTTTATTCCAAAATGGCATAAAGTAAATAAACTTTTTACCATTTTGGTATTAACTTTTTTTGGAGAACCGTTAACTTTTATTATAAATTTCCACAAAAAAAAAGACCGAGAAGCTTTGGCCTTTTTCTGTTTCTTGTTCAAACATTCATCGGAAATATTAAGAAGCTACTCGTTGCTTTAGTGTAGCAAAAAAATCCATATTGCTCCTTAACAAAACTTTTTTAAAATGAAGCTTATGCTTAAAATTAAAAAGATTGATCGTCAAACCATTCGTAAAATACTTGCACCGCCGCCCCAATAGAGGCCGCATTTTCTCCCAGTGCTCCTTTTCTAATCACTACATGATCTTTTCTGGAGTATGTATACTGCTTAGCCGTTTGTATCACTTTATGATAGTAATCATCAGATTGATAAATTAACTTTCCATGGAGGACTACTTCTGCTGGATGTAAAATATTGATCATATTTGCAATGCCCATCCCATAATAATGAGCGGCCTCCATTACAATATCTTGTATAGCAGAGTCCTGCTCTCTCAGCCCTTTTAAAATAGATTCGGTAAGCTCAGATTGTGATTTGTTCGCGAAACTTGCTCCTTCTAGTTTTTCAAAAATAGCATTTAGGGATGCATAAGCCGTCAAGCAGCCTTTATTTCCACATGTACATTTTCTGCCCCCTGGCTGAATAATCATATGGCCGTAAGAATTGGAATCACCTTCTTTATTATTTAAAAAGCCGCCTTCACTTATATAACCGCAGCGAATTGCATAACCATTCACACAGTATAAGATATTGCCTTCATCCAACATCTGAAAATAGTATTCTGCCAGCGCAGCCATATCTGCTCCATTATTTAACTTGATCTTGCCTGGAAAAGTACGTGATAGGATTTCGCTAACAGGAACGTTCGTCCACCCATTCCCCGGAAATGCTTCCGGATTCAAAATAATACCCTTTTTACGGTCCAGCGGGCCAACTGCTCCAATCCCAATGCCAATTAAATCGTCTTTGGATAACTGTTGTTTTTCTTGAAAATCCTGAATGGTTTCCTCCATAAGCTTTATGGTCTTTTCGGGGGTGTGTTCTTTGGTTAGAGAATAATTCCTTTGCATGATCATTTCAATCTTCATATTAAACAAATTGATATTCATATGTGTCCGGGCTATCTCAATGCCAATTAAATAGCCGGCATGAGGAACAATATCATAAAGAACAGGAGGGCGCCCTCCATTTGCTTCTCCATAGCCTGATACTTGAATCAGCCCAAACTGTTCGAGTTCATAAATCATTCGGGTTATTGTTGTTTTAGGTACCTGGAATTTTGTTAATAACTCTTTTTTTGAGATCGGACCTTGTTTATGAACTAATTTATATAGTGATTTTTTAATTTCATTTTTTTTGGAAGTGTCTTCTAAAAACGCTCTTAACATTTTTACACCCTTCTTTCATCTCAACCATTCACTTTATTCTCATCTATATTATAGGATTAATGGGTTTAAGACAATAACTAGCGTTTTAAATGTATACATTTTATGCCATTTTGACTCTCTCTTTAAATGAATATGAAAGAAATCAAATTTTTTACCAAATTACAAAGGACCAATTTTGCTCGTTTTCTAATAAATAGGTATAGCCCTATAAAAATGTTTTGGGACGTTTCGGCAGGAGTAACTTCAGCAGTATAATTCAATCTTTAAGAAGAGCAAAGAAAAGTAGGCAGGAGTATTATGACTGCAGCAGCTTGAAGAAATATAACACCAAAATTGTTTTAGCGATAAGATGTCTATATGCGAGTAAGATCTGCTTAAATGATAAATAGAATTTTTCCCCCTCTCGTTAAAAACCAAAAGCATGATCATTCATATACAGATAATCATGCTTTAAAGTATATTTCCTATGTTTTTTCGGTCTCTTCTTTCCAATAAGAAGCTTTTACGCTTGTAAAAAGACTTTTATTATATGGTATTCACAGTTGTTAAAACCTGGTTTTGCTATAGAGTGATCTTCACATTCTATATCAAGCTAGTTATAAATAATGAATCTGTATATATGCACTGCAAGAAGTAGTCGAAACGCGCAGTTTTACCCAAAATGACTGCTTATAGTTTCCGTCCGTTTTTCTTTTAAAATGTGTAGGATTCTCCGTCATCCGGTATTAAAACGTTAGAGGACATGCTTTTTTCTTGAATAAAGCTTTTTAACTCTTCTCTGGACAGTCCCCAGTGGTTGACCGCTTCCATATGAATACAAATGGTTTTTGCCTCAGGGGCAGCTTTGTACACTTCATAAACATCATCTTTACCCATAACGAGAGAACCGCCTTCAAAGAATTGATTATCTCCCGCGTTTACCACAATAACTTCCGGTTTGTGTGTGTCAATTACTTCTTGAACGGCATCATACCACACTGTGTCTCCAGCTATATATAATGCTTTCTCGTCAGGGTGCTTGAAGACAACACCGCACACAAGGCCGGCAAGCTTTAAGATTTCGCCCCGTCCATGCTCACCTTTTGTTTTGATCAACTGGATACCTTCAAAAACAGTATTTTCTGTAAGCACTTCTACATTTTTGAAACCAGCGTTCCGAACTTCTGTTGCATCCTCTTCATTTTGAGCAAATAATTTAATATCTTTTGGCAATGCCTCTTTTGCGGCTTCATCCCAATGATCATAATGAAGATGAGTCACGATGACCGCATCAATATCCTGAATAAGATTGTCAATGGATGTTGGCAAGCTTACCAAAGGATTGTTTTGATTCTGTCTTGGTGAATTTGGAAAAGGCGGATACGTTCCTTTTTCTGCCAACATGGGGTCGATTAAAAACTTTTTCCCTGCATAATCAACAACGAGTGTTGCATTACGAATTTGTTGTATATTCATATTTATTAACTCCTCTTTTTTAAAATCTCTTATTCATAATATATAGTTTATACTGTATTCCATAGACGAATACATAAACTGAATAAAGTCTTTTGGCCTTTTTACTTTATTAATGAAAGGAATGAAAAAATGCTCGATAATACGGATATTCGTATCTTAGAGGAACTCTCTAAGAATAGTCGGATTACAATGAAAGAACTGGGGAAGAAAGTCCATTTAACTGGACCGGCTGCTTCGGCTAGAGTAATGAAGCTAGAAGACAGTGGAGTGATTGAAGGTTATACCATTAAAGTGAACCCAGTAAAATTAGGATATTTTGTACACGCTTTTATCACTGTCATTACACAAAGCACTTATCATCAGCCGTATCTGCTGTTCCTTGAGACACAAAAGCAATATGTAATAAATAACTATAAAATCAGTGGAGATGGTTGTTACCTTCTCGAATGTAAATTCCCATCCAATGAAGAAATGAATCAATTTTTGGAAGAACTAAACGAGCAGGCAAACTATAAATTATCAATTGTTATTAAGAAATAAATTATTAATAACACTGAGGTATTTACGAGTATGAGATGAATAAAGGCATATAATTTTATATCTGAAATCCTCGGAGTCTTTTCTTCAATCTCATGTAAGCAATGTTCTTAAAAGTCGTTTCAATTCTCCTCAATTGAAGCATGCCAATCTCAAATTAAAGCATAATTCGTACACTTATAGACTATAAAAAATCACCAGAGCGCTAAATAAGACTGACCCCTCATTTTGATTGCTGTCTCGTAAATAGGGGTCAGTCCTACCAGTTTATCAAGAGCCTTTTATATTTTTATTGCGTACGATAAGATGAACATTTACAACTACCTGTTGAAAATGCTCTTTACTTTATCACATTGCCGGCCAGAATACTCATTATAACGAAGAATGGCAATACTGCACGGCTGCTTTATAAAGACACTCATCTCTGGCGGCACCAGACACCTTTCACTAAAATGATTGAGCTTCTTTAGCTGGATCAACAGCATCATTCAACTTTTTCTGTGATGATTTTAAACATATACTTCGATTTCACTTTTGTTTGCTGGATTTATACTGGCATGCAGCTGTTCAATTGCCGATGAAGTCTACCTTTCGTTACTATAATTACAATAAGTGTTGAATTTGATTGTTACTTCCTTTTTCAATACCCTTTCTCAACTTATTTTCACCATCATGTCAATTTCATATAAAAATCATGTTTTTTTACAATTTTTGTTTAGCATTTACCTTTTTATTTAACAATAAAAGTTAATTCGTTTTATTTCGTTAATTTTTAAAGTGATTGTCTAAAATTCAATAGAAAATTGTCAATGAAAGGATGAAGTATATGAGGATGGAAAATGATATCTATTAGTTTTGCTGCATTGATCATGGAGCGAAGGTAAATGTCATTATATTAAATACTAGTATGGATATTTTATAAAAAACACCAAAAAAAGTCACCCTCTATAGGATGACAGGGAGAACAACTGACTTTAAAAGCGAATATAAATAAATTGGCCCTTCATTAAAGAGCGAATCAAAAAGCTTATTTAAATTTTTTACCATTTGGCTTTACCGCTTGAACTTTCTCTTTAGCCTGACGCTCGGCATCTTTCTTAAACGCTTCCATTGCCTTGCTGTAGAGCAAAGTCACCGCTTTAACCTCCCCTTCATCCTGGTTAGTTGTTTATCTCATTCCCGTTATTGTATGTATAAAACTTAAGTTTGAAAATTCGTTGTTTAAAAAAACGTTTCGAGAATGTAGACAAATTTAGCCTTCAAGGAACGCAGCCGGCTGGGAAGCAGGTTGGCCTTTTGGAGGTGATGAGCATTCACAGCCGGCAAGTGACGCTGAAAGTGAGCATTTGCGGGCAGTCTGCATTTCATTTTATAAAAATCATTTGTTAACTGTAATAACCTTTCATTCCGCTTGATCTCCATCCTAATTCTTTCGACACTTCGGCTCCAGCCTCCTCGACAAAAGTTAATGATCACTTCGATTTCTTTCTCTCCGAATCTGGAGTATGGGCAGGTTACACTGATCGCAGCTGCAATGCTGCCGTCCCAAGAAAAAAATGGATGCCGAAATACTCGCATAAATGCTTTTCATTTCGTCAAAAGAGATAGAAATTCCACATTTTTTTATGATGCCTAACTCTTTCTCCAGCCCTTTTAAATCTTTCAGCTCCCCCTTTTGAAAAAGGCTTTGTATAATTCTTTTTCTTTTCTCGTTATTTTTGTAGGCGAGAATCATCTTATTAGCAACTCCATGACTTAAAGGGCTTCTAGCACCAACCATTTCACTGCTTGAAAATGAATACGGCAGATGAGCACAGTCTATAAATACCCCTTCGTCACCTTCTGGAATGGTAAGATAGGTAGTCTCTTTTGTTTGATGCATGACTCTTTCCATAACTGGTAATATACGATTTGTAATAGAAGAATTATCTCTTATTGAAAGACCTAATTTTAACTTTGTTTCTTGATTCTTTACGACATCGGCTTTATTTATTCTTATAATTCGATTTTATTGAAGGCCCTTTATCTATCAAAGAATTCTCGAAGCTAAGCTTTTTAGTAACTATATAAGTTAAATTAAACTTTTTACATCCATCGCTTATTATCGTGTAAGAATTCCTTTTAGAAAAACAGCGTAATGGGCTGCGGGCTGGCGGCTGCGCTTTTCTGCGGGACGAACGTTGAATCAGCGGCCGCGAACGGATACTTGCTATTTCCTGGCCAAGGCGGCAGACGCGATCGGCGATTTCTATCGGACGAGCGGGTAGATAAGACTGACAAAGCGGTGAAGTTATTGGGCTTTATTTCCTGCCTCATGGAACGTGTAGCCCCGCAAATGCCACTGTTCTACTGTCCGGGCTAAGCGCTGTCTCCTATGCTTTTCTAAATAATATGTACAACCATTTATCCAACTTATATAAATTCCTATTTATTTTGATATTCACCTTTACGACCTTTTATATTAATTTTCAATGATCATTTGTCAATTTAAGTGCAACGCTTCGTGTAGCATGCGCCAGCCCAGGCACTTACGAGGCCGGTTGTTGAGCAGCTGGAGAGCCCAACCCAGCTCGTCGTCTGTCACCTTGTTGAAATTGGTACCTTTTTGAAAAAACTCATGAAAGAGACCATTGGTGTTTTCATTGCTTCCACGTTGCCAGGGGAAGAGGGGGCCGCAAAATAAAAAGCGATCCCAATCCCTTTTTCCAGCACGAAGTAACAGCTGAATTCTTTTCCCCGGTCAGTGGTCGCGGTTTTGAAGAACTTCTCCGGCATGCGGCTATACAGGGACCGAATGATAGATTCCATTGATTCGGCGGATCTATCTGGCATCTTGACGGCCACATACCAGCGGGTTTTACGCTTGACAAAGGTGGTCACACAGCCCTGTCCGGGTCCAGTTCCCAGTCGCCAAAAGACTGGCGGCTTTTGATTTCTGCCGGACGTTTGGCAATTAGTGTGTCGACACTAAACCGCCTTCTTGTTTCCTGGGGCTTTTGGCGCTTTCCTTTGTGGCGGAGAACCTTAACCGGCCGGCTGAGCCATCCCGTGTACAGCCATCTGTAAATCGTTTTGAAGCAGACTGCTCCCTTGAACAGCAGGTTGCCGATCTGTTCCGGTGACCAGGTGGCAACCAGCTTCTCCTCAATGATTTCGGCCAGAGTGGAGGACCGCTTTTCACGGCAGCCGCAGTTTTTGCGCCGCCGTTTATACTGGTGCTGTGCCCTTTCAGACTTGTACAGCCCTTCGGAAGAACGATTCCGTGCCAGCTCACGTGAGACGGTAGAAATCGACCGGCCGATTTTTCTAGCAATCTCTCGGAGAGAACAGCCGGATTCTTCTAATGTTTCTATGCGTGTGCGCTCGAATGTTAAGACACCGGTAGCCCATGACGGCCCTCCGTAAATGTTTGTGTAGAAACTTACATTTTATACGAAGCTGCCATGGGCATTTTTATTTTCTAGGTGTTGCACTTAATATTACAATCCATCTTTTAAAAAAAGAGAAAAATGTTTATCCAGTCCTTGGCTGATTGCTCTTCAACACCACTTAGTGAAGCCGGCCGGACGAAGACTCCTGCGGGAAGTACAGTGAGTCGGGAGGTCCCGCAGGCGCAGCCGAGGAATATCCCGCACTGCCCTAAGATGTGCGAACTCCGGCAGGCTTCACTTATCGGCTCTTTTTTTGAAAGAGAAAGACTATGTCTACAAGCTAATAGGTAGCTACTAGCTAACTGTGCTACGAATAGAGTTACCTGTTAGACATTATCTTATATTCGCCCATTTACATTTTTTAGATTAACGGTATTCAATATTGCGTAAAATAATTGTAACTGATGCTTACAGACATCAATAGGTTGATATACTTTTTAAGAAATATTCACTATGAGAAGAAACGAATTTCTTGGATAATTTTTTGTAATCTCACAATTTCTTCATCTAATTGTCGGCTGGCTTTTATAACATCCGGGTGAGCTATTCCTTTATAATTTGCTAGTTCGTACATATCTTGCCGATGTTTGCTTATATTCTCTCTTAAATCTATCACATTTTTTAGAATCATGAACCCCGACTCCTATCCATTTTTAGATTTCACTGAGTTGTTATATTGAATACAGTACGATTTTTTTATTACTTCCAAACAAACTCATTTTTTGAAATCGCTTTCAAAACGTTCTGCTTAAACCATTTTTTAGACTCAGTAAGAAATAATCTGCTTGAACGTTTTCCGCTTAAACAGTTTTTCATTTTTGTAACCCCTTTCAAAAGTCTTTGAAAAATTTTAATTTGTTTTGAAAGTGATTTAGATCAAGCTCATATTTAATTATCTGTTTAGAAATAAGTACATATTAAAAAATTAATTTTTAAACGATCCTTTTGTTTAATTGTAAGACAAATAAAATTATAAGTCAATAAGATGTATGAGATATTTTTATAGTTTATACAGTAGAAGCATGATAAAGTGTAGACTTTCAATCACATCAGTCGAAGACCACGTGGGAAGATAAAGATTTTTTTCTCAATTTATCGTTCTAATTAAACCAAAAACGCCGCCAATGAGCATTCACGTCTACCTTAACATACAAGTGAAAATACACTGGGAAGCCCTGTTGAAACCTGCCTCATACCTTTACAAAACCGATGTATCAAGCTTTTAACAGAAATAATATGTAGATACTTACATTGATATAGAAAAAGCACGACAAGATTAATCTTGTCGTGCTAAACCTTTTTATATTACATTGGTCAAAAAAGCTGTTCCTAACAGATTCTTCATTGCTGCTCTTGCATCATTCTCACAACTATATTCAAACAGGTGTAGCTTATTTAACAAATACCGTTTTAATCGAAGTAAAGAATTCTTTCGCGGCTTCTCCCTGCTCACGAGAATGCGAGCTGGACTGCTTCATACCGCCGAATGGCGCTTGAAGTTCAACCCCGGCACTTTCCGCATTTACCCGGATAAGTCCCGCTTCCATATCATTGACAAAGGACAACAAATGCTGGATATTCGTTGTAAAGATAGAAGCACTTAAGCCGTACTCGGTATCGTTCGCAATCTTCAGCGCCTCTTCCACCGATTCTGCTTTTAAAAGGCCAATGACCGGGCCAAAAATTTCTTCTCTGGCAATGGCCATATCCGGCGTGCAATTGTCAAAAATCGTCGGTTCTACATAGTATCCGTCTGCCAGGCTGCCTTCTTCTGCACGTTTGCCCCCGATTAGAAGTGTGGCGCCTTCTTCTACTCCTTTTTCAATATAAGAAAGAACCGTATTCAGCTGGTTTTCGCTTGCACATGGCCCAAGCCACGTACTGCTGTCAAGACCGTTGCCAATGATGATCTCTTTTGTTTTTTGAACAAGCATGTTTTTAAATTCATCAAACACTTCAGCTGCCACAATAACCCGGCTGGTTGCCGTACATTTTTGGCCCGTTGAACGGAAAGCGCCGGTTACAACGGCTTCTACTGCCAGATCAAGATCGGCATCGGCAGCCACAATCACCGGGTTTTTTCCGCCCATTTCAAGCTGGTACTTTGCACCGCGCGCCAGCGCTGCCTGGCCGATCTGCTTGCCAACGCCGTTAGAGCCGGTAAACGTAATACCGTTGATGTCTTCATGATCGGCGATCCCCTGGCCGATGGTTCTGCCCGGTCCGGTAACCATGTTGACCACCCCTGCCGGGAATCCGGCTTCTTCGAAGCACTCGATAATTTTAGCCGCTGTAACCGCTGTTTCTGTTGCCGGCTTCATCACGATCGTGTTGCCATATACAAGCGCTGGTGCCAT
>NZ_LAHL01000077.1 GCF_000966195.1 Domibacillus robiginosus | reverse complement strand
TAAGTGTAGACGCTCCAAGCAGGAAGATATTCTTATCAGAAATGATAACTAAGAAAACGCTAGCCAACAGGTCAGTACACCAATCTTGTATAAATGTGCAAAAAAAAGACAAAGCGGTCTCTATTGAGAGATTTTAAAATCGCTTTGTCTGCCAGGTGAGTGGATGTTTCCTTTAAAACAGGAGGCATCCAATAAATTGCATTTAGGTTCATACATTCATTGGTTACGAATTTTAATAAACTCGCTCTAACGTCTCTACAGTGAGAATATAATCAACATATCTTTTTGCACTGTCTTGGATCTCATCAGCTGTAGCCGTATAAGATCCGTTGAAGATAAAAGCAGGCAAAAATTTTGTACCTATTAAATTGCTGGTTGCTTGAAATGGCTTTAAAAGCTCACTCATAGAGAAGTGGTTGCGGCCGCCAGCCTGGTACTTTTCCTGACCGCTTCCCGTAGATACCGCCAAAATAAGCTCTTTATTGTGCAGCTTATTCCCTTCCTGGCCATAAGCCCAGCCATGTGTCAGCACTTCATCCTGCCATTTTTTAAGCAGTGGTGGAGAGCTATACCAGTAAAAAGGAAACTGCCAGATAATCCGGTCATGTTCTTCACATAACTTTTGCTCATTTTCAATATCAATTTGTTCATCTGGGTACTCCCCATAAAGATCGTGAATGGTTATATTTGAATGCTTTTTTAATTCCTCTATCCAAGCTTTGTTCACCAGCGAGTTTTCAATATTAGGATGGGCTACAATAACTAATGCTTTCATTGTTTATCCTCCAATCGTGCGCTTTCGGCAAATCTTTACTCAATTGAGTAGATAATCAAAAAGATATCCGCATTAGAACTTTTTCTAATACGGATATCATAGCCTTTTTCATAAATAATGTGAAATTTAAGATTAAGAATAGACATTCCGTAGTTAGATAGAAATCAGCGTCTTTTTGTGAGTTTCATCAAATTTACCATAAAGTTCTCTACGTGCTTCTTCAATGCCCGGCTGGAATTGAATCAGTGCATTTTTTCGTGTCTCTTTAACCTCTTCAACAGCGCTGTGCAGTTTTTCATTGCCACCATATGTTAAGGCTTTAAGCACACGCGCTACCGAAAGGCCTGCTACTTTTCCTTGAGCTCTGGCGACTTTAGCGCTTTCAACGCCTGTAATGTTGCCTGCTACATACAGACCAGCGAGGTTGGTTTGCATAAATTCATTGTGCAAAGGAACATGCCCTCCGAGTTCAGGGACATAACAGAAAGAGCAGCCAGCGACAGAAGCAAGTTCGGACATCGGAGTGAGACCGCCAGCAATACAGACGAAATCCGCAGATACTGTTTTTTCTGTTCCAGGCAGAACATCTCCGCTAGCAGAAACTTCAGCAATTCGTACGCCCTCGACTTGATTTTCCCCATATATTTCAAGAGCAGTTTTACGCAGCTGAATCGGAATGCCCCACATTTTAAATCCGTTTTTCGGAAACAAACGTGCACCCAGCTTCGGACTTACCCATTTCCCTCCCATCCTTATTAAAGGTGAAGGAGCTAAATGTGACAATCTGAGAAGCGACTCCATCATTTTTTCTGGCTGAGCAGCATCCCCTGCTAAAATACCCGGCTGTGGAAGCAAAATACTTTCAACATGAACGCCGCATAATTGCAACTCTCTCGCAATGGCAACTGAGAGCACATTCACACCAATGATAATTGCTTTTTCCCCCGGCTTCACACGATGCACATTCCCCATTACCTGGGCTGCTCCAATCGACATCACGCCTGGCAGCGTCCAGCCTGGAATTGGAATCGGTGTTTCCGATGCACCTGTGGCAAGCAGCAGGCATTTAGATTCAATCATTTCATCAGTGGTATATACACACCAGCCATGGTCTACCTTTTGCAAGTCATACACGGATACTCCACAAAGGATATTCACACCCAGCTCAATCGCTCGGCTATAAAGTTTTTGAGCTTCTTCAATGCCGTTTACCCATTTTCCATCAGGCTCTTCATGCAGCTGCCCTAACAAACGTCCACCGGGCTTTACAAACTCATCCACTACGCACACCTGTAACCCATGTTCTGCAGCTGCAATAGCTGCACCCAGCCCAGCCGGTCCTGCTCCTACAACAACTAAATCAATCATAATGTACCTCCTTTTATGAAAGAGGCAGAAAGAGGTGTGCCCGATTCAATCTGCATATGGTTTTCTACAGGCGTTAAACAAGCACGAACTGTATTTTTTCCATTCACCCTTACTCGACATTCAAAACAGTGGCCAATATTGCAGTAAATCCCACGGGGAGTTGCTTTATCTTCATGAAGGCGAAGTGTACGAATTCCAGACGCGAGCAGGGCAGAGGCAATAGTATCCCCTTCATGAGCGGTATATTCCTGACCATCAAAGTAAATCTTTATTTCTTTTTGATTTTCAAGATCCCCCAGAACAGGATGATGTTCTACTCTCATTGAATTCATTCTTTTGCACCTCCTAAAATGCCGAATGAAACAGGACGAACAGGCGGACGATAGCTAAGCGGCACTTCATTAGAAATAACAGGTCCGCCCATCTGTTCTACTAATCGGTCAATTGTGCTACGGCAGGTCCGTCCTCCACAAGAGCCCATCCCAGCGCGTGTTCGCAATTTCACTTCACGTGAAGAACAGTTAAACTTTTCAATTGTTCCTTGAATTTCTTTTAAAGTGATTTCTTCGCATCTGCATACTACTGTTGACTCCTCATTCATTAAACTCTCCTCCATTTCTTTCAAAATAGGTGGGTTGACCTTATTGATTTTGTAAGGGTTTTTACATTGGGATACAATGACTTATAAGAAAAGACATCAACATTTCTCCTGTTTAAAAATAGATGCGCAGCCAACTATTTTTACGCAGAAGAGAACGTTAGATGTCTCACACGTACAGTACAGAGTAGCACATCAAGATATGTTAAAAACTCGGATGTTTGTAGATTTATATGCTACGTTTATCTCTATTTTTAGATAAATCCGTGATATGGCTTTTGGCTGGTTGCAAAATGAGCCCATCTGATCATCGTAATAAAATCAAATACTGGAAGCTTTACTGCTCTTTGAATATCAGCTGCATATGGTGGTAAATCACTGCATTCAAGCAGAATGGCCCCAATATCAGGATTTTCATTCACCATTTGAACAGCAGCATCCACTACTTCTTTTCTCACTTTTTCATTATCAAAAGATCCTCTGCTTTCGATAATCGCTGAAAACTCTGGCAGTCTTCCCAAATCCTTTACTACACACATATCCGGATTATCTACCCCGCAGCTTTTGAATAACTCAGGCGTAATTCCATGTGCGTCTGCTGTCAGCATGCCTACCTTCTGGCTCGGCTTCAAGCCTGTTTTGATCCAAGGTACTTGAACAACACTTGAAAGATAGACAGGGATATCAACTGCTGCTGCTACTTTATCTTGAAAGTTCCCAAAAAATCCGCAAGCTGCACATATGGCGCGTGCTCCCTCAGCTTCAAATTGTTTAGCTGCTTTTATAATGTCATCGAGCAGCGTAGGGTCGCCTCCATGGATTCTTTCCTGGTTACAGTTAGGCACTACTTTCAGCTGTACGGGAAAGTCGTAGGTGGAAAGGTTAGCAACGTTTCCAGGTAAAACCGGATACCAGCAGTCATCTAAATAAAGAATACCAACGGAATAGCCCGCTACATATTGCCCTTTTTTCATGGTGATAATATGGCTTTCTTTTTCCAGGTAGCCATATTCCCGTTCATTGTTCAATGATTTGGTGGTCAATGAAGGCCCCTCCTTCTAGTTTCAGAGAATACAGACGTATTCTCTGAAACACTTCATCTTATTTCTTTCACATTACGCTTCCGTTAGTGACTTAACTTCATATCCTAATTTGGTCAGTTCCTCTTTAAGCTGCGTTTTCATCTCGTCAGTAGGCTGTGTTAAAGGCTTTCTCACTTTTCCGCCTTTGATTCCGATCAAGTCCATTCCTGCTTTTACCGGACCAGGATATGGATTGCCTTCCGCCTCCATTAAGCCATAAATACTTGATAATTTTCGATTCAAATCCCGTGCAGCATTTATATCGCCCTTCTCAACGATCAGCTCGTATAGTTCTACCAGTTCCTTAGGAAGCAAGTTGACGAGGATTCCAAAAGCACCCTGTCCTCCAATAGAGAAAGTAGGAAGAATAAAGTGTTCTTCACCGGTAAATACAGTAAAGTTTTCAATATCCTTCGTCAAAGCTACCACTTCACATAAGTGACCGAAATCTGCAGACTCTTTAACACTTACAATGTTTTCTTCCTGGCTCAATTCGTAAATCATTTCAGGCGAAATGGTAACACCGGTTGCGCCTGGATAATTGTAAATGACGATTCCAACATTTGATTTTGCCGCTATTTCTTTGAAAAATGCAAGAATGCCTTCTTCACTTGTCTTATGATAGTAAGGAGGCAGCGCCAGTCCCCATTCAGCGCCACATTCTGCAGCATAATTGGCAAGTTCGATTGTTTCCTGGGCCGTTGAGCATCCAACACCTGCCATAACAGGCACTCGTCCTGCAGCATATTCACAGCCTGCTTTAATTAAGCTTTTACGTTCCTCCAGTGACATCACATGGTATTCTCCTGTTGTGCCTCCAACTAGAAGACCGTGGACTCCATTTTCAACTTGAAAGTCGATTACTTTCTTATAGGACTGGAAATCAATGCTTTCATCATCATGGAATGGGGTAATTAATGGTACAAAAATTCCTTTTGGTGCAGTGTTCATAGTGTATTCCTCCTGTTTTTTAAATATTAAGAATATTAATTTGAATATTGTTATTAAACTGCATTGGCTTTCTTATATCTGGAAAAATTCAGTTTATCAATGTTAAAGTCTGTTGGTTCACCTGCGATCAGCTGCGTGACCATTCGTCCTGTAATAGGAGCCATGCTGATACCGTCTCCTTCATGTCCGCTGGCTATAAAGAACCCTGGTACTTCTTCTACTTCGGATACAATAGGAAGGTGGTCTTCAACCCAGGGCCTGACTCCTGCATAAGCTCTTATGCAGTTAATTTCCTTTAGTTTCGGCAAGAATCGAATCGCTCTCTCCGCTATGGCGTGCACCACTTCAATTTCAGAGCTGATGTTATACCCTTTAAAAGCCCTGTGGCCTCCTACCAAAAAGTTATTGGCGTCAGTCGGTTCAATAGTAAAAGCTACGTTATGTTTTTCAACTAATTCACTTACGTTTCTTTTAAACTGAATATCTTCGAATTTAGATAACATATATCCGAATTCATGCACTTTTTGGCTCGCTACTTTGAATGGCGTTTTCTCAGAGATTAATACCATTCCTTTTCTTGGCCTGATCGGTATATGAACCCCTACCATTTCTGCAATTTTAGGTGACCATACGCCGGCACAGTTCACGATCCTTTTTGTTTTAAAGGTGCCCCGGTCTGTTACGACACTTTCGACTTTTCCTTGTACATCTAAAGTAATATTCTGAACAGAATGATAGTCATACACGTCCAGGCCTAGCTTTCTTCCTTCTTCAACAAATGCATAGCATAGTTTATAAGGATTCATGGAAGAGTCTACTTGTGTCCAGATTCCACCGGCTAAATCATCGGCTAAATAAGGCTCAATTTGCTGCAGCTCATGCCTGTCCACCATGCGCATGTCATAACCATCTTTTGCTTGCTCGGAAACATATCCTTTAGCAATGTCGAGCTCCTGCTCTGTTTCACAAACATACAAACTTCCTCGTGAAGCAAATTCAAAATCTACTGAAAACTCTTTTGCTAATTGCTTGAAAAGCTGAATACTTGCAAAGCCTATCTCAGTATCTATACCTGGTTTTTTATCACAGATCAGTGCTACTGCGTCACATCGGCTGGAAGTACCAGATGCAATACCACCTTTTTCAATCAATGCTACTTCAAGACCTTTTTTCGCCAGATGATAGGCTACGCTGGAACCAATGACACCAGCTCCAATGACAATAACGTCATAACTTTTCATGTATGTGCCTCCTTTCCAAGTAGAATTATCTTTTCTTCTTATTTCCCTTCAAAAAAGCCTGATGGTTCTACTTTAAGGTTAATATTAATTTGCTTTGTTTCCAGATATTCTTCAAAACCATACGTACCCAGGTCTCTTCCGATTCCGCTCTGTTTATAGCCACCCCAAGGCGCTTCGTTAAACGTTGGATGATACGTATTGATCCACGTAATGCCTGCACGTATTTGCCGAATCACACGCTGCGCTTTGGCGCCATCCTGGGTAAATACAGCAGCAGCCAGGCCGAAAGCTGTACCATTTGCTAGTTCAATCGCTTCTTCTTCTGTTTTAAACGTCTGAATGACTAACACAGGGCCAAAGATCTCTTCCTGTACAATTCGCATATCCGGAGTTGTATCACCAAAAATAGTTGGTTCAACAAAGTACCCTTTTCCGAAGTCACCTTTGACAATTCGATTGCCCCCGCATAAAAGAGTAGCTCCTTCGTTTTTGCCAATTTCAATGTAATCAAGCACGGTATTCATATGAGCTTCTGATACTAAAGGTCCCATTTCAATACCTTCATTCCAGCCTGGACCTATTTTAATCATCCTGGCACGTCTGACTAGTTCAGGAACAAATTTTTCATATAAACTTTCTTCTAATACCAACCGTGAGCCTGCTGAACACACCTGGCCTTGATTGGCAAAAATAGCATCTAGTGCATAACTAACAGCAGTGTCAAAGTCTGCATCAGCAAAAACAATGTTTGGAGATTTCCCACCCAATTCTAAACTAATCTTTTTCACTGTATCAGCTGCTGATTTCATTAATTTAATCCCTGTATCAGTACCGCCTGTAAAAGAGATTTTATCTACATCCGGGTTAGAAACCAATTCCGCTCCAACTTTTCTCCCAGAACCTAGAACTAAATTCACAACACCAGGAGGAAATCCTACTTCTTCGATAATCTCAAACAGGCGGATAACAGAAAGTGGTGTTATTTCTGCTGGTTTTACCACTATTGTGCAGCCCGCAGCGAGCGCAGCAGCAATTTTTTGGTTTGCCATAACGAGTGGGTAGTTCCATGGAACAATGATTCCTACAACACCGATTGCTTCACGGACAACCATTGCTTGAATGTCATCTGGCACATCATAGGTCTGGCCATGCGGTTTTGTAGCTAACCCTGCATAATAACGTAATTGGTTTACCGCATCTTCAACATCCGCCAATGACTCTCTTAATGTTTTTCCATTATTTAATGTATCCAGGTAGGCAAACTCTTCTTTTCTTTCTTCCAGCTTATTTGATATTTTGAGAAGAAGCTCTGCCCGATCTCTAGCCCGGCTATTCATCCAGCCATTGTCATAAAACGCCTTTCGTGCAGCTTCAATTGCTTTTTTAGCATCTTCAGCTGAACCTTCCGCCACTGTTCCAATTACTTCCCCATTTGCAGGATTGATAATTTTACTCGTTTGATTGGTTTCACTTAATACCCATTCACCGTTTATGTACATTTTTTGGGTAGTATCATTACTAGTTAAAACGGAGTTAATATCTGCTGTTTCCAAAATCATCAAGATCCACCTCTCTAAATTGTTAAGTTAAACATTTATTAACTTTTCTATAAGTTAAAGATAAATTAGTTTGTCCTGTTCTTCATTGGACAGTGTGTAAAATATCTTTCTCAAATTCTTGGACGCATCTGGCATTAACTCAGCTTTCTTCGATCATATCGTCTAACCTTGACTTGACTTTCTTTATATTTTTCTTCCCAAAACTCGGCGTTTTTGATTCCCAGCTCTGCCGGGTTAAAAACAGGGTCTTTTCCTGCCTTTTTCTGCATTTCGTAATCTTTTAACACCCGTAGTGCCGGCTTGGTTAGAAGAAAAATCGCAACGAGGTTTACCCAGGCCATGGCCCCCATTCCCAAATCACCCATTGCCCACACCACCGCTGCAGACTTCACACTTCCGTATAATGAAGTAATCAAAAGGATAATTTTCAAGACATGGTTCGGCCAGCTAGACTTTGCTTTTTGGTTTTGTGTCAGAAAAGCAAGGTTCGTTTCTGCTTTGTAATAATAAGACAGCAGCGTAGTAAAACAGAAAAAGAACAACGAAATTGCCAGGAAGCCTGCTCCAAATCGCGGCAGGACGGAATCAACAGCGAGCTGTGTATACACAGAGGGCTCAACATTCCCAATCTTATTCACAATAGGAGCCATCCCTTCCGGTTCCACATTGTACATGCCTGTAATTAAGATCATGAATGCGGTTGCAGAACAGATAAACAGCGTATTAATATAAACAGAGAAAACTTGAACCAAACCTTGTTTGGCTGGGTGGGATACTTCCGCTGCACCTGATTCAAACGTTTCACTACCGATACCAGCTCCACTGGAGTACACACCTCTTTGTACGCCCCATGCAATCGCAGATCCCAGCAGCCCTCCAAAAGTGGCGTTTAAATTAAAAGCACTGGTGAAAATCAACGAAATGACACTGGGAATTTGGGAAAAGTTCAGGATTAACACGATAATACAAACGATGATATAGCCAATCGCCATAAACGGCACCATGATTTCTGCCGTTTTGGCAATTCGCTTCACGCCGCCAAAAATGATAAACCCCAGCAGCACAACAATACTGACGCCTGTTACAACAGGAGGCATTCCAAAAGCGCTGTTCATCGTGAGCGCCACTGTGTTCGCCTGGACACCCGGCCATAAACAGCTCATCACTATTAACGTGAGAACGGCAGAGAAAACGGCAAGCTTTCTGAGCTTCAGTCCCTTTTCAATGTAATAAGGTGTCCCACCTCTGTACTGCCCATCGATCTTTCTTTTGTAGATCTGAGTAAGCGTAATTTCAATAAATGACGTAGCGCTGCCCAAGAAGGCGGTAACCCACATCCAAAAAATCGCTCCGGGCCCTCCCAAGGCAATGGCGGTAGCCACGCCGGCTATATTTCCCGTTCCCACCCGGCTGCCCAATGACATCGCCAGCGCTTGAAAAGACGTAACACCGGCTTTTGAATCTCCTCCTTCGAAGGAGAGCTTAATCATGTCTTTTATAAACCTTAACTGGACAAATCGTGTAAAAATAGAAAATAGAAGCCCAAGTCCTAAAAACCCATACACAAGCACTGGACTCCATACATATCCATTTAGCCAATTTACGAGACTTTCCATAAACAAACACCTCTTCACTTAATTTTTGCTTCATCATCCTCCATATAATATTTAAAATTAATGAAACATTTATTTTAAGATAAAGTACTCATAAAACGATAACATTAGACACAGTGTCAAGATTTTTAGTTTATTCATCTAACACTCATTATTTATATTCGAATGACTCTTCTTTCTATATCAAAGAGAGAAAACCGAACCGATCATTTTTGCTTCAATTAGAACTAGCATCCTTCAGAAATTATTTTTTGCTTCTTCCCTTATTTTCAGCTTATATAAATAAAACGATGGAGCTATGCCCATCGTTTTATCCAGTATCGATTTCATTCATTTCTACAGTCTATTAATTAAAGTTGAAGGATGCTTTCTGTTAACGTTTTAACTATAAATGTAAAATCTTCTTCTGTAATACTCAATGGCGGAGAAAGCTGCAAAACATTATTATACCCTGCGACTGTGTCTCCATTCTTCCCGATGAGCAATCCTTTTTCTTTACACAAACCGATAACTTTGTTCATTTTATCTATAGCAGCCGGTTCTTTTGTCTGCTTATCTTTTACAAGTTCAATACCTAAAAGAAGGCCCTTTCCACGAACATCTCCCACATTTGGATGCTCTTTGAGTACTTCTAGTTCCTGCAAAAGCCGTTCACCCAACGCTCTAGAGCGTTCAATGAGGTTCTCATCCTCCATGATTTCCAAATTCTTCAAAGCCAGTGCGCAGGCAGCTGGATTTCCTCCAAAGGTGTTTACATGACGGAAGCGGTCATAATCCTCTGTGCCTGTATACGCCTCATAAATCTCTCTTTTAACAGCTGTTGCTGATAAAGGAAGATACGCACTGGTAATGCCTTTTGCCATTGTAATAATATCTGGCTTCACATCATAATTCATAAACCCAAATGGTTTTCCTGTCCGGCCAAATCCACATATCACTTCATCACAAATAAGGAGCGCACCGTGCTTCTCACAAATTTCTTTTACTTTTTTCATGTATCCATCAGGAGGCATTAAAATCCCGCCTCCTGTAATAATCGGTTCCATAATCATACCAGCAACGGTGTCGCTTAGCTCCCATGTCATAACACGATCGATGTCATCAGCACTGGCCAGCGTCTGGGCATCATCTGGATTGCGGTATACATCCGGCGGCGCTACGTGCAGAAACCCCTGGCCGAGCGGCTCGTATTTGTATTTTCGCTGTGCCTGGCCAGTTGCGGCAAGAGCGCCCATCGAATTTCCATGATAAGCGCGGTAGCGTGAAATAAACTTGTAACGGTTATGATCCCCTTTTTGCTGGTGGTATTGCCGGGCGATTTTAAACGCTGTTTCGTTCGCTTCTGATCCGCTATTAGAGAAGAAAATAACGTAGTCATCCCCAAGCCATTCATTCAATTTCTCTGCTAACTTAATAGCGGGAACATGGCTTTGCGTTAAAGGAAAATACGGCATTTCCTGAAGCTGTTTAAAAGCTGCTTCGGCAAGCTCTTTTCGGCCATATCCCACGTTTACACACCATAGCCCGGACATGCCGTCTAAATAACGGTTACCGTCAATATCCGTCACCCAGGCTCCTTCTGCTCCGGTAGCAATTATATTTGCCGCGTTAGGAGCCGCTCCCTTCATCGCATGCCAAAGGTATTTTTCATCTGTTTTTTGCAGGTTTTGTGTTTGTTCTGTTACTTGCATCATGATCAGCTCCATTCTATTCCTCTATAGTTTTATATCCGTTTTTTAATAGCGGGCCGTAAGCATTTTCTTGCGAGTGTAGAATTCTACTCCATCTTTTCCATTTGCATGAAGGTCGCCGTAAAAAGATTTTTTATAGCCTGAGAACGGGAAGAACGCCATAGGAGCCGGAACTCCAAGATTAACGCCTAGCATGCCTGCATCTATTTCTTCACGGAATTCCCGAATGGCTTTCGCACTGTCTGTATACAAACATGCACCGTTTGCGAACTCTGACTCATTTGTCAGTTCAATGGCTTCTTCCAAATTCTCCACCCGAACAATGGACAGCACCGGAGCAAAAATTTCATCCTGCCAGATTTTCATTCCAGGCTGCACGTTGTCAAAGATCGTCGGTCCGACAAAGTAGCCCTGTTCATTCCCTGCATCATTTCTTCCATCTCGAATGAGGGAAGCACCTTCTGCTTGGCCGCTTTCAATGTAACCAAGGGTGCGGTCTTTATGTGATTCACGGATAACAGGCCCAAGGAATACACCTTCATCCATTCCGTTTCCTATTTTAATATCATCGGCTGCTTTTTTTAGCCGGCCGATTAATTCGTCCGCAACGTTTCCAACTGCCACAACGACTGAAGCTGCCATACAGCGCTCACCTGCAGATCCAAAAGCTGCGCCTGTAATATTGGTTACGGCATTATCTAAATCCGCATCAGGCATAACGATGGAATGATTTTTTGCTCCTGCTAAAGCTTGGACACGTTTGCCGTTCGCTGCCGCTTGTTTATAAACATACTCAGCTACAGGCTGAGACCCTACAAAAGATACTGCTTTTATATCCTCATTTTCCAAAATGCCATTCACGACATCATGAGCTCCATGGACAATGTTTAATACTCCATCTGGCAGTCCTGCTTCTTTAAACAATTCAGCTAAACGATTAGCCAGCAATGGTGTTCTTTCAGAAGGCTTCAATACAAACGTGTTTCCACATGCAATGGCAAGCGGGAACATCCAGCACGGAACCATCATAGGAAAATTAAAAGGTGTGATTCCGCCAATAACGCCAATTGGATAGCGATACATGCCTGATTCAACACCAGTAGCGATATCGGGAAGCTGATCTCCCATCATTAAAGTAGGAGCACCTGCGGCAAATTCCACACATTCAATTCCTCGTTGTACTTCTCCGTAAGCTTCGGCGTAACTTTTTCCGTTTTCCAAGGTGATAATTTTCGCTAAGTCTTCCCAGTTCTCAACTAATAGTTGTTGATAGCGGAACAAAATACGAGCGCGTCGAGGTACCGCAACTTTTCTCCATTTTTTAAAAGCTTCCTTAGCAGCCAAAACGGCTTGGTCTAACTCTTCACGAGTAGAAATTGGAATGCGGGCAATGATTTCTCCAGTTGCTGGATTTGGGACTTCTTCAATTTGCGCACTTGCCGACTTTAACCATTGTCCACCAATATAGTTCTTTAGCATTTGAACTTCCTTTGTTAATTCCACGATAAAACCTCCTGTTTATGAAAGCTTAGTGATATCTTGAGATTATTATATTGGTTATATAAATATAGACCATTAGACAAGGTGTAAAATATTCTGTCATTTTTTTCTGCATCCTGAATAAGAGTTGATAAAATTATTTACAAGTTGTCATAAAAAAAAGAAACCCTTTTAAGGATTTCGGTCAAAGTTTTGGTCATTTAAACGACGGAGGAATGTGTATCTGCCGATCTAATTCAGAGGTGTATTCATCCATAATAAACTCACAGCTTTGATGTCATTAAACAGTTTACAAGGGCCCTGTGAACTTCTCCATCTAAATCAAAGATTTTGACGGAGTAACCCTTATCCTGAATATGGTGCAGCTTTTATATAAATGCTGTCTTTATTAATATTTTTCTTTATTATTTTTAATAATAACTTCTTCAACTGATACATATTTTCGCGGTTTGATACTTTCCATAATGATATCTGCAACATCATCCGGTTCCATATACGTTTCCTCCGTTCTAGCCCCCTCCCATAATTCTGTTTTCATATTTCCCATGTAAGCTCCAAATATCCTAATGCCAGTATCCTCAAGTTCAATCGCTAAACTTTCAGTAAATCCTCTTGTGCCAAATTTACTTGCACTATAAACTGACTCGGTAGCTTTTCCCCTCTTACCTGACAGAGAAACAATGTTGACAATATAACCTTGATTTCTCTTTTTCATGTCGTTTAATACTTCTTGCGTACAGAAGATGGTACCTTTTAAGTTAATATCAATCATTTGGTGGATAGATTCTTCATTTAAATTTTCGGCCAAATCAAAAATCCCAACTCCTGCATTGTTGATTAATAGATCGATTTGTCCAACTTCTTCTTTAATTACTTGCATAACCTTCGCTACATCCTTTTTAGATGAAATGTCTACTTCATAAATAGAATGGTTGCGGCTTAATGTTTCAGCTGTTCGAATAAGTTTTGTTTGAGTTCGTCCAAGCAAACATACATAGCAGCCTAGATCAGAATATTTTTTTGCCAGCGAGGCCCCTAACCCGCTCCCAGCCCCTGTAATAACAACAATACGAATATCCATGTAAATCCCCTTTCTTTCCTTATACAAGATTGGCCCCTTGATGGATAGATAAATATCTGAAAAGTACTGTTTAAAACAAGACCTAACTTACACTTTACACTTCTGATCATAGATACCCACCTCGGCATATGGATATATAAGGAAAGTTTTTTTATCTTTAAACCGTTAAACACAAAACAACCCTCTCCCTGTAAACTCTACTTGTGGAGAGGATTGTAAAAAAAACGGAATATACCTTATCTGTATAATGCCTGCCCTTTCCCCTATGCTGTGAACCCTTAGTCTTTTCATCAAAGCTTTTACTGCTGGCCAATTTTTAGCTAGACAAGGTTTTTCTTTTTTCTGTTTCATTTCCTTGCGTTTCTTTATACTTTTCCTCCCAAAATTCGGCATCTTTGATCCCCAGCTCTGCCGGGTTAAAAACAGGATCTTTCCCTGCTTTTTTCTGCACCTCATAATCTTTTAATGCCTGCAATGCTGGCTTGGTGAGAAGAAGAATTACAGTAAGGTTTACCCATGCCATAGCCCCTACCCCTAAATCACCCATTGCCCATACAACAGCGGCTGTTTTCACACTTCCGTAAAATGAAGCGATCAATAGGACAACTTTTAAGACATGAGTGGGCCAGTTCGATGCTGTTTTTTGGCCATAAGTTAAAAATACAAGGTTTGTTTCTGCTTTGTAATAATAAGACAGCAGCGTAGTAAAGCAGAAAAAGAATAGAGAAACCGCCAGGAAACCCGCGCCGAATTGCGGCAGGACTGAATCAACAGCAAGCTGAGTATAAACTGATGGCTCCGCGTCTCCAGCCTGATTCATAATAGGAGCCATTCCTTCCGGTTCCACATTGTACATGCCTGTGATCAAAATCATAAATGCGGTCGCAGAACAGATAAGCAAGGTATCAATGTAAACGGAGAAAGCCTGAACCAGACCTTGTTTGGCCGGGTGGGAGACTTCCGCCGCACCTGATTCAAACGTTTCACTGCCTAGACCGGCTGCACTCGAGTAAACCCCCCTTTGTACGCCCCATGCAATCGCAGAACCCATTAATCCGCCAAAAGTGGAATTTAAATTAAACGCACTGGTGAAAATCAGCGAAAGGACACTGGGAATTTGGGAAAAGTTCAAGCTTAACACGATGATACAAACGATGATATAACCAAGGGCCATAAACGGCACCATAATCTCTGCCGTTTTAGCAATCCGCTTTACGCCGCCAAAAATGATAATCCCCATCAGTACAATGATACTGATCCCAGTTACTACAGGGGGTATTCCAAAAGCGCTGTTCATTGTTAAGGCCACTGTGTTCGCCTGAACCCCCGGCCATAAACAGCTCATTACAATCAACGTGAGAACGGCCGAGAAAATGGCAAACTTCCTGAACTTCAGTCCTTTTTCAATGTAATAAGGCGTCCCGCCCCGGTACTGCCCGTCGATCTTTCTTTTATAGATCTGGGTGAGCGTGATTTCAATAAACGACGTAGCGCTGCCCAAAAAGGCGGTCATCCACATCCAAAAAACGGCTCCCGGTCCTCCCAGAGCAATAGCAGTAGCCACACCGGCGATATTTCCAGTGCCGACCCGGCTGCCAAGTGACATAGTCAGTGCTTGAAAAGACGTAACGCCGGCTTTTGAATCACCTCCTTGAAAAGACAGCTTGATCATGTCTTTTATAAATCTTATTTGGACAAAACGGGTGCAAACCGAAAACAGCAGCCCGATCCCTAAAAATCCATATACAAGCCACGAGCTCCACACATAACCATTCAGCCAATTTACTAAATCTCCCACAAACAAACACCCCTTTTACCTAGATTTTTAATTTACGGATTTGTAAAAATGATAAATGTTCTACAATCCTTCTTTTTTAAACTAAAAAAGATAGAAAATCTAAACGGTCTGTCTTTGCTGCTATTAGAACAAATTTTTTGGAGGTATCATCCACTTCGTTGCTTAAACATCTATCATTTGTATCTAAACGGTGAAATGAATTTTAGCGTATCATTGTCCTCTTTTGAACTGCTCAAAGTGCTAAAGAGTAAAGAGTGCTGCTATGTTGCAGGTAATAGATTCCAAACAGAACCAAAGACCTTGGTTTAATAAAAACTGTTAACCATACGCGGAAATGTAGTACTTTCATGTTCAAGCTTAGGTTGAGAAGCAGAGATATATTCATGGGCGGAAATAGCGACTTCTATGGCCTGACGTTTATACGGGTCCATAAAATCTCTTCCAATTAACTCATATAATTTTTCGAGTCGATGGTACAGTGTTTGCCGGACAATGTGGAGTTGTTCAGCAGTTTCTTTTTTTGCGCCTTTACACTGTAAATATGTTTTCAATGTTTTTAATAATTCACCGCTATTCTGCTGATCCTGTAATAAAACTGGCCCTAAATAATCTTCGATGAATTCGTTAAGGATTCCCTGGTCATGAGCAGCCAACACCATCCGAAAGATATATAAATCTTCGTAAAAATAACTGTTTAATTCATTGGGTATTTTTTCTCGAATATTCATTGTCTCTTTTGCTGTAGAATAACTGTTTCTTACTCCGCCTAGATTGGTAACAATTTTACCGACGCTAAATTCCAAATCTGAAAATTTGTATTTTTTTATGAAGTCAGATTTCTTTAACCCTTCTACTCCTTCCTGTATTCTGCGCTTAAAATCCTCATTCTTCCATTTGTTTATAAGAATAAAAGTCATTTGGTTTTTTTCAATATTAGCCAATAAAAATATGCCTCTTTGTTCAAATATCGAGCGGTAGTATATTTTCAAATAGTTAAATTCTGCACTTGCTTTGTCTATGTCACTGGCTTTACAAAGCAAAACAGTATAGCTATTGGATTTAAGAGCAGGTTCAAGCTCTGAAAGATATTTTTGAATCTGTTCAACACTGTTTTCTCCTTCAAGCCAGCGCCGTACCCATTCCGCTTCCTTGGTTTTTCTTTGTTCCTCAATATACAATTCACGCAAAAGGCTTTGTGCTAAAGCTGTAGCACTGCGATCTAAAATAAGGGATTCAAATTCTGTTATGGAACCCGATTCCGAAAAAACAAAGAGATCCGCAAAAGTTTGGTTTAAAGCCTGTACCGATTGATGTGCAACGTTCATATGCTTTGATATGCTGTTGCTTTTAAACAGTTTTATTATTTTCTCTTCCTCTTCTCTTTCCTTCTTCGAAATAATTTCGATGTCACCTTGATTGGTAATGTATAAAACTGTTAACTTGAGATGTTCATGTATTAACTGTAAAATTCGCTGCTGCGGGTTTGAAGAAAGAAGAAGCTGATTTAACCTGTTTGAGTAATCTTCTAAATCCGTTAATATTCTATAATGCTTTTTGATTAAAAGGCTGTGTATTTCCTGTGTAATGTCAATAAATCTTACTTTTTTTTGAAAAACAATTAGGGGAAAGTCATGTGTATCAGCTAGTTGTAATGCTCCTTCCGGTATTTTAGAGATGTACGTTCCTAACTCAATGCAAAGACCAGCTGCATTAGCATCAATTGATTGTTGAATTAATGAAGTAAAAGTTTTTTCATCCCCCTTCCATCCAACTCCTGTAGAAAGGATTAATTCATTCCCATTTAAGAGATTTTCAATTGAATCGACTTCCATAACATGGACCCAGCGTACAAGCCGTGCAAGCCCCGCTTTACCCGCTAAAACTTCAGCACTTTCAAAATGTTTCGTTTTCAAAATTTCATCCACCGATAATTTAACTTCAAAATTCATGGGCAACTTCTCCTTTTTCGTTTTGGACAAGTACTAATATTTCTCTTCTCATTATTAAACTCACGTAAAATGCCGTTGAAGTTCTTTTAACATTTTAAAGATGAAGCGTAAGAATTTGATAAGCTAATAATAAACTGTT
>NZ_LAHL01000076.1 GCF_000966195.1 Domibacillus robiginosus | reverse complement strand
GTCCTGAGCCACCATTTTAACAACACGCGGGTGTAGTTTAATGGTAAAACCTCAGCCTTCCAAGCTGATGTCGTGGGTTCGATTCCCATCACCCGCTCCATTATTTTTGATAATGGGCCTGTAGCTCAGCTGGTTAGAGCGCACGCCTGATAAGCGTGAGGTCGATGGTTCGAGTCCATTCAGGCCCATTTTTTATGTAAGTTCATATACTGGAGGGGTAGCGAAGTGGCTAAACGCGGCGGACTGTAAATCCGCTCCTTCGGGTTCGGCAGTTCGAATCTGCCCCCCTCCACCAGTTTTTAGGGGCATAGTTTAAAGGTAGAACTGAGGTCTCCAAAACCTCCAGTGTGGGTTCGATTCCTACTGCCCCTGCCAATCAATTATATTAAGTGAATAATTATGGCGGTCGTGGCGAAGTGGTTAACGCATCGGATTGTGGCTCCGACATTCGGGGGTTCGATTCCCCTCGATCGCCCCATATAAATGGGCTATAGCCAAGCGGTAAGGCAACGGACTTTGACTCCGTCACGCGAAGGTTCGAATCCTTCTAGCCCAGCCATTTTATATATGCGGGTGTGGCGGAATTGGCAGACGCACCAGACTTAGGATCTGGCGCCGCAAGGCGTGGGGGTTCAAGTCCCTTCACCCGCATCTTTAACAGGCTGACAAAAGCAAATGCTTTTGTCAGCCTGTATCCTTGATAAAAGACTTCTTATAAAGTCTTCCATGAATAGGAACTTCTCTTATAATTGTACACGTCCTTTATGCAACGGACAAATGAGAACATCCTGTTCAAGTGCGGAAGTAGTTCAGTGGTAGAACATCACCTTGCCAAGGTGGGGGTCGCGGGTTCGAATCCCGTCTTCCGCTCCACTGATATGCCGGCGTGGCGGAATTGGCAGACGCGCTGGACTCAAAATCCAGTTCCTTCACGGGAGTGCCGGTTCGACCCCGGCCGCCGGTATCATCTAAAACAGCATCTGTTTCTAGCAGATGCTGTTTTTTTATACAAAAAATACTCTATCCTGGTATACCAGAACAAAAGGCTGCTTCCCGCTTGGAAGGCAGCCTTTTTATTTAAACCGTTAAAGAATCAAGCAATGTTTTCACACTTTTGAATTCGTATCCTAAATCGCGGGCAACGGCTTCAAACGTTACATAGCCTCCATATGTGTTCACGCCGCTTTCCAGAGCTGTACTCTGCTTAATAGCCTGCTCAAAGCCCTTATTTGCGATTTGAAGAGCATAGGGCACTGTAACATTGGTCAGTGCAATGGTAGAGGTGCGCGGAACAGCTCCTGGCATATTTGCCACCGCATAATGTACAACTTCATGTTTTTCATAAGTTGGGTTTGTGTGAGTCGTAATCCGGTCCACCGTTTCGAAAATACCGCCTTGATCAATTGCCACATCAACGATTACTGAACCAGGAGACATAGATTTTACCATTTCTTCTGTAACAAGCTTTGGTGCCTTGGCACCTGGAATTAAAACAGCACCGATAACAAGGTCAGATTCTTTAACTGATTCGGCGATGTTTAACGGATTGGACATAAGGGTTTGAACGCTTGCTCCGAAGATTTCTTCAATCTGGCGAAGGCGGTCTGCACTCAAGTCAATGATGGTAACATCTGCACCAAGTCCAACGGCAATACGCGCTGCGTTCGTACCAACCATGCCACCGCCAATAATAGTTACGCGGCTTCGCTTCACTCCTGGAACTCCACCAAGAAGAACCCCTTTCCCGCCATTGTTTTTTTCTAAAAATTGAGCACCGATTTGAGTAGACATACGTCCAGCAACCTCACTCATTGGCGAAAGAAGTGGCAGCGTCCCGCCTGCTGTTACTGTTTCGTAGGCAATCCCAGTTACACCGCTGTCGACGAGCGCTTTGGTAAGTTCCGGTTCAGCGGCAAGATGTAAATAAGTGAAAAGAAGAAGATCTTTACGGAAGTACTGGTATTCAGAAGCAAGCGGTTCTTTTACTTTCATCACCATCTCTGCCCGACTCCAGACATCCTTTGCTGAATCGAGGACCTGAGCACCATACTGCTCGTATTCCTCATCTGTAAAGCCGCTGCCAAGGCCGGCTCCTTTTTCGATTATCACCTGGTGGCCGGCAGCTACAAGCGAAGCGACTCCTGACGGTGTAATGGCTACACGGTTTTCATTATTTTTAATTTCAGCTGGAATCCCAATTAACATATCGATCATCCTCTCATGTTTATTGTTTTTATTGTAGGAGAAAAAGAAAGAAATGACATCGTTCTGAATATTAAAAATAAAGAAGAACATTTGTTGAAAAACACAAATGAAAAAACGACTTTTTTAAACTGTGTTTTTGTAAGCGATTACTATACTTTAGTCATCGCATTTGCCATAAGTGTAAACAAAAATTTTATTTTTGAAGATAAGTCTTTGTACAGTTATGTAAGTCAAAAAAATATTGTGAGAAAATCTAACGAGAAGTAAAAGAGAAATTAGCATAAAGCTTAATTAAAGCAAAAAGGGAACATAAAACAATAATTAATTTTAAAAAACCCCGCCTGAATAAAAAGCGGGGTGTTCTTATGAAAGGCTGGTAATGAAAGCAAGATAAAGAGAGAACACAAGCAGCATGCTCATTAAAAAAGTGATGCCGGCTTCTTTTTTTCGATATCCCCAAAAGCCAATAACTAAAAACAGAAAGGATAAAAAAGTAAGTAGTATACTCATTGAGGACCAGCCAAGGGACAAGGGCAGATCTGGCGGCAGAGCACCATTGTAAAAAAAAGCAAACAAGGGAGAATAACTATTCTCGCTTGCAGCGTGAGGAGGTTCCTGCTGACCGAGAAACGCAGTCGTTGTAAAAACAAATAACAGAACGAAACTTTCTGTCCTTACCCATGGCTTTGGATGTACCATTTGTCCATTTTGAAGTTTCTGCTTGAGTAAAAAACCGTTTATGAATGCAAACAGCAAAACTGGCAGCAGAAGCAAATGCTTGATCAGGAGTGCTTGTCCGTAATTCAGAGACCAGTCACTTGCATAGTCACGCACGTCCAAAATCATGGTCATCATCCAAAAGCCGGATACTGCCGTTAAAACAAAACAAGCAGCTGCCAGCGGTGAGAACCATCTTAAAAAAGCAAGCCAATTAGCTTCATTACGTGAAAACCAGCCTGCTAGAAGCAAAATACCTATCCAGACTGATACAGCTGTAAAATGCAAAGCGTGAGAAAGAATACCGGTCCATTCTGTTAGAGAAGCAGCATGGCTTGACCAGCTGATAGACACGATCAGGATAAGAATAAAAACCAGCCCGCCTACTGTAAAGCGTTTGTCTGTTAAAACGGGGAATGTAAATACATATAAAGCAAAAAAAAGGGCAACAGTACAAGTAAACGCCCATGATTTTCCGATAGTAAAACCGAGGATTACCGTTTGTGCTACAGGCATTAAGCTGCTGCCGGACGCAAGTTCCACAATCAACACCGCGACTGGTACAAAAGCAAAAAGAGCGATGCCGCCTACAGCCGCATAAAGCCACCGCTCCCGAACGAGGATCGATGGCTTTTTATGCGCGGGAACTAGCTGAATAAGGAAAGCGCCCATCAACAAGGAAAAACAGCTGTATAAAAGTGTTTCCGATGCATAAAGCACAGTCATCATTTTTTTCCTTTTCTCATTAACAAAATAATGGCAAGCAGCGCAACAACTACAATAATCCCAATCACAATAGGCATAGAAAAGGAAGTGCTTTCTTCTTCCTGTACATCAGCAGCCGGCTGTTCATTGGCTTGGTCCGTTGTTATTTCCTCATCTGCTTCTTCTGGTGCTGCTTCTTGGGCCGGTTCCTCCGTCTGCTCGGCTGCTACCGTAAATCCGTACGTTCCTTCAATTAAATGGCCGTCTTCACCAACAATACGCCAGTTAACTGTATAGCTTCCATTTTCCAGCGGTACTGCTGCTGATCCGCTTAATACATTGTTGTTTACTTGAACATTTTCGAGCGCAACCTCCCCCGCATCATTTTGCAGTGTAAAGGTGCTTTCCTGTTCAATCGGTGTTTCAAATGTTAGAGAAAGATCCTGAATCGAATCCGTTATCGTATCTCCATCCGCAGGAGAAGAACTTTCCAATCCAGTATGGGCGGATACAGTAGACGAAAACAGAAATAATAATCCAAAAAGAAAAACAAATAATTTTTTCAACTGATTCACCTCAATTCGCGATTTGTTCATAAACACTATACCACTATTTAAAACAAAACGAATCCAAACCGCCCTCGGATCACAAAGATGTCAAAAAATGATGAAAAAGCACACAAACTGTTCACAAAAGGAGTAAAGAAAGAAGCAACGGGGAAGTAGAGGTAAAAAGACGAATGAAGAGAGGAACATCCATGCATATCCCATTTAAACAACTACCTGCCATTTCAGTGAGCCGCCTTTTTGGCTCATCCAGCCCAAAGATTTCTGGAATTGCATACAACTCTCAGGCGATACAGCCTGGTTTTGCTTTTTTTGCTATTACAGGAGAAAATACGGACGGTCATGCTTATATTGAGCAGGCGATTGAAGCTGGCGCAGCTGCTGTGGTCGGAACTGATGAAGCCATTCTTCATTCGTTTCACAAGCAGTTTCCGTCTATTACATTTGTGGCCGTACAGGATTCTCGCACAGCGATGGCCCACGTGTCAAATTACTTTTATGAGCGCGTGCAAGAACGGCTCATTAAAGTGGGTGTTACTGGCACAAACGGCAAAACAACTGTTGCCACCTATGTGCAAAGCTTGTTCAACCTGCTTCATATTCCATGTGGGATGCTTGGTACAACTGGTATCTGGAAATCAACCGGGAAAATGTCTTATAACAAAAGTACACCAACCACGCCAATGTCCTCTGACATTCATTTTATTTTCAGGGAGCTGCAAAGATCGAATCACGAAGCAGCAGCTATGGAAGTTTCTTCGATCGCACTTGATCAAAAGAGAGTCGAAGGGATTTTATTTGATATAGCGATTCACACTAATTTTTCAGAGGAGCATTTGGAATACCATAAAACAATGGAGCATTACAAGCAGTCCAAGCTGCTGTTGTTTGAACAGGCAGTTGTTAGCATTGTGAATATGGATGATGCAGGTATGTCGGAGGACATTCTTCAATCAGCTAAAGGCCGCTTAATCACTTACAGCCATAAGCAATCGTCAGGAGCTGATTTAATTTGGACGGAATGCCGGCATCATGAGCATGGCATGACATTTCACCTGCTTTATGATGGACATAAGTATCCCGTATCCGTACCTCTTTACGGACAATACAATGCTGGAAATCTTACGGCAGCAATAGCCGCCGCTTTGTCTCTTGGTATCAGCATGGACGAAATCATTTCTGTTCTGCCCGATATGAAACAGGTAGAGGGACGTTTTCAAGTGATTCATGGACCGGAAAACAGGAAAGTAGTAATTGATTATGCCCATACCCCGGTTGCACTTGATCAAATTTTATCGGAGGTGCGCCGGATTCCACACGCTCGTTTGATTGCAATGATTGCTGGTATCGGTATTCGGGATTTTGGTAAAATGCCGAAAATGGCGCGTACAGCAGAAGGAAAAGCGGATGCGATCGTTGTCACAGTGGATCACCCGGGACCGCATGATCCAAATGATATTATCAGGCATGTAGTCAGTGGATTTTCAAAGCCAAAAGAGCCGATTTTAACAGCTGCAACAAGACGGGAAGGCGTGATTCGTGCACTTGAAGAAAGTGGTCCAAATGACATGGTTTTGTTGACGAGTGGATGTATTAACGGGTGCCAGATTGTAAAAGGAGAACACATCCCCCATTCAGACGAAGCCATTATTCAGGAATTTTTTAATGGAAATCACCTCTTGGAAATAATGGAGTTCAGGGGGGAAGAAGACGTCCGCGCAACACAAATATAAAAAGTTGATCAAAGGAAACAAAATTCAAAATGAATTTTTCAATAAAACCAAGTCGCTTATCAGACAAAAGCTTTCAGTCTGATAAGCGACTTTTTTAGTTGCTTTTACCTGTATATACCGCATGTTCTGAAAAATGCAGCGTATATCGCTTTAAGTCATAACACGTTTATTAGTACTGTTTGAAAAATAAAAAGTAGAATACATCCGCTGTTGAAGCAGTACCTTCTCCCGCCTTCTGCATATAATTACAGGGAACTTTCTAAATAGGAGGAGTAAGCAGATGAATAAAGAAATTTTAAGTTCATTAGTTGGTAAAGTTGTTAAAGTAAATCGAGGTGGTCATGATTCGCGAGTGGGGCAATTACTGACCGTGGAAGAAGATTACTTTGTGCTTCTTACAAAAGAAGACGGCGTTCTTTACTATAAAGGCCACCATGTTAAAAGCTTGACTGACAATACAAAAAAAGGACTTGAATTCACCCTCCTTATCCCTGAAGATTTTGCATATATCGGTGGAAAAGTGTTCACAGAAGTGCTGAATAATTTAAAGTACAAATGGGTGACAATTAACCGTGGCGGACATGAGAAGTATCAAGGAGTGCTCGATGATATTAATGATGACTATGTCACGATTGTTTTTCATGAAGAAGTTATTCGGGTATCGACGTTCCATATTAAAAACATTAGCTATGATTTGAAAATTGAAGATCCGGAAAAAGAGGAAAAAGAAAAAAAGGAAAAGGACGAATCAGATAAGAAAGGAAAAGAGCAGGAAACTCAAAAAACAGAAAGCAACTAATCAATCTTGATCATATTCAATAGGAAAGAAATTGGAGTCTCTTTGGAACAAGAAATGAGATAAGTGATTATGTCATATTCTCTTTGTTCAAAGGGACTTTTATTTGATAGAAGGTATTTTTAACTTGTGAGGGGGATAGAGATGTCAAGCCCTTTTTTTTCAGATGCACTTAAATCGCTGATTGGCTATTCTGTTGGTGTCTTTTCAAATGATGGCACACTAATGAAAGGAACAATGGTTGATGTTAAAAAAGATTATCTAATCGTACAGACTACAGAAGAAAAATACATTTATCATCATCTTGCACAAGTAAAATCTGTTTCAAAAAATTCAAAGGCTGTGCAGGCCAATGTGATTGCGAAGGATTACTTACAGGCAGAGCAGCTTAAAGAAATTTTAGAACAGTGTAAGTATAGCTGGGTGACGGTCAATTGTTATAACGATCAATTTGTTACGGGATTTTTAAGCAGGGTCTTTGATGATCACCTTATTTTAATTAGCGGAGAAGAAAAAATTATTATGCAAAATGCATGTATTATTAATATATTTCCAGGTGTTTATGAAACTGAGGAAAAAGAGAGAAATGAGCCGGAAGAAAAAGAGCTCTCTTCTCAGGTAAAAGCACGAGATGAAATAACAGAAAACGAAGCACCCGTAGAAGATAAGGAAGAGCTAGAGGAGCCGGAAGAAAAAGAGTACTCCCTTCAGGTAGAAGCAAGAGATGAAATAGAAGAAAGTGAAGCATTTCTGGAAGACAAGGAAGAACTGGATGAGTCGGAAGAAAAAGAACACCTCCTTCAAGCAGAAGTACAAAATGAAATAACAGAAAGCGAAGCATCCGTGGAAGACAAGCAAGAACCGGATGAGCCGGAAGAAAAAGAGTATCTCCTTCAGGCAGAAGCACAAA
>NZ_LAHL01000075.1 GCF_000966195.1 Domibacillus robiginosus | reverse complement strand
GTAGAGAACCGGCTGAACACGATTGTGATACAAAATAATCATTTTTCTGCAGAAAAATGATACTTGATTCTAACATGAGCATCCAGCGATTTAATTTACAAATTCATGTTTAAATCAAGTTTTTCTGATTGTCTTTTTACGAACGAATGTTTTGGTTAAGTGAGAATCGTTAAAATAATAAGAACATGATTAAAAACGGATTTTTTAAGATTTCTGAAGCATTTTATGCATAATTTGCAGCACGCAGCCGGCTGAATGTAAATAAATAATGTATAAACCATTTAAAATAAAATCAATTTAGCTTAAATAATTAAAAATATTTGCCTGAAAAGCTGAATTTACCAAACGGATTCGATATAATGAATCTATCCTATCTTTTCTTAAAAATTGAATTTTACGCAAAGTTGAAATTAACCGAAAGAGGTTTGAAAAATGGCTAATACACGTCAGCACCAATTGCATGAAAAAAAATTAGAAGAATTAATGAAGCTTATGCCATTTTATGTGGTGGAATATGTGGACCAGAAGCTTGGCAGTCGGTCTCCTTCTACTCTTTTAAATTATGTGCATGATTATAAGTTGTTTTTTGAATGGCTTATGGCAGAAGGCATTACAAATGCCAGGGAAATAAAAGACATACCCATGAGCGTACTTGAAAACCTTAAATTAATTGAAGCTCAGGGGTTTATCCGCTTTCTAGAGCGCCGAGATATTCAAGTGAATAAACAGGATACCAAAAAATCAGAAAAAGTCTCGATTAATCGTAAGATCTCAGCACTTCGCTCTCTCTTTAAGTATTTAACAACCCAGACGGAAAATGAAGACGGCGAACCTTACTTCCACCGTAATGTAATGCTGAAAATTGAAGTGACCAAGGTAAAAGAAACGCTCAATGCCCGCGCTGCGCGTATTGCAACCAAGATTTTTCATCAGGATGACGATATTCGTTTCCTGGAATTCTTAAAAAACGACTATGAACAAGAATTGCCTGCAGATTCCCGTAAAGTTGTTTATTTCAAACGGGACAAGGAACGGGATATCGCCATTCTTTCACTGTTTCTTGGAAGCGGGATTCGGGTCAATGAGCTGTCCAATCTCCGCTTACGGGACATGGACTTTGAAATGGGACAAATTAGTGTTCTTCGTAAAGGTAATAAGCGGGATACTGTCGCAGTTGTTCCCCAGGCAATGGATGACGTAAAAGACTATCTCGCTATCCGTAATCAACGGTATAATGCCACTGGTGAAGATTATGAGTTTGTATTTTTAACAAAGGTTAAAAATGAGCCCCAGCCTCTTTCCAACCGTACGATTGAAGCATTGGTGAAAAAGTACACGAAAGCGTTTATGTCTAATAAATCCATGTCACCGCATAAACTGCGCCATACGTTTGGTACAAATTTAATGGAAGAAACAAATGATATTCATCTGCTTATGATGCAGCTTGGTCACAGTACGACTTCGACCGCTGCGCTTTATACAAACCCTGAGCAGGAAAAAGCACGTAAAGCGCTGAAAGAGTTGGGAGAAAAACGTAAAGAGCGTTAAACGTTGAATAAATAAGTGAAAGATAAGACATTGAGTTCTAGGAATGGAACGTACCTGCATTCTGAGGGAGCCCCCGCCTCGGTAGCTTTAAAGGCGGGCTCCTGCATATTTTGCTTCTAATTGAAGTAAGTATTGCTTCAACTCCAGACCGCCCCTGTAGCCGGTCAGCGCCCCGTTTTTTCCGATCACCCGGTGGCATGGAATGGTAATCAACACGGGGTTTGCGCCAATCGCGGCTCCTACTGCCCGGACGGCAGCCGGCTTTCCAGCAAGCTTGGCAATATCCGAATATGAATAGGTTTCTCCATAAGGAATCTGCTTGAGCGCTTCCCATATTTGCAGCTGAAAAGGTGTCCCCCTTACATCAGCAGGCAAATGAAAAGTACGGCTCGTTCCGGCAAAATAAGCGTACAGCTCATCCTTGTAAGGTTTTAAAGCACTGTGATCTTCCGTAAGAACAGCCGTTGTGAACCGTTTATTTACCCATGTTTCTAGCTCGTCAAGCGTCTGTCCCGGTGATCCTACATAACAAAGCCCTTTCCCTGTTTTGGCTATATAAAGCGACCCATGTTCATAGTCGACTGTGGACCACTGAACAGCTTCTGTTGTTTTGTTCATCTTTCCCCGCCTCCTTTCCCCTATTATACAGGTTAAACGAAAAAACAAAGCGCTTCTTTTAAAGAAGCGCAAAGCAACTTACATCTCTTTCTCTAAATCTAGTAAATGCTGATACTGCCAGGCTCGTTCATCAGCCACCGCTTCCGCGTCAAAATGGGTTGCATAGGCAATGGCCTTTACTGCGTAAGTAGATGCATGGATCGCATGGCCGAATACATGGACGGTTGCGACCGCCTGACCTGCTGCACGGGCGGCAGCAGTCGCTGCCTCATCATCTGTTTGACGAGCCGCGGCATGAGCTGCAAATGAAGCCTGGCGGACTTCTTTGGTACTCATTGTTCCCTGGAGCCATGCGTATCCTGATTTAATCGCTTCTCTCGGCCGCTCATCATGTGGAGATTTTTGTTCATAATGATCAATGACATGTTCCGCACAGGCTAGTGCCCAGCGTACAGCGATTGGATGAGTGATGTGCTGCAAATAATCTTCAATCGTTTTCTTTGTGTCTGTATCTATGAATAGCTGCTTTGTCATCGCAGTTTCCTCCTTTTAAGATTTTTTAAGCTCCTTTTATGTGAATCGAAGAGTTTTAGAAAATAGTATACTTTTTTCTTCCTTATTTGCTTTCATTTAAACATCTATTGTCTATATAAGTATGGATAAATTTGTTTATTGCATAAAAAAGCAGGTACCCATACCAGGGTCCCCTGCTTTTCAATATATATTGACTACATCCCTGTCTTCGTTTAGGAGCCTCCACCACAGCTGCTTGAAGAACAGCTGGATCCGCTTCCGCTGTCAGAAGAGCAGGAGTGAGAAGAATCATTCCCGGAGTCATGATGATCATAACGCTCGTCACGGTCATCACTATCGTAATAACCGCCTGAACTCATGTAGTTATTGTCTTCCGGTATAGGCTCATGTAGGGCCAGGATCGAATAAGACAGCAGCAAAACAGGCGTTTGATCCTCTGGTCGGTTCGCCATAATCGTTTTAGACCGCATTTTTTGACGGCGGTCAACGTGTTCTTCTGCTTCTTCAAGAAGCTCTGCAAGCTTTTTGATTAAAGCATGGATAAGAGGCTCATATTCTTCTGGCGCTACTTCAAACAGCTCTTGTTGAAGATATGTTTCCCGCTCCTTTCCTTTTGCTTTCTGCCATTTCTCTACAAAGGATTTGCGAAGCAGTGTTTTTCCAAATAGGCCTTGAATGGTTTCAGTGTAATCATGCTCTGTAAATAAAACTGAATATACCAATTCAAAAATAGCCCGCTCATGCTGTGATGCTCCCTTTGTTACTTTAGCTTTGTCAGTTGGAGTATGATGAATCATTGTACCATGAAATTGCTCGCAAAAAGCCGCATAATCCTTCGTAAACAAAATCATATCATGCCAAATGGCATCGACCTTTGCGCTGTACATCGGTACATTTTTCATGATGGCAGAAAGAATGAAAAACCGCTTTAATTCAAGCTGGTACCATGAAAACGACTGCTCGGACACCCTTCCTTTTTCGATCAACCGCGCTTTTACGGTCGCTTCGAGACTTGGATTCCAGGCATGCTCCAGTTTTTCAGCTAACGGCTTTGCTTCCGACATTTTTAAGCCAAGTGTCTGTTCCAGTTCAGAAGAAAGCGGCTTGTCTATTGCCGGTCTCTTGTAATTTCTTGCTTTCTGGCCGGATCGCCTGCCAGGCTTGTTTTTTCCGCTGGCCTTGTTAATAATGACGCTGGCTATAATGGCTGCAATCACGAGGAAAAATACAACCTCCATTATGTTTCCCTCCTTTTAACTCTCCCTGCTGTTTTTCTCTGTTTGATCTGTTCTCCATTTCTCCATTATCTTAATAAAGGAAAAAAGGAAAAAAATTAAATAAATAGAATTTTTTTCTGCAAGGCTTCTCTTCTATTGTATCATGCTCTTCTATTTATTCATGTCTCCTTGGCTAAAAAGTTTAAAACATTGGCGATACACCGGTTTTTTTTTGCAGAAAAGGATTAAAAGAAATAAGGGAAGGGAAAAGGCTAGATAAAATTGAGTGAAACAGCTCACACTACCTGAATACATAACTGTCTATGGAGGAATTTTTATATGTTAAAGGAAGCCATTTATCACCGTCCTAAAAACAATTTTGCTTATTCTTATGACCAGGATACTGTTCATATCCGCCTGCGCTCCAAGAAAGGCGACCTTACGCATGTATCACTGCTTCACGGAGATTCCTACGTACTTAAGAACGGTATATGGGTATATGACGAAGAAGACATGATTTTGGCTGGCTCAGATATGCTGTTTGATTACTGGATGGCAGAGATAAAGCCTGCTCACCGCCGCCTCCTTTACGGATTTAAATGTGTCAGCGAGGACGAGACTATTTATTACACAGAGCGCGGCTTTTTCGACCAAGCGCCGGAAAAAACAGCGAATTACTTTAACTTCCCATATATTAACCCGGCCGATGTTTTTACCGCGCCCAGCTGGGTAAAAGATACGGTCTGGTATCAGATTTTCCCGGAACGGTTCGGCAACGGCAATCCACGTCTGGATCCTCCCAATACACAGCCGTGGGGAGGCAAACCGGAGCTTGATAACTACTTTGGCGGCGACTTCCAGGGAGTCATTGACCACCTGGATTACCTGCAGGATCTCGGCATTACCGGTATTTACTTCACTCCTATTTTTAAAGCAAATACAAACCATAAATATGATACCATCGACTACCTTCAAATCGATCCACAATTTGGCGACGAAGCTATGCTGAAAAAGCTTATCGATGAATGTCATCAAAGAGGTATTAAAGTCATGCTTGATGCCGTATTTAATCATAGCGGCTACTTTTTTGGCCCGTTCCAGGATGTACTTGAAAAAGGTGAAGCATCGAAATATAAAGACTGGTTCCACATTCGAAAATTTCCGCTGCAGGAAGGTGACAAGTTAAATTATGAAACTTTTAGCTTTGAAAAAAACATGCCAAAGCTTAATACTGAAAATCCAGAAGTAAAAGACTATTTGTTAAATGTTGCCTCACATTGGGTGAAGAACTTTGACATAGATGGCTGGAGACTGGATGTGGCTGATGAAGTTGATCATGCGTTTTGGCGGGAATTTCGCCGGACGGTCAAAGCGATAAAACCGGATGTCTACATTCTGGGTGAAATCTGGCATGATGCTCTGCCTTGGCTTCAAGGAGACCAATTTGATGCGGCCATGAATTATCGTTTTGTTCATGCGATCGTAGACTTTTTCGCCCAAAGAAAGATGACAGCCGAACAGTTTAAGCAGGAAATTACCCATGTTTATCATTCTTATCCGATTCCCATCAATGAAGTTGCCTTCAACCTGTTAGGGAGCCATGATACGCCAAGGCTATTAACCGTTGCATATGACAATAAAGAAAGCGTCAAGCTGTCTTATTTGTTTGCCCTATCTTCTCCCGGGTCTCCATGTATTTATTACGGCGATGAAATCGGCTTAACAGGCGGTCCGGATCCGGACTGCCGCAAGTGTATGGTATGGGAAGAAGACAAGCAGGACCGCGATCTACGGGCTTTTATCCAAAAAGTGATTGCCCTGCGTAAACAGATCCCCGCTTTTGGAAACGGTGGCAGCTTTGCATTTGCAGATATCCATCCAGAGCTGATCAGCTACACGCGCGAAAATGAACAAGAGAAACTTCTATTTTTGATTAATTCAAGTGATACACCGATACAAGCTGATGTGCCGGATGTCTTTATGAATGCTCAAAATGTGTGGACGGAAGAAACACACAATGAGAAGACTGTCACCATTCAGCCGCAGAGCTTTATGATTCTGCATAAAACCATGCAGTAAACAGTAAAGAAGCATATAAAAAACCGATGCGCCTCCTTTTCCTTTGCAAGGAGACGTACCGGTTTTTTTCTATATTACATACGATTAATCTAGGCTCTCTAACGCTCTTTTTACAGTAGAAAACGTATCTGTACCAGAAAGTTCAATCCCACTTTTCACCACAATTTGAGCTAAATCAGGACGCAGGCCGGATGTAATCAGATGAATACCCACTAACTTGAGCATCATGCCCAGCTGCTGAAGGTAAGTGGCCATCTCGACATCAATTTGAGAGAGACCAGAAAAATCGACAATAAGATGATCGATCTCCATGGCTGACAGCTTAGGGAAAACATGCTCTAGTATATAGTTGGCCCGGTAAGCATCCATTTCTCCTATCAGAGGAAGAATCACAATTCCCTTCTTTATAGGGATAATAGGCGCGGATAGGGCAGCCATTTCTTTTTTTGCTTGCTCTTTCTTTTCCTCATACAGCTGTTCAAATGCAAAAATAGTTTCGTTTAAGCTGCTGTCCAGCATTTGATTAATACGCTTAATGATCAAAACGATTTGTTCCAAGGACAACTGAAGATGCTGTCCAATTTCTGTGAACATATCGGTTAACACTTCCCTTGTTGGAGGATACCGGACAGCTATAACGGAAACCCTGCCCCCTGAAGAAGTTTGCATATCTGCATTTTTTCGACTCCACTTTATAAAGAAATCAGGGATGCATTTTTCTTCTTTTATAAAGGAATCTCCAAAAAACTGTAAAAAATCAAGGTACATGGTGCGTGCCTGCTCTTTTTCCCAGTCTGGAATCGTCAGTTCCAGCTTTGCGATCACTTGTTCCACAACCTCGTTTGCTAATACTTCCACGTTGTCAGTAATATAAGCCGAAAATGTTAAAAATGAACTCACGATGGCTTCCCCTTTTTCTCGATTACATACTTTAACAGATGTATTTAATGTTTGTTTCACAAAAAAATTTGCAATAAAAATCTATTTAAAGTAAACATTATCCTAGTATTAAATATCGGGTCGTTTTCTTTATAGTAAAGATGACTTTAGTCACGAATTAGCATTACGTTTATAAGCAATGTGCATTTATTATATAAAAAAAAGCCCGTTCTTACTAGGTTAATAAGAACCAGCATTTTTTATGCTACCAAAAGAGCATGAAAAGCAGGTGCCTAACTAAAAAGCACCTGTTTTAACTGCCTTGTCATCTGTATGGGAAAGTTTTTAACCAAGACATGTATATTTGTTGCCCCAGCTTTTTTTTGCAAGATACATAATTTCTTCAACAATTTTACTTTCACCATGCCCTTTTACTGAAGGTTCAATGCCCTGTCGCCAGTTTTGTCCACTGTTGTTATCATTGTAAATCTTGTCTAGATGAGGAAATGGACAAGGCTGGATTGAGTATTTAAAATCGCTGCCCCGATTTCAGATAAAGAAAGAGCAGCTGGCAGAAGATCTAGTTTTGTCCAATTTAAATATCTTAAAAAAACAGCATGATAAGGAGAAACAAGCCCGGTGTTCCGTACAGATCCGGCAAATGCTTCTTTGTTTAATTCCTCTTCTGACGCGTTTTTAAGCTTAATCGGTATTCCCTAAAGCTGAACCACTCTTTGCTTAACGGACTTGGTGCTGTTGTCGAATGTAATTGCCCTTGTTTTCTTAAGCAAAGAAGTTCGTGAAATTACAGAAGATTATATTAAAAAATATATTTAAGGGGAAAGATAAAGTATCGTTATTTGTCACAATGAAGAAAGGAGCCGTCAGAATTGATAGACGAGTTAGCCACTGCAATCAAAAAGAAAAAAGCGATTTTGTTTGCCGGGTCTGGCGTCTCTAAAAACTTGGGCTTGCCGGATTATTCAGAAATGATTCAACAAATCGCCGAAAATCTTGGCTTTAACCCTGAAGAGTTTAGAGCCTGGGGTGATCGTGACTTTTTAACGCTGGCTGAGTATTACTTTTTAGAAAAAGGCTCACTGGGTGAACTGCGAAGCTGGATGGATCGAAAATGGCATAATCCGAAAATTGAGCTTCAACACTCAGAAATTCACCGGATGCTGATTGACTTGCATTTCCCTTTAATTTATACAACCAACTTTGACCGCTGGCTCGAAGAGGCGCATGATCATTACGGAAGGCCTTATACGAAAATTACCAATGTCGCGGACATCACTCAAATTGAAGATGGAAAAACGCAGATTGTAAAATTTCATGGTGATTTTGACGATGACTCCTCCATTGTGTTAACAGAATCCAGTTTTTTCAAGAGGCTGGATTTTGAAACGTCGCTGGATATTAAACTCCGGTCAGATTCATTGGAAAAATCTTTGCTTTTTATCGGCTACAGCCTTTCGGATATTAATATCCGCTATATGCTTTATAAGCTGCATAACCAGTGGAAAATTTCCAAGTATGAACATTTAAGGCCTAAATCGTATATTCTCTTGAATGAGCCGAATCCTATCAAAGAAACGATTTTAAAGGAAAGAGGGATTATCCCGATCATTTATGAAAATGAAAACCCCGGAAAAGCACTGCATGCTTTTTTAACAGACTTACTTCACCTTGTCCAAAAAGAATAGACATAAAAAAGACCGCTTCGTACAAACAGCGGCCTTTTTATATTATATTAGCATGAATAAATAGTACCTTATCTTTTTTCCACTGCTGTTCAGACAGCGATTTGCTACGATCTTCAGCCCGTACAGCAGCTTCTTTTAACTGCTTTATCACTTCTTTTGCATAAAATTTGTAAATGTTATTCGACACAGTCAGTCCACAATTAACTATTTATGGATTCGATTCATTCGTAAAAATAACGCAAACCCATGCTTCTCTACCCTGGCTTTCTTTTGTTTAAAGCAAAGGGATTTTAACTGCATTATTTGCCTTCTTGCCGAATTTGAGGGTTCATGCCGACTTTGCGGGAAATTACATCTCGGCCGTCTTCTGCCGCTTCTTTCGTTGAAAATGTTCCCGTCCATACCCGCTTCTCTTTAGCAAACGTTTTAAAGCCGGTTACCTTTTCCATCTTGATTGCTGCGGCTTCTGCGCTTTCGTCAGATGAAAAAGTGCCGGTAAAGATTCTGTATGTGCCAGGCGTGGAAGCAGCTGTGATCGGGTTCAGGAAAAATGAAAGTGGCTTGTCGCTGTTTAATCGGTTTAAATCAATGGGCCCCGAGACGCCAGCAACACGGCCATTATCCGTATACTGCCATAGATCACAGGGATAATCCGGTTTTTTTGTGCTGTAGCGGGGAATCCATACAAAGTCAGCTCTCACCTTATCGGCGCCGAATGGCTTGTACATATGATGTCCCACATACAGACCAACCTTTCTTGCTCCCAGATGGCGTAGTTCATCCATAAACGCTTGTGTCCCCGCTCTCATATCCCTCATTGTTTTCACTTCAACATCTGCTGCCCAAAAGCCGGCATGTTTATCGCCTCGTTCCCAAAAATCCTGTGCTTCTTTTCTTGCATCATTTACAGAAGCAAACCGACAAAAAGCGTAATTGCCAAACGGAACTTGATTTGCTTTACAGCCGATTACGTTTTCCTTGTATTTCCGGTCTCGAACACTGGAACCATCCTGTACCCGCAAAATGGCCAGATCCACTTCTTGGGCGGCAGCTGTCCAGTTAATAGTGCCTTGATGATGAGATACATCCACAATTTTCATAGCGCATCACCGTCTTTTTCAGTCTATTATACGTCAGAATCCATAAGCTGTCCGGAACCCTGCATATGGGTAATTTCTATTTTGATGTCTGTCACTTCAGCCTTTACACAAATCCCTAACAAAAAAGCCACTCATTAGAGTGACCCTGGCATTACTGGATAAAGCCCAGTGGAATTTTAGGCTCTTTAGGATTTGGACGAGGCATAGCCATCAATAAGAAATTAAGCTGTGATACATGTTGAATCAACTGCACCTCCAGCCCACTCTCAGTTACCCCGGCAAAAATGATTAAACTGGGATCACAATAACCCAGTGCTGTTACTTGAAAGGTCACCGATTGTCCGGATGGAATAAGTTTCACACCCACCCCTTGAGTACCGTCTAGCTTGTTATCGAAATCTTCAGCTCTTTTTTTCAAATGTTTATATACTTCACTTGCTGATTGGTGTCCTGGTGGGCTCATTGGTATAGGCAATTCATTGCAAATTTCATTATCCTTCATCGATTTGAATGCATCTGGCTTAGACTCCATTTCATCATCTCCTTTAGTACGCCGGATAGAGCCGCTTAAATCCCATTTATTATTTCCTTTTCCGTCAAATTATTACCCTTCGCATCATAAAAAGAATCTTTTTTGCTTGAACCTTTAAAGCAAAAAAGCACCTCGAAGGATGCCTCTAAAAAACGAAATTAACGCTTATGTCATGCTCAGAATTTTTAATTTCTTTTTATTCGTAGCCAACTTTTTACTTAATGCTTCTTTAACCAAAACGCTCACACTTTCACTTGGATCTGGATTAATCTCAACCTGTTCATAAATCTGACGTCCTTCTGGCATCCCATCACAATCCAGGATATCATAACTCACTTTAATTTTAATAAGAACAAGCCTTTAGTTCTTGAATAAGCTCTTTTCCGGACGAAAAAATAAACGTAAGTCTATACGTTTTCAGTTTTTTACCTTCTTTTTCCTTACCATTTCACAAAAGAGGTTAAATACCTTTATCCATACGGTTGGATGCGTGCAAACTGATTAAGCAGAACCGAGGACGGTGTCATCATTTAAATAATGGCATTTTTACAAATTATAGACGATATGCAGAACAATTTTTTCTACTGACGGGTTTATTAGCCAGTTTTGAGACGTATCATCCACTACTAAATAAGCTGCTTCATGTTTTTTAAAACCTACTGATTGCTGAATAAGATATACAGTTGTTAACGTTATCCTTCGGAAAAGCAGGTACAACCTACTTTTTCAAGTGAAAAACAAAATAAAGCCATATAACCTAGAGAAAAGTTCACAAAAATGTCACTTATGAAGAAATTTTTAAGCATATATAATTACATCTATCACTCAAAGGAAGGATGTTTTTATTTGCCTAGTAATAAGAAAGAGGGCATTGTTTTCGGACTGTTTATGTGCTTCGGAATGGTCCTTATTATGTCAACCTACAACACACTTTTACACGGACTTTCATCATTTACTATAGGAAGTGCCTTAGTCCAATTCGTGATAACATTTATCATCGCTTTTATCGCAGAGTCAATCGTTGAACCGAAAGCACGTAAAGTCGCCCTATCACTCCCTTACGATAAATCAAAAGAAATTAATCATATTTTAGCGATTGCTTTATGTATGGTCCCCTCAATGGTTTTGATTATGTCAGTATACGGCCTTGTTTTAACGGCGCTAATGACAGGAATTGAAGGTTCCATTTTCACTGCCTACCTTAAAACAGTTGGTTTGAACATTATCGTGGCGCTTCCATCTCAGCTGCTGATTGTAGGACCTATTTCACGCTGGCTGCTAACTAAGTACGTTAAGCCATCAACACAAAAAGCAAAAGTAAGTGCATAAAAACAAGCAAGCCAAATTCAAACCAAACTTCTAATAAAGCTCTTACTCTTTTGCTATTTCCAGCGGTTTCACGCCTGCCTTTTGTTTAAAATATAACGTGATCCTGTATGGGACGAATGTTTTTCACGCAGGGGTATTTCACTACCCTTGCATGTATTTTCATTACCGCCTATCAAGAAATAATTAAATATTAAAAAGCCGAACCATAAAGTGGCTCAGCTTTTCAAACTTGCTTTTGCTCTTTAAACAATAATCAGGTGCAGCCTTCACACTCATAATAATTGTCTTTTAGCTCTAACACTTTCAACAGTGCGCCGATCTCGATGTCCTCTTCCTCCGTCATTTCGATATCCGCTACTCTTGCTTTAATCGATTTATGGGCTGTCTCTTCATCTGGCTCCGCTACACTAAATTCACCTTCAGTACCTGTTGACAATACTCGATAGGCAAACAAAAATCGTTTCATCGTTTGTTTGTCCTCCTTTCATCTATCTTGCTTCCCTAGCATAAACGAAAACTAATTATTAGTGAAAATTTTTGATTTTAAATGATTTATATTTTTATGTTTTTTCCTGCTTAAAAACGTAAAACTGCCGGATGGTAAGTGAGATTCCCCAAAATGAAGAAGAAGCAGAAAGCGTCATTTGTGATATAGTGAACCTCTAGATATTCATAGGATTTTTTTAGGCTTTTCTTAGTCACCTCCCTTTGATAAGAAAAGAGGTGACAAGATGTCCTATGACGGTATAAAGTTGATGTTGGAGTTTTTTACAACATCATAAAAACAGTAAAATTACCTATACTTTAAAAGAGAATAACCACCCCGCCGGCTCAGTAAGCCTGGAGGTTAACGGTATGATAAAAATCGTTTCTTTTCAGCTTCCCTGTGAAGTTGGCTATTACAAAGATATAGACGAAGCTGCATCCGTCATTGACGAACTAATCAACTAGCAAAATAAAAACCTCTGTGATTTCAGAGGTTTTTATTTTGTGCTTCCGGTTGGCTTATTTTCAAGGTTAAGTTCACTTCTTCCCTTTCTATTTACTGGTAGTTAACCCAATACAGTTAGCTTATTTTTATATGTTACCTATCTAGTCCAACATAATTGTAAAAGATCCACTAAACTCAGGTTATTTGAAATTAACCTATTGTTAACATATAATAAAACAATGAGTGAGGTGTTTTAGTTATGATTGGAGAAAGATTAAAAAAACTTCGCAAAGAAAAAAAACTTACTCAAGAAGAGTTAGGAAAAAAAGTGAATGTCACAAAGGTTTCTATATCCGGCTATGAAACCGGGAACCGAAGCCCAGATTCAGAAACGCTTCAAAAACTTGCGGATTTTTTTAATGTTTCAATTGACTATTTATTAGGTCGTTCCGATTTAAAAAACATAGATTTATTAGATGAAGATATTCGGATGCTCAACGTATTGCATGATTCAAAGAATAAGCACTTTTTTAAAGAAATATCGTTATATGAAGAAGAGAAATTAAACCGCCTTCTCAAAGTTTGGAATGCAATTAAAGATGATTTGAACTGAACACATTAATTATGTGTGGATTATATTTATTTTTAATTGGATATTCTGTTATCGAATCATTTTGATCTGTAGTATTTTGACAATGAGCAAGGTTAAAATCAATCTGTTGAAGTAGAAAGGTGACCTGTCATTATGATATTTTTTGAAACAGTTGGGCGCTTATTGAGCGAAAATCACATTGATGTATCAGTAGAAATTAGTCAGAAATTAGAACATAGATACGCCTCCTTTTTTCGAGAAAGCGGACTTTCTGATGAGTCTGTTACCAAGTGGCGGGCAGAGCTGATTGCATTTATCGGTGCAGGTATTCTAGCTCAAAGCCCTGACAATGTAACAGATGAGGTAGTGGATTGGGCAGCACAAACAGCTGAAGGAGCTGTTCAGCACGGAGTAGGAATCGACGAATTAATGTTTACTGTACGGTGTTACCGTGAAGTGATCTGGGAATACGTTGAAAGAAAGGTAAATATCGATCAGATGCGGCCTACCTCTGTTTTAAAAGTTAATCGCATCATTGATACACTTTTAGATCAAACAGCCCAAACATTTAGTATTTCGTATGTTCGTTACAATACCCAAACCATAAAAGCCGCACAGAAAGCGTTTAATGAAATTTCTTTTCCTGTAGTAGCTCTTTCTGATCGAGTGGCCATTCTTCCTTTAATTGGTGAATTAGATGAAGGACGCGCCAGCATTTTATTAGAAAATGTGCTGCCGAAATGTAAAGACTTGAAAATTGAAGAATTGATTCTTGATTTATCGGGAGTTCCTCATATTGACAATATGACTGCTGATAAATTATTTCAATTGAAACATTCCCTTGACTTGATAGGCATTTCCTTAACTTTTACCGGGATAGGTCCCAAACTTGCCTTGCCTATGGTAAACCTCGGTATTCCGCTTAATCAGCTTAATATAAAAGGAACGCTAAAAAACGCCATTTCTACCTACAAAATGATTTAATACACTTTTAAGGCTTCAGCAAGAGGATCACCATTTTGTCATCGATTTCCCTGAAAACAGCGTATTAAATAACCAATCAATGCCCTTTTCTCCGAAGAACAGAGCATTGATTGGTTTTATTTGGTTACGGAAAGACGAATCTCTTTTCTGCCGATCATAAAGGTTTTCATGTTGTTGGGTGGTCACCATTACTCTTTCTCGTCATTGAATTCTCATCTTTTGTTAATGGCTATCCTACGCGCAGTCGGTATCTCCGTCAAGAAAATTCTTGAAAGTCTCTCTGAAATCTTGATCAACACAAGTAAAATCTGCTTTTCATTCCCATCGTATAGTGGTTTAGGAAAATGGACAGGTTATCACTAACAAGCGAATCAACTAATGACTGTGTATTGTGTTTTTGATAGGGGATACACGGTTGTTTTTTAATTTAAAGGAGCTGGAGAGACATGTTTTTCTCAATCGCTTTGCTTATTATTCCCTGGCTGATCGCTTTATGGCACCTTCATCCGAAAGATAAACAGCTGATCCCGTTAATCGCTCCTCTTGCTTCTGTGGCGGCCTTTATTGTTAATGGATGGGGTGTGTATTTCGGTTTCTGGCGTGTTTATCCTTTTATTGAGCTGAATACGATTGCTACCTATCCTTGTAATTTAGGTATCTTTCCAGTTTTGGGCTGCTACATGGTGTATTTTATTAAAAAACATGGACATCCTTACTTGATAATTTTCCTTATTACATTGTTTACAACCCTGCTTGAAGGGTGGTTTGTTGGGATAGGAAAAGCGATCTACGGGAATGGATGGAACCTCTTTTGGACCTTTGTCTCGTATTTCTTCCCTTATTTGATCGGCTACTGGTTTTATCTGCACTTAAAAAAGATTCAGGTAATGAATTGACCATAAAATATGATGTATAACTATTCATTTACTGGTTCATACTGTTACTGTTCGTTTCAAATCCTAACTCCTACAAACTGAAACCATTTCACAGTCAGGCATTCCGTCTGACTGTATTTTTTTGTTAATATAAATTATTTTGAAATATCATCATTCAAATAGGATAACGTAAGTACTAAGCTTCCCACCCACCGCCGCACACATCAAAATAGCATAAGTCTGTTTGACAGCTCTTTTCCTCTTCTTTGAATGAACACGTGATGTTGAAGCTGAAAGGATAAAATAATAGCTGTATCTTCTTTTAGTTGGGTAACTATAATCGTTTCCCGGGTCACATAACCTGAAATTTCTTCTCCTATCATTGCCAGGTCAAAAGGTAATCTGATTTAAAAAAGTTTAGAAGCCTTGCCGCGTAAAAATACAGTAAAGCTTTTTTATTTTACTTCACTAATCTCCTATGTATTATCTCAATAAAGTAAATGCTCGTATCTGAAATATTATTATTTTAAAGCAACATAAACTAAATAAATACATCCAAATATATACAAAATCAATGTGTCCATAAAAAATCTCCCTGGTGTTTGATTCCATTATACACTATTATACACTATTTGGTTTTTAAGTAAACAACATACAAATTTTATGGGAATTACATATTTATCTCTTCTATTTTTTAAAAATTCAAAAAAACATTATCTTTTTTTGAATGGAAGTAATGCCATCACAGTAATCAAATGTATACTATTAGCATTATCACCTTTAAAGGTACAGCCAGTCTTTCATTACAAGTGGAGTGCGTAGAAATGAAACGTAAATTTGCAAAAAGAGCGGATTTAGTTAAATCATCTGAAACACGAGAAATCTTGAAGGTAACAGAACGGCCAGAAGTCATTTCCTTTGCAGGAGGACTCCTGGCTCCAGAATTGTTTCCAGTTAAGGAACTAAAAGAGGCATGTGAAGCAGTATTGGAAGAAGACGGTCCGGCTTCCCTCCAATACAGCACAACAGAAGGATATATCCCGCTTAGAACGGCAATCATGAAGCGGATGAATGCAATCGGTATTCAAGCGAATTTACAGCAAATCTTGATAACATCGGGTTCCCAGCAGGCTATTGATCTGACTGGCCGACTTCTTCTTGACGAAGGGGATACTGTTATTTGTGAAAGTCCTACGTACCTCGCTGCGGTTAATGCCTTTAAAGTCTACAATGCCAATTTTGTAGAAGTGGAGATGGATGAAGACGGTATGATGATGGAAGCACTAGAGAAACGGCTTCAGGAAAACCCGCAAGCTAAATTTATATACACCATTCCCGATTTTCAAAATCCAACAGGGCGAACGTTAAAACTTGAATGAAGAAAAAAGATGATTGAGCTCGCCAGCCAGTATGAGGTTTTCATTGTGGAAGATAACCCATACGGAGCGGTGCGTTTTTCTGGCCCCCCCTTCCCCCTGTAAAACATTTTAATACCCTGCCTTTTATAAAGAAGTCTTTTCATTTGGAATTTAACCATTTTCAACAAATCCCCCTCGGCATTACAAAATTGCTTGCTGAGCGTCTAGTTTAATGAGGCAGGTGAATGTATATGGAGATCATAAAACTGCAAAAACATGATATTAAACAGGCACTTGATTTAGCATGGAACGTTTTCCTCGAATTTGATGGACCTGATTACTCTAAGGAAGGTATTGAAGAGTTTAAAAAATTCCTTTCTTATCCTTCCATGAAAGAGAAGTTTGAGAAAGGAGAGATCGTCTTTTGGGGCTGTAAAGTAAACAGTGTTCTAACAGGCGTAATCGCTACAAGAGGAATTAGCCACATTTGTATGCTGTTTGTAATCAAAGAATTTCATAGAAAAGGTATAGCGACAAGACTATTTGAAGCAGTGAAAGAAAACTGCAAAAATAAAAGTAACATAATAGAAATTACGGTTAACTCTTCTCCTTATGCCCTTGAGGCTTATCGCCGTCTTGGTTTTATAGATACCGACCATGAACAGATTGTGGATGGAATCCGGTTCATCCCGATGTCTTATCTATTAAAATAAGATAGAAATATGTAATACGACTCAAAGAGAGTAACAGTGTGTTTTGGTATATCTTTTTTTAAAACACACTGTTATAGAAAAAAAGCACCCGGACAAAAGCCTGGATGCTCACTTATAATGGCGTAATTTATTGATATACCGGATGCAGTTTAGGCTGCATAACAAAATCCTGCTCTACATTATATACTTCTTCTACGTAAATCTGGTGCCAGATCATAAACACCAGAATGGTCCAGATTTTCCGGCTGTTGTCTTTTTTATTGCTTACATGTTCTTGAAGAAGACGCATTGTTTCCTGTTTATTGAACAAGTAATCTGTTCCGCTCGTTTGAATCAAATTGACGGCCCAGTCATACAGCTCGTCTTTCAGCCAGTGACGGATCGGCACTGGGAAACCCAGTTTCTTGCGGTTTATCACGTGATCCGGCACAATACCTTCTGCTGCTTTACGTAATACATACTTTGTTGTGTTATTTTTGATTTTTTGATTTGTTGCGATGGATGAGGCAACATCAAACACTTTTCGATCCAAAAACGGTACACGCAGCTCGAGCGAGTTGGCCATCGTCATTTTATCTGCTTTTAGAAGAATATCCCCACGCAGCCATGTATGAATGTCGATATTTTGCATTTTTGTCACTGCATCATAGTCAGCAGATTGACGATAGACAGGAGCTGTTACACCTGTATAGTTTATTAAATTCGGATTGTATTGAGACAGCAGCACTCTTTTTTCTGCTTCTTCAAATATCTTCGCGTTCCCAATGTAACGCTGTTCAAGCGGTGTAGCTCCGCGCTCAATAAAGCTTTTTCCTCTAAAGCCATCAGGAAGAATGCGGCTTAATGTTTTCAGTGCACTTTTTATTGGACTTGGAACGGACTGGAATACACGAAGGGATTCTGGCTCGCGATAAATATTATAGCCGCCAAAAAGCTCATCAGCTCCTTCTCCTGACAGAACAACCTTAACATGCTTTCTTGCTTCTCGCGCTACAAAGTAAAGCGGCACAGCTGCCGGGTCTGCCAGCGGATCATCCATATGCCAGATAATCTTCGGCAGCTCCTGCACAAATTCCTCCGGTGAAATAATATGGCTGATGTTCTCTAAATCCAGAGCTTCAGCTGTTTCTTTAGCCACATCAACTTCACTGAATCCATTTCGTTCAAAGCCGACAGAAAATGTTTTTAAGTTCGGATTTACCTGCTTGGCAAGTGAAACGATAAAGGAAGAATCAATTCCCCCGGATAAAAATGAGCCGACTGGTACATCGCTGCGCATATGCACATTAACGGAATCAATCAAAATATTACGGATATCTTTAATTATTTGATCTTCCGTTGCTTTAATTGGCCGAAATGTTGGTTTCCAATAGGATTGAATGTTCATGGCTTGTCCTGGTTTTTGCGTAAAGAAATGGCCGGGCTCCAGCTTTTTTATGTTTTTTGTCATCGTATCAGGCTCCGGGACGTATTGAAAACTTAAATAATGCTGCAGTGACTGAGCATCTAATTCGCCTTTTTGGACAGACAAAATACTTTTCTTTTCAGACGCAAAGTATGTTTTATCCCCCTGCTCAAGATAGAAAAATGGCTTAATACCAAAATGGTCGCGTGCACCAAAAATCTCTTGTTCTACTTTATCCCAGATTACAAAGCCAAACATTCCTCTCAGCCTTTTAACCGATTTTTCTTTCATGTCACTGTAAAGGGCAATAATCACTTCTGTATCTGATTCTGTAGCAAACTGGTACCCTTTTTCTACTAATTCTTGACGCAGTTCAACATGATTATAAATCTCGCCGTTAAAAATAATCCAATAACGCTCATTTTCATAGGAAAGAGGCTGATGACCGCATTCAATGTCAATAATACTTAAACGCTTAAAGCCAAACTGTATATGGTCTTCCATAAAGTAACCTTCATCGTCTGGTCCTCTATGCGTAATTAAAGCATTCATTTTTTTAAAGCTTTCCAGCATTTCCTCTGTTTGTTTATATGGTTGCGCGTGCATACAGCCCACAAATCCGCACATACATTACACCTTCTTAGTTAATTTAAGTTACATTTTTTTCAGTTTAAAGAGAAAGTTATTGTGTAAATATCACTTAGTAAAGCTAGCGTTATTCCAACTGTATTATCCGTATTAAACGTACTAATACACATAATATATATATTTTCTTTTAAAAGCAATAATTACCAAGATGGATTATTATATCATAAATGTGATAAACACAAAATAAGCATCTTTATCCATATTGACGTTATTTTTCTAGTTCTGAAGGCGAAAAAACAGAGCTGTTTATATACTGTAATTTCCCTGCTTTCCAGAGTGCGATGTAGGTCTGTATGCTGAAAAAACAAACATAAAATAACCAGCTTTTT
>NZ_LAHL01000074.1 GCF_000966195.1 Domibacillus robiginosus | reverse complement strand
TATACATTTGTATACAGAAAATCAATACTTTTGTTTACTCATTTATATTCTTCCTAAAAAATAGAAAAATCCCCCAATATAAATAGCGGGAGGAGTATCAGTTTTACCAAACAAAAAAGAAGCCTGTAATAGCTTCTTTTTTATTTCATGATATGAAATTTATTAATGACCCTGTTCAATTCTTGAGATATTTTGCTTAATAATTCAGCTGCCGGATGTTACGGATACTGCTTGATTCAGACCACCGACATTCCACCAATCTGGCGGCTTTTGTTATGTTAGCGAAGTTTTCAAGGTGGATGTTTCTTGCTTTAAATTGCTCGCTCTCTCTAGATTATTGAAAGTGATTATTCAATATAGTTAATCTGATGAATGTCGACATTTGTCGATCAAATTGTATAGAATGTCGCCCTATTTTATAAGAAAATAAAAAGAAATGCCTAACTTGTATAACTTGATTTTATTGATAGTAACAACCTTAAAAAAGAGAAAATATTCCTCTTTTATGCAGTCCGATCAGCTGGTGTAAAAGTTGCAGAATTATACGAACCGATCATAAAAACGGAGCTGGTAAATTGAGTAGCTTATCAGATAATATTCAGAACTTATTACTAAATATTTTCATCGTTCATTTTTGTTTCACTTTCTATTTTAAGTTTATTGAAAGAAAAACCACTCCATTTACAAGTAAAGTTATGTTCACCCTTGTCTCTGCCATATCTATTATCTTTTGTATGAGCTTCCCTATCATCAATTCTGCAGGCCATACTCCTGATTTCCGTCAAATCCCTCTCATCATTGGGGCATTATACGGAGGACGCAGGGTTGCCATTATCTTAACAATAGTAATGCTGACATATCGTTTTTATTTAGAGACCCCTTATTTTGGTACTGCTCTGTTGATTTATTCTTTGTTCCTTGTTTCAATCATTTTTATTATTCCCTTCTTCCAACATGCAGTTACGATCCGACAAAAAGTACAATTTGCTGTAATAGCAGCTTTATTTGCATCATGTTCTAGAATGGCATTAATGTTTTTGTTTGAGTCAGAAAAAACAGATGTAGAATACCTTGTCGTTTTTATCACTACCCTGCTCACCCAATTAATAGGAGTTGTATCGTTTGTAATGATAAATGAAAGAACAAGGCAAAGTGCGTTGCTTTCCAAAGAAATACTGAAGCTTGAAAAACTGAGAACAGTCAGTGAATTGGCTGCAAGTATTTCTCATGAAGTTAGAAACCCTTTGACTGTTACAAAAGGATTTGTCCAGCTACTGCGTGAGCCGGACCTTTCAGATGAAGAGAAAGGGCTATATGCTGAAACAGCGCTGGAAGCGCTGGACAAAGCAGAAGCTACGATTACAGAGTATCTTACCTTTGCAAAGCCTTCATTAGAAAACGTAAAGATATTGGATCTGCATCAAGAAATCATACATATGGGGAATTTCGTTGATTCTTATGCTGCTATGAACAGTGTAGAAATTGAAATGAATCTGTCGGCGGATATTCATATTGCTGGCGAAGATAAAAAGGTTCACCAGTGTCTTATCAATGTGATAAAAAATGGCATTGAAGCAATGCCTAACGGAGGGACATTACGCATTGATCTGTGTCGTGCTTCAAATAATGCCATTGTCACCATAACAGACACAGGTATCGGAATGAATAAAGAACAAATCGAGCGCTTAGGAAATCCTTTCTTTACAACAAAAGATATTGGAACCGGACTTGGCACGATGGTCGTCTATAGCATTGTGAAAGCCATGGGGGGAAAAATTAAAGTGGACAGCGAAGTTGGAAAAGGCACTCGCTTTACAATTCTTTTCCCGGCAGTGGAACATACTCCAGAAGAAGCTATCAAATAAGCTGTAATCTCTATTTTAAGCAGTGATAAAGGCTCAGGTATAGCTTGAAAAAACTAACCTAATTAAATGAACGAAAAAAAGCAAGAATGGCCCTTAGCGACTGACCTGTTAGAGCAAGACAGGAGAGCAGTCTCTTAAGCTGTTCTTGCTTTTTTATTTGTCTTTTTAATATGCCAAGCCATTCAAAAATATACTTTCTTAAACAAAAATACTAGAATGCGCTCCAAATAAGTAAATGAAATTCCTTTCTGTTTGGCAAAAATGTAAAACGCCTGAACATAAGCCCGGCGCTTTACACTCAAGCGGGTAATTATTCCGCGATTTTTTCTAAACTAGCATTCTGTCCCATTTCAAAGGCAGGAGATGAATGATTATCAGTTAATAGCATTGTTTGTCTGGCACGATTCATGATCTGCATTAAGGTTTCATAGTCTTCCTGCATTGTAACGTTTTTCTGCTGTGTTTGTTCTAGTTTTTTCTCCAATTCAGCTTTTTCTTCCTTTATAATTGCCAGCTCTTTTCGAAGCTGTTCAACCTCTGCCAGGGAGGTCCTTTTATTCTCAAGATCGGTTAGAAAAGAGATAACCTCAGATAAAGAAATACCGGGATTTATGGAATTCTCTGCTGGCACTTCCACTGTATGATCTGTCACTTCAATAGCTTTTTCCTTTTTAGCCAGCATATAAAAATAATCTTTTCTTTGTTTTTTTGCTGCGCCCATTGCCCTCACGTACTGTTGTCTAACTACTGCATTCCACCGGAACCCGCAGGCTGCAGCCGTTCTATTCAACCCCTCTCCTGCTTCATCAAACGCTTTCAACTGGGTACTTCCCTCGCGCACATGGCGTAATACCGTTTCAGCAAGCAGCAGATCATTTTCTTCCGACCAGGCATCTTGTCTTTCTGTCATCGGTTTTCTCCCCTTTTAATTAGGTATCCTTTTCTCAAGATGACCTTTTCTCCCGCCTGCTATACAAAAGCGCTTAAAAATTAGATACTTTATTTATATTCTGGTTAACTTTAAAATATTTATGAAAGTTGTTAGCTTCCGTATAATCCGCTGGTATATTAATCAGACCTGAAAATGCTTAGAACTTGCTGAGATACAGGCAGGCGATATTAGCTTTGTGTTCAACCTCATTTTAATTATATGTTGGTAACATACTGTGTATTTCCTGCTTATTACCGGCGTAGATATTGCAGGATCAATCGCTACTTGAATGCCGTTGCCGACTGGAGCTTCACCCATTTCTTTTCGCTCATTCAATGATAGTCCCACTAGTAATCCACAAAGCTCTTCCCTTTAGTGGGCATTACAAATTTTGGCACTTTTATTTTTTGTTTTCTGTCGTTTTCCTATTATAATAAAAAATGACAAAGGCAAACTTATCGAAAGGTAAGGACGCAAAGCCACGGGTCTACCATTCTTTTGAATCATGACAGCCGGGCTGCCAAATAGGGATTCCTTCCTTGTTTGGATCATTTTTTTTAAAGGAAGGGATTAAACGTGCAGGATAAACAGGTTGAGCCAAAAACTACATTAATTATTATTGATGATCATCCGTTGTTCCGCGAAGGGATTAAACGTATTCTTAATTGTGAAGAAACCTTAGAAGTGCTTGCTGAAGGAAAAGACGGTATAGAGGCTATTGAACTGACAGGTCAGCATAGTCCAGATATTGTGATCCTTGATCTCAACATGCGAAAAACAAATGGTATTGAAGCAGTTCGTAACTTAATCAATCAATATCCGGAAACAAAGGTCATTATTCTGTCGACCCACGACGATGAAAATGATGTCATATATGCGCTTCAGTCAGGTGTTTTAGGCTATTTACTGAAAGAAACAGGCGCAAATAGTCTTGTAAAAGCGGTAAAAGCTGTGGCAAAAGGTGAATCGTACTTGCATCCATGTGTAGCATACAAGTTACTTAAAGCGTATCGCCATTTAGCAAGTACAGCAAACCACAAAAAAAGATTTCAGCAGCCTTCAGTGCGCCTTCCGCTGCATTTGCTCTCTCGCCGTGAAAGTGAAGTGTTACAATTGCTAGCGGATGGGAAAAGTAATCGAAATCTTGGAGAAGCACTTTATATCAGTGAAAAAACGGTTAAAAGCCACGTCAATAACATTCTAAAAAAAATGGAAGTCAATGATCGTACCCAGGCTGTTGTGACAGCTATTAAAAATGGCTGGGTTAAAGTTAGATAGGATACACTTCTCGTTACCTTGAACTAACCCCCACTTACCTGACGGTTAAAGTGGGGGTGTTCTTGATAAAAATGATAAAGAGTCCAACCATTGTCTTTGATTATTTAGAAAAAAGATTATAGCCATGTTAAGAAAATAATAGAGCCTGCTTTTTTATGTATGATCGTTGTTGGATTCCATTTTTTGACGCAAAGCTCTATTAACAGAGCCGCGGTTCTTCCAAAGAAACCGAACCATTTCAGTGGTTTCTAGCAGCTGTTCACCCGGGTCACAATAGGTTTCTCCCTTGCCATGGATGGTCCACGCCCTTGTGTCTTCACTGAACATCAGCGTCCATTGACCACTCCGCTGCTTGTCTTCAAAAACAAAGTAATACTTGCTTCCTTGTTCATCATAAAAAGCAATTTGGGGGAAATCGATTGAAAATTGTTCAATGTCTTTATTCGATTTTAGCACTCTCGCCATGATACAACTCTCCTTCAGGGATAATGTAAAAAACGTAATAAGTATTTTCATTTCTAGACAGCTATTTTTATTATTATATATAATTCGAGAAAATAATGCATTTTGTTCTTTTCTTTTACATTCTTACTCTTTTAAAGCATAGGCCCTGCCCTCGCGAAAGTAAAAAAGCAGAGCTTCCCTTGTCTTTTAGGTCCGTTCTTCATATGGATCTGCAAATTTGCTTGAATCATTTTTAACTTGTATTCTCCCCGCTTTATTATCAATTTTTATTCATTTTTCCTGAAAGTGTTAAGAGTTTATCTCAATTCGTGTGCAAAAGACTTTTTAAAGTTTTTTCATCTGGCAGCGGAGAACTCGGCTAAAAGTAAACTATTTAATGGCAAAGTCACACTGATGGAGGAATAGGCCTGTGTCTCACTAAGTTCATTTACCCTGCTATGCTTTCAGAATGTGTCAATAGGATAGCAAAAACACGAAAATTGTACTATGTTTTCCAAATCAGGAATATTTTTAACCAATCCGGGCATAAACTAAAATAGATTCATATAAAAAGTAATGGAAGTTTTGCTGTTAGCAGGGGCAGGGGTCTTATATTTAACGAAAAGGAGCGTTTAAAGAGTGAAAATCAATCTGCCGACAGAAACAATGGAGGAAGTTATTAAGTCACTTGAGATTAAAAATCAAGCCAGCACCCGGTTCAATGGCCAGGATTTTCATTTCAAAAAAGAACGATTTTCATTTAATGCAGGTAAAACGCCAAACTTTTCTGCTGTTTTAGAGAAGCTTGATCGAAAAGCTGAGAAAGTGATTCGACACGAAGCAGCTTCTAAAAGTTTTACTTTTGCTACAATTGGCCGCGTTTGGCAAGAAGAAAATCTGGGATCCGGAACAGTTGTTTATATTTACTTTTTTTCAAATGAAAAAGCTAATACCGTATTTCCAGATGAACTGGTCAGTCAGTACGAGCTGCATACCTGGACAGAAACGATTAAATAAATAAAGCTATCAAATTCTCATTGAGGATTTTATGCTTGTAGACAAAACCTTTCTTCTGAAGGTGATGTTTGCAGGTTTTTTTGTTTCATAAAACGATTAAAATCATGCAAAAGGATTTATACGGAATCAATTAGAAATGTTCAGCAGCTTGCATCGGCAGCATTTGCTATTCACTATAAAAATCTTTGAATTTGACCATAATTCTTTAACGTAAGACAGTTCTTTTCTCAAGCGTTTTGTTCTGCTACCACCCTGCAGTCAGAGATCCTTCTGACTGTTCTTTTATATGGATATCCCGCGCTTTGTTAGCCTAGAAGTCCTGTTTGATTATGTTACCAGCGCGAGAGGAACGGAAATGACCCATATGTTGCTTTATAAACCTTTCTTCCTAATCAAAACAGGGACCGTCTCCTTCAGCTGAAAGAGTGGCACCTGCTTTTTCGTCGGTTTCCAGCGTAACAATATATGTTTTTGCTTGCCTTATAGTCCAGCTGGTTGTTTTAGGTGTAAACTACTTTAAACTTTTCACAAACGATCAATATATCTTGTTTGAATGGAAGGTTGTATACTGCTAATTGTTCTGTAAAGAATGTTTCGTGAGCATTCCACCAAAACTCATAGTCTCCTCCACCTTCTGCTAATGCGAACTCCTCTGTTACTTCGTTCATTGGTAATACTTCTACATTTTTGATTTGGATAATTGCGATCGGTATATCCTTTGAATTTAAAACGATGTAATATTGTTCTTTTTGTGGTAACGGTTCATTTTCAAGCTCATAAAATATGTGTCCTGATGTTGTCGCTGTTTTTTTCCCTTCAACTACAAGGTCAGCCAACCAATCTGCTGATGATTCGAACTAAAATGCATCTGCATAATTGCCTTTTACTATATTAATTCATCCAGAATTATTCAATAATTGCTCCTATTTTTCCTTCTCTCCCTTGCTAATAACCTTTTATTAAAATAATTCTGTGCTTTAGTCAATATACTCAAAATTCGTATATTTTTACGTTAATTGTACAGTAATCACAAAAAGTCCACACTTTGATTACATAAAATTTTTTAAGAGCAGTTATATATGTAATCTAGAAAATATGAACCGCTCTGTTAATTGAATATTTTTAACGAAAAAGGGTATGAAACTAACACAATCCTAGTTCCTGATAAAAGACTGGGTGAAATTAATTTAAAATGATCCTCTAAGGCAAGGAACTGAACCATTTTTTTATCCACTAACTTTACAAGGAGAAGAATAAAATGACAAAAAAGACCCCACTAGCTGCAGTTAAAGAAGGTTATGGTGACAACGTTAAAATTACAGAGCTTTGGAATTCAGGGGAAGAGGAATCTAAAGAAGGCGACTACACCTACCTTCTAGTCGATCAAACTGAAGAAGTGCATCTTGTAACAGTTTTTAAATTATCAGATGATAACTATCAGCTAGAAAAAGAACAAACTAGAAAATACGCAAAGGCAGATATTTTCGAATCAATGGTAGGATTGGTTAAAACGATAAAAAACGGACTTAACACATCAGAAATAAAATGAAATAATAGAGAAAACAATAAAGTGTTATGAAAATCAATGCTAGTATTATGTTGTATGCGGAAAGTAACTAAACAACAGAAAATTCCAGGAGCATACTTGTTTAAACAAATATAGATTTTTAAAACAAGTTGGTGAAAAACCTTTCATATAGCAGGAAGCTGAAGTGTCTAAAAACAATGAAACTTTTTACAGCCTCCTTGCAAACTAGATAAGCAGTTATATATTGGTTGAAAATTTCTATAACAGGTACGTAGCAAGCAGGCCCTTTTCAAAGCAGGGTGACTTGGAGAAAGGGTTGCTCTGTTTTTATAAGGAAATAATAGTTTACTTTCCTGATATATGGGTATTATCAATAAAGTACCAAGTACTACTCCCACCTAAAGCTAACTCATCTTTTTTCCCGAAGAATCTTTGATTCTTCGGCTCTTTTTTTTGCATAATTTTCTACTAATTGGGTATAAAAGAAGTAGAATGACACCTTTGATATCTCAGCTAAAACGGGAGACATTCCCGTTTTTTTTTATGGCTTGTTTTCGCTAAAAAACTCATGATTTAAAATAACTTCTTTTTTCCTTCTGGCAAATAAATTCGGTAATGATTATTTTGAATCCTTAATAATAGATATTAATTCAGGCTTCTTCCGTCTTGCCACCTTGAAACATGAAAAAGGATGTAACCTTTCCTATTGTAAATGGCCTCCCTTACATTGTTTAATCATAAAAGCAGAATAAACCATCTTCTATCACAACACATGTTTTATCACATTATTTCTTCTACAAAGCTCTTTTTAATCCCCTCGCGCTCCCGGGAACTAACCAAAAAGAAGTCAGGATAAGGTGCGGCTCTCCCGATTACTTGTGGCGCTTGCTTTCATAGTGTATTTCTTTTTACTGATGAACCACATACCGCTCCCACCTTTTTGTTGTTGTATCAAAAATCCTTAGTCAGCATAAAATGTCGATAAGCAAGATAAGATGCGATAAATGCGTTTTATAAAATGAAAAAGGAGGGGAAAATGATGATACAAGGTAAAAAATCTTCCTGGCTCAGTTATACAGCATTCATTCTGGTTATATTAGTAGCCGCTTTATCAGTGATATTTTCTTTTGTTCCAGCACCTTTTAACCTGACAGTACCATTTTATATAGGCATCTTACTAGTCATCATCTTGAGTTTGATCGCTTTGTTCAGAAGGCATGAAAAAAAGATCCTCGCTGTTTGTAATTTAATTTTAGCTTTCCTTGTGCTTGGCTTGAAAGGCGTTTTCTTTTTCACAGATTTCTTTTTACTGTAATTACGTTTTTTCACGCGAAATTCAAGATTGCATAAGGATTACCTGCAGTTTGAGATTTTAGAGGCCGGCACATTCATAATAGAGGATATTACGCTATGATCCCAAGCTATGAAAAAATTGAGTAAAAAAGCAAAAAGTGACCTTAAATGGAATTAAGCTTATATCAGAGTAATCAGTTAACGACCATGAATTTAGTTTTTTATGATCAACGAAAGGTGATTTTTTGTTAGATTTAAAAAATATTTAAGCTTTCTTATTGATCGACCAGACGGAAAAATGTTCAAGCTATTTTGAAGCGTTTAAAAGATTATGAGTATTACGGAGTTAAATAAAAAGAAGACACCACTTTGAGAATAAAGTGAGGCGTCTTCTTTTTTATTGTATTTAACGGCTCGTATAGCCAGCATCCACGTGTATAGTTGTGCCTGTTACTTAAGAAGATTGATCTGAAGCCAGCCATAGACTCGCTTGTGCAATTTCTTCAGGCTGTCCAAATCTGCCTAATAAACTGAGCTGAGGTGCAAATTCTTCTTCCGTCTGTCCGGTTTCTTCCAGTGCTCCTCTTAACATCGGAGTGTCGATCGCTCCAGGTGCTACTGAATTAACACGGATATTTTTATCACCGTTTTCTAGTGCAGCAACCTTGGTCATTCCCACTACACCATGTTTGGCTGCAACATAAGCAATGTTATTTGGTTGAGGGCGGAAACCACTTACTGATGATATATTTACAATACTTCCTCCTTGTCCTTGTTTAATCATTTGTTGCAGTTCATATTTCATACACAATGCCGTTCCTGTCAGGTTAATTGAAATTAGTTTATCCCAATAGGCTTCATCAAAATCGGCTACAGGTGCATTATCCGGCGTTAGGGCAGCATTATTAATAGCTACCTACATCAAGACGCCCATATTTTTCAACTGTTTTCGCAACCATATTTTGTACCTGATCAGATTTAGAAATATCAACTTTTATAAAATAAGCTTCTCCACCATCTGCTTCAATTTCAGAAGCTGCTGCTTTTCCTTTTTCTTCGTTAAAGTCTGCTATCACTACTTTTGCTTTTGCTTCTGCAAAAAGTTTTGCTGTAGCAAGCCCCATTCCCATTGCTGCACCTGTTACAATGGCTACTTTACCTTTCTAATACTGGAAACGTCATTTAAACCCCTCCAAAATATTTTTAGTTTCAACAACTTTTATCCAGAGGCATAGATTAAAATAGTCTATACATTAAACGGATGTAGCTCCTTGTCCACCATCGATTCTGTAGTAACACCCATTAATAAATGATGCTTTTTCAGAAGATAAAAATATCATTAGATCGGCAATTTCTTCTGCCGTTGCGTATCGATTCATAGGAACAGATGCTTCAAATGCTTTTCTTGCTTCTTCTGCCCTTTCACCCATAGCATTCTTTTCTATTCTTCTTATCATTTCTGTATCTACACCTGATGGAGCAACAGCATTTACACGTATCCCGTATTCTGCGACTTCGAGCGCTGCTGATTTATTTAAACCAATTACCGCATGTTTAGATGCAACATATGCGCTCATTCCTGGGGCTCCTAATAGACCACCATTAGAAGCTGTATTAACAACTGCACCGTATTTTTGCTCTTTCATAATTTGAAGGACATACTTCAAACCAAAAAATACTCCCATCACATTTACTCCAAATACATTTTTGAAGTTTTCTTCTGTTTGCTCGGTTATATTTTTAAAATCACCATTAATACCAGCATTATTGATAAAAACATCAATGTATCCATAATGTTCTTTAGTCTTTTGAACATACTCTTTTACTTCATTTTCAATTGAAACATTAGCAGTAAGCAATAAAATATCTTTTGCATCCACAGACTCAGCCGCTTTTTCTAGCGTCTCCCTCTTCAAATCCACTAAAGCTAATTTTGCACCTTCTTTTGCAAATGCTTTTGCAGCAGCAATACCAATGCCACCAGCCGCACCAGTTATTAACACTACTTTGTTTTCAAACAGCATAATGGTAACGCTCCTTTTTGTTAGTATAAATCAGCGGAGAACCACCTCCACACTTCTTAATATTTATAAGATTGTCCGCCATCGATTGGAATAACGGCTGCGTTTACAAAATTTGCTTGATCCGACAGTAAGAATGCTACTAAATAAGCCACTTCTTCTGGTTTGCCAAACCGTTTCATTGGATTTGGCTCAACAAATTGTTTCCCCACTTCTTCCCAGTTATCTGGATCAATTTGTTTTAATGATCCTTCAACCATTGGTGTCATAATCGCACCAGGTGCAATGGCTTTTATGCTGATGCCATATTGACCATATTCAATTCCAGAGTTTCTTGTTAATCCGACTACGCCATGTTTACTGGCTGCATAACCAGATTGGTTTCCTACCCCGCGAATACCACCAACAGAAGCAGTATTGACAATAGAGCCAGAACCTTGTTTTCTCATGACTTTCAATACATGTTTTAAACCATAAAATACTCCATTTAAGTTGATATCAACTACTTTTTGGAACTCATCAATACCAAAATCCTCTGTTACGTTTTGTTTTCCTTCGATCCCTGCATTGTTGAAAAAACCATCAATTTCCCCAAACTTTTCAACGGTTTCATTTACATAATGTTCAACTGCTTTTTCATCTGCCACATCAGCAGTGATAAGCAACACCTCTGCATTTGGTACAGCTTCTAACACTTTACTTTTTGTTTCTTCTAAGGAAGCAGCATTTAAATCAATGAGTGAAAGCTTCGCTCCTTCTTTTGCTATTTGTAAGGCTGAGGCTTGGCCCAAACCAGATCCTGCACCTGTAATTACTACCACTTTCTCATCAAAACGATTATTCATCGGAAATTTCCTCCTTTACTATTATCATGGAAAAAGATCAATAATTGTGTTTAGATATTCCCATAAATCATGTTGATTAATATATCCCAAATTAAGTCTACATAACCGTGTAAGCCACCTTTTTCACCTTAGTTCTCCAGGCGGTATAAGTAACCCAAAAAAGGTTGTATCACAAAAACGATCTACCCTTTCGAAATTGAAGCTAAAGATCCGTCCTTATAGAACAGGGAGTTAAGCTCTGTTTCGTTCTTTAATCATTCCTATTAAAAATTCAAAAGCGTCTTTTGCTTCTGAATAACTATCTTCTCCTTGATTAATTTCTGGAGTAATAAACCCTTTGTAGTTTAATGAAATCAATGATTGAATAACTTTCTCAAATTCAAACGTTCCTTTTCCCGGTGCTTTGCGGCTGCTGTCAGCTATATGAAGGTAGATCAATTGTTCACGGGATTTTTTAAAACTTTCAGTTGTCGATTCACCTTCTATATTCATGTGATAAACATCCAGCATTAGCTTTAGATTTGGCAGATTCATAGACTCCAGGAAAGAAAGCGCATCCAAAGTGGTATGAAGATTATTCATAGCAGTTCGACTTTGAGGCTCTATTGCTACTTCGATTCCCACTTTTTGTGCATATTCGCATGTCTGCTCGAACCCCTCCTTCATCCAGGCCCATGATTGATCGGTGTTCTCTTTATCAATCTCGCCTCTTAACTTTCCAATACTTACCGGGCAATCGAACTGAGAGGCAAAGTCTACTATCTTTTTAGCCCGCTCCACAGCTGCTGCCCTCGTTTCCCGGTTCTTGGCTGTAAATGTTAATCGATCGTCACTGACAACTGGGCCTGTCCCAACTGCTGCAATTTGAAGGTCCAATCGCTGTATTAAGCTGTGAATCATAGAGATATCTATCTCTTCCGGATTTCGGGTAAGCAGTTCAACCCCTGAATAACCAACTCCTTTAAGCTTTGAAAGAGCATCTTTTATATCTCCCTTGTATCCCAGGAGCGGTTTTTTTGTTTCTTCTGTTAAAAAGGGATAAGCTAACTTCATTTCTTCTTTCCTTTCTACTGACAGACTTGTGACAAGCAAGAATCTTATAAAAAATTACTTCAATCCATATACATGGTTGGCTTTCAAAAATATATATGGATTAAAGAAAAAAAGAAAAATGATCAATCAGGAATTCAGGGCGATTTCATTTAATTGACTTGAGATGTCAATTCCGTGTGCCAAACCCGTTTCCTGAAGCGTTTTAATAACCTCTTCAGTTAAAAGAATACCCGTTTCCAATCGCTTAGCTACTGTTTTTTCTTCAGGCTCTCCAGGAATTAAAATCTCTTCAAATCCCTGTGCCTTTGGCAATGCTTTGGCACGCTTCACAAATGTATCCATCCGGTCTTCAAATTCATCTTTTGATACAAATAAATCTGGACGAATAGCAATAAACAGATGTCCAACGTTCTGTGGTTCGGAGTGATCAAAGTAAAGGCTTTTTACGTCTCCTCCATAGTTTGCTCCAGTCAGTACGCCTGCAAGAATATCCATTAACATCGCCAGCGCGGAACCTTTCGCTCCGCCAAATGGAAGGCAGACACCTTCAAATGCTTTAGCCGCATCTGTTGTTGGCGCTCCGTCTTTATCAAGTGCTAAACCTGGAGGAATGGGTTCACCGTGTGTGGCCGCTAAGCGAATTTTCCCTCGTGCAATAACCGTCATGGCCATATCCAAAACATACGGTACTTCTTCTTTTCCGCCTGGAACACCTGCTGCAAAGGGACTTGCTCCTAGGAAAGCTGTACGGGAACCCCAAACAGGAAGCGCCGGAGAAGAATTTGTATAAGCAAAAGAAAGATATCCTTTTTTAATCGCATCCTGTACATACAGAGCAGCCATCCCATAATGAGTACTGCGGCGTACACCAACAAGGCCGATTCCATTTTTTTCTGCCAATGAAATCGCTTCCTCCATTGCGCGGTGACCAGCTAAAAATCCCATTCCATCATCGCCATCGACAATTGAAACAGCCGGAAAAACATTTTGAACAGTAATATTCGGCTGTGGGTTTACGACCTTGCGTTTAATCCTTTCTAAGTACATCGGGATACGGGAAACTCCATGTGAATCCAGGCCGCGTAAATTTGCCGCTACCAAGTCATGCGCTACAACAGCTGCGTCCTCTTTTCTCAAGCCTCCCACTTCAAAAAGCTGCGCAGAAATATCTATTAATGCCCCGGAATCAATAATCATTTGTTTATCTTCCATTTCAATTCCCCCACTCTGTTTGTCTTTAGTTGATGCTTGATCTACTTAAATCGTAAAGGACTTTCCAAAAGAATTAAAATACAAATCATTATAAGCTATTCATAAAAAATTTGAATACCTGCTTTTGTCAATAAGCTGGATTGTCAACACTA
>NZ_LAHL01000073.1 GCF_000966195.1 Domibacillus robiginosus | reverse complement strand
GCCTGCTTATCCCTTGTTGCGATTAAGAAACAATTGTATATCTTCTATGGTTGACTACTGTACGGTCTCCTTCATACTCATGAGAAGTCCGGTTTTCCGTAATTGCGACAATGACCGAGTTTTCATTTACTTTCTGAACAATCCCTTTGATCCCATTGTTAAATGTAATGATGGAGCCTATTGTGGCTTTTTTTGTTGTCATCCCAATCATCCTCCTCTTCCCTATACAATACTTCTATATTTTTGTATTCCATTTTATTTCTCTCTATTCTTCTTTGTTGCCTGAACATCTCTGCTACTGTTTGTCACTCCATTTTTAGAATGCATCGTACGCCAGACGAAAAGCTGTTGCTTCGCATGGACGATATTTACTTTGATAAGAGTTGCTTTTTTTCATATGCGGCTAAAAAGGCTTCTGTAATCAGAAGTATATCTGTTGAACGATTTTGAATAATTGTACCTGGGGGCACTTCAACGTTCTCCATTACAATTGCCCGTTCAATGTATGAACCGCTTCCAATACGGGCCTTGGGCATAATGACCGAGTCTCGGACAAATGCATTGGTCTCAACCTTTACGTTTGGAGACAGTACAGAATACTGAACCTCACCATCGATACGGCATCCTTCACTTAATATAGAATGCCGGATTACTGCCTGCCTGCCCACAACCTGCGGAGGAAGACAATCATTCGATGAATAAATAGGCCAGGAAGCATCATAAAGGTGCAGTTTATTCTCACGGTCCAGCAGATCCATATTGGCTTCCCAGAGGCTTTCTAGTGTCCCGACGTCTTTCCAATAACCCTTGAATGAATATGCCGATAGTTTTTGCTGATCATGGAGTAAGGCTGGGATAATGTCTTTTCCAAAGTCATGGGATGAATAGAAATAAATGGCATCTTTCTCTAAGTACTTTTTAAGAACCGGCCATTTAAATATGTAAACCCCCATCGAAGCCAGGTTGCTTTCTGGCTTTTCCGGCTTTTCATCAAAACTTATAATATTGCTTTGTTTGTCGGTCTTCATAATGCCAAATCGGCTGGCTTCGTTCCAAGGCACTTCAATAACGGAAATAGTCGCATCTGCATTCTTCGCAACATGATGATCCAGCATTTCGTTATAATCCATTTTATAAATGTGGTCTCCAGATAAAATCAACACATGTTCCGGATTTTGCTGCTCAATGTAGTGAATGTTTTCATAAATGGCGCTGGCTGTCCCTGTATACCAATTAACTTTCGAAGCACTTGCGTAAGGGGGGAGAACAGTTACTCCACCATTTCGCCGATCAAGGTTCCATGCCCGTCCATTTCCAATGTACGCGCTTAATACAAGCGGCTGATATTGTGTTAATACACCAACGGTTTCAATGCCTGAGTTAGCACAATTAGAAAGAGGAAAATCAACAATCCTATATTTGCCGCCGAACGGTACTGCTGGTTTTGCCAGGTTCTCTGTTATTTCACCAAGCCTGCTTCCTTTTCCTCCAGCAAGAAGCATAGCAACACATTTTTGATTTACTGCCATAATGATTATCTCCTTCTCTCTTTTATATAGTAAATGTCTTTGTCATTTTCTCGAAAGTCATACATGCTACTTATTTAATCATCGTTCTAAATATTTTTAACGCTCGTTCCTAGAAAAAAGCAAATTCGCTTCTCCTTCTTCTGTAAATACTTGAAGATCCGGACTGGCTTTGGTCTGCGATGTTTTTACTCCTTTTACATTCAAGCGAAGAACAGCTTTTTTCCTGCCCGTCTTCCCAACAGTGAACATTGAAATTACATGCAAAGGCTTTATTTTAAATTCCTCAATCACTTTAGGCTGTCCCTCTGTAATATCTAGTTTCTCAACTCCTGACAATAATATAGCTGCGACCGTTAATTTTTCAATGCGAAGCTTATGTAATACACCAACAAATATTAGAGCATATACAGCGGCTCGGTTTCTTCATCTGTTAAACGTACAAAACACATAATGGCATTTTAGTTTTTAAATACCATATAGGATTGCAGCACGTTTGTTATTAACAACGAATTGTTTACATCACTTTGTATGTAAATGCTTTATGTATAGTTCTAGATAAGTTTGAGAAGTCCTTCAATTATTGGATTTCTCCTTACAATTTTGTAAAATTTATAACCATCCTCCTCAATGGCGGCGCTGTTTTCGAACAGTACCGCCGATTTCCTGCAAACTGCATCTTTACAAACGAATGTTTTTAACGATACGATATACACTTGTATTTTCTTCACTTTTTAAGGTACGTACCTTCTTCTAGAAATAATCAAATGTCCCTCTGGAAAAGTGATCCACAAAAACATGAAAGTGTATATTGTCTTTCCGATATGTTCTTTAACGAGCCCTTTCATACTCTTGAGCTAGTGCAGCTGCCGCTTTTATAGGGCCAATAACTACTTTTCCAGCTAATGATCCAAAAAAGAAAGGGTTATCTCTTCCCCCAAAAAACAAGAAAAGATAACCCTGTTCTATTCAGCTGCTCTTGAACCGTTCATACACGCTTTATTTGGCAAAGGAGAGGGGCTGCCTTATATGACCTATACCCCTTGCCTTTAATTACAGTAATCTTCTGCTGAACATTTTTCACTGCCTTCTTTATCAATTTGAATGGTCACATGATGCAATTCAAATTCGTCATGAAGCAGCTTTTTCGCCCTGGCTAAAACGCCCTGCTCATCCTGCTCATCGCCTACTATCAGATGACAGCTGAGAGCCGGAAAGTCAGAGGTGATCGACCAGGCATGCAAATCATGGACTCCTTTTACTTCATTTAGTGAAAGCAGCTTTGCTTTTACTTGCTCGATATCTATATTCAATGGCGCTCCTTCCATTAAAATGTGAATCGAATCCCGTGTAACCCGGTAGCCACTCACAATAATCAACAAAGCGACAATGATACTGGCAATTGGATCAGCCAGGTTCCAGCCAAAAAACATAATCATCAGCGCAGCGACAATTGCGCCAAAAGATCCGAGCATATCTCCCAGCACATGCAAAAAGGCGCTTCTCACATTTAAATTTTCATTTTTATCCCCTCTCATTAAAATGAAAGCAGCTGCAATATTGACAATCAAACCAATGATAGAAATAATCAGCATTCCAGAGCTGACCACTTCCGACGGACTGGTTATCCGCTGACAGGCTTCAAAGAAAATGTAGACAGAAATGATTATGAGTGTCAGGCCATTTATAAAAGCGGCTAATATTTCAAAGCGCTTATAGCCAAAAGTTTTTCGACTGGACGCTGCTTTTTGCCCCACTGTCACGGCTGCATAACCCATTCCTAGTGCCGCTGCATCACTCAGCATGTGCCCCGCATCTGAAAGTAAAGCCAGGCTATTCGTTAAAATTCCGCCTATAACCTCTATAATCATGTAAGAAGCAATTAAGAAAAAGGACCATTTTAAAGCTGTTTTATTGCTGCTTCCATGATGATGGCTGTGACCATGTGAATGAGAATGTTCCATTGTTTCACACCCCTTTTAATTAAAAAGCCGTTTATAATTACATAATAGATATTTCTGCAAAAATGACCGGGTTATGTCCCGTTTTTCAACGATTTCTGTGACCTGTTAATTGAAAAATAAAAAGCAATTTTGACTTTTACTGTATGAATTTCTGGAAATATACTCAAATATATGTGTGAATATTTGAATAACGAGAACACCTTCTGAGTGTTCATTCCTTCATTACATCGTAAATGGCTGCATTAATTAGCAGCTGTTGTGATAGAAAAGGCGCATAAAATTTTTTGAAGGTGTGCTTCAATACATGTTTAGCCTCCTGATTATGCCGGAAGCACTGCTTTTAAAAAAGTATGTACTATTAGTCCCTGTCTACTTTGCTCTATCTATATTTTTTCTAAAACAAACATGCATGGCTTTATTTTTATAATCAGATATTTCTTCAACCCCAAAATAACTTTCCATTAACCGGATAATTTATTGCACGCTGTTTTAACGCTTTTCTTCTCTTTTTAACCAATATGTATATTTGGCGGCAGTATGTTTAAGCCTGGATATATGTTTTAAACTAGCATTGACGGAAACAAAGACATGTCGTCACACTTTCCAATCCTGTCTAGAGCCAAGTGAAAAATATGCATAAACTTTAAGCAAATAACTGCTTAACAAGCTGACTAATAAAAAGAATACTTGTTTTTAGATTGCTAGAGTAAATGGCTTTGTTTTCTTGATTCTTTAGAAACTAGTACTAACAGTGAGCTTTTACATTCATTAAAGCTTCTTATTCCATGCGTTGTTTTAATTTGTCCATCTCTTGTATATGCCAGGCAATGTGCTTTTTTAAACCCTCCAGCTCTGTAATTTTCCGTTCTAGCACCACTTTCCATTTGATAATATTTTCATTCCCGGTTTCAACTAATTCCTTAATGGCTAGTACAGAGATATCACAGCTTTTTAAGAGATTAATTTTATTTATTGTTTGGATTTTATCGTGACTATAATACCAATGATTTGTTAAATGATCTATATAAGATGGCTTCAGCAGGCCAATATCACTGTAATAACATAATGTTTTTACGGATGTACCACATAGCTTTGAAAATTCACTCATCGAATACATGATATCCTCCCCACACATAGTAATATTCGTTATAAGCTTAAAACAAATACTCAAAGCCTTTCATCTACATATCAGCATTTGACAATAAATTTACCCACACTTACCTTCTGTCTAACCCATTAGTAGTAATAAATGATTTATGATTTTTATAAAAGCACAGTATAGTAAATAATATCAAAATGGTTCCCGGGCATGAGCAGTGCAAGAATAGGTGTTAGCTCCGTCCGTTCTTGGCATCTCTGCCCATTGTAATGGAATGAATGAGGGATATTTAAACTTTAGAATAGCTTTTTCCAAAAAAGAGGGCCCGGCAGGCAGTGAAGATGATCAAATTCGTAAAGGCAGACGTTGAGGAGTTCGTTTCTTTATTTGAGGAAATAGTTTATGAGAATAGAGCGTGAGAGTGTTAAATTAACTAATTTTAAAGTAATAAAACGTGTGAATGATTAAGCCATCTTCTTGCCAGTGTACAATAATTAAGGTGAGTATTTAAACGAGTTTACTAGAACGTATTCATACTGTTGTCGCGAAAAATTACTCTTGAAGATTTATACAAAAATCAAAGTGTAATGATTTAGGTTCTCCATATTCTTCTTAATTAGGACATCACTCTGTTAGGCGAAAATAATTTTCTATCCAACCGTATACATGTTTATCTGTATATTTGTATATGCATATACATGAGTATAAAGAACAAAAAGAGAGGACAGTTTTCAACTGTCCTCTCTACTTTGCCAGGCGGCGTCCTGC
>NZ_LAHL01000072.1 GCF_000966195.1 Domibacillus robiginosus | reverse complement strand
CTTATATTTGATAGAGTGTTGAAATGGCTCCGCAGGCAAGACTCGAACTTGCGACCGATCGGTTAACAGCCGATTGCTCTACCACTGAGCTACTGCGGAATAGTTTGTACTAACGACAGCTATTAAATATTATCACCTTTATTTTTTAGAGTCAACACTTTTGAAAAATATTTTTTATAACTTTTCGGCCTATTCTTCTGTATTTGTTTTTGAAGATACCTTATGCATTGTGCTCTGCCCAACCCTCGACCATTGCTTCTATATTCCCCCTCCCTTTCTGACTCACTAGATTAAAAAATCGATGCACTCTTTTAAAAAGAATACACCGATTTTTCTTAACGTTTTTTAATAACAATAATACGCTGTTTGTCTTTATCCCCAAATTTCTTTTGAAACATCCACAATATACTTTAATTTTGCCCATTGCTGTTCTTCCGTCAATTTATTGCCATGATGGGTTGAAGCAAATCCACATTGCGGGCTAATGCAAATCTGCTCAAGAGGAACATAGTTGGATGCTTCCTGTACACGTGCTTTGATTACTTCTTTGTCTTCTAATTCACCCGTTTTAGAAGTAAATACACCTAAAACTACTTGCGGTCCGCCAGCTGGAATGTGCTCTAGCGGTTTGAACCCACCTGAACGCTCATCATCATATTCTAAAAAGAAGCCGTCTACTTTTTCTTTCGCAAAGAAGCTAGGAGCGATTCGGTCATATGGACCTTCAAAAGCCCAGGCAGACTGATAGTTCCCACGGCAAAGATGGGTTGTTACCGTTAAGTCTTCTGGTTTGCCTTCCAGCACTCCATTTACCACACGCAAAGCAAGATCGATTAACTTCTCTCTTTCCAGGTCGCTTTTTGCAAACGGAAGAGAGGATGCACAAAGCCCTGCAATGTAAACATCATCAAGCTGTAGGTAGCGGCAGCCAGCATCATAAAACGCTTGAAGTGCATCGCGGTAGGCCTGGATAATGTCTTTCGCGAAATCTTCAACATCCGGATAAATGTCTTCATTGCGGATGCCGGTATTGAAAAATTGATTTGGACTCGGAAGTGTAATTTTGGCAACAGCACGGTCACCAACAATTTCTTTAAATTCGACAAAGTCTTTAAGATGAGGGTGATCAGTACTAAAAGATACCTTGCCAGTTACGCGTACATCATACGCTTCAGTTTCTACACCTTCAAATTTATACCCATGGTCAGGAACATATCCTTCCACACCATTTAAGTGCTCCATGAAATCCGTATGCCAAAATCTGCGGCGGAATTCACCATCCGTTACCGCTTGAAGGCCCACTTCAATTTGTTTATCTACGACTCTTTTAATTTCTTCTGTTTCTACAGCACGTAATTGTTCAGCCGTAATGACACCATCTTTAAATTGCTTTCTAGCATCATGAATTGATTGCGGGCGAAGCAAGCTTCCTACGTGATCTGCTTTAAACGGTGCTTTAATCAATGTTTTTGTCATTTTAATTCCTTCTTTCCTATGTTTTTATGTACATGTATCTCTACAGCCAAATAAAGCTGCCTTAAAAAGATATTGCTTCTTTGTCGTGCATGGTTATAACGAAAAGTTAGAGCTGATTTTTCCTACTTCTCTTCCTGCATCTGTTTATTTGGTGTGAAATAACTGTAACACGGAAAAACAAACACGCGATAACACATAAAATCTATTTCTCGTTATAACTTTAAGCTAGAGCCAAATTAGTTCTAGCTTATTCCTTTATTTGAGTATCCGAATACATCACACCCATTCCCCATGCTTCCTGCTAAAAAAGCAAACGCAAGGGATGGGTACTCCTGACTTGATAGCGGTGATTTTGAAAATTCACAAAGCATTGTTTTAGATGAAATACCCAATGGTCTGGCCATTACCCATAATGCGCAGTAAGCCCGCTTTTGAAAAATTCGCCTCTAAAACCTGAAATTCAAACAACTTTGGGGTTGTCTTTACTTAGACTCAGGCCTTCAAAATGGCTAACATGTAAAAAAAACTGTGATAAGATTAATAAATACGACTATTTGTAAAAAAGATATAAACGAATTGAGGGGAAAAACCTTGCTTGCTGCTGAAAGAAAGTTGAAAATCATCGATTATGTACGAAAACACAATGTAGCTTCAGTGGCTCAGCTTTCTCAGGACTTTGGTGTCCATGAAGCAACCATTAGAAGAGATTTAAATGAAATCGAAAAAGAAGGACGCTTAAGAAGAACACACGGCGGTGTCGTTCTAGTTGACAGAGTAAGTTCAGAGCCCTCTTTCACTGTACGGGTGAATGAACGTGTCGAGGAAAAAACGTCGATCGCTGAACAGGCTTTAGAAATGATAGACGAAGGAGACAGCATTATTTTGGATTCCGGCACCACTACTTTTCAAATGGCCCGGCTGCTGGCTGCCAAATCGAATATTACAGTGGTGACCAATGATATTAAAATCGCAGCAGAACTGCAGGCTCGCAAAGATATAAAAGTGATTGTAACGGGCGGTACCCTGTTTCCTGAAAGTTACATGTTAAATGGTCTATTTACAGACCATGCTTTAAAAAAATTGCATGTAACCAAAGCCTTTATTGTTATTCCAGCGATTCATCCAAAGCTTGGACTCACTCATTTTGATGACCAATTTGTTTCTGCTAAACGCAGCATGATTGAAGCGGCCGAGCAAACCATTGTAGTCACTGACCATACAAAACTCGGGGGCGTGTCTTTGCATAATGTCGCACCCGTTACGCAAATTGATGTATTAATTACAGGAAAAGAAGCATCTGAAACCCAAGTAAAACAATTTCAAGAAGCAGGGGTAACGGTTTATACCGTTTAATGATTTTAAAAGTGCAGAAAAAAATTCTGCACTTTTATTTTTCGCATAAATGTTCATTATTGTTTATTTGTGTTTATTATTAATAAAATTTTGATTGATTTTGTTTGTTTTGTGTCTTGTGATATAAACTATCATGAATCTTCAGACAAAAAGGAGTGTTTACATGAGTACAGTTTCTATCTCAAGTTCAGTAGAACAATTAGCCATCAATGCGATTAGAACGTTATCAATTGATGCGGTGGAAAAAGCAAAATCTGGCCACCCAGGCATGCCAATGGGTGCTGCTCCCATGGCCTACACGCTATGGAGCAAGGTAATGAACCATAACCCTGCAAATCCTGAGTGGTTTAATCGCGACCGTTTTGTTTTATCAGCTGGACACGGTTCCATGCTTTTGTACAGCTTGCTGCACCTTTCCGGATATGACGTATCCCTTGAGGATTTAAAACAATTTAGACAATGGGGCAGTAAAACACCGGGACATCCAGAATACGGTCACACGCCGGGTGTCGATGCCACTACAGGTCCCCTAGGGCAAGGTGTCGCAATGGGTGTAGGTATGGCCATGGCAGAAGCGCATCTTGCTGCGAAATATAACAAAGATCAATTTGCTGTTGTTGACCATTTTACATATGTCATTTGCGGTGATGGCGACTTAATGGAAGGCGTTTCTGCAGAAGCGGCGTCACTTGCCGGCCACTTGGAGCTTGGCAAACTTGTCATGATGTACGACTCGAATAATATTACGCTGGACGGCGAAGCGAATCTTTCTTTTTCAGAAGATGTAGGAAAGCGCTTTGAAGCCTATGGATGGCAAGTATTGAAGGTATCCGATCAGCATGATATCAAAAGCATCGAGCAAGCGCTGCTGGAAGCGAAACAAGAAACATCCAAACCAACTTTAATTGAAGTCATTACAACACTGGGATACGGCAGCCCGAATAAAGGCGGAAAAGGCGGCCATCAAGGAACTCACGGCTCCCCGCTTGGAAAAGAAGAAGCTGCTTTAACAAAAGAATTCTATCAGTGGCCACAAAAAGAATTCTTTGTTCCTGAAGAAGTGAGAGCTCATTACGAGGAAATTAAAACAAAAGGCATTGAAGCCAATCAAGAGTGGAATGCCCTACTGTCACAATATAAACAAGCTTACCCTGAACTGGCTCAAAATCTTGAACAGGACTTACAGAGCGGTCCACTATATGTTGAAGATGAAGCGTTGCCGACATATGAAGTAGGGACAGAAATTTCTACCCGTATTGCTTCAGGCCAGGTGTTAAATGCGCTCGCTCAGCAAATTCCAAGCCTGCTTGGCGGTTCTGCTGATTTAGAATCATCTACAATGACACATTTAAATGGCTTAGGACGGTTTGCCCCAGGCCAATATGAAGAGCGCAATTTATATTTTGGTGTACGGGAGTTTGCAATGGGGGCTGTATTAAACGGTCTGGCGCTTCATGGCGGCGTTAAACCATTCGGTTCCACGTTCTTTGTTTTCTCTGATTACCTTCGTCCGGCTATCCGTCTGGCTGCTTTGATGAACTTGCCGGTTACGTATGTTTTCACACACGACAGTATTTTTGTTGGTGAAGACGGTCCGACACATGAACCGATCGAACAGCTGGCTGCTTTGCGCTCGATTCCAAATATGACGGTTCTTCGTCCGGCTGATGCCAATGAAACGGTTGCTGCCTGGAAATACGCAGCAGAAAATCAAGCGGGACCTGTTGCCCTCGTTTTAAGCCGCCAGAATATCAAAGTGACTGTAGACCGGGAAACAGCATTGAGCCAGCTTGATAAAGGGGCTTATGTTTTATCAGGTGCCGCTCAAGATGAATATGACGTTCAGCTAATGGCAACGGGCTCCGAGGTATCACTGGCTGTTCAAGTGAAAGAACAGCTGGATCAGGAAGGCATTCGCGCACGCGTCATCAGCATGCCGTCTTGGGAATTGTTTGAAAAACAATCTGCAGACTATCAGGACACTATTTTAAGCTCTGACAGCAAGGTAAATGTAGCGATTGAACTTGCCTCCCCGTTTGGCTGGGCAAATTATGTAGGAAGAAAAGGATTAATTGTTGGTATTCCAACGTTCGGTGCGTCTGCTCCAGGCAGCCAAATTGCCAAAGAGTTTGGCTTTACTGCAAAAAGTATTGTCGCTCAAATTAAACAACGTTTATCGTAAGCTAATTGTTTTTACTTCATTAAGAAAAGGGGAAAAAATAATGAAATTCTTTTTAGACACAGCAAACCTAGAGGAAATTAAACGCATTGTAAAGCTTGGACTGGTAGATGGAGTAACAACAAACCCTTCTATCATCGCAAAAGAAGGCGCAGACTTTAAAACACGCATTCAGGAAATTTGTTCAATCGTCAGCGGTCCGGTCAGCGCAGAAGTGATCGGTCTTACAGCGGAAGAAATGATTCAGGAAGGCCGTGAAATTGCTTCTTGGGCAGAAAATATTGTCGTTAAAATCCCAATGACAGAAGCTGGGCTAGAAGCAACGTATCAATTAACACAAGAAGGCATTAAAACAAACGTAACGCTTATTTTTACAGAGGCCCAGGGATTGATGGCTGCTAAAGCGGGCGCTACATACATCAGTCCTTTTATCGGAAGGCTGGATGATATCGGTGCAGATGGCATCAGCTTGGTTAAAAACTTAAAATCGGTGCTGCAAACATACGGCTTTGAAACAGAAATTATTGCAGCAAGCATCCGCAACCTGGATCACCTTGTTCAGTCATCTCTTGCTGGCGCTCATATTGCAACTATTCCCGGGAGCATCTTACCTTCTTTATGGAATCACCCGCTTACAACGTCCGGCATTGAAACATTTATGAAGGACTGGGGGAAACTTCAGGAAACTCTTAGCTAAGAAAACCATGCATTTATTATAACCACATTAAAGACAGTCAGAAGAATGTAACTTCCTGACTGTCTTTTTAACTGTTTTTAGCGGTAAAATCAATTAAAAAGGTAATAAAGCAGAAATATTTCTCTTCAATTAAACTCTGACATTTCATTTTCTAAAATGGCATTTAACTAAATTACATCATTTGGCGAATAATCTGCAGCTCTTAAAAGCAGTATTCTCTCCAACACATATGTCACCAAAGAGCTGCTTCTTTATAGAACCTCTTATACAATTTTGAACTGATGCTGAATAACGCTGCTGTCAGCATTTGGCTCCTAAGTCATTAAATAAATAGAATATTTCATATTTATTATTTAACTATTTAGTAGTAAGATAATAGTCTACAACTAAGAAAGAGGTTATCATATGCATTCATCATCATTATCGACCGAAACAACTAAAACAAAAGTTTTAGTCGTCAATGCACTTTTCGTCGCGTTAACCCTGGTAGCCACAATGTTTATCAACATAAAGCTCCCAATTATGGGTAATGGAGGCCTAATTCATCTAGGTAACGTACCTCTTTTTATAGCAGCCTTTCTTTATGGCAAAAAAACAGGCGCCATAGCAGGTGCGTTCGGAATGGGCTTGTTCGACCTTCTCTCTGGCTGGGCAATCTGGTCACCCTTTACATTCGTGATTGTAGGTGCCATGGGCTTTGTAGCCGGCCTTATAGCTGAAAAGGTTCCTGGAAAACGGATCCTTGTATACACATTGGCCGTAATTACTGCACTTATTATCAAAATCGTAGGCTACTATTTTGCCGAAGCTCTCCTTTATGGTAACTGGATACAGCCATTCGGTTCTATACCTGGAAACTTTTTGCAAGTAGTCGTAGCTGGAATTATTGTCGTACCACTTCTAGGGCGTTTAAAGAAAAGAGCAAGACCCTTTTAAGAGGTTTAGTGACAGCTGGCATTAAAAACGGGATTACTATCATGATGCAGATGAAAAAAGACGATGTTTTCTCGTCTTTTTTTTTTGCTCTTTTAACCTTATCTCCTTTTATTTTCGTGACATTTCTTTGCCTAAATTACAATTCTAGCAGACAGTCCACGGAGGAAGGAAACATAAAATATCAGATCTGAGTATCCGCTACTATAATTATTGTCGCTTTTACTTTTATCCATATTTCATTTAATCGAAGAACATCGAGTTATCCTATTTTGTATAGACAATACCTTTCATTGAATCTCCCTGCATTCATACTATTCATATCATACAAATGAACAGTACAAAATTCATTTTTTAGTTATTCTTATACTATCCTGTCCTAATTGTTATCCGATTTTTTCTGTTTAAAGAGAAACGCTTCATTTAGACCTCTTTAAGATGACTTAAGAGAAGAAGCATTTCATCATAATCAAAAGTATAACTACCATCCATTTTATTTAATTTTAATAAAAGTTGCTCAGCTCAAGCATACCTATGTACTTTTTATCAACTACTATAGCAGCTTTAGCAATAAATAAACACGAACCTCCCTTCTTTCTTATTTTTTCATTCATACTAGTAACACAAACTATACAAGTGAATACAGAGAATCATACTATATATGGCAAGGTTCATTTTGAACTTGCCATTTTATAAAAGAAGGGAGGGAATTTTTCATGGGCTTTAAATATGAATGTCGAGGAGACTATGCTGACGTTTGGTTTAACCCAAATTATGGAAACGCTAAGCACTGTGATCACCGCCGGGACGACCGTGATGATGTAAGAGACCGCAGAGACAATCGACGCGATGATCGTGATCACTGCCGGGACGACCGTGATGATGCAAGAGACCGCAGAGACGATCGACGCGATGACCGTGATCACCGCCGGGATGACCGTGATGATGCAAGAGACCGCAGAGACAATCGACGCGATGACCGTGATCACCGCCGGGACGACCATGATGATGCAAGAGACCGCAGAGACGATCGACGCGATGACCGTGATCACCGCCGGGACGACCGTGATGATGCGAGGGACCGCAGAGACGATCGACGCGATGACCGTGATCACCGAAGAGATGACCGCGGTAACCGTAAGAAAAGACCTTGGCTTTTTACTCTATAACGTAATTTTTGATAAAGATAGAGACTATTCCAGAAGTCATTTACAATGACTTTGTAATAGTCTCTTTTTTAGTTCAATGATATGGGTAAAAATAAATAATTCATCTTTTGATTAAAAACTGCTTAAAGGTATTCGATATACATGTATACTAACACCTTTTCGTAGTATGGAAAAGGATAGCTTCAAAAGCACTTCTCTAGTTCTCTATACGTCTTGCTTTGAAAAACAAAATAACATTAAAAAAGTATTCGAACTCCCCTCCTGTTACTTACTGCGTTCGCCCAACAAAAGTATCTCTACGTATAAAGACTTTTTTTAAAACAAAAAAAGAACAGCTTCCGCTGTCCTCTC
>NZ_LAHL01000071.1 GCF_000966195.1 Domibacillus robiginosus | reverse complement strand
TTTAGGTAAAAATAAATCGCCAGTGTACTGATGATGATTAAGCCGCCCGCAAACAGATAACCCAGCTTCCATTCCAGCTCGGGCATATGTTTAAAATTCATTCCCCAAATCGCACCGAGAGCCATAACAGGTGTAAATAAGGTCGTTATAACGGTTAGTGTTTTCACAATTTCATTGCCCCGGTGAGCCGAAACCAGACTTTCAAAATCAAGCAGCGAATTAATTTCTTCTTCGTATGCTCTTACAAGAAACATCGCCCGCTCAAGCCGGTTTTTGGCTAATTTGTATTGTTTCCCTTCTGTTATTTCTTCCCCGAACGCCTCTTGCAGGGCCATACGGATTTCCATGACCGGAACAATGAGATTTTTCCAGATGAGCAGCTCCTGGTCCGCCTAGGCAACCCGGTCCAATATTTTAATATTGTTCTGTTTTTTTATTTTCCAGAATAAATCGTGAAGCTCTGTTTTAAAGACATCGATTTTCTTTAAAAAATGAGAAGTCCAAAACGATAAAAAGAGCCGTATAAATAAAAATCAGATTTGTCATATTGCGCCTGGTCGACTTTCCATAATTCGCGTCTATATTTCCGGCAACGAACAGTGTACTGATAATCCCTATAATTCCAATCGCCACAATAATGACATAGACCATCCACTTTTCCAATTTTTAAACCATCCACTTACCAGCTTTTCTTTATCATGAAATAAGAATAACCGTCATTTACAAGAAAAGGGTCAGGGCCGTTCCTTTTTTTAAAGAACGGCCCTGACCCTGCTTATAACGTTTTCCTATTTTGCTGACTCAGCACTATATTGATATTTTTGGGTAACCACACTGACAATCACCATCACGATACAGTTAATGGTCAGAGCAATAATGCCTGTATTTATATCTTTTACTGCTTGCGGAAAGGATGGAAACGAAGCAGCAATAGTGGTTTGACTAATGGTAATATAAGCTACTGTGGCCAGCCCGCAAATAATGCCGGCAGCTGCCCCATACTTTGTAACAAAATTTTTCTTCATTAAACTAAAGTAAAGTGACGGAGCCAGCTGCGTCATTAAGCTGTAGCCCATCAAAATAATATTTGACAAAGTAGCTCCGCCATTCAATGTAAAGTAAACGGCGATAAGGGAAACTACAGGAACAAGAAGCTTGGCCAGTTTTCTAATTGTCTGATCTGTGGCTGAAGGCACAAATACTTTATACACATTTTTAGATAATAAAGTGGCTGTATTCATAACAAGCAATGAACCAGGCACCAACGCGGTCAATAATCCCGCTCCGCCTATTACACCAATGACCCATGGATCAAATGTTTTGATGGAAAGAAGTAGCAGCGCAAGATCGACTTCTTCTCCTTCTAATCCAGGCACCTTTAAAATAGCTGCTGTTCCTACAAAAAACACAAATAATAACATAAGGGTATACAAGGGGCTGATAATAGCGTTTTTGCGAAATACTTTTTCGTTTTGCGCTGTATAGGTGGAACTAAAAACTTGTGGCCACATATAAAAACCTAACACAAGCAGCAAAACCGTGGAAATGAGCCAGGAAACGCTAAGCCCCTGATCAGGAAACTTTAATAGCCCGGGATTAGTTGCATAAACGGCCTCGAACATGAGCTGATATCCCCCATAATAATGAAGCGGAAGATAAATTCCGAGGAACCCAATCACGACAATCATCATAAAATCCTTAATGATTGCTGTCCAGGCCGATCCATGTACACCTGAGATCATGACATATATCGTAAGGCTTATTGCGCCCAGCCAAACAGCTGTATTCATTGAAATTGCTCCATACGAGGCCTGTGACACAATAATTCCCATACCCTTCAGTTGAACGACGATAACAGGGATCATCCCTATTACACCAACCAGTGCAACAAGAACTCCTAGATACGGACTTTTATACTTGCTTACAAAAAAATCGGATTGTGACACTAAATGATTTTCTTTTGCGTATTTCCATATTACAGGCAACAGCCAATAGGATAAAACATAAGATAACACAATATACATAAGGACGTATAAAGCCGGTGCTCCTTTACCATAGGCCCAGCCGCTGCCCCCAAGGAAGGAAAACGTCGTGTAAATTTCGCCAGCCATCAAAAGAAACACCAGCATTGCCCCAAATCCTCTGCCGCCGACTGTCCATTGTTCTAAATCCATTTCTTTTCCTTTTGTAGATCGTATGCCTAAAAAAACGGCCAGAAGTAAAAAGCTTAGAATAATGAAGAGAGCAATATTCATTTTTTATCCCCCTCTTTGTTTCGGGGATCTAATTTATATATGATGCCTAGAATGACGGAAGTAAGCAGTGTCCACATAACCACCCAAAACATAACAAACGGCATCGAAAAAACAAAAGGCTCCACCCTGTTAACGAACGGAAGAAAACCCAGCATACCTATAAAAGGAATTAGAGAAAGAATGTAAATAACTTTCATTTTAAAATCACCATCCAACTATCCAATATTAAATCTGCCATTAAGACATTCCTTTATAGCAGTTTAAACTGTATTTCTTATTAAAATTGCTCGAAGATCATTTGCGTTCTAATTGCACTTCTCCTTCGTGTTAAACTATGGAAGATCATGTCTCTCCACCCGGTAGTTTCATTATTACTTTATCCCACATAATAATCTATATTTTTTTTGGTTTTTCCGTTCATTTTTTATTTGTTTATCCAGGAAGAAAACAACTTTTTCCCTAACTATTCGAAAGCGATGGTCGTTTCTTTAGTTCTTTCCAAAGTACCGTTTTTAAATATTAGCATCTTATCCGCTGTTATCCGCTTTGCTGTTTGGGTGCCGTCTCATTGTATCAGGCTCGTTCATCAATCGGAGAAACAGGATCAAAAAAAGCGGTGTACCCTATGTGTACACCGCTTCAGACTGTAGACAAAGTGGTTCTCAAATCTCCAATTTGAGGCCACTTTGTCTTTTTTTAAGCGTTTTGTCAGCTCTGTTCAAGCTGGCTGCACTGGTTTCCACCACCAGCTAGCCAGCTTTTTAAGATTCATGGCAGCAAAAGTAAGCATCGCCTGCATGGATAATTTCCCCAGTCCCCTGAGGGTTGTCCATCGCATGCCATGCTTTTCTTTAGCATCCGCAAACACACGCTCAATTGTTTCTTTGCGCCTAGCATAGTCTTTTTTATTCTGCGCCGTATGGCGCAAGTGGTCGGCTTCTTCTAAATAGTTCTCCCATACGTGCCGGTGGATCAGCTTTGTATGGTTCTGGCTTTGTGTGCACATAGAAAGGAGCGGACAGCCCTGGCACTGCTTTGGATCAGAAGAATACTGCCTATAGCCTTCGCGGGTAGTCGTCCGATAAGAAAGGACCTGTTCCTCTGGACAGATATAGCAGTCATAATGCTCATCATAGGCGAAATCGCTCTTCTTCAAATATCCTTTTGGGGTGCGGGGTCTTGAATAAGGAAGCACAGGGCGGATCTCAAGGTCCGTTATGTACTTGGCGATAAAAGGCGTTTTATATCCGGCGTCGGCAGCTACTGCATCAGGCTTTTCCACTTTTTCCATGACCTTATCGAGAACATCTGTAAACACACGGCTGTCATGAACATTAGCAGCTGTCACACAGGAGGCAAGAACAAATCCATTGGCATCACAGGCTGTGTGAAAGGAGTAGGCAAAATTTTTCTCCCGCTCATCTTTCACATAGTAACCGCTATCGGGATCAGTTGTGTTCGACTTGATTTCCTTCGTCTCTTCCTTTTCCAGTGGGGGAAACGGCTTTTTT
>NZ_LAHL01000070.1 GCF_000966195.1 Domibacillus robiginosus | reverse complement strand
GACCCGAACCTTGCGCCTTTTTAAGTGGGCTTGGCTCGTGAACTGGCACGCCTGGGCGTGCTTTTCGGCGTGCCGAAAAAAGGCGTCGCAGACCACACACCAAATGGAATTTGGTATAGTGTGCTATACCAAAATGAGATTTTGTGTTACGATCAAGCCAAATTTAGTGGTCGAAAATGGGGTGCAGCAATGGCTCAATATTCAATTATTCGGATGCAAAAATTCAAGAGCGCCGATTTGCAGGGAATCCAAAAACATAATCAAAGACAAGGGAAAAATTCGAGCAACAAGGACATTGATCGGGACCGGACAAAACTGAATTATGATTTAGTGAATCAAGAAAATATTCGATACGAAAAAGTGGTTAAGTCTCAAATTGCTGAACGGGTAAAAAGAAAACCTCGTGATAATTCTGTTGTGCTCTGTGAATTTTTGATTTCGGCAAGTCCGGAATACATGCAGCAGTTGTCTCCAGAAGAACAAAAACGATATTTTCAAACGAGCCTTGAACATATACAGGAGAAATACGGCCAGCAGAACGTCCTGTACGCTTCTGTTCACATGGATGAAGCCAACCCTCACATGCACCTCGGAATCACGCCTATAACGGACGATAACAGGCTATCAGCAAAGGATATATTCAATGGCAAGCAGGTTATGGTTCAATTGCAGACGGATTTTAACGAATACGTGAATGAAAAAGGATTTGAACTGGATCGCGGTGAATCATCTGACCGAAAAAATATTGAGGTCCACAAATTCAAAAAAGAGAAGCTGGAAGAAAACCTTGTTCAGCTGGAAGCTAAAGTAGCGGAAAAAGAGAAAAATTTGCGTGCATTGGCTACGGCTGCAGAACGAGTGAAGCCGTTGGAAGAAGTGAAAGTGGAGAAGGGCTCTCTATTTGGCTCGAAAACGGTCAAATTAGCCGTTTCAGACTTTGAGAGTATAAAAACCCTTGCTGAAGCGTCAGAAGCCCTTAAAACGGAAAATAAAGCCCTAAACGATGAAAATATAAAACATTTGCTGTCGCTTGTTGAGTTTGAAGATAAAAATATAGAATTGGCTAAGCGAAATAAAAAATTACAGCAGGAAAAAGAAGAATTAAAAAAAGAATTAGAGAGTACAAGAAAATATACAAAAGAGTTGGAAAAGCATAGAGATTATCTAGTAACAGTTATTGAGAATATCAAAGGGTATTCGCAGAAATACATTGGAGTCGCAAAGGACAAAATGCAGGAGTACGTTGGCAGTGCAAGGGCGAGTGCTATTTTTATGAACTTTGGAAGAGCCATAATTAAGTCTGAGAAATTATATGAGCTTGTTCCTGAAGATGAACATAAAGGAGCCAGGGCTTTTGCTGAAAAGGCAAAAGCGACTTGGAAGGAAAAAGAAAAAGAGTTACTAGAAAAAAAGGCTGCACAACCAAAACGCCGGTTAAAAGATGATTTTGAACTGGAACGCTAAACACGAATATCAAATAAAAAAGCCTCCGATTGGGGGCTTTTGTTTTCGGGCTTTGAAGCTAAGCTTTTTCTTTTTTTAATTCTAGATTTCTTTTTTTTAGTTCTTGTTCTATGAGCTGTATGAAATCTGTATCTGCGTTCAATTTTAATGCTTTGTTGTATGTTTCGATTAGAAGTTCATCAGTCATATTTTTCATGTAATCCCTCCTGTATTGAGGAGTATTTACCCTACAAATTTCCAAAAAAACTTAGGGCTGAATTGTTATTTTAACGTTTTTGGATAAAAAAAAGACGACTTTTTTAAAGTCGTCTTTTTTTTATGTTTTTAAATCGTTTAAACGCTTGCGTAGCAAGGGTTTAAACGGGTTTCTTCTTTACTTGATACTATATAGAAACAACTCTCATGACTAAAAACAGGGTTCAGCCTTAGAGCCACAAGGGCTGAGAGCACTTTTTAAAGGTAGACAGAAAAAAAGCCATCTGTTATGGTGAAAGTGTCGAGTTTCCAACCAATAACAAATGGGCTTTTTTGGCTCACCCGTGAAGGCGAGGTTTTATTATTTGTATACAAAAAGATAATAACATAAACATTCTCCGTGACACAAGAGCAAACGGGAAAGATCGTGACTGGAAGGGAAAGAAAAAACGATCTTTGCTGATGGCTGAACATTATGGAGAAGCTGGCTTAAACAAAAAAGCTGAGCGTATGGAGCAATGTGCCGATACGCTTTTGTTTAAAAAGTCAGCAGAAAAATTAAAGCTGTTCCAAGCTTATTTTTGCAAAGTGAGGTTATGCCCTATGTGTAACTGGCGCCGATCACTCAAAATTGCGTTTCACAATAAGCAGATCGTAGAGGCAGCAAATGAACGTGAAAATTTAAAATGGATTTTTCTCACGTTGACCGTACGGAATGTAGAGGGAAGCGAATTAAAAAACACAATGGATGTTATGACGAAAGCATGGAATAATTTTTCTCGATATGCGGCATTCAAAAAGTCGGTAAAAGGTTATTTTCGAGCAATGGAAGTTACAAAGAATCGAGAAAAAGAAAGTGAGTGGTATGCAACGTATCATCCTCATTTTCATGTGCTTTTAGCTGTAAAACCAAGCTTTTTTACAAAAGATTATATTAAGCAGGCTGAATGGATAGCAATGTGGCGCAAGGCAATGAAACTCGACTATGATCCAATTGTTCATGTGCAAAGGGTAAAAGCAAAAAAGGAATCACCTGATTTGAATGAGATCGAGCAGGATGTAAAAAGAGCTGTTGAAGAGCAAAATGCGATACTGGAAGTATCGAAATATCCTGTCAAAGATTCAGATGTGATCGTGGGGAATTCTGTCACGACGGATAATGTCGAAACGGTTTTAGATTTGGATAATGCTTTAGCATATAAACGTCTGATCGCTTACGGCGGCTTGCTAAAAGAGATACATAAAGAATTAAATTTAGATGATGCTGAGGACGGCGATTTGATTCGTGTTGGCGAGGAAAATGCTGATGAAATCGCAAATGGTGCTATCGAGGTTATGGCTTATTGGCATGTAGGTTTAAAAAATTACGTCTTAAAGTGAAAGATCCCTTTTCAGGGATCTTTTTTATTTTTAAAAAAATCCGAAAAATGAAACTATTTGAGATATAATGGCAAAAAAAGTGTCGGATAATGAAAAGGGGGAATGGTTTTTGTGATTAATTTTGAAGTGAGTTTGAAAGAAGAAAATAAAGCTCCTCGAACAATTTTAGATCGTTATTTAGACGGTGATAAAGCTGAAACTTTATTCTCTGAAACTCAAAAGAAATTCTCTGACTATTACGTTGAGCCTAGTAAAGAAAACCAGCCTTTTGTATATATGAGTACAACGCCAGTCGTAAGTGATGAAATTAAAGGAATGATGGCTGGTTATAGAGGAGTAGCGTGTTTCAAAATTGAAGTGAAAGAGCAAATAGTTGATTTTATAAATAAAATTGAGAAGCCATAAGGCTTCTTTTTTTGATTTTCCTTGTTTTTGGGTGTGAGGATTGGAAGGTTTGAATTGTTTGTTTTTTGAGAGCGAAAAAGAAATTTGGGGCGACTGGGCCAAACGGTTTTTGCCGTACACTTTTGCGATAAGCCGACAACCAAAACCCTCGTTTTTGGTTTGCTCGGATTGTAAGCAAAACAGAACGGCAAAAATAAAAAGGGGCAAGGGGAAAAGGGTGGAGATTTTTCAG
>NZ_LAHL01000007.1 GCF_000966195.1 Domibacillus robiginosus | reverse complement strand
CTATATTGTTTTATGCTTTTGCATTGGATTTGTTAGTCAATATTAAAATTGATAAATTTTTACTTATAATAAATGTTTTTCCTCCCTTGAACTGCTCCGTTAGTTAAACAAAAAATCTATATTATCCTCGGATGAGCCATCTTTTGAACAAGTTATTGAAAAGCCTATTACTTAACAGGATCGTTCAACTATTGAGTTGTTTATTCATATAAAAACTAATTAGATATGTTACGTTAAATACAATATAAGGAAGCAAGGGAGTGATTTTAATGAGGCGTTTTTTCAAGGCGTCTGCCTGGGTATTTTTCATTTTTTTATTATCTGGTTGTATAGGAGAGAATTACGATTTCACTCCACCTAATATTGAATTGTATGTCAATAACGGCAACGCTTCAGCTGAATTGAAAGATATAGTAGAAGCAAATGTAGACTGGATTGGGGAAGAAAATAAACCATACCAAAAAGAGGTGAAAGACATTTTATTGTTTGCAAAAAAACAAAAGAAAATGATTCTTGGCTCTGGATACAATGGAGATATTATCTTTGACCATGAGGATTTTGAACTTAAAGAGATGACTGTTTTTGTTTGGAAAGAGAATGAAAAGCAAAAAGTAGAATTAAAAAACCGCACCATGTTTTTTCCAAATGAAAAAGGCGACTATGTATTAGAAATAAATATTGAATCAGATAGTGGAACCGCTCAATACGTCGGTAACCTTGCTATTGAATGAGAACAATAAATTACATGCATTCAGGCAATTTAAATTAATCAACAGCTTTAGTCAATGGCTGCCTAACTATATGGATGTGATATTCGGCAAAACGTAATTTATTTTTTATTTTAAGGGCCAGTTCAAACATTAGTTCTTTAAGCTGTCTTAGTAACTCGCCATTAGGTAAAAATCAAACTGGTAATATAAAAAACATGCTCCTAAGTATCCCTTTGGAGCATGTTTTTTTTAAACTTTAAACCGGGCAGCCATTCCCTGCAATTCTTCAGCTAATTCAGATAATGAATGGGACGCATTTGAAATCTCTTCTATAGAGGCCAGCTGCTGCTCACCAGCTGCTGCTGTCGTTTCAGTACTTTCTAGTATATCTTGCGCACCCCGGGCCATAACTTTTATTGTTTTCTGAACTTCTTCAAATCCATTTGTGATAAACTTGCTCCCGGCTGCTACTTCTTGTATTTGAATGGTTACCTGCCCGATTAAAGCTAAAATTTCGTCAAAGTTTATAACCGTTTCTTTAGAAAGAAGAATTCCATCATTCACATTTTCCCTGACAAGCTGAATGTTAGAAACGGTCTCATTCGATTCACTTTGGATCGTTGATACAAGGCCATGAATATCGTTTGCAGATTGATTGGTTTGGTCCGCTAATTTCCTAACTTCTTCTGCAACAATCGCAAATCCTTTGCCGTGCTCTCCTGCTCTGGCCGCCTCGATAGCCGCATTTAGTGCAAGTAAATTTGTCTGGCTGGATATATCCGTAATAAGGGTTGAAATCTCCTTGATGGTTGTAGCACTTGAGACCAGTGAATGAACTCCTTTATCCGCCTTATCCACAGATTGATGAATGGAATGCATTTGTTCAAGCATTTCTTTTACGGAATGGGCGCCGCTTTCTGCTTGTGTTCTCATATTTGATGATACTTCGGCCACTTTTGATGTATTTGCAGTTACGGAAAGAATGCTGTTAAGCGAATCCGTTACTGCCTTAAGACTGCTGCCTGTCAACTGGCTTTGCTCACTGTTACAATGTGTGATTACTTGCATGGTGGCAGAAATGTGTTCTGAAGTATCCTTTGACTGTTCGGCACCAGCTGACAATTCTTCAGAAGCCGCGGCCACTTGTTCAGATGATGTTCTAATTTGAGTGATCATATTTCTCAAAGATTCCATAAAACGATTGAAAGAATTGGCCAGCTGGCCGAATTCGTTGTTGCCCGACACTTCTATTTGATTGGTTAGATCAGCATCGCCTGAAGCGATTTCTTTTAATTGATGATTTACATCCCCTAAAGGGATTAAAATCGCTTTTAAGAGTTGTGCGCTTAAAACAATACCCACTGCTAACGCAGCAAGGGATAAAAGAAAAAGAGTGGCTTTACTAAAATCGGAATCACGATCAACGGTAGACTCGATACTCGATACCTCTTTGTTAAGAGCCTCCACAAATTCGTCTACCGATGGGTCCAACACTTCTTTTCGCAGTGTCCTTTCCTCGCCAAAATGCAGGTTTTTTGCTTCTTTGGGATCTATCTTATAGATACTGACCACCTGTTGATTTATTTCCCACATTTTATTGAAGTTTTCTTCAATTCCCTGGATACTTTCTTCGTATTTCTTTTCGTGGGTCAGGCTTTTGATTTGTTCCACTTTTTTATGGATATCCGCTGCTTTTTCTTCCATGCCTTCTGCAAATTGGCTATCGCCTGTTATAATAAGAGCTCTTTCATCATTTGATAATCCCGCCAAGCGGTATTGAATGCCAATGATTGTTTTTTGAATCTCCATTTTATCCTGCAGCAAACTATTTCTTTCTGCCATTGTATGAATGATATAAAAAGCAAAGCTCGCTATTAGCAGAATTACTGCCATAAGAATGGATACGGTCATAATTAGCCGTGTTTTTATTTTCATTCTCTACCCTCCTGAATAATATAGAATTTTAGAACGTGGATACCTCTATCATATCGGCTTTCTGCCCTACAATTTAAATATGAAAATGTATAAACATACAAATTAGACTTCCATCCTTTTGGCAGCACGTTATGCTGTTTATTTCTTAGAAGAGGACCAAAACATAAAAGGAATATATTTCTTTACTCGTGAGGAGAACGGCTTTTTCCTATGTTCTTTGCGATCTGCATTCAATTCTTCGTCCAGCAGTGCCTGATAGTTAGACGTTTCACGTGCACCACCTACTATCTACATATTCGCATCATCTATTTTTCACAAAAAATCACCATTAACGTTAATAGAGTCTAATAAAAAGGGTACAGATCGCTTTTATCATTCACTGAAAGTTTCGGTCAACTGCCTAAGCAGGCATAAGTGTTGTTTAATCGGGTAATTACTTCAACGGGAAATGCGGTAAAATAGCTAATAAAGATACTTACCTATCCCTGGAGGTTGAAATGATGACTTTTGAAGAACTTATCCAAAACAAGCCAACGTTGGAATGGAAACAAAGAATAGATGAAGACGACGATCTTTTCACTGATGAAAATATTAATGCAACGAATGAAGTTCTGGATTTTTACATCAGCAGTTTAAAAGAACTTGGAGATATGCCAACAGAGAAAGCTATACTGGAACGTGTCAAGGAAGTTGTTATTAGATTAAATGAATTAAACGACAAATATGATTACTTTATTGAAACGATGGAAAGAGAGGAATTGGCTGAATTTATTGAGGAGGGTGCAAAATTAGCCGGGTTAGAATCTGAAGAGGACATAACTGAAGAGTGGAGAGAATGGTAACCTCAAAAGGCTGACCAAAGGAGTGCATAACAATCAATAAAATGAAAATATTTGATTTTAAGAACAGCTGGAAAATGATAATGTATCACATAATGAAGGCTTTTAATATAGAAGCACAGTTTCGGTTGTTGATTACAATAATGAAATGACTGCTAGGATTCCATTTGAGGAAGGTCAGATCGACTTTCTTCATTTTGAATTTGAATCAGATCAATCTTATTTACGGGGTTTAATAAAAGAACTGGAAGCTATTTTAGCCGTCTATTCCGTTATAGGAAAGTCTTAAATGTGCGAGTAAACGGGACCAAATTTATATCCTCACCAACAAAAGCTTTATTGAATCAACAGTATCAGCCAGCTGCCACTTGAACTAAGAGCAGCTTGTTTTATTCCTTCTGCAACTAATCCTTGTTTAGAGAAGATTAATCGATATTTTCGGCGATCTTTTTCAGTTCTTTTGCACGAGAAATAATAAATGCTCTCATATATTTTTCTAAAAACAACTTATCGGCTGCAACGCCCATTAAACCAAGTGGCGATTTATATTGGAATGTATCTCTCATGATGGTTCCTCCTGCTGCTTCAATAAACTGATGGGTATGAACAAAGGATTGGAAAGCTCCCTTCACCATAATATCCACAAACTTATAAGGTTTTTCCATTACTGTCACTTTGGCTGTCAACCGTTGTTTAATACCAAAGTGAATGGCTTCCCAGGTAACCGTATCTCCCTGTTCTAATAACCCTTTTGTCACTCCACCAATGGCTCTTTCCTTTGTTTTAGCAGTCGTTTGCGTATGAATATCCACATTTCTTGCAAGGTCAAAGCATACTTCAACAGGTACTTTAATAAATTGCTGATGCTCAATAACAGGCATATTTTGTTCTCCCTTCATAAGCACTTACTCACACACCTATAATGATAATTTGCCGTAGTTACTATTAGCTGCTTCTTGTTCAACTTACCGCCCGACAGTTTAACGTGAAAATTCATAGTACCCTTTGACAAGCCTTTCCTTGACCCAAATATTGAAAACGCCTTTTACTTAACAGTTCAGTTTATTGATGACTAAACTCAAGCTGCCGCAGCTCATCTTCATGAACGAATTGCTAATGAGAAGATCGCTCTTTTAGAACGTTGTAAAGCTTATTGATATCCGGCTACCACTCAAAATGTAAGCGGCCCTATTAATATTTAGCATAGAGCCGCCCCATCAAATTACTTTTCTTCAATTTTTATTTCTAGGGCCGTTCCGCTTAAAGGCGACGTAAAAAATACCCAATCCATCGTTACCGTCACTTTTTGTCCAATCTGGAGTGACGATTTCGTTTTTTCATCTATTACTTCTAAACCAATACTATATCCTTCACTGTCGTACTGTTTTCTTAAATATGCTTCTAGTCCCTCATGGCTTTTTCCTACGATTTCTTCTTTTGTAATTTGGTCCATAACCCTTATTGTACCTTCATCTTTCCTAACGATATAACCTTGTACCACAGCATTTCCTTCTTCCAAAAGCTCAATTTCAACTGCTGTGCCCTGCGCAGGATTGGTATACATTAAATCAGAATAATGGGTAACTTGTACTTTTTGTCCCGTTTTTAATGCAGAGGTTTTGTTTTTATCAATTGCTGCTATATCGAATATCGTTCCATTCTTCTTGTCACCTGGCTTTGAAGTAATCCAGATAGACGTGGTGTTTTTACTTTGAATATATCCGGTGGTTGTAGATAAATCTTCATTTGATTCAGTTTTTTCTTTTAAAGCAGCTTGCTCTAATTTTTGTACGACCTCTACCTTTTCAGCTTCTACGGTAAGAATAGAAGGCAAAGTGGTAGCTTGTTTGGTGTTCCACCAAACGTTTACCTTCTCTCCTTTTTTGATTTCCTGAAAATAGTTTTGATCATTGATGAACCAGACAATATTCTCATGGTTTTCATTTTTAGCTACGCTATCATAGCTTGCTTTTAAAGCATCCTCTTCTGTGATACCTTTTACAATTAATACTTTTTCTCTTCCATCGTCTTGAAACCCTTTTTCTACAACATGGCCTTGGAATTTTTCTAGTGTTTGTTTATCCGAATCTGTAGAGCTAGTGGCCTTGTTTTTTTCATTTGAACAAGCTGCCAATAAGCAAAGCACGGTGATTATACTCAGAAAAAATATATAAGCAGTTTTCAAAAAAACATCCCCTTTTACTCATTATAACTAGATATCACTTATGAAGCAGTTAACTTTTTCATTAATATTAAGTCCTCTTTATAGGCGAATTGTTAATTAGCTTTACTTGTTACTCATTTACCAAACAATGGTACAACAGAAAAATATGCCATTCATTAGAATCAACTGTTCTATTTAAAAATAAGAGTAAAATAAAAAAGAAATGAGGTTGGAACAATGCAGCTTTTAGTAGCAACCTTTTTATTCTCCCTTAGCTTGATACCGTCCGGTTGCAGCGGATCGGCCAAAACGGATTCAACTGAGGGAGAGCTGTTACTAATTGATGATGAATTGTTGCCGGAAGAAGATTCACGTCATCTTCAGTCTCATACTACGATCCTTGGTGGCGATGCTGTTCGCCTGAATGAACCAGCTAAGGTCATTGTGACTTATGAGATTTGCCAAAACGGAGAAAGGATCCAGCTAGCCAATGCCTTTTCAAGTAATAGTAAAGATGAGCTCATCGCTTTTTCTGTGCGTCCGTCAACCAATCAGGCAGAAGGACTCACACTCACCACTTCCACCAACAGTGGCGCTGCTATATTTGATTGACAAAAACCTGCACAAGAATATAATGTAACGACTTATAGCACATTATTTATCAACAAAACGCCGCTCCTCCCAAGCCATAAACAGGCTGTCTGGGGAATAATCTTAACAGATGAAGATAAAGCTTCCTTATCAGAACAAGGCATTAGGGATTCAAAGTGGGGATTGATTATTTACTTTGAAAGAGATGAATCTAAATAATTCGTTGAAAGAATAACTTAATCAATAATATCGGTCTGCTGTTGATTAGCCTATTTCTCTGACTGAATTGAACTATAGCTCCAGAGCCGAGCTTTAGAAGCTGTTCAAGCATGAATAGACAACATTAGCAGCGGAAAAAGCTGCGGAACGGTAAAGGCAGGGATTGAGCTTATCTCCACCTTAACTGGAACGATTCACCATTAGAAAAGACAATGGAATCTTTTTAAATAGTATACAATTTTACTTTTAAGTTCTTACGAAGCTAGTTTTTATCTGAGACTTCGTAAGGACCTATTTTTTCACACATAAAAAGAAATTCTTTTTTTAGAAAAAAATATAGTGGGGACATCGGGATCCAAACTACTTGCTTTTATATCGAGTAAATACTTTGCAGGTAAAGCGTCATTATACCATCACTCTGGTTAACGGCTGCTTTCTCCTATGGATGGACTGTTGTTCATTGGATAGATTTAAAAAAGCAGATATTTTAAACTTTCTGCATGCTCTTTACTTAGCTCTCCGTAGCCTTCTTTTTCTTTTCCACTGCGGAGAGAGATACTTCCCTCTTTCATAAGAAAAAATTCATAAAAAGATAAAGCTTCCGTCCTGTCCTCTTCAAATGTGTAAAAGAAAGTAGTGATTATCGCCCTCTCACCTTGAATATCCACCATTCTATTTGGCTTCCATTCGACTTTTTCCAAGGCTTCTCTTATTGTATCGAAATCTGTTTCCTCCAAAATCAAAAACTCATTTTCTGATTTTGGATACAATTCTCGTACCTCTACTCTCGTCAATTGGGTGAAATGAAATTTCTTATGCTCTTCAACTGCATGTCCAGCGATAAAGAGTACAATAAGGAAAATAAGAAAATGAACAAGGTTCAGTTGTAATAAACCGTCCTCTAAGCATCCAATTAAAAAAAGAATCATCACGCCGATAAAAAAATAAACCATTCTCTGCTGCAATTCACTTTCCTCCCGAAATAAATTCCATAATAATACATTTTAGTTTATCACAGGAGCTTCAGGTTTGTTGTTTAATTTACTTCTAAATCCATCCTTCTTTGTTTGATCTGACGCAACAGTATTCATCTGGAGGCAAGTCTTGTCCATTTTAAATGAGATGACAATTGATTGAAACTGTTAAGTAAAAGGCTTTTCAATAGCTTACTGAAAAAAAGACTCATCCAAGGATAATCTAGATTTTCTTATTTAACTAATGGGCGGGATTGTTCAAGAAAACAATAGCTTTTTCATCATTGACAGATGACGCTACTACGTGATACTATATACCTGTAATAAGTAATACTGAATAGCAGTGGTACAAAGTACTAAAATATAAGTGAAATACAAATGGAGGAAAACATTTGGAAAATATCACGGAAATGCTGAAAGGGGTGCTTGAGGGCTGCGTGCTCGAAATCATTAGCCGTGGTGAAACTTACGGGTATGAAATCACGCAGCAGCTTCGAGAACTCGGCTTCACCGATGTGGTTGAAGGCACAGTTTATACCATTACCATGCGGCTTGAGAAAAACAATCTGGTGGACATCGAGAAAAAAACATCTACTAAGGGACCGCCGAGAAAATTTTACACACTCAACGCAGCAGGGCAAGAGCAGCTTGAAATTTTTTGGGGAAAATGGGACTTCATCTCAAGTAAAATGAACGAACTCAAAACTAATAAAGCCAAAGGAGAGAAGTAAATGAATATTTTCGAAAAAATTATCGGAGGTCTGGATGACAAGCGGGAATGGAGGGCAATGGAGGCACGGGCGAAGGCACTTCCAGTTGAGTACCACAACGCTTACAAAGCGATTCAAAAATATATGTGGAGTGCTGGTGGTGGCCCTACCGACTGGAAGGACAGCAGCCGTATTTTTCATGGCATTCTCGAGCTCTTCGAGGAAGGAGCAGCGGAAGGCAAGAAAGTCACTGACCTTACGGGCGAGGACGTGGCTGCTTTCTGCGACGACCTGGTAAAGGATGAGAAAACCTGGAAGGATAAGTATCGCAAGAAGTTAAACGATACCATTGGGCGAGGCTAACAATAAAATCCTAATGCTCGGGTCCAATGAATTTCATTAAATCGAGGCTATAATTCCAAACTTACAAAAGTTTGCGAAACAATGTACTTTAACCCACGGAAAAAGAACAAATAAGGAAATGTACTTGCTCCTTTATTTGTTCTTTTCATGAAATGTCAATACTGCCGTTTAACCGTTCCTCATACATTAAAAGTGATAATGCTATTTTTTGTTATCCGACTATCTTTTTTCGTAATTCCATAATTGGAAATAGCCCTTCTTTTTCGCTTAGCTTTTGCAGTTCGATGCTATTTACTTTTGTGGCGGCATCATACTCACCAAGCACCGAATCCATCATAATAAATACTGCCTGGTCGTACACCATGTTATCCGGGTCAAAATCTTTTATAAAAAATTTAAGATCTACTAATTCTGTTTCCGGGTTGAACAGATAGTCAAAATACACCTGTTCACTGGTAAGGGTTATGCCATCAATAGATACTTCACATTCCTCTTGGGACGGCTGTCTAAATGCAATAATATCGAAGTTTTGTAGCTTCGGTGCTCTATCTACTAATTCTATTACAGACGGAAATACTTCCTCCAAACCATCCGCACTGATAATAAACTCTCTTTTCCCACTTACCAACTCCGCACTGAATTCAAAGACAAGTTCTTTGTTTACCTTATGCAATTTTGTCTCAAGCTGCTCAAAAGAATTCTCTAATTGCTCTTCTGACAGGTCGTGATATGCCTGCTGCGACTCTTCGAACCACTGCCAAAACAACGCTACTTGATCTTTTTTCTGAAATAACCTTCTTATTGGCATCCTCTTCATCCTTTTCACGAGTTTTTATGTTTCATCATAAATCTGGCTATTTGTTCTGTTACTCTTTCCACGTTTTCACAAGCTATATTACAAATTACTGAACCATTATCTATATTGCATCAATAAAGGATGGATTTAAGCTGAGTGGGACAATATTGCGCTTGAAGTTATTTGGAGGCTATGAAAGCGCGGATTACTGACATGGATGGATACTACGAAAGCACAGACCAGCCTACAAGGAAACACCCTTCTTGGAAATTTATAGCGGTTATGCGCTGCCTCAAGGAGTATGAGTAAATGTACGGTTGCTTAATGGTACGTCCATATGAATAAGCAATGCTGCTCTTATCTTAAGCAGCAGTTGACCAAAATGATGCAATAAAAAAAACCTCTAAAAAGTAATTAGCGGTTTAATGAAGCTGCTTATTCACTTATTATTCTTTCAATGACAGTTGCCGCTTCTTCTATATCGGCATAATATTCAATCGTTTGATTTTCAAGAAATGTTAATTGTATGGTTTCAGTGTTTTTTTTGCAGCTAGCTGTTAAAAAAGCTTGTCCATGTTTGCTAAATGTATGAGTAATCTCAACGGAATTGAAGTAGCACAGCATTTGTAACATCTCTTTTAAATGATTTAAAGACATTTTCTATTGTCTCCTTTCCCATTCAAAGGAAAGTGACTAAGAAAAGTCAAAAAGGATCCAGTGGATGTATTTAATTATCAATAAAGTATAACACAGATTTCGTTCGTTTACTTAACATTACGTTCATATAATGGGCAGAAGCACTCTGCGAATGGGTATCAGGGGATCGAAACTGTTGAGTAAATGACTATGTCCACAGTTCACCAAAAAGAGAAAGAACCTAAAACGGCTCTTTCTCATTCTACCACTTCAAAGGGAGCAGCGAGCCTTTCAACAGTAGCTCGGTATTGACCTGGAGTCAGTGCGTATTTCAAGTCGTTAATATCCAGACCAATAGACGATTCACCAGGAGGATGAATGATTCCTTCCTCTGTGAAAAATTCTGCTTTCATTGGGACCTCATACCATGTACCTTCTATATTTTTTTCTAAAAAAACCTGAGTACCTGTCATGAATTCTTCATTGCTGTCATTTTGAATTTTAATGATTATTGTTTCAACCGACTGTGGATATTGAGCTTTTTCTGTTGTAATGGAAATACCATTTTCCGAACTTGGGACTTCTTGAACAGCAGCTTCCTCAGTAAGATAGGAATCTGAATCTGTCTCCAAATCTTTGTGAGCTTGAGAGTTGTCGGATTGGCAGCCCGTTAAGAAAAGAAGAATTGCTATAAAACAAAAAGTAATGAACGGCCGTTTATTCATAGCTGAAATCTCTCCTTCCTCTCTTCATTATACCAATAATTGGAGGAGGAGAACAGTGATGTCGGTTAGTCAACAGTTCGTCCAAACTGTTTTATTTGTACAGGTTAAAATTTGTTTTCTTCGGCGTTACGGATTTGGTAAATGCTATGTCTTCCTCACTGAGATTTGGTGCAAAAAACGCTGTTCCCCAATGTTCAGAATGAAGAAGAGTCACCTTGTTTCGGCTTAAAAAAATTGAAAACCATTTTAATTTCCCGTTTATTTTTACGTTCTTATACAACAGATGGTTTAAAATATCTTCTGTTTTGCTTCCTTTGATAATAGTAATATCCCTTCCATGTATTATTTCAGCAGAGTCTTTAAATAACAGGTTCGTTTCCTTAATAATATCTTTCTCGTCATTCCAGCAATGAATTTCTATAGTGTCTGATTGCTCGATAAAGGTTCTCATTAAAGGAACCCAGTAATCATAATTATCAGGATTTGGAAAGACATCAAACTCCTCAGTAAATGTCGGGACAGTAAAATGTAATTGATATTTCATTTTTACCATTTCCTTTGCTGCTGATCTTTATTCTCTATACATACGTTGTAGCTCAGCATTTGGTTGAATTCTTCCATGCTTACGATTCTGCTGTCATGGTTTTGTCGCCTTTTCGGAAAATAAAAAGACGCCTTTACCGCATAAAATCGGTAAACACGTCTTTTGCACGACTGTAAAAGGTAGACTTTCCCCTTGAAAGTTACGTTTAAATGTCGCAAAATACAGGCATCAATGTAACAGAAGGGCAAATTCAGGTATTTACCGTGGCGCTATCACGGTGGACGATTGTAAAAGGACGGCGACCCACTTACAACACGCTTTTGCTTTTTCCGCTCGATTTAATTGATTTCTATTTATAGCAAACTTTCAGAAATTATACAAGACATGGAAGCATTCGTTTGATTTTCTTTAAACCTTCATAATTTCATCATCAGTCATAAAAAATTCATGAGATTCTAATAACGTTCTTTTAAGAGATTCCGAAACACGGCTGGCATCATAAGCACAAACAGATGCTATGTGATCTAAAAAGAGCATTTGATCCAACTTTTTCTCATATATTTCTATTTCTCGATCAAGCTTATGCTCTTTTCCCCATTCTATGTGCCCCCATGTTCGGACTGGCACTTCCTTTTCAACCAAAGAATCTACCGCTTGCCTGCAATGCTTCATAAGAGCTTCAGGATGAAAAGTCCCCTTTGAGAAATAAAAATCAAAATTATTCGAGTAACATATTCTATTCATTTGCTCCGAATTTAAAAGAGACTGCAGCTTGTCCTGAATTAAACAATACAGCCTACTGTTTTCCGCAACAAAAACCTGGCCACCCTGCTCAATGCCTGCCATAATATAAGCTACGGCATTCTCCACGTATTTATTTGTATCCTCAAAATAATAAAAGATATGCCCCTGTACTCCCTGTAAATCTTTTTTCAATTGCCGGGTTTCTTCCAACAAAACAACAACCTCCAGTAAAGTCTATTGATGTGACGTGCCCTTACAGAGAAAATTCTTCAAAGGCTTGATTTACCATGTCATCGGTAAAGCCAATATAACGCAGCGTGACAGAGGGTGCTGAATGACCAAAGATCTGTTGCAGCATGGCCACATCTTTCGTCTGCTTGTAAAAATGATATCCAAATGTTTTACGCATCGTGTGCGTCCCGATGGCCCCTCGAATGCCACACGCGCGTGCAGCGCTGTTAACGATCCTCCAGGCTGTTTCACGCCCGATTGGACTTGTTCCTTTACCTTTACGGGAAGGGAAAAGAAAGTCAGAATCAGCCATTTGGCGCGTGTATTTTTCGATTTCCTGTTTCAAGGCACCTGTCATCCGAATTTTCCGGATTTTTTCTGTTCTTTTCTCTTTTACTTGTAGATGATCTGTATTCCGTACATCCATTACTCGCAGCCCTACGATGTCACTAATGCGAAGCCCTGAATTAATACCGAAGGCAAATAAAAAATAATCCCGATAAGATTTATGAAGCAGATATTCTTTCATTGCCTGGATTTGTTCTGGATCCCGGATTGGATCGACCGTATTTTGTCCTTGCTTTTCTACCAAAAAAGACCCTCCTATTTTATTTGTCATGTGATATTAAATGTAATATTATTATTCAACATATTGCATTTCAATTCCTCCTTTCTAACTAAAACAGGCGCCATCCCTTGATCATTAAGGGATGACGCCTGTTTTCTTTTGTGCGTTTAAATGCAACATAATACCCTTTTTTTATGTTGTATTCAAAAGCGATTTTTATGTTTCACTTTTTCAACTAATGCCTTAGTTCAAGAAAAAATTCATCAATAGCTATCCTATAAAAATGTAATGCAATAATAAAGAAAATGAAGTAAGGACAAGTTTCTTAAGGATGATCGTTTGTATTCAATTGGACTTATGCAGCCCAGTGTTCCACCAACTCGCAGCTTGTTAAACCAGTTAACATCATCACTGATTCAAGCGTAAGATGCTCGAAACGATCAAACTTCTCTGGCTGACAAACTCTGTTTTAATGATTTAATAAACATTAAATTTATTGACTTACAATTTAATTTGTCTTACCATATAAAAAGTGAAATATTCAAATAATTCTTATTGGAAGGAGGTTTCATCCTGATCGTACAACAACAGTCAAAAACTAATTTAATGTAAGAGTCAGCTTTTAAACTTAAACCTTTTTTTATTCACTAGCTTTATTCTCCTTTGGATATTCAAATTACCTCTCACTCATCAATAAGGAGAAAAATGAAAACTTCTTAGAATATCTCTCAATCATACTTTTCACGAACCATTCAAATTCGGTCCACCAGGTCATCCATATCAATACGTATATTTAAATTATTATTGGCCTTAAGAGAAATGAATTACTTAGGAACACCTAGCTTTAAAAAATTCTTCGGAATTTGATATCAATCTTTAAGGTCGGTGCTTATGTCGAGATGTACCATGTTTACACAGCAAAATTGAAAGCGTATACACAATATTGGAATGGAGGAAAGTCTGTGAAAAATCAATCTAACCTTGCTGAATCTACTGTAACCAGTCCTGAGATTGTCAAAGAAAAAGGGAATGTTATAACGAGATTTGCCAAAACGTTTGGCCCTGGTATTCTGGCCGTTTTAACATGGCTTGGTGCTGGAGATTTAGTAACCTCTTCTGTTGCTGGAGCAGATTATGGATATAGCTTAATGTGGATATTAGCCCTGTCCCTGATGCTTCGTTTTCTTATTGTAAATGTCATTGCCCGTTTTCAGCTGTGTAATACAGAAGGTCTTACCCTTCTTGAGGGCTATGGACGCATCCATCCTTTCTTTGCTTACTTCCTTTTTGGTTATGCTTTAATTATGGGTCATTTATTTAATTCTTATATGCTTAAAGGAGCCGGAGAAGTATTATCTACTCTTCTTCACATCAATCAACCTTTTTTAGGCTCGGTCATTGTAGTTGTATTGATTTTGCTGTTAATTGGAAGAAACATTTACAATACGATTGAGAATGTAATGAAAGCTATTTTAGGATTACTGACTCTCGCTTTCCTTGTATTAGCCCTTCAAACAAGTCCGGATGTGGGGCAAATATTGAAAGGAACAGTTGGTTTTAGCATCCCAAGTGATACAGGTGTTCACGGAGCACTTTTGGTTGCGATTTCAATCATTGGTGCAGTGGCTGGATCTATCTCTAACTTTGTTCACCCTTATTTTATGAAAGAAAAAGGCTGGACGACGCCTGCTCATTTAAAAATTCAACGAAATGATTTATTGTTCGCTATTGGTGTATGTATTGTTATTAACCTGGCAATTTGGATTATCGGTGCAGAGATATTAAGACCAAATGGCATTCAGGTCGAAACCATTGATGACCTGGCTAAAGCTTTGGAAATGGCATTAGGGCAAACAGGCTGGCTTATTTTTTACCTGGGAGTTTTTGGTGTTTTATTTGCCAGTATTGTAGGTAAATCTACAGGCTTCCCACGCTTAATTACAGATGCTTATTATGTCATTAACAAGGATCGGAAGGAAAAATACGAAGGTCAATACAGTAAGGACCCTATGTATAAGTGGATCATGCTTTTTGTACTCGTTACGCCAATTATCTGGTCTATCCCGGGCATGCCTGGTTTTATTACTCTGACAATCGCTGTAAATGCATTAAACGTTGTCGGGTTCCCTGTCATTGCTATCGGTATGTTAATTCTTTCTAATAATAAAAGCTTGATGGGCAATTACAAAAACAATTGGTTTGAAAACGTATGTCTATTCCTTGCATCAGGCTTAGCCATATGGTCAGCTGCTCAATTGCTTATCAGTTTTTTTTAAACTAAAAAATGGGTAACCAGCAGAACAAACATATAATGCTACTTATTGTTCATTGGAAGAATTGCTACAGCAGTCTGATTATGTATGTTTAATGACGCCATTAACACCTTCACCTGAAAAGATGATGGGAAAAAGAGAATTCGAATTAATGAAAAACACCGTCATTTTTATCAACGGCTCAAGAAAAAAACGGTAGGTGAAGAGGCCTTGATTTATGCTTCACAAATAAATGAAATTCTTGCTGCTGGTCTTGATGTGTTTGTTGAAGAGCCTATCAGAACGGACAGCCCTTTACTTTCCATGGAAAATGTAGTGACTTTGCCGCACATCGGATCTGCTACCTATGAAACCCGGTTAAAAATGGCTATGCTGGAGCAACGAATGTAGTGGCGGGATTACAAGGGAAAACGCCACCAAATTTGATTAAAAGTAAAGTGAGTATTAATTGAATGATAGCTTATAAATAGAAAATCGCTAAAAGCAAATAAAACTCGTCCAAAAGAAGACTTTTCTCATTAAGGTAAAGTCTCCTTTTGACGAGTTTCTTCTATAATTACAGGGATTCTTTAGTGTTACAATACATCCGAAAAACAACATGATTCTCCTTATCTTACCCTCAGAAACAAGCTTCATGGTTCACTTATTTAACTAACGCCCCCCTTATAGTTGAAGAAGGTTATTCAGCTAAATTTAATTCATAATGATAAAATTGGGAATCCCTTTCGTATCCGTTTTTTTCATATAATCTTTGAGCAGAATAATTATCTGGTGCTGTACTGAGACTAAGGCTTTTAGCACCTGTTTCAATTGCGTATTCTTTTGCTTTATGTAAGAGCATTTCTCCTACTCCTTTTTTTCTTGCATTTGCATCAACATATAAGTCATTTAATATCCAGGCTCTTTTCATAGATATAGATGAAAATGTAGGGTAAAGTTGAGTAAAGCCGACATAGTTTTGTTTGTCTTTAACGACAAATATAACGGACTCCCTGCTTTCTATACGTTCTTTTATGTAAGTCTTAGCACCTTCTAAACTAGATTCTTGTTGATAAAACATCCGATACAAATTAAATAAATTTGACACTCCTTCTAAATCTTCAATTGTAGCTTGAAATATTTTCATAATATCTCCCACCTTATAAACAATTTCCTTTATCAAAAAATTTTACACTAAATTTAGGATTTTTGTTCTTATATTATTCTGCTTCGTTGTTTCAATAAGATGAATTACAAAAATCTCTTCATGATTGCACTTAAATTCAGAAATGACCCAAATTCTAAAGATTTGGGGCGTTCTTAATACAACATAATTCCCTTTTTTATTGCATGCTGTTTTACTGATCAACAGTAGACCAAAACTTTGATTAATGTAATTTGCCTGTTTTCATTGTTCTTTTCCAGGAAAGAACTCCAACAATGACACTGAATACATGAGTTAGCAAGAACGTATAAACGTTAAAAAACAAACTGTTTGTATACTGATTAAGCCAGCCAAAACGGTAAATTCGTGAGTTTTCATTGGCTGGAGAACCTCCTAGTGCAGCTATAAGTTCGTTCGCATAATCCGTAATGGCAAATAATAAGAACAGGCTGCTTACCAAACAAAGAATTAAGACGAGTACAGTTAGTTTTTGGCTGCTTCTTCCTGCAAGTATCCGCTTTGTTATCTTCACTGTCGCAAAGCAGCTTGCAATGAAAAATGGCGATAAGCACAAAATAACCAGCAGCCCAACATTTCCATTTCCAGAAGTAACATTAGGAGGCATCGTAAATACTTTTTCCAATACTATAAATCCGGAGAATGAAACGACAAGGAGGATCACCCAGATCATATATTTCATTTTTATATTCCCTCTCTTTTATACGTACCGAATCTATTACATGTTCGTACAAGGAAAATATGATCTCCCAGCGAATTATTTAAATTCATCTCTTCCAACATAAATAATCAAGCCCCACTTTGCAGCCTTGACGCCTTTCTCGGATAGGGATGTTTCGGCCTCATCTGTTAAGATCATACCCCAGACAGCCTGTTTTTCACCTGGAAGCAGCGGTGTTTCGCTCATAAATATTGTGCCGTAGGAGGTTGAGTTATACCTTGATGCAGGTTTTGGTAAGCCATGTGAAGTAGAGCCATTATTCGTAGAAATAGTGAGCGTAAGGCTCTCCGCCTGATTGATTGACGGGCGAACCGAAAAAGCAACAATCTCATTTGTACTGCTACTCGAAAAAGAACCGGATGATTGGATTCTCTTTCCATTCTGCCAAATTTCATAAGTGACCATCACTTTAGCCGGTTCACTCAAGCGGACGGCATCTCCTCCAATGATTGCTGTATGAGCCAGCAGGTGGCGCGAATCTTCTTTTGGAAACAGTTCATCATCGTATAATATCAGCTTCCCCTCAGTTGGTTCCGTTTTTGCCGATTCGCTGCATCCGGCCATTATCAAGCCAAGGGATAATAAAAAGATCGTTACTAAAGACCGCATTGTTCTAGGCCTCATTTCTGTTTTTACTTTACCTTTATTTTCAAAAAAAGAACAGTTCATTCAAGTAAACAGTTTTTCCAATTATATCATTAGTTGGCAGGGAGATTACAAATAGAATTAGTCAACAGTACATCCACACTATATATTAAAAGCCCCGGCTGCCTTTGACAGCTGAGGCTTTTCCAACACAACATAATTTCATTTTGTTGCATTAAGGAGCGAGCTTTATGGTTCGCTTTTTCAACTAAAGCTCCAGTTAGCTTATGTGTCATAATTCACAAACACAATTCTTGTTTGATAAAAAAAGCAATCCATATTTGATGGATTGCTCAGACTGTAGACAAATGATTAATAACCGTCACATGAATTGGATAGATCGGCGGCGTCCGGGCAGCCCCGCGAATGCCGCTTTTTCTATGCTTCGGCTAAGAACCGTCACACATAAGGGATCAAGCCAGACCTAGAATATCCATAAACGTTTAGACTCTGAAGTTGATTTAGCTTGACAATATCATATTTCAACAAAATGAAAAGCAATCCATATTTGATGGATTGCTTTCCTATTATTTTTTAATCGAGTCAAGATGCTCTTCTAAACGATCCCATGTTTCATTAATTCCCTGCTCCATTCCCATATCGAGGACAGATTTTAATGCTTCTTCAGAAGCGTATTCTGCACGATTAGTGAGCTTTGTTTTCCCTTCAATTTCTTCAAATAATAAAGTGCTTTGAGTTGCAGGCATCCCCTCAGCTTCATTACCTTCTGCATCTGAAAAATAATCAATATAAACTATCTTTTCACCCTGAAGAATTTCTTGGTATACTCCCTTTCCCCAGGATTCAAAGCCAAAAAAGTCACCCTGATTCTCGTCCATACACTTCATACAATAATGCCAGACTCCATTTACTCGAAAATCAATATCACATACTGTTAAAATCCAACCACGAGGTCCCCACCATTTCTTTAGATGTTCCTCTTCTGAAAAAGCCTGGAATAAAAGAGTTTTTGGAGCATCAAATTCACGTTCTAATACAAGTACGTTTCCTTCTACCCTGGAGTTCATTTGAGTTGACATAAAAAACCTCCATAGATTTCTTATTTTTGGATAGCTTCTGTATGTTCCTCTAGCTGGTCAATAGACTACACTATTAATATATATTCTTGAAAACATTCCAGTTTCCTTCTCCAACTAACATGCCCTTTCGTTAAAAAAGAAATTTATAAAAACCATTCACCCTGCGCAATTTTTTCTACCTTGCCTCCTACATAAACACTTATTCTTCCGTTTTCGTCACTTGCCTTTAGGAATAATAAAGAAGGTCTTTTTATTTCATATCCCTGCTCTGCACGAATATTGATCTCACTTTTTTCGAAGAAACGGTACTTAACCAGGTAGGAGGCTAAACAGCCATTCGCACTTCCAGTAGCTGCATCTTCGGGAATACCATAATAATCTGCAAAGTCTCGAACATTAATATCATTTTCCGAACTATATGCTTCAGGGCAAAAAACCATAATGGCTTTTGCATCTGTATATTCAATTAACTCAAAATACTTTTCCTTATTTATCCTTACTTTTTGGGCCGCTTCTAACGATTTTAAGGGGACAATAATAACGGGAAGCCCTGTTGAAACCTCTTGAATAGGAAATTGATTATCTATGTACTCTTTATTAATATTTAAAATCTCAGAGATTTTATTTGCTTCTAGGACCTGTCCAAAAGTTGGTTCATTTTGTTTCATCCAAATTACTTCATTTTGATTATCGAATTCTACTGGTATCTGCCCAGCTTTAAAATTTAACAGAAGTTTATCAAGGGGGTTTTCTAATAATTCGTTTTGAATAACATGTGCCGTTCCCAGAGTCGGGTGTCCAGCAAACGGAACTTCTTCATTAGGAGTAAAAATACGAACATCATATCCTTCGTCTTGTTTTACATTAGATAAAATAAAAGTAGTTTCAGAATAATTAACCTCCCTGGCTATTTGTTGCATTTCATGATCAGAAATATTTCCAGCATTTTTAAAAACAGCTAGTTGATTACCTGTATATTTCCCTTGTGAAAAAACATCAACAATAGAATAATTTATTTTGTTCAATAATTCCCTCTCCCTTATATCATTTTGTAATATTTAACTAATATAATCTTTATTGGTTATTAGTTTAATAGTAAATTGAAAAAAACTTAATAAATTACTCTGCTCCCCAAAAGAAATGCCGTAGCATCTTCCGTTTTAAACATGAGCCGCCTTTAGTCCAATAAGAACTACAAACAAATAATGTTCATGTTCAATTAATAATACGGTTTATATATAATACAATGTAAGCATTACATACTCAGTACTTATCATAATCAGAAAGGGAATATTAAAATGGAAAACTTTTATCTGTTTGTTATTATGTGTATTCTTTTAATTATTTTACCCGGTCCCGATACTGCAATTGCTACAAAAAATACGGTCACCTTTGGGAGAAACGGGGGTCTTAAAACAGCGTTAGGTACTTGCTGTGCCCTTCTTATCCACACTTCTGCTGCTGTATTAGGACTTTCAGCCATCATTGTGAAATCAGCGTTATTATTTTCTGTCTTCAAATACGTTGGTGCTGTTTACTTAATTTATCTGGGTGTTAAGGCTTTATGGTCTTTACGGAAAAAGGAAGAAGCCGCAAGCGTTGAGGTGCACACAAAAAGCCAGTTTGAAAACAAATCCTGTTTTAAACAAGGATTTCTTACCAATATCCTAAATCCTAAAGTTGCTGTTTTTTTCTTAACCTTTTTGCCTCAATTCGTGGACTCTGGAAGCAATAACTTTTTACCGTTTCTTATTATGGGTATTACCTATACTGTATTGACTGCCGTATGGTTTTTACTTTATGTCTATTTAATTAATCAGATTAGTGCTTTTATGAAAAAACCTAAAACACAAAATATGATTGAAGGAATCACAGGCACTATACTCATAGGCTTTGGTATAAAACTAGCTCTTGAAAAAACTCAATAATTAAATGATTTTATTTATAAAGTAAGACCCTTGATCTCCTTAAATCGAAGGGTCTTATTATTTGCCGGTATAAATGTCTTTATCAACTTTGTTAAACTAACCCGCTCCGATTGTTCAATAAAAAAAGGAGGTACCGCAGTTACCCCCACTCTTCATTTTAAGCTCCTTCAAGTACGTGTTTTTACAATCGCCACAATAACCTTACACATAAAATATCCTCAATCTACCTTATTACTTAAATATTCCTCAAATGTGATTTTTCCTGCTTTTTGAATGGAATTGGTATTTTTTCCATCGAGGAAAGATCTATATAATTTTCCTGGAAAGGAGATGCTTACAATTTTATTTGTTTCATTATTTACTTTGATTTTCAGTTCAGCCATTTCTCTTAAGGTCATTATATCCGGGCCGCCAAAATCGTTCGCTCTGCCTTGTGGACCACTATCCACTAGACCTATTAAATGATTGGCAAATTCATTTACATCGACACTTTGGCATTGAATGTTTCCAGGAACAATATATCTTTTAAAGAAAGGTTTTGATAGAAATAAATGTTCAACAAAGTGATGGAACTGAGTTGCACGTGCAATGGTATAAGGGATAGAACGATTCTCTAATAAACCTTCTGCTTCATATTTTAGCTTGTAATAATTGAATGGTATTTCATCTATGCCAACAATTGATGGATAAATAAAATGTTTTATGTGCTGAGCCTTTCTTAAAAATTCCTCAAAACCTGAAACCTCCACGTTTTTTGAGTTTTTAACCGGGCTAGTTGCTGCATGAATAATGACGTCTACATCCTTCACTGCTTCTTCTATACCCTCACCAGACAATAAATCGCTATAAACCCACTCGAATTGTCCTGTTTCTTCAGGCTTTCTTCTCGAAGTTATTTTAACTTTATAATCAGAATCCTTAAGTTGATGCAGCAAAGCTGAACCCAGTTGTCCTGTTGCACCTGTAACCAATATCCTCAATTACAACACCCCTGTTTTTTGGATTATCGCTGTATTCTAATATTCAGATGTTAGGATCTTTATTCAGTTAATCTGCCCGGTTAGTTCAATAGAACATATTATAAAAATCTCCTCGTAACAATATCATACCTCTTATATTGGATTCATTTATTATTAAATTTTTATTTTGTAATTGTGGCTACCATTCTGTTACATAGGTGAGAGGAAAACGAAAGGAGGGGTCGTGGAATGTTAAACGTTTGTCAAAATCATATGAAAAATGCTTTAAAAGACCTTGATGCCTTTCATGTAAAAAAGGCGAAGGAAAAAACCTAATCTGTTCATTCTTTCATAAAGAAGCGGAGGCGAACATTTTTGTTCAAATCCTTTCGCCAGAAAAATTGCTGCAAAGTGAATGAGAATGATACTTATTGTCAATACTAAGAGTAACAAAGGGTAACCAAATAAATGATTACCCTTAAGAGATCAAACTTCTGGTACAAACGTTTTACAATCTGTCTCTTCACTCTGAGACGCCTGTTTGCCTTTATGGCTTACAACATAAATAGCATCGGCACTGCATTTGTTTCCTGAAGCCCAGTATTTACAGTTATTAACTTCACACAAAACATCTTTCGCCATCGTATCACACCCCCCTTTTTTGTTATTGTGTACAAGTTTCGGGATGCTGATACTTATTTGAATGCCTTGGATGAAACAGAAAGGCCCTATCATGAAAAAAGGATCAATCCTACGCATAAAGGTCTTTATTATATTGGGCTTTCTCGTAAACCGCTTTGCCCTCTACAATTATTTGTGGGTCGGGCAAAGCTGCTAAAAGGATCATTCATCATTTTCGACTGCCTTCCATAGCCCAAAATCTATACTTAATCATCCTTTAACAGCATGACGGCCCTTCCGCATAAAAACGACACTTACTCTTTTTAGAAATAAAGCTGCCAGCACAAGCAGTAATGTGCTTGCGTACATGATCGTAATGGGCCCAGCTGTACTGTCCGAACCAATCAACAGGCCGTGAAAGAGTGCCAGCAAATACCCTGGCAGTGCAAACAAATGAATTTTTTTCCAAAGAGAGTGGCCTACTTTCTTCATCATATCCGATGAAAGCAAAATCAGAAAAACACCATAAAGCGCCATTGTGCCGATCCCTGTTAAAATCCGGTGTTCGTCCGACAAAAACGGCACAAACACCTCATACCATTGGTAGTTTACGTACGTATCGAATAGAAGAATTACACCGTGGAAAATCATGATCAAAAAGGCGATCCATCCTGTAAATTGGTGAAAGAAAAACAATGACCCTTTCCACCTTTTCGGAAAAATGGGTGCACTGTGAAGAAGCCCTACAAATACAGACAAAAATATTAAAAAGAAAGACGTCAGGCCTGAAGCTCTTGTCCATTCCCACGTTGTGATATCCATGCTGTTTTCACTCCTTCACTGAAATCATTTATATTATCTGTAACCAAAATTTGTTTTTGATCTGTGATAATCATTGCCGCTGCCTGGATCCCTTTTTCCTTCAGCCAGCGTGCTCCTGCCCCGGCATCCATCATGCAAAGCACCTTCGCATACACTTCGGCTTCTGCTGTGTTACCTGCCATAACAGTTGCTTGAACAACATTTGATCGGGGATTCTCTCCGGTCTGTCCATTTAAAATATGATGGTATTCCCCATTTTTCGTCTGCCAGCGCCGGTGCAGCACATTTGATGTCGCTATGGCGCCTGATCCAACCGTGATCTGTGCAATGTCCGTTGTTTGTTCAAAAGGATTCATGACACCAATGACTTGCGGCTCAGAAAAGGAAAAGCGCATATCACCGCCCCCATCTATAAAGACATTTTCCTTGTTTGTCATTTGAAAAATTTGATCAACACTCCAGCCTTTCACAAATCCGCCAAGATCCATTTCTACATCCAGCACTTTTTTCACCATCGGTTCATCCGGATGAAGCAAAATTCCGCCTCGCTGATAGGCGGGCGCCGTCTTTTTCTCCACTTCGGGCTGTAAATCTTGGAAGGACCGATCATATCCGAGCGCTTTTAACTGAGCGCCTAAAAATGGCTGAAAAAGTGACTCTGTTTTCACCATGTAACACAGCACTACCTCTAAAATAGAATAAAGCTCGACTGAAATGGGGATCCATTCATCACCTGCCGGATATACGTTCAGCCTTGAAATATCACTATCCGTCCGAAAGCGTGAATAGCGCTTTTCAGCTTCAATAAGCCAACGCTGAAGCGTCTTTGCCCGCTCAGCTTCAATGGTAAAGACAGAGCCCATACAAGAAAATTCGAGCCGGCTGATCATGACCGGCCCGTTCTCCGGTCAGACGGCTGCATGCCCTGGTATTCCTCTTCTTCATATGTGCTATCGTCAGAAACAACAGATTCCTCTTCCTCAAAAAGCAACACCTGGTCTGTTGAAGAACTGTCGGTCTGCTCCGCTACTACAGCTGTATCCTCCCCGCTCTCCACATCATGGTTTTGTGTGAATCCAATAAACGTTGCTGCTGTTAGGGCTGCTGCTATGCCTGAACACCACTTTGCGCCTGTTTTCTTTTTCATTGTTTTCCTCCTCGATCTACTCTTTCTAAGAACAAGATAACAAGGAAAAATGAAAGAACGGTGAAATCGATGGGAGAGATTGATTTTTTTTGGAATGAAAATGGCTTGATCTTCAAGAGTCCCAGAGCATAGATTCTTTTGCTAAGGAGTTAGAAATCGGCTTCATATTTGTGTCTAACTTTTTAGGTTTAAATCAAAAATCGATTTTTCGATTTAAAATATAGGAATGTGTAGACTTTGCGTTCATAACATAGAAGGAGCGATAGGAAAGGTGGTAACAATGCGTATGGAAATACCGGTAACTGGATTTATGATTGATTCAGATGATCCAAATTCAGATTCCAGCCATTCTCACCACTTGTACATTACGACATGGAACGGTCAGCCCGTTCATAACCATCATTTTTCAGGAGTAACCTCTTTTAACGATGGTCATCGTCATCAGTATGCCGGTATAACGGCACCTGCTCCTACTGGAGTACCCCATACTCACCGATACTTTACGGTTACTTCATTCGATGATGGACATGAACATGAAATTCGCGGAGTAACTGGTCCAGCTATTCCTCTGCCTGATGGCAGACATTATCATACCTTTCAGGGAGTAACGACCGTTGACGGTTCTCATCCCCATTCCCACAGATATAGTGGCAATACTAGCGTTTAAAACTCAAAAACGGCTGTCGGATAGTCCGACAGCCGCTTTCACTGTAATGGATCATTATCAGTATCTGCCTGAGTAATCCCCATAGGATAGCCATATCCAGGTCTGTGATAATAGGGATATTCACATAACATTGAATTGAATAAAAAAAGAGCAACCCGTGCAGGCTGCTTCTTTGTGAAAGTAGCTCTATAGCTTTTTAAAAGACGACATTTTATATTTATCTGTCACAAAAGTCTCTTTCCATCATTTTTAGCCTTCTTTTCATATCTCGGATATCTTCTTTCATATCTCGAAGATCATCTTCCATCCGTTCAAGCTCTTTTTTCATTCGTTCACGCCGATTTCTCCGGTTACGGTCACGGTCACGGTCACGGTCGCGGTCACGGTCGCGGTCACGGTCACGGTCGCGGTCATTGCAGTTCAAGCACATATCATATCCCCCCTTTTCATTTTTATTGCCTTACACTGTTAGAATATGAAAGAATACTAGATTTGCTTGGGAGATTATCCACAATGTAAGTTATAAGTAATAGAAAAAAGAAAGCTTGCAAAGATCGCATGTAAGCACAAAAAGATTTAGTTCTAAAAGATGCTTGACCTTTCCACGGACAGTTAGCCATTAATGAAGCACACTCTAAGAATGATACTGCTCATTTATATGGAAGAACTATTGAAATTGTTATGCATTCTATTTAAGATCCATTAAGCGATGGACTAATATCTTAAAAGAAAATGTAAAAAGACGATTGCTTTTAAAAAGCAACTCAGTGTGTAGAAAAAGTCTTTCTCTTTCAAAAAAAAGAGCCGATAAGTGAAACCGGCTGGACTTCGCGCACCTTAGGGCAGTGCGGGATCTCCCTCGGCAGCGCCTGCGGGTCTCCCGACTCACTGTACTTTCCCGGGAAGTCTTCGTCCGGCAGTCTTCACTAAATAGTGTTGAAAATCAATAAACAGAGGCTGCTGAATAGACATTTTCTCTTTTTCAAAAAAAAACGCGTCCCCATTAGCCTTATACAATCTCGTTCCAAGCCACTTGGCGGCGTCCGGGTCAGCGAAGACTCCTATGGGACTAGCTGGCAGCAGAGACCGGCTGCGCCGCCGATCTATCCCATTCATGTGCACAGTCATCTATCATTTGTCTACCGTCTGACTGCCTTTTGTAATGTCCAGCATCCAAACACTTTTTGCAACAAGGCTTATAATGGTAGCAACAGAAACAGGTCTACCTGTATATTTATACTCTTTTTTTTTTTTGCTCCGGATGCAGAATGTAAAAAAAGCCAAAAAGCAGCTGCCCCTCGGGAAAGGGGACAGCTGCTTTTTGTCGCGAATGTATGCGTTAAAGAAAACGAGGCAAAACCAAAAAGCTGGCGAAACCTTTATAACAGAACTATACGATGAACCGGCAGGGCTTATGCTCATATATAAAAATAATAATGGCCAGGTCAGCCATCACGATTATGTGATTTATTCTTTACCTTACTGCATATATAAATTCGGTTCTACATGCACGTGTACTTCAATTACGTCATGCTCCTTCGTTAGTGCATCTTCTACTTCCATTGAAATATCATGGGCTGCCCCGATACCTAATGTAGAATTAACTAAAATGACGACATCGACCACAGAGCTGCTACCATATTTCCTTGCTCGTATCGTTTTGATTCCTTTTACACCAGGAATGTCAAAAATCGATTTTTTGTAGACTTCAAGCTGATTCTCATCATAACCGTCCGTTAAATCATGAGAGGCTTCTCTAAAAATTTCCCATCCTGTTTTACAAATAAGCAGGCCGACCACAACGGCTGCGACAGGGTCCAGCCAGGGAAGACCAAATTGAGCCCCAAAAATACCAACTGCTGTTCCAATACTGACCCAGGCATCGGATAAATTGTCTTTTGCCGCCGCCATCACAGACTGGCTTCTGATTTTTTGTGCTAATCTTCGGTTGTACCGGTACACTCCATAGATCACTGCCGAACAAAAAAGGCCTGTCCATGCAGCGATGGAATCAGGTGCCTCTGTTGTATGATCGAAAACCGATAAAACAGCCGTATATAAAACCTGAAGACCTACCGCAACCATAATAAATGCCGCCACCAATGAAGCAACAGGTTCTGCTTTCCAGTGCCCATAAGGATGGTCACTGTCTGCAGGTCTTTGAGAGATTTTCAATCCAATTAACACAGCAACAGAAGCGATAATATCCGTTGTATTATTTAAACCATCCGCTTTTAAAGCTTCGGAGTTTGCTATGTAACCAACTGCTAATTTAAAAGCAGATAAGCATATATATACAAAAATGCTGAGAATAGCTCCCCGTTCCCCCAGCTTTAAATCGAGATATTTTTGATCCATATTCTTTCCTCCGGCATTTACTTCTTTAACATCGTACCAGAGCCCATTTGAGTGGGTCTACAGCAATCTTTTTGCCCTTTTTAATAAAAATAAGCCTGTACAAATAATGTTTCTCAAAGCAAACAATCTGAAAAGTCACACAAAAAAGAAGAGATCAAGATGTATATCTTATATATGTCTAACAGAGCATACCTTTGGATTGGAGTTCATTTCACTTTTTAAGGGGGACAAATGATGAAGAAGGAAACCTATTATAACCGGAAAGATCAGCATTAAAAGTTATAACAGGTTACCCCTCTCTACATGATGGCTAATCGTTTTACGAATGAAAGATAAATCTAATAATGCTGTATTAACAATGCCCCATCTTAGGGTGATTCTTTTGTTAAAACAACAAAAAAGGAACCATGTTTTTTTGGGGGCCTTCGAGCATAACAGCATTCACTTTATGCTGCATCCTGCTTTTTATGTTCGTGTCATACATTGGGTTTCTTTAAAATTAAATTTTTTATAAAAATCATGAGCGTCTGACGTCGCAAGTGCAAATTTGGTATGTGTTATTTCTGGATGTTCTAAAATACATTCCATTAACCATTGACCTATACCATTTCTTCGGTATCTTTCATCAATTACCACATCCAGCACCCAGGAGAACACGGCTTTGTCCGTTACAACCCTGGCAAAACCGATTTGTTTATTGTGATGATACACACCAAAAGAAATCGAATTTTTCATGCTGTTTTCAATTGCTTCTTTCGTTCTTTTGGAAGCCCAATATGTTGATGAAAGCAAGTATGAAACGGTATTTATATTCATTAAGGAAATCTCATCGCTTACAATAAACTCACCTTTTGACCACTTCATACTTTTCCTCCATTCCCTCATACCAACAATCATTATCATTCTTTCTGGAAGCATTAAATCCCTTGTTAAACAAACCTGTCCAGTTAAAAAAACCTCAAATCCTGGGGGTCTTGGGCATTGCCAATACAGCATAAACACTTACATTATGAATTCCATTGGATAAGCAGAAGCCGCTTTTCACCAGCCTTTATCATGAAAGATCGTCTTGACTCTGCAGGAAACAATGAATAAATGAAGCGTTTCATTAACATTTGATCGACAAGGTAAGCGGCCTGAAATAAACTTTTATTTCTGGTCTGCTATTGTAACATCTGTGTCAGCGAGTTTGGGTCCCATTGAGCTGACAAATGTGAGGGTCCACTCGTCCCTGTCTTTGTTATAGGTAATGTTGCGAATACCTTCTGCGTATGAATCTTCCCCTCGCTGTTCGATCGCTTTTCGAACCACCTCTTCTTCGGTTAAATCCGCGCCTTTTGGCTGATAGGCCGGCAAAACAGTAACAAATTTAGCTCTGCCCTGTCCCGGATAGGATTCAGCGATTGGTCCGGATGCTTCGACCATCACCCGCTGGCCGACCTTCAGCTTTTCGTTTGCTTTTGGAAATGAGTAATAGGTGGCATCGTAATGCTCCTGCTCTCCGGTTCCTGAAAAATCATACGCTTTTGAGCCGACAATCAGCATGCTGTCCTCCGATACCTCCATGACCCAGCTTCCTTCTTTTGTTTGTTTGTGCGAAACGGGCTCTTTCGGATATTCCACATCCGGCTCTCCCGGAAGCGGAAGCATTCTTCCTTCCTGCATAAAGTCCATTTCATAATCGGAAAACGTCTCCTTCAGCTTTTCCATCTGCTCGTCTGTTAAAAAGTCATGCCCGATTTCAATGGTTCTCGTGATCGTATCCACGCTCATACTCAGTGCCACCCGCTCCGGCTCCGGCATTGCGTCCTTCATCGGCTTGATCGCTTTCGACACTTCATACATGAGATCCTGGTTGTCCCGATCACTGTATTCGCTCTCAAACAAGTGAATGTATTTGGCCAAAATTTTGCCTTCATCGACTTGTTTTTGCAGCCGGCGAGCCAGCTCCTCCGCCCTCTCATCCGGATTTTTTATGCCGACCCAGACACCAGATTCCCGGGCACCGGATTCCTGATTTTTCAAGTACAAAATACCATGCTCATAAAAATTCCCGTAAATATGTTGGATCGCGTCCGTTACCGCGTTAAATTCAATGGACTGCACGCCATAATCTTCTTTCAGCTCCGGCGTCACTTTGCCTAAATAACCGCCTGTCAGTGTCTCGTCCTGCAGCACCTTTTCGAACGCCGCATCGCGAATTGCCGTTTCATCTGTTGTCTGCTCCAGCTCCACAAACACCTTTTTCTCCTGTTCCGATGCTTGCTCCTGCCCTTTTGGCTCTTCTTCTGGTACTGACGGAGCTGCATCACTACATCCAGCAAGCAATGTACCCACTATCAGCCCCAGCGCGATTTTTTTCATCGTAATGGCCCCCTTTCTATCCAGCATACCACCGAAAAATGAAAATTTGATAAGAATTGTAGATTAATTCCAAAAACATGTTTTTCCCATACCCATGAAAAGGCTTTGTCACGCTTTAAAATTTAGCCCCTGTATTTCTATTTCAGGCTTTTCAGTCAGCTGTCAGCTAATCTTCAATCCGTGAATAGTGTTGTTCCTTTATAGGGACGAACTGTTGCGTAATAACCATCTTGTTTTTTCTTATTGCACTCGCTAGTCGGATAGGTTTTTATATTGTACACTGAGAGAATAAAAAGATTGGGCCATAAAAAATGATTAACTTTTTATCATCAAAATATGCTAATAGAAACAGGGGGATTATGATGTCATTATCAAATATAAATCTATACACTTGGAAGCCGTTTTCAACATCACCTCCGCCGTTTACTCCAGCTGTTGAGTCAGCACTGAATAAGCTTATATTAAAAACAGATTAAGAATCTGCGGAATATAAGCTGTTTCGCAGATTCAAAGGAGTAGACGATGAAACCTGAAATTCAGTTTATATTATCAATGATTATTTTCGGTACAATTGGTTTGGTTGTACGATACATTGATTTATCTTCGAGTGAAACAGCTTTACTAAGTAGTTCCATTGGGTGTCTATTTTTAACGTTTGTATTTTTCATGATGAAAAAATCTATTCCATGGAAATTAGTGAAAGCCAATGCTTTCATTTTATTTCTTTCGGGTATTGCATTGGGTGGAAATTGGATCTTTCTTTATCAATCGTACGATCATACGACAGTCACTAACGCAACATTAGGGTATTACTTTGCCCCTGTGTTTGTCATGATTCTCTCCCCAATTATCCTTAAGGAACAATTACCTCTCAAAAAGATGGTTTGTATTGGTGTAGCGATACTAGGTATGTTATTGATTGTTGGAAACGGCATCAGTGCATCTGGAAAAGAGGACTTGCTGGGGATCTTTTTTGGATTATTTGCAGCTGCATTTTACGCTGCATTAATGTTATTAAATAAATTCATTTACAATATGGACAAGCTAGAAATTACCATCATCCAGCTTGGAACAACTGCGTTACTTCTTTTACCATATGTGCTTTTTACTGAGAGAATCAGTATTTTAGAAGTAACAAGATCATCCATTCCTTTTATCGTCCTACTAGGGATTGTAAACACAGGTATTGGATTTTGGTTATTTTTCTCGGGAATGCAAAAACTAAAGGGGCAGAGCATTGCCATGCTAAGCTATGTAGATCCATTCGTAGCGATCTTGATTTCCGCAGTTATCTTGCAAGAACAAATGACAGCTGCTCAAATGCTTGGTGGGACGCTTCTTTTAGGCTCAACATTTGTTAGCGAAAATAAATCCATTAAATTTCCAAAACGATTCATGAAAGTCCCAATTAAATAACGTACAAAACAGCGAGAACTATTTGGTTCCCGCTGTTTTTATATGAAAATTTACTCAACAGTATCGGTCAACTGCTATCTAAGTTAATGTTAGTACGGTTGCTCATAAAAATAAACTACTATGTAAAGCGAGTTATTTCATGTATATAGTAGAATTACGTCAAAAAACACATAGAAATTATTGAGGTGAAAATATGAAAATATACTTGCCCTTGTTGTGGATATAAAACATTAGATGAAGAACCGACAGATACCTGCGAGATTTGCCAAATATGCTTTTGGGAAGATGATGGTGTTCAATTTAGAGACCCCGACTTTGAAGGTGGGGCAAATGATGTTTCGTTAAGACAAGCACAACAAAATTTCATTAAGTACCGGGCCTGCCAAGAGGATTGTATCGAATTTGTAAGAAAACCGAACAAGCAGGATGTAAAAGATTTTGATTGGAAATTGTTAAGTTGAAAATTGTGTGTTAATTAAAAGAGCGAGAAGAAAAGGAGGAGGAAGGTGAGCGTTTATAAATGTAAAAAGTTAATAGAGGATTTTTTAAATGATGCTATTTCGGTGGAAGAATTTGAACAAACTTATTTTGAAACTTTCTTGAAAAAGACAGGCGGTTTAAGCGATGAAATATTTCGCCCTTTAAATGATGTGTTCGAATCGGTTGATTGTTATTGGCATGAGTGTCTTCCAGGTCAAGAAACCGCTTTTGAAATTTCCGAGCAGCAATTAAGAGAAGAAGTACACGAGGCACTAGTAAGATTAAACAAAGCGCTGGATATTTATAGATGAGTGATTTACCTACCACCTGTCAAAAAGTCCCACAGGCGCAGCCGAGGGAGCTTCCGCACAGCCCTAAGGTGGGCAAAGTCCGCCAAGTTTCACTTATCGGCTCTTTTATGAAAAAGACAGACTTTGTCTACAAACTGATAGAATCATAATAGTAATTTCTACATCTTCTTACCATAAAGCAAGCGGCTGTTTCATGCTTGGTTTTGGATAAATTGAATTCAATTGCTTCAAATCCTGCTGTGTTAATTGAATTTCAGCTGCTTTCACATTATTTATCACATGAGCGGTATTACTGGATTGCGGTATCGCAATGGTTTGACCATTTCGAATACACCAGGCCAGTAAAATTTGAAAACGATCGGAACGATGTTTTTCGGCAATTTCCTTTAACGCTTTTTGTTGCGTCAGGTTCGTGCCAAGTCTATCTCCCCGAGCAACTGGAGCATAGGCGATTAAGGGCATTTCAAGCTTGTTCATCATAGGAACTAAATCGAATTCAATCCCTCGATCTCCCAAATTGTAACGTACTTGATTGGCTGCGCATTTTATTCCATCAGGTACTTTCATTATTTTTTCCAGGTCATCAACATCTAAATTAGAAACACCCCATGATTTGATTTTCCCCTGACTTTTTCCTTTCTCCAGGGCTTCAATCGTTTCTTCAATAGGGATATTCCCTTTCCAATGAAGTAAGTATAGATCTATATAATCTGTATTCAACCTTTTTAAGCTATTTTCTAAACTAATCGGTAATTGCTTTTTTGAGGCATTTGAAGGGAGAACTTTTGAGATGAGAAATAATTCTTCCCGGTTATAAGGCTTCATAGCATGAGCAACTAACCTCTCTGCCCTTCCATCACCATACATTTCAGCCGTATCAATAACTTGAACCCCATGATCAAGACCCACTCTTATTGCTTCTGCTTCTTGTTCAAATTTATCTGCTTTGTCTCCCATATTCCAAGTGCCTAAACCTATGGGAAAAACGTTTCTTCCTGCAATTTTTACTGTATTCAATTTTTCACTCCTCATCTGAACATTTTGAAGCTGATTTCGAAATGATTTCCCCACAAAAGTGTATCAGCGGCCAGAAATAACTTTTGCTGACCGCTGAAATTTCTATCGTTTATGTCCATTCTTTTCATTCAAATGATAACCGCCATCTGACCTTCCCCTAAACATGCCATTTATTTTGCACATATATAATCTTTACTCTATAAATCTACTAAAATTAATGAGTTTTTCAGTAACCCATTATTTCAGCTTTCCACCAAATACAGGCATTATACTTGCTTCACCGTAATCTTTGATACGTTCAATATTTTCCAGGAACTTCATATCCTCTTCGGAAATAACGAAATCTACTTCTGCATTGCTTTTCATATGTTCCGGATTTGCCGTTTTAGGTAACGGAAGAAGACCAAGCTGCAAAGCATATCGAATACTTAATTGAGGTACTGAAACACCGTATTTTTCTGCGATTTCTACAACTCTTTGATTTTTCAACAATTCTCCATGGGCAATCGGTGAATAGGCCTCCACAAGAATGCCTTGTTCTTGAGTGTATTGAATCAATTCTATCGGTGTATTGCTTATATGCGCCAAAATCTGATTGACCATCGGTTTGACTATGCAATCACTCAAAATGTTATCCAGGTCCTCTTTTTGAAAATTAGATACACCTATGGCACGAAGCTTTCCTGCTTTGTACGCTTCCTCAAGAGCTCTCCATGCTTCACGGTTTCCTTCGAAATAACGATCTTCGTCACCGAAATGCTTCCATGGTTGTGGGCTGTGAATAATCATCATATCAATATAATCAAGTCCCATCGTCTTCAGTGATTGATCAATCGATGAAACAGCTTTTTCATATGACTTTATTTCTGCAGCAAGTTTTGTCGTTATAAACAAATCCTCTCTGTTCACACCACAGGCTCTAATCCCATCTCCAACACCACTTTCATTAGCATATGCCTGTGCTGTATCAATATGGCGGTACCCGATTTTCACAGCCTCTACCACTGCCTGTACGACATCGCCATTATCGATCATCCATGTTCCAAGACCTAATGCAGGAATCTCAATTCCATTAGATAGACGATAATTTTCTTTTAAAATCATAGGTAACAGCTCCTTTATTTATTGGTTGATTGTATCTTTAAAACACGTACTATAGGATAGCGTAGTACCTAGAGTTAACTTTAAGTCAAGAACTTTTCCTAAAATCTATAACATCTGGTGGACAGTCCACTGGGAGGGTCTGCCCTCTATAGTTGAAAACATAGTTGGAAGCAGGATAACCGTCCCTGTGCTTCTGATTAATTAGAGGCAGAAGCTCTCTCTCTATGCTTTTTCGCTTGTCTTGAAGCGTTAAACATATTGTTTCTTAGCAGGATAACAGCGAGGCTTAGGATTACGGATAGAATTCCTACAAATACGACGTATGATGTGCCCATTTGTGCTATCAATAACCCGCCTGCAGCTGAGCCAGCTGTTGTTCCTACGTTACATGCTGATATAAATAACCCATTGGCGAAATCAGGCGCTTCTGGAGCTGAAGATGAAATCAAGTATTGATTAATATTGGCCATGATTCCTCCAGCCAGCAGTCCCCAGAGGAAAGTGATGATGACCACAGGTACGGCAAGCTCTCCAGTAAAGAATAAAAAAATGTAAACGACACTCAATAACAAAGGAAAAATGAAGATGGACTTAATAGGACTAGTAGTGAGTACCCTCCCTGCAACGATGTTCCCAATAATATTAGCTCCACCGAAAACGAATAACGTTAAACTGATGGTATTCGGAGACATTTGGGTAACCGTTTCCAGGTGTTCAGCAATATAACTATATACTCCGAATACAGAGGCATTTAATAAGATGACAGCTACGATAGAAACCCATATAATAGGTTTTTTTAGAACAGCAAGTTGTTCACCGTAAGATTGTTTTTCTTCAACGGGCATAGATGGCACAAAAATCAATGTAGCGACCAATACAAATACATTTACAACAGCAAAGAACGCCATCGCCATTTCATACGAAAGGGCACTATCAATAAAACTTGCGATCGGTACGCCGGCTACCATACCGGCAGATACTCCGATAAATACTTTAGAAACAGCTTTGGGAGCTTCTTCAGGTTTTACTGAGGAAGCAGCTACAGTAAAGGCCATGGAACAATAAACCGGATGGAAAAGAGCTAGCACGATACGAATGATTAATAAAAGGGTAAAGTTCGTAACAAATACGGATGCGATGTTTCCCACAACGAATACAGTTAATACAAGTAACATGACCTTCTTACGATTGATTCCGGAAAACAATAACGGCATCGTTGGTCCGGATACCGCAATAGCAAGAGCAAAAAGACTCACCGTCAATCCTGCTTGAGATATACTGACATTAAAGTGATCAGCAATGGAAGGCAATAACCCAATAACCCCCATCTCCGTATTTAAAATGCCAAAAACACCCACTGTTAAAATGAAAATCAACAACTTATTTTGTTTAGCCAAAATAAAAACAACTCCTATCTCAAAAAAAGTGTCCCTAACACTTTGGGAACTGTTTACTTGCTCGTTATTTATTTTAACTACACTCTCCTCTTATAACAAATACTCATTTCATATATCAAGATATGCTTTATAAGCATATCAATAACGTATATACTAAAGCATGATGAAGGAGGAATATTGGATGGAATTTAGAGTTTTGCGCTATTTTCTTACTGTTGCAAGAGAAGGAAGCATAACAGCGGCAGCTGATTTTTTGCATGTTACACAGCCAACCTTGTCAAGACAATTAAAAGATCTTGAACAAGAGTTAGGGAAAAAACTGTTTATTCGCCGTAGTCACAGTGTCATTCTCACAGATGAAGGAATGCTCCTGCGAAAAAGAGCAGAAGAAATCATTGATATGGTCGATAAATTGAAGGCAGAATTTAGTTCTATGGAAGAAACCATCAGTGGTGATGTTTACATAGGTAGCGGGGAAACAGAAGCCATGAAACAGATTGCACGAGCAGCAAAGGATTTACAAGTACGTTATCCAAATATACGGTATCACCTCTACAGTGGAAACGAAGACGATGTAACGGAACGGCTTGACAAGGGATTGCTCGACTTTTGTATTTTAATTGAACCAGCCGATTTATCAAAATACAATTATATCAATATGCCAGCTAAAGATGTCTGGGGCGTTGTGATGAGAAAAGATAGTCCTCTTGCTTCCAAAGATACCATTCAAGCAGTTGATTTATTACATGTTCCGCTAATCTTTTCACGACAGGCTATGCAGCAAACATTGTCTAAAAATGAATTTGTGGATTGGTTTGGTGAAGATTTTGTTAAATTAAACGTCGTGACTACATACAATCTTCTATACAATGCGGCTATTATGGTTGAAGAGGGCATCGGTTATGCCGTCACTATTGATAAACTAGTGAATACGTCTAACGACAGTAACCTTTGTTTTAAGCCGCTAGAGCCAAGACTTGAAGCTGGCTTAAATATTGTTTGGAAAAAACATCAGGTCTTTTCCGCTGCAGCTGATTTGTTTTTAAAAGAAATTCAGTCGAAATTTACAAATTCCTTGTCAGATGTATAGGAAAAGCTTGAAATGTATGATGGATTATTTTTTTAATCAATTCCTCAAAGAAGCCGCGAGAAATTACCTGCAATATTGTTCGACACATCAATGCGTCCAAATCAGGCTATGGCCAATTTGACGTCAGCTTCGGCTTCTGTTTGGTCTGCAATAACCATTTTCAAGATCAACAGATCGAATTTCCATTAAATAAAGAGGCACGCGGTTTAGGCGTGCCTCTTTATAGATTGCCAGGAATACTTGTTATTCACTCCCCCCTCGTGCTCATGGCGATGACAAACCGATACCAAACATCTAAAAAGCACTCTCCACAGGGGTCAACCATACCCTCTCCCCCTACTCGGTCGATTACATGAACTAATGTAGCTGTTCGTTTACATATCGTTATTCTTACTTTATATTTTAGCGAGATAATAAGAGACCATATTCCTGATTAGTGCAGCTTCCAATGATTTGACCCCGTTGAGCAGGAGATTCAAGTGCTAATTTTTTCTCTCAGTCGCTTTATATCTTCTCTAGGTGGAACACCGAACATACGGGAATATTCACGGCTGAACTGCGATTGGCTTTCGTAGCCTACTCGGAATGCAATATCAGCAATATCTGTTGTCTCGCCTACTAATAAGCGCCTGGCCTCCTGTAATCTTAGTTGCTTTTGAAACTGAACCGGACTCATAGCCGTTACCTCTTTAAAATGCCGATGAAGCGACGCCACACTCATATTAGCTAAGTTCGCAAGCTCTTCAATTTTAAAGGACTCATTATAATGGCTGATTATATGTTCAATAATGTTTTTGATTCGAGCGGCATTACTGCCTTCTAACGCCATTTGTTCCAGCGCTTCTCCCTTGGCTCCTTGTAGAACCCAATAAAGAATTTCCTTCGTGAATAAAGGAGCAAGTACCGGGATATGTTTTGGATCGTCCAGCAAACGAGCTAGCCTGATTACTGCATCCAACAGAGAGAGCTCTACTTTGTCGACAAACATAGCTCGTTTCGTGTTCCTTTTCAGTTCATTTCGGAATTCAGTCCTTCTTACAATCTCCAGGATTTGACTCGGTGTGAACTCAATTTTCAGAGCCAAATAGGGAACGTCTGAAGTGGCTTCCATAACTTGCCCGGTAACCGGCAGGTCAACGGATGCGACGATATAATTGGCAGGACCGTACCGAAAGCGTTCCTTCCCCAGCAATACTTCTTTTTCCCCCTGGACGATTATGCAAAAGGATGGTTCATTCACTCTAGAAATGGGTTCTGTCATAATCGATTCGCGGATAAGAAATAGGGATGGAATAGGAGTCGGATGAACACCATCCTGCCCGGTATAACGCTCGATGATATCGGCAAGTTCCTGCTGCTTGTTTCCCTCAAACATATCTGATTCTCCTTACTTCTTTCTCTTTGATAGTGTTATTTTATCGCAGTTTTTTCTATCGTGTATATTACTTTGATAGGATTGAGCAAAAACTTGAGACGAACGGGATAAAGGTTTCATTCTTAGTTGTTGTAAAATAATAAATAACTGAAATGGCCATGATGAATAAATATAAGAGAGGGAGAATCAAATGAAATACATAAAACTTGGAAATACCGGATTGGATGTATCCAGGCTTTGTCTTGGCGGTATGAGCTTCGGTGATGCAAAGCGATGGATCCACCAATGGGTACTTGATGAAGAACAAAGTCGTCCTATTATTAAAAAAGCACTTGAACTAGGGATCAACTTTTTTGATACAGCGAATTCATATTCAGGAGGAACAAGTGAAGAAATTCTGGGACGGGCTTTGAACGATTATGCCAATAGAGATGAAGTTGTCATCGCTACAAAGGTGTTTTTCCCAATGCATGATGGTCCAAATAGTGGCGGACTTTCTCGAAAGGCCATCATGAGTGAAATAGATAACAGCTTAAAAAGGCTTGGAACAGACTATGTAGACCTGTATATGATTCATCGCTGGGACTACAATACGCCAATTGAAGAAACAATGGAAGCATTGCATGATGTCGTGAAGTCTGGAAAGGCCAGATACATTGGTGCTTCTTCCATGATGGCGTGGCAGTTTTTGAAGGCGAACCAGGTGGCAGAGAGGAATGGGTGGACCAGGTTTGTATCCATGCAAAATCATTACAATCTCTTATACCGAGAGGAAGAGCGGGAAATGATTCCTCTTTGCAAGGAAGAAAAAATCGGGGTCATCCCTTATAGCCCGCTTGCATCAGGAAGGCTGACCCGCGATTGGTCGGAAACGACATTTCGTTCTGAAACTGACCAGGTTCAGAGGGCTAAATATGATGCGACTGCCGATGCAGATCGCTTCGTTGTAGAGCAGGTTGCAGCAATTGCAGAAAAACATGGGGTTCCCCGTGCTCAAATTGCACTTGCTTGGCTGCTTCAAAAAGAACCGGTAACATCTCCTATTATTGGGGCGACGAAAACATCTCATCTTGAAAATGCTGCAGCCGCTCTATCAATTGAATTAACCCCTGAAGAAGTGGCATTGTTAGAAGAACCCTATGTGCCGCATCCAATAAGTGGTTTTGGCTTGAAGTGATTTCGGTAACAATGGAACATCTTATATGAAAATATAAATGATAAAACGAAAGCCAATTTTTCTAAGCAGGAAGATTGGCTTTTTTAACAGAACCTATATAAGTTGAAGGATTGATTTTACATACTGCTTCTCAGAAAAAGCGTAGGAGAACAATACTTAGCACAGGTAAGTGAAGCGGCATTCGCGGGGGCTGCGCGTTCCATGGGGCAGGCGCTGAGCTCGTTTCCGCCTGCCGCATTTGTGAGGAGGAAAAACAGTAAGACTTGTTATTATTCTCCTATCAAAAGAAATGAAGCGCCAATATTTATTCATAGTCGCTTCTTTTCTAAAAAAGCGGGCGGAGGGCTGTCGGCGAAGACTACCGCAGGACGAGCAGACAGGCTGAAACAGACAGCAAAAAGTAATGGTGGTTCAGCGTTCGCCCCTACTGTTAGTGCAGCCGCCAGCCCGCAGCCCATTATGATGCTTATTTAAAAGCATTCTTACAGGATATCAAATGGTCCATGTAAAAAGTTTAATTCAACTTATATAGTTGAAAAATAGTATTTTATTGTCTGGAAGAGTCTAACCTTACTCAACAATATGGATCAGCTGTTGAATGATAATGAAAGAACCCGACTATATCTATGGCAGCAGGTATTGGACTTTGTTAAAGCCAAATACATTATTCTTTTGGTAAAAACCAGGCAGGCATCGTTTCACTATCACAAATAACTGCTTCCCATCTTTTTTCCTTAATAAGTGTGTGAATGTTTTCTTCTTTAGATAAAAATAACGTTGTATACGCATCATATTCACTGATGAAAGCAAATTCTTTCTTTTCGTCTACAAGCAATATTTCACATAGTGTCAGACCAGGTATTTCCGCCGGCGACACTTTCTTGATGTTCATTTTTTCTGTTTTTTCTTCAATGGGGTCTGTATAGAAGAAAAATTCCGCTCCTTTTGAAGCAAGTACCTTTAAGATATCCTCTATTAAAAAAATGGATATCTTATCTTCCATTGGACAATAAAGATCCTGCTGAAAGATCGCCTCTAGTTTTTTAGCTAAAATGGGTTTTGCATACTTCTTATGAAGCCAGCCATCCGATAAAGCAAGAGCCACTTCTTCAAATGATGCTAAGCCGGTCCGCTGCATAATGCTTTTCCATGACACTGGGTTCCCTAACTGTATGATTTCTTCATCATCCGGATACATATGGTGAGATGGGTGTTTTCGCTTTTCCTGTTCCCAGCCTGCAGGCATCTGAACAAATGGATGAAGCAGAAAAGCAGCCGAAACAAACGGTGAAGGTAGCTGCTTTAAAACTGGAGTATCGAAATCTAAATGGATATAGTCTAACAAAGTCATTTTTTGCTCCTTTCCCCCAACAGCTTTTTGCCGAGTAAATAGTTTCAGGCGCTTACCCAATCATGATAGAGACGAAGCATTTTCGCAAGTTCCTGTAAGGTATCATCTGACCATATCTACTTTTTAAAGGATTGATACCAACTTCTCCTTCGATGAATGATAGAATTTCTCTTCGTTTTTTATCAATACCAGGATAGTTAGGGGCAAAATGTTATCCTTTGTTATCGAGCTGTTTGGATAGTGCATGAATTCTTTTACTATTTTACTTTCATTTCTGTTTGATCTAACCTGTATCAAAATGTTCAAATAGTCTTTTTTTATTCTTCCTGTGAAAATGAAATTCCTTTTTAAACTAGCCCGCTCCCCTCCCATTTTCCTGAATAGTATATTTTCTTTGCTTTCTTTACTGTTCATAGGTATCATTTTTCCCGTATAGGGTCCGATTTTTATTGGATTCATAGCGACTGATCCTACGTTAATGGGGGAATGGATTTGGCACAACAAGCGGTGAAAAATAAGAATGTGATTATTACCGGCGCAAACAGCGGAATCGGCTACGAGGCTGCTAAAGTTCTGGCAAAGCAGGGTGCCCGTGTGGTGCTTGCGGTCCGGAACGAGGAAAAAGGCCAAGAAGCGGCACAAAATATCGAGAAAGAATCCAAGGAAGCAAAGGTTTCGGTTATGAAGCTGGATCTGGCGGACCTTGCCAGCGTAAAGGAATTTGCTGATGCATACAAAGAGCGCTTCGATGGGCTCGACATCCTGATTAACAATGCAGGCGTGATGATTCCTCCCTATCAGAAAACGAAAGACGGGTTCGAATTGCAATTTGGCGGAAACCATCTGGGTCACTTTGCCCTGACCGGCCATTTGCTGCCGCTGCTAAAGAAAACGCCTTCTGCTCGTGTGGTTACCCTGAGCAGCATCGCACACAGAAAAGCGTCCATTTACTTTGATAATCTGGATGGCTCGAAAGGCTATAAAGCGATGAAGTTCTACAGACAAAGCAAGCTCGCGAATCTTCTGTTCGCGCGTGAGCTCGACAACAGGCTGAAACGGGCCCAAGTAAATGCCATGAGTATAGCTTGTCACCCGGGAATTAGTGCGACGAACCTCTTCAAGGCCGGAGGGAAACGCATGCAGCCGGTCGTAAACTTCCTGCTCCATCAGTTTTTTCAGACGCCGGAGATGGGCGCCCTGCCTACCCTCTACGCTGCGACCGAAGCAACATTAAAAGGCGGAGAATATATTGGGCCGGATGGAAGAGGAAACCACAGAGGACTTCCTGCTCTCGAAGTGCCTGCTAAAGGAGTTTATAACGAAACGACAATGAAGAAGTTGTGGGATGTGTCCGAAGAACTGACAGGGGTCGTGTACGATTTGTAAGGTTCTGAACAGATATCCTCCACAAAAAGGACTCGGCTGAGTCCTTTTTTAGTGTCCGCTATACAAAAGCGGCCGATGGAGCCGGGCGAAAGCCTGATGGAGAATCATGATATTATGGGCGTGGTGACGAATGAAAAGAAATGTAAAAAATATATATAAACGAACGCCTGCAAGGAATTCAGATGGGTCACAATCTTCATCCTTCTATGCGAAACAGGGATGCTCCTAACGATCATGCCTGCCTCGAGCACACGGAAAAACGTGATCGAGACATTGCAGCGCTCACCGGTCACGACTACAAGAAAGATCGGAGTGAAGCGAGTGAAGAAAAGGAAAAAAGTAAAGGAAATGCTGTCATCCGAAAAAGCACATGTAATTTATATGACCACTATTTCAGTTATTATGGTTATCATCATTGTGTATCAGCTTAAAATTGGCGGAACATCTCCGGTGAATACGAAATAACATGCCGAATGATGCTGGAATAGTCATTTTTGTATTTTCGCCCTGTCCTCTCATTGATTAAGCCACTCGAAATGCAGGTTAGCGTGTGGCCTGACTAGCCTGACTGCCCCATAAAAAAGGACTGCAATGGATGCCCATTGCAGTCTGAACAGGGATAGAAATGTCTTTCTTAGTTTATGCCGTATCAGCAATATAGCAGCGGCGTATGCCTCAGTGATTATAGAAATCGAACGTTTTCAGTATCCCGGTTTTTTCAGGCACAACCATCTCATGGCCATCCAGCCCGTTCTTTTCATTGCGAAAATGGGCTGGATCCGACACTTTTTTCAATGTCGATTCGCCGAATACATGGTACCAATAAAACGAGTGAATGTCTGATTTTCTTTTACAAAAAACGATCAATAGGGCAAATGCTTAAGCCGAGGCGGCTCTCTGTTCATATCCTATAGTATAGATTCAATGATTATAAATTAATTCAGAGAAATTAATTTATATAGTTGCTTCGCTACTCTTCTATAAAGGAGGTGGAGGGATATGGGTTTCTTCGGAGGTTACGGCGGCGGCTGCTGTTATGGAGGCGGCTACGGCGGTGGCTACGGCGGCGGTTACGGCTACGGCTTCGCCTTGATTGTAGTGTTGTTCATTCTTTTAATCATCGTTGGTGCTTCATTCCGTAAATGCTAGTTTAAATGATACGGCGCCATTCCTGCGATTCTCCCTTGTGTTCACAATCGCTTCGTAATGGCGCTTCTGTCAGATAGAAATGGTCTCTGACATCGCGTCCATTATTTGGACAAACGTGGTATATCTCTATCGAGGCAGTCAAGAAGGAACCGTGGTTTGTCTGCCATCTCCTGATTGTTACATATCGACCAGCCCTTTGCCGTGGAATTTTCCGCGGTTTTTTTTATGTGCTTTTGTGTCTTATCCGCAAACGAATGGTAAAACCGACGGCACTGCGGATGGCTCCATTTCTAAAACTATAAATCATATAAAAACAATGTAACTCTAGGTCATTATGGTTACAAGCTCGAACACTACTTCATAAGCTAGTAAAGAAAGGAGTGATGAAAAAAATGTCTTCCTCTTCACCAGAAGATCAAGATAGGAAGCAGCAGAAGGAGCGATGTGACTGCTGCTGCATCACGGGAATCGAAAGAGAATTAAAAAAACTAGAAAGTCAGGTTATTACGGTCGTTACGAAAAACGACATTGAATTCACCGGCAGATTAATCAGAGTGGATTCCTATATCCTCGTACTCAGGGATATAGATGAGCCTATTCCTACCTTCACTTATGTTTCATTGTGTGAAGTGAGTGCGTTCCTCTTTATAACACCGCCTGCTTCCTAATGCAGCAGGTTGAGGGCGGATGAATAGGTTTTGACTTCTTCTCCTTTCTCCAATTTATACAAATAGAGCCATCAGTTTTTCAGCCCAAGCCGTCTTCTTGTTAGCAGCCTCTGAGCCAGGCACTGCGATCCATACATCGTGCCGGAAGCCCGAACGTTCACATTCACAAGTATGTTTATGGAGCTTGACCGCGACAGGTAAGAGAATTGTTAATAAAGGTTTTTTAAGGATATAGCACATAAATATTTGAGACTGGGCTGCGGCCAGTCTTTTTAAAATGAGGGAGAATAAAATTGAATAAATTAAAAGATTTCGCTCTATCAGGATTTGCTGCGTTATTTTTAATTCTCGCCATCGTATCTCCTATACTGGGTTATTTTACAGTTAAAGTTTTTCATATTGATATGAGCGGCATGGGGGTATACGGAGATTTTTGGGGTGGAAGTATTGTTCCTTTTCTTACTTTTGCAACAGTTCTATATGTAATTAAGTCTAATAGATTAATTCAGAAACAAATAGATACTCAGAATAAAGAAGGGGAATTTTCAAGGTTCGAGAATACTTTTTTTCACCTGGGAAATGATTTAGCAAGCACCGAAAGCTTAATGACCACTTATATTTTTTTCGATTCCTTTCTTCAAAATGCACTCACAAATAATTCTTCTTATAAAAAATCCATCGATAGCATTCCATTTAGTATAGATACAGAAGAATGGCATCGCAAATTTTTTGAAATTCATTATCTTGCTCTCGAAACGGCTTATGTTGATTATGTATATAAGGAGAGGAATGTTTCTAGAGAATTTCATAAAGTGATGGACGATATTTACCTCCTATTTGAGCTTATTTTTTTAAAACGGGATATATTAGATGAAAAGGAGCTTGATTTTCATATTAAGTATGTTTTAAGAGTTAGCGGAAAAGAATCGTTTATCCTATTCTTATACACTGTTATCCTTACACAAAAAGGAGGATATAAAGAGGTTTTAATTTCTCTAAAAATTTTAGATTATATTTCTGAACATGATCTATTTACTCCAACAGACTACAGGCTATTTCAAGAAATTATTTACAGAAGGTAGCGCTTCTCCTGTCACTGTTTGCTGAATGAAAACAAAATGAATACCCCAATTTTAAAACCGGGGCTTTTTATCATGCCCTGCTATACGAGTTAATTCCTGATTTATAGCCGTATTCCGTTTCAATAAACGTCCGCACCTGGCATTGTCAATACCAAATGCTGAGTTTTCCGCTTTTCATTAGATCATTTCTAAGCCCTGCATAACTGGCTATGACCAGTGCTCCTGCCAAACCCGCTATCAAATCCGTCATCGTATCCTTATGGCTTTCACCGGCAACTTTCCCGGCAAACTCAGCGCTTTCCCACAGAATACTGATCATCACTGCAAATGACAAAACAAACAAAAAGATCATCCATCGCGAGACGCCTCTTGTAACCTCTTTGGCAAAAGAAAATTGTAAATAGCTATACCAATAAAGCCCGAAAAAGCACTCCCAAAGAAATGAAGCATTGTATCCCACCATGAAAACCGATCATAAAACTTCAAGACAGCTCCTAAAAAAAGCGTAAAAAATAGCAGCTGATAATCGAAGGCAAGTGAAAAGGAGTCTTTTTTTAAAATAAAAGGAAAATGGGCAGTGTACCGCAGAAAATCGTGCCCAGTCCAGCGGGCCAGGTAGAGAAATTTCCATTTAACATATCTCGAATAACAACCACTGTCACCATGACCGCAAATGTGATACTTAAAAACAAAATAACTTTCTTTTTCAAGCCATCACCATCTAAAGAGCTTTTCTTAGTATGTTCCCTAAAGCGGGTTTCAACTCAATGATTAAAGAAGCTGCCCTTTTATGCAATTTTTCAGCGTAATACAGTAACTCTGAAATCAAAAACAAATCCAAAGCGACGTTCAGTTATGGAATGACGCTATTCTTTTGTGTGATCACCCTTTATAATCTAACAACCCTCACTGTATATTTAAGTTGAATTCTGCACATTGTTAGCTATGTTTTAGGACGAGGTTCCTTTGACTGTGAATGGCTGCTGTTCACCATTAAAGAACCAAATATTAATAGCAGCTTGCTTTTGATGGCGGAGGCAGAGATTGATATGGCTGCCATGATGAAACAATGTGTATACGCACGTTACAGAAAAAATGAAAAAGAATGCTGCCGAAAAAATGAAAAATCAATTCAGCAGCATCCTCAAACTCGCAAGAAATGTGATTTTTTTCAGAAAACAGCCAAGTGAAAAGCCCCGTAAACATTGGTGTTTCAACGTTTCTAGTCTAAAGTTACTTTATGGATGGTATAGTGCCCTACACCGGATTGGTTATCCAGCCTGTCCATTGCTGCTTCTTTCGCTCTGGCTGCGGTTTCTTCTGTGACCTCAATGGTTTTTAAATTTGCTGGTATTTTTTCGTAGTATTGAACCTTATAATTCGGCATTTTTCCGCCTCCTTTTTAAGGATATTACCACAACCAGTCACAACGAAACATTCCGGTATACCACGCTATGTAAACCTTCGAGCCTCTTAATTTGTGTGACAGTCTCTCCTAGTACGTGCAAATTCCAGATACCTGCTGAAAAGCCACCGGCTATTCAAGCGGTGGCTGCCCTGTTACTATTGGTCCGATGCTAAAAGCGAATCGTTGAATGTATAACCGAGATCTTTACTGTCGCTCCCATAGACACGAACGTTATTCAAGTCGATAAAAGCACGATATTCCGCGTGATAGTAATAATGATTAACTACCATTGAGCCAAGTTGATTCACAGCCAATTGACGCATTTCCTTATCGTCTGTTGACGCTATCGTCGAATAGATCTTTGCGACATGCTGGTTCGGCACAATTTCAACCCGGTCAAATAGGGCAATGCCATCGTTGCTTGCAAAATTTGACCGCAATGTTTGAGTAAATTTCTCCGACAAAACTTCGTCTACCGTACCGGGATGCTCCTGCGCCGGCTCTTTCGCAGATACAAACACGAGCAACGCTGTGGTCAAACTGAATACAATAAGCGCAGCGACCATTTTACCTTTTTCTGCTTTTCTCACGTTCATCGTCTCCCTATTTTGTTTAGATAAGTGTAGACAAGCATTATCAAATTCATACATGGGAAGGTATTTCATTTCATTATTCCACCAAAAAAGTCAAAGAGTTTTTGTAGCGCGTAAACTCCGCGCAGCAAATGCGGCATATTCAGAGGGGGTACTCGGGGGATCGGCGCTAATAAAAAACAACGGTTACTCTTCTGCCGATGCTTCTCTTTCTTCGTACTGTCTTACAAGCCGGTAAAACTTCGTCTTTTTTACATCAAGCAAACGCATAAACTCGGTAGCCTTTACCTGGCCGTCCTTCCAGCGCGGATACACGTCCGTCCATATCTTATGCTGTTCGTCCGTTAATTCCTCAACAGGACGACCGAGGTGCTTGCCTGCTTTTTTCTCATAATCAACGCCTTCACGCTGGTGCTGCCGTATCTTCTTCCGTTCCTGCTCGGCTATATACGCCAGAAGTGATAGAAATTGGTTTTCCATCAGCTTGCCCGCCTCGCCCATTTCACGGAATTTACGGCTGTCAAATAACACTTCGTTTTCAAGCACGATAATATCTGCGCCTATTTCACGAGTAATGTAACGCCATTCATCAATAACGGCATCATAGTTACGGCCCAGGTGATCCAGTGTGTCAATGTAGACGAGGTCGCTTTCCTGTAACGCACGGCGCAGCACTGCGTATTCCGGACGATTGGAGTCCTTTCCGCCGGCCTTATCGATGTATAGATTGCGTTCTTTCACGCCTCTTGCGTACATCTTATCGAGCTGGCGATCCTCGTATTGATCCATTGACTTCACCCGCACGTAACCGAATACCGTCATTGTGATCGCTCCTTTTCTTATCGTTAACGTACGTATATTAAAAACGTTCCATAAGTTCAGGGGTAATAAAAGAACGTTCCATTCTTCATTTCAGAACGATAGAATGGTGGTGTGAACACTACATCAGCCATTTTCGATTGTTCGGACATATTATCTTTTAAAAAACTCATTGGCGACGTTTTCACGAACGTTCTCCTTATAGTCGCTAAAATCAGGAAATCCCGGACCCCCCGAGTTTTCCAAAGGTCTCTGTTTTGCGGGCATTCAGCCGGTAAAAGGCACACTGATGCACAGCGATTTATGACTCAACCGGAAGACAGAAAGCCCATTGTTTCGCTGGCTATGCGTTTGGATGTGTTTCAAAAACCGCACTTTAGGAACCCGGTGCAGGTAAAACGTATAAGAAATTGTATGTCATTCCCGCGAAAACTTTCGTAAAAGTGCCATTTTGCAAGCCGCCCTTTACAATCCTATATTTAGCAATTGAGAAATGCTGTTTATAGCAGTACATTTTCGGTTTATTAATAATGTTGGATATTAAACAAAAGCACTCGTTAGCTTCATAAACAAACCCATTCACTTATCATTTTTAATTACATAAGATGTTATTTCTTTGATCGTTTTTTTCCCTGCACTAACGAAATGACACACGTTGCAGAATGAATATATACTGTTGTCTTCTAACTTTACAGTACCATTAACGGCTCCTGTATTACCGTGTGTAATGATATTAAGTATTTCTACTTCAGCTATTCCCAAAGTAATTTTATTTTCTAATGCATGAACAACTTTTTCTCTACCTTGAAAAGTGGCATCACCTATTAAATTCCAGTCAACATTTTTTGTAGTAAACTCAGTTATAAAGGCAATATCCTTTTTAGAAATGGCTATTATAAAATCTCTCAGAAACCTTTTTTTAGGTGAATCTCCACAGTCTATAGGGTTTATTTGCTTAAATATTCAATTTTCCTTTGAAAATAGTTCATAAAGATTGATAAACATTCATCAATTAAATCCAGAAACAAAAAAACCGAAACAATGGATTGCATCACCTGTTAACGCCATTTCCGCAGGTGTACGGCCCTGCGGAGTTTTCCGCAGACTTTTTTGTATGCGGTTTATTTTATTGTCAAAGCGGGTAACGGTAAACATGGTTTTCACACTAACCATTACCCCCATTTCTTTTTTCCCGCTGCGGAGTGACATCCGTGGCTTTTTTGTGCGCTTCACTGCCCTTCGCTTTTAAAGCTGAAAATCGAACCGCTTTGCTTTTCCATTTTCAGTATCGAAAGGTTAGCCCTTGTTTCTACCTCAGACAATCAAGTCATTCTCTGATTTTATATCGACGGTATGCTGTAAAAGCCTTTGCAGAACAGCCGCAAAAACGGCAATCGCCATGGCAGCAAAAGTGAGAATGAAGCCAAGGCTTATAAAACCCGTTATGTCTTCGCCTTTACCTGCACTCAATATAATTCCCGATATGATTCCTGCTGCAATCAAGGAACTGATGGTGATGGCACAATATTTTATATACTTTAAAGCGCTGATCGATAATTCCGTGAAGGTTTTGTTCTGGTCAATATAGCTCAAAAGCTTGAAAGCCTGATACAGAGCAACGAAAAACGGCGTGACCGTTATATACGCACCGATCAAAAATGGATACTGCAAATAGGCAGTCTCTGGATGTGCTGCTGCATCTCTAGCAGCGACCCCGGGCAGCCAGAATATACACAAAGCAAGAACAGGAATTCCAACCATAAAAACAACTATCTTCAAAAAGAGCGTTGACCCTTTTTTCATCAAACACACCTCACCTATTTATTGTTAATTTGACTTTACCATGCATTTTATCGTTTAACAATAAAATATTGTTGCTTAATATTATATTCTTATCGTTATATAATTATCCTTTTCGTTTTAGGAAAATTAAAAAGCATTCCTCATACAAAGAAATGGTATACAGAACCGTGAAAAAAAGCGGCTGGTAATGAACCAGCCGCTCTCGGTGTATTATTTATCTCTTATTACCATTACCGCCTGCAGCCAAAGTCGCCTGCTCTCCATCATTTATTCTGCCTTGATCAAAAATATCCTCATACGATTTCTGCTCATACAGTCTACTCAATAACATCCCATTCAAAAAGTTACGAACCACTTCAATATTGCGCTGTTCCTTCGGGAAAACGTCCATGCGGGTCCTCAGCAGCCTTCCGATCTCATCTAAAACAGAAAGGTATCCTTTTGGGCACGCTTCTGGGTCACTGTTGTATTCAGCTTCAAAAGCGATATTCCCCAGCAACATCTTGATCGCACTAACCTGAGCATCGATTCCTTCGATTGCATCCTTATCGCCCGTCATTGACAAATGAATATTAGTGAATGGATCAACAAAAAGTCGTGTGCTATTGTTTGTGGCTTGTTTTTCTGCTGACATGAAGGTTCTCCCCTTTCTTCTATTATTTTCATTGTAACAAGAAACAAATGATAAGATTGTAAAAGTTTGGTTAACTGATTATGAGCATCCTTCGTAATGTTCCCCGCGTGTCATCATATGTACGACGTGTAGCTGCCTGTATTCTATCTCTCATTGGTAACGAGGCAACAAAGGGCGAGCCTGCTTGTTTATGGTAAAAAACTCCCCAAGTTATAGAACAAGCCCTCACTGAATATTTATTAATAAATAAAAACAAGTGGGTGGTTCGTATGAAATTTAGAAATGTCCCTTTGTCTTATATTAAAGAAGAAGAAGCGTTTAGAAGTGATCTTGAAGACTTTGGTCTTACTACAGACATCCAGGAAACCGAGCTAAACAAACCGCTTATTGTAGAGAAAATAGAAACAAATCAATTTGTTTTAGTCGAAGGCTACCGTCGATTTCGAGCTTTAAAGGACTTAAATACTCCTTCTGTTATGTGCCAGGTAGAAAACCTTACCTCGCCAGATGCTCGAGTGTTAAAACGTCTGCGTACCGAGTTAAAAATAAAGAAAAGAACAAGCGATGAAATCGAACGGATGATTACTTTCTTACTGGACGCTGGCTACCATGAAGATGAAATAGCTAAACAATGCACTGTTGAGAAGAAAACGATTAAGAAGTATATGAGCGGAAGAAACATGAAAAAATCAACAAAACTCGATCCATTCGATGAACGTTCCAAAGAAAAAGAAAAGGAATGCATGGATGAAATGATTGATAACAATCATTCTATTGATATGGCCGTTAAAGATACTGTTTTTACAAAAGCATTAAAATATAAGTATTCGCCAATCATGCATAAACATGTTTTTGAAGGGCTGCTTTATCTTTTAGATAAAATAGATGATATGGCTCATAGTAACCTTGTCGATTATTTGAGCTCTTCTCAAAAAAAGACTCTCCAACAAAAGCTCATTTCATTATCCCGAAAACTTGATTTACCTCTCTACTGGTTAGACCACTCCTTCATACCTGCAAATTCCATCGATAAACCTAAAAAGGTCCAGAAGGATATGCAAATGCTTTACATTGATGATCTTCCTGAAAATCAAAGCGATATAAATAGTCCACATGAACCTCTCCATCAAAATCTTTGATTCAGGTGGAGAGGTTCATTTCTGCTGGAATCATGCAACCTGGTATTCCGTAGATACGGAGCTTATCAAACCAGTTGACACAGTCACCCTCTTCTTTCATGTAAAAATGAATGGCAAGGTTATTACAATGTCCCAAACGGATTCAAAAGAAACGAAACAACCTGAGTCTAATAGAAGTATTTCTTAACTTATTATTTACCGGGCTTTTACAAAGCCCCGGTTTCCCCTTAATAATTGCCCTTTAATCTATTACTAGATTTAAAAAATTATTGGTGAGGGGACATGTACTTTATGACTAATCAAACACCTAATCATGACTTGAATAGAAGAAAGTTCTTAAAAGCGGGAGGAATGGGCGCACTTGCTCTTACACTTGGATCGACTGGCGCATTATCACTCGGTTCAAAAGTGTTTGCTGATACCATTACTAATCCAGCCAATAATCCAACCAGCGGCTTTGGCGGGTATGGACCTTTAGTTCCGGATCCAAAGGGTATTCTTGATCTTCCAAAGGGTTTTCATTATAAAATTATTTCCCAAGAGGGCGGTCAAATGACAAACGGCGCAAAAATCCCTGGAGCCTTTGATGGAATGGCTGCTTTTGAAGGACCTAATAATACAACCATTCTTGTTCGCAATCATGAATTGGGCACAAGTGCAGCCAATCCGGTGGTTGGAACGAACCCTTTTGATCCATCCGCTAAAGGTGGTACAACAGGCTTAGTTGTTGGTGCAAATCGAGAAGTCATTAAAGAATATGTAACCTCTTCCGGAACCATCCGAAATTGTGCAGGAGGAGCGACACCATGGGGTACCTGGCTGACTTGTGAAGAAACACGTTCTGCGACACACGGATATGTATTCGAAGTGGACCCGCAGCAGCCCGAGAACGACATGTCCAAAACCCCAATCAAGGATATGGGACGCTTTTCTCACGAAGCCTGCGCGATCGACCCGGCGACAGGATATGTATATTTAACGGAAGATGCCAGCCCGAGTTACTTGTACCGTTTTGTTCCGAATGACACAAGCCAAAAACCAGGTGCACTGCAAAAAGGCGGCAAGCTTTATGCAGCAGCCATTGAAGCAGTAACGGACCCAGCAGCAAGCACATTTAAAACAGGACAAACCTTTAAAATTGTTTGGAAGGAACTAGATCCTCATTTGTGCCGCGAGGACGCTAAGGCACAAAACTGCATTGAATTCAGCAGATTAGAGGGAGCGTTCTTCCAGGAGGGTGTTTTCTGGTTCGATGACACCTCTGCTGGAGAGAAAAAGCTTGGACGCGTTTATCGTTATGTTCCTCACACGAATACATTAGAGCTTTTCTATGAAGGAAATGATGCACGGGAAATGGAATATCCAGATAATATTTGCTGTACTCCATGGGGCGACCTTTGGTATGCAGAAGATGGTTCTGGACAAGACCGCATTATGGGCATTACCCCGGAAGGCAAGGTTTATCCTTTTGCCGCCAATCGCCTGAGTGACTCTGAATTATGTGGTCCAACCTTCTCACCAGATGGAAATACACTTTTTGTCAATATTCAAAGCCCGGGCAAAACTTTTGCCATCTGGGGACCGTTCCAGCGCAGAAACGCTGCGCGCGCAAGAGAAATGTCTTTTGCTGCTCCTGCAAATCTTGCACCACAGGTTTCAGAAAAAGTGGCCAGAGCTGCTGAGGCGCAGGGTATGTCCCTTCTAGAAGCGGCCGCATTTGAGCGCCACGGAGTAAAAATGATTCAAACAGTTTTATAGGATATCCTAAAAAGATGTAAGCCAGCACTTTGTATGGTTTACATCTTTTCTTTTGATTCATTTCGTGTAAAAGCAACTGGCTGAAAGAATTTCCCGTGTACAGATCATGCAAATGCTGCCCCGCAACGTGAATTTGTTCCACTAATATGCCGCCGCACTGGGGTGAAACTTTATGCATGGTTGAATTCAATAGAAAAAGCGGCCTATAGCCGCTTTCCTTATTCCGGGATATTTGTGATAGTAAAGTATTTTGTTGACAGCTTTACATGGCCATCCTTGCTCTCAAATTCCTGAATGATACGATACCTTCCCTCTGTAACCGGAAGATCCATTTTTACCGATATATTTTTTGAGGCAGTTTTGTGTGCTTCAATGGCATACATCTTTTCCTGGGGAACAAATTCTGAACCGTAATCAAGCGTAACCCAGTCAGAAGATCCTGTCAGTTTTTGAATGGTGAATGCAGGCTGGTAACGATACGTAACGTCACTTTCATTTTTAATCGTAACCTTTATCGGCGTAGATTTGATCTCGCTCAGTTGATAGGATGTTTTTTCTATGTTCATAGATAAGCCATCCCGTTCCGATGGGAAATATTCATCCACGGCCAAGACCTTTTTAACTTCAGCCGCAATAATGTCATTGGCTTTTGGGGTCATGTGAATACCCGTTGCACCATCAAGGTATCCGCTTTTGATTAGCACTGCGTCCGTTGATGCTCCCGCTTTGGCAGCTAAGATATTATGAACGTCTACAACGGGAACATACAGTTTTGGTCCAATCTCACGGATAATGTCATTGTAGCTGTTCATCCAGCTGCGCAAGCCGCCTTTATTTGCGTATAAAGGAGCCACGTTTCTGCCATCCTTTAGCTCAAGCGCATAGTACGTTTTTTCTACAACGGGTGTGTTGGTCATCAGAACAACCTTTATATTTCTTACCCGGAGCTGCTCAATCATATAGGTGAGATTCTGTTTAAACTTTTCTTTGTCTACCTGCGGCTGACCATTCGACTTCAGCAGGGCATCGTTGATTCCAAACATGAGTGTGACGGATTGAGGTTTGGCGTCAAGCACTTCCGTTTTGAAGCGTGCCATCGCATCGTTCGTTTCGTCTCCGCTGGCTCCTGCATTATATACCGTATCATCCCTTCCATCTCCATAAACAGACGCTACCTGGTCTGTCCACTTCTTCCCTGCATACGCTGGAAACTGTTCGTCAAAGTATGAGCCAGATGTATTGCTGTCGCCAAACGCAACAAATCCGGATTTCTTTTCATCGCGCAGCTTTTGCTCCTGCTGAAAAATCCGGTGAATTAACAGGGCAAATTGACCACGGGTAATGCTGTCGTTTGTGCCAAACTCGGTGCTGCTGATGCCCTTGATGATTCCTGCCCCGTGCAGGATGCGAACAGGCTCCGCATAACGACCCACAGCGTCTGTAAATGGATTTTTAACGGTCCCGGAAATATCGAAGTAGCCCTTAAACGCATTATACAGCATAATAGCCGCTTCCCCGCGGGTGATGCTTTCCGCAGCCCCGAAATATGCAGCCGTTTTACCGTTGGCAATTCCTTTATATTTAAGCGCTGATACAAGCTTCACAGCGCGAGCCGGAAGATCCTTGAAGCCAGCATTCGGAACATCGGTGTCAATTGGCATATATGTGCCAAGAATCACCGCAAAATCTACCCGTTTAATAGGATCGTTTACGCCAAACACTGTATGGTAGCCTTTTGTATAGCCTCTTGCAATCCCGTTCTGGTCAAGAAATTGTACAGCATAAGCCAGTTCTGTTTTAGAAGGTACATCTGTAAATCTTGTCACCCCTCTGCCTGTATCCAATGGCGGCAGGTCATCTGTCGGCTGTGATGGCTTTGATGTATTTTCCTCTGGAATGGCAGCGGAACCATCCTCTTCTGTTTCGGCAAATGCTGGTGAAATGGATGACATAAACATGGTTCCTGCAAGCAGCCCAGTGGCTAAAACATTAAATGGCTTTTTCATGGTTTTTTTCTCCTTATATGTAAGTTACTAGAGTTAATTGTACCAGAAAAATACCAAACAAATTTACCTTTTCAGAAAACCTCCTGAAAAGTATGGATCGCTGTCCCCTGGTGATAGAAAGAAAAAGAGACCCCATCCGTTTTTATCACTACTTAACCCGTATAATCTCAAATGTATGTAAAAGACAAAAAGGGCTGCCTTTTTGGGACCTCCCCTTCTGTTTAAAATTAGTTGTCTGCTGCTCCCGTCTGCAAGCCCCCAGGTGGAAAGTCGCGATTTCTTTTACCTTCCCCCATGACTATCCAGTCGTTGAATGATTCCATTTTTCATTCATAATCAGACTTTTTAAAAGCTATCAAATTTGATGGCAATCAGGATAATCTATATGGAGAGGGCGCATCAACAAGATCAGATGCTGTAAGACTGAAATGATCTATTCATATCCGCCTTATTTCCCAAAGCAGCAACGCCAAACTCTTTTAAATATACATAGCCCAAAGAAAAAAGTAGCAAGGAAGCCCAGTGCGGCAATAATGATGTTGAAAATAGTACCAATGCCTCCTAGACCAATGAGCACGAAGAAACCAGTGATTAAAGATGGTGTCCCTAATACCGTTAGCAGCAGGAACACGACACCTACTAAGAATCCCAGGAAAACCTCAAAAATGCTGCATGTATCATGTTTCATATTCACAGAAATCCACCTCCTTTTATAGGACTAAATGTCCTACTATATCATACGTGGCTGGTTCAAAGTTCGTTAAAGAGAAACGCACAGGGAAGCTAAAAAAAGTATGAAAAAAGGCCCTTTATATACTTTAAATTTTTTCATTTCAACAACTATGCTTGTGAGAAAGATAGATAGCGGTAGTGTAAATGAACAAAGGGATGTATTCAGCAGTGCAGGTTTGTTTAATGCAAGTAGGGAGGGAGAAATAATAAGCAGAACAGAAAGGGATGAATCTAGCATTACGTTCCAGGGCTGCGACAGAACGGCTGGAAGACGGCTCTTCTGACAGCTTTTTTGCATCTACATTAACGTCAAAAATTCATTTTCTTTTGGTCACAAAAAAACTCCTATAATCGTTTTGTGAAACAATCCAATTTGCGGTGTCATTTCTTAGATGACCGCTGGACTGACCGTTTCACGTAACGATATAGGAGGTTGATGCAGTGCGGGTTCAACCCGCTTTTCATTAGCGTCCCAGATAGGAATCGAACCTACGACCTACAGCTTAGGAGGCTGTTGCTCTATCCTGCTGAGCTACTGGGACATATATTCAGTTGATATCATAGGGTTGTTGGATTTACTCTGTCTTATTTTTTATCTCCTCGTAATCCTTTAGAAGCACCCTGCTAACTTTCCTTATTTATTATATAACAACTGAGGGGGCAAAGGTAAAATTCTGACTTCTTTTTTTGCCGGAATGACGGTGACTTTTACGGACAGCTGACAAACTGCTTTCGCTAGTTAATCACATTCACAGCACGCTTTATGGTGAGCATTTTCATCCCGATAAGTAACTTTACCATACCATCTATCAAGGCGAAGACAAGAAAAGGAACACTTATCAGTACGAGTCCCATAATGCCATTTATAATGGTGAGTATTCCTAAAAGAATCATTATTTTGCCCTGGGAAAAATAAAAGCCAAAAAAGTGAATGCCCACTGCAATAAATAAACTTAACCAGAATAGTCTTACATCATCAAAACCGATGATCATCCCGCAGGCTGTACATAAAAGTACGTTCAACACGGTAGATATGTTATCCATTCTATCCTGAAACTTTGTGTTTTTTCCAAATGCCAGCTTTCGATTCACAAAAGGCAATACGAGTATACCAAAAAAACCGATCAAATAACCTATTCCTAAAATAAAAGGCTGCATCAGCAAATGATCTCCTGCAAGGGCTGAGAAAATAGTGATAATACCTATGTACATTAACCACACGCCACAGGTTCTTTGCGTAGGAAACTCGCTTTTTTTATCCCTGCCATTTGACAAGCGCACCGCCACCCCCGTTACTGGATAAGCTCTTGTTTATATAATGCCATAAAAGGTTTATTATTCCTTATCTTTTCATAAAGAGTCCTCTTTTTACCTTAAAGCTCCCATCCGTTTAATAAAAATACAGGTACAGGGTTAGTAATAATCATTTAAAAACTCTGCAATATTATTGTTAATCTTTATCAGATGTTCTTCAGATGGGAAATGCCCCATATCATAGGTCTTAAATGCAACCAAATTTGGAATGATGTTTCCAGCAGCTTTATGTAATCTACTTTCAGGAAAAAAGATGTCTTTTTCTCCTGCTATGATTAAAGTGGGCGAGTTATAATGAGACAATTCTTCCTTCGTAGTTAATTTAGGCATTTCTTGTTCAAGCCTAATATATTTAAATACATCTCCAATAATTTTTTTATCCATTTCTTTCATACTATTGTCTGACATCGTATCAGTAATTTTATTAAGATATTTTGTTGATGAAGTACCATTATATAAGACTAAAGGAAGTAAGATCTCTTTAATCATTCTTATCTTAGAACCTAATTTTATTCCTGCTGGCGACACCAATACAGAACAGTCAATTTTATCCGGCATAAATGTGGCTAATCTCAAAATAATACCTGCACCGTAGGATGGACCAACAAATGCACTACTATCTATATGAAAGTAATCCATTAGTTCCTTTATCCACTGGGCGAAACTATTGTCCTTCGCCGAAATTCTCTTTTCACTACTGTATCCTGGATGACCAATTGTATCTGGCGCATAAACTCTATATTTATCTATGAGTGGTAAAAACCAGGATAAAGTCATTGGATTTATACAATTGCCACCCTGAAATATAAAAACAGGCTTTCCTTCCGGTGGTCCTGCTACAAGAATATGTGTTTTACCATAGCTTGTATCAACATATATCTGCTCGACATCAAAATCAAACGACTTTAGATAATGATCGTAGTGTTGAGTAATAAGCCTTTTCCCTTTCCTTTTATAAATGGTTCCTTTCCCCAAAAAACATCCCTCCCTTACGCTTAACAACAATTATAAGTGTAAAGCCCAATTGGAAAATCCTGATAACCCGAGTTTATCATAGGCCGCACTCGTTGAAAACAGGCAGCTATCAGCCATCATCTGGCTAACCGTTGTGTCACCATTACGATGGCTGATTTGGTTTACAAATTCAAACCAACTCAAATAATGGTCGAGTATTTTGCCGCTGCGCCATTCAAACGATTTATCCGTTCTTCAAGCGACTGTGATCACGATGTACATTTTACATATGGTATACAACCTCGGACACGTTCCTTCCCATCTGAAACAGTAAAATGCAGTGAGATTCCCGCTGTGAAATCCACTGCTTTTATGGTTGTTTTTATATCTAGGGGCACCTCAAAGAAAACGGCTTATGCTTCAGCTGATAGTGGTATCATTTCTTTTTTACCCATAAAAAAACCCTCTTATTGTGTGATGGCTTTCAACACATAAGAGGGTCCAGGTGAAATTCTGGTCATGGTTTTATTTCACCAACTGTTCTATTTAAAAACTCATTGCTTGATCTGTAACCATGATCAGTCATTCATGCAAAACGTTGATTTAACATCTTACACGCCAGCCAGACGAGAAACGTCACGCGCAATCATGACTTCTTCGTTTGTCGGAATGACGATGACTTTTACTGGTGAGTGGGGGTAGCTGATAAACTGCTCTTTGCCGCGCGTATTGTTCAGGGCCGGATCCCAGTAAACGCCCATGAATTCTAGGCCGTTCATGATACGGGCACGAGAAGCAATATCGTTTTCCCCAATACCAGCAGTGAAGATAATCGCGTCTACACCAGACATGCGGGCTGCATAAGAGCCGATGTATTTATGAATACGGCTTGCAAATACTTCAAGCGCTGTGATTGCACGCTCATTGCCTTCTTCTGCCGCTTTAGACAAGTCGCGAAGGTCGCTTGATACGCCGGACACGCCGAGCATACCGCTTTTTTTGTTTAATGTATCGAGGACTTCATCTGCAGTCTGGCCTGTTTTCTCCATGATAAACGGCATCAGGGCCGGGTCAATGTTCCCGGAGCGTGTACCCATTGCCACACCAGCAAGCGGCGTGAAGCCCATTGATGTATCGATGGATTTTCCGCCTTCGATTGCGGCGATACTTGCGCCGTTTCCAAGGTGGCAGGAAATTAAGCGAAGCTGCTCGATTGGACGTCCAAGCAGGGCTGCAGCGCGCTCAGACACATATTTATGAGACGTTCCGTGGAATCCGTATTTACGAATGCCATATTCTTTGTAGTACTCGTATGGCAGGCTGTATAGGAATGATTTTTCTGGCATTGTCTGATGGAACGCTGTATCAAATACAGCAACAGCAGGTACGTTTGGCAGTACCGATTGGAACGCACGGATACCTGTTACGTTTGCCGGGTTATGAAGCGGTGCAAGCTCAGACAATTTTTCAATCTCTGCAAGTGTCGCATCATTAATGATAGCTGAATCGCTGAATGTTTCGCCGCCGTGAACGACACGGTGGCCGATGCCGTTAATTTCATCAAGTGACGCCACAATCCCGTGTGATACAAGCTTTGACAGGAGCATTTGAACGGCAACCGCATGATCGGGAATATCGGTTACTTCCGTATCCGTTGTACCGTCCGGTTTTGTGATAGAAAAAACAGAATCTGTTAAGCCGATTCTTTCAACAAGGCCTTTTGTAAGTACCGTTTCTTCAGGCATTTCAAAAAGCTGAAATTTTAATGATGAACTTCCTGCGTTAATCGCAATTACTTTAGACATTATTTCCTCCTTGTGGTCGAACAATTTATCTCTCTATATAGAGATAACGCGTTCCGAACAAAATAGCAAGTATTCTTCTCGGATAAACCGTTTACATAAAAAAATAAGTATTTTCCGACAAATCTGCTTCGTGTTTCAAATCCGCTTTTTCCTGTATTCTTTTTGTCCTCTATGTTCTTCCAGTCAAAAAACACCTAAAATTATGTTAAAAAAAATAGCTGGTTTACGCTGGAACATTTACACTATTTCCCTACAAAATAGCACAATAAGGCAGTTCACATATCCCAATTGCACTCGGTTCTATTTCTGCGCCCCCAATCTTTATGATGGGGCTAACCGATCAGGATTTTGCGACGCTTCTTTCCCTGTTCAGCGATACAGAGAAACAAACTGTCAGAATTAACTGCAGTTTGTAGCCGTTTTTTTAGCGTCATTCAGGAAATTGAACGAGAGCCGGTTCAGCCGCTACATTAAACAGCGTGACAGAATCTTTTTAAAAATCAAAGAACGGCCTGCCGAAGCAGTTCTTTTTTATGTTAAAATGATAAAATATGTTGCTTGAGACGGAGGATGGCTTTTTGAATAAGCGGTACCTTGTTTTTATTTTGTTTATCACAGCCATTTATTATGTATGGCTTTTTTCGTTTGAAAACGATGACTGGGCAAAAACACTCGGTGGCAATGTGCTGTCAATTGTCGCCCCTGGTATTGCCGGCTACTGGCTTTTACGAGCTCTTTTGGCTAACGCTATGAAACAGCCGCTTTTTTGGAAATTAATTTTCACCGGCCTGTCCTTTTATTTCCTGTCAGAATGCTTATGGTTTTGGTATGAAACCATTCTGGGGCAGGAAATCCCGATTGCCGGCTTTTTAGACTTTTTTTATGTAGCGCAGGCTTTTTGCTACATTCTCGCTCTTGTTGTCCGCTTTAAGCAGGAGCACAAAGCGGCTCAGACTGTCCGCATGGTATTTGATATGCTCATTACGATGACGGTCGCTGTCAGCTTTATCTGGCATTTTATTATTCGGAATATGGTAGGAGAGCTAGAGGCGTCACTCTTTGATCTGCTGGTGAACTTGTGTTACCCTGTTTCAGATATCGGTATGCTGCTGGCCGCCGCCACTTTCTTTTTCGGATTGAACGAGTCGCATGCTAAAAAGGAAATGGGGCTTATTTTGCTGGGGCTGCTCGTCCAAATTACAGCTGACATTCTGTATTTAAGCATGATTTTCCATAACGGCTACGAGTCCGGCAACATTACCGATCCAATGTATATTCTATCTACTTTATTGATCGCACTGGCCGGTCATTTGTATGGCGGGGCACCGTCTGAATCACACACGATGTCTAAACAGATGGGCATCGTGCGCTTTTCCCTGCCTTATATCGGGGTAATCGTTCTGTTTGCGTTTATGCTCTTTTATTCTGGCTTTAATGCCCTGACAATTGGCGCTTCGATTTCCATTGTGCTGCTGATGATTCGCCAGGCGGTGACACTGGTAGAAAACCAGCGGCTGTATGATCAGCTGCTCCAGCGCTCCCGGGAGCTGTCCGCCAATGAACAGCGGTACCGTTCCCTGTTTGATTATTATCCAGAGGCCGCTTTTTCAATTGAGCTTGACGGCTGTTTTCAATCCGTGAATCAGGCCGCTGCAAACCTGCTTGGCTTTTCAAACGAAAAAGATGTGATTGGCCTGCACAGTAAGTCGTTTATTGCAAGCAAAGATCAGAAAAAGGTGCTGGAGCATTTTTCTTTTCTTTTAAAAGGCAGTGCCCGTCAATATGAAATGACGCTTTGCAGCCGGACCGGCGATGAGCTGATTATGAGTATAACCAATATCCCCATTATCGTTGACGGAAAAGTAATCGGGATTTACGGTATTGGTAAAGATGTGACAGATCAAAAAAAGCAGCATCGTAAAATGACGCATATGGCGTATCACGATGCGCTGACCGGCCTGCCGAACCGGCTGTTCTTTAACCAGAAGATAGCAAGTCTTGTTCTGGAAAAAGAAAAAGCCTTTGCCGTTTTGTACATGGATCTGGACGGCTTTAAAGCGATCAACGACACACTGGGCCACGATGCAGGTGATGCGCTGCTTGTCTCGGTCAGCAAGCGGCTGTCTGCTTCCCTCCGCTCCAGCGATATGGCTGCACGCCAGGGAGGTGACGAATTTACAGCCCTAGTGAGCGGATTTACGGACCGGGAAGAAGTAGAGAGAATTGCGGAGCGGCTGCTGCGCTCCGTCAGTAAGCCCTATTACATAGATGGCAGAAAGCTTGTTGTAACACCAAGCATCGGCATCGCTCTGTACCCGCAGGATGGTGAAGACGTGGATGAGCTTTTGAAAAAAGCAGACGCGGCGATGTACGAAGTGAAGCAAAGCGGTAAAGGCGCCTATCAGTTTTATATGAATAAAAAAGGAGAACCACTACATGAGACTACTTTGGGATTTAGACGGAACGATTTTTGATACATACCCGGCCATTTTAGCGAGCTTTGCCGCGGTGCACGAAGCCGCACACGGTACGCCGGTCGACCAGGCTGAAGCGCTTCGCTGGCTGAAAAAAAATTCAAAGCTTGCTTTTGCACATTATGGCATTTCAGAAGATTTTCGGGCGATGTTTGCAGAGCTGGATCATAAACAATCGGAGTCAGCCTGCCTCCCCTTCGATGGCATTGACCGCGTGCTTGCCCGGGCGGACGTGAATGTGATCGTGACACATCGGACAAAAGCATCCACCAAAAACTTGTTAACCAAATTTGGACTGCTCCATTATTTCACTGAAATTATCAGTCCGGAGGAAGATGGATTTCCGCGCAAGCCGGATGCCGCCGCTTATTTGTATCTGCAGGAAAAATACGGACTGGACTGGGCCATTGGCGACCGCTCACTTGACTTGATCCCGGCCCGGGCAGCCGGCATGAAAACGGCCGCTTTTCAAAATGAAGACATTGAAGCAGATGTTCATTTACAGGTGTACGACGATTCATTCTACAAAAAAATAACGTAACGACTTTTACCGGACCCATGCCTTAGGTCCGGGTTTTTATTTATTAAAAAAGTCACGTTTTTTTCATAAAAAATCATTGCTTCCTTCCATTTAAACGCTAAAATAAAATCATCATACAAAAAGGAGCAACATCATGAAGTGGACCATACGCAAAAAACTTATCCTTTCTTTTTTAGCTATTCTTTTAATTCCCTCTTTTTTAATTGGCTTTTCCGCTTATAACAGTGCAAAAAATGAAATAAAAAAGCAAATGCTGGCTTCAGCAAATGAAAATATTTTAACACTGGACCGGCTTATTACCGATTATGTTGGAATGAAAACCCACGATGCGGAAGTTTACAGTGAACTGGTTACCGCAAAATCGATACAGGGTGAAGACAGTCCGGCCTTGCGCCTTCGTCTCGACCAATACGCAAAGCTTCATCCCGAAGTAGTCAGCATTTACGTTGGCACGGCCGATGGTGTCATGGTGCAGGAGCCGCGCCAGGAGCTTGCAGCAGATTATGACCCGCGGGAGCGTCCGTGGTATCAACAGGCTCTTGACGCTGGTGGTGACACCATCATTACCCCGCCATACGTTTCTTCCTCCGGCTCGCCGGTTGTGACCATTGCCCGGCAGACCGCTGACAAGGGCGGCGTCATTGGGATTAACCTGACGATGGAGGCGCTGACGAATATGACGAGTCCTATTAAAGTCGGTAAAGAAGGCTATCCAATTTTGCTTGATGGAGCGCGCCACTTTATCGTTCATCCGACGGAAGAATTCGGTGCGGAAGCGACCGACGCGTTGTATGGCCGGATGTACGACAGCGAATCCGGCTCGTTTGATTACACATTCAACGGCCAGGACAAATTTATGACGTTTTTAACCAATGAAACAACCGGCTGGAAAATTGGCGGAACGATGGTTTCTAGTGAAATCACGGAAGCGGCCCAGCCGATTTTATGGAAAACAGCCGCCACGATCCTGCTGTCACTGCTTGTGGGCGCGGCCCTTGTCTGGCTGATTATCCGTTCGATTACGCGCCCGCTCCTGTCTCTTAAAGAAAGCGCTGAAACATTGAGCGAGGGAGATTTAACTCAATCGATCGAAGCGAACGACCGCAGGGATGAAATCGGTGATTTATCACGGGCCTTTAGCCGGATGTCGCAAAATTTGCGTGAGCTCATTGGCCAGGTAGACAGCAATACCGAGCAGGTGGCGGCCGCTTCCGAGGAGCTGACGGCCTCGGCAGATGAAACAACCGCTGCAACCGGACATGTAGCCGATTCGATTCAAAAGGTTGCCGCAGGCGCCGACCAGCAAACAAGCGCGCTCGCCATGATTGTAGAGGATATGAACGAGCTTCGTACCGGTGCCGGCAAAATTGTAAACAGCACCAGTGTGATGGCCGCTTCAGCAGCGGAGGCGATGGCGCATGCGTCTGAAGGAGAAGAATCTGTCCGCCGCACCGTTGCCCAAATGAACGACATTCAATCTCATGTGCAAGCATCGGATGAAATGATTCAATCATTAAACAGCCGTTCAGCTCAGATCAATACCATTATTGACGTGATTTCTTCGATTGCTGATCAGACCAATTTGCTTGCTTTAAACGCAGCGATTGAAGCAGCACGCGCCGGCGAGCATGGAAAAGGGTTTTCCGTTGTAGCCGGTGAAGTTAGAAAGCTGGCCGAGCAGTCGCAAGCATCGGCCGGCCAGATTGCCGAATTGATTAATGTTATTCAAAAAGACACGCAGCGTTCGGTTGAATTGATGAGCCAGGCGTCTGAAAGTGTGAAAACAGGCATTTCCCTGTCGGATGATACGTCTGAGAAATTCACCGGCATTTTAAACGGCATGGAGCAGATAACCCCGCACGTGCACGATGTTTCTTCAATTGCCGCCCAGGTAGAAGCGATTGTGAAGCAGCTGACTTCATCCGTTCATTCTGTTTCAGAGGTGGCCCAGAACAACGCGTCAAGCGCTGAACAAGTGGCCGCCGCGACCCAGGAGCAGCTTGCTTCTTTAGAAGAAGTAAATCTAGCATCGAAATCACTGTCTGTCATGGCCGAGGAGCTACAGCAGGTGGTCCGTAAGTTTACCGTTTAATCAAAAAAAACACCGTCATGCGGCCGTGCATGGCGGTGTTTTTCTTATCCTTGCGAATATGTATACGTGCGGTGGCAGGCCTATTAGTCGGCAGCATAGCTGATTGGAATGATTTCTCGTAAAAATAGTTCTTTTCGTTTTATTTGACAACCCTCCCCGCCTTTTTTACCGTAAGAGAAAAGGAGTGTAATAACCTATGAAAACGATCATCAGATTATTGTACGGCGCCGGCTTCCTGTTTGCTGGAATCGCCCACTTTACCCGCTCGAAAGGTTTTGAAGCGATCGTGCCAGGCTTTTTGCCTTTTAAACGAGCGATTGTTGCCATCTCCGGTGTAATTGAAGTGCTGTATGGTGTTTTTCTTTTGCTCAACCGCGGCACCTCCTTTGTGACCAAAACGATGCCGGCGTTTTTAACGGCGGTGTTTCCGGCGAATGTGTTCATGGCAGCGAAAAGAATTCCGCTCGGCGACCGGAAGCTGCCCGCCTGGCTACTGTGGGGCCGCCTCCCTCTTCAATGGCTGCTTATAAAAGGCGTAAAAAAAATCGATTCGTAAAAACCGGACAGCTCGTTCCGGTTTTTTCTTTTGTCCACAAAGCTACCACACATTTCCGTATCGATTGTGATTTTTTCAAATTCAATACCGGTCTTTTCTTTTATGATTACCTTAACAAAAATAAAGGAGAGGTTTCCATGAAAGAAAAAGTGGTGCTGGTCGGTAATGGCAAGGCGGGTATTCGTTGTTTAGAAGAAATGCTGGCACTGGGTACGGACCGTTTTGACCTGACCGTCTTTGGAGAGGAACCGCATCCGAATTACAACCGGATTATGCTGTCAAAGGTGCTGCAGGGCAATACAAAAAGTCTCTCCATAGGTTACATTGTCCTGAATGCTAATCATGCCAATGTCGGCTGCTTCTATGCCTGGCAGATTGGAAAGAGTGCCGACAAAATCAACGGCACGCAGTTTTTTCTTTTTGCCGCCATTAAAGGACAGCTTCTTGACTTCTCCCACGCCTAAAGGCAGGCTATTGCCTCTGGTGGGTTTTCACGTACGGATAATCTGTAAAAATTTTACTTGAATTTTATTTTCAACCAGTAGTATGATATTATAAAAGCATAAAACCGACAGGCAGACGGTCTATAAAGAGGAGGTGTAAAAATGAGAGTTACAAAAAAAGCCGAGGAGCGCAGAAATGAAATCCTTGATGCTGCTGCTGAGCTTTTCGGTCAGAAGGGCTTTGATGGCACAACGACAAATGATATTCTCGAAAAAGTCGGAGTTGCACGGGGAACGCTTTACTATCACTTTAAATCAAAAGAGGAGATTATGAATGCCTTGATTGAGCGGCACACTGACCTTCTTTTAGGAGCAGCGAAAGAGGTTGCCGCAGACAAGAACATACCCGTGACTGAACGCATTATCCGTGTGGTTATGGCATTGAACATAAGTGGCGGAAATGACAAAGAAATTATGGAGCATATTCACAAGCCTCAGAACGCGCTTATGCATCAGAAAATACAAAAGGTCATCATCAACGAAGTTCCACCGATCCTCACGGACATAATCCGGGAGGGCATTGAGCAGGGACTGTTCAGCACGCCCTATCCGTATGAATGCATGGAAATGGTTGTGGCGTATACGAATACCATTTTTGATGAGGAACTAGTTAATTTAACGAATGAAGAGCGTGCTTCGCGTATACAGGCGTTTATTTTCAACGCAGAAAGACTGCTCGGTGTTGAAAGCGGAAGTCTTACGTACATGATGAGGATGTTTGACAGCGGCAATGGGTAATGCAAGAAACTTCTTCTGCGGCCAGCACAGCTTATTTCACCTGCAAAAAGCCGCCTTGGCGTTTATGTAGGATTTATGTTTTCGGGCAGACGGAAAGAGCAATAGCACTTGCCACTTTTCTTGCTTTGATGTCCCCACCCTTTTAAATCTCATGGCAGAAAACGAGATGACTCATTATGATGAGCGGGATTTTGCGATATGTTGCTTTCATTTTGTACAGCCTGAAATCGGTTAAAAACCTTAAAAACAGGGGTGGCGTATGTATTACAGAATAATCCGTAATGACATGTTAAAAAGCAAACTGATAACCATGACAACCATGATATTTGTCGCCGTAGCGGCTATGCTTGTTTCTCTCTCGGCGATCCTTGTCGTCAATCTTTCAGGCTCGATAAATATGCTTATGGATCAAGCGAAAACACCGCATTTTATGCAGATGCATTCAGGTGCTATTGATACCAGACGGCTTGCAGATTTTGCGGAGCAAAACAGCCTTGTCGATGAATTTCAGGTGCTTGAATTTCTCAATGTGGACGGTGCACAGATTGTCATTAACGGAAACTCCCTTGCGGACAGTGTTCAGGATAACGGCTTCACCACACAAAGCGAAAAATTTGATTACCTCCTTGATCTTGACGGAAACGTTATAACGGTCTTCGATGGAGAAATTTATATTCCAGTAAGTTACATGAAGGACGGCACTGGAAAAGTCGGTGATACGATTTCGATAAACGGAAAGAAATTGACTGTGGCGGGATTTCTCCGTGACTCACAGATGAATTCGCTGCTTGCATCGTCAAAGAGGTTTCTTGTAAGCGAAAACGATTATGCAGCAATAAAGGACAGTGGGAGCACGGAATATCTGATTGAATTCAGATTAAAGAACATGTCTGAAATAAGCACCTTCGAAACGGCTTACACCTCTGCAGGGCTTGAAGCAAACGGACCGACCATCACCTACCCTCTTTTTAAAATGCTTAATGCTATTTCTGATGGGCTGATGATCGCGGTTCTGCTTCTTGTCAGTACACTAATCGTTGCCATCACCTTTATGTGCATACACTTTACGCTCCTTGCAAAAATCGAAGACGACTACCGTGAAATAGGTGTCATGAAAGCAATTGGGCTGCAGGCTTCTGACTTAAAAAAGATTTATCTAGTGAAATACGCGGTGATTGCAGCAGCTGGCTGTATGCTTGGATTTGCCCTTTCATTTGTCTTCAGGGGCCTGCTTCTTGAAAATATACGACTTTATATGGGAGAAAGTGAACATGCTTCTTTCGCTTTCGTTTTCGGAATAGTCGGTATACTGATTGTTTTCCTTGCCATGATTGCTTATGTAAACCACGTGCTGAAACGATTTCGAAAAATATCGGCCGCACACGCAATACGATTTGGCACTTCACAAGGAAAAGCCGCAGGCGCAAAACATTTCCGCCTAAGTAGAAACAGGCTGCTTACTACGAATACATTTCTGGGAGTAAAAGATGTTTTAGCAAGAAAAAGCCTCTACGCCACAATGCTTGCCGTGCTCATCATTTCGACCTTTATCATTATCGTTCCACAAAATCTGTACAATACGATTTCCTCTAAAAGCTTTATTACGTACATGGGGATAGGAAGCAGCGATATGCGCATTGATATTCAGCAAACCAGCCATATTTCCGAAAAAGCAGCAGAAATTGTAAAGGTGATGGAGCGCGACAGCTCTATCTCTAAGTATGCGGTGCTTACGACCAAAACCTTCAACGCAAAGGCGGCAGACGGAACGGAGCAAGGAATAAAAATTGAGCTTGGCGACCATTCGGTACTCCCCGTACAATATTCCGAAGGCAGAGCGCCCGTCGCAGAGGATGAAATTGCGCTTTCAACGATGAACGCTGATGATCTGGGGATAAAAGTCGGCGATGTCATGACGCTGGTGATTGATGGCAAGGAAAAAGATTTCACGGTGCGCGGGGTGTATTCCGACGTTACGAACGGTGGCAAAACCGCAAAAGCGGTTTTCTCCGACGACTCGGCGGATATTATGTGGTCCGTTATTTACGCAAAGCTTTCTGATCCGTCTCTGGCTGAAGCCAAGACTTCAGAATATGCGGACAGATTTCATTTCGCGAAGGTTTCGCACATTGATGAATATGTTGCACAGACATTCGGCTCGACCATAAGCTCCGTTGGAAAGGCCTCCGATACGTCCATTGCTGTTGCGCTGATGATCGCGGGATTGGTTATTCTTTTGTTTATGAAAATGCTTGTCGCAAAGGACAGCTACTCCATTGCTGTCATGAAATCGGTGGGTTTTACGGACTCGGATATTGCCATGCAGTACATTTCGCGTTCGGTCTTTGTCCTGATGGCAGGAATGGTTCTTGGGACACTGCTCGCCAACACTCTTGGAGAAGTACTTGCGGGCGCGGTTATCTCATCGTTCGGGGCATCTTCGTTTCAATTTGTGGATCATCCACTTTCTATGTATCCATTGCTGTTGATGATAGGCACGGTGCTGATCGCCACCATGCTTGGCACATGGGGTGCTGGACAAATAAAAATAGCCGCCAATATGAAGGAGTAGATGATGAAGATGATTATCGGTGAAAACATAGTCAAATCTTTCAGCGCAGGAAATGAAACACACCCTGTTCTGGGTGGCGTATCTCTTAAAATTAATGAGGGAGAATTCATCTCAATTATGGGCCCTTCAGGCTCAGGAAAAACAACTCTGATGTATGCGGTGAGTGGAATGGACAGCATTGACAGCGGAACGGTTTTGTTTGATGGCAGAAATCTATCAGCACTTAGTGAAAAGGAGCTTAGCGACATACGCCGAACAAAAATGGGGTTTGTTTTTCAGCAGCCGACTTTGCTCAAAAACCTGAATATTCTCGATAATATTATTCTCCCCGCCATGCGGGATAACAAGAAAAACGCTGCGAAGACGATGGAAAAAGCACGAGCGCTTATGAAAAAAGTAGGGATTAGCGAACTGGAAAAGCGTGATATTACCGAGGTTTCGGGAGGGCAGCTTCAGCGTGCAGGAATATGCCGCGCAGTGATGAGCCAGCCGAAAATTATCTTCGGTGACGAGCCGACTGGCGCGCTTAACTCAACATCCGCACAAAAAATCATGGATATACTTTCCGACATAAATACAGAAGGAACTGCGGTTATGCTTGTCACTCACGACGCAAAGGTTGCAGCCAGGACGGAGCGTATTATGTTTATGTGCGACGGAAGCATTGTGAGTGAACTGCGGTTTAAGAAATTCAATGGCACCGGTATGGAGGACAGGATCAAAGCAATCACCGCAAAAATGCGGGAAATAGGAATATAATAAGCTGTTTGGCCATGACTATTGTTTCGAGACCTCGCTTTTAAGGGAAAACCAGATGAACATAACGCAGTGGAAGCAGGCTATGGTTTTTTAAAGCTACCGGACGAATGACTATGCCACAAAATCGATGAACGCACTCATTCCGCGGGCTTTCGAAACATCAAACGTAGAGAAAGTAACATGCAAAACGGATACCTTTTCCGTATTAGTACAACGTGCAAGCTGCGCTAGACTCCTGGCTGCTCCAGTCAATAGAGGGGTCTAGCTTTTTAAAACGGTGCGAAATGTTCACTCTTTTTAAAAACGATTATCTTAATTTTAAACTCCATTCACTCATACTTAAAAAGCACGCCCGGTATATTGTACCGGACATGCTTTACATGCTGAGATCAGCCTCTTGCTTTTTGCACTTTCAGCTGCTTTCCTTTTACCGTCGTTGTTTTCATCGCGCGGAGCACAGCCGGCCCTTTCCCATTTAAAATCTCTACATAGGTAACATTATCCTGAATGGTAATAATGCCGATGTCGGCTGCTTCTACGCCCGGCAGGTTAGAAAGGGTACCGACAAAGTCAACCGCACGCAGCTTTTTCTTTTTGCCGCCATTAAAGTACAGCTTCATAATGTCCTTGTTGAGCTGTTCCCCTTTGTCCCTTTTTCGCTCAGGACGCACGGCCATTTTTTCCTCAAATGCGGGTTTTGCCGCTTCTACTGCTTTCTCAGATGGCGGTTCTACCCGGTTCAGCTCGAATCCGATCAATTCTTCTATCGGTTCGATAAATTTTTCTTCAAACGGGGCCATGAACGTAATCGCTTTGCCTGTATGGCCGGCACGCCCGGTACGGCCGGTGCGGTGCACATAGGCTTCCCGCTCGAGCGGTACGTCAAAGTGGATGACAAGCGGAATATTTTCCACATCAATGCCGCGCGCCGCAACGTCGGTTGCACACAGGTAGCGGAAATCCGCCCGCTTAAATTTATTCATCACCATAAACCGGTCTTCCTGTACCATGCCGCCGTGAAGCATGCCAGATGAAATACCGGCTGCATCGAGCATGTCAAACAGCGCTTCTACCCGCTCCTGTGTCCGGCAAAACAGGATGGCGCTTTCCGGATTTTCTACTGTTAACACGTTTTTAAGCACACGGTTTTTGGCTTCCTCCGCCACATGAATCAGCTCATGGATAATCGATGGAGCCGCCGCTTCTTTCGCCATTTCAATCCGCTTCGGTTCTTTCATATACGTGTCTGCGAGACGGGCAATGTCTTCCGGGAAAGTGGCGGAAAACAGCATGGTCACCCGCTCTTTTGGCAGACGCTCAATAATCGATGATACCTGTTCGATAAAGCCCATATTCAGCATTTCATCCGCTTCATCAATGACAAGAAAGCGGATTTTGCTCGTATCAAGCGTTTCTTTTTCGATATGGTCAAGCACTCGTCCCGGTGTGCCGACGACAATATGCGTTTTTTGTTTTAGCTCCAGCTTTTGACGGGCAAACGGTGATTTCCCGTATACAGCAGCCGCTTTCGTTCGTTTGAACCGGCCGATATTGGTGATGTCTTCTTTTACCTGAACCGCAAGCTCCCGCGTCGGTGTCAGGACAAGTGCCTGCGGCTTGTTTTCATCCCAATCGGTCAGCTGCACGAGCGGAATCGCAAACGATGCTGTTTTTCCGCTGCCGGTCTGTGACTTGACAATTAAATCGGACCCTTTAAGTGATTCAGGGATTACCGCAGCCTGAACAGGGGTTGGCTGCTGATAGCCAAGTGAATCAAGTGCTCGTAAAATATCTTTGTGTAATGAAAATGATTGAAATGTATCGGTCATAACGACTCCTCTTTTTGGTGTGTCCTTTTGCTTATTATACAGAAAAACAGCCCGGATCACTCCGGGCTGCCCGATTATTTTTCTTCTTTAAAGGATTGCAGTTCACCCTGCTTGCCGTAGTCACCCGGTTTTAAATCTTCAAAAAAGATAAAAACCTTGTCCGCATCCACATCAAATGATTCTTGTACCGCTGCTGTCATTCGCTGGACAAGCTCCCGTTTTTGTTCAGGTGTTTTTCCTTCCAGCACCTTCACTGTAATAAAAGGCATAACCATGCACCCTTTCTTATACGCCCGGGAACCAGCCCGGTGTGTTCACAATCGCCTGCCAGAGCGGGTCTGGCACGACAAGCTGCTCCTGCGCGTCTTTATCGAGCTTCACGGCAATAGCTTCTTCCCGGCCGCTCTCTACTTTTTGTACCCAATCCGGTTCGATAATAAGCCCGCGGCCGATCGCGATCAAATCGACGCCCGTCGCCAGTGCTTTTACCGCATCATCCGCTGTGTAAATCGAGCCGACACCAATAACCGGTACCGCCTCGCCTGCACGTTCTTTAATGATTTCCAGGCGTGTACGTGTGTCATCCACCCCGCGTCTTGGCTCGGACCAGAACTCCATCAAGGATACATGCAGATAATCCAGCTCTTTTTCCTTCAGGGCATCGATCAGCTCAAGCGTATCTGCCATAGTAATACCCGGTGTTTCCGGCTCTTCCGGTGAAAAGCGGTAGCCGACCGCAAAAGGACGGTCTGCCTGTGAAGCGGCTTTTTTTACGGCATCCACAACGGCAAGCGGAAACGCCAGACGGTCCCCCCACCGGTCTTCCCGGCGGTTGGAGTGAGGAGAGAAAAACTGCTGAATTAAGTAGCCGTTCGCTCCATGAATTTCCACACCATCATACCCCGCTTCGATGGCGCGGCGGGTGGTTTCGCCAAAAGCAGTAATGATTTCTTCGACTTCCGCGGCAGATAATTCACGCGGCACAGGGCTTCCCTCTGCTTCAGCCGGTACGCTGCTTGCACTGACCACGTCTCCATCGACTAAATGCGGAGGCACCTGGCGGCCGCCATGGAAAATTTGCAAAATGGCTTTTGCGCCGCTCTCTTTAATAGCAGAAGCAAGACTCGCAAGACTTGGAATCATTTCATCCCGGTCAGCCGCAAATTCTCCTTCAAATCCTTTTCCATTCGGTGTTACATATGTACAAGCTGTAATAACGGCTGCTACGCCTTCAGAGCGACGTGCGTAATAAGCGACTTCCGCATCCGTTACCGTTCCATCTTCATTTGATGAAAAATTGGTCATCGGCGCCATAACCAGTTTGTTTTTTAGCTCAAGACCACTGCGCAGGGTGGTTTTTTCAAATAAAGAAGTATACTTTGATTTCATGTGAACGTCTCCTTTACAAGATCAGCTCTCTGCTGAGCAGAGAGCTGACGCTGTTTATGAATATTGTGTTCGCAGTTCCTGCAGCTGCTGAAGCAGCTGCCCAAACCATTCTTCATCTTTTGTTAAAAGAGCCATATCAATCAGCTGTTCAAGCGCCGCTTCTGCGGGTTCTTGTTCCGGCACAAGCTGAAGAGACTTGGACAGCACCCGAATCATTCGTCCTTCTAATTCTTTGTTGACGGACTCTACAATATATACTTTTGTGATGTCTTCCGGGTTCTCTATTTTTACGACATATCCGTAGATTCTCTGTTTATCCCACGTTTCGCCCTGTACCCAGTCACCGACACGAAATTGTGTTTTGTTCCCCATTTTTCCACTTCCCTGCTTCTACCGGTCATGTACCTGCTTTAATTTGAAGTAAAACAGCCGCAACCGTAAATTGGTGTAGAAAGGATGCGTACGAATCCTCTGCTTCTTTGAAGATAAAGTCCATCACCGTTTGTGTATTCGAAGAAATCGGACAGCCACACTTTGGATCTCCTGTTTGCCAGCTGGGCTGCAGAGCACCACGTGCGATCGCTTCATATACATGTCCTAATGTAATCTTCCCCGGATCTTCATCAAGCATGTATCCTCCCCGGACACCTTCTTTTGTTTTCACAAAACCTTCATTGCGGAGCGCACTCATCACTTTGCGGACGCGGGCAGGATTCGTTGCCACATTATGAGCGATGGTCTCGCTGGATGCCATATGTCCCGGCAAATAAGCGAGGTATACAAGGCTATGAACCGCGATGGTGAAATTACTATTCAACCGTGCGTTCCCCTTTCTGAAAACATACTGTAATTTTATTGTGTACAGTTCTAAAAGTCAATGGAAGTGATTTTACAACAGTAATGATGGATTGTCAATCCATGTTTCATCGCCTTTTTTCGACAAAAAAAGCTGCCTTCTTATGAAGAAGACAGCGCATTTTGTTTCACAGACCGCTTTTGCCAGATCATTGTAATGATAAGCGTCAGGCCAAGCAGCACCAGACCAAGCATAAATGGGAAAAAGATATTCACATCATACAAAAGGCCGGCACAGGTCGGGCCGAGCACATTTCCAATCGACATATACATATTGTTCATCCCCATCGCAAATCCCTGCTCCGATCCCGCCATTTTAGAAATAAGCGTATTGAGCACCGGGCGCAAAATCGATGTGGCACAAAAAATAAGCAATGAAATACCGAAAAACAGCCAGTAGTTTCCGGCAAACAGGGAAATAAAGAATCCAAGAGCGGCTACCGCCAGGAATAGATTTAATACTTTTCCTTCCCCATATTTCGTTACAATCCGGTCAACCACAAACAATTGAACAAGAACACTGACAACGCCGGTAGAGGTCACCATCAGGGCAATATCCTGCGGTGTGGCGCCAAATTCATCGTCGACAAACAGGCCGAGCACCGACTCATACGCCATCAAGCCAAAGCTCATCACAAGCGTAATCACAAGGGGAATAAAATACGGCATCGTAACTGAGCGGGCCAGCTTTTTCATCATTGGCTCCTCGGCCGGATGACCTGCTGCAGCCGGCTGCTCCGGGCGATCCGGTTCTTTCAAAAGCACAATCGAGAAAAAAACCGCGAACAGCGCCACAATCGCTGAAATCAAAAACGGTGCTTTTAAGCCAAAGTCAGCGAGAAAGCCGCCAATACCAGGACCCACAACGATTCCGAACGACATCGCGGCTGAAATTAAGCTGTTGCCTTTTGCGCGCTGGTCAAACGTTGTAATATCCGCGACATAAGCGAAAATAGCCGGCACCAACAGAGCCGCTCCAATTCCGCCGATCACACGCGAGGCGTAGAGCATCCAAATCGAATCAAAGAAATAAAACACGAACATCGAGAGCGCAAGGCCGAACAAGCCGTAAATAATCATCTTCCGCCGTCCATAATCGTCCGCCCATTTACCGGCAATCGGTGAGAAAACAAGCTGCGCACCCGCAAAAATAGCGATCATCAGTCCGGCAGCCATTCCCCCCTCGTTGATCGAATCTAAATATGCAGGCAAAATGGGAATAATAATGCCGAAGCTGCCGATGGCAATAAACATATTGATCATTAAAATCATTAACTTTTTCCGCTGATCACCAGTCATGTAAAACCCTCCTTTTTTTCATCCTTGCTTATTTTAGCAAATTGTCCCGGAAACGGAAACGTATTTGAAATAAAGCAGGATTATTTTTTATTTGAATAATTTGTTCAACAAAAAACAAGCAGTCCTGTTACGGACCGCTTGTTTTTTGTTGAGGTGAGACAGTTTGATCATCCCTATTTGGCTTATAATCGTTTTCCCAAAAATCAGCGTTTTTAATGCCAAGCGGCCTCGGGTCAAAAACCGGGTCTTTGCCCTGCTTTTTCTGTGCCTCATAATCTTTTAAGGCAATGAGCGCCGGCTTTGCTAAAATAACAATGGCAATAACATTCAGCCAGACCATGATGCCAAGGCCTGTATCTCCAAGTGCCCATGCAAGAGCAGCCTCATTTGTTGCTCCATAAAACGTAGTGATCAACAATACAACGCGCAATGTATTGATCGCAATTGGATTTGTTCTGCCACTCATTAAATAAGAAATATTTGTTTCGGCAATATAGTAGTACGCCATAATGGTAGTAAAGGCAAAGAAAAACAGCGCAACAGCTACAAATCCAGCGCCGAAGCCTGGAAGAACACTATCAATAGCAGCTTGTGTAAAGCCAGGGCCTACTTCAACGCCTGCCAGATTTTCAACAATCATTGTGCCATTTTCAGCTGTTGTATTATACATACCTGTAAACAAAATCATAAAAGCTGTTGCCGAGCAAACGAACAACGTATCAATGTAAACAGAAAATGCTTGTACAAGCCCCTGTTTCGCCGGATGAGACACTTCAGCAGCTGCTGCCGGATGAGGACCTGTCCCCTGTCCTGCTTCGTTTGAATAAACACCGCGTTTAACACCCCATGCAATCGCCATTCCAAGCAAACCGCCAAAAACCTGGTCAGCGCCAAACGCACTGCGGAAAATAAGAGCAATAACGCCAGGAAGCTCTGTAATATTCATTAACACAATAATCAAAGAAATCAGAATATAGCCAAGCGCCATAAAAGGTACAATGACCTGTGCAGCATTAGCAATCCGTTTAACGCCGCCAAAAATAATAAAGCCAAGAAACAATATTGTAATAATACCAGTAATAACAGGATTTAAACCAAATGCATTTTCAATACCCGAGGCGATCGAATTCGATTGAACACCAGGCATCAAAACAGCCATCGCAATCAAGGCAGCAATCGCAAACAAAACAGCAAACCACTTAATACCGATTCCCTTTTCAATGTAGTAAGCAGGACCACCACGGTATTGGCCACCTTCTTTTTGTTTGTAAATCTGTGCAAGTGTCGATTCAATAAACGCACTGGCCGCTCCAATAAAAGCAATCGCCCACATCCAGAAAACCGCTCCAGGACCGCCGTAGAAAATAGCGGACGCTACCCCGGCAATATTACCTGTACCAACCCGCCCGCTTAAGGCAATGGCTAATGCCTGGAAAGAAGATACACCTGCTTCTGAGCTTTTGCCCTGAAACATGAGCTTTACCATTTCTTTCAAATGACGAACTTGTAAAAACCTTGTCAAAATTGAGAAAACGAGTCCAACACCAAGTAAAATATAAATAACAGGGGTACTCCATAAAATGCCATTTAACCAGGTCACAAATGCTTCCAAATGCCATCTCTCCATTTCTATTTTTAAAATAGATTACTTTACTAGAATAAAGCCTTATCCCAGAAAGCACAATAGAAATGTGAACTTTTCTTACATAAAAGCCCCTGCTTTAGGCAGGGGCTTTGGTGTTAAGATGTAATATAATCGCCACCATTGACATGGATCGTCTGTCCTGTCACATACGTGGAATCATTTGAAGCAAGATACACGTAAGCCGGCGCATTTTCAGACGGCTGTCCGCGGCGCTTCATCGGTGTAGACGCACCGTGCTTCTCTACTTTTTTCGCATCAAACGTAGCCGGGATCAACGGCGTCCAGATCGGACCAGGTGCTACCGAGTTGACCCGAATACCTTTTTCCGCTAAATTCGCGGACAGTGAGCGGGTAAAGGTCGTAATCGCTCCTTTTGTAGAGGAGTAATCGATCAATTCCGGTGATCCGCGGTACGCTGTTACAGACGATGTATTAATAATCGCATCGCCCTCTTTTAAATGTGGCAGGGCAGCCTGTGACAGGTAAAACATTGAGAAAATATTTGTTTGGAACGTTTCCTGCAGCTGCTCAGGTGAAATCTCCAAAAAGTCCTTTGTCGGGAATTGCTTGGCTGCATTGTTTACTAAAATATTTAAACCGCCAAACTCTGCGACCACGTCTTCTACAAGCTGTCTGCAGTTTTCCACCTTGCTGATATCCGTTGCTTTGTGCATCGCTTTTACTCCGTAGGATTCTACAATGTCAACCGTTTTTTTCGCGTCGCTTTCTTCATTTAAGTACGCAATCGCCACGTTTGCGCCTTCTTTTGCGAAAGCGACCGCAACAGCGCGGCCGATACCGGAGTCGCCGCCCGTAATCAGTGCTGTTTTGCCGGCCAGCTTGCCGGACCCTTTGTAATTTGGATCATCGTACAGCGGCTCAGGGGTCATTTCCGACTCGATACCCGGCTGCTCGCTTTGTGTTTGCGGAGGTGTTTGTTCATCCATTTTTTCGAACTTATCTTGTGTCATGGTATCCACTCCATCCGTTTTATTTTACAGAAAAAGTATTCCCCCGCTGACAAAGAATAAACCTTTTTGGTTCGCTGTTCTTTTTAAAAGAATAATATTGAATTTTGCACATAATGAAATAAGTACTCAATCTTCGCTTTGTTCCTGCTTTTGTTTTTTCCGCCGTTCTAAAAACGCATAAAGCACCAGCAGGACCGTTAAAAAGGTAAGCGATTCATACCAGGGCATCCGCTCGATAACCTCGCCAAACGCTGTGTATAAAAGAGCCGGTGTGATGACGCCCAGCACTGAATAATGCATATACTCCCGGTAGGATTTGGTCATATCCATTAAATAAAGAGACAGCAGATGAAAATGAACGAATGGCATGACCCGCAGCACCATCACCTGCCCGATCGTCATTTTTCGCTCTCCCGCCACTTTCCGCTTCAGCTTCAGCATCCGTTCGCCCACACGCGGAAAGTGGTTGACCAATTTATAAAAAACGGCACTCATCAGCGATAAGCCGATAATCGAATAAACTGCTCCCCCAAGAAACCCAAATAAATATCCTCCAGCTACACAAACAACCACAACCGGCAGAAACAAAAACGGGCGGATAAGATGTAAAAAAATAAATAAAACCGGCCCAAGCCAGCCCGCCTGCTCAATCAGCCCTTCGATCCACTGTTCTGCTTCTATCATATATATTCCACCTCTTATTATCAGTGTAGCAGATTTTCTATGCAGCGTTTCTATGCAGCGCAGACATAAAAAAAAGAGGGCTTCCCCTCTTTTTATAATTCGTTTAATAAAAGCGAGACAAACAAACCAAGTGCCGCCATAAAGCCGACAGCCGGACCGCCTTCTTCAAAGGCCTCGGGCATCATGGTGGAGCCGACCATCGCGATAATGCCGCCGCCTGCAAAAGCAGCAATCCCCGCCATCACTGCCGGGCTGGCATCTTCAAGGAAAAAGTAGCCGCTCCAGGCGCTAAGAGCAGAAATAAGAAGAACCGTTACCCATAGCCCCATTACTTTTTTTCTGGAATAGCCGCCTTTTAAAAGACCGGTCGTACTCGAGAGCCCTTCTGGAACGTTACTGATAAAAATAGCGATAACAAGAAGAAAGCTAACACCTTTTCCAGCTAACAGGCTTGCCCCGATCATAATCGACTCGGGGATCGCGTCCATGACCGTTCCGATAAAAATGGCCATTCCCGAATTTCCGCCAGAAGACTGCCCGTGTGACCGTTTCCGCTCACTGGCGCCTTTTCTGGAAATCCAAATGTCTAAAAGTGTAAATACAAGAGCGCCGGCTAAAAATCCGATTCCTGTCGCCCAAAATCCCCCTTCTTTTATCGATTCACCGAGCAGCTCATAGGCAGCGGCTCCGATCAGCACGCCTGTCCCAAACGCCATAATATAGCCGATGATTCGTTTTTGAATTGGCAGAAACAGAGCAGCAAGCGCGCCTAATAAAACCGCCGAGCCGGAGATACCGCCCCACATTAGTGCATTCCACATACGCAGCCCTCCTGTATAGTCAATCTTTTCTCTGTTCCCTTGCTGTTTCGCTCGAAAACATTTATTTTGAATTTTGCACAATTGGCAATAAAAAATAGACCTGCCCATCGGCAGGTCTTTTGGGTTACCGCTCAAGCGTCCGGTTTAAAAAGGCCGCGATCTCGCCGCGTGTAACAGGCCGGTCCGGATTAAACTTGTTGTTTTCATCTCCGTAGGTAATTTTTGCTGCCACGATACGACGGATCGAATCATATGCGGCCATTCGTTCATGTACATCTGTAAAGGAAATCGGAGCGCTTTCCTTTAACTGGAACGCATTCGTCAGGATAATGGCCACCTGTGCTCTTGTAACCGGCTCCCCTTCTGCTAAACGGCCGTTCCTGTCTCCGTTTATAATCCCATGCTTTTTCGCGACTTCAATAGGCTTCATCCCGTTGATCGGCAATCCAAGCGCCCGCACAACCATTGATGCTGCTTCTCCGCGCGTCACTTGCTTGCCAGGCTTAAAGGTTCCGTCTTTGTACCCACCGATAATGTCCTGGCTGCTGAGGGCTGCGATATCATTGTAGAAGCGGTAATTGGCTGATACATCTTTAAACAGCGAAGCAGCAGGCTTGTCCGATTTTTGGAGGTAAGCAGACGAAACAAAGCCTGTTTTGCCATCGGCCGTTTTTACTGGATACCAGACAAATTGCCGGGTGCTGTTTGGATTTTGGTCAAATTGAAACGGTCCGGTCAAGGTTAAAAGAGTTCCTTCAGCAAGCTCCTCAAGAATCTCTTCCGCTCCGCCGCCTGGAACACTGCGCAGCGCCGGCGTATTATTTACCGTAACGGCCTGATCGCCTTTTTGCAGGCTATAAGTAGTCTGCGTCAAGCTGCCCGTCGGCGTATAGCTCATTTTCTTAAATACGATGTTGTCTGTCTTATCTGGATCATACTGAAAATCCGAGGTTTGAAAGCCAAAGTCAGCAAATGATCGATCATTTATAAAACTCGATGCTTTGATCTCAGCAAAAACCTTTTCTTGATAAGCCTCCACGTTTACTTCGCCTGTTTCCTGCTTTAACGGACTGTTGACCGGCTTGATGCCGTTATAGGCCATCACAGGAAAATACCAGTTTTCAATCACGTCGCGTCTGTCACCGGCAATTTTCGGGACATTGCTTTTAAACTTCTCGTCGAGCACGGTTACGCCTTTTTCGATATTATAAACGATATCGGTTTTTAAACGTTCCTGGTCAAAGGCGGCCTGATTTGTCAGCTGCATCAAACCAATACCGCCATCATCTGAAACGATCGGATCTCCGTTTTCATCAAACTGTTTCCACGCATTTTCTTCCATCGCGACCGCTTTGACAACCTCCGGCGGGATATCCTGCTCGAGTGCTTCTGCTGTCAGCAGGCAGTTAATGTGCTGAAAGGACGGATTAACGCCCGGCTGTATACTTCCATACTGAGCGCATGCCGCGGCATCAGCGGAGGCTTGTCCACTAAAAGACAGACCGCCTGCTAAAAACGACAGCATTCCGGCTGCTTGAACCATTTTCTTCACTTTTCCACTCTCCTTTTTCCTTCATTTTACCATAAAAGGAGGCAAAAAACGGGGAAAATTTCGTTTGGTTACACCGTTTCCTAAAAAGCGGCCTGCTCACGTGGCAGACCGCTTCGGTGTTATTTGACACGTGCAGGCAGAGTGCTTACCGTCCGGCCGCTGCCGCTCTGCTATCTTCTCTGTCTGTTACCCATCTACTGCCTGACCGTTTCCTGCTCATATCGGATGGCCAGAGCCACGTCAGGCACGTCGGTAATAATGGAACCGACCCCGGCGGTGATTAGCCGCTGTATGTCGTACGGGTCATTTACAGTCCAAACCCGCAGACGGTCGGCCCATCGTGCAAAATGCGCTTCGTTTGAAAAAAAGACTTCTTTTCCTATATGCAGAGCTTCAAAGCCGAACGTATCAAGATAGTCACCCGGCCGTGAGATCGGTGCATTCAACAGCCAGGCCGTCTCAGCACCCGGCTCCTGATTGCTCAGCCGGATTAAAGTTGGCAGATGAAAAGAAGAGTACACGATTTTGCGTCCGCCCCCGTAGCGCCGGACCACATCCAGCACCCGCTTCTCAATTCCTTCGTACGGCACGCTATACGTTTTCAGCTCAATATTCAGCTCTACATCATAAGGAGCGAGATATTGGAGCACCTGCTGCAATGACGGCACCCTTTCCTCGTCCCAAAACGGCTTGTACTGGGGTAAATGTGCAAAACGAACACCTGCACTGTATGTGCGTATGTCCGCTGCTGTTTTCTCGCTCACCACACCGCTGCCATCGGTTGTCCGGTCAAGGGTCTCATCATGGATCACGACCACTTCACCGTCCATTGTGATATGCACATCCAATTCAAGGCCGTCCGCTCCCTGCTCAATTGCCTGTTGAAAGCTAAGTAAGGTGTTTTCCGGAAAAGACCCTTTCGCTCCACGGTGCCCGTAAATCAATGTCTTCATCGTGTTTCCTTCCTTTCATCCTAAAAAGAAAATAAAGCAGACTGATTGAAAACGTTTGGCTTTTAAGGAACGCTGGCCGGCTGGGAAGCGGAGTGACCTTTTGGGAGTCATGAGCGTTCACAGCCGGCCAGTGACGCCGAAAGTGAGCGTTTGTCAACAGCCTGAGGGAATAAAGCAGGCGCTTTATTCTCCTTTTATTTCGTTAATTTCCGCGGGCTGCGTTCGCTTGTTCAATCGCCGCATTCACTTGTTCAACTGCTGTGTTAAATGCCTCGTCTACATCGCCGCCGTTATAAACGGTTTCGAGTGCTGTTTCCATGATTTTGCGTTCCTCCGGGATCATATCCATCAGCGCGCCCTGTGTAGCAGGAGACGGCTTCGTTGCCTGCAGCTGCTCAATCGCTGTTTTCAGCTGCGGCATTTTTTCATGGGCATCTTTGACAATCTGCTCGTCATACGCAGCCGGATTAATAGCAAAGTAGCCAGTGCCAACATGCCATTTCGCCTGCGCTTCAGGCGTTTGAACGTACTTCATAAAATCCCATGCTGCCTGCTGCTCTTCCTCTGATTTGCCGCTTGACATCCAGAGACTTGCTCCGCCGATGACGACACCCTGACGCTCTTCCGCTTCAGGATGCGGAATAAACGCAACGCCTACTTCAAACGGTGCATTATCGATCACATCACGTGATGAAGCGGATGACTGCAAAAACATAGCGGTATCCCCGGCTAAAAATCCGGACACCATGTTGTCGCCATTTGTGCCGTAGTTTGCAAAGGTACCGGCATCAATCATGCGTTTGACCCACTCAAATGTGGATTTTCCTTTTTCATTGTTAAAAGCCACTTCTGTCGGTGTGTCAGACCGGCCGTTGTCGTTATCCATTAAGAGGCCGCCCTGATTGGCCAAAAGCTCCTCATACAGCCAGCCATACGCCTGCAGTGCAAAACCTTTCATTTCCGGGTTCGATTCGGTAATCGCTTTGGCTGCCGCTTCCACTTCTTCATACGTTTTCGGCGGCGCTTCCGGATCTAGGCCAGCCGCTTTAAAGGCGTCCTTGTTATAGTACATAACCGGTGTAGAGGAGTTGAACGGCATCGAATAAAACTGACCGTCAATCTTGTAGTAATTGCTGATGTTTTCTTCCAGAATACTCATATCGTACTCCTCTTCATCAATAAACTTTTGGATCGGCTCAATGTTGCCGCTGTTAATCATCGACATCGATCCGATTTCCTGCACCTGAATTACAGTTGGCGCCTGGTCCGTCCCGGCTACGCTGTGAAACTTCGGCAGCGATTCTTCATATGTCCCTTGAAACTCTGCATTGACCTGTACCTCATCCTGAGAGGCATTGTAGTCAGCGACCGTCTCATTCAGTGCTTCCTGTGCCTGCCCGCCCATCGCATGCCAGAAGGTCACAACCGTTTTGCCGTCCTCTGTTTTCGGCGCAGTGCCGCTTTCAGCTTCAGTACCGGCTGAACTGCAGCCCGCTGCAAAAATGGAAAGACCGAGTAATCCATAAGCTAATCTTTTTTTCATGTTCCCTAACCGCCTTTTCGTTATTTTAATGCGCCTTCTGTTAAGCCTTTTTGCAATTTTTTCTGCCCTAAAAACAAGAGAATGAGTGTGGGAAGCACGACAATAATGCCGCCGGCCATAATGACACCCCATTCATTCAGCTGCTCCTGTGATTGAAGCTGCTTCAGTCCGATCTGTACGGTGCGGACGGAATCATCCGTTGTGGCTAGAAGCGGCCACAGGTACATGTTCCAGGCGCTTAAAAATCCATATACGCCAAGTGTTACAAGGCTTGTTTTGGCGACCGGAAGCACTACAGTTAAATAAAATTTCAAGTCTCCAATTCCGGCAATTTCACTGGCTTCCTTTAATTCCTTTGGAATCTGCTTGAAATTTTGCCGCAGCAAGAAAGTCCCGAATGCCATCGCAAAAAACGGCAGTGAAAGCCCCGTGTACGTGTTTAAAAAGTTCAGATCGCGAATCGTTTGAAAGTTTGGGATAATAGAAGCTTCAAAGGGAATCATCATCGTTGCAATAAAAAGAAAAAACAGTGTGTCGCGCCCTTTAAACTCCAAAAACACAAACGCATACGCCGCCAGGCTGCTTAATAAAAGCTGCCCGGCCGTAATGAGCAGCGAAACGATTAAGCTGTTGAGCAGGTAGCTCATCAGTGGAAATCGCTCAAATGCCTTGCGGTAGTGATCAAGTGTCAGCGAATCGGGAATGATCGTACCGGTTAAAATCTGCTCGCTCGGCATAAAGCTCATCAGCAGGGCCAGAAGTGCCGGGGCAAACACAAGAATGGCGGCTACCGTGAGCAGGACGTATAAAAACAATTTTTGAGACAGAGGCATGCTCATTGGTAGTGAACCTTCCTTTCTCCCCATTTAAACTGTAAAAGCGTCAGCAAAAGAATCAGGATGAATAGAACAACCGCCTGCGCACTCGCGGTACCGTACTGATAGTTCACAAACGCATCCCGGTAAATGGAATACACAATGACGCTCGTTTCATTTTGCGGACCGCCGCGTGTCAGCATGTCCACCTGGCCAAACGTTTGAAACGCATTAATGAGTGTGACCGTCACGACAAAAAATAACGTCGGCGACAGCATCGGCACGGTAATGCGGCGCAGCTTGTAAAAATAACCCGCACCATCGATATCTGCACTTTCATACAAATACGAGTCAATCGACTGAAGACCGCCTAGCAGAATTAAAAAGGTAAACCCGATGTTCATCCAGATGGTTGAAAGAGCCACAGAGAAAAGCGCCCATTTCGGGTCCGTCAGCCAGCCGATTGCTTCCACTCCGAAAACGGACAGGAACTGGTTGAGCCAGCCCATCGTCGGGTGAAATAAAAACATCCAGAAAACGGATGCCGCCGCTACAGAAATGCCCATCGTTGAAGAAAAAATAGTCCGGAACAAGCCGATGCCGCGCAGTTTTTCATTGGCCAGCACCGCGAGAAACAAGCTGACGAGAATCGTACCCGGAACGGTGTAAAGCACAAATAAGAAGGTCGTTTTCAAGCTGTCCTGAAAAAGAGGCGACGTGAAAATGTTGATAAAATTATCAAACCCAACAAACACAGTCGGCATACCGCTTGTATTGGTCAGAAAAAAGCTCAAATAAACTGTACGGATCATCGGATAAAACAGGAAGACGGAAAAAAGAATGATCGATGGCAGCAAAAACAGCAGCCCTTTTACCGTGTTTTGTATGCGCCGCTTTCGCTTTGCTTTTCCGATCAGCTCTGCCGCCTCTGATTGAATGGAAACGGCCGCTTCGCTCATATAGCCACTCCTTCTTTTGCCGCTGAAGCGGAGGCTGCTTTGAGCAGTTCGCCCGTTTCCGCATCAAAAAAGTGGATGTTTTCAGCAGATAAACGAATGGCTGCGCGATCACCAACGCGGACAGGGTGCTGGCCAAGCCATTTGGCTGTCCAGAATTCACGGCCCACTTCAAAGGTAACCATCGTTTCATTGCCGAGCTGTTCTACATTGATCACAGGCAATGTGTGCGTGTCTGCGTCTGCGTCTGCCTCTGCTTTACCCTGATAAAGGTGCTCGGCCCTGATACCGGCTGTCAGGCGCCGGTTTTTCGGCAGCTCCATAATATCGGCTGCTTCGATCGGGATCGACAGCGACTCTTCAATGATCACCTGATGATTTTTAATGACGGCATTGCCCATATTCATTTTCGGTGAACCGATAAACGATGCGACAAACAAATTAGCTGGCTCGTTATATAAGGTAATGGGCTCTCCGACCTGCTGAATCTTCCCATCGTGCAGCACCATAATGCGGTCGCCCATTGTCATTGCCTCTACCTGGTCATGCGTAACATAAACCATCGTCAGGCCGAGCTTTTTTTGAAGCCGGCGAATTTCCATCCGCATGTGCGCCCGAAGCTTGGCATCCAGGTTTGACAGGGGCTCGTCCATCAAGCAAAGCGGTGCTTCACTGACAACGGACCGGGCTAGGGCGACGCGCTGGCGCTGACCGCCTGAAAGCTGCCGTGGCTTTCGTTTCAGAAGATCTTCCAGTCCCATCATATTCGCCGTTTCATGAAGGCGCTTTTTTTGGGTGTCCTTGCTTACTTTTTTGGCATCGAGGCCAAACAAAATGTTTTGCTCAACCGTAAGATGCGGGTACAGCGCGTAATTTTGGAACACCATCGATATGTGACGGTCTTTCGGCAGCAGGTGGTTTACTACTTGTCCATTCATATGTATCGTGCCGCTCGTGATGTCTTCTAAACCGGCAATCATGCGAAGCAGCGTGCTTTTACCCGAGCCGGACGGGCCAACCAGCACAAAAAACTCTCCTTTTTCAATCGAAACATCGATTGCTTCGAGCACGCTGCGCTGTTTGTCGTACGACTTGGATACCTTTGAAAGCTCAATGTGACTCATTCCAGTTTCCTCCTTTTCTCAAGGACATTTAAACATAAAAAGGAGTCAAAAAAGCCGCTTTAACAAAATTCAACGAAAACTTTAACGTTTTATTTATAAAATAAATTTGATTGGGTTGATAGCCAAAAGTATGATTATTTTTCCTTAAAAAGGTAAATAATCAAACAGTAAGAAATAGATAAATATGCTTTTCTCAAAGTGAAAAAGCTTTTCCCCTTCTATTAGCCTAATTGGAATTCAATGGGTTTATTTACATTTTATTAATAAAATTAACAAAGACCTCAAGAAAAAAAAAGAACCAGCTGCCCGTGCAGCTGGTTCTTTCATTGTTTAGAAAAAAGTCTGTCTCTTTTAAAAAAAGAGCCGATAAATGAAGCTCAATCGGCCAAGGACTGGATAGACAT
>NZ_LAHL01000069.1 GCF_000966195.1 Domibacillus robiginosus | reverse complement strand
CGAGTTTGTCTACAGTCTGACCGGCGGAAATTTCCGCCGGTTTTTTTATTCTATTGAAATAGGATGTTGTCGGGCTACATCATCCTCAAAATCTACATGTTTCGTGACCGTTCTTAGCCGAAGCATAGAAGAAGCTGCCTGGACGCTGCCTATCCTATTCATGTGACGGTTATTAACCATTTGTCTACAGTCTGACTTTTTGAAAAAAGAATTTTCTCTTGACCTCTTTTTTTATTAAAAACAATCGCAAAAGAGTTGACAATAAATAAAAACCGTTTATAATTGAAATTGAGATTCATTCTCATTAACCCCCTCTTATGAGAGTGAATTGAACATCCGACTTGTGACGGCTTTCGAGCCGTCTTTTTTTCTTGCAAAAAACGACATTTTCTACTACCGTATAAAAGATGAGAGGGGCGGTTTAAAGTGAAAATGCGTGTATCAGCTGTGCAGTATCACCTGCACACCATCGATTCATTTGATGAATTTGCAAAACAATGTGAACACTACATAAAAACAGCAATGGAGTTTGAAGCGGAATTTATCCTGTTTCCGGAATTTTTCACCACACAGCTTTTGTCCATTGGTGATGAAAAAACAGGCGAGGCACTTCAAATTACCGATCTGCCATTGTTTACAGAAAGATATGAGCGGCTGTTTTCAGGCTTTGCCAAGCAATATGACGTTCACATCATCGGCGGTACCCATGTAACGGAATGGAAAGGCGGCATTCAAAATACAGCCTACTTATTTTATCCTGACGGTTCCTACCAGATGCAGTCCAAGCTGCACATTACACCGGCTGAAGTAGAGGGCTGGAATATGCAGCAGGGAGAAACGTTTCGTATTTTTGAAACAGAAAAAGGCACGATTGCGATTCTTACCTGCTATGACATTGAATTTCCGGAAGTGGTCCGGATGGCGAAAGCAAAGGGTGCTGATGTGATTTTTTGCCCTTCATGCACAGATGACCGGCACGGTTTTCACCGTGTCCGCTATACAAGCCACGCACGGGCGGTTGAAAACCAAATTTACGTTGTGGGAGCGAGCACAGTCGGCTCACTGCCAACCGTAGACTTAATGCGGTCTAATGTTGGACAGGCGGTCGTCATTTCACCGAATGACATTCCATTCCCGCCGGGCGGCATCGTGGCAGAAGGCATTATGAATGACGATATGATTATCACAGCGGATCTGGATTTAGCGCTTTTATACGAAGTACGTAAAAAAGGATCGGTTACAACGTGGCGCGACCGGCGGACTGATTTGTACCCAGATTGGTGGGAAAATGAGTAACTATTATCAGGAATATTATACGTTCCGTGATAAAAAGCCAGTCAAAGCGATCCTCCGCCATTACGGGAAGCAGGACTTTGACGGACTGATCGATGTGCAAAGAGCGGCTTTTCCGCCGCCATTCCCACCGGATTTATGGTGGAATACCGAACAATTGCAAAATCATATTGATCTTTTTCCAGAAGGAGCGCTTTGTGTAGAGATCGACGGGGAAATTGCCGGCTCGATGACTGCGCTGATCATTCAATATGAGCCGGGTGATGCCCATTCGTGGGAAGAGGTGACGGATAACGGCTATATCCGTTCCCATAATCCGGATGGCAATACCTTATACGTAGTAGATATTTGCGTAAAACCGGCATTTCGAAAGCTCGGGCTTGCTAAAAAAATGGTCGAGGCGATGTATCAAACGGTCGTCCAATTGAAGCTTGACCGGCTGCTGGGCGGCGGGCGTATGCCGGGCTATCATCTTTATGCTGACCAGCTGACACCGGAAGAGTATCTTGAGAAAGTAACTGCCGGTGAGATATACGATTCCGTTGTGACCTTTTTAATGCGGGCAGGACGCACGCCGGTGGGTGTTCTGCACAATTATCTGGATGACCATGAGTCGCACAACTGTGCAGCGCTGATGGAGTGGAAAAATCCGTTCCAAAAGGGTTGATATTTTGAATTGATTGTATTATGATAATAATCAGTCAAATAACAAAGCGTTGAAGAAGAATAGTAGCACAGTGAAATGCTGAAGAGAGCCGGCGGTTGGTGCAAGCCGGTGCAGGAAACCGTGTGAATGGGCTTCTGAGCTCCGGACCGAACGATATTAGTAGGCTCCGGCGTCCGTCTTACGTTACAAGGAACAGGCAGAAACGAATTCTGCTGTTAAAGTGGGCTGCATTTTGCGGCCAATAAAGGTGGTACCACGGCTCCCCGTCCTTTTGTTGATGAGGGGGCCTTTTTGTATATAAAAATACGTTGATCGGAAAAAGTAAAGCAGACAAGCACGTCAAAGAGAGCCGGGATGGTGGAAACCGGTACGAAGCATCTGCTTGAATGGGTCCGTGAGTGGCAGCTTGAACGAACGAGTAGAGCGCCCGGTAGCCGGCCGTTAACCGGATTTTAAGGGGAAGCATTTGCTTCAACGAGAGGTGGCACCGCGGGAAACCGTCCTCCATAGATGATCATCATCTATGGAGTTTTTTTATGCCTTGAAAGGAGAATGGAAGATGAATGTACAAACAAACGCAGCTTATCAATTAAAAGAAATAGAAGGAGACATGATTACCCCGATCTCGATTTACCGTTTGCTTTCGGGCTCTCAAAAAATGCTGTTTGAATCATCGGCGAAGCACGAAGAAAGCGGGCGCTACTCGTTTATTGCTGTAGATCCAATCGCCGAGTTTAAAGCAGATGCGGCAGGATTCAAATTGAGCAAAAAAGATGGAACAAACGAAACCGGCTCCGGCAAATTTATGGACAAGCTAAAAGCCATTATGCCCGTTCAGGAAGGGCAGTCGTATCCGTTTCCGTTTTTTGGAGGAGCGGCTGGTTATATTGGCTATGACACTGTTTTCTTTGAAGAAAAAATTGGCGAGCCGCTTAAAGACGAGCTGGGCATGCCGGACGTGCACATGATGTTTTACGATACGTTTGTTGTATATGACCACTTGACACAGCGTGTAACGATCGCTGCCGTTGATTTGTTTGGCGGGCGGACAGAAGCCGAAATGGAAGCTGCTATCCAAACGATTTACAATGATATCCATAGCGATCAAAAACCGGACAGCAGGCAGGAAACAAACGTGCTTGCGTTCAGCTCCGGATTAGAGCGAAGCACGTTTTGCCAAATGGTCGAACAGGCAAAGGAGCATATCGTTCGGGGTGACATTTTCCAGGTTGTGCTGTCCCAGCGTCTTTCTTCTCCATTCGAGGGCGATCCCTTTACGCTGTACCGCCGCCTGCGGACATCTAATCCGTCGCCGTATATGTTTTACATTGATTTTGATGGCTATACAGTTCTTGGCACGTCGCCGGAAAGCCTAGTAAAAGTAAGCGGCCGCACCGTAACAACGAATCCTATTGCCGGCACGCGCCCGCGCGGCAGCTCACCGGAAGAAGATGCGCGCCTGGCAGAAGAACTGCTTGCCGATGAAAAAGAAATTGCGGAGCACCGTATGCTCGTTGACCTTGGCCGAAATGATGTCGGGAAAATTTCCGAAATTGGCTCTGTTACGCTCGATAAATATATGAAAATTGAAAAGTACAAGCACGTGATGCATATCGTATCGGAAGTTTCGGGTGAACTGAAAGAAGACTATCATCCACTCGATGCGCTGACCGCCTGTCTGCCTGCCGGAACGGTATCAGGCGCACCGAAAATCCGTGCCATGCAAATTATCAACAACCTGGAGCCGGTAAAGCGCGGCGTATATTCAGGGGCAGTTGGATACTTGTCTACAACTGGCAGCATGGATTTTGCCCTGGCGATCCGTACAATGGTTATTAAAGACGGCAAAGCACACGTGCAGGCCGGGGCAGGAATTGTGTACGATTCAGAGCCAGAAACCGAATATGAAGAAACCATGCATAAAGCAAAAGCATTACTGGAGGTGCAGAAATGATTTTATTAATTGATAATTATGACTCTTTCACATACAACCTGTATCAACAGATCAGTCGGATCGGCAAAAATGTCCGGGTTGTTCGTAACGATGAGATTACGATTGATGAAATAGAAGCGCTTGAGCCGGAAGCCATTGTGATTTCGCCGGGACCGGGCACGCCGGAAGAAGCGGGCATCTCGATTGATGTGGTTCATGCTTTCTACCACCGCATTCCAATACTCGGCATTTGTCTTGGTCACCAGGCGATTGCTGCGGCATTTGGAACGGATATTATCCAGGCTAAAACGATTAAACACGGCAAGCTGTCTATGGTCCGCCACGAAGGAAAGGGGCTGTTTGCCGCGGTACAGGGACCAGTTCCAGTCATGCGTTACCATTCACTTGTGGCAGACCGACAGACGCTCAGTCCGAAGCTCGAAGTGATTGCAGAATCGGTCGACGACAACGAAATCATGGCGCTTCGCCACAGGGAATACCCGGTGTTTGGACTGCAGTTTCACCCGGAATCGATCGGCACCCAGATTGGGGATGAACTGATTGCGGAATTTTTCCGCTCCTACCGGAAAGAAAAAAATATGAAGCAGTATTTGGTGAAAATTTCAGAAGGCCAGTCTCTGTCATTTGAAGAAATGACCGACGCGGTTGAAGAAATTTTGCAGGAGGATATTTCCGACAGTGAAATTGCTGCTTTTTTAATGGGTCTGAAAGCAAAAGGCGAAACGGTTGATGAAATTGCCGCGCTCGTACATGTACTCCGCCAAAACGCGGTGTCCACCCGGACAGCGTGGAAAAATGTAATGGACAACTGCGGGACGGGAGGCGACGGCTCTCAAAGTTTCAATATTTCGACGACTTCTGCTTTTGTGCTGGCGGGTGCGGGTGTAACGGTAGCCAAACACGGCAACCGGAGTGTATCAAGCAAAACCGGCAGTGCGGACGTGCTGGAACATCTCGGCGTGTCACTGGACTTTGTGGCGGGCGAAACAGATAAGCTGCTTGAAGAAAACGGCATTACTTTTTTGTTTGCCCCGCACGTACATCCAAAAATGAAACGGATTATGAAAGTACGGCGTGATTTGAAAATTCCTACTATTTTTAACTTGATTGGGCCTTTAACCAATCCGGTTCAGCTTGATACACAGCTGCTTGGCATTTACCGCCGTGATATGCTGGAAATGATGGCAGACGTATTAAACCGGCTTGGACGCAAGCGGGCCGTTGTGCTAAATGGTGCCGGCTACATGGATGAAGCGTCGTTAGCGGGAGAAAACCATCTTGTTGTGCTTGAAGGCGGACAGGTAGAAAAAATGATCATTACGCCGGAATCGGTCGGCCTGCCTGCTTATCCGCTTGATGATATTAAAGGCGGCGAAGCGATCGAAAATGCCGACATTTTAAAACGCATTTTAGAAGGGGAAGAACAGGGTGCCTGCCGTGATACTGTGCTTCTAAATGCGGGAATTGGCTTGTTTGCGAACGGCAAAGCAAAAACGGTAAAAGAAGGCGTTGAGATGGCAAGAGAAAGCATTGATTCCGGCGCTGCCCTTTCAAAGCTGAACTATCTTGTTGATTACTCGAAATCCAGACAGAAAGAAGCGGTGCTCGGATGACAACTATTTTAGATAAAATTATTGATAAAAAAAGAGAAGAAGTTTCCCTGCTGAAAGCAGCCGGCCTGAACTATACAGCGGACCGGAAGCCGGTTTCGTTTTACGAGCGGATCGCCGCCTCCCAGACGATGGCACTGATTGCCGAGGTAAAGCGGGCCTCTCCTTCCAAAGGAGATATTAATATAGGGGTTGATCCTGTTCAGCAGGCATCCATTTATGCCGAAAACGGCGCAGACGCAGTGTCGGTTTTAACGGATACACCGTTTTTCAAAGGAACAATGAATGACTTGGAAGCGGTAAAAGCAAACATTGATATCCCGGTTTTAAACAAAGACTTTATTATTGATCCGATCCAGATCGACCGCGCCTTTGCTTCGGGCGGTGATATCATTCTGCTGATTGCTGCTGCACTCAACGATGAAGAGATGAACCATCTGTATGTGCATGCAAAGGAAAAAGCGCTTGATGTGCTTGTAGAAGTCCACGATGAAGCGGAAATGGAACGGGCGCTTCGTCTCGGAGCAAACTTGATTGGAATTAACAACCGTAACTTAAAAACGTTCGACATTGATCTGGCTGTAACAGAACGGCTGCTTCGTTCATATGGGCAGGAAAACGCGTTTTTTGTGTCTGAAAGTGGAATTCAAACAGCGGATGATGCCCTCCGCATGAAAGAAGCAGGTGCGCGCGCGCTGCTTGTCGGTGAAACATTAATGAGAGCGGGTAACGTAGGCGAGGCCGTCCGCTCACTGAAGGTAGGGCTGTAAATGAACGTAAAAATTTGCGGTATTCAATCGTTTGAAGCAGCCAGCTGGGCGCGTGAAGCCGGAGCGGATATGATTGGATTTGTATTTGCCCGGAGCAGCCGGAAAATCCCGGCTGAATTTGCACGGCAGCTCGCAGAAGCCGTAGGGCCGAATGTGAAAAAAGTCGGCGTATTCGTGAATGAAACCGAAGAAACGATCCGCTCGATTACAGAAGAGGTAGGGCTCGATTACGTGCAATTACACGGGGATGAAACGGCCGACTTTGCCCGCCGGATGCCGGTCCCTGTCATTAAAGCTTTTTCTGCCAAAGACGATCTTTCTTTTGAAGAAATGTTCGCCTTCCCGGCCGATTATATTTTAATTGACAGCCCGCCTGCTGCGTTCCGGGGCGGCAGCGGCCGAACATTTGACTGGTCGATTCTAGACGATCCCGCGGTCGATAAAAGCCGCTTGATTTTGGCAGGCGGCCTGCATCCTGATAACATAAAAAAAGCCGTACAGTCGGTTGGCCCATTTGCCGTTGATATCTCCAGCGGCGTGGAAACCGATGGACGGAAAGATGAAGTGAAAATATTCCAATTTGTAGAGCGTGCGAAAGGAGCCCATCAATCATGAGTAATCAATACAATCAGCCCGATGAAAAAGGGCATTATGGAGAATATGGAGGCCGTTATGTACCAGAATCACTGATGCGTGCTGTAAAAGAGCTGGAGGAAGCCTACCAGTCGGCCATGACAGACGAAGCGTTTTTATCCGAGCTGAATCAATATTTAACAGACTACGTGGGGCGCGAAAATCCACTTTACTTTGCCCAAAATTTAACGAAAGCGGCAGGCGGTGCAAAAATCTATTTGAAGCGGGAGGATTTAAATCATACTGGTGCCCACAAAATTAATAATACGATTGGACAGGCCCTGCTTGCCGTACGAATGGGCAAGAAAAAAGTCGTTGCCGAAACGGGCGCCGGCCAGCATGGAGTGGCGACTGCGACCGTTTGTGCGCTGCTGAACCTTGACTGTGTTATTTTTATGGGCGAAGAAGACATTCGCCGTCAAGAATTAAACGTATTCCGCATGGAGCTTCTGGGGGCGCGCGTTGAAAGTGTGTCACAAGGAAGCGGCACGCTGAAAGATGCCGTGAATGAAGCGCTTCGCTACTGGGTCACAAACGTTGAAGATACCCATTACATTATGGGATCTGTGCTTGGACCGCATCCATTCCCGCAGATTGTGCGTGATTTCCAGGCGGTCATTGGGCAGGAAACAAAAAAACAGCTGCAGGAAAAAGAAGGGCGTCTTCCGGATGCTGTTGTGGCCTGCATTGGCGGCGGCAGCAATGCGATGGGTATGTTTTATCCGTTTATTGAAGATGAGTCGGTTCAAATGTATGGTGTTGAAGCATCCGGAAGTGGAGTAGACACTAACAAGCACGCGGCATCGATGACGATGGGCAGCGTTGGTGTGCTGCATGGCAGCAAAATGTATTTACTGCAGGATGAAGCGGGCCAGATTCAAGAAGCTCATTCGATTTCAGCCGGCCTTGATTATCCGGGCGTTGGGCCGGAGCACAGCTTTTTGAAAGATTCCGGCCGGGTCATCTATGAACATATTACCGATGAAGAAGCATTAGAAGGCTTTAAAGTGCTGACCAAAACAGAAGGTATTATCCCGGCGCTTGAAAGTTCTCATGCGATTGCTTATGCATTGAAGCTTGCGCCGACAATGGAGAAGGATCAGATTATTGCCATTTGCTTATCCGGACGCGGTGACAAAGATGTGGCGCAAATTAAAGAACGGTTTGAAAGAGAGGGCAAGCAGGCATGACCAAATTTAAAATGGCCGAAGCGTTTCAAAAAGTGGAACAGGACGGAAAAAAAGCATTCACCGCTTATATCATGGCGGGAGATGGAGGACTTCATACATTAAAAGAAACGATTCTGCTTTTGGAAAATTCGGGTGTAACAGTGATAGAGCTAGGTATTCCATTCTCTGATCCTGTTGCCGACGGGCCGGTTATCCAGGAAGCAGGCAAGCGTGCGCTCAAAGAAAAAGTGACGCTTACCCAAATACTGGACGAGCTTGCATCTTTCAAAGATGAAATCAGCGTACCCATTGTGATTATGACTTACGCGAATCCGGTATTCAAAGTGGGTGCAGAGCGTTTTGCCGAGTTGTGTGAGCGGGCCGGTGTATCGGGCGTCATTATCCCGGACGTACCAATGGAAGAAGAAGCCGAATTTAAAGAGCCGCTGGCCAAGCGTGACATTGCTATGATCCGCTTTGTGACACTGACCAGCTCCAACGAGCGCATTGCTGAAACAGTAAAAGATGCGGAAGGATTTATTTACGCAGTGACCGTCAACGGAATTACCGGCGCACGCGCTGGATTTTCAGGTGATCTTAGTGCCCACTTATCCCGCATCGCGGAGCAAAGCCCTGTGCCGGTTCTGGCCGGATTCGGTGTGTCTTCAAAAGAACAGGCCGAAACGCTGGGCGCGGCGTGCGGCGGAGTGATTGTCGGCAGTAAAATTGTCCAGCTTCTCCACGAAGGCAAAGGCGACGAAATCAAACAGCTTATACCGTAAAGCAGCCATAAAGAAACACCCTTTTTCAGCTGAAAAAGGGTGTTTCTTTTATTTGGACAGTACCTTGAGCCAGCAACGCTCATTCTGCCATTCAAGCTCAACGGGAAGACTGAAGGCTTCAGATAGAATAGGGCTGGTCAGCACTTGTTTTTTCTCACCGGCTGCCAGTACCTGCCCTTGCTTGATAACGAGAACATGTGTGATAGAGGGAAAAATCTCTTCAATGTGATGGGTTACGTACAAAAAAGAGGTTTGCCGCTTGTGAGCCTGTTCTTCCAGCGCTGAAAGCAATTCTTCCCGCGCTCTTACATCAAGACCAGAGCATGGTTCGTCCAGGATCATGGCATCAGGATCGGCCATAAAAGCCCGAGCAATCAGCACTCGCCGCTGTTCTCCCTGCGACATAAACCGATACGGCTTGTCTGCCAGGTAAGACAATCGGAGTGATGCAAGCAGTTCATCCGCTTTTTCCCAATCCGCTGCATCTGTTTTTTCGTATAGTCCTATTGAATTAAAACGGCCGCTGACGACAATCTCACGGGCACTTTCCATGTTAAGTGTTTCCAAAAAACGATTTAATGTATTGCCAACAAAGCCAAGCCGCTTTTTTACGTATTCCCAGTTAAAGCGCCCATATTCGTGTCCGAAAACGCGAATCGTGCCGCTGGTAGGAAATTCGTATCCGCCCATCATGTTCAGCATGGTTGATTTGCCTGATCCGTTTAGTCCCAATACAGCCCAGTGCTCTCCCTGCTTTACCGTCCAATTTACACTGTTTAAAATCACATTGTCCTGACGCACAAAACGTACTTGTTCATATGAAATCAACTCTGTCATTATGTATCACTCCCATTTTTATTTTATCAGATAAAAGAAGCTGCCAGACAGGAAAAAATAATTTGAGAAAACGATCTCAAAAGAACATATCTAAAATATTTTAAAATGCTGTTTCGGCATCAATTTTATGCCGAAAATGAAAGATTTTTATTATAAGATTTCACTAATGAAAGGGGGGTGTTATATAACGCTTTTTTATCGATCAGGAGTAAAACAAACCGCATAACGACGCACTTTGGAGCGTTTTCAAAAAAAGTGAAAAATTATTGCGTAAATTTGCAAAAAAGCTTGGATTTTTGAAAAAACAGTAGTAAGATGGTACATGAAAAAGGCATTCCACAAATCAACGGAATTCTTTAACAAAAAGCCTTTTTTGTTTAAATGGCCTTCAGAGTGGTAAGGATGTTCTGAAAGCGTTTTTAGATTTATTTGTACATATTTTGGTAAACGCGAACGTATACACGAAAATCAAATGGGCAACAGGTGGAGGTTTTTCAGAATGAACATGCAGAATGGCCAGGGAAACCCGTGGAAACATTTTTCGGGTCCGAACCTTGGGTACGTAATGGAAGTGTACGAACAGTACTTGGCCGATCCAGAGGCAGTCGACCAAGAACTGCGCCAGTTATTTGATCAATGGGGTCCCCCGGAATCGTTAACTGGAAATACAGCGCAGCATACCACATCAGCAGGTGATCTTGACAAGCTATTCCGGGCGGTTAAGCTTGCAGACAGCATCCGGATTTACGGCCATTTGGCAGCGGATATTGACCCACTTGATGGCAGTAAAAAAGACACGCGCCGAATCGATCTGGAAACATACGAGCTTACAGAAGCGGATTTGCGCCAGATTCCGGTGGAGTACATCTGTCCGGGTGCACCATCACACGTGCAAAACGGATATGACGCCATTATGCACTTGAAAAAAGTGTACACTGACAAAGTCGCTTTTGAATTTGCTCAAGTACATGATTTAGAAGAAAAGCAATGGCTTCGCCAGCAGATCGAATCAACGGATTATTACCCGACGTTCAGTGATAGCGATAAGAAAAAGCTGTTAAAACGTCTTACGCAGGTTGAAGGCTTTGAAAAGTTTATCCACAAAACCTTTGTTGGTCAAAAGCGTTTTTCAATTGAAGGCTTGGATGCGATGGTGCCTCTTTTAGACGAGCTTGTCCACCATTCAGCTGTAAAAGGCTCGCAAACCATTAATATTGGGATGGCTCACCGTGGCCGTTTGAATGTACTCGCTCACATTCTTGGTAAGCCGTATGAAATGATTTTTGCAGAATTTGCCCATGCGCCTAATAAAAAAATGCTGCCGCTTGGTTCAATGAAAATGAACTACCACGGCTGGACCGGTGATGTAAAATATCACCTTGGCGCAGACCGCAGCTATAAAGAAGAAGATACACAGACAGCGCGCATTACACTTGCAAACAATCCAAGTCACCTTGAAGTAGTCAGCCCGATTGTCGCCGGCTACACACGTGCAGCTCAGGAAGACCGCACGCAAAACGGGAAACCAGTTTTGGATGTTTCAAAAGCAATGTCTATTATTATTCACGGTGATGCCGCATTCCCGGGTCAGGGAATCGTCGGTGAAACCTTTAACATGAGCCAGATCAACGGCTACAAAACTGGCGGATCTATCCATATTATTGCCAATAACATGATTGGTTTTACAACGGAAACCTATGATTCACGTTCTACACGATATGCATCAGACGTAGCTAAAGGTTTCGAAGTGCCGATTGTCCACGTGAATGCGGATGACCCGGAAGCATGTGTGGCAGCAGCGTTTATGGCCGTGAACTATCGGACACGCTTCGGTAAAGATTTTGTGATTGACTTGATCGGTTACCGCCGTTTCGGACACAATGAAATGGACGAGCCAATGACAACCAATCCACAAATGTACAATATTATTCATAAACACCAGACGGTTCGTGAGCTTTATGCGCAAAAACTGGCTGACCGTGGTGTGATTGAACAGGGATTCGCTGATGAACTGTATAAAGAAAATGAACAAAAGCTAAAAGATTTGTTTGAAACCGTTCCGAAAAAAGATGAAAATCCGGATATTATCATGAATCCACCGGAAGTTGTAGAACAAGATCTTCCATGCCATAAAACGGGCGTAAGCGAAGATGATTTAAAAGTAATCAATCAAGAGCTTCTTCAATGGCCGGAAGGATTTCAGCCATTTAAAAAGCTGGAGCGGATTTTAAAACGCCGTGAGCAGATTTTTGAACAAGACGGTCAAATCGATTGGGGACATGCGGAAACACTTGCTTTTGCTTCTATTTTAAAAGAAGGCACACCGATCAGACTAACGGGTCAAGATTCACAGCGCGGAACATTTGCCCATCGTAATCTGGTTTTACATGATGAGCGTAATGGTGCAGAATACAATCAATTGCACGGCTTGAGCAATGTATCAGCTTCATTTGATGTCATCAACTCGCCGCTGACAGAAACGGCTGTTGTCGGATTTGAATACGGCTACAACGTATTCTCTCCAGAGACGCTTGTTTTATGGGAAGCGCAGTTCGGAGACTTCGCCAATATGGCGCAGGTGATGTTCGATCAGTTTGTTTCATCCGGCCGGGCAAAATGGGGTCAAAAATCAGGTCTGGTTATGCTCCTGCCGCACGGCTACGAGGGACAGGGACCTGAGCATTCAAGCGGACGCATGGAACGCTTCCTTCAGTCAGCAGCAGAAAACAACTGGACGGTTGCAAACTTATCATCAACGTCGCAGTATTTCCATATTCTGCGCCGGCAGGCTTCCATCCTGCAAAAAGAAGAAGTTCGCCCGCTTGTTATTATGACACCGAAAAGCTTGCTTCGCCATCCGCTGGCTGCGTCTAAAGCATCTGAATTCTCGGATGGAAACTTTAAGATTATCGTAGAAGAGCCGAGAACAGGCAGCAACCCGAAGAAAGTAGAACGTATTGTGCTTTGCAGCGGGAAAGTTTCGATCGATCTTGCTGAGCAAATCGATAAGTCAGAAGAAAATCTAGACTGGCTGCACGTATTGCGGGTAGAAGAGCTGTATCCATTCCCGAAAGAAGAAATTACCGAGATTTTAGGACGCTTCCCAAATGTAAAAGAAGTGATCTGGCTTCAGGAAGAACCGCAGAATATGGGCGCATGGACATACATGGATCCAAGACTGCGTGATACAGTTCCAGAAGGCGCAACGGTTCGTTACGTAGGCCGCCGCCGTCGCTCCAGCCCGTCAGAAGGCGATGCGATCGTTCATAAGAAAGAGCAGGCACGTATTTTACGCACCGTTTTAACAAAAGAACAATAAAACAATAACCGGCTCCCCTATGGAGCCGGGAATGTACATACCAAAAGACATGGAAATTACCGAGGAGGATTTTACAGTGGCTGAAATTAGAGTTCCTGAACTGGCAGAATCAATTACAGAAGGTACAATCGCACAATGGTTAAAACAGCCGGGTGATTATGTTGAAAAAGGCGAGTATATTGTTGAGCTTGAAACCGACAAAGTTAACGTAGAAGTGATATCAGAAGAAGCTGGGACGATTAAAGAATTGCAGGCGGCTGAAGGCGATACGGTTGAAGTAGGCCAGGTTATTGCAATTGTGGAAGCAGGAGCAGGCAGTTCAGCTGGAACAGCTGCACCAGCTCAGCAAGAAGCGGCACCTGTGAAAACAGAGCCACAGGCAAAAGAAGATATTGTTCAAGAAGAACCAGCTCAAAAACAGGAAGAAGCAGCCGGCCGTACAATTGCTTCACCGGCAGCCCGCAAGCTTGCTCGTGAAAAAGGCATTGATTTAAATGCGGTTGCAGCAGCAGATCCGCTTGGCCGTGTACGTGTACAGGATGTAGAATCTCATCAAAACAAACCGGCAGCTGCACCGCAGCAGGCAGCGCCGCAAAAACAAGCTCCACCTGCACCAAAAGCGCAGGATAACGGCAAGCCGGTTGAGCGTGAGCGCATGAGCCGCCGTCGTCAAACGATTGCCAAGCGTCTGGTGGAAGTGCAGCAAACAGCAGCAATGCTGACAACGTTTAACGAGATTGATATGACGAACATTATGGATCTTCGTAAACGGAAAAAAGACAAATTTTTTGATGATCACGATGTCCGTCTGGGCTTCATGTCTTTCTTTACAAAAGCAGTGGTTGCAGGATTGAAAAAATATCCTTACGTCAATGCGGAAATCGATGGAAACGAAATCGTTTTGAAAAAGTTCTATGATATCGGTGTTGCTGTATCAACAGAAGACGGTTTGGTTGTACCGGTTGTACGCGATTGTGACCGTAAAAACTTTGCGGAAATCGAAGGATCGATTATGGATATGGCACTAAAAGCGCGTGATAACAAATTGGCGCTTGGTGACCTGCAAGGCGGCTCATTTACAATTACAAACGGCGGTGTATTTGGTTCATTGCTGTCAACGCCAATTTTAAATGGCTCGCAGGTAGGTATTCTCGGTATGCATACAATCCAAAGACGTCCAGTAGCTGTTGGAGATGCCGTTGAAATCCGTCCAATGATGTATGTGGCTCTTTCATACGACCACCGGATTATCGATGGAAAAGAAGCGGTCGGGTTCTTGAAGCTGGTAAAAGAATTAATTGAAAATCCAGAAGATCTACTTCTTGAAGGATAAGAAAAACCCCGCAGCAGCTGCTGCGGGGTTTTCATTATTCTTTTTCAAGCTTGGGTGAAAGACCACGTTTATTTACTTCAGTTTTTAATGTTTCAATTTCCGACTTGTTTCGATCCTGCTTTAAAGCATCCCTGTAAGCGGCCACCAGCATCTCGTCACTCATAATTTTCATTTTATGACCTCCTTTGATATGGTGATAGTAATAAAGAGATTTACTCTTTATTTTCTGATTATTATACTAGCTATCTGACAAAAGGCAAATGATAACAAGCTGGTAGAAAAAAACGCTATAATATTCCTAAATATTATACTCGTTTTTGAAAAATTTTCACGAAATTTATGATAAAAGGAGGGTTTATGTTGTATATTTATAAGAGCAGTGAAATAAGAAAAATAGACCAGCTGGCTGAGAAAAAAGGAATGCCTGGTTTTACATTAATGGAGCTGGCTGGTGCTGGTTTGGGGCGAAAAATAGCGTCTTTTTATCCGATAACAGAGCATTCGTTTCTTATTTTAGCCGGCAAAGGAAATAATGGCGGCGACGGTATTGTGCTGGCACGGTATTTAAAAAGGGCAGGGGCTGCGTGCGAGCTTTGTTTTCCACTCGGCGTTCCGGAAAAAGGGGCTGCCCGGCAGCACCTGGCCTACTATGAGTCGCTTGGTTATTCCTATCAAACAGGTATGCCCGATACCTCCGCTACCGTTATCATTGACGCGCTTTTAGGTGCAGGAACACGCCTTCCCTTATCGGAGTCGATCAAAGAATGTGTAAAGTGGATTCACACACAAAAAGCCCATGTAGTGGCGGTAGATCTGCCAACAGGCACTGCTTCCGACAGTGGAGAAGTGGATGAATCGGCTCTTCAAGCGAACAAAACGCTTGTTCTTCACGGATACAAACCATCACGCTTTTTATATCCGGCGGCTGCCCACTACGGTGAAGCGCAGCTGATTGATATTGGACTTTTACATACATCAAGCTGGCACGTATACGAACCGTCTATTGATTCACGTTCATTTCATCACCCCGGGAATAATACCCATAAAGGAACGTTCGGCCACGGTCTTTTAATCGCTGGAACGAGCGAAATGCCTGGCAGCGCTGCGCTTGCAGCGCTCGGTGCTGTTTCATGCGGCGCCGGAAAGCTGACTGTGCAAACGGAAAGAGAAGCAGTGCCTGTGATCGCTTCTCACGTGCCTGAAGCAATATATCACTTTGATCAGGAAATAAGCAGGAATCATCCGTACGAAGTCATTGCAGCTGGCTGCGGCCGGGCAGCAGACTCCAAAATGGAAGAAATCGTGCAGCAATTGCTGCAGCAGAATCGGCCGGTTATTTTGGATGCAGGGGCTCTTGCCACGCGGAGTTACCAGAAGGCAAAGTGCCCGGTTGTCCTTACGCCACATCCGGGAGAGTTTGCCCGAATAACAGGAAAATCAACTGCGTTTATTCAACAAAATCGGCTGCAAGAAGCATCAGCGTATGCGGTTGAACAGGGTGTAACCGTTGTATTAAAAGGGGAGTATACCGTTATCGCCTTTGCAGACGGAAGCGGGCTGATCAACCAAACAGGAAATGAAGGGTTGTCTAAAGGAGGAAGTGGCGATACACTGACAGGTGTACTGCTCGCGCTTATGATGCGTAATCCTGACCTGAAAACAGCTGTAGCAGATGCCGTCTGGCTGCATGGGAAATGTGCAGATAAATGGAACGAAGCTTATCCAGCCCAGGCCATGCGTCCTCTTCATATCCATACCATGATTTCAGATGTACTAAATAGCATATAAAGGAGACATAACAAACATGATTCATTCTAACTGGGACAAAAAGGAAACGATTAAGCAGGTAACATGCGTTCATACCGACGCTAAAAAATATGTAGTAGAAAATGTACTGACTAAAGGCAAAGTGTATGAAGTAAAAAATGAAACGGATGAGTTTTATTTTGTCGTGGACAATAAAGGCCGTATATCAGGCTTCTACAAAGATTATTTTCAAGAAGTGACTGGATAAACGAACGCTAGCTGTAAGGGGGCAGAAACATGTTTAACGAACGCATGGCTTTAAAAATCAGGCTGGATCAATTAGCAGACGCAGAAGTTCGCGTGATGCAGGAGTTTAAAAAAGAACGGGAAGCGATTTTTGCGCGGCTTCAGGAGCTGGATGAAGCAGAAGGGAATCATACGGCTGATATAACCGTTGCAGATATAGCAGCTACGACTGATATAACCGCTGTAACCACGGTCGGTGCGCCTCCAAAAGTACGCCGGGGACGCCGGAGTGAAGGTTTGACTGAGCTGCGGGATACGACCATTCAAATTTTAAAAAAGCAAAACACACCAATTCGAGGGATTGAGCTACAGCGTTACGTCGAAGAACAATCCGGCAAAAAAATTGCCAATATGACAACATTTATGAATAGCCTGGAGCGGGAAAATGCACATGTCCGCAAGCTGGGCCGCGGTCTTTATATTTATGAATACGATTTGTAACGCGAAGCAAAAAAGCGGGCAGCCAGTCCGCTTTTTTGCGTTGTATGCACTTTCAGGTGTATGATGAAGCGTGCATAGCTAAGGGAAAGGAAGATTTTTTTGAATATATCAACATTGCCATCATCCATTCAAACTATTATTGAGGAAAGAAAAAAACAATTTGGGCTGACAGCAGATCCGAATGCGGGCTCTTATATTGCACAAAATGAAGAAATCGTAACAGATACCGTCGTTTCTTTGGCGCTTGGAAAAAATATTTTGCTGAAGGGGCCAACAGGCTCAGGGAAAACAAAGCTGTCAGAATCACTGGCTGCTTTTTTCGGCCAGCCAGTACACAGCATCAACTGCTCCATTGACCTGGACGCGGAAGCGATGCTTGGCTTTAAAACCATTGTTGAAGTGGACGGCAAAACACAAATTGATTTTGTGGAAGGACCTGTTATTCAAGCAATGAAAAAAGGGCATCTTTTATACATTGATGAAATCAATATGGCCAAGCCCGAAACATTGCCAATTTTAAATGGTGTGCTAGACTACCGGCGCCAGATTACCAACCCTTTTACGGGAGAAGTCGTGACCGCAAAGCCGACGTTCAGCGTGATTGCCGCTGTAAACGAAGGGTACGCCGGCACAGCGCCAATGAATGAAGCTTTAAAAAATCGGTTTATCGTTTTTGATATTCCCTATATTTCAGGAGAAGTACTGCTACAGGTATTAAAACAGCAGTCGATTTTGCAGGATACAGCACTGCTTGAGCGATTCGTTTCTCTGTCAGGTGACTTAACGACTCTTGTGGAAAGCGGGCGCCTGCCGGAAGAAGCTTCTTCGATCCGTGCCCTGGTGGATGCATGCGACCTGGCACTTTATCTGCCGCCTATGCGCGCTGTGGAAAGTGCCATTGCCGGCAAGCTTGATGATGAACGCGAAAAAGCGGCGGTTTTAAACGCGGCAGAAACATGGTTCGCTTAACATGGAACGGTTCATACAGTTTAATGACGAAACAGTCAACTCCGCTTTTTGGATGGAACTGTCTGACCTTGCGGCTGCCCTGTCCCAAAACCCGGATTTAAAAGTAGAGTTCGGCCCGCTTGCTTATTTGCAGAAAAATCCCGCTGTCCTGTTTGCGAGCCATTTTTGGCATCACCGCTCCCGGGAAGAGGAAACGGCTGGATTAAAAACGGACGTGTATTTGCGTGCGCTTGGCACGATCCAGTGGACCGATGAAGCGGTTATTCAGTTCTTTATGAAGCGGTTTGGGGGAGATTTCGCCCGGCAGCTGCTTGCTGCTGCCGAAGACATTCGCTTGGAGCTGCTTTGCATCCAGGCACGTCCGGGCACAAAAAGCGCTTTTAATACCCGCCGCCAGGTAATGCGCCGCTATCATGAAGTGCAGCTGTCGGTTAACCGCTCAAAGGGCTTTTTTACCGATGCGGTGTTTAACGCTTTGTTTGTTCTCTGGCAGGCTGATACGCCTTTTGAGTGGCCTCTTATCCATCCGGCAGTCGATCAGGCTGTGCCATTTATCGACCGTACAGCGAGGGAGCTGTTTGATGCACGGTCTACAAAAGATGTAGCACGAATCACCGGAGATATTGCCGAAGTTATAGAAGAGCTTGAGCTGCGCGGGATGGTCAATACATACAGCCACCTGCCGGATTACCGGGAACCAGCAGCTGGCGAGGAAGTGATTGACCCTGGCAAGCGGCAGGATCCACTTGCCAATGATGATAGGGCAGAAGAAGATGAAAACGAGCAGTTCGATGAACAATTTTCCACCTGGCACCGTGAATCAGAGGAAACACGCGGGACATTTATGCAGTTTGACCTTGATCAGGGAACAAAAACACCGATGATGGGCAATACGGCCCGTGAAGGAGACGAAGGGGATGCCGCTCTGGCATCGGTGCAGGGACGCTCGAAAAAAGCATCGCGCGAGCAGTACAACCGCCTGATGGCAGAACGTCGCGATGAAAGCACCCGGGCAGATGAAGCCCGTTACGGAAAAGAGAATATTGGAGCAAAAGCCATTTTTGAAAAGCCGCGTACAGCAAGCGAAACAGAACGGCAGGAATACCGTCTGCTGCGGGATGAAACAGCTCCCGTTGTGCAAACATTAAAGCGGATGATTCAAAAATCGATTGAAAAGAAAAAAACAAGCCCGCGCACAGATTTATTAACCGGACGTCTTGGCCGGAAGCTGACACGGTACTTTACGGACGATAACCCGCGTCTTTTTTATAAAAAGCAGGAGCCGTCTCGTGAAATTGATGCTGCTTTTTACTTATTGATTGATAGTTCAGCGTCAATGTACGATAAAATGGACGATGTGAAAAAAAGCGCCGTGCTGTTTCATGAAACGCTCGCTTCTCTCCGTGTCCCGCATGAAATCACCGGGTTTTGGGAAGATACATCGCCGCTGTCAAAAGAAGTAAAGCCAAATCATTTCTTAACAGCGGTGCCTTTTCACGCATCGCACCAGAAAGAAACAGGCTATGCCATTATGCAGCTTCGCCCGGAAGAAGATAACAGGGACGGCTTCGCTCTTCGTCTTGCCATTGAAAAAATGGAACGCCGCAGCGAAGCCCGCAAATTCTTGATTGTATTCTCAGATGGAGAGCCGTCAGCTGCAGACTACGATAAAAATGGTGTACTTGATACTCATGAAGCTGTCATGATGGCACGCAAAAAAGGCATGACGGTGTTTAATTTATTTATTGGAGAAGAAGCGCTTGATGAAGCGCGCCGCCAGACGATGAAAACCATTTACGGACACGGGTCAATCATGGCACCGGACGTATCGGAGCTTCCACACGTGTTAACACCCATTTTGAAAAAACTATTGTTTGAAAGCATTTAAGCAACGCGTTGGTTGAAGCAAACAATAAAAAAGCTGTTCCGTCAAGGAACAGCTTTTTTATTGTTTTAAGCGAAGCAGCCGCTGTTTTAAATCATCTTCCATCACGATTAGTTCATCTTCAGCCGCTTTTCGTTTTGCCCGTCCATCCTGCTGGATGCGGATAGTTTCCTCAAGCGTGGTAATTAAATTTTCCTGGGTTTTCTTTAATGTATCAATATCAACCAGGCCGCGCTCATTTTCCCGTGCTGTTTCAATAGAATTCACTTTCAGCATCTCGGAGTTTTTTAGCAGCAGGTCATTGGTTGTTTTCGATACTTCTTTTTGTGCCTGGACTGCTTTTTGCTGACGCACAAGCGTCAAAGCAATCGCAATTTGGTTTTTCCAGAGCGGTACAGCTGTTAAAATAGAGGACTGAATTTTCTCAGCAAGCGCCTGGTTTGTATTTTGGATCAAGCGGATTTGCGGTGCGCTTTGAATGGTAATCTGACGGCTCAGCTTCAAATCATGAAGCCGCTTTTCAAGACGATCCGCAAAAGCAACCATGTCATTTACATCCTGGAAGTCCATTTGATCGCCCGTCTGCTCTGCTTTTTGCCGAAGCGCCGGGATCGTTTTTGTTTCAATTTCTTCAAGCTTTAATTCCCCGGCGGCAATGTAAATATTAAGCGCCTGGAAGTATTCCTTGTTTTTTTCATAAAGCTGCTCAAGCATCCGAATGTCTTCCACAAGACCGCGCTTGGAATGCTCAAGCTTCACACCGATCCGGTCGATTTGTGAACCGACTTTCTGATAGCGTGTCATCACTTCCTGTACAGAATCTGATACTTTTCCAAACATACGGGAAAACACATTTCGTTTTTCATCCCGCAGTTCATCAGGGTTGACATTTTTTAAGTTTTTCATTAAATCATTTAAAATGTCACCAATAGGCCCGATGTCTTTGCGCTGCACATGGTCAAGCATGTGATGAGAGAAATCAGACAGCTTTGTTTGTGCAGCCGTCCCAAACGAGAAAACCGCCTGCTGGTTGCCGGCATCAATCTGTGAGGCAAGCTGCTCTGCTTTTTGCCGGTGCTCGGCCGGAAGCTGGTCAACCAGTCGTTTTGCCGGCGGGGAAGAAGGAGCCGCTGCGCTTGGTGCAGAAGGCATGTCCCCAAACGGATCGGCCAAAAGGTCATTTAGAAAATCATCGTTTTTTGCGCCCGTAACGGGTGCCTGTTGTGGCTGTAGGTCGTTGTTGTTCATCATCATTTTCTCCTTTCAAAGCGGGTTGTTCGGGTTTAGGTAATGGCTTCATTTGTGCCGTACGCTGCCGGGCAACGTCCAGTTCAATCGTTAAATGCTCAATATCACGGGCGAGCACCTGACGCAGGTCTGCTTCTAATGTCTGGGACAGGTCGCCAAGTGTTTCAGTCGTTTCAAGCAGGGACTTCTTCATCTCCGGGCCTTTTACTCGTTTGCTGGAAAGCAGAGCTGATTTTTCAGCCAGTTCCACGACAGAATCGAGGTGAGAATAGAAAAAAGGCTCGATTTCATAAAAACGCTTCGGTTCTTTTTTAACAACCGAATAAATTCGCTTTACAAGGCTGTTGAGTTCAATCATCTGTTTAAGGGAACGAAGGCTCCGCACTTTTAAAAACAAGTTTTGCAGCCGTGACAGTTTGGCTTTCGCTTCTTTCAGCTGATCAAGTATATAGTAATATTCTCTTCGGTTTAATCCGTACTTTTTCTGGATCCGTCTATTGCCGAGATTGGTATACAGCATAAACACTCCTGCAAAACCGGCGGCGAATAATAGGAAAGCCGGCAATCCGTCAAACAGCACCGGTGAAAAAAGCGCTGCTGCAAATGAAACAGCCAGGCGGCGAAACCAATAAAAAGAATATCGCATCGTTCATCCACTCCATTTTATCATTTTGCTCTTTGATATGAGCGTATTTTGTTTCTTTATACGGACAAGCTGCACAAAAAGTTTCATCTATACTGCATTGTTTACGTTTTTTTCTATGAAAAAACCCCTTTTTTAAAAAGGGGCATCATTATTTTGCTGATTCTTCGGCAAGCAGGTGATCCTGGTAGTATTTACGGCCAATCCATGATTGGAAAATTAAGATAAGTCCGCTGACGCTCCAGTAAATCGGCAGAGCAGCCGGGGCGTTGAACGAAAAAATCAAGATCATAACAGGAGAAAGCAGGCCGATAAATTTCATTTGCTGCTGCTGTTCAGCTGTCATTGTCTGCATCGACAGACGGAACTGAATGTAATACATAATCCCGGCAATAATCGCCATAGCGATATCCGGCTGGCCAAGACGGAACCAGAGAAATTCATGTGTTTTAATATCCTGTGAGATCGTAATGGCATAGTAAAGGCCCGTCCAAACAGGTAGTTGCAGCAGCATAGGCAAACAGCCCATCGCCATAGGATTGATGTCATTTTCTTTATAAAGGCTCATCATTTCCATTTGAATTTTACGCTGTTCTTCCGGCGTTTTCGCTGCTTTTAACCGTGTTTGAATATCGGTCATCTGCGGCTTTACTTTTTCCATCTTGTAGCGCATACCGGCTTGTTTTTTCATTGAGTTGAGCATAAGTGGCATGAGGATCAAGCGCACGGCAATGGTAATGACAATAATGGCTAATCCATAGCTGCCGAGCATTTCACCGAGCCAGTGAATCAATTCGACAAATGGATTCACCAGATAATCGTGGAAAAAATGGCCTTCTGTTGTAGCGCTTTGACAGCCGGACAACAAAACGGCAGATAAAACAGTAAGCACAATGGTTAATTGTTTTTTCAAATTCGTTCCTCCTGCGCCTGCTAGCAGGCTAGTTGCTTAGACAAAAAAAGTATACTCCTTTTTTTCTATGAAAACAATAAAGGAATCAACCGGTCTAATGTTAACTATTTTAAATAAAATGTTGACAATAGAAATGAAAATCCTTTAATCTGGGAAAAAGGAGTGAAGTATGATGTCAACGTGGACACAATTAGCAGACCAGGTGTTAAACGGGTATAAGCTTTCAGAAACGGAAGCACTCCACATATTAGAGTGCCCGGAGGATGATTTACTGCAGCTTCTTGACGGCGCTTTTCGGCTTCGCCATCATTACTACGGCAGAAAAGTAAAGCTGAACATGATTATCAATACAAAATCCGGATTATGTCCGGAAGACTGTGGCTACTGCTCTCAATCTTCCCAATCAACCGCACCCATTCAAAAATACCGGATGATGGAACAGAAACAAATTGTAGACGGCGCTGAAAAAGCGCATTTACTTGGCGCAAATACGTATTGTATTGTGGCGAGTGGAAGAGGACCTTCTCAAAAAGAACTGGATACTGTAACAGGCGCCGTAAAAGAAATCAAAGAAAAGTATTCTATGCGTGTTTGTGCATGTCTGGGCCTTTTAAAACCTGAACAGGCGAAGCAGCTGAAGGAAGCAGGGGTAGATCGGTACAATCATAATATCAATACGTCGAAAAGCCACCATGAGTCGATTACGACGACACATACATATAACGACCGCACCGAAACAGTCGGCCGCGTGAAAGAAAGCGGGATGTCTCCATGCTCCGGTGTGATTATCGGAATGGGTGAAACCAATGAAGATATTGTGAATATGGCGCTGAGTCTGAGAGAGCTTGACGCCGATTCGATACCGGTCAACTTTTTACATGCGATTCCCGGCACAAAGCTTGCACACGCCCAACCGCTTACGCCTTCTTTTTGTTTAAAAGTACTCGCCCTGTTCCGGTTTCTGAACCCATCCAAGGAAATCCGAATTTCAGGCGGACGGGAAGTGAATCTGCGCTCGATCCAGCCGCTTGGTTTGTATGCTGCTAATTCTATTTTTCTCGGCAGCTATTTAACGACACCCGGCCAGGAAGTCACGGCAGATCATAAAATGATCCAGGATATGGGCTTCGAAGTGGAATACGCCCATGAGCAGGCACCCGTTTAAGAAACCCAAAGACCCCGTTTATCACGGGGTCCTTTTTGTATGTGAATATGGTAAAATCATCAAAAGAAAGGGTGATAGGATGAAAGAAAAACAAGAGCTGTACCGGTATTCCTGTACAGTAGAAGGGGAAAAAGTGCAAGCCTTTAAACAGACGGTTTCCATAGCAGACGGTAAGGAGGAAATTCCGCCAACATTTTTGACGGTGCTGGATTTTCACGGCGGCCTGTCGTTTCAAAAACTAACCGATCTTCTTCAATTTGATCCAGCCTGTGTGCTGCATGGCAGCCAGTCCTACGAATACATAAAGCCGATTTTTCCGGGTGATCACATCCAGGCCATTGTGTATGCAGCGGGCCGAACCGATAAAAGAGGCATGACATTCGCAAAGCTTGAGACGGTTTATGTAAAAGAACAAACACCTGCGGTTATATCACGTTCAACCCTTATTGAACAGAAGGGGGCAGCCGATGTTTAACCCTATTTTTTTGAAGATTACCGAAGAAGACATCCGTTCATATGCAGACGCATCCGGTGATTTTAACCCGATTCATACAGATCCGGCCTACGCACAAAAAGCGGGCCTCAACGGCTGTATTGCACATGGAATGCTCGTAATGGCGCTTGGAAGCCGCGCGATCAGCGAATGGTGCAGAGGGGAGCTGGCCTCCTACGATGCCCGTTTTCAAGCGATGACCTATCCGGACGAGCCGCTCGTTATCAAAGGCAGCTGGACAGACGAGGAAGCGGGAAAAGGGCGTGTAACAGTCGAAAACGAAGCAGGCGAAGTGAAAATGAAAGGTGCTTTTTGGGTGAAGTGAAGGAGAAAACAAAAAAAGCAGCCGTTTTTTGTATGCAGCTTGCACTTTTGACCGTTTTATATGAAGGATCCGTTTTGCTCGTTTCCTATCTGCATATACCCATTCCAGCTAGTGTAGTCGGTATGCTGATCCTGTTTTTCCTTCTGTCCAAAGGCTGGCTTCCTGTTTGGATGATTGAAAGCGGCGCGGCTTTTTTAAACAAGCACCTGGCTTTCTTTTTTATTCCTATTGCAGCCGGATTAATGACATACGGAGATGTAATTCAGTCAAATGGGGCGGCGCTCATCGGGGTTATTGCGGGCAGCTCGGTCATTGGCCTGATGGTTACATCCGGGCTGTCTGCTGCACTGGCTATAAAAAGCAGGGAAAAAGCATGACTGCTCTTTATATAATCGTGACTGTAGCCGTGTATGGGCTGTCGCGCCGGGCTGCTTTAAGATTCCCTTCGCCTTTTACAACGCCTGTTTTTACATCAACGGCCCTCATCATCGGTTTGCTGCTAGTCTCGGATGTATCTTATGAGGAATATACGCCTGCAAAAGATATCATGACCTTTTTGCTTGGCCCGGCCACTGTAGCGCTGGCGCTGCCGCTGTATCGAAACCGGTCCGTACTGCTTGAGCGGCTTTTTCCGGCTGCAGTCGGCCTCATTGCAGGGACATTATCAACGATTGTATCTTCTGTTTGGCTGGCTTCTGCTTTTGGGTTGTCTGAAACCATTCAAGCAGCCGCTGCCGTAAAAGCAGTAACAACGCCTGTGGCAATGGAGGCGGCAGTGATCATTGGCGGTGACCCGGCGCTGGCGGCTGCTTTTGTTATAACAGCCGGCATTTTTGGCGCTGTTTTTGGCCCGGCGCTGTTGACGGCTTTTCGGATAAAGGATCCTTTTTCAAGAGGGCTGGGGATTGGAACAGTTTCACATGGGATCGGAACAAGCCAGGCCGCCTTGGAAGGACCAGTTCAAGGAGCGGTGTCAAGCGCTGCGATGGGCTTTGCTTCTATTGTGACCTCGCTTGTTTTGCCATGGCTGTTTCCTTTTCTTTAAAAAGATGACGATTACACATCGTCATCTTTTTTTATGGAATCGGGTTGATAACGCTTCAAAAACAGACAAAAAGTTGTGACAACTATTCTATAGACTTTCCAGAAAGAGGGCGTATAATGAAAGTATAAATATATTGTGAAGTATTTCACAAATTAACCTGAATGGTGAGTGAGAACAATGAATAAAGAAGCGTATGAGGAAATAAATGCATGGGCGGTTAAAAAGTCAGCGATTTTACGTCATAATCCCCTTCAATATATTGTAAAGGCTATGCTGGCAAGCTTTTTTATCGGCTTTGGTGTTATGCTTTCCTTTAAACTGGCTGAGCCTTTTTTCGATGCAGGGTCACCCGCGACGGTTTTGATGCTCGGTGCTTTTTTCGGCATTGCCCTTATATTAATTCTTTACGGTGGAGCGGAGCTGTTTACTGGCAATACGATGTATTTCACAATGAGTACAATGAGCGGCAAAACAAATTGGAAGGAAGCAGTGGCCGTTCTTGGAGCATGCTACACAGGAAACTTGCTTGGCGCTTTGTGTTTTGCCCTTTTTATCAGCGGAGCAGGCATTTACAATGACCCGGCGAATTCCCAGTATTTAATGGACGTTGTTTCTCATAAAATGCATTATCCGGCATCTCAATTGTTTTTCAAAGCTATTTTGTGTAATTGGATCGTCTGTCTTGCTGTCTGGATTCCCATGCAGATGAAAGGGGACATAGCGAAAATCGTGACAATGCTGTTGTTCGTTATGACATTTGTTGTGGCCGGCTTTGAACACAGCGTAGCGAATATGGTCCTGTTTAGCCTGGCTCTGGCGGTGCCGCATCCCGAAGCTGTTTCAGTTGCAAGCGCTGTGTATAATTTAATTCCCGTAACCCTTGGAAATATTGTTGGCGGCAGTGTATTTGTTGGGATGATGTACATGTACCTGGCGAAGCCCGTAGAAAACAGCATGCCGGAAGCGGCAAAAGAACGCATTTCCGCTAAACTTCTTCATATGAATAAAAGCCGCCGCTAAGCGACGGCTTCTTTTCATTTCATCTTATCCAATCAAAATGCGTTCCTTCGGGTAGTGGTAGGCATCTTTAATTTCTTTGCCGCGGATCAGGAACAAGAGAGAAAACAGTCCGACCCGGCCGATAAACATAAGCATAATTAAAATGATTTTAGCCGGTGTATCGATCACACTCGTTACACCAAGCGAGGAGCCGGTTGTTCCAAAAGCAGAGGATGCTTCGTAAATAATGGGAAGCAGGGCAACTTCGGGCTCCAGATAAGAAAGCGCAATAATCGAAACAGCCCAGATAAAGGTTCCTGTTACGAGAACAACAAACGAACGGTGTATGTCAATGGGATGTACTTCCCGCTGAAATACTTTAATCGTATTTTTCCCCCGTGCAAATGTAAACACACTGAGCGCCGCGATCGCAACGGTTGTGGTTCGCAGGCCGCCCCCTACACTGGAAGGAGAGGCGCCAATAAACATCAAGGCCGACAAAAGCAGCAGCGAGGGCGATGAAAGATCGTTTAAATTTAATGTGGTCAAGCCGCCGCTTCTTGAGGCGATTGACTGAAATAGAGCATAGAAAAAAGATTCATGCCATACCTTGTCGGTAAAAAAGTGGTGGCGTTCAAACAAAAGCAGGCCGGCTGTACCGATGGCTGCAAGCAGCACATACATTGTAACCGTCAGCTTAGAAAACAAGCTGAATGTAAATTTGCGTGATCCGCGGTAGGTTAAAAAGTCTTTTATTTCAATCAATACCGGGAATCCAATCGCCCCGAGAATAATCAGCACAATGTTCACACATTGAACAAAATAATCGTGTGCATAGGGAATCAGTGAAGCTCCTGTAATGTCAAAACCGCCGTTTGTAGTAGCGCTGACGGAAGCGAACAGGCCGTGTAAAAACGCTTCGCCGATTGTCGGGTAGTACTGTATAAAATGAATGCCGAGAACAATGGCTCCAACCGCTTCAATCGCAAGGATAAGAAGGAAAATTTCCCGCATTAATTTCACCAGGCCGCTTAAATCTGTCCGGTTTTGATCCGCCATGATCAGCTGCCGCTCCCGCATGCCAATCCGCTTGCCAAAAAGGATCCACACCATAGAGCTGAATGTCATAATACCGACGCCGCCTACCTGTAAAATCAGCAAAATGAAAAAGTAACCTGTCGTGCTGAACGTGTCAATCGTACTGACCGGCGTTAAGCCCGTTACACTAAGAGCGCTGACGGCAACAAAAACCGCGTCGACAAAGGAAATGTCTACGCCCGGTTTATGGGCAGCAGGCAGCAGCAGTAATACGCTGGCAAACACAGCCCCACTCAAATAAAGAAGAAAAATAACCTGGAAAGGAGAAAGTCGTAACGTTCGCTTTAGCTTCATTATGCGTACCATCCCCATGCTGTCTGCGGTTTTGTCATACGATCACCTTTTTCAGCTTAATAGCTGCCTCTTTTAAAACGGGAACCGGCTGTACAAGCGCGATTCGCACATAGCTCTTTCCAGCTGTTCCAAAGGCGCTCCCTGGTACCATAACCACACCGGATTCATTAATTGCCCGGAACACAAACGCCCGGTCATCACTGCCAGACGGAATCTTTGTCCATATAAACATACCGCCGTCTGGCTGTTCCACTGGCCAGCCGATTTGCTGAAGCCCTTCAGACAAAGCTTCGGCCCGCGCCCGAAATTCTGCTCGAAGCCTGTCTGTGATGCCCTCTGCATGGTCGAGGGCCAAAGCGGCTGCTTTTTGTACAGGACTGAAAACGCCATAATCTAAATTGGACTTAAGCTGCTTCAGTACGCGGATCATATCAGCATTTCCGGCAATATACGCAATGCGTGCACCAGCCAGACTAAAGCTTTTCGAGAGAGAATTGATCTCCATCCCTATATCCATTGCACCTGGAGTAGAAAGAAAACTAAATGGACCGCTGTCCCCAAAATAAAATTCTGAATAAGCTGCATCGTGTAGCACAATGATATGGTGCTTCCGGGCAAAATCGATCACCTGTTCGAAAAATGCCTGGTCCGGCATAGCTGGTACAGGATTACCCGGCAAGTTGAGCAGCATCAATTTTGCTTTTTGGGCCACATCTTCCGGGATAAGGGATAAATCAGGCAAAAACTGATTTTCAGGTAAAAGAGGCATATAGTATGGAACCGCTCCAGCAAGTGAAATTCCTGCCTCGTAGGCAACGTAGGCCGGGTTTGTCGTTAAAACGATATCTCCCGGATTGCAAAAAGCAAGAGGAAGATGCACAAGGCCTTCCTGAGAGCCCATCGTTTGAACGACCTGCGTGTTGGGATCTAGTGTTACGTGAGTACGCCGTTTATAATAGTCGGCTACGGCTTTGTAAAACTGCTCGGTACCGCCGAGTGTATAACCATACGCATCAGCTTTTTTACTTTCAGCAGATAAAACTGCTCGAATACGCTCATCCGGAGGTAAATCCGGACTTCCAAGACTTAAATCAATCAGTTTTTGGCCCTGCTGCTTTTGGGCGTCGGCATAAGCTTTTAAGTCACTAAAGATGGATGGAGCAAAGGCTGCCATCTTTCTAGAAGGTTCAATTCTCAAAACAAGCACCTCATTGCGTAAAAATATGTATGTATGCGCCCTATTTTATCATATTGAACAGAAAAAGTATGTTGCTCAGTTTGTTAACTTAATTAAAAATAGGTTGACAATAAAAGGAGCCCCCTTTTACAATAGAAAAAACAAAGACCAGGAGGAATACATATATGAAAACAGTTCACTGGATGCAGGCGGCTATGTTTGCTGCTATTATGGCCGTTTTAGGATTTCTGCCACCTATTCCGCTTTCTTTTACCCCGGTGCCGATTTCGTTTCAAACGATTGGCGTAATGATTGCGGGCGGCGTCCTGGGCGCACGTCTTGGCGCCCTCAGCCAAATCATTTTTCTGCTTACTGTAGCAGCAGGAGCACCCATTCTTGCCGGTGGACGCGGCGGTCTCGCTGTTTTTGCAGGACCAAGTGCCGGGTTTCTGATTTCCTGGATTGCCGGTGCTTTTGTAGTCGGCTTCCTCGTTGAACGCGCTGCAAAAGCATCCGTCCCCCGCACATTCGCTGCTAATATTCTCGGCGGAGTGGCGGTTTTATATGCGATCGGCATTCCAGTGCAGTCCTTTGTGACGGGAGTAGGAATAAAAGAAGTGACGCTCGCCAGTGCCGCTTTTATTCCTGGAGACTTTCTGAAAGCTGCTGCAGCTGCCCTGCTCGTTCCAAAGCTTCGTACAGCGCTGCAGGCTGTACCGTCTTTTCGCCGCGCAGCGTAAAATTTGATATAGTACAGTGGGGGGGATAAAAGATGAATATAACGTCCACACAATCGCTCCGGGCACAATCGTGTCCGGAGCATATTTGTTTGCAAACGTCGAATCAGACCTTTAATCATCAAGAGTGGGAGGAGATCACCAGGCGTGCCGCCGGATGGCTGTTATCGCATGGACAGCCGGGAGACACCGTGGCTGTCATCGCTCAAAACAGATGGGAAACACTCGCTTTATTTTGCGGTGCAGTCCGGGCCGGGTTTGTTTTTATGCCGCTTGATCCGCGTATGACCGAGCTTGAGAGAAAAGAACGGCTTCAGCAGGCCGCTCCCGTTTTAACGGTGCAGGCAGAGCAGCTTGAAGAAGCAGGAAATAAGATCCGAAAAACAAAGCCTTCTTTTTACTGCTCTGAAAATGCTGATGTGCTGTTTTACGCTGGATTTACGTCAGGCTCAAGTGGAACACCGAAGCAGTTTGTGCGAAATCAGCAGTCGTGGCTGAAAAGTTTTGAAGCTGGAATGGCGGATTTTCCGCTGACTGGGCAGGAAACCGCCGTCATTGCCGGGCCGATTCATCACTCACTGTTTTTATATGGAGCCGCTTTTGCCCTGTTTTGCGGACAGCCGATTCGGCTTTTGGATAAATTCCGGCCCGATCAAGTAGCCCATCTGTTAAACACGCTTGATTCGTTTGTGTTTTATGCGGTGCCAACTATGCTTGAAGCACTGGAATCGTCAGCGCCTTTAACGTCAAAAGGACTCGTGTTTTTATCCGGTGCCGGCTGGACGGCGGAGCGGAAACAGCAGTGGATAGACCGCTGTCCATCAGCACCGCTTTACGAATTTTACGGCGCTTCCGAGCTCAGCTTTGTTTCCTATATGACACCAGATGATTACAGCATGCGGCCGGCTTCTTCAGGAAAGCCAAGCACCGGTGTAACCGTGGAAATTCGCTCAGGAGGCAAAAGCCTTCCTGCCGGACAGATTGGCACAATTTACGTAAAAAGCCCGATGCTGTTCAGCGGTTATATGCAGGCTGGCCGTCTTGAGCTTGATATAGAGGCTGACGGTTTTTATACAGTAGGGGATGCAGGCTATATAGACCAGGACGGCTTTTTATACATAGCAGGCAGGGAGCAGTTTATGATGATTACCGGCGGCGTAAACGTGTATCCAGAAGAGATAGAGCGGATCGTATTGCAATGTCCGGCTGTAAAGGAAGCAGCAGTCACATCGATTCAGGATCCTTACCTTGGCGACCGTGTTGTTTGTTTTTACAGTGGACAAGCTGACAGGAGAGCAGTCCGCTTTTTTACGAAACAATTTTTGTCTGTTCAAAAACGGCCAAGACACTGGATTCAAGTGGAGAAGCTGCCGCTAACCACAAATGGAAAGATAGACCGGAAAGCGCTGCAAAAGCTGGCAAAGGAGATGCTGCAATGACTGTATACATTATAGATGCAAAGCGGACACCGGTAGGCATAAAAAATGGTATTTTCTCAACGGTGGGAGCTGCACAGCTTGCGGCTCCTGTTATCGAGTCACTGGCAGAGCAGTTAACCCAGCTTCCTGACGAAGTGATTTTAGGCAATGTAACCGGTCCAGGCGGCAATATTGCCCGCCTGTCTTCCCTACTGGCAGGGATCCCCCAATCTGTGCCCGGTTTCACGGTAGATAGACAATGCTCGTCAGGTTTAGAAGCAATCCGGCTTGGTGCGGCGCTGATCGGGTCCGGTGAAGCCGAGCGGGTCATTGCCGGCGGCTGCGAAAGCTCAAGTACCTCTCCACGCCCGGAAAAAGCCATTTTTTCACCTCCATCAATTGGTGACCCCGAAATGGGGATAGCGGCAGAGTGGCTGGCCGACAGGGAAAGCATTTCCAGAAAAGAGCAGGATGACTATGCTGTTTTAAGCTATAAACGGTACGCGGAGTCGATCACAGCGGGGCGGTTTCTTCAAGAAATCGTTCCTGTTGCCGGACATGCCCTGGACGAGGCCGCGCTGAAAAGTCGGCCAATCGAAAGAATGACTGCACGGGCAAAAGCCGCATTTCAGCCGGGCGGCACAGTAACAGCCCTGAATGCATCGGCTTTTAATGATGCAGCCTGTGCGGTCACGATGACGTCCATCAAGTCACCCGGCTTACAAGTGATCGCAAGTGCTGCCGCGGGGACAGATCCTAACGTTCCTGCTGCTTCACCGGTACCAGCGATCGAAAAACTGCTTGCCAAAACGGGGCTGTCTGCCTCAGATATTGACGTCTGGGAAATAAACGAAGCGTTCGCTGTAAAAATCATCTACGCGTCACAAAAGCTCGGTATCCCCTTTGATAAAATAAATCCGGACGGAGGCGGACTGGCACTCGGTCATCCATACGGTGCCTCAGGGGCTATGCTCGTACTCCGCCTGTTTTACGGCATGCAGCGGCGAAACGAAAGGTATGGAATTGCTGCAGTCGGAAGCGCAGGAGGAATCGGGCTTGCCATGCTGTTTGAGCGCATATAAAAATTTCCCTGAACGGTTTTTACCGGTACATGCACGGGTATGAAACGGATAAAGAGGGAGGGAAACAGAAATGAAAAAAGGGCTGGATACAAGAGGGAAATGGCGTTTATTCGCCATTCTTTTTTTGTCTTTATATGTAATCGTGATGATGTACAACGTGTACCGGCCTTTGCCGGACAACATTTCTTATAAAAGCAGGGAATGGTCTGTGTCCGATGAAAACATTGATTTTTACTACAACCTGACCGGTGAAAAAAACGGCAAAACATTTTATAAGGAAGAAATTTTTACGAGAACGCTCCAAATCATAGACGAAGCAGAGCAATTTATTGTGCTGGATTTCTTTTTATTTAATTCCTACCATGAAAAAGAAAAAGAATATCCGGCTATTGCCCGAAAAATAACAGATGCGCTGCTTGCAAAACGGGCGGAAAATCCGAATATGTCCATTATTTTTATTACCGACGAGGTTAACTCCTCTTACAGCTCTCATGACGTGCCCGAATTTGAAGCGATGAAGGAAGCAGATATTGAAGTGGTTGAAACAAATCTGGATGCGTTCCGGGACCCTAACCCGATTTACAGCGGCTTTTACCGTATGCTGTTTACATGGTGGGGAGACAGCAAAGAAGGCTGGCTGCCAAATGGCTTAACCGATATGGCGCCGGATATGACCGTCCGCTCGTATTTAACCCTGCTAAATGTAAAAGCGAATCACCGGAAAACAATTACCACGGAGAAAACAACGCTTATTAGTTCAGCCAATCCCCACGATGCGAGCTACTATTTTGCAAATGTCGCCTTTGAAGTAAAAGAAGCACTCGTCGGGGACATGCTCAAAAGTGAAAAGGCGGTCGCGGATACGAGCAGGCAAATCGATTTTCCAGAGTGGACAAAACCGTCGCAAAAACAGGGAAGTGTGCATGTTCAGCTCGTGACGGAAGGGGAAATACAGGAAGCGGTTAAAAAGGAGCTGAATGCTGCCGGAAAAGGAGACGAAATTTGGCTGGCTATGTTTTATTTAGCCGACCGGACCGTGATTGAAGGACTGAAGGGAGCGGCAGAACGGGGGGCAGACATTCGGTTGATTTTAGACACCAATAAAAATTCGTTTGGACGCAAAAAAACCGGATTGCCGAACATTCCAATGGCTGCCGAACTGCGTGAGGATACAAAAAACAGGGTGAAAATACGCTGGTTTGCACAGTCGCCGGAACAGTTTCATCCAAAAATGATGTATATCAAACATCGGAACGAGGCAGTGATCATCAGTGGATCAGCCAATCATACATCCCGTAATTTAAACAACTATAATCCGGAAACCGATATGAAAATAAGGGCAGCACACGATCAGCCTATTATAGAAGAAGTAGATGCGTATATGCATATGCTCTGGGAAAATAAAGGAGCACTTTATACAGATCCTTACGATAAACACGATGAAAAAATGTCGATTGGAAAACGTACCATTTATTCATTTCAAAAACTTCTTCATTTTACAACCTTTTAAAAGCCATATTTTATTATTTCACTTTGTGCAAAATTCAAATTTGACATTTAAAAAATAAAACATTAAAATAAAAGAAAAAAAGGTCGTGAAAAAATGCCCAGAGGTGAAGGGAAGTTTTTAATCAAACAGCGTGCTTTTTTGAAGCTATACATGATTCGTTTTGTAGAAGAACATAAGATGTACGGCATGCAGGCAATGGATGAATTAAAAGCGTCATTTAACGCATTTGGATACGAGCCAAACCATTCCGAAATCTACCGTTCTCTTCATGAATTAATTGATGATGGTATTTTAAAACGGGAAAAGAAAGTACAGGAAGGCGCGAAATACAAAGAAATTGTCATTTATCAGTTTGCCGATTATGAAAAAGCAAAGTTATATAAAAAACAAGTAAAAACAGATCTTGACCGCAGCATGTCCCTGTTGCGCAAAGCCCTGGAGGATGTTTATTAAACTATATTTTAAACGTTTACACCCGCTTCCATTAAAAAGGCGGGTATTTTTTTATTACTTCACAAGTAATGTGTTTTGGATTTTATGAACACAATCTATTTTAAGAATAAAACGTTTTTATTTTTCTTTTTATATACGTTTTCGCTGAATTTATTTAAATTGTTTATTAATAAAGCGTTTTCAATAAAAGTGGAAAAACAAAAAACGACAAAAATAAAGAAGGAGTGTGTTTCTATGACAATGCTCGCCATACTCGGTTTTTCTATGGTAGCTGTTTTTATGTATCTGATTATGAGCGGAAAATTATCCGCATTGATCGCCCTTATGATTGTCCCGGCTGCATTTGCACTTTTCGCAGGGTTTGGGTCTGAACTTGGTGAAATGGCGTTAACCGGTATTACCGATCTGGCACCAACAGGTGTAATGCTGATGTTTGCAATTCTTTACTTCGGTATTATGATTGATGCCGGTTTGTTCGACCCTGTTGTCGGAAAAATCTTAAAAGCGGTTAAAGGAGATCCAATGAAAATTGTAGTCGGTACAGCTGTACTGGCGATGATCGTTTCATTGGATGGAGATGGTACCACGACATACATGATTACCATTTCGGCGATGCTGCCGCTTTATCAGCGCTTAAAAATGAATCCGCTTATTCTACCGGCAGTTGCTCTAATGGCCTGCGGTGTTACAAACTTAACACCTTGGGGCGGTCCAACCGCTCGTGCAGCAAGTGCGTTAAGTCTTGATATGCAGGATTTGTTCAACCCGCTTATCCCAGTTATGGTCGCAGGTGCTCTTTGGGTCATTGGCGCTGCTTACTGGATGGGGAAAAAAGAACGGAAACGCCTTGGTGTTCTTTCAATGGAAGAACTAAATCAGCCGGCCGAAGGAAAAAGCTATTTAACGTTTTTCGGAACAGCTGCTGTTTCAGAAGAAGATGCAAAATGGAAACGCCCAAAGCTTCTTTGGTTTAACTTTGCATTGACGGTTGCTCTTATGGTAATGCTGATTTTAGGCATAATGCCGCTGCCAATCCTGTTTATGCTCGCTTTTGCGATTGCTATCACGGTAAACTATCCGAAGGTCGCCAGTCAAAAAGAACGGATTGCTGCACACGCAGGAAATGTGCTGGCTGTTGTATCTCTTGTGTTCGCAGCAGGTATCTTTACAGGTATTTTATCCGGAACAGAAATGGTCGATGCCATGGCAAACAGTCTTGTAGCCATTATTCCAGACTCCATGGGGCCTCATTTGCCGGTTATCACTTCCATTACAAGTATGCCGCTTACATTTTTCATGTCTAATGATGCATACTATTTCGGCGTTCTGCCTATTATTGCCGAAGCGGCTTCCAATTATGGGATCAATGCTGCTGAGATCGGCCGTGCTTCACTTTTAGGCCAGCCGGTTCACTTGCTAAGCCCGCTTGTTGCTTCTACCTACCTGCTTGTTGGTATGGCAAAAGTAGATTTTGGACAGTATCAGCGCTTTACTATTCTTTGGACAGTTGGAACAACAGTTGTTATGACGATTGCAGCCGTCCTGCTTGGCGTCATCTCTTTATAAAAAACGAGAAACATCCTGGATCCGTTCTATCTGAATCCAGGATTTTTTCTTTTATTCCGTCCTGTTTTTTCGTACAATTTGATAAAAAGAAGATAGGAGCTCACATGAAAAGAAAAACCGTGCCGCTTCGCACGAAAATTTTTACGCTTGTTTTTTGTTTGCTTTTTTTTATCGTAGCCGGCATGTCCGCGGTCTTTTATTCCATCCAGGCCAAACACACCGCCGACCAGGTGCACCGGCTTTCTCTGCAGACCGCCCAGACCATTTCTTTTATGCCGGAGACCAGTGCTTTTTTAAGCGACCGCAGCAAGTCTGATACACTTCTCCCGGTTTTAAAGCACATTCAGGAAAGAACGGCTGCGCAGTCAATCTCCATAACAGGCAGAAACGGAACCGTTCTATCTACCTTCGACAGAGCAAAGCCGCTTCATAAATCAAACAGCCGTTCACTTATTTATGGAGGCTCCTACACGGTAGAGGAAGAAGGAACAGATGGTGAGGCAATTATTGGAAAAGCACCGATTGTTCAAGCGGCAGGCAGCCATTCAGAAGTGATCGGTACGGTATCTGTGGAATTTTCCAAGAAATCTATTGCCGCTCAAATCGCTTCTCAAACAGGCAACATCCTGCTGGCCGCTGCATTTGCGCTTTTGGTAGGAATCGCTGGCGGATTGTGGCTCACGAGGAGCATTTTATCTGATACACTTGGATTTGAGCCTGTTAAAATTGCCGCTATGTATAAAAAAACCATTGATGAAATGCGGCTTTATTCTGATGAACTTCGCGCTCAAACGCACGAGTTTATGAACAAGCTATATGTTTTATCGGGTCTTTTGCAGCTGGGCCGCCACGAAGCAGCACTCGATTTTATTCAAAAGGAAGCAGACAACGTAACGCTTCAGCAGCACATTGTGTTTAAACAAATTGGAGATGATCTGGTTCAAGCCGTCCTGCTCGGCAAAACGGCTAAAGCGTCGGAAAAAAAAATTTCCTTCACGATTGAACAGGAAAGTGTGCTTTCAAGAGTTCCGGCTCATATCGATGGGCATGCTCTTTTAACCATTATCAGCAATTTAATTGATAATGCTTTTGAAGCGGTAAAGCAAACAGCCCGGCCATGCGTGTCTTTTTTAATTACGGATGCGAGCCCAACGTTAATCATTGAAGTAACTGATAACGGGGCAGGCATTGATGAGCAGGTGGTTCAATCACTATTTGAAAAAGGAGTTTCTTCTAAGGGGGACAACCGAGGATTTGGTCTCTACAATGTAAAAGAAGCCGTTGATACATACGGAGGCTTTATTGAAGTGCTGCCGAATGAGCCGAGCGGCACTGTTTTCACCGTTTACATACCGAAGGATGCATTTAAAGGAGATGGTCATGGATGATACACGTTGCAATTGCGGAAGATGATTTTCGTATTGCCAGTATACAAGAAGAATTTTTAAAGCAATTAACCGGGTTTATGCTTGTAGGCAAAGCGCTCAATGCAGAAGATACACTCGCCCTGCTTGAAAAAAAACGGGTGGATGTACTGCTGCTTGATATTTATATGCCGGACATGCTTGGCACCGAGCTGCTTCCTATTATTAAAAATCGGTTCCCCAAAACGGATATTATTATGGTGACGGCTGCTTCAGAAAAAGAAATGCTTGAAGAGGCACTGCGTTATGGCGTTTTTCATTATTTAATTAAGCCGGTTTCACTTGAGAAATTCAGCTCTGTTTTGAATCAATATAAAAAGAAAAAACAGCTGTTGACGGATACAAGCCAGGTGACACAGGATGTAGTAGATGCTTATTTTTCAGGAAGTGTCTCGCCCTCTCTGCAGGCAGCCCAGCTTCCAACAGGCATCGACAGTGTGACCCTAAACCGGGTATCCGATGTGCTAGGAAGCCTCACAAGCGGTATATCCATTGAGGAAATGGGCACCCGGATTGGGGCTTCACGTACCACTGCACGCCGCTATCTCGAATACCTTGTTACCGTAGGAAAATGCCGGGTGGAACATGAATATGGTATTGTCGGGCGGCCTGAGCGCCGCTATTTCAAGGTTGAACCATGAAGCGTCTTGTTGTGCTCCTCCTGATTTTTCTAACTGCGGGCTGTTCGGCTTCTTCCGTGCCGCTTGAAGAGCAGCCACTTACCTTTATCGTGCCCGGCTCTCCCCATGGCGGCTGGGATGCACTGGCCAAATCGATTAAAGCAGTCGCAGAAAAAGAGCAGCTCACCGAAAATAGCATTCACATTGTGTATGAAGAAGGGGATGGCGGCAATGATGGGTGGGCCCGGTTAAACAAATCGGATGCTAGTACAATTGCTATGACTTCAAGCCTGCTGCTTACAAATGAACTGCTTGGCCATAGCAATCTTCGATATGAAGATTTTACGCCGCTGGCCACAATGGCCAGCGAGTGGCAGGCGGTTATTGTCGCAGATCATTCTTCTGTAGCATCCATTGGCGACTTAATGGACAAGCTTCAAAAGAACCCGGGCCGTTATCCGATTGGCATTGAACCGCAGTTTGGCAATGATGATCAAATTGCTTTTGCGCAGGCGGCACATACAAAAGGAATTCCGGCGGCATCTCTCCGCTTTTTCCGGTATGCGGATGGCTCTTCTTTAATCCAGGCACTCCAGCAGGGAGAAATTGCGGCAGCTTCTTTGTCTTCCTCCCAGTCGGAAGATTTTGCTGAAAACCAAAATGTCCGCATTATCGCCATTTCTTCGGCGAAGCGGCTTGATCACCTGCCAGATGTACCAACATGGAAGGAACAGGGGATTGATGTGGTATTCCCGCACTGGCGCGGGGTCATGGGGCCTGGCCATTTAACGAAAGCGGAACAGGAGTGGTGGAGCGAGTTTTTAACGGCTGTTCAATCCTCTCCCTACTGGAAGGAGGAGCTGAAGAAAAATCACTGGACGCACTTTTACCGAAACAGCGCGGATACAGATGCCTTGCTTCGATCCGAAACGAAAAAGTACCGCTATATGATGAATCAAAAATAAAAGCTGTCTCCGGTAAACGGGACAGCTTTTATTACGCTTCTGGCAAAAGACCAAGAACGGCGAAAAAATGAAAGACGCTTCCTGCAAGTACAAACAAATGCCAGATCATATGATGATACGGGAACCCCCGCCATACATAAAAAATTGCTCCCACTGTGTACAAAATGCCGCCTGTCACAAGAAAAGACAATGTCGTTGGTGATAAAAATACGGTTAGAGGACCCCAGGCAAACACAATCAGCCAGCCCATCACGACATACAAAAGCGTCGATACGCCAACAAAACGTTTGACAAAAAAGCACTTAAACACAGTACCGGCAACAGCCATTCCCCATACGAGACCAAACAAAGTCCAGCCAAGTGCTCCCTGAACAGCTACAAACAAAAATGGCGTATACGTACCGGCAATAAACAAATAGATAGCGGCGTGGTCGAAAATTTCAAACAAGTTTTTTACTTTTCCCTGTGGAAAACTATGCACAAGTGTAGAAGACAAATATAAAAGCAGCATGGTAATACCAAAAACCATAAATCCTGCTATATGCCACCCATTTCCGTAAATAGACGAAAAAACGATCAGTAGAACAAGCGCAGCAATGCTGAGCAGGGCGCCAATTCCATGGGTAATCGAGTTGGCAATTTCCTCACCCCTGGAAAATACGTGTGTGGTTGAAGGTTCTTTCATATGCGGCAGCTCCTCTCAATAGGTCAATGTCACAGCCATATTGTAGCATATTCATATTGATTTATTCTTGTTCAAAGGTTAGTACATCCCCCTAAACCGGGTATACTGATAGAGAAGATCCTTGAAAGGGGTTTTGATAATGGAACCGATTAAACATGAGAACGGTATTTTTTACATGGAGAAAAACGGTCAGCGTGTGGCAGAAATTACATACGTTCCGGCCGGCGAGGGTAAAATCAATGCCAATCATACGTATGTAGCAAACGAACTTCGCGGCGGTGGCGTAGCCGGCCAGCTGCTGGATGCGCTTGCCGACTACGCTAGAAAAGAAAACTTAAAAATCATTCCTTCCTGTTCGTACGTTGTCGCAAAATTTGCACGAGGCGGCAAATACGATGACGTGAATGCACTGTCTTCATGAAATATGTAATTATTGGAGGAGACGCAGCGGGCATGAGCGCGGCTATGCAAATAGTCCGTAACGACAGCGGAGCCCAGATTACGGTGCTTGAAAAAGGACAGATTTATTCCTACAGCCAGTGCGGGCTGCCTTACGTAGTCGGAGGGCTTATTCCTTCAACAGACGAGCTCATCGCAAGAAGCGTCGAAACATTCCGGACAAAATATGGCATTGATGCCCGTACCCTTCATGAAGCTACCTCGGTGGATGCAGAAAAACGGGTCGTGTCCGGCATCAATCATGAAACGAGCGAACCCTTTACTCTCTCTTACGACCGGCTGTTAATTGCAGTCGGTGCCAGCCCGGTTTTGCCGACGTGGAAAGGCATCGGCACGAAAATGGTGCATGTGGTGAAAACCATTCCTGACACGGAGCGCCTGATGAATAAGCTCAGTGAAAAAGAAGTAAACGAAGTTGTTATCATTGGAGCGGGTTATATCGGCCTTGAACTGGCTGAAAACATACACCGGCTCGGAAAACGGGTACGAATTATTCAAAGAAGCAGCCATATTGCAAGTATGTTCGATAGGGATATGGCTAAACTGCTTCATCAGGAAGCAGAGCGGCACGGCGTAGTTGTATCAGCCGGCGAACAAATTGAGCTGATTGAAAAGGACAAAGTGGTGACAGACAAAGCCTCTCACCGGGCGGATGCGGTCATTGCAGCTGTTGGCATTCGGCCCAACACAGCTTTTTTAAAGAAAACAGGCATCCATATGCTCGAAAACGGAGCCATCATCGTAAATGATCGAATGGAGACCTCTGTACCGAGCATTTATGCAGCCGGTGACTGTGCAACTCATTTTCATCTTGTAAAAGAGAAACCGGATTATATTCCGCTCGGCACAACCGCGAACAAACAGGGGAGAATTGCAGGACTGAATATGATCGGCCGAACCCGTTCCTTTAAAGGCATCACAGGCACATCTGTTTTTAAATTTTTCGACCTCATTGCAGCAGCGACGGGCTTAACCGAAAAAGAAGCACACAAAGCCGGCATTGCTTACAAATCCTCAACAGTGGAAGCGAGGAACAAAGCCGGCTACTATCCGGCCGCTTCTCCGCTTCGTGTAAAAATTGTCTATGATCCACATTCAGGCCGGCTGCTCGGCGGTCAGGCTATCGGTCAGGAAGGAGCCGAAAAGCGAATTGATGTACTGGCCGCTGCCCTGTTTAACAGGATGACCATTGAGGAAATAGAGGACCTTGATTTAAGCTATTCACCGCCGGTTAACGGTGTGTGGGATCCGATTCAGCAAGCGGCACGCCGGGCCACATAAGCGAGGAGGACATGTATATGTATTCTCATATTATTTTGGCGGCTGACGGTTCAGCACATTCTTATCGGGCTGCCGAGCATGCGGCAGCTTTAGCAGATGCTTCCCGTCCTTGCAGTGTTGCAATTATATTTGTTCCAAGGATGGATGAATCAAAAAGATCTTTGCTTCAGCAGGAGCGAATGACGGTCGTCCAGTGGGAGCGGCGGGAGAAACTAGCCCGGCACGAAGCTCTTTTTGAAGAAAAAGGTATTCCGTATTCTGTTTTGATACGAGAAGGAGAACCAGGGCCTGCCATTGTAAAATATGCGAATGCCCAAAGTGCCGATCTCGTGATTCTCGGAAGCAGAGGACTTAATCATCTCCAGCAGTTTGTCCTCGGCAGTGTCAGCCATAAAGTCATGAAACGGGTAACCTGTCCAGTCATGATTGTAAAATAAAAAACGGCATCTCC
>NZ_LAHL01000068.1 GCF_000966195.1 Domibacillus robiginosus | reverse complement strand
AGATCCTGCCCTTTAAATTCAATATCTGTCCACACCCAGTCATTCTGGTGGAATACTTTAATTTGTGCAGTCGTATCAGATGTTCTGTTAAACATATTCCCTCGATAAAAAACAGGAAACTCTTTATGTTCCTCCTGCAGGCGCGGAGGCTGTTTTTTAAACTTCTTTCCTTCAGAAAGAGCGTATTTCTGCTCTTTTTGCCAGTTTTGATAGTTAGATCGGAAGCTCTTCACTTTGCCAAAAGCAGAAGCAATCGCACTTCTGCGAAAGTAAGACGGAAACTTGTAAAAACGTTCGTTAAACTCTTTATATTTTGGAAGAGGGTTTGATTTGGTTGCGTGAATCAGTTTCTCTACTGCAGGCACAATTGATTTTGTTGTCAGACCGTCAGTATGATCAAACTCTTTGTCGATAACCCGGATGATGAAGGACAGGGCGTCATTGTATATATCCAACGTACTGTTAAAGATTTTAGTCTGGTTTGTAATCTTGTGCAGCAGCGACTTCGCAACTTTCATGACCAAACCCTCCTTTCCATTTTGTAGTCCTTATAATAGGTTGATCGTATCAAAATGGAAATCAATTGTAAAACGAAAAGAGAATCAATATGAATGATGATAAGGAGGAAGCGGCAATCGGTGTAATAAAAAGATAGAAAAACAAGAAGAATAAAGACCTTAGCGCCTAACCCCCACTAAATCGGAGATTTTGAAGGGGAATGCGGCGCTAATTTTTGTTCAAGCGAGCATCTTTTCGAGTAGTGATGGGCAAGACCTTTCACATGTTATTAAAAAATCCTGCTAAAAAAGCAGGATTCAGTGTGTATACAAAGTTTTTTTCTTTTAAAAAGGAGCCGATAGGTGAAGCCTGCCGGACTTCGAGTTCCACGGGCAGTGCGGGAGCTTCCTCGGCTTGCACCTGCGGGATCTCCCGACTCACTGTACTTCCCGCAGGAGTCTATGTCCGGCAGGCTTCACCAGGCGTTGTGGAAGATCAATAAGCAAAGGGGAGTTGCCATTTTCTCTTTTTCAAAAGAAACATACAACCAAATTAGCTCCGTCCAATTTTGTCGCAAGCCACTTGGCGGTGTCCGGGCAGCATAGACTCCTATGGGACTAGCAGGCAGCTGAGACCGGTGGAACCGTCAGGCGCAGTCGGGCTCGGCGTCTGCCCCATGGAAAGCGGAGCTGCCCGGACGCCGCCGATCCAGTCTGTTCATGTGCGCGGTTCACAGTAATAGTTTGAGTCTGAATCCTGCTAAAAAAGCAGGATTTTTTTGTTTAAGACGCTTCACGAATGAGCTTTCTTCTTGTAATAAGCAATTTTAATACTGGTCCATTTACCAGTACGGTCCCCGTGATAATCGTAATTGATCCAATAACAGACATAGAAGATAGTTTTTCTTCGTAGAAAAGGAAACCAGCCATAACAGCAATTAATGGTGAAACATACAGCCAGGTGGACGGAAAAATCGGATTGGTTTTTGTGACAAGATAATAATATAGGGTATGGCCGATCATAGAACCGACAACAGTCAGGTACAGCAGTGAAAGCAGAAACGCAGGACTGCTAAAAGAGGAAAGCTGCCCGTTTTCCGTAAATAGTGAAAGTAAAAACAGCAATAAGCCGCCATGTATCATTTGTACAGCATTAGAAGCAACCGGAGACGCGGGGGCTGTTTTCTTTGTCCGTCTCGCATAAAGCGTGCCCCCGGCGTAAAATATCTGTCCTAGTATAATGGCTAAGCAGCCGGCCAGCCAGTGAACATTCATTGATAAAGAAAGGTTTGGCAAAATAAGTGTAATGACGCCGGTAATCCCTGCCAGGCAGCCGACGACCGCAGACGGCTGCATTTTTTGTTTGGAGACGAATGCCTGCATGACTAAAATCATAATAGGGGCTGTTGCAGATAAAACAGCTGCCGTTCCGGAAGTGACGTACTGCTCAGCCCAGTATAGAGTGGCAAATGTGCCAAATGTAAGTCCAATGCCTGTGAAAAACAAGTCACGGCTGAACAGCAGCACAAACGGTACTTTTTCTTTTATACGCATTAGAAAAAATAAAATAATACCTGCAGCAAAAAAACGAAGTCCGGCTGAAAAAAATGGGGATGCTCCACCATCCATGCCCATTTTTATTGCCAAAAATGTTGTTCCAAAAATAAGGCACATCCACACGTAGAAAAAAAGAATCATGTTTAAAACCTCCTTGTTCTCATCATAAATCTACGCAAGCAGAACAGTTTAAAAGGAACAGAACAGAAGGGAAAGACTCATGATACACTACATATAGAAGGAGGCGAGGAGAATGGGCAAAGCTAGGAGAAAAAATGAGAACGGATTTCTTTTTGAACAGGTATACGATTTTATTCTTCACCGAATCGAACGAGGAGAGTGGCAGGGGAACGAGAAGCTTCCTTCGATCCGTCAGCTGTCACTAGAAATGAAAGTACACCGTTTAACCGTTTTTAAAGCCTTTCAACTTTTAAAAGAACAAAATAAAGTATATGTAGTAGATAAAAAAGGATATTACGTTCAAATAGGAAATGCTAGTAAAGAAGCCGAAAGTCCTCCGATTGTAACCGCATATCCGAAAGAAAATCAGCTCGCTGCTGTTCACGCTGCTCCTGTTATGTATCAATTCTCGCAGGCGCTTATCGACCCGAATTTACTGCCTAATCACTATTTATCCGATTATGTGAAAAAGGTGTTTGATCTTTATCCGAAAGTGCTGGCTACCTACGCTACTGTAGAAGGAGATCCCGAATTGCGCGAATCGCTGGCGCATTATTTTATGAATATACATAAAACATACGTGACACCAGAAAATATTTTGATAACGACAGGATCCCAGCAGGCAATTCATTTGATTGCCCAGGCTTTCGTGAAACCGAGAGATACAGTGCTGATTGAACGTCCTGCCTACAGTGCTGCCATTGATACATTTAAAAATCAAGGAGCTAATATTGTGGCTATAGATATAACGGAAAAAGGATATGACCTTGATCGGATCGAGGATTACATGAAGACTTATAAGCCAAGACTTTTTTATTTGAACCCGACGTTTCATAACCCGACCGGCTATGTAGTGCCGGTTTTTCAGCGGAAAAGACTGGTAGAGCTTGCCGAACAGCACAACTGCCTGCTTGTAGAAGATGATGCCTATCCGGATATTTATTTTGAAAAGCAGGCAGTACAGCCTGTCTATACATTTGATACAACAGGATCTGTTATTTATGTAAGAAGCTTCTGTAAGTATGTATCGCCAGGCCTGCGGGTTGCGGCTGTACTTTGCCCCCCGGCTTTAAGGCCTGCATTGATTACTGTTAAATCACTTGCAGACAATGGGTCTCCGCTGCTGAACCAAAAGATCTTTTTGCATTTTTTTCATTCAGAACGAATGCAGCAGCATTTTAGCAAGCTGCGGATCGCCCTCCAGATTCGAAAAGAGATCATGGAAGAAGAATTGTCTGAGACCGGCTGGCAATGGGAAAGTCCTAAAGGGGGATTGAATTTGTGGGTAAAGCTCAATGATGATGTAAGTGGCAGCGACCTTTTAAAAAAAGCCATTGAGCAGTCCGTTTCTTTCGTGCCCGGCGTTTACTTTGACCCTTATGGCCAGGATCATTCAAGAGTCCGATTAACTTATTCTTACATGAATGAGGTGAAAATCAAGGAAGGCATCAGGAAGCTGGTTCATATAAGTCAATCGTTAAACGGAAAATATTGAAAAAGGATGTTGTGAAAATCGTTTGTAAGGACATACTATTCCCAATTCACATCTCGTAAAGGAGTCGTGTTTATGGGAAGACAAGACAAACGAAAAAAAAAGCGAAACAAAAAACGATTTTTACTAGGTTTCTTTTTGTTCGTACTGTTAATTGGGATAGGGATGGCATTTACCCTCTATCAATCCCTTCAAAATACATTGAGTGGGGAAGAACTGCATTCAAACAAGCGAGTGAAGGACGTGTCATTGCAGAAGAAAGAAACGTTTACAGTTCTTTTGCTTGGCGTGGATGAACGGGAAGGGGACGTGGGTCGTTCCGATACAATGCTGTTTGTGTCCGTGAACGGGGAAGATAATACAGCGAAAATGCTAAGCATTCCCAGGGATACACGTGTAGAGATTGCGGGAAAAGGGACAGAAGATAAAATTAATCATGCCTATGCATTTGGCGGTGTGAAAATGGCAGTGGCAACAGTGGAAAACTTTCTTGATATGCCAGTAGATTATTATGTAGAGATGAACATGGAAGGTATGAAAGAAATTGTAGATGCTGTTGGCGGTGTGGAGGTGCAAAATGATTCCGCTTTTTCCTACGAGGGTGATCATTTTGCTGAAGGGCGCATTACCTTAAGCGGATCTGAAGCATTAAACTATATACGGATGCGCAAGGAAGATCCGAATGGCGACTTCGGCAGACAGGCCCGGCAGCGCCAAGTGATGGAAGGCATTTTAAATAAAGGGAGCGACCCGGCAATCATTTTAAAATTTACAGATGTAATGCAGGCGGTCGGGGACAATATACAAACGAATTTGTCAATCAAAGAAATGCTCGCTATTCAAAAAAATTATGCATCGGCACGTGATCATATTGAAACCATCACAATTGACGGTACTGGTACAAAAATTGGCGGCATTTACTATTATATAGTGGATGATAACGAAATAGCACGCGTATCGAATGAATTTAAAGAACATTCCAATTTGTAGTAAAGAATCAGGTTAAATGATCTGGTTCTTTTTTCGATTAAAAAGGGTGCTGCTAAATAATCCAATGGCATCCCTAGTTATTGGTCATCAAATTGTATTTTAAATAGGTTGAAAGGGGAGCATATGGTGAACCAAACATGATTTTAACAATTAAACAAGTTGTTTAAACATAATTAACTATGTGTAAAATTCACTAATATACATAAAAACAAGTAATATAGAAAAAACTTTGTCAGTAAGAAAACGAGAAAATCAAAGCTGGAGCAATTATCCTTATTCCATCTATAAAGCTAAAAAAGCCCTGGAGCTTTTAAGCTTCAAGGCTAGGCTAACAGCAGTATCAAGTACGTTCATAAGGGAAACGATTTAACGCCTTGATACAGGTTATTTTCCATATTTAAAGAAAAATATACAAAATCCAGACAGAAGTATTTCTAGTTGTACCATAGCAGCAAGGATATGTCAGGGTTCTATCTACGAGCAAAATAAAAAAGCACAAATGTGCTTAAGAAGACAATTTATCTTTCCATTTAAATGTATGATCATCTTTTTGGAAAGGTTTATAAGATGATTTCGAAAATAAGTTTAGTTTTTTTAACATAGTGCTCAGTAAATATAATAAGCTAACTTCTAAAACTACTAATATTATAAAAATAAAAAGTTCTATTGATAACATGATGAAGTGACCCCCAGGGATAATAAGGATAGTAAAAAGACTACATATTAATTACCCAATTTAAACAAAGTGAAAACATCCTGCGGGTGGATAGCGAGATCATAAGAGTCAGAAACAGTCAAAAAAGCATAATAAAGCGCTTGGGTACAATCATTTAACTTTTTTAATCGGTATTAGGAGGATGGTTTTATAAAGAATTATATTGAAGAGTCGAAAACAGTATAGGCTTTTAATATAAATGGCACTTATTAAGCTTTATATAAAATAAGTTTGTTAACAAGTTATTGAAAATCAGCAGCCGAGCTTAACGCAGGGCTATACCTTAGTGAAAGAAAAAAAGGCCCATTTGAGGGCTCTTTTGTTTAAAACATTCAGTTTCTTTTGCGTATTGCTCCAGAATATTAGGAGAGAATACAGTAAACTGCAAAACAGTAAGTAAATCAACATGTCAGGAAATCTTACTGCGTGCGTATTCCTCGTTTTTTCTTTGAAATTTTACAAACTGCCTTCTAGGGTAGATAGTACACGTCATGATAAGGCGCTTCCTCTAGTTTCAACTGCTTTAAACGTCCCTCCTGTATAAGCTCATTCAGTCCCTGCTTAATTTCCTCCGGGGAAGCATCAAGTAAATCCGCTATTTTCACTGTAGAAAGAATCATCTGCTTCGGCTTTTTAGTGGATGAAACAATCATAGAACGTACGCGTTGCATCAATACTTCTTTATCCATTTCAATTCCTTCTTTCTTAAATGAGTCAATCACATTCATAATTTCTCCTAAAAACGTGCACAATATTGCTTGTAAAGATTAGGAGGTTTTTCCAATGGGATTTCAACCACCGAAAAAAATTGCCCAGATTGCGGCTGAAACAGGTAAAACAAAAGCAGAGCTTCCGCTCCAAAGCATGCTTCCGCTAGGTTTTTTAGGAGGAGCATTTATTGCAATCGGCTACCTTCTTTACATTCGGGTAACCGGTGATTTGCCGGCAGAATGGGGATCATTTGGACAGTTTTTAGGCGCAGCCGTTTTCCCGCTTGGTCTCGTGTTACTCATTGTAGCGGGAGGCGAATTGTTAACCGGCAATATGGTAGCAGTCACAATTGCATGTTTGCACAAAAAAATTACTGCCGGCCAGCTGTTTTCCAACTGGTTTTGGATTACAATCAGTAACTTTGTCGGTGCAGTGTTTGTCGCCTACGTTTTCGGCCATCTCGTTGGACTAACCGAAACGGGCCCTTTTTTGGACAAAACGATCCACACGGCCGCGGCAAAAATAGAAACTGGATTTTGGCAGAGCTTTTTTTCTGCGATTGGCTGTAACTGGCTTGTCGGGCTCGCAGTCTGGCAGTCGTATGGAGCCGAAGACATAAGCGGAAAAATACTGGCCGTCTGGTTTCCGATTATGGGATTTGTAGCGATTGGCTTTCAGCACGTCGTAGCCAATATGTTTATTATTCCGGCTGCCATTTTTGCCGGTCACGCTGACTGGGGAGACTACGTACAAAACTTCGTCCCTGTTTTTCTTGGAAATGCGACTGGCGGCGCTCTGTTTGTTGCTTTAATTTATTGGCTTGCTTATTTAAAAGCTGATCCAACAACGCTCTCTGATAAAAAAGAAACCTACAAAGCCTGATGGATAAGTTCAAAGACATGTAATGGAGGAAAACGAATGAATAAACCGGATTTTTCGATTGAAATCAACGGCAAATCGTACCGGGCAAGACCTGAGCAAACCGTCCTCGAGGTTGTGAGAGAGGAGAATGTGTTTGTGCCTAGTATCTGTTATACGCCTACACTTGGCAGTATCCAGACGTGCGATACATGCTATGTAAGTGTAAATGGCGCTTTAGTTCGATCCTGTGTAACAAAAGCGGAGCCCGGCATGGTCGTCGATACAGAATCCATTCTTGTGCAGGAAGCGCAGTACGAAGGGATGTCACGAATTTTAAAAAATCATGAGCTGTACTGTACGGTATGTGACAACAACAACGGAAACTGCACCGTACATAACACGGTTGAGCATATGGGACTTGCCCATCAAAAATATCCGTTCAAAGCAAAACCGTATGCACCGGATAATTCTCACCCATTTTATCGCTATGAACCGGATCAGTGCATCCTTTGTGGCCGCTGTGTAGAAGCCTGCCAGGATCTGCAGGTAAACGAAACTCTCACCATCGACTGGAGCCGAGAAGTACCCCGTGTCATATGGGACAATGATGTACCGATTGACCAGTCATCATGTGTATCGTGTGGACACTGCGTAAATGTATGTCCGTGCAATGCGCTAATGGAAAAATCGATGCTTGGAGAAGCCGGCTATTTGACAGCCATCCCGCCTAAAATTCTTGGACCTATGATTGATATGACAAAGGAAGTAGAACCGGGCTATAAAGAGATTTTTGCTATCTCCGAAGTAGAAGCAGCGATGAGAAAATCGCGCATTAAAAGGACCAAAACTGTCTGTACTTATTGTGGAGTCGGCTGCAGTTTTGAAGTATGGACAAAAGACCGGGATATTTTAAAAATTGAACCGCTTGAAGAAGCGCCTGTTAATGGAATTTCTACCTGTGTAAAAGGCAAGTGGGGATGGGATTTTGTAAACAGCGAAGAAAGATTGACGAAGCCGCTCATTCGTCAGGGAGATGAATTTGTTGAAGCCACATGGGAAGAAGCGCTTGATGTAATCCAGGAAAAGCTTGGCTTTGTGAAGGAGCAGTACGGGCCTGATTCCATTGGATACATTGCTTCATCTAAATGCTCAAACGAAGAAAATTATTTATTTCAAAAGTTTGCCCGCAGTGTAATGGGAACCAATAATGTCGATAACTGCTCGCGTTACTGCCAGTCGCCTGCAACAGCCGGGCTGCTCCGGACAGTCGGGCGCGGAGGAGATGCAGGGACGATTCATGATATTTCTTCAGCCGAGCTGATTATGGTCATTGGAGCGAATCCTGCCGAATCTCATCCTGTTCTGGCTACACGCATTAAACGGGCTCATAAGCTCCATGGACAGAAATTGTTTGTAGCCGATATACGAAAACACGAGCTCGCACAGCGGGCTGATCTTCTTGTACATCCAAAGCCAAGCACCGATATTATCTGGATTAGTGCGGTGACCAAGTACATTCTGGAGATGGGCTGGGAAGACAAAGAGTTTCTTCAAAACAGAGTAAATGGCCTGGATGAGTACATTAAATCACTAGATAAATTTACACTGGCATATGCGGAAGAAAAAACCGGGTTATCGCAGGAGACAATCATACAGATTGCCACAATGATTCACGAAGCTAAATCTGTTTGCGCCCTGTGGGCAATGGGCATTACTCAGCACAAAGGAGCCACAGATGCCAGCACAGCGATTTCCAATCTCCTTTTAATTACAGGAAATTACGGGCGCACAGGTACAGGAGCTTATCCGCTTCGCGGGCATAATAATGTGCAGGGAGCTTGTGATTTTGGGACAATGCCAGCGTGGTTCCCAGGCTATGAGCCTGTTCAGGATGCGAGTGTGCGTGAGCGGTATGAAAAAGCATGGGGTACGCCGCTTCCAACAGAACCTGGCCATGATAACCATCATATGGTAGAGGCGATGCAGGACGGTCGATTGAAAGCATTGTACTTGTTTGGTGAGGAAATGGCACTCGTCGATGCGAATTCTAATTTTGTACAAAATGCTTTTGAAAAACTAGAGTTTTTTGTTGTACAGGACATTTTCTTCAGCAAAACGGCCCAGTTTGCTGACGTTATCCTGCCGGCAGCGCCAAGCCTTGAAAAAGACGGGACATTTGTGAATACAGAAAGAAGAATTCAACGCTTTTATAAAGTGATGGAGCCGCTTGGAGATTCAAAGCCTGACTGGGAAATTTTTCAGCTGGTGGCCAACCGATTCGGTGCTAACTGGAACTACAAACATCCAAGTGAAATTATGGATGAAGCCGCTTCTCTCGCTCCACTCTTTGCAGGTGTTAACTATGAACGCCTGGAAGGATTCAAGTCTCTTGTATGGCCTGTTGCAGCAGACGGAAGCGATACACCCCTTCTGTATACGGAAAGCTTTGCGTTTCCAGATGGAAAAGCAAGACTCATTCCTGTTGACTGGACACCGCCATTCCAAGCAGGTGCAGACTTTGATTTGCATTTAAACAATGGGCGTATTCTGGAGCATTTCCATGAAGGAAACATGACGCACCGAAGCAAAGGGCTGAACCACAAGGTACCGGATGTATGGCTTGAGGTTTCGCCAGAACTGGCAAAAGAACGGAATCTTGAGGACGGTACGTTAGTCGGCCTGACTTCTCCGTATGGATATGTGGAAGTGAAAGTGATGGTGACCGACCGGGTAAAAGGCAATGAACTGTATTTGCCAATGAATACACGCGAGGATAACGAGGCTGTTAACTATTTGACAAGCAGCTATCATGATTATATTACTCATACACCGGCTTATAAGGAAATGGGTGTGAAAATGCAGGTGCTTGAACAAAAAGGCGAGCCGCCGCTTCCAAAACACAATCACCGGTATGGAAATAGAGTGCCGCAGATTAGCGTAAAAGTGGAAGAAAAGTGGAGTCGAACAGACTTTACACCAATCGATGAGATGATTATTAAGGGGGATGAACATGGCACAGGCTATCCGGAAAATCAGCAAAAGAGTTCCTGACCAGCAGGAAGAACAAGCCCAGGCTACTGAGGAAATTATGCGGGAGCTTACGGAAAACAAAGAAGCTGTTCTCGGCGCCATTCAATTAATGAAAGGCCTTCAGGAGATGGGTATTTATGATGCGCTGCGAGGAATGCTGGAAAATCGAACAGAAGTCGGTGCCATTGCAATCCAGCAGATTAACCAGCCATTTATGCACAATGTCATTAAAAACGGCATGAATGGTGCTAAATTCCTTGGATCGCTTTCTCCAGAACAGACTGAGAAGATGATGAAAGGAGTCGGCCTCGGACTTCAAAAAATGGCTGAGGCAGGCCAGCAGGAAGAACCCCAAAGCTTATGGAAGATGCGGAAAAAACTAAAAAGCCCGGAAATAAAAGCGTCAATCGCGGCCATGGCCGCTTTTATGGAAGGGCTGGGTACAGCTTTTGTCCAGCCTTCCCAACAGGAACAGGACAAGAAAGGATGAAATAAATGCAGTCAGGTACGATCATGGTAAAAGATATGCACAGCATGAGAGATGCAGATACGGTTTTAGATGCCCTTCTTTCGGTTTGGGGGATCGACCAGGCAGAAATCAATTTGGAAAAAAACGAAGCCGTCTTTACGTACGATGAACGAATGGCTTCTTCCCATGATTTTCAGCAGGCGATTATTGATTCTGGTTTCACGATTTATTCGGATGATGAGAATAAGCTAAATGTGAAGGAGGAAAATGAATCGCATGAAAATATGTGAAATCTGCGGCGCGGTTGAAGAGCCGAATCAAGAAGCAGATGCAGAAACTAATCCTTCTAGAATACTGCATATTTGTGAACAGTGCAGAGAGGAAAGAAAAACGGTGTTCGAATAAGAACACCGTTTTTCTTTGGAAAGACAATTTTAATGTTAAAAACCAGCTTGCACAAATCTTACCGTTGCTTAAATTCCTCGAAAACCAGAAAGCAAAACGAGTAAGCATGTTTTTTAGTCCAATTTACGTGGAACATTGTTTCAGCTAGAAAGGGGAGTATTTTGTTTTTAATGCAGCTAAGACAGGGAATAGGAAAGGGAAAGAAATGAATCGATTATAGGAAGAGGTCTGAACGATGAAGCCAATCAAAGATCATGTAAAAGAACATCTTGATATTCTTTTTGTCGGTTTCAATCCCAGTGTCCGCTCCGGGGAAACAGGGCATCATTTTGCGAATCCGAATAACCGTTTTTGGAAAATCCTTTTTGAAGCGGGATTGACATCGAGAAAGTTTACAGCAGTTGAAGACAATCAATTGTTAGAATTAGGGTACGGCTTAACAAATATTGTGGCAAGGCCAACGAAAACGGCCGATGAAATTACAAAAGAAGAGTATCAAAAGGGCAGGCTTCTGTTAAAGAAAAAGATAGAACGATATCGTCCCAAAATCGTCTGTTTTGTCGGCAAAGGGGTTTATCAGGAATACAGTGGCAGGAAACAGATTCCGTGGGGCTCCCAACCTGCCTCTGTTATTCCAGGCACGCTGGACTTTGTGGCGCCTTCCTCCAGTGGGCTGGTAAGGATGAAAATGGAGGAAATCGTCAGCATTTACAAGCAGCTCTTGCCGCTTGTTTCCTCCCTGGAAAAAGAAGAGAGCCGAACACAATAACCAACTAACCGATAGAGCTTCCTTCACACAGATGCTGTTCAAGCCTCCGCTTGATCAAAACTTGAATATGATGTTTGCATTTAAAGTTCACACAAGTAGCTGTGCTTTTGGCGTACAGCTGGTTATCTGGGTGAGTTCCATAAAGCAGAAAACTTCACTTCTCTTCACCCAGATGAATACCCCTGCCTTTTCTCCAAAATAAGCTTGTCTGATAAAATAAATAGTCATGTTTAAGATAATCTCCCACCTTCAATTGATGAATAAATGGTCAGATCTAAAAAGTTTCGGGGATACGTGGCTCAATAATTGATATATATCAGCTCGTCTTCTAGCTTTATTCTCATTTCTGCTATATTCCCACATGATCAATTCCATTTCTCTTTCACAAGGATCTTATCATTTTCTCAGAATTAACGTTGCTGGACGTTTCCCTTTCTATTAGCTAGTATAGTAAAAATAGACAAAAGTGCAGCAAGGAGATAATCGTACATGGTAAAGCTGGTTTCATGGAACGTGAATGGTATAAGAGCTTGTGTGAAAAAGGGATTTTTGGATTATTTTAATGAGGTAAGCGCTGATATATTTTGCCTCCAGGAAACAAAGCTACAGGAAGGGCAAATCGATCTCGTCCTGGAAGGCTATCATCAATACTGGAATTATGCAGAGAAAAAAGGATATTCCGGCACAGCCGTTTTCACTAAAATACCGCCTCTTTCGGTAAAGTACGGGATTGGTGCAAATACACAAGAATTAGAAGGCAGGGTCATTACCCTCGAGTTTGATAAGTTTTATCTGGTGAATGTTTACACACCTAATTCTAAGAGGGATCTTTCCCGCCTTGATTATCGTTTGCTCTGGGAAGAAGAAGTGCGCCATTATTTAATGGAGCTGGATCGCGTAAAACCGGTCATTTATTGCGGAGATTTGAATGTCGCGCACCGAGAGATTGACTTAAAGAATGCCAGATCTAACAGAGGGAACTCTGGCTTCACGGAAGAGGAGCGGGGGAAGATGACAGTACTGCTAGAATCGGGCTTTATCGACAGCTTCAGGTATTTTCATCCTGACAGGGAAGGCGCTTATACATGGTGGTCTTATATGAGTAAGGTAAGAGAAAGAAACATCGGCTGGAGGATCGATTATTTCATTGTTTCCGAGCGAATGGCCGGATCCTTGTTGAAAGCAGAAATCCATGCCGATATTATGGGCAGCGATCATTGTCCGGTGGTACTAGAAATGAAACTTTGATATGGGAGTATGTATCATTCATAAATCTAGACGGCCAGGACGGCTGCGCGCCAACTAGGCAATTAAGAGGAGTCAGCCGTGTGAAGTAGAGTCTATTGTCCAGAGTTGAAAAGGGATAGAGAAAAAATACAAGTTTGCGCCATTGCGCCAGAGTGATAAGAAATAATAGCTCTCGCGGAACAAGTCCATACAGCAATGAAAAGTTTGTACGTTTTATTTAGTTAGCGGCTTTAAGGTAATAATCATTTTGGCTTATAAAGCAGAGACGCTCATATGCAAATAAAGGCGGGCATCGTTTTTCTTTGGGATAAAAGGTGATTTGTTTGAAAAGCCTACACCAATGCAGGTTTTTTTTTATACTATATGTTGGGGGTGAAAAAATGCCAAGAGTAAGTTACCGAAGTTCGGACGTTGACTTAATGGCAAGGATGATGAGAGCAGAAGCCGAAGCCGAAGGAAAGCAGGGTATGTTATATGTTGGAAATGTTATTGTTAACCGCCTTAAAGCAAACTGTTTAGACTTTAAAAATTTAAGAACGGTTCCCCATGTTATTTATCAAATACAAGGAAATAATTATGCTTTTGAAGCTGTTCAAAAAGGCACTTTATTTTATCAAAAGCCAAGAGAAGCCGAAAGAAGATTGGCTAGACAGGCTTTGGATTACTGGAGACAACACCCAGGTAAGTATTCCCTTTGGTATTTTAATCCATATGCTCCATGCCCTCCAACGTGGTACGGACAGCCTTTTGCTGGTCAATATAAAAATCACTGTTTTTATGAACCCAGACCTGGAACTTGTGATCCCGTTTATACCTGAAGATAAGCTTACTCCTTGAGTAAGCTTTTAATCTTTCCAGCACAACACCAGGATCGAGTATCTGGTCTGGTGCAGATGCATTGGAGGCCTATTGTCAATTACATAGGCTACATAAGGAGCGGAAAACTTAAGTTTATTTCTTTACTATTTTGTAGGAAAGATTAAGTAGAACGAATCAATGTATTGTTGTACCCTTTTTGACATTCAAGATGATGTTTTTTATATTGATAGCAGGCATTTTCTAATAACAGGGGGTACGTTCTTCATGAAAAGCAAACCAGATTCACGCGAGAAAATTCTTCAAACGGCTTCACGTCTTTTTCAGCTTCAAGGATACCATGCAACAGGCTTAAACCAGATTTTAAAAGAAAGCGGAGCGCCGAAAGGATCTCTTTATTATTATTTTCCAAATGGAAAAGAAGAATTGGCGGTTGAAGCGGTTCGTTATACAAGCCATTATATTGGCGGAATCATACAAGAAAATATGGAGAAAACACCCGATCCAGTAAAAGCAGTCCAGTTATTTATTGCCCAAACGGCCAGCCAATTTGATCAGCCTGAAAGTATTCAGGGCGTGCCAGTTGGATTGCTTGCAGCAGAAACTGCTTTGATCAGTGAGCCTTTGCGGACAGCTTGTGTTGAAGCGTTTACAAAATGGGAAGCTCTTTTTGCTCAAAAATTCATACAAAGCGGAATGAACAAAGAGGAAGCAAGCAAATTAGGCATTCTCATTAGCTCAATGGTTGGGGGAAGCGTGATGCGGTCATTGACAGAAAAAGATAAAACGCCACTTTTACTGCTGTCTGATATCATACCACGCTTAATTCAAATAAAAGGATAGCACTTTCGCATCCTTCATGCTATTTTATATAGAACGGTCTACTGTCTAAAGCAACGTCTAAGATCTACAAGCTTTTTTTCTCAAGAAAAACTACCTTTAGCCCTGGGAGTGTCAACTTTATTAGTAAAGCTTTAGAAATTAACCATGCAGTGATTCAGCTAAATCCGTTTCTTCATAATCAGGAAAGCATTAACTACAGCAATATTTATGTGGTTTTAGCACTTTTAAAACAAAACAAGCGAAACGCTAAAAATGCGTTTCGCTTGTTTGAATGAACAGGCTTATGGACTAATCTGTTTTTTGGCCGCTGGCTCCATAAGTTTTTTGCCTTCTGCCTTAATAAAAAGTGAAGCAAGAAAGGCAATGATCATAACAGCACTTAATACATTCAGCGCCAGTACGTATTGTTCTGTTTTGGAGAAGCCCATCACGAGACCCGGACCCGCACTTGCACCGAGGAAAAGAATAAAGGCATTAAATGAAACGGCACTTCCCCGGGCGTTTCCAGCCAGCTGGCTTACTAGAGAGATAACAACTGGTGTTACAAGGGCAATACCGGCTACAAAAACAATGCTTGCAAGAACAAGTATTGAAAGGGCTGGACTGAAGCCAATGACTAAAAGCCCGATCGCTGCCAGAGCCAGGCCGCTTCTTAAGACAGCTCCCCGCCCAATTTTTTGGGCTAATTGACCGGCAAATGGAGAAAAAAGCATACCGATAATACCAGCTCCCCGGACAGCTAAAATCTCACCTGATGTAAGATCAAAACGTGGTGAGCTTAAATAACTGCCCAGCACGCTATACATTCCAACCAATGAAAGCAGCAAAACAAACGTAATAGAAAAAGCGAACAGAAGCTGTGAGTTTTTTAGCAGAACAGCCATATTTCCAAATTTTTGAAGGATACTTTCTTCCGTTCTCGATGTTTGTTCTTTAGGAAGGAAAAAAAGAACAGCCAATGCAGTAACAAAGTATAAGGCACCAAGAATAAAAAAGATGGCATGCCATCCAAACGCTTCTCCAACCATACCACTAAATACCTGACCGATAATGCTGGCCATCAGAAGGCCGGAACTAATAAAGCCAATAGCTGTTAAGCGTTTATGAGGAGGAAATATTTCTCCTGCATAAACAAGAGCAATGGGTGCAAAGGCAGCTGCAACTAGTCCCTGCAGTCCCCGCAAAATTAAAAGTATAGGAAAGCTTTCGACAAAGCCAATTCCTATCGTGATAACTGTTAGCAGGGAAATACTTACAGATAAAAAAATCTTTCGTCCGTATTTATCCGAGAAAGGGCCATACAGCAGGCAGCCCAGTGCGTAGCAAAGAGAAAAAGAACTTCCAATCCAGGCTGTCTGAGCAGAGGTGATACCCAGGGAATCCATAAATAACGTGGTTAAAGGGAGGGTAATATACATGCTGCTTAAAAGTACCAGTCCACACCAAAATAATAAGATCGTGATAAAAGAATCATTTTTCTGACGAGAAAAAGCGGGTAATAATGAACGCAAAAATAAAAAATCTCCTTTCAATCTCATATAATGAAACGATACGTATCGTTTCGTTTTTTCATAGACTATCATAAACCATTAGGGCTTTGCTCGGCAAGAGGAAGTGAAGCAGCTCTTTGAGAGGAATGAACACTGGCATCATCGTGCAAACTCCTGCTAAAATAAAGCTTGAATTGGAAATAAAAAATACAAAAGTAGAAGCAGGGACACAGGCTTTTTTAAAGGATAGGTGTTTTATGAAGCCCAATGAAAGTAAAAGTAGACCGGCCGGACGGCCTCGAAGTGAAGAAGCAAGAAAAGCGATTATCCGTACAGTAATCGAGATGGTTGAACAAAAAGGATTTTCGGCTCTTTCGATTGAACGGGTAGCTGAGGAAGCGAATGTCAGTAAAGCAACAATTTACCGCTGGTGGAAAAGTAAAGAGTCGCTGCTTATGAGTGCTTTTCTAGAAATGACAGAATCAAAATTCGATTATATCCCCTCATTAAAGCTGGAGAAAAACCTTGAAAACCAATTGGAGGAGTTGTCTAAAATCTTAAAAAGCCCTTTGGGGAAAGCGCTTATTTCTGTTGTGATTGAGAACCAGGAAATTTCAGATCAATTTTCATCCCTGTTTTTATATCCCAGAAGAAATACAACGAAGAGCATTTTAAAGCAAGGAGTTGAAAACGGTCAGATTTGTAAAACAAGCAATATAGATGCTGCACTGGATATGCTGTTCGGTGCCATATATTTAAAAGCGGCCATATATAAGCAGGAAATTAACCGGCCATATATAATATCCTTAGTAGAGGGGCTATTAAAAGGGGTGGAAGCAAAAGGTAAATAAAGAAAGAATCAGAAAAAGATTCGTGTTGGAACAAAAAAAGTAAACAAGTTCCTGTCTAACTTAACGCCAGGACAGGAACCCAATGCAAGGCGGCTTAAGCCGAGCAGGAAAGCAGAGTTGCTTCTCTGATCATTAAACAGCACTTTCTGTTTTATTTGCGATCAAAAATTCTCTAATTTCTTCAACAGACAGGTCGAGGCTTTTAGCAATTTTCATTAATTCCACCCACTCAGCGTCCAATACTTCTTTTACAGCCTGTTGATCCAGCATTGAAATCCTCCTGTTACGAAGCAGCTCAGCCATCATAGCCTTTGAGAAAAACCTTAGATCTGTAGCTTTGCGCCCCAGCTTTTCAGCTAGTTTACCTTTTGTTCTTTTTTTTTATTTCTTCCTTTCACATTATAACAAAAGGAAAAAAAAGATTTTGTCGAAACGTGGACAGCCCGAAATTTTAAAAAACATATATATTTCTTTGATCAAAGAAACTATATAAGTTGAATTAAGCTTTTTGTATTCGCCGTTTAATATGATGGGAGGATTCCTTTTAAAAAGCAGCATAATGGGCTGCGGGGCTGGCGGCTGCTCTTCAGAAGAGAAGCGGCCATGAAAAGACGTAGTTTAATTAGAGTAGAAAAACAAGCCTGGTTGATACCTGCTGTTTTTCCTCTCTGCAAAGGCGGCTGCTTCATTGCTTGGACTAAACGCTATTCTCATACGCTTTTCTTTAAAGCAGTATGTAAAATCATTTATTCAATTTATATAGAACGAAAAACGAGCAATCAAAGCAGGTAGGCTTTTGATTGCTCGCTTTTCTGTTTTGTTAGGCAAAACTGCGTACATTGATGTAACCTGTTTTCTTCGCAGTTAATTCTGAGCCCCTGTTTCTATATTAAAATAAGTTTTGAGTGCTTCTTGAAATGTATCTTCTGTTATCGGCTTTTTTATTTCAATTCCCTTTACCCATTCTGTAAGAGAAGAACCTGTTAAAGTGATGCTTCCTTGGCTTGTCAGGCGGGTCACTAAAGGCTTTTTATTGAAAGCAGAAGCAGGATGGTGTTTGGTCGTTTCCTGCATAGAATTCAAATCGGATACATTTGTAATTTGATGTTTCGTGTCAAAGGCATAGCCCGTTTTCCAGTGCTCATGTTTATATTTCAGCTTCACCTCAAAAATATAGTTACCATATGGACTGTTTTCTTGCTTTACTTTAAATTCCCCGTTATCGGAAAAAACCGTTTCACCTGTTAATGGAACGGGCATTAGAGGAAGATTTCCGCCGAAGCCTGTATCTAATAAATACTCCTTACCTTGATGAAAAAGAAGGATAGCTGCGTGTGTCCGTTCGGTCCTGCTCCAATCCTGCTCTGGTTCACTATAAACTACACCGCAAATCAAAACCACTTTAAAGCCATTTTGTAGCAGGAAAAGATAAAGAATGGCATTTAGCTCATAGCAAAGGCCGCCTTCTTTTTGTTGAATGATTTTTTGAGTGAGATTTTGATCGCTTATCTCTTTTGTTCGGCCTGACAGGATGGAAAGATTTTCAAAAGGAAGGGCTTGGGCGGTTCGGTACAGAATGTCCGGCAGCTTCGCAAATGTAATAGGTTCATGTTCAGGAAAGCCAATTCTTCTGCGAAAAGCAAGATTTACATTTACCATTTATCTTCCTCCTTTTTTAGAAATGATCACTATCATTTAGCGTTTTTAAATAATATTATGAAGCATTTGTGCCTGTTCATCCAGTTTTGCGGCTGATTCAGCTACACCCTTAAATGTACCGAGCGTTGCATGGATTTGCTCCTGGCTTTGAACAGCATATTTCTGTACGCGCAGTGTGCCGGAGCTGATCCGGTCAATTTCCACGCCGATGCCATCAACATGGGTGCGTACGTCGCCTATCGAGTTTTCAACACGATTTGAGAGCTTCCTTACTTCTTTCGCTACAACATCAAAAGCACGGCCATGCACGCCTGCACGTGCAGCTTCAATCGCTGCATTGACAGCAAGAAGGTTTGTCTGAGCGGAAATTTCACGGATTGTTTGAATGATTTCATAAATGTCTCTGGATTTCTTTTGGAGAGACTCTAATATCTCATTGTTTTCTAGTGACTCCTTGGTGATACTGCTGACACTTTGTAAGAGGTTTTCATTTTCTGTTAATCCCGTATGAGCCTGATCCTTTAAGTTTATTGCCATTTGCTGAAGGCTCGATGTTACAGAAGCTGTTTGAATTTGCCGTTCGGTAATATCAGTTGCTACTTTCACAACTTCAATGACTTCTTTGTTTTGCGCGTCAAAAATAGGTATATAAGTTGCCTCAAGATGAAGAACCTTTCCGTTAGCATCTTTTCTGATGATTTTATCTTGAAAGCTGCTGCCCGAAAAAAGGTTTTCCCAAAAAGCATTGTATTCTGGACTTGCTGAAAAATCAGAAAAACAAAAGTCACGATGGTGCATGCCGATCATTTCATCTGGTGTATATCCCATTGAGCGGGCAAAATTGTCATTTACATCGGATACACGTGCGTTCCGATTAAACTTAATAATGGCTAAGTTTTTCTCTAAAGCATTTAAAAGTAATTCTGGATTTGCATAAACCTTTGACGGATTGTTTACTATGTTCATGTTTTCTCTCCTTATAGTAACCTGCAAACTTTCTTCATTAGCTCTCCTTATAACTATTATTCTGCAAAAATAGTATTTATATACTACTATCGCACGTGCTTAATAGCAATTTATAACTCTCTTCACCAGAATATTCAACTTAGTTTAATAAAAAAGCAACTTGCTATAATGATTCGGATTGACTTTTTGCGGGTAAAATGAACTATTTAGTTTTTGGCATTATTTTAAAATAGGGTTCGTAGTCTCTAGATTTATAAAATAATGCCGCAGCGAGAGGATTAATTTTGAGAAAGCGGGGTATACAAAAAAGCGTGATACTTTTCAGGAAACTATATTCACATATACAAAGCTTAATCAAATAGATAAAAAATATACAGAGAATGAAAGAAGGAGAATGAACATCATGAAAAAACAACCATGTATCGCTATGATTCTTGCGGGAGGAAAAGGAAGTCGTTTAAAAGAATTAACGGAAACCCTGGCTAAGCCGGCTGTACCGTTTGGTGGTAAATATCGAATTATTGATTTTCCGCTTTCAAACTGTGCTAATTCAGGTATTCACACTGTAGGAGTTTTAACACAGTATCAGCCATTGGCTTTAAACTCATATATTGGAATTGGAAGTGCATGGGATTTAGATCGTCGCGATGGCGGTGTCACTGTTCTTCCACCTTATGCAGAGTCTTCAAAAGTAAATTGGTACTCCGGTACGGCAAGCGCTATTTATCAAAACTTTCATTACATTAAACAGCACAACCCAGAACATGTACTTATTCTTTCAGGGGACCATATTTACAAAATGGATTACGAAGCGATGCTTGATTACCATGTAGAGCAGAAAGCAGACGCAACGATTTCTGTTATTGAGGTTCCATGGGAAGAAGCGAGCCGTTTTGGTATTATGAATACAGATGAATCTTACAATGTAACTCGCTTTGATGAAAAGCCTGAATATCCCGAAAGCAACCTTGCTTCCATGGGAATTTACATTTTTAAATGGTCTGTTTTAAAAGAGTATTTAGAACGTGACGAACAAAATCCAGACTCATCCAACGATTTCGGAAAAGACGTTATCCCAGCGATGCTTGCTGATCAGCTCAAATTATCTGCTTATCCGTTTAAAGGATACTGGAAAGATGTAGGGACGGTAAAAAGCCTGTGGGAAGCAAACATGGACTTACTTGATCATGGTGAGGACTTAAATTTAAATGACCCGGCATGGCGTATTTATTCAATTAACGCCAACCAGCCACCACAAGTATTGGGGCGAAATGCAACTGTGAAACACTCTTTATTGAATGAAGGCAGTATAATTGATGGGCAGCTAGAGCATTCAGTTGTTTCCCAAGGCGTACAAATTGAAAAAGATGCTTTTGTAAAAGACTGCGTTATTATGCCTAATGCACGAATTGGCCGTGGTTCATATATCGAACGAGCTATTATAATGGAAGACATCGAAATTCCGGAAAATACCGTAATTTACAATGATTCCGACGAGGTTTTGCTTATTACGGAAGCTTATCTGGCTGCATATAGTCAGGAAGTCGTAAAAGCATAATTTCTCTAAAGACCCTTAAAGCAATGCATCAATTAGCTTTAAGGGTTTTTTTGATGGGAAAAAAGGTTACCTTTGCAGAAAGATACATAGAGGAATATGCTAAAGTGGATGGGCTTTAACACAAAGTTAAAGATATAACAATATAATAATTTTTAAACTATTTTAAGTAGTTTAATTTATAAGAATAGATAGTATACAAGGGTTGTAGGTGTTTTTCTTAGGAATACAATTGTGTTTTTTGCTGAATTTTATTATTATAAGATAAGTAATTTAGGTGCGATAAATAACGAGCTTTTCTGTATGCACAATGCTTGTAGGTGAAAAGTAAGAAACACTTTGCCTCTTTCACTCTTTTCCTGATGATTAGAAGAAGATAGGTAAAATTTCAAGCGTTACACTATTTATCGTGTTAAAGGGGGAGAAAAGAAAGTGGCAAATAAAGAATTGAACAGAGGCCTTGAGGCCCGTCATATTCAAATGATTGCATTAGGCGGCACAATCGGTGTTGGGCTGTTTATGGGGTCTGCCAGTACGATTCAGTGGACGGGTCCTTCTGTGATGCTTGCTTATGCAATCACTGGTGTTTTTATATTTTTTATTATGCGTGCAATGGGGGAAATGCTGTATTTAGAGCCAAGCACAGGGTCATTTGCGACCTTCGGCCATAAATATATTCATCCATTAGCAGGTTATATGACTGGCTGGAGCAACTGGTTCCAGTGGGTCATCGTAGGAATGTCAGAAATTATCGCGGTCGGAGCTTACATGCAATATTGGTTTCCAGATCTGCCAGCCTGGGTGCCTGGGATTGTTGCAATGGCCATTCTGGGTGCTGCAAATTTAGTTTCAGTTAAATCTTTTGGTGAGTTCGAATTTTGGTTCGCTCTTATCAAAATTGTCACAATTATATTAATGATCATTGCAGGATTTGGTTTGATTTTCTTTGGACTTGGCAATGGAGGAGATGGCATAGGGATCTCGAACCTTTGGAGTAATGGTGGCTTTTTTGCAGGCGGCTGGACAGGATTTTTCTTTGCCCTGTCTCTTGTTATTGGCGCATACCAGGGAGTTGAACTGATCGGCATTACAGCTGGAGAAGCAAAAGACCCGCAAAATACGTTAACAAAAGCGATTCAAAGCATTATTTGGCGTATTTTAATTTTTTATATAGGGGCTATTTTTATAATTGTGACTGTTTATCCGTGGGATCAACTTAGCTCAATCGGCAGCCCGTTCGTAGCTACATTTGCAAAAGTAGGTATTACAGCGGCTGCAGGTATTATTAACTTCGTTGTGATTACTGCTGCAATGTCAGGATGTAATAGTGGGATTTACAGCGCCGGCCGTATGCTTTATACACTGGCGATGAACGGACAGGCACCAACTTTCTTTGCCAAGCTTTCTCGTAACGGAGTTCCGATATTCAGTACACTTGGAGTTATGATTGGCTTGGGCATTGGAGTGATATTGAGTTATATTGCACCCGAAAACTTGTTTGTTTATGTATACAGTGCCAGTGTCCTTCCTGGAATGGTGCCATGGTTTGTCATTTTAATTAGCCAGATTCAATTTCGGAAAAGAAACCGGACCCAAATGGCGGATCATCCATTTAAAATGCCTTTTGCTCCGGTAACCAATTACTTGACCATTGCCTTTCTGCTTATGGTATTGGTAGGGATGTGGTTTAATGACGATACGCGTATATCATTAGTAGTAGGAATTGTGTTTCTTGCGCTTGTTGTGGTTAGTTTTTATGCTTTTGGTATCGGTAAACGTAAACCAATTGAGAATTAAACAAAAGAAAAGTAAATGAACCGATGATTTATTGTCGGCTGAGATTAAAGAGACGGCATCCATTAAATAAAGAAAAAACGCATATTCGATTCGAATATGCGTTTTTTTATAGGTGAGCAGCCATCTGAAAAGCTGCCTGCTGTTTTTTTTGAAAAAAAGAAGGGGAGCACAAAAGATTGTTCAAGAAATACTGACAGAGTACTTGTATAAGCTGCTCACTGAATTCTTTCTAAGAAGACCCGTTGAAGCTCACTGCTAGTTAACGGTTTACTAAAAAAGTAGCCTTGCCCAATATCACAGCCATTTTGAGTCAGCACCTGATGCTGCTCTTCATTCTCAATTCCTTCAGCTACAACGACCAAATTAAGGTCATGTGCCAATGTTACAATAGAATTAATGAATGAGATATTGTTCAGGTTTGTCAGCTCTTGAATAAAGGCTTTATCTAATTTCAACTCATCTACCGGCAGTTTTACTAGATAAGATAAAGAAGAAAAACCAGTGCCAAAATCATCGATGGCAATTTTAATCCCCATTTCTCTTACTTTTGTGATGGTTTGGATGGCTTGTTCTTGATCTTTCATCATGATACTTTCAGTGATTTCCAATATGAAAATTGCAGGGTCCAAACCTGTTTCGTTGATAACGGTTTGTATATCTTCTATTAAAGAGCCTTGTTCAAAGTGTTTGGCAGAAATATTGATCGAGACAGGGACAAGAGCATAACTGGACTGTTTCCAATTTTTAATTTGTAAACTCACTTCCTGTAACACCCATTTTGTTAAGGGAACGATTAAGTTATGCTGCTCTGCAAGATGAACAAAATGATTGGGCGGTATCAAGCCTTTCTGAGGATGATCCCACCGTATTAATGCTTCAATAGAAGTCATCTTTTTAGTGGAAAGGTGATATTTTGGCTGATAAACTATATAAAATTCGTTTCGTTCGAGAGCTTTTTTAAGATCTCTAATCATTATCTCCTCTGATTCGATCAGATATGTCGGGCTATAAATTTGATAATTATTTCTTCCTGCTTGTTTTGCTTTATATAGCGCTTGGTCTGCACATTTCATAAGTTGTGCAACATCATTTCCGCATTGTGGGAATTCTGCAATGCCTATCGAAGTTGTAATAGTAAATTCATGTTCGTCTATTTTCCAAGGCTCTTGGAGAGAGTGTAAAATACGATTAGCGATATTGATAATATCTTCCTGTGAATAAATATGGGGCATCAAGACAATAAACTCGTCTCCGCCAATCCGTGCCAATGTATCAACGCTTCTTATACAACTGCTTATTCTTTGGGTGAATTGAATAAGCAGTTCATCTCCGATAGCATGCCCCAATGTGTCATTTACCCATTTAAACCGGTCAAAATCTAATGTCATTAAAGCAAAGGACTCATGATTGCTTGTCGCAGCCGCAATAGTTTCTTCGAGCTCTTCAATTAATAAGCGGCGGTTTCCTGCCCCGGTTAGTGAATCATGATAGGCCATAAATTTGAGCTGGCCTTCCAATTCTTTTCGTTTTGTGATATCTCTGGAAACAACAACAGCCGATAGGACCTTTCCATTGTATTTAACGGGCTGAATACTGGATTCGATCCATATAGTTGTATCTCCTATACAATAAAGGCGCAGAACAATAGAACGAAACTGACCATCGGTAAGCGATTTCATAAGTGTCTCTACTGCTAATTCTTTATCATCAGGATGAACGAAAGCAGTCCCGTCCGTGTTAATGACTTCACTCGCTTTTATTTTTGCTATACGTTCAAACGAAGGAGTTAAGTAAGTAATATGCCCTTTAGTATTATAAACAGCAATTAAATCCGTCATATGTTCTACAATAACTCTATATTTTTGTTCACTTTCTGCAAGAGCTTTTTTTGCTTTTTTCCGCTCTGTTATATCACGACATATAATAATAATGCCTTTTCGTTCACCTGAGGGATAAAAAAGGGGTGTTTTTATCACTTCAAATAAATGTTCCTGCTGGTTGATAAGAATAATCTCTTCCACTTTTATTTGTTCGCCCGTTTGCCATGCCAGCAAGTCAGAAGCGAGGTAATCAGGTAGATATTTATACAAGCCAGGATAATATTCAGCCAAATCTTCATCCTTTTTTCCTTTGTATGTATCTTCCTCAACTCCAAATACTTCAAGAGCTTTTTTATTGGCTTTTATCCAACGGCGCTCTGCATCCTTAAAAATAATAAGGTCGGGCATAATATCCAGTGCTGCAATAAAATCATCATCAAGCTTGTTTTTATCTTCGTTATTTGAAACCACAGATGTGACCCCCACTTTTGACGAATTGTTTTCGGTGAGAAGATTCTTCCTTGATAGAAGGAAGGAATGACTATATATAAAACGCTTTAAGGAAGCCTTCACCACTAAATTAAGCTGTTCCAAGTAATGCCAGATAAGAAAATAGTGGAATAATGATTTAGACGGTTATTTTCCAATTTAGAAGGTAGTAGTTATTAAAATAAAACAAAAAACCCGCCAAAAAAGAAGGGCGGGTTTAAGTTGAAAAGGATATGATCCATTAAATTCCTTTATTCCATAAGACCAATCTTTTCGGCAACCCGGCGATCATAGCTTTACATGCGTTAGACCCGTAGCTTTGCGTCCTTACCTTTCGATAAGTTTGCTAGTATCGTAGAATGTATCTGTCACAAATCAATAAATAAAAATATAGTGTGTATGCCTAGATTGTATTTAGTTTTCAATAATTAAGCAAGCTGTTTTGATCAATTTTCTTTGAGAGTCTTTGTTTTTTATCATCCGGTGCCTGAGAATCTCAAAGCGGTACTCCTATATAGAGGTAAGGAAGCAGGTAACAGCGCTCACTAATCAATAGTATGTGTTTTTTGAGCATATTTATTAGTATTAACCTCGTCATAAAATACGGGAAAATAAAAGTACTATTGCGTAAAGGGATGAGAAGTGATATATTATGAGTCCGCCGTTAAATCGGCCAAGAAAAATGTTTAAGAGTTAATTTCTTTTTTAACTTATTTTCAATATGTTTGAGCACTTGATAAACAATTATTAGTAAAAGAGTTGAGGTTTTGAAAAAATACATTAAAAAGACCTCCGCTTCTATTAAGCTGTTTTGAAAAAATATTTAAAAGTATTGACTATTGATTAAGAAAGTGATATTATTTATTAGCTGTCATGAATAACAGTGTTGAACATTGAACATTGAAAACTGAACAAAATCAATAAAAACGTCAACGTTTTAATTTTTTTCTTCCATTAAAACACCCCGTGTTTT
>NZ_LAHL01000067.1 GCF_000966195.1 Domibacillus robiginosus | reverse complement strand
GGGGTATCTTTTTATTTTTTTCGGCTGGCATAGATGTCGAGTATTAAAGAATACTGTTTCTTTTGTTCTTTAGTCAGGTAATTCGACTGGTATTCTTCCACTAAGATTTCTAATAGGCTGTCGACGCTTTCTGCAATTCCTAATGTAACCAGGCCATTCAGTTTTTCTTTTGTTGTCGTACTAACCCGAACAGTTGTCGTACCCGGCTGCACTCTTTTTGTTTGCGTTTCTTTCTTTTCTAGCTGCTTTGTTTCGGTCGCAAGTTTAGGTTTTTCGAAGTTGTCATTATCAAGAGAAAAAGTTGTGTTTGGCGTAATCTGCTTGCCTCTATTTAAAAGCTTATTGGGTTTTTTCTTTAACAAATCAGACATTGTTAGTCACTCCTACTTCTTGTTCCCAGCGCTTAATAAATTCTTCTGTTACTTCGCGATAGCTTTTCATGACTTTTCTATCGTGCATGTCTTCATCGGAGATTCCAGTAATATCATAGCGTTTCAAGCGTTCCATATTTTTCACAAGTGTTTCAAAGATATTGTGCTCGCCAAAAATCTCTTTTGCATTTTCAAGTGTAGCAATATCAACAGGTGCCCCATTTTTTAATAAAACAGGCAGGATCCCCAGAATATCCATATGTGCATCATAATCATCAATCAACGATTGAAGATATTTTGTAAACATTTCAGCACCCTGTAAACTGCGCTCCTGGGTTTGAAGAACAACTACTACAAAGTCGGAAGCATAAAGGGCCGAATCCGTAATATCAGAAATCGTTGGTGGTACATCAATAAAGATAAAATCAAAATCTTTCTTTAAGGGTTCTAATAGTGTAGAAAAGTATTGGACGCGGTCTAAATTATTTGGAAACTTCTTTTCTAAAAACTTTGGATAAAGAGCAAAGTCACTGAAGCTTGGCAGCAAATATAAATTATCTTTTACTTCTGTCACGATGCTGGATAAATCTTCTGCCTGGATAGCCGTCATAAGAGTTCGGTCAAAAGAAACAATTTCATCCGATATGAGCGCTTTTGTACGCAAATAAAGACTTGTTGCATTCGCCTGAGGATCCTGATCACTTAGTAGAACTTTATATCCCATGTTTGATAGTGTATAAGCAATCATTGTGCTGTTTGTTGTTTTACCCGTTCCACCTTTAAAATTTCCAAATGTAACGACAGTACATGGTTTCGACATTGTAGCACTCTCCCTTTTCTATCTACAATATACATGTAGACATTTGTTATATTTAGAATCATCATATCACTTTTTTACTGCTACGTCTTGTTGTAATTGAGTTTTTTATGCATAAAGAAGCTGTAAGAAATTCAAATATACATATCTACAAATATATTCATATACAAAAATACATATTTACTCATATATATATCTACTTGTATATGCATTTTAAATAAGGAAATGAATAATAATCCCCTTCTGTATTATGACAATATACGACCTAATGAGCTTTTTAAACGAATGGAGGTTCCTATCTTTTAAAATCGAAATGATGTTAGGATGACCAGATAAATGAAGGAAGGTCATACTGCGCCTCTTTAGACAGACATTAACAAGTATTTCGCTGAATGAATAGATCAACTTTTATAAGAAGTCAGGTTAGCGAAATAACATTACTTTTTGAGAGAAATAAATTTCAAGCAAACAACTACCTGGTTTGAGTTCAAATATAGATCAGCAAGTAGGATCTCCGGCCTTAGGTTATTTTGCCTCAGAGTTTTGATTTCACTATATTTAACCGTAAACCAATGTTCATTCTTTTTATAGTGATGAGAAGCAGTTAACATACTTTTACCAGACTTGATGACGGAGCATTAAATATACAAGTATATTTATATACATATATACACATCTACATATATACTTATAAGTTTGTGTAAACATTGTTTTTTAATAAGGCTGGAAGACCAGACAAATTGTTTTATTTAAAGGCTTCCCTTATGATTCACTTGCGTACATATAAACCTATTTAGGCATCCTTGGATTGTTTTAGCAGTGTAAATAAGTATACGCATAGATGGATATACAAATATATATGTATATGGACATACGAATATACATCACATTGTAATCTCTTTTTCTGCTCTCTTTCATCGTGAATAGAAATGTGCAACCAGGAAAACGATCGACAAGCTTAGAACTGACTAGTTTAAAAAGACTTATATACATTTAAAATTCATTAAGGTATACTTCTCTAACTTAAAGAGTCATTGTTAGGCAGGAATGCAAAAAATTCTTATAAATTTCTGGGCATTTTCCTGCACCAGTTATATTTTTCTCTTAGATATAGAAAGAGTTTTACATAAACTTGAGTATTGTTGAAGAGAGGAAAGCCTAAAAAGTCTAAACAACACTTTGACTAATGAATTATATACAGATATACAAATATATAAGTATACTTGTATATTTGTATACTAATATACATGAACAAGAGCAGGAAAAAACGTAGCTCTCTGCCCTAAAACAATGGATCTGTCAGAAGGTAGAATGAAAAAATTACTCGACTAGCTTCTTTGATATGGTGTTTATCATTTGCCAAAAAACAGCTTAACTAGTAATAATTAAAGCGGATAGGATCATGCACTGCTGGCTTTTTTAGCAGGCAGGTGCCCTCCTCCCTTTTAAATATAAGCTGCATGATTAAAAAGGAAGATGAGATGAGCTCTTATATAATGAGGACGGACTGTTGCTTTACCAAGCACGGGCAATTTTAAGGATCAAGATATATTTTGTTGAACTCAGTGCCCTTTTTACGACCGAGGAAGAATGTAAACGTAAGGGAGGGTGGCACTAAAGCAAAAAGAGAGAGAACCAATAGTTAGATATTATAGCCTGTTTAAGAGAAACAAGGTTCTGGACTACTTGCTTGCACAGTTAACAAAAAGCTGGAACATTTTTATGGTTAATTAAGGGGAATACAAATATACATGTATTTTTGTATTCGTGTATACGTGTATACTGATCTACACATATACAAATTTACAAGTATATTTGAAGTCTGAATCCCCTACTATAAGTGTTTGTATGGGATTAAACAATAATTTCAGCCATGAGGAAGTTTTGAATGAATGTAAATGTTTTCCTTCAGTTATAGCTGTATTTTATGAACGAGTAAACCCTTAAGCATAAGAATTGTACCTTTTCCCCTTAAAAGCATTTAATCGTCATAATGATTGGAAGTTTACGTTGTCTTTTTCCTAAGCTTGAAAATAAGGCCCAATCAAACTTGTTACACAGAGCCGTCTCGCATGGGATATAAAAAAGAATCTGTTTTAAATAGAAAAAATGAGAACAGATTCATTATGTTAATCTGACTTTGTTTTGAATGAAAGGTTACCCAGGTACCTCCTATTGGATGGGTGAACGTCTAAAACAGGGTTCTGCTATAACAATCAAAAAGTAAGAAGGTTCATTATTTGCTAAAATTCAAGTTTCCTGACTGCACAGGAAGCTTCCTGGCGGCTAACAGATTGACTGCAGCACTTTTCTTTTCTACTTCCGCTAAACAAAATCCATTTGCCCCGATTCTTCCTTTCCAGGCAAGCGAAACACCAAAATAAATCAATTGCTTTGTTCAGGAATATCCAGCATGATGAATGATTTTAATCCTTTATTTCCTCAATTGGGCGATCACTTGGGTTATCAAACTGTGACGTAGCACCAACTCCCCTATCTTCCCTCAGCCAGGCTGCACATTACATAACATTTTTATTTTTGAATTACAGGAAAAATGTAAATATTTCCTGTAAATGAGCCTGCTGGAAACCATTGCATTTCAATAAGCAGTCCTGCTCCGGGCCTTGGACAAAAGATATTTATGTCTGTAGAAACTTCACACAGCTTTTTGTAGGGCAACACTTAAATACCAGCTTTTAATCGATTGATTCATATCCATCTTATGTTGCTATTCTTCGATCCATATATTCTCTCCTGGCAAGTTATACATGTTCTTGCACATTCTTATACACGCTTTTTAGGGTTGAGAGTGAATTTAATGGATTTATCCGAATGCAAATCTATGTATCAATCGACTAACCGGATTCTTTTTAAAGTTATACCGAAAATGGTAGTTGAGTATCCAAGTGTAAAGAAAAATGTTTGACAAAAGTTATTAAAGAAAATACAGCAGTCCCTTGATCAGTTACTTTGTATTTTACTTTCAATTGAATGACAGAACTTGATAATCAATTATTACAATCTTCTGCAATATACATTTTTAGGGAAATAAAATGTTACATTCCAAAACAAAAAAATTTACTTTCATTTAGTAAACAATCAAATAAATCAGCTTTTGAAGAAAAAGTATATTTAAATTGTATAATGTGAGTTGCTTTCAGAAGATGAATCAAAGTAGAATTCTTTCTTTTAGAGTTGTTTTTGATACTAATATTAGTACTAACATGGACATCAAATAGAAGAAAATAGTAGCATTATAGTTGAGATTATTCTCAGCAGGAATAAAGCAAATATACAAATATACTCATATACATATAAATTTGTATACAAGTATATTTGTATATCTGTATATGAGTATACATATATACTAATGAAAGGAGTGAACGTTTGTTTTAATTCATTTCCTTCTTTTCCCTTTCTCTTTTTAAAAGTTTCTACGCCTTAAAGTTTTAAAGCGGATACAAATGCTATTCTCTATTTTATTTTAATAAAAATGACTTCATTGATGTGTCATTTTTAATTATGTACCGGCGGATATCAGAGTCAGCAGTATGATTATAACCTATGCAGTAAAGATATTGTTTTTGATGTGCGGACCTACATTGACGAGTTTCTTCTATATAATAAGCGTAATAAAATAAAATTTAGTTAAAGTATTAAGAATAATATGGCTCCCGAATTTAAGTGAGTAGGAATTTTAAAGTTAAAGTATAATTGTAATTATTTAACATAATAAATTTTTTACTGAATCAATACTTACCTTCACTCCAATATATATTATATTTTTATATAAATATCGATATTTACATTGTTATTAATATTAGTACTAACATGAACACACACACGAAAATAATTACTACACTTACACCGAAAAAAACACTCTCTTCATTTTAAATACCCAAAATAAATGTGTTCTTGGTAAAACAGTTTTTTCAATACAAGGATAAATATGAAAGATGATCAGATAACCGAATGAAACTGGAAACGAGTAATAAAAGAGATCCTAGTTGCTTTATTGCATTAAAAATAACTCTCCATATAAATCACGACTTTCTTTTAAAAAATAAGCATCTATTGACCTTGAAATATCTGTTGCTATGAATAATGAGCAGGTGTCATTAATAGAATACATATCAGTAGGTTTTTCTATTTAAAAAGAATACTGCTTGAACAGAGAGAAAGGGTGATTAAAAAATGAGAGTAATTGCTGTCAACAATAATAAAGGCGGGTCTCTAAAGACAACGACAGCAACAAACCTAGCCGGTGTTTTGGCGGCTGAAGGTAAACGGGTGTTAATTATTGATGCAGATAATCAAAGCAATGTGGCTTTGTCATTTGGTAAAAATCCGGATGAGTTTGAGGTTAGTTTATATGATGTGCTGATCAATCAGCTTGAACCAGGAAAAGCGGTTCAAAACGTTTACGAAAACTTGGACATTCTTCCGGCAAATGATGATTTGATTGGTTTTGATTTTGAGGTGATTGGCAAAAGCAAAAAATATAAAGCACCTTTTTCCATTATGCAAAAAACATGCAGTTCTCTGCGAGACGACTATGAATATATATTAATTGATACGCCGCCATCCCTTTCCTTAATGGTGGGGAACGTATTTGCTTTTGCTGATTCTGTGTTAATTCCATTTTCTCCAGAAAGTTATTCGATGCGTTCACTAGTAAAAGTATTGGGAACCATTGATGATTTTAAGGAGCAGTTTAACCCTGAATTACGTGTGCTTGGAGTTGTTGGGACAATGGTGAATTTTCAAACAATTTTACATCAGGAAGTGATGCAGGAAACTCGAAGATATTGCACGGAAAGTCAGATTCATTTATTTGATTCCTATATTCCAAGAAGCATTCGATTTGCTAGCAGTGTGGCATATGAAAAGGTGCCGGCTACACTTGCGAAAAAGTCTACGGATATTGCCAAAAGCTACTTTGAATTATGGAAGGAGATTAAAGAAAATGAGCAAGCAAGGTAAAGGGCTGGCGGGGTTCGGTGCAGTCGCTGCAACAGGCGGGGCAAGAGTACAGGCGGAAAAAGAGCAAAGGCCTGAAGGGAAGAAAGAAGAAATGCTGATCGTAGAAAGGAGAGAGCCGATAAAAGAAGATAAACGACAGGATGCATTAAATAATAGTGTAGGAGATATTCTTTATTCTGTTACAAAAAAACCAAAGCCAACGCTTAAGCGGCAGATCAGTGCGTATATTGATGAAGATGTCGCAAGGAAATTAGACAAGTTTGGAAAGGAACATGGGAAGGGAGCAAAGTCCGAGTTAATTAATAATTTTCTCAAAAGTGTACTTAAATAATTTGTGTATACGAGTATATTAGTATATATGTATACGAATATACTCGTATACTAATATACAAACATATTTGTATATGAAAGTGAATAAAAAGAGGGGATAAGAAAACAGATAGGTGACGAAAATTTAAAAGCTGCCATTACGAGGATATATTCTTCGGAATGGCAGCTTTTTATATAATCATTTAAAAAGAGAAAAGAAGGGGGGGAAATATTTTTGTTACTCACCCTTAATCTATTGTTGTTTAAGAGTGGTTTAGGTAGTATGGTGTAAGGGGCATTTGTAAGAACATTATTAACGGAGTGAGCTTCTTGATTTTTAATTCGTTTGAATTTATTGTTTTGTTTCTTCCTATTGTATTTATTGTTTATTTTGCTTTAAACAAAATTAATTTTACATTATCGAAAACCTGGCTGTTTTTAGCATCTTTATTTTTTTATGGCTGGTGGAACCCAATTTATTTGCCATTGCTTTTGCTTTCTTTAACGGTTAACTACATTATTGGAACTAACCTCGGAAAAATGCAAAATCAAAAGGGCAAAAAGGTTCTGCTTACTGCTGGTATTCTTTTTAACATTAGTTTGCTAGGATACTTTAAATATCGTGATTTCTTTGTAGAAAATGTAAATGCTGCTTTTGGCACGGACTTTGTTATTTTAAATCTTGTTTTGCCACTCGCGATCAGTTTTTATACGTTTCAAAAGATTCCCTATCTTGTTGATTCCTATCGGGGAGAAACGAAAGGGTATAACCCGCTGAATTACGGCTTGTTCCTTACTTTTTTTCCGCAGCTGATTGCCGGACCGATTGTTCAGCATAACGATGTGATGGTTCAGTTTGAGGATAAAGAAAACCGGAAAATGAATTATAACAATATTGCAGCAGGACTTTTTATTTTTGGGATTGGCTTATTTAAAAAGGTAGGCATTGCAGATACGTTTGCTATTTGGGCAAACGCAGGATACAGTACACCAGAGAATCTTACATTTGTTGATTCATGGATCACCGCATTATCCTATACATTTCAGCTTTATTTTGATTTTAGTGGATATTCTGATATGGCAATTGGAGCTGCCTTGTTATTTAACATTGCGCTTCCAATCAATTTTAATTCACCTTATAAAGCGCTAAGTATTCAAGATTTCTGGAGAAGATGGCATATGACGCTTTCCAGATTTTTGACGAATTATATTTACATTCCACTGGGAGGGAATCGTAAAGGGGCTACTAGAACCTATCTTAATATTTTAGCGGTCTTTTTTATTAGCGGAATCTGGCACGGGGCAGGATGGACATTCATTATCTGGGGGATTATGCACGGAGTAGCAAGTGTGATCAACCGATTGTGGAGCAGAGCAGGCTTTAAGCTGCCTAAACTGCTGGCCTGGTTTATTACCTTCCAATTTGTAAATGCCGCGTGGGTGTTTTTCCGGGCACCATCTGTGGAAGTGGCTCTGCAGGTCTTAAAAAGCATGATCGGCTTAAACGGATTTAGCCTGCCAAGTGATGTGCAAAACAAAGTGTTCAACGCTTTCCAAATTCCATACTATGATTTTACGTTAATGGAGAATTTCACAAAAGCAGCTCTTCTGTTGATCATCGCATTTGCCATTGCTGTTTTTGCTAAAAACTCTATTCAGCTGAAAGATCATTTTAAACCAAATTGGCAGACTGCCGTGTACCTGGCGGCTTTGTTTATTTATTGCATTCTCCAGCTGCAAAATGTATCGGAATTTTTATACTTCAATTTTTAAAAAGCTGCCGCTCTGGCGGCTTTTTTAATACTTTCATCTATTTATAAGAATATGAAAATCAGAATAGATCAAGCAGTATACAGATCAAAATGCATCAGAGGTTTCATTAAATTAGAAGCAGACGTTCAAAACGATACTCATTTTGCTTCCCAATTTGGCAAACGGTTCAATATTCCACTACAAACTTATAAAAAGATGAAACTGGAAAAGAAGCAAAGAGTCTTTTGGAAGAAAATCATTTTATAGGGGCATGTCGATGGGAAAAAGTGCGCAGGACACTAATAGACTTGAACTGAAATGGTGATATAAGTAAAAAAAGAAAAACCCCATTTCCGTAAAACGTTCTGGAAATAGAGTTTATGGATTTGAAGGTGTTGTCACCTTGCATTTTTATTTCGAACTGTAGTGATTTGGCTAATCAAACAGTCATGTGATTATTATTTAAGAATACGTTTTGCTCCAATATAGCGCTTAGACCAGTAAGAATTATCCATAGACGCGATGCTTACTCCTTTTGAAGAAGAAGCATTGATAAATTGATTGCCTCCAATGTAAATACCCGCATGAGAAGCGCCTTTTTTATAAGTCTCAAAGAATACAATATCACCTGTTTTCAGTGAAGAGACCTTTGTACCTGTTTTGTAAATATCCGCTACCGTTCTTGGAATACTAACATTTGCGCCTTTCTTAAACGCGTACTGGATAAAGCCGCTGCAGTCAAACCCGCTTGGAGTCGTTCCGCCCCATTTGTATGGCGTGCCTAGATGTTTTTTCGCTTCACTTACCAGTTTTGAAGAACTGCTGTAGGAAGCAGCTTTCACCTGTGAAGTGGTTTTTTTGGTTACACCCAATGCTTTGTATGTATTAGCTCCTACAATACCATCAGCCCGCAGGCCATGTTTCTTTTGAAAATTCATGACAGCTTTTTTTGTGCTTTTTCCGAAATAAACGTTTCGATGGCTTGAATTAAAGAAGCCTTTTTTCTGTAATACACTCTGTAATTCAACTACATCCTGATGCTTCATGTTTGCTTTTAATGTCCGGTCCCCTAATGCCGCTTCGCTTGTCAGTGGTCCACTAAATAAAATGCCCGTGACTGTCAATGCCGCTATCCATTTTTTCAAGTTTATTTTCCTCCTGAACACCTTTGATAACTTTCTTGAGTGTAGCATGTCTATGTCACAAGGATATTTTCAGGGGATAACAGTTTGATTACAAAACATTGCAGCACTGAAATAATCCATGTAATGATTGGATTATTTTAATTTATTTTACATATAAGTAAATTGTTTACTTTTTGATCAATCGTAGATAAAGCTTATATTCAATATTGATAAACCAGAAGTAGAGATAATAGAAGAAGTTATATAATGTAAGATAAAAGATTTGGTAAAAAAACCCACTGTTTATCAGCAGGCTTTTAAAATGTTTCATATAAGACAGTGCCAGTTTGAGTGTAGTCATAGCCACCAAGAGATTTTATTTCTGATTGAAAGGACGGGGAAGAAAGGACAGATTGAACTGTGCTGATTAACTTTTCATTTTCAGGCTTCTTCAGCATGACCAGATCATAGCGCTCGTTGATCAATGGTACAAAGTCGACTTGAACCAGCTGTGCGGCTTTTTCAATTCCAACTCCGACATCTGCATGTCCCGCAGAAACCGCTGACGCCACGCTTAAGTGGCTTGTTTCTTCGTTTTCATAGCCGGCTACGTTCTTTGGAGAAATCTGATGAATTCGGAGCTGTTCATCTAGTAGAATCCGTGCACCTGACCCTTTTTCTCTGTTGATGATCGTAACACCCTTTTTTGTTAAGTCTGTCCATGAATGAATTTGCAGAGGATTTCCCTTGGGAACGTAAAGCCCGGCTTTTCTGGAAAGAAGGTTTATTACAATATAGGAATGTCCCGTTAAAATCTTTTTTAAATAAGGGATGTTGTATTCCCCAGTATCTCCATCAAACATATGCAAACTAACAATATCGCCTTCTCCGTTATACATAGAGATGAGGCTGTTTAAACTTCCTGTATAGGAGCGAAGAGGCTTGTAATGGGAATGTTTTTCGATATATTTTCCGAGTATATCTAAAACAATATCTTGACCGCTGATCACTATATGAAGAGATTCTTTTGATCTTGCATGTTTAGATTCAGCAGGCTCCGGCATATTTATATTTTTACGCTTATATATATACTGGTCCAGGTCCTTTGCATCCATTCGCATTTGCCGTCCAACCCGGAATACAGGAAGCTCTCCTTTTTTAACCAGGTCATATATTGTTAACTTTGAAACTTTTAAGAGCTGTGCAACTTCTTCAATTGTATAGGAAAGCTCTTTTGTCATACAGGCATCCCTCCATTTTCATTTTATCTTACTATTCACGTAAAAGGAAACGGACTGTAAAAATGTAGCATTTAGCATTTCTTTTTTTATTATAATTAATTATAATTGGTTATAACTAATTATAATTAACAAAGGAGCGCAGCATGAAAAAAACTTGTTTGATGATAATTTTGGTCATAATCATGCTGATGGCCGGCTGTTCGTCCGATGAACAGAGCAAGTCGCCACAAGGTCACACAGATCAAGAAGTTGAATTAACTGTTTCAGCCGCCGCCAGTTTGCAGAATGCGTTAGCCGATATAACGGAAATGTTTGAAAAAGAGCATCCCCACGTGAAAATCAATTACAATTTTGGCGCATCGGGCGCGCTCAAGCAGCAAATTTCCCAGGGAGCACCGGTTGACCTCTTTTTTTCAGCCGCCGAGGATAAATTTGATCAATTGGTGAAAGAAGGATTGATCGAAAACGAAAGCCGAATCGATTTAGTAGGAAACGAACTTGTGCTTATTGTTCCTAGGGATTCAAATCAAAGGATCAGCACATTCAAGGATCTTCCGCAAGCTCAAAACATTTCAATTGGCACGCCCGAGTCTGTACCAGCCGGGAAATACGCGAAAGAAACTTTAGAAAGCTTACACATTTGGGAATCGGTTAAAGAAAAAGTGGTTTATGCAAAAGACGTTCGCCAGGTGCTTACATACGTTGAAACAGGTAATGTGGATGCCGGTGTAGTGTATAAAACTGATGCACTTAGTTCATCAAAAGTAAAACTGGCCGCGACAGCTGATGAGGCGACTCATGCACCGATTATTTATCCAGCAGGTGTTTTGAAAAACAGCACCCATTTACAGGAGGCCCAGCTTTTCTACGAATATCTTCAAAATGAAACATCTATGCAGATTTTCGCAAAGTATGGGTTCAAAGGGGTACATTAATCGACATGGCAGCTGATTTTTGGTCTCCAGTAAAGCTTTCCATTGAAATAGCATGTGTTTCTAGTGTTATGGTATTGTTTTTAGGACTTATATTAGGCAGATTAATGGCTCATAAAACATTCAAAGGAAAAGCGATTGTAGAAACCATTTTGCTGCTGCCTTTAGTCCTGCCTCCTACAGTCGTAGGTTTTTTATTAATTGTTCTTTTTGGAAGAAACAGCCCTGCGGGACAGTTAATTGAATGGATTTTTGCTCAGCCGGTGATGTTTACATGGTGGGCGGCTGTGATTGCGTCGACGGTAGTTGCTTTTCCGCTTATGTACCAATCTTCTAAAACAGGGTTTGAATCGGTTGATAGAGAGATTGAGCAGGCAGCACGAGTGGATGGTGCGGGCGAGCTTCAACTGTTTTTGCTCGTTTCTATTCCGCTGGCATTTAAGGCGATTGTATCGGGCGGTATTTTAAGCTTTGCCCGGGCACTGGGAGAGTTTGGCGCCACTCTTATGTTTGCAGGGAATATCCCGGGGAAAACACAAACGACACCAACAGCCATTTACACGGCCATTGACTCGGGTAATATGCAGCTGGCCTGGTTATGGGTAGCCAGTATGATTGGTATTTCATTTGTGATGCTGCTTAGCGTACATGTAACTAAAAGATGAACGAGCCAATAAACAATCACTTACTTTTACTAGATCATAATGGAAAAACTACATCGCTCCGAGCGGTGTAGTTTTTTTATTCAGCACGAAAAAAAGACATATTTTCTATTGCTTGTTTGCACTTCATAAAAAGCAATATTTTTAAGAAAAGGAAAGAATAAATAATAAAAATTGTGAAAACGCTATTATTCTCGCGCATTTTCTTATAAAATAGATAAAAAGAACCATTATAAAAGGGGTGGATGACTCGATGAAAGAAAGCGTTTTCTTTAAATTAATGCTTTTAATTTCAGTGATGATTTTTGCGACAGCCTTTGTTGTAGGCGGCATTAGTTATTATTTAACGAAGAAAGAGCTGACCGAAGCAGGAAAAGCAGACATGAGACATCTTGTGGAAACATCACTGGTAACTCTTACTTTATTAAATGAGCAGGTTGAAGCAGGAGAGTTGAGCCTTGAGCAAGCAAAAGAACGGGCAAGAGTTCTTTTGGTCGGACCGAAACAGGGAGATGTATATGACCATACACAGTCCAGCTTTCTTTACAAGCAGGATGGCTACCTTGTCGCATACGGGCAGGATTTTTCATCTCAACTTCATCCGAAAAATCCAGTAGGAGATATACCGGACGATACGACCAATCGAGAAAACATGGTGAAGGCTTCTAAACAGCCTGAAGCCGAAAGCCGCTATGTTTATTTTCCAGATACGCTTGATGATGGCACATCTGTAACGAAAACTTCTTATATGACATATTTTGAACCGTGGGAATGGACAGTTGGCATGATTGTACTGGATGATCAGTTTTATCAGGAGCTGGAAAAATTAAAATGGTATATGATTGCAGCGGGGCTGGGCATGACAGTCGCCAGTGTACTGCTGTTTTATACAGCTTCCCGCAAAAAAATCCAGCTTTTAAAACAAATTGCGGTGTCTTTTACAGATATTTCAAATAAGCAGCTGAATCGTCAAGAGCTGCCACAATCAAAGGATGAAATTGGACGTCTTGGCACCTCATTTAATGAAATGAATAAACAGCTGCGTCATTTAATCGAACGTCTGCAGGAAACAAGCAGCAAAGTGGTGGACTCTTCCAGTTCCGTATCGGCTATTTCGGAAGAAACTGCGGCAGGGAGCGAAGAAGTTGGGAGAGCCATTGCAGATATCGCTTCAGGAACAGTAAAACAGGCGGCTGATCTAGATACAACAAACTACAGTTTAAATCAGCTTAATGGTTCCATTCAATCGATGAACAATCAAAATGAGCAGATTAAGGAGATGACAAAGCTGTCTCAAAAAGCTGTGTCGGAAGGTCAGGAGATGGTTCGTCAGCTCAAGCAGTCCAACGAGGAATCACTCGCATCTTCCAATGAAGTAAGCCAAAGCATTTCTGGGTTATATTTAAAAATTATGGAAATATCCCGCATCACGGATACGATTGAAAGTATTGCGGCTGAAACCAACTTGCTGGCGCTCAATGCAAGTATTGAAGCAGCGAGGGCAGGAGAGCATGGAAGAGGCTTTGCCGTGGTGGCCAGTGAAGTAAGAAAGCTCGCGGAGCAGTCCAATCAATCGACCAAGCAAATTCAGTCGATGATTTCAGGTATTGAAGCGGAAACTGAAAAAACCGTTTTGGCGGTTTCCGAAACTATTGACCGGTCTCAGAAGCTTGATGGAGCCGTGAAAGGAACAGAAGAAGGCTTTAGCCATATTTCCGAGATGATCTCTCAAACAGCACGGGGGGTTCAATTGTTAAGCAGCGAACTGCAAAAAGTAGTGATTCAAAGCGGTGACATTTCTACTGCTGTACAAAAGGCATCTGATGTTTCAGAGCAAACAGCTGCTTCGGTCGAGGAAATCACTGCCTCGATTGATGAGCAAGTACAAGCGATTGTCCAGCTGGCCGATTCAGCAGAAGCAATGACTGAGCTGAGTCGTGAGCTTAATGAATTAATAGAGCAATATGTTGTTCATTCATAAAAACGATGTATACATGTAAATTTATATATTCATATACTCATATACATATATATGAGTATATGAATATACATGGATTGTAGTAGAAATATGATTCTGCGAAGACCTATCATTCAATCCCAGTGGAAAAGAGGGACGATATTTAATAGAAAGAAAAAAAGACTGCTCACATAGCTTTGTGAGCAGTCTTTTCTTAAGAGATTTATTTTTCACTATCTGTTGCATTGATATGTTTTAACCCGCTTTCCACAGGTTCTCTTACCATTTCAGCTTCTGAATGATAAGCAGCCCGGCAAATTAGGTGTCCGGCCACAGGCGCCGTCAAATACAGAAACACAATACCGAGAACAAGGCGAATACTGATGTAATGCTCTGTCGACCAGAAGTAAATAAATACACCGGTTAGTGCCAGTAGAACGGCAAGAGTGGAGCTTTTGGTTCCGGCATGCGAGCGTGTGTATACGTCAGGAAGGGTTAAAACACCGTAAGCGCTGATCAGTGCGATAACGCCACCAAGCAGAACCATCAATGCCGCAATCAATTCAACGATTTGGTTTTCTGTCAATAATGATCCCTCTCTCAATGTATTTAGAAAAAGCTACGGTGCTGATAAATGCCAAAATCGCAATAATCAAAATAACTTCCAAATAAGCTTTTGTTTGAAGCAGAGCACTTAGAACCGCAACAATTGAAATTAAATTAACGCCAATTACATCAAATGCCACTACCCGATCAGGCAAGGTGGGTCCTTTCAGTACCCGTATAAGAGAAAGGCCGATAGCCAGGCTGAACAGCACAACCGCAACCGTAAAAATAGAATAGATCATGGCCGGGTTACCTCCAAAATAATTTTTTCATATGTTTGAATAGATTGTAAGACCATAGGCTTTGTTTGTTTCATATCCATCGCATGGATAAAAAACTCATTTCCTTCAGGCGAAATACGCAGCACGGTTGACCCAGGTGTCAGCATTAGCAAAAGGGCAAGCGCCGTCACTTCCCAGTCACTTTCAAGCTTTGTTTGATACGAAAAGGTACCGGGGACAAAGGTGACGCTCGGAATCAAAATTTGTTTCATAATCAAAAGGCTGGACGTCCAAAGTTCATAATTGAAGATAAGAAAAAGCTTAAGCATCGAATAAACACGTTTCAAGTAAAAAGGGGTGCCGAAGAAACGATGCATTAAAAAGATAATGACAACGCCAAGCAGAAAACCGCCAGCAAATGTATCAAGCTGAAAGGCATCCTCATCTTTTAACATCACCCATAAAACGGCGATTAGTATATTTAATAAAAACTGAACAGGCATGAAACTGCACCTCCTTGGTGAGCCGCTTTTTTACTCATTGTGTAAAGCTCCTTCAATATAAACATCAGGATTCATCAGTACATGGGCTGCTTCTGATACGTAAGGAGAAAGATAGTCCATGCCAAGCCCGAGTCCCGTCGTGATAATCCCCAATGCCACAAGGGGGGCAAGCATCCCTTTGGACAAAGGAATTTGATTCTTGGACAAAATGCTTGACTCTCCCCAGAACATGATTAGGAAAACCCGTAAAAGAGAATATAGGACAAACAAACTTGATAGGAAAGCAATAGCTGTTAATCCATAGTGGCCTGCACCAATGGCACCTTCCCCGATAAACAGCTTACCAGCAAATCCGCTGAATGGCGGTATGCCGCCAAGCGACAAAATCATAATAAAGAACAGCCAACCAAACAGCGGATAGTTGGCAATCAAGCCGCTTTCCTGATCAAACCGGGTTTTACCGGTTAAATGAATGATCGTTCCTACAAGCAAAAACAGCAGGCCTTTTATTAAAATATCATGAATCAAATAGTAAATAGAGCCTTGAATCGCTTCGATATTGAAGGACGCCAGGCCGACTAAAATAAAGCCGATAGCAATCACAACGTTATAAGAAGCAATTTTTCTGACGTCGCGATGGGCAAGCGCCCCTATGCTTCCGCCGATCATTGTTGCAGCCGCCATATACCCAATGACCTTATGAGTAAGGGAAGGCTCATGATAAAACAACAGCGTAAAAGTGCGGAAAAGCGCATAAACGCCCACCTTCGTTAAAAGAGCAGCAAACAGAGCAGATATTGCAGCCGGCAGTGTACTATAGGAGCCCGGAAGCCAGAAATACAATACCAGTCCTGCTTTCAAGGAAAACACTACTAAAAACAACATGCTGATGGTAGTTAAAAGGGGCGGCTGTCCGGCTTCGGCAATGCGTACAGACAAATGGGCCATATTTAAGGTTCCAAGCGTGCCGTAAAGATAAGCGATACCGAGCAGGAAAAGCCAAGAAGATAAAATGTTGATCAAAATATACTTAATTCCTTCGGTCAACTGCTTTTTTTCTCCGCCCAGTGTCATCAACACATAAGAAGCAAGCAGCATTACTTCGAAGCAAACAAATAAATTAAACAAATCTCCGGTTAAGAACGAGCCATTTACGCCAGCCGCGAGCAGAAGAGCAAAAGGGTACATAAAGAAGGATTCTCGTTTTTCATCTTTTGCAAAAGCCGCATACACTAAACAAAGAACAGTCACAAGAGAAGAAACTGTTACAAGCAGCATAGCGAAAGAATCAGCTACAAATGTAATGCCAAACGGCGGCAGCCATTCACCAAAGTCAAGTCGAAGGATACCGTGGAGCATAACTTGCTGCAAAATCCAAACGCTAGTTCCGAAAACGACGGTCATTGCCCCAACACTTCCCCAGCGCTGAACGGCAGTATTGGACCGGAAAAACAAAAGCAGCATAGCGGCCAGAATCGGCACAATCATCGGAAAAACCAATACGTTATTCATCCTGAGGTCCTTTCAACTCGTACAAATTGTCACTACCCGTGCTTTGATAGGTACGATAAACAAGGACGAGAAAAAAAGCAGTCACAGCAAAGCTAATGACGATGGCTGTCAGAATCAAAGCCTGGGGCAGTGCATCTGTATATGTGTCGACCTGGTCGCCTAAAATGGGGACACTTCCCATTTTCAGTCCGCCCATTGTCATGAGAAGCAAATGAATGGCATGAGATAAAATGGCGGTACCGAGTACGACTCGAATCAGATTTTTAGAAAGCAGCAGATAAGTTGCTGTCGATACGAGAACGCCAACTAATAAAATAATAATCGTTTCCATCCTACACATCCTCACTAATGCTAATAATAATGGTAACAACCACACCGATGACGCCAAGCGCCACTCCGGATTCAAACAGCATTACGGTGGCAAGCTCTGTTTTACCGAAAATAGGAAGATTAAAATAAGCAAATGTTTGGCTCAAAAACGAGCTGTCAAACACTAGCGACCCTGTACCGGTAAGCGTAGCGATTAACACACCGAGCGCTGCTACTTTTTTGTAATCAAAAGGGAGACCTTTATTAACAGTTTCTACATCAAATGCTAAGTACAACAGGACAAAAGCGGATGAAAGCATCAGCCCGCCAATAAAGCCTCCGCCGGGATGATGATGACCGGCTAAAAATAAATACACCCCGAAAGTTAAAACGATGAAGACAGCGACTTTAGAAACTGTTTGTAATATGACATCATTTTCTCTCATGGTCATCCGCTCCTTTCGGTGTTTTTAATTTCACGAGTGTATATACCCCGACTCCGGCAATGAATAATACAACCACTTCGAGCATGGTATCGAATGCCCGAAAATCTCCTAAAATCGCATTAACAATATTTCTTCCGCCTGCAAGGTCATAGGAGTCTTCGAAATAAGAAGAGATCGAATCAAATAACTTGTTTCCCTGTACAGAAAGAGCTAAAAGTACAGTTAAAATCCCCATCCCAACAGAAATAATGATTTTGGGAATGCGTACCTTGAGTGCACGATCTTCTTTTGACCATTCCGGCAGATGGTAAAAACACAACAAAAACAAAACAGTCGTCACTGTTTCTACGACAAGCTGAGTCAGAGCAAGATCAGGTGCTCGGAAAAGCACAAAGAAAATAGCGATAGAATAGCCAAGAACGCCATTCAGCAGCGCAGCAGTCATGCGTGACTTTGTAAAAAGAATACTTACGCCTGCGGCTGCCATGATGAAAACAAGCAGCATTTCATATAAAGCAACAGGTACATCGTTAGAAAGACGAATGGAAAGCCCGTCTGTCAAAAAGAGGGTTCCACCTACTGACAGAAGGAGGAAACCATAAATATAATAAAGATAGTTACGCAAAAATCCGGTCATATACAAATTCGTTGCTTTTTTGGAGCCGATTTCACTCCCAATCAGCAGCCACTGATAGCCGCGATCAATGCTTCGGTTTTCCGGAAATAATTCATATACTCCTTGCCAGGAACGATATGTTTTCATAAGTAGAAAGCCGAATACGACTACGCCTGCGGTCATAAGCAATTCAAGATTAAAGCCGTGCCAGGCCGCAATATGTGGAACTAAGCCTTCCATCCCTTGATACGAAGGAAGGACGCTGTTCATAGCCGGAGCAAGCAGATAATGACTCAGCACGTTCGGAATGAAAAACAGTACTACGATGATTACACAAAGCACAATGGGAGAAATCAACATGCCAACAGGTGCTTCATGAGGGGTTTTCTCCAGCCGTTCACGCCGGTATGGCCCGAGAAATGTGCGGACGACAATAAACATTGAATAAACAAACGTAAAAATACTGCCGATCCATGCGACAATCGGAAAAAGGAGACCCCATGTATCCATAGAGAAAATATCCATACTGCCTGCCTGCAGCGCAGCAGTAAAAAACATTTCTTTGCTTAAAAATCCGTTAAATGGCGGAAGTCCAGCCATTGAAAAACCACTAATCACTGCCAGTGTAAACGTAACAGGCATAAAAGAAAGCAGTCCACCGAGCTTTCGGATGTCCCGGGTGCCGACTTCATGGTCGATAATCCCAACGACCATAAACAAGGCACCTTTAAAGGTAGAGTGATTAACAAGGTGGAAAAGGGCAACAAAAATAGCTTTTGTATATACCACTGATTCGATAGATGCTCCACCTTGAAGAGCCGCGGAGCCAAGGCCGAACAAGGACATAATCAATCCAAGCTGGCTGATGGTTGAATACGCAAGCAGCGCTTTCAAGTCTTTTTGACGGACAGCCGTAAATGAGCCCCAGAACATCGTGAACATGCCGACACTACTTACGAGCCAGAACCAGGCCGCCTCTCCGCCGAAGACAGGGGTAAAGCGTGCAACCAAAAACAGGCCTGCTTTAACCATAGTAGCGGAATGAAGATAAGCGCTGACTGGCGTCGGAGCTTCCATTGCATCTGGAAGCCATATATGAAAAGGAAACTGGGCAGATTTTGTAAAAGCACCGATTAAAATTAAAATGAGAGCTGGTACAAATAGTTGGTGATCTGAAATCGCATCACGCATCGAGATAATTTCCTGGATGCTGTTTGTTCCTGTCATGGTGTACAGCATAATAAAGCCGACTAGCATGGAGAGGCCGCCGCCTACCGTGATTAAAAAGGATTTTTGGGCACCATACCGTGATTTTTTGCGGCGAAACCAAAAAGCGATCAGCAAGAAAGAAGAAATACTGGTCATTTCCCAAAACACGTACAGCACCATCATATTATCTGACAGGACGACTCCAAGCATCGCGCTCATAAAAAGAAGAAGATAGGCGTAAAAGTGAGAAAGAGGTTCTCGCTCTTTCGATAAATAAAAAATAGAATAAAGTACCACCAAACTGCCGATACCGGTAATAAGCAGCGTGAAAATTAAGCTAAGTCCGTCTAAATGAACAGCAAAAGCAAGATCTAATGCGCGGATCCAGCTGATAGATCCGTAGATAGATCCTCCGTCTGCCGTTTCTGGAATCTTAGCCAGGAAAAAAGTGAATAATAAGACGGGAACAGGAAAAGCAGCCCATCCAAGGTGAAGTTTTGGAAACCATTTTCCAATAAAGGGGATCAGCAGTGCGACCAAAATAGGAACAAAAATAAACAGATGAATCAGTGTCAAATAAATCCCTCCTGACTTAGTAAGTGGACAAAATCAGTTTTCAAAGAAAAAATATAAAGACTTTGTGAAATATAAATAAAAAGAACGCTGATTCCTGCTTTAGGGGTTGAAAAATGTTGAGTGGACCTTTATCCTAACAAAAGGTAAAAAGAAAATGGTTCCTTTCTTTTTTCAGTCCGGCAGTAAATTGACGTGCGAATGGAGCAGGAAATCATATTAGAGGTGAAACGGTTATGAAAAAGGTAAGAGCCCGTATGGACGAGAGTATACTGGTATGTGCATATTACGGCCCCAATGGTGAGCGGCTTATTAAACGCGGATGTAAGATTGCCAATATGCTCGACTGCCCGCTTTATATTTTGACAATTGATCCGTCTTCCAAAGACGAACTGGGCGCGGACAAAGCTGCATACATCCAAGAGTGGAAAGTTCTTGCTGAAGAACTTGGGGCAGAAGATTTTATCATTCGCTACGGTGAAAAAAGACCGGCTGCAAAAGTAATTGCTGAAGTAGCGCGCGAGCTGGATATTACCCAAATTATCCTCGGTCAGTCTCCGCAAAGCCGCTGGCAGGAAATTAAAAGAGGATCGTTTGTAAATACACTGCTGCGCGAAATTTCTTTCGTTGATTTTCATGTTGTTTCAATTGATCGGTCTGTTGAAGATACTGAAAATCTTTTTGAAAATGGAACAAGAGCGTACCTTGTAAAAGGAGAAGACGGCCCTCGAATCACTTTTACGCATTCTGAAGATGTGATTCATGAAGGTATTTTTTATAAAGAAACTGGAACAGATTTTAACAACGGTGTTTTTACGTATATTAAAGAAAACAAAACATGCCAGCTTCATGTAACAGATGAAAAAATTACAGAACCCACTTCGATTCATTCTTCCATTAAAGAAGAAAAGTTTGAATAATAAATAGTAATGCGCGGCTCTTGGAACAAGTTATTCACCGTTCCAAGGGCTTTTTTGTTGAGCCGTTCTCACTCTGCCCGATTTACAGGTTTACATCTATTTTTTGATCTCTTTCATCCATGCCGATATAGCGGAACGTATCAGACGGACAAGCATGATGAAACCTTTCCTGGATCAAGGAAATGGCAACTCCTTTTAAGTAAGCGTGATAACCAAAGGTCTTACGCAGTGTGTGAGTACCAATCTGGTCGGCAATCCCTACTTTGCGGGCCGCTTCGTTTATGACGCGATAAGCTTGCTGCCGTGTAATGGGAGAATCACTTTTAGGTGATTTAAACAGATAACTGTCAAGCGGGGGCTGCGTCTTTTTCAAATGAAAGGATAAGGCTGTTTTTACCTGGTCATTAATGTAAATCTTTTGATCCTCGACTAATAAAAATGATCGAATGTCCCCGGAGTTTTCAACCAGCTGCTCTACTTTTAAGGAAAGAAGCGTATTAATTTTCAATCCTGTGTTAATGCCTAGAACAAATAAAACAAAGTCACGGCTGGATCTCTCTTTTAACATGTCCTTCATTAGCTGAATATCCTGAACATTTTTAATAGGATTAACAAATTCCACTTTTTTTCACCTCATATGTTACTTAACTATACCCTAACATGGATTTATGACACATTCAAATGATATGGTATACCTCTTTTTAAGAGAACGAACAAATTATGAATAAGGAAAGCGAAAAAAATACAATTGAAACCGTTTCCTTAAAGTGAGGTTTTGTAACGTGAAAAGGGGTTAATTACCAAAGCAGTCGAAACTATCAAAGTGAAGATCAAGTGGATGGAGGTGTATTATTTTTCAGTAAAACAGCAGGAAGTCGACATCTTATCAAGAGCACAAATATATGGTCGAAGTATTGAAAGCAATTTGGGAAAATAGCCTGGACCGTATCCGACTCAATATGAAATGAGAAACGATAGGAATGGAAAGAAAAAAGATTTGATATAAATATATAATGAGCACCTCAACCAGGTTGAAGTGCTCAGACTGTAGACAAATGATTGATAACCGTCACATGAATAGGATAGATCGGCGGCGTCCGGGCAGCTCCCACGTCTCAGCTGCCCGCTCGTCCCATAGAAGTCTGCGCTGACCGGACGCCGCCAGGTGGCTTGCGACAAGATTGTATAGAATGAATAAAGTCGTATTTTTTCTTTTTAAAAAAAGAGGAAATGTATGCCCAATTCTGGGCTGATTGATCTTTAACACCACTTATCGGCTTTTTTTTGAAAGAGAAAGACTTTGTCTACACACTAAGCACCTCGACCAAGTTGAAGTGCTTTTTTATTTTTCTTTGCATGATATTTTTTTAAAACGACCGGGTGCAGCCAAAAAAGGCGGTATATTTTCTAACAAAAAACCCTCCATTTTTCCCGCCTTATAGTTTAATAATGAAAAGATCTAAAGATGTTTACGCTGCTGGTTTCTGCGGCAATTCCGTATTTTACCTACATATTAAAATCCATTTTTTATTGATTCAGCATATGTATAGGAGCACAGGGAAGAGGGGGATATAATGATCAATCAAGTAACACAGTCTTATCGTCCAACTACACTTGCGCGAAGCGGAATGGTAACAGCTCCCCATTATCTGGCTTCGGGAGTGGGTCTTGATATATTGAAAAAGGGAGGAAATGCCATTGAAGCAACGATTGCGGCAGCCGCCACTTTAGCTGTCGTGTATCCTCACATGAATAGTATTGGCGGTGACAGCTTTTGGTTACTATCAAACCAGCGAACAAAAAAGATAAATGCCCTAAACAGCAGCGGACGTGCGGGACAAAAGGCAACTATTGATTTTTATCAGAAAAGAAACTACACGTCTATTCCTGCCCGGGGATACCTTGCTGCTGTCACCGTTCCGGGAGCTGTGGCCGGCTGGGAGGAAGCGTATAAACACTCCCGGAAATACATGGGAGGAACGTTATCATGGGAAGAACTTTTAGCTTCTGCCATTTCTTATGCAAAATATGGGTATCCTGTAACACCGAGCCAGGAGCACTGGACAAATGTAAATTTGGATGCACGCGATCATGAATTTAGATATCTTCAGCGATTCAAAGGGTTTCGTGATACCTTTCTAAAAAAAGATGGTACAGCTTATCGCACGGGAGAAATCATGAAGCAGCCGGATTTAGCTCGGACGCTGGAGGCCATTGCAGAGGAAGGCAGTCAAGTTCTTTATCACGGGAAGATAGGAGAACAAATTGTAAAAGAAGTTCAGGAAAATGACGGTTTGTTAACAAAAGAAGATTTCGAACGCCACCGTTCGGACTGGGTAAAGCCTATTTCTGTTCCTTACCGCGGGTATAAAGCGTATAATCTGCCGCCTAATACACAAGGATTTGCTTCCCTGTCTATTTTAAACATTTTAAATCAATTTGATTTACAGTTTATTAAGGAAGGCTCTGCGGAATATTATCACTTGTTAGTCGAAGCAACCAAGCTTGCTTTCGCTGACCGGGACGAATGGCTGACGGATCCTGAGTTTCTTGACATCCCGCTGCAAAAGCTGCTATCGGGCGAGCGGGGGCAGGATCTGGCGGCTCATATTGATTTCTCACATGCCAATAACCTGAATAAACAATTAGAACCGAAAGGAGACACAGTCTGGCTTGGTGTGGTTGATCAGGAAGGCAATGCCGTTTCTTTTATTCAAAGTATTTATCATGATTTTGGATCGGGAATCATTCCGGAGGGAACCGGGATCACTCTTCAAAACAGGGGAAGTTTCTTCTCGCTGGATCCAGTCCATGTAAATCGGCTGGAGCCGAATAAGCGTACTTTTCATACGTTAAACCCTGCTATGCTGTTGAAAGATGATGATCCTTACCTTGTTTATGGGACAATGGGCGGTGAAGGACAGCCGCAGACGCAGGCCGCTCTTGTTACCAGAATAATTGACTATGGATACAGGGTTCAAGCTGCCATTGAAGCACCGCGATGGCTGTATGGGCGCACATGGGGCGCTGACTCTAATAGTTTAAAAATGGAAGCGCGTATTCCAGAAGCCGTTCTTCAAGAGCTGAAACAAAAGGGACACTCTATTAAATTTGAAGAGGGTTTTAGTGACACGATGGGGCATGCTGGAGCTATTTTAATCAATCCCGAGACCGGTGTTAAGCACGGTGGAGCGGATCCTCGCGGGGATGGAGCAGCGTTAGGCTTTTAAGCTAAATAAACAAAAAAACAGCCGTTATTCTTTTTCAGAATAAGGGCTGTTTTACAATAAATAAAGCGAAAAGAAGTTTCGTCAGACCAGATTAAATATTTTTGTTTTCTTTCTCTTCTGGCCATCCTTCAATTTGATCCAAGTCTGGAATGCTTTCTTTATAAAATTGAGGATCTTTGCCCGCTCTTTTTTGAGTCATATAATCACTCAATGCAGCGAAGGCAATTTTTGATAAAAGCAAAATGGCGATCAGGTTGACAATAACCATGAAGCCCATGAATAAGTCAGCAAGATCCCACACAAGCTGTACTTTAGCAACAGCGCCGAACAGGATCATAGCAAGTACACCTACACGATACAGCATCAGCCACATTTTGTTTGTATTCAAAAATTCAATATTGGTTTCCCCATAATAGTAGTTACCAATCAATGTACTGAATGCAAATAATAAAATCATGAAAGCCAGGAAGCCTGGTGCCCATGAACCAATATGTGTAGCCAGTGATGCTTGTGTAAGCTCAATACCGCTAAGGTCTGTTTGCTTGTAAACTGGAGACAACAGAATAATAAAGGCAGAGCTTGTACAGATGACGCCTGTATCCAAAAGAACACCGAGTGCTTGAACAAGCCCCTGTTTTGCCGGATGGCTCGTTACAGCTGCTGCAGCTGCATTTGGCGCACTTCCCATTCCCGCTTCATTGGAGAACAGGCCGCGCTTGATTCCATTCATAATCATTGCCCCGAACGCACCGCCTGCAGCCTGTTCCAAACCAAAAGCACTTTTTACGATTAAGGCAAGAACGCCAGGTACTTGATCAATGTTCATAATCGTAATAACCAGCGCCATGCCAATATAGAAAACAGCCAGGACGACAACGATATATTCAGAAGCTTTTGCGATCCGCTTAATACCGCCAAAGATAATGGCCGCAAAAACAACCGTCATGATGATACCAAGCGTCAGACGGTCAGTGCCAAAAGAGCTTTGGAACGCCACCGTAATTGTGTTTGACTGTACGGCATTAAAAACGAGCCCGAATGAAAGAGTAATCAGGATGGCGAACAGGGCACCCATCCAGCGTTTTTTCAGTCCTCTTTCCATGTAATAGGCTGGCCCGCCGCGGAAGCCCTCTTTGTCTTTCACTTTGTAAATTTGAGCAAGTGTACTTTCTACAAAAGCGGAAGTTGAACCAATTAAGGCAATGATCCACATCCAAAAAATAGCCCCCGGACCGCCCAGTGCTATGGCAATAGCAATCCCGGTAATATTACCGGTTCCAACACGTGCTGCCATACTGATGCAAAAAGCCTGGAATGGTGACAGTCCAGCAGCTTTCGTTGTTTTCCCTTCTTTTAAAACAGAAATCATTTCTCTTACCATTCGGAACTGCAAAAAGCGTGAACGAAACGTAAAGTAAAGTCCTGCTCCAATAAGCAAAATGATGAGCACATAAGACCACAAAAAATTATTTATTTCTGCAACCATAGTCGAAATAAATTGCTCCATTATATGTTCCTCCTATCTGAATAAGGCTGTTTATTCTTCACATAAGGGTTCATCCTCAGTTTTTAAACCTCTCATGCAGCCATAAAAGAGACTCTTTTGATAACTTGTACAAAAGAGTATTTTTTACCAATTTCTAATTTACTTGTATTCAGGATTATAAACAAAATGTAGCTGCAACATCAGCAATTCTATCACTTTGAATAATATATTACATATTAGTAGACGAAAAGTTGGGTTGTCAATGCGAAAAAAATTGTTTATTTATTCGCTATTTTTAAAAAAATAAATAGATAGAGAGTCTCGAGCAAATCATTTCAAGAGGTTTGGCGTTCAGAGGAAAGTATGCAGTGTGTAAAGGTATGCAAATAATAGTGAGGCCAATAAGGCACATTGGATCGATAAGCTGGTAAAAAAGTTAATAAACTTGTTTGCTCTCAGCAGATTTTGTTTTCTTTGTTTTACCGTACATATTTTATGCACGTTGATTCACTTTTGGATAACTCCTATAAACATCAAAGAGTTAATTGGTGAAAAAGTAAAAATATTACTTTTTGATGAAATGAAGGCAGGGTCAGAAAGCTTGCGAACCGGCCAGGAAAGACACGTATAAAAATTATTTTTTAGGCAAATCTGTAGATAAAAAGAGCAGAAAGGTCGGCAGCGCTATGTCCCCATTTTTTAAAGGCAAAAAAAACGCAGATCAAAACAAGCCAGTTGACCCGATGCCCGGAGCTATAACAAGCAGCTTACAGGACAATCTTGCTTGGGTAAAACAAAAATTCGGGAACAGTCCTGATATTATCATTCGTGAATTAAAAATCGGTTCATCAAAAGTAAAAGCGGCTGTGATTTACGTGCAGGGGCTGGTGGATAACCAATTATTAAACGACTTTTTGATTGAATCGTTAATGCAGTATGATTCTTCTTCTCAAGATGAAACAAGAACACAAATGCTGGATAACTTATCGGATCTAGTGATACCGATGGGTGGTGTAAAGGAAGAAACAGAATGGAGCAAGCTGTTTGAATCTTTGTTAGTCGGGGCAACCCTCATTATCATTGATGGAACGGACAAAGCGCTCACTGTTGCAAGTACACAGGGAGGCGAGTCCCGTTCTATTTCAGAGCCGACTACCCAGAACGTAATCAGGGGATCAAGAGAAAGCTTTACCGAAAACCTTTCTACAAACATCTCAATGGTCCGCAGAATCATTAGAACGCCGGATTTATGGGTAGAGTCGATGAAAATAGGCACCCAGACCAATACAAATGTGTCAATTATGTATTTGAACAACGTCGTTGATCATGATGTGGTAAAAGAAGTAAAGAAAAGGTTAAAGAGAATTAAAATCGACAGCATTTTAGAATCCGGCTATATTGAGCAATTGATTGAAGACCAGCCGGCCAGTCCTTTTCCGCAAATTTACCATACGGAAAGGCCGGATGTGATCGCGGGAAACCTGCTGGAAGGGCGTGTGGCCATCTTCGTGAATGGCACGCCATTTGTGCTGTTGGTGCCCGTTGTTTTCATACAGTTTTTTCAAACGCCGGATGATTATTATTTCCGGTTTGACATTGCTTCAGCGACCCGCCTTTTACGGATTTTCATTTTCTTTATTTCCCTTATTGGACCGGCCGCGTATATCGCTGCTACCACATATCACCAGGAAATGATTCCGACACACCTGCTCCTGATCATCGCTGCCCAGCGGGAATCAGTTCCTTTTCCGGCTGTTATTGAAGCGTTAATTATGGAGCTGGCTTTTGAGGTTTTGCGGGAAGCGGGTTTACGGCTGCCTAAAGCGATTGGATCAACCGTATCCATTGTCGGAGGTCTTGTTATTGGGCAGGCTGCTGTACAGGCGGGGATTGTGTCACCGCCAATGGTCATTGTCGTAGCGATTACAGCGATCGCGAGCTTTGCCACTCCTTCATTTGCCGTAGCGATCTCTGTGCGCCTGCTGCGTTTTGCGTTTATGGGGCTTGCTGCTGCATTCGGTTTCTTCGGCATTATTGTAGGTTTAATTATGCTGACGGTTCATCTATGCGGCCTGCGCTCATTTGGTGTTCCGTACATGGCGCCACTCGGTCCATATAGACCGGTTGAATCAGGGGATACGGTCATTCGAGCTCCATGGTGGGCAGCAAAAAAACGTCCGGGCCTCTTCAGTCCTAATAATGTAAAACGAGAAGCGGGCAGCCAAATGCCAGCTCCTCCTCAGCCGAGAACGATTAAAAGCGAAAGCACAGAAAAGGGGAATCAAAATGAATCGTAAACGTACTTTTCTGTTTGGATTGCTGGCTAGCTTATCTGTTTTTACATCCGGCTGCTGGAGTGAGAGACAGCTGAACGAGATAGCCATGGTCGCTGCTATAGGTATTGACCGGACTGAAGCCGGGCAATACGAGGCTTCGTACCAATTTTTTAACCCCGCAAATATTGCCGGCGGTCTGCAGGGAGGAGGCGGCGGTCAAAGTCCGCCTGTCTCTGTGTATACAGCTACTGGCGATACGATTATGGAAGTACATGGGAATATGTCGAGGAAAATTTCACGGGAACCATATTACTCTCATACCAATCTTGTCGTAGTCAGTGAAGAGTTAGCTCAAAAAGATGGTATTGGACCTGTGTTGGAGGCATTTGACAGAGGTTCTCAATTCCGGGTCACAACAGCTGTGGTCATTGCCCGCGAAGTAAAAGCAAAGGACCTCATTACAACCTTGACTGCTTTGGATAAAGTTCCCTCTCAAAAAATTATGCAAACGTTGGAATCAACGGAAAAGGCAATGGGTGAGAATATAAACATTGACCTCGAAGAAATTATTACCGCGCTTGTATCGCCTGGCCGAGAACCGATGATCAGCGGCTTTACTGTAAAAGGTGATCCGAAAGAAGGAGCCAAACAGGAGAGCCTTCAAGCAACCGACCTGCCAATGACTGTTGAGGCAAACGGCAACGCTATTTTTAAAAACGGAAAGTTGGCGGGTTGGATTGATGGCGCAGATGCAAGAGCTGTGCTCTGGATTTTGGACCGAATTCAGAGCACAACCGTTACGACAGAATGGGAAGGCCGCAAAGATGGCATTTCTTACCGCCTGGCCCGCCAGAAAACGAATGTATCGGCAGAAATGAAGAATGGAAAGCCGCATATTTCTGTTCACGTTCATATGGAAGGTGACATAGGGGAAGTCATTGTGCCGGTTAATCTAAAAGATCCAAAAACGCTGGAAAAAATAGAGCGGGATGTAGGTGAAGAGGTGAAGAGAAATATTGAGTCATCTCTCCATTACACCCAAAAGATAAAAGCAGACATATTCGGGTTCGGGGAAGTATTCCATCGTGATGAACCAGCAGAATGGAAAAAGATCGAAAAGAAATGGGAAGATGAAATTTTTCCGAATTTAGATGTGGATGTAACAGTGGAGTCGTATATCCGCCGAACAGGTCTAAGAAATAATTCCTATCTGTCGGAAATGAAAAACAAATAGGAATAAAAAGGAAGTGAAAAGCGATGGAGAACGCAAAAATTAGTCCCCGCCAGCTGTTTGTGCTCATCATATTGTTTCAGCTCGGAAGTTCACTTCTTATCCCTGTGGGGTTAACAGCAAAACAGGATGCCTGGCTGGCCGTTCTGGGCGGCATGGTGGGAGGCTTGCTTTTATTTCTACTTTACTACAAAGTAGGCTCTTACTATCCAGGACTTGTACCTACAGAATACATGGCGAAAATCTGGGGGCCTTTCTTTGGAAAGATTTTTGCGTTTTTATATGTTCTGTATCTTTTCTACCTCGCTGCCCGGGTATTGCGGGACTACGGAGAAATGCTTGTCATATTCGCATATCCAGAAACTCCTCTGTTTATTGTTAATTTGCTATGGATGGTTTTGGTTGTTTATACGGTTAGAAAAGGGATCGAAACATTGGCAAGGACAGGAGAGATTCTTTTTGTTGTTGTATCTATCCTTGCCCTCACTTCTTTACTTCTTCTTGTTTTAAATGGTTCTATTGATACTAAAAATTTACAACCGGTTTTAGAAGAGGGACCGGTAACATTGATCAAAGCAATCGGCGAATCTGTTTTTTTCCCTTTCGGAGAAATCGTGGTTTTCACCATGATCTATCCATATTTAAACCAACTGAAAAAAGCTAAGCGTGTAGGGCTTTATGCTTTGCTGTTCAGCGGGTTCGTTTTGTCGGTTACGATGGCAGTCAATTTAAGTGTTCTTGGATTCAGCCTGCTATCACGTTCCAATTTTCCGCTGCTCTCCACTATACAAACAATTAATGTTGCGGAATTTCTTGAACGTCTGGATGTATTTTTTATGATTGGTGTAGTTATTGGCGGGTTCTTTAAAATCACTATATTCTTTTATGTGGCGGTTATGGGAGCGACGAGCTTATTTAAAGTAAAAGAATCGTCTCATCTTGTTTTTCCTTTAGGGTTTATTACGCTGTTTTTATCTGTAGGAATAGCGAGCAATTTCTCGGAGCACATTCAGGAAGGTTTGGATATAGTGCCCCTTTATTTACATTTGCCGTTTCAGGTGATTTTTCCGCTTCTTTTGCTGGTAAGTGTCGTCTTAAAAAATAGGAAAAAACAAAAAAAACAGCTGGCGATGAAGTAACAACCGAGAGGCTAGGTGGATAATGATGAAGACTGTTGCTATAAAAATGATTGGTGTTCCCGTATTAGTAGCGGTGATATTATTCGGCTTGATGCTGCTGCTGGACATCATTCAAGGGTATAACCTGAGACTTTCTATAAACCACATACTCAATCCGTTTTCGATTATGAGACCTGCTGAAATAATTGTTTTTGCGCTGCTTTGTGTTTTGTTGATTGTCTACTACTGGAAGGTCCTTTCACAAGAGAAAAAAGCAAAAGAAAATAAAGATGAAAAATAAGATTTTCTTTTAAAAAAGGGTATAAACATGTTGTCCTGTTTTGTTTGGCGTATGCTGGAACAAATGGGAAAAATAAAAAATGGCTTGGTGGAGATACTGTTTGAAGGAATCAATCCAATAATGGAAACAGAGGAGGAATTGGTATGGAAGAAATTCAAGTAGGCGATATTTTTACGCTGGAAGGTGAAAACGACCAGGAAGAGGAAATTGAAGTGCTCGGGATGTTGAAGATCGACGGAACTCAATATGCAGCGGTTAGTTTGGTGGAAGAGCTTAACGAAGCATCGGACGAAGACATCAATGTGTTCTTTTTGAAGGGCGAAAGTGTAGAGCAGTTAACCGTCATTGAAGATGATGAGGAATTTGAAAAAGTAGCTGCTGCGTTTCAAGAGGCGGAGCAAGGCTGATCAACCCGACAGCTTTCTATGATCATACATTTGTTTGGTAAGAGCTGTATAACAAGCGTGATTCTTTTCTAGAAAAGAATCGCGCTTGTTTTTTGTTTGTTACAGCAAAGTCATTATTCGCATAAACATATGAAGCGATTAAACAGCTTTTGTTGGAGTAGTAATATTAACCAATTATAGAATAAAAAGTAAAAAAGAAGTGCTTAAAGAAATTTTTATTTTTTAATCTGCATCAAAATCGCTATTCGAAATGGAATCGCGTTGCATATCGAAAAAATAAAAGAAATACAAAAATCGTGCTCGACGCTGGATAACATATGACCCGGTATTGCCGTTACTTTACAGAGATTATCCAGTTTTGAAGGAACAATTTTGTTCCATACACAGTCTGATGGCAACAGCGAAGATGTTACACCCGTTCCCATCCCGAACACGGCCGTTAAGCTCTTTAGTGCCGATAGTAGTTGAGAGTTTCCCCCTGTGAGGGCAGGACGCTTTTTTTATTGTAGTATCGTCCAGAAAATTCCTTGGACAAAGAGCCTGGCAGGAAAATACTTCGTTAAACGAGTTTTTTCGCTGAATCAACTTTATAACAAACTAGGAAAAAACAAAAAAGCATATACGGCTGTAAAAATGTATTTAAAACTCGCTTTAAGTATTGAAAGAACAAGAAATAACGATTATGCTTATTTAAAGCGCTTTCATTTTATAGTTCTAGTCAATGGAAATTGACCAATTTGACTACATAAGCAACTTATCTTGAATTAAATAAAAAACTTACATTTAGAATGATGAAGGGAGCTAAACATATTGCATTTAAATAAGCATTACGTGAAAGCAGCGGCTCATCATGCGAATGAATTGAAAAAAGCTTTGGATGTCTATGGATCATATGAAAAAAGGCACAGAGAAATAAAATCTGTTACTCATTATATTTGTTTATTAAAAAACAGACTGGACCAGGAAGAGAGCAATGCTGCTATCCTGTCAGCCTGGGGAAATGTTGAAAAAAGAGCGCGTCGATCCCAAAGGTTAATTAACTGGGATGCATCTGAAACAGCCATAAAAAATGAAGTTGGATGGCTAACTCTTATGATCGAACGAATGGAGCTTACTTTTAATGGAACAAATCCGGTATTAACTGGCGATCAAAAGCAACAGTTCGAGCTAGAAATGAACCCTGGAAAACAAACTGTTTAAAAGCGGCCGATCGTTCTTTATTGAGATTCGAGGGTACGTTGAATCCACATAATAAATAGGGTACCTGTATAGATTTAAGTGAAGAATCCAGTGCTATACAGGCACCCAGCGCTTGATATATAATTTGTCTCTACATAATATTTGAGCCAGTTAAAAAATAATTCAATACATCGATAATTTTTACAGGCTTCTTTATTTAAGGAGCTTTTTCATTATTTACATGATATCGTCCTTTAGGTATGGCAAAAGGAGAGCCTGAAACCGGATCTTTTATCACCATGCAATCAAGCCCGAAAATGTCTTTAACCAATGTGCTTGTAATAACCTTTAAGGGTTCTCCCTCAACGATAAGTTTTCCTTGACGAAGCGCAAAAATATAATCTGCATAACGGGCGGACAAGTTTATATCATGAAGAACCATCACAATTGTCGTTCCGTGCTTTCGGTTAAGGTCTGTGAGCAGGTCAAGAATTTCAACTTGATAGGTGATATCTAAAAAAGTGGTCGGTTCATCAAGAAATAAAATGTCTGTTTGCTGTGCCAGCGCCATAGCGATCCAGACACGCTGTCTCTGGCCTCCTGAAAGCTCGTCAATATTATGATTTGCCAGCTCAGTTATATTCATAATTCTCATCGCTTCGGCGACTGCCTCATAATCTTTTTTTGTCCAGCCGCTGAGCAATGATTGGTGCGGAAATCTTCCGCGTCCAACTAAATCTGCGACAGAAATTCCTTCCGGCACAATGGGAGATTGAGGAAGCAGCCCTACAACTCGAGCTAATTGTTTTGATGGGATTTTGCTGATAAGTTTTCCATCAAGAGTGATGTTTCCAGATACAGGCTTTGTGAGTCTTGATAATGTTTTAAGAAGCGTAGACTTTCCGCAGGCATTTGCGCCAATAATAACGCTTATTTTATTACTGGGAATAACAAGACTGACTTCCTGGATAACCATCTTATTGTCATATCCCGCTACAATTTCTTCAGCTTGAAAAATATGTGTCTGTGTCATTATAATTCCCCCTTTCTATTCATTCGGATTAGCAAGAAGATCAGATATGGTGCTCCGAGTATTCCGGTTATGATGCCTACAGGGTATCTGGCCACAAAAGCAAATTGCCCGATTAAATCTGCAGCCAAAACTAAATTAGCACCAACAAGACCTGCGGGAATTACGTTTGAGAAGCCAGCTCCGACTAGTCTTTTTGCAATCGGTCCTGAAAGGAAAGCGACAAAGGCTATTGGACCTGTGGTAGCAGTAGCAATCGAAATCATGCAAACAGAACTAAAAATAAGCAAAACTCTTGTTTTGTCGGTGTTTACTCCGAGAGAAGTGGCCGACTGTTCTCCAAGTTCCAATATACTTAGATGTTTTCCCAGCACTATAATGATAGGTGCAAAGATGAAAACAGATAGTACCAATGGCGGAAGCTCATCCATTTGTGAGCCATTGAGGCTGCCGGTGAGCCATCTGAACGCTGCGGGAAGATCTTGTTCTGCCCCAATCAGTAGAAGATAGGATACCAAAGCGTCAAGCATAGCCTGTATGCCTATTCCGATAAGAATTAATCTCCCAATTGAAAATGACTTTCCCCTCGATAATACATAAATGAGGATGACAGTAGCAAGACCAGCAATCACGGAAGCAATGGAAACAACCGCTCCGCTAGTATGAAGTATGACAATACAAAAAACAGCTGCAACACTCGATCCACTTGTAATTCCGATTACATTCGGGTTCGCAAGGGGATTGCGCAGCATCGTCTGAAAGGTGTTTCCGGCAATGCCGAAAGCGAATCCGGCAAAAAGGCCTGCCAGCATTCTTGGCAGACGTATAGTATTAACAGCAAAAGAAGCGCCCTGGACTTGCTCTCCTGAAAGCGCTCGAATTACATCCATTACAGGATAGATAGTGTTCCCCAGTAAAAGCATGGCACAGCAAAGAATAAATGAAAGTGCTGCGAGGGAGCCGGTAACAAATATCCATCGGCGGCGTCTTTGACGTCTGCCCGCCCTAATAAACCCAACAGATTCATTTTTCATAATGACCGCACTTTCAATTTCATAGTTAATAATATTAGTATCGGAGCTCCTATAAATGCTGTAACCACACCGACTTCAAGTTCTCCAGGGCTGCCGATGAGCCTGCCGAGTACATCTGATACAGTCAAAATGATGGCTCCTGAAAGGGCTGACATCGGTATAACAAAACGCAGATCGGGGCCGAGAATAAGACGCATGACATGAGTTGATAAAAGTCCGACAAAGCCAATAGGGCCTGCGAGGGCAGTAGCCGAGCCGCACAAAAGAACAGCTCCAAGAGCCGCAATAAGCCTCAGTGTCCCTGTCCGAACGCCGAGTCCCGTTGCAACATCGTCTCCTAGGGCCAGTGCATTTAGTGCAGGGGCAGAAAAAATAGCTACCAGTATTCCAATTAGCAAAAACGGGGTGAAAGTCGAAATATTGTCCCAGTTTGCCGAGCCGACACTTCCCACTTGCCAAAATCTAAATTGATCCATGACGTAGGAACGCGGGATCATGATTGCCATGACTAAAGAAGAAAGGGCGGCACTTGTGGCGGCCCCTGCTAAAACAAGTTTAATGGGCGTAGCACCGCTACGCCCTAGAGAGCCGATTCCAAATACGAAAAGAGCCGTAATGGCAGCCCCAGCCAAAGCCAGCCATATATATTGATTTGCGGTACTTATATTCAAGAATGCAATTCCGCAAACAACAAACAAGGATGCTCCTGTGTTTACTCCCAGTATGCTCGGGTCTGCAATCGGGTTCCGGGTGACCGCTTGCATAAGCGCTCCGGAAACTCCGAGTGCCGCACCACAAAGTAAACTGAAAACGGTTCGTGAAATCCTCTTGCGAACCACGTTTGCTTCGTAAGAATCGGCAGCCGGGTGAAATAAACCGTCTATCACGTCATGTAATCCCACCATTCGAGAACCAAAGGCCAGGGATGTAAGCATGCACAAGCCAAGCAAAACAAAACAAATCACCAGAACCACTCCAAAATTCCTCGGAATATGCAAGCTTGGCTTTTTTATGTTTGAAGCGGATGAACTATTCATTTAACTTGCTAACGGCTCCTCCTATTAATTCAAGGTATTCATCAATCGTATAAGAAATTGCCAGCGGATTTGGATTTCCTGAAGCAGCCAAAGGTGTGTTGTTGCCAATGAACACAACGGAACCTCTTTGAATTGCTGGAATTTTGCCTAGAAGGGGGTCCGCTTTAACTGCTTCATACAGGCTTTCATCACCATACCCAATGATAATATCAGCGTCGTTCAAGATATCGGCATTCTCAGCGCTTAATGATAATGAGTAGCTAGTAGGATCGGTAATTTCATTCGTAATACTTTCAGGATACTCCATGCCCAGCTCAGCCAGAAAAGCACCGCGAGGGTCTGCTGGTGTATAAAGGTGCAACTTAGACATATCTTCAGCTGAGAAGTTGACCCAGGCAACTGTTTTGCCTTTTATCTCAGGATGTTTGCTTGATGCATCCTCAATCAGTTTCTCAGTATCCTTAATCAGTTGTTCGCCTTCTTCTTTCATTCCCATGCCCGTTGAATTTAACGTAACCTGGTCACGCCATGTAGTTGCCCAGGGACCGTCCTGATAAGCCACAACCGGAGCAATTTCGCTTAGAACATCATAGTCTTCCTGCGTGATACCCGAGTAACCTGCAAGAATGACATCTGGGTTTGCGTCTGAGATAGCCTCAAAATCAAGGCCGTCGGTATCCTGGAAAACATTAGGCTGGTCTGCACCGAGCTCCTCAAGCTTTTTTGCAGTCCAGGGCAAAAGTCCGCTGTCATCCTGAACGCCGTAATTCGCTGCAGAAAAGCCAACAGGTACAACTCCAAGAGCAAGAGCAACATCATGATTGGCCCACTGGACTGTCACTACTCGTTCAGGCTTGCTTGCAATTTCAGTTTCGCCAAATGCATGTTTAATAACAATTGGATATTCAGAATTCGTATCCTGGGAAGCAGTTGTTTCTGTTTGGGATGTTGAACCTGATTTCTCGCCTGAACAACCAACTAATAGGATCATAACCAGAGCCGAAAGCAGTAATGTTGCTAGTGAGGTTTTTTGCTTTTTAATCATTTGTATAACCTTCCTTTTATCATAATGATTGTTGACTAACTTTGCTGAGTAACATGTTTAAATGAATAGCTAGTAAGTCCTCCTGGAAAGATATATTTACTTTCCACTCCTCGGTGAAAATGTTCAAGAATTTTCCCTGTAGATGCTGATCGCGGCCAGGGGATAAGCAGCAAGCTGATAAAGCTTTCTAGTTTTAACCTCCTATATTCTATTGATATTGATTATCATTCTCTTTAATTTATATTCCATTTGGCGGATTGTCAATAAAATTTATGTATCAGAGGACCTTAAAAAAGCTGGCGTTTGGCATTCTGCTTCGAAACAGGGACCCAACACTAAGCCCTATCACACGCTAATTTAAAAATGAAGTGGTCGCATGCTTAAATGAGATGAGTTTTTACTAATGTTCTGATTACCTGGGGATTGTCAGGGTAATATTATAATTATTGAAACTTTTACATAACAGATTAATCAGGTTTCAAAAAGGAGAGAGATGGATGGATTCCATTTGGCTGGAGTATGCCTGGGCATTGTTAATCCTAATTGGATTAGAAGGATTGCTATCGGCTGATAATGCCCTTGTACTAGCAGTTATAGCCAAGCATTTACCCAAAGATCAGAAGAAAAAAGCGATAAATTACGGAATTATTTTGGCGTTCTTTTTCCGATTTGCTGCACTTTTTGCTATTTCTTTTATTGCAAACGTCTGGCAGATACAGGCGATAGGAGCAGCTTATCTTCTTTACCTGGGCTTAAAGCATGTTATTAAGGCCCGGTTTGGGAAAGAAAATGAGAATATCCGTGAGGACGTGGAAGAAGAAGCAGAGGAAGCCGCAGGAAAAGGTTTCTGGCCGACAGTAGGGAAGATTGGTTTAGCGGACCTTGCTTTTGCTGTTGATTCGATTTTAGCTGCGGTTGCTTTGTCTCTCGGTCTTCCAGATTCACCGCTTGGTAACTTCGGCGGCATGGATGGTGGAAAGTTTATTGTTATTCTCCTTGCAGGGATTTCTGGCCTTATCTTGATTAAATATGCAGCAACCTGGTTTGTCCAACTGCTTGATCAACGTCCAGCATTGGAAACAACAGCTTATGCCATTGTTGCCTGGGTCGGTGTCAAGCTTGCTGTCATTACTCTCGCACACGAGGATGTTGGTGTATTAGACACCCATTTTCCACACAGTACCGCTTGGACGCTGATTTTCTATGGAGTATTAATTGGTATTGCCCTGATTGGTTGGTTGGCACCGGCCAATAAATTATTAGAAAAAGAAAAATTATAAAATAAAAAAGGTAAAAGTGAATGTAAGTGTAAGAACAGACGGAACTTTTATATAAGATGAGCAGCCTACTATCGATTGATATTTATCTATTATACAATCGGGCTTTCTGATACAGAAAAAGGGAGTATGTTGCGTTCAAAATAATTTGCTAAAACAAGCGCTATCCTTTGAAAACAAGGGACGGCGCTTGTTTTAGTTAGGGAGAAGAAGCTTTAGGCTAAGAGGCATTGGAAGAATCACAAAGTTGAATTAATGAACTCGATTCGAGAAATGATTAAACTGCGGAGTAAAATACGCATTAGAAAATAACCTTAACGTTGCGCCGCTAATTTAAGCTTCTTCTTTCATAAACTTAAACCTAACATTATTGGAGCGAATAAAATTTAAACTAACACTTTTAGGGAAGGATGCCTTGTGTATGATTCCCGAATACCGTGTAAAAGAGCAATTGCTTATATTTTCGAGAATACAAGTGAATCAGACTTCTTTTTTATCCTAAATTTGTTATCTTTTTTAAAAAATTATTCCTAAATGATTATGTTTTCTAAATGTGAGTCTCTCCATTTAAATCAAAAATCATGAAAAGGAATACGAAGCTTATTTTTGTTCAAGGCTGCCCTGAACATATTCTTCTAAAAAAAGACACCCCTTCAGGATGAAGGGATATCTTTTTTCTTCTTGCTATTTAGTTTTGTGTGTTTCCTAACGGCTAGACAATTGTTGTTTCGCCATTTCTACAAGACGCTTCGTGATTTCACCGCCGACAGAACCGTTTTCACGAGCTGTTGTATCCGCACCTAGCTGAACACCAAATTCAGAAGCAATTTCGTACTTCATCTGGTCAATAGCCTGCTGGGCACCTGGAGCCAAGAGTCGATTGCGATTGCTGCGTGACATGATCAATCACTCCCTAATGGGTTTTTGATTTGTCTTGCTTTAACAGTATGGATTGTTTCTGCTCCTCTCACACTGGTAACATAATCAAGTAGGGCATTTTTTTAGAAAAAAGGCTTTGTTAAACGATATTGTTCTGTTGATTTAAAAAAGTTAAAACTTCATTTTGCGGAGCAATTTGAAGAAGTCTTGGGGCCAGTAATGCGATACCTTTTCCAATATGTATGTGCCACTTTGTTAGAAAAAAGAAAGTTAGTAATAAATATTTGGAAAAAGTATTGATTTTATATTTTGAAGATGATATTATTTCATAGCTGTCGTTAGTGTAGGTTAGTCCGCAGTAGCTCAGTGGTAAAGCATCTGAATTTTAATCAGAGGGTCGCAGGTTCGAATCCTGTCTTCCCGATCGTTTTACATGGGGCCTTAGCTCAGCTGGGAGAGCGCCTGCTTTGCACGCAGGAGGTCAGCGGTTCGATCCCGCTAGGCTCCACCAATTTTCATATAATTTTTATGGCGGTGTAGCTCAGCTGGCTAGAGCGTACGGTTCATACCCGTGAGGTCGGGGGTTCGATCCCCTCCGCCGCTACATAAATTTATGTTGGAGGAATACCCAA
>NZ_LAHL01000066.1 GCF_000966195.1 Domibacillus robiginosus | reverse complement strand
ATTGACGCGATGGCGGCTCACTTGGTACGCCGTGCCAGCGATTTTGATGTGATTGTGACGGAAAATATGTATGGGGATATTCTTTCTGACCTAGCAGGTGAACTTGTAGGGAGCCTGGGCCTGGCACCTTCTATCAATTCAAATGATAACCTGGCGATGGCACAAGCAGCACATGGCTCTGCACCGGATATTGCCGGGAAAAATATCGGCAACCCGACGGGTATTATGCTGTCTACTGTGATGCTGATGGACTGGCTGGCGGAACGCCATAATGATCCGAAGCTGAAGGAAATGGGACAGTTGGTAGAACAGGGATTGTACCAGTCGCTTGAAGAAGGCGTGAAAACGAAAGATCTGGGCGGCAATGCATCAACATCCGGCTTTGCGGAAGCCATTTCTGAGCGGATTAATCAAGCTGTTTTAAGTTAATTATCATTACTTCTTTCGGATTCTACGTTAGAGAGCTCTCTTTTGTGGAATCCGAGATTTCCAATATGGATATTTTAAATTTTAAAAAAAGAAAGTATAAAGGCAATTAACTATATGAGGAGAATCCCGCCTCTTCGGGAAATCGATTGTTACGATAAATACAAACGAGCAAGTCCGTTTTCTTTCTCTTTACATAAACAACAATTAGAAAAAGAGGAGTTAACAGGTGTATATCAGCTGGTTAGAATTAAGCATTTATAAAGCGCTTTAATCAAAGAGGAGAATAGATATGAATCCAAAACAGGAAATGATTCAAGCAGGTAAGTATTTGATCGATCACCAGCTGGCCTGGGGAACTTCCGGCAATCTTAGTATGCGTTTGAACAATGATCACATGTTGATCACGGCTTCAGGTACTAAAATGGCTCAATTGACTGAAGATGATTTTGTTCAATGGAATATTCAAACAGGTGAAAAATGGGGAGTGCGAAAAGCTTCGAAGGAAACGCCTATGCACTCCGGTATTTATGCGAACCGGCCGGATGCCCGGGCCATTCTGCACTCTTCTCCTTTTTACACAACTCTTTTTGCCTGCAGCAATGAAAAAATCCATTCAGAGCTTTTTATTGAGACGATGTACTACTTGGAACATATCGCATATGCTGATTATTTTCATCCTGGTACAGCCGAGCTGGGCCAAGCCATTGCAGAACAGGCATTGTCCGCTAATATTATCATGATGCGGAATCATGGAGTTGTTGTTTTCGACGATACAATTGAAGATGCACTGATGCGGTTAGAAACGCTGGAAATGGCCTGCCGTATGATGTTAAAGGCAAAAGAAGCTGGAGTCAAACTAACCTTGATTCCAGATCAGGTAGTAACCAGCTTTCTAGAAGATTCTTGCTACAAACCACGAAAAAAAATAAATCCTACTTTTTCAAAAGGATAAAGGAACTTTACATGAAGGCTGGCTAACATTCCTCAAAAGCGTTTTAACATTTTATATTATCAAGGAAAGAAGGGTTTATATGAGGAACCTTATTGGTGTAGTGGCCGATGATACAACCGGCGCAAATGACATTGGGATTATGTTCAGTAAAAATGACTGGACAGTTAAAGTCGTAGCGTTTAGTGAAAAAATGGATTTACAGCAAGATGCCAATGTAGTAATTGTAGATACCGACAGCCGCCTGGATGCTCCAGGTCTTAGTTATCAAAAGGTATATGCGGCGACTAAAGCGCTAAAAGACCTGCCATGTTCACAATTTTTCAATAAAACATGCTCTGTGTTCCGTGGTAATATCGGCAAAGAGTTTGACGCCATGCTTGATGCTTTACAGGAAGAATTTGCCGTGATCGTTCTTTCCTTTCCTAAAAACGGACGCAAAACAGTAAATGGTATTCATACCGTCCATGGAAAACGATTAGAAGACTCTGAATTTGCCAATGACCCGGTTCATCCAATGAATCAATCGAGCCTCGTCTCTATTCTTCAGGAACAAACCGACAGAAAAGTGACTGCTATTCATTTAGATACGGTCCGGCAAGGCGCACAGATTTTAAAAAAGGAAATTGATAAACAAAAAGAAGCGTTCAACTACTGTATTATTGATGCAGAAACACAAACGGATTTAACGATTGTAGCGGAAGCTGTAAAAGATATTAAAGTGTTATGCGGAAGCTCGGCTCTCGGTGAAGAACTTCCAAAATTTCTCCCCGCTGATGACTTAGAAAGCCCGCTTCAGGCGCTGGACATGAAAGACGGTAACGGAGTCTTAGTTGTCTCTGGAAGCTTAACGCCGCAGACACGCGAGCAAACCTCACTGCTTGTGCAGGCCGGATGCCCTTCTATCGTGATTGATTCCCGAGCAATCTTCTCAGCTGAAGAGCGTCAGGCAGAATTAGAAAAAGCTTTGAAGAAAACAGTTGAAAAACTTAAAAGCGGCCAGGATGTACTTTTAATGGCAAATAACAGCCCGGAAATCGTTCAACAAACGAAAGATCTTGGGCTTGAAGAGCATATTGATCCTCTGACTATCAGCAAAATGGTGTCCGCCCTCCTTGCAGATATTACTGTGCAGGCTGTAGATGCACTGGATGTAAAACGGCTCGTCATTGCCGGCGGCGATACGTCTGGTACCATAAGCCGAAAGCTGGGCATTAAAGGAAACTTTATTTTGAACGAAATTGCAACCGGTGTTCCTTCTGGACTTGCTTTCGGGCGGGATATGCTGATTGTGTTGAAATCAGGCAGCTTTGGTGAACCGGATTTTCTGATCCAAGCAGTGGAGCATTTAAAAGACTTGACTCTTCAGAAAAAGTGATAAATGAACGCTTTAAAATGAACAGCCCAATCAGATGTATGACTGACTGGGCTGTTCATTTTGTATTCATTTACTCATACTCTTTTTGAAATTCAACGGTGCTTCTTACCGTATCAATCGGCCGCACGAGCTTTTCAATTTGTTCACGTTTCGACTCTAAAAATGGCGGCAATGAAAGCTTTTCGCCCACTGTTTCGTAAGGCTCGTCGCCCATAAATCCAGGTCCATCCGTCGCAAATTCAAATAAAATCTGCGGTGCAACACGGGCATAAAGAGATTCGAAGAAATAACGGTCTACGTAACCAGATGTCTGGAAGCCAAAGCTTTCAAGACGACCCGTCCATTCATCCAGCACAGCCCTGTCTTCTACACGGAAGGCTGCATGGTGAACAGTGCCATAGCCCTGGTGCGCCTGCGGCAGCACCGTGTTATGCTCCACAACAACTTGGGCTCCGTTTCCGCCTTCTCCTACCTCAAATAAATGCAGTGAATCTTCGGCTGCTATTTCTTTAAATAACAACACCTGCTCCATCATTTGTTTAAAATACTTAAAGTCAGCAATGCGGACAAACAGAGGACCCAAGCCTGTAATCGCAAATTCTAAAGGGATTGGACCCTTCTGCCAGGGCGTGCCAGAAGCCACTCCTTTATTATGCTCATCTGAAACAAGCTGATAGTGCTGATCATCGAAATCAACAAATGAAAGTGTTTTTTTGCCAAACTGTTCTTTAATGCCTGTATGTTTTACGTTCAGGCGGTCAAATCGTTTCACCCAATAATCAAGCGCCGCATCTGTCGGTACCCGAAAAGACGTTTTTGCAATTTCATTTGTACCATGCACGCCTTTTGGAATACCAGGAAAATCAAAAAACGTCATGTCGGTTCCAGGGCTTCCCTTATCATCGGCAAAAAACAAATGATACGTTTGAATATCATCCTGGTTTACCGTTTTCTTGACTAACCGCATACCCAGTACATAGGTGAAGAATTCATAATTTTTTTCTGCACTGCTTGTAATAGCTGTTACGTGGTGAATGCCTTTTAAATGATTCATTTTTTTCCTCCCGGCCTATTAGGTTCAATTATCTTCGATTCGAGATATAAACTTTAAAAAGAGGTTTTCTCTTTTTACATAACCATTATTCATTAAAGCGGCTGTGCCCGGCAGACAATTCGTTCAATCAGTTGGATAGCAGTATACCGTTCATCCCGCTTCAAGTCTTCAAATACCTTTCCCTTATATGTTTATATCTAGTGAATATTTCCTTCATTCGCTCCATGTCCTGTACGATACAGCTTTTGGACTGTTTAGATGATAGACTTCTGGACGATCAAAGTTGATTGTTTTCTTTACGAACCGCAGCCCCAGCACCTCTGTATAAAATCCATCGTTCTTTGTACATCATTCACCATTGCGGCAATATGATGAATGCCTGCTTTTCTTTGCACGCTGTGCACCCCGTTTCTTTACCGGCTTCTGCTTTTTCAGCTTGGGCGGTCAATGGTAAAGATTTCGCCGATTTTTGCATAATCGTTTCCCGCCAGCCTGCTTACAGCTTCCAATCCACCCCGATTGATTCTGCCGTTTTCATAAATATCCTCAGCAATGTGAAACTGTACGACTTTTCCAATGACCAGGTCACAACCGGGAGCATCAGAGCCTCCTAGCTCTAATGACTGCTCCAGCAGGCATTCCATTCGAATCTTCGCTTCCTTTACGCCTGGAACGGAAATTTTCACGCTTTCCACCGGCGTCAGCTGTGCCTGTTCTATTTCACTTACTTCAGGTGGAAGACTAGCAGCCGTTTCGTTCACTTTTTCTACATTTTGTTCATCTACAATATGAACAACAAATTCTTTTGACTCAATAATGTTTCGGGCAGTATCTTTTCTTTCTCCCTGACTTCGCTGGATCGCTAAAGAAATCATCGGAGGGTTGGACGAAACAATATTGAAATAACTGAATGGGGCGCCGTTCAGCGTTCCTTCTTTTGACATTGACGTTACAAAAGCAATCGGCCTCGGGATAATACTTCCTATTAGAAATTTGTAATTTTCTCTTTCTGTGTTTGCAGATGGATCGATAGAAAGCAAAACACTCACTCCAATCAGAATTTAATTGAGTTCTCTTACCTGGAAAGGGATCAGTACCCGTTCAATTTGTTGCCGTCGAGGTTCATATTGCTCCGGTAACATCAGCTTTTCTCCCATCGTTTCAAATGATTCATCATGTGCAAACCCCGGAGGATCGGTCGCAATCTCAAACAGGATTTCGCCACGCTCTCTGAAGTAAATAGCGTTAAAGTAATTTCTATCCCGTACTGCCGTCACACCATATCCGTTTTCGGACACATGTTTTTGCCACTCCAGTTGATCCTGATCGTCTTCAGCGCGCCAGGCAATATGATGCACAGTGCCAACGCCTATTTCTCCCCGGCCAATCGGCGTTCGTTTTAAATCAATGATATTTCCAATGTCGGCTGAAGACTCGAAACGCAAGAAGTCTCCTTCTTCACTTACTTTTTCTAGTCCCATCACCTGTTCGAGTAAGTGAGCCGTTTTATCCGGCTGTGCTGATAATAAAGTGGCCCCGCCAAATCCTTTAATGGCTGTGTCTGGTGTAATATCTCCAAAAGACCATGTATTCTTTTCACCTTCCTCCCGCTCCACAATTTCCAAATGAAGTCCATGGGGGTCGTCGAATTCGAGGTATTGCTCTCCAAACCGCTCCATTTTGGTAACCAGCACATTGAATTTCGCCAGCCGTTCTTCCCAAAATGCGATCGCTCCTTTTGGAACCACATAAGAAGTGACCCCTACCTGGCCATCTCCTATCGTCCCCTGGCGGGCGCCTGCCCAAGGGAAAAATGTAATAATGGTTCCCGGTTTTCCGCCTTCATTGCCAAAGTAAAGGTGGTACGTTCCCGGATCATCAAAGTTTACGGTTTGTTTAACGAGACGCAGTCCCAGCACGCCCGCGTAAAAATCAACGTTTTCCTGTGGATGGCCGACAATCGCGGTAATATGGTGAATGCCTGCTGTTTGTTTGTTCATTTTACCTGCTCCTTTTTTATATGTAATCGATAAATGGATTCTGTGCACCAGACTTTTTAATGAATGGTTTAGTAATACGTCACAAATTCACTGACAGATTTTCGATACCCGCGCGGCTTCCTGCTTTCTACTTTTTCTTTTCCGATTGTAATCATTAAGACAGGCTCGTCTTGATCCCCTATATTTAATAATTTCTTTACTGCGTCAGCGTCAAAACCAATCATGGAGCACGTATCCTAGCCTTTTTCTTTTGCCGCCAGCATAAACAGCATAGCTAATAAAGAAGCATTCCGGATTGCTTCGTCCCGCTGAAATTCTCGTCCTCTTGATTGGTAGAAGGAAACGGTATCTTCTACCATTTAATCATATTCTTGCTTGTTCACAATTCCAAGCATTTTTAAACCTTCGTAAATTTGTGCCGCCTGCTTAAATGCGCCTTTGCCTCCCACAACTATAATAACGGCTGAAGCGATTAATACTTTATATTGTTCGTAGGCCAGCCGTTCTTATCTTTTCCTTCAGGTCTGGAGCCATTACGGTGATATATTTCGTATGCTGCAGATTAAAAGTCGATGGTCCCAATTTGACGAGCGAGAAGGTGTCATTTAGTTCGTTTTTGGTAATGGAGTGTATCAGCCAGGAAATTGCCCGCTGAGCACCGTTCTTCTACCAGCTGAGTGAATTCAGTCATTTTTATATTCCCCCTTGAACAAATATCTCGAATTCGAGATATTGACGTAAAAAAATGATAAATCTTCTGTTTTCAAGCTGGGTAAGAGCAAGAACTTCTTTAAAAGATTCTGCTTTCTTTTTTAAGTAGCTACCATTTCAAAATAAATTATCTTGAATTCAAGACAAATATACCTGATTCTTTTCGGTCTGTCAACTGATTGTGCTGAAAGATTTTTTATATTTCTTTCTGCTCCTCAAGCTTGCCAGCTAAGCCGCTTTTATGTCATACTCCTTTTTCTTTAAAAGTAAAAAGGCAGACACAAATTTGTGCCTGCCTTTAAACTAGCGACGATGCTCTACGAGGTCAATGGCATCTAATACTATGTGGGCTAGTCCAAAACCAAAAACAGTGTTTGCAATAGTTTTATTCGTCGCATGTCTTTGTCTTAGGGCATATCCAGTAGCCGTAACAGCCGAACCCAGAATAGTTGGAATTAAGCCTTCACGAACATTCATGGAATCCCTCCACATCGTAGTTAGTGGATGTGTTTACACCCACCTTAATTGCGCCCAGTTAACCAAGGATTTATGTAAGTAAGTCACGTTTTTTTACTATTGAGATTAGCGAGCAGCTGTTTTCTAGCTGCTTTTTATCAAAAAAGCTGAAGCACGAGGACGTTATGTCCCCTGTACTTCAGCAGATATTACCCCTTCAATGCTCCGGATGCTTTCATAGACGTCCGTGGTATACCGTCGTTTTTCCACTTCCGCTTCTAGATACATGTTTTTACAGTCGCCTTCTAAATCTTTGAGTCGCAGATTTTTTACATTCAACCCGGTTTGTTTAATGCTTTTCAATAGGTCTGTTAAATTCACACTATCTTTCACCTTAATTTTTACGTATATCGGCTTCATGAGCAGTGTTTTTGGACCAAACAGCTTCATCAAAAATGGTATGATTTCCACTGCTACAATAACAAGCAGTATCATCACCACAGCTTCTATATAAAATCCGGCACCCACGGCGATTCCTGTTGCGGCTGACGCCCAGACAATAGCAGCTGTCGTTAGGCCTGAAATCATTTCATTGCTTCGGCGGAGAATTACGCCAGCCCCAATAAAACCAATACCTGAAATAATTTGAGCTGCAAGACGCAGCGGATCCATTGGCCGGATGGCTGCTTCTGCATAACGAAAGCTTGATTCAATGGACACAATCGTAAGCAGGCAGGCGGCAGCGGCAATTACAATAGATGTTTTAACACCTACAGGCTTACGCTTAAATTCCCGCTCAATACCGAGCAAGAGGCCCAAAAAAGCAGCAAACGCGATTTTTCCAATCATCCATAATTCTATATCCCAGTCCATATGCGCTCCTCTTCTGTCCTTTTATTTTTGTTTTAACTTACGGGAGGCTTTTCAGTATTACGTTCCTATACCCCTTCATAGGCTGAATGTAAATCTCCACGCTAATATTTATGCGAGACCTTGCTTACTTTTTCGTTGGTTTTTGCATTTTATTTTGCCAGGGAGTCTAAACAAAAATACTTCTGCGCTCTTAACAAAAAAACAGCAAAGTACTATAAGTACGTATGGTGAAAAAGGGTAATCTTCCCCGTTGTACTCGTTCCTTGAACTGCTTGATCTATAGTAATCCAACGATGGCTTTAACACAATGAAATTTTTTTCCTATGACCTTATCCCCGGACTCCATCAAATATTCATGTAAAATCTCCCATCAATTAAGTTTGTAGAAAAAACCGTTTTTACCTTACTTATGTCTATCAAGAATTCCACTTATAATCTGTTTAAAACAGCCTTAGTTATGCACAATATTTAAAACAACTACTCTATTCCCTGTGACGTAAGTATATAAATTCTGCAAATAAGAAAAAGCAGTTATTTTTAAAAAGTATCTGCCCTGTTTTTTTAAAGCCCATATTTTCGAATCAAATATGTTGGTGTACAGCTTCATGCATGACAATAGCTGTTGATTAAATGACTGCCATGCGGAGAGAAGTTTTAGTTGTTGAGGACATACAGCTCCCAGAAGGTAGCCGCTCAGTCCTCTAGCCTACCGCCCCAATACACTTTCATTTGCTCAATGGTTTTTTCCTGAAAGTAGAAGAGCTTCCATATAATAATAGTATAAGCCTTATCAACAGCTTTGTCGGCCGTTAACAGACAGTTTAAAAATGCCTGGATTTCTTCTTTCCGTAAATACCATCCATATCTGGCTCGTCCAGGAAACCTGTCGATCTGCCCCGCTGATGAAAAACTGCTGCTTTTCGTTCTATAAAAAGACAAGCTGAATAACAGCGAGAATAACTAGGCACTTTTAAATTTTCTCTTGTATATATTCTTGCTATTTAAAACCCCGATTTTCTGCAAAGGAAATACAGAAATTTAATAACTAATTCTCTTTTTAATTAAATATAGGCACTATATTTTGTTCATTAAATTTTATTTTTTATTTTCTAAACCCTTTCTCTTTTCCCACTTTTGATATTTGTCATCATTTACCGGATATTACAAATAATCAAGATATATACCTAGAGTTAGTAATGCTGTTTTAACAGTATCTTTACAAATAATCATTAAAATGGATTTATATACATTTTCAAGAATATCATGGAAACAGAAAGGATGAGGATATGATCGCTTTAAAAAGATTTGAAGGGTACAACATCAGCAAGTTTCAAAGGGATCTACTGGCTGGTCTAGTCGTAGGGGTTGTTGCCATCCCCCTGGCAATGGCTTTTGCGATTGCTTCTGGAGTGAGGCCTGAGTACGGATTATATACAACAATCATCGCTGGAATTTTGGTGTCCCTTTTAGGAGGATCTAAATTTCAGATTGCCGGTCCAACTGGAGCCTTCGTTCCCATTCTTTTCGCGGTTGTTTCTCAATATGGATATGAAAATCTGTTAATTGCAGGATTTATGGCAGGGGTTATGCTTCTCTTAGCCGGGCTGTTCAAAGCCGGAAGGTTTATTAAATTCATGCCGCGTCCTGTTACAATCGGGTTTACAGCTGGAATCGCCGTTATTATTTTTTCCGGACAGATTGCTAACTTTCTCGGTTTGCGTAACATTAAAAAACACGAAGAGTTCCATTTAAATATGATGGAAGTGTTTTTGCACATTGGAGCCGTAAATCCGATCAGCGTGCTTATCTCGCTTATATGCCTTGGAACCATCATTTTAATAACAAAGTACTTTCCTAAAATACCAGGACCTTTGTTTGGTCTACTCGTTTCCAGTGTGATTGCTTTTTTCTTTTTTCGTGGTCAGGTAGACACGATCGGCACTGCCTTCGGAACCATTCCAAGCGGGCTGCCAGAATTTCAGTTTCCTGCCGTCACCTGGGAAACAATTGTGATGCTGTTGCCTGCTGCATTGATCATTGCAGCCCTGGGCGGCGTTGAGTCTCTATTATCTGCTGTAGTGGCTGATAATATGAGTAAAGAAAAGCACCAGAGCAACAAGGAACTTGTTGGACAGGGAATTGCGAATATGGTGACACCTTTATTTGGCGGCATTCCTGCTACAGGCGCTATTGCCAGAACTGCCACAAATATTAAAAATGGAGCCGCGTCACCTTTGTCTGGTATTATTCACGGGCTTATTGTGTTGCTGGTTCTGCTGCTACTCGCTCCTTACGCTTCCCATATTCCAATGGCCAGCATGGCACCGATTTTAATGTTTGTCGCCTGGAACATGAGCGAGCGAAAAGAATTCCGACATGTGCTGAAAACAAAAAGCGGAGATTCCATTGTGCTTGTGGCAACATTCCTGTTAACAGTGTTCACTGATTTAACAACAGGCGTCGGGGCTGGATTACTGCTAGCACTACTCGTTTTTGTAATAAAAATGAGCAAAGGTCTATCCGTTTCCAAGGTACTGCCAGATCCAGAGGATGAACTGGTAAAACCAGAAATGGTCGCGCAGGACAATAACTGCCCGCAAATCAGTATGTATACGATTGAAGGACCGCTATTTTTCGGCTCAACCGAAACGTTTGAAGAATCAGTTGCCCATATTTTGCATTCAAAGCCAAAGGTGCTGCTGCTCCGTATGAGTAAAGTGTCTTTTATTGATACATCGGGTGAAGCACTCCTTGTTTCTATTGCCAATCAAATGAAGGAACAAGATGGACAGTTGCTTTTATCCGGTTTAAAACGGCAGCCAAAGGAACTGCTCTGGAGTACTGGATTTCATGAACATGTTGGCGAAAAGTTCTTTTTTACAAGAACTGGACAGGCTTTAAATTATGCTTTAACCCAGTTACACAAAGGAACTTGCCTTGGGTGCAGCCAGCATGCTTTTAAAGAGTGTACTAGACTTTCTACACAACAGGCAGTGCAAGCAAAGCAAACTCGAAAAGGGCTGGCTGTCACATAATTCTTTCATTAAAAAAGCTGCCCCGCTCAGATTAGCGTAGCAGCTTTTTTAATTTCCGGATAACTCCACTATTTCATTTTATTATGATAAACCTTCCTATCGATTACCATTTAAACTTTTTTAATAAGAAAATAAAGGTTGTCCTGCTATCCCTTTTAAACTTATTTGTAGAGGCAATACATATTTCGATTTTCTTTCGCTTTATAAAGAGCCCTGTCTGCGTGTCGGAGCAGCGTTTGCATGTCCTCTCCATGATCTGGGTAAAAAGCGATGCCGCTGCTTGATGTCGCCGAAAATGTATGTCCCTGAATCCAATAGGGGAATCGAAGTTTCTGCTGGATCCGTTCTGCAGCTTCTATCACTTCTTTAAAGCTACAGATATCGGAGAGAATAATCGTAAATTCATCTCCACCCATGCGAGCCAGCACATCACTTTTTCGGGTTGCTGCCTTCAGCCTTTTAGCAAACTGTTTTAATAGCTCATCTCCTATTTCGTGTCCATGCGAATCGTTAATGGTCTTAAATTTATCGATATCCATGTACATAACGGCAAAAGTACGACCGGAACTCCTTGAGTCTATGATGGCTTTATCGATAAGCTCGGTAAAGATCCTTCTATTGTATAAGCCTGTCAACGAATCAAAAGACGCATAGTTCCGCAACTCTTCTTCGTCCTGCTTTTTCTGCGTGATATCCCGGGCTGCTACTGTATAGTGCTGAACGTAGCCCTCTTTGCTGCAAAGTGGTGTCACAGTAACTTCTACCCAGATCCATGAGCCATTCTTCAAATACTGGCGAAACTGTATCTGGCAAACACGCTTTTCTATGCTCGAAACAGCAAATTGCTGCTTTATCTGCTCCACATCTTTTTTATGAATGGTGTCAAAAAGACGTTTTCCAATTAATTCATCCGGCTTAAAACCAAGTATTTTTTGGTGTGAGGGAGAAGCATACGTGATTATTCCGTTCGAGTCAATGACTTTGATCATATCATAAGAATGTTCAGCAATTAAGCGGTACCGCTCTTCACTATCTCTTAATTCCGCCTGTACCTGCTTTAATTTGCTAATATCTTTGTATACTCCTATTACAGCCCAAACTTCTCCTGATTCGTTTTTAAGCGGGTTATAAGTGGCCAGCACCTCAAGCATACGGCCATCCTTTTTTTGTCTCAAGGTCTCTAAACCAACAATCGATTGCCCTCTTCGCAGTTGGCCACGCATTTGCTGGAGCTCTTTCTTTAAATGAGGCGGTGTAAAAATAATGGCAGGTTTTTCCCCTTTTGTATCTTCTTTTGTCCAGCCAAATAGAGAGGTAAACGCAGGATTAATGTGCAATAGCCTTCCTTCAAGTGTAAACACGTCTATTGCGTCTGCTGTATTTTCCCAAACAAGCTCCAGCTGTTCTTTTATTTCTCTTAATTCTCTTTCAAGTTTCTTCGTTTCAGAAATATCATAAAAGCTGATAGCCCCTGCTGTTACTTTTCCTTCTTTATTTTTAATGGGCAGGTAAGTAATAGCCACATCGAGCAGTCGCCCATCCTTATGCTGCCGCTGCGTTTGGTAATGAGAAACCGTCTTGCCTTGAAGCATTTGCTGAAAAAAATCAATAGCTTCTTCTTTCTTATCTGCAGGAACAAATCCGCTTGCTTGTAGGGTTATATACCTTTTGAATTCTTCCTTCCCCCAGCCGAATACTTTTTCAAAAGCAGGGTTTACTTTCAAAAGATCTCCTTTTACATTCCATAATGAAATCGGATCCACGGATTGAGAAAAAAATGCTTCAAAAAAAGAATATTCCAGCTCTAAATGATTGCTTTGAGTTATTTGTTTCTTTATATCTTGAATTACTATTAAGATATGATTGCATTTGTTTTCTTTATTAAACAGAGGACTAAAGCTCATTCGCCCGGCAACAATGTTTTGCGCCAGGCAGATAGTCTCTTGAAAAAGTAAGCTATTTTGGTTGGTTAACGCTTTCACACAGCGGTTTAGTATTATATCTAGTGTATCTCCTGGCCATACTTCATTAAGCAGCATTCCGCAAATCTCCTCGCATTGCCAGCCAAACAACTCTACTGCTCTGTCGTTTATGAAGGTAAAGCGAAAAGATGTGTCATTCTCAACAAAAAGCACCATTGCCACATCCGATGTTTGATTAAGAAGGTGGGAATAAATTTCAGGATGGGGGGTATGTAAAGAAATTGTTTTTTCATTCATTTCGACCATTACTCCTTTTGACAATCTTACTCTAGAAGATTTGCTATGTAATACGTTCAAAAACATCTCTCATGCTTTGTTTTTATATACAACTTGATAGAATAAATAAATTTCCAATCACTTTAACGTATATACTTAGTTTATAAGGTTTATGCATCAAAGTATGAAAATATTCATCATTTCAGTAAATTTTTTCATAAGATTGCTTTATATAATAGCGCTCTATTTTTATCTCTGAAATAGAGTCATAGCGACTTCTCTTTGCAACATCAGGATTTCCACTGGACCTATCTTCTCCCAAGACCTAATGCATCCGTCCAATCTGAACGAATGGTGGAAAAGCAGAATAGGTGGGCAATATCTGAAGTACTTTCAAGCCCTTCAATCTTTAACCAGGGCTTTCCTTCATGTATCTCTTTTACGATCATACTCACCTCTATGAAAGATAAACCTTAATCGTTTAAATAGCTGCTTAACCGTATACCTTCGATCCATAATCTATCTTGTTTTATATGGAATACCTCCATGTTAAACATGAATATTGTCAGAAAACCTAACCGTTCTTCCCATTTATAGGATTAATGTTTTTATAATAAAAGAAAACAAAAGAGGTGAGGGCTGTGAGAGTACACATTATTGAACATATGGATTTGCTTGGCCGGGGATTTATTCAGGAGTGGCTGCAAGAAACCGGTCAGCTGGTTACATCCACACGACTGCATAAAGGAGAACTTCTTCCCGACCCTTCCGAATTTGATCTCGTCATATTGCTTGGCGGAGTAATGTCTGTATATGATGAAAATCAGTATCCCTGGCTGAAAACAGAAAAACAATGGCTGAAAAATGTGATTGAAAGTGATAAACATGTGCTTGGTATTTGTCTGGGCGCTCAGTTGATTGCCTCTGCACTCGGTGCGGACGTGCGACAGCATACGTATAGCGAAGCAGGCTGGTGGCCTGTCGCTTTTCACCCTCATGCCCGGAAGCATCCATTTCTAAGAGAAGCCGCAATACCTGAATCCTTCTTTCAATTTCATCAGGATACGTTTGAATTGCCGGATAAAGCTGTTCTTTTAGCTGGCAGCATGGCTTGTACACGGCAGATGTTTTCAATAAACAACCGGGTGCTTGGCCTTCAGTTTCATCCTGAATTCACGCCTGACAGCGTACAATACATTGCAAAACACCTGCACTCTTCCTTAAAAGAAGGTCCATTTATTCAATCTCCAGATGCAATGCTGTCCTCCCGGCAAAACTGCCGTGCTTCCAAACAATTTTTGTTTTCCGTGCTTCATAACATCGAAGCAAGCGTAGAAAGCGAGGCTTTGTCTCTTTCCTCTTAAATGAAATAAACGTCCTTATAGGATACTTCAGAGTGTAGACAAAGTATTTTTCTCTTTTCTGTCTATCCCAAAAGAGTTGGGCTAGAGGGTTCGTTTGCTGCTTTTGTTCAGAAGCCACCTGGTGAAGCCGGACGGACGAAGACTTCTGCGGGAAGTACAGTGAGTCGGCAGAGCCGAGGAAGCTGCCGCACTGCTCGCGGAACGCGAAGTCCAGCCGGCTTCAACTATCGTCTCCCATTAGAAAACGATGCCCCGCACAAGCCGTTTTTTCAAAAAAGCTGTTATTTATCTTCTTTCGATAAGAAAAGCATCCACTTTAGCAGTTTAACTGTGTAAAGTGGACGCTTTTTATATAGGACAAATACTTGTCACTATCAGCTCTTTTTTATTCATAATCTGCATCGTTTCTCCTTGTTAAAGTCATCTTTATACAGAAAAAAGTAGATACAGCTATGAATATTGCATTCTCAATTCGCAAAGCTGCTTTGACAATTGTGCAAACCATTCCTGGTCTTTTGTTAAAAGCGCCAGGTCTACCAGCTGTTCAATTGCCGCCTCAGCTGGTGCATGCCCTAGTACTTGATGAAGTGATTTGGATAAAACATGAATCATTCTTCCATTTAGATCTTTATTGTCCGAGTCGACAACGTATACTTTCATAATATCTTCAGGTTTTCCTACCTTTACTACGTAACCGCAGATTCTTTGTTTGTCCCATGTCTCTCCTTCGACCCAATGACCAACGATGAACGGCTCTTTTCTCAACATTTTTCATTCCTCCTTTTTGTTTTCTTATTATCTACTTTACGTACGGTTTTTAACCACTGATTTATATAAAAAAACAGCATGGGCTGTATCCACGCTGTTTTTTTAACATCCTTTTCGGTTAGTTACTGCTTGAAAATTATAATTTCATTCCCTGCTGAGTGTAGGTGTCCGTACGTAAACTTCTATTGGTTTCTCTAGCAGAAGCAAGTAATGTTCTCCCTGCGCCGCTTACTTTTCTTCTTTCTTTTGATAAAATCTGCCGCCTCCTGGTAATCACTTACAATTAGTATACTTTTACTTTCTTACAACGTGAAAAGACATCCACTCCTGCGTCTTTACGCTTAAAGTGGATGCTGTCTAAAGTTAATGAACTTTTCTTTTTTCAACTATTTTCACTTCATATTTTGCCAGTGTTATATTCCCTTTTAGCTCTTCTTCGGTCGCCATATCTTTCACGGCAGCTTTAAGCGTCACCTGCTGCTCCTCTTCTGTAAAATTCATGAGGAAAATATAATTTTTTTCTTCCGCCTGGCGAACCTGTACGGATACGCCCCTTCCATGCTGAACAACAAAAGCAGGGGCAAGTGATAGCTCATCGATCAATGTTTGGTAAAAGTCACGATGAAAATCATCTTGTAACCGCGCTCCAATATAATACGCTTTTCCCTGTTTATATTGGCTGCTTGTTACGGCCGGGGTTTGCGCATAAAAATCTTCCTGATAGAAGCCTTCTGTCCGGGCTGACTGATTTTCGATCACCGTTGCATAATCTTTCAGTTCATATATTTGGCCTCTATAATTCACCCGATTTCTATCGCTTGGATACAGCGTATCGGTTTCAAGCGGCTTGATTCCAAATATCTCCTGTAAATCTTGATGCCACCCACCCATATATGTTAAGTCATATTCATTTACAATCCCGCTTATATATGTCATCACCAGGGTACCTCCGCCGGCCACAAAGGATTTCAGCCGTGAAATCGTTTCTTCGCTGACCAAATATAGCATCGGTATGATCAATAGCTTATAGGAAGAAAAATCTTGTTCTTTCGTAATGACATCTACAGGAATATCCCGTTCCCAGAATGTGCGGTAGTGCTGCTGCAGCGTTTGGGGATAGCATTTTGTCGCCCGACCAAAACCCTGTGCATCGTTTAACGCCCAGTTGTTTTCCCAATCATACAGAATAGCGACATCAGCTGGACGGTTTGTTCCAACAACATCAGAAAGCTGCTGCAGTGTTGTACCGACTTCAGCCACTTCCTGGAAAACGCGGTTATGGGTACTGTTATCGTGATCCACGACAGCTCCATGAAACTTTTCTGATGAGCCGCGCGATTTTCTCCATTGAAAATACAAGATACTGTCTGATCCATGTGCAACCATTTGCATAGAGGAAAGTAAATGCATTCCCGGACGTTTCGCTTTATTAACGTTGTGCCAGTTTACGGCACTTGGCGTAGATTCCATTAATAAAAAAGGCTGTTGTTTCAAACTTCTGTACAAATCATTAATAAAGCCGACTTTCATTGCTAGATCTGCCGTGCTTTCCCAATCGTTATGCCAGGCAGGATAAGCATCCCAGCTAATTACATCTAAATGTTGAGCAAATTTACTGTAATCAAGACTTTGGAAAGGAATCAAATCATGTGTCTCCGCCATAAAGTTTGTGGTGATTGGAATATTAGGCGTCAGATCTTTTAACGGAACAATTTCATTTTCAAAGAAAGAAATAGTTTGATCCGTTACAAATCGACGCCAATCTAAATTCAAGCCGTGAACAGCATTTTCCCCTATAGGTGAGGGAGACTCTACTTGAGACCAGTCATTGAATGTGTGACTCCAAAACGGCCCCCACCATGCATCATTTAATTGTTTAATATCATGATTATATTTTTCTTTCAGCCAGCTTCTAAAAGCATTTTGGCAGTTTTCACAGTGGCACTCCCCGCCATATTCATTTGAAATATGCCACATTAAAAGAGCAGGATGGCTGCCATATCGTTCCGCCAGCAGGCGATTCATCTTTTGTGTTTGTTCACGGTATACTTCTGATGTAAAACAATGGTTGTGACGAGCGCCATGCAGCTGTTTTACCCTTGAGGCATTGACCCGCAGCACGTCAGGGTATTTTTGTGACATCCAGGCAGGACGTGCTCCGCTTGGTGTGGCTAGGATAACCCGGCCGTCAATTTGATGAATATCATTGATCACTTTATCCAGCCAATCAAATTGATAAACTCCTTCCTCCGGCTCCAGGGTGCTCCAGGCAAAAATACCAAGAGAAAACGTATTTGTATTAGCAAGTTGCATGAACGTAATATCATCAGCTAAAATATCGGGGCGGTCCAGCCACTGATCAGGATTGTAGTCGCCCCCATGCAGCATAAATTTTGCTTCTGTCGTATAGGTTTTCTTTAAATGTGACATATGCACCTGCTTGCCCCTTTATGTAATCGTTTTGTTTTGATCTTCCTTTGGCTCCAGTTAAAACTTCATCAATAGCTCGTGCTGCCTGCTTAAATAAATTTTAATCAGCTCGTAGATTAAGCGAAACGGCCTGGGAAAGCTTTTCCTGAGAAATAATAAGGTAATAGGTTTTAAGCAAAGAAACGATCTGTATTGATTGACCTTTAGCGATCAAAAACTATTCTGTTTAAATATGAATTCGCTTACACTAGAGAGTATCGGTGATTTAGTCAAAAAACAAGAGATCGCTAAATGAAGCGTTTGGCCTGAGAGTATCGTGAATGCGCTGCTTGCAATAGAATTAACGATATTTTATTTTTAAATGAAGAAACATATGACCGATCTGGTTTTAATATGCTTTCTATTAACCACCTGCTCTTTTCATAATATGGTATAGTTAAACAAATTAAAGGGAACATACAAATACAGCCGGTTTACGGAAAAGGAGCGATACGATGAGAAGAGTTATTTTTTCGACTGAAAGCGGAGCAGATTTACCAGTCGATTTAGCCGAAAAGCATGGTGTCCAGGTTGTTCCGATGCACGTCATTATGGATGGAAAAGATTACTTAGATGGCTCCATACCTGTCAGGAATATTTACGACTACTATGAACGCACCAAGAAAATACCTTCTACTACCTCTACTAATTCCAATGAATATCATGATTTTTTCACAAAAATTAAAGCCGATTTTCCTGGCTGTATCATCATTCACATTGGCTACACGTCACGTGCCTCTTCTTCTTTTCAAAACGCAGTAATTGCTGCAAAAGAATTTGATGATATTTTTCTGATTGATGCTTTAAATGTTTCCGGGGGACTAATGGCCATTGTGATGTATGCGGTTACCCTGCTGAAAGCAGAGCCCGCTGTGGACCCTAATCACTTGGTTGAAAAAATTGAATCACAAGTTCCCCGGTCGCGCCTTGCATTTGTTCCGGGAAGTCTTGATTTTTTAAGAGCCGGCGGCCGCGTTTCAAATGCCGCTTACATCAGTGGATCTTTGTTGAAAATTAAGCCGCTCATTGAATTAGTTGATGGCAGGCTTGTCTCGACAAAAAAATACCGCGGCAGCATGAATCGCGTTACTGAAAAAATGATGTATGATTATTTAAATAAGTACAGTATCGATAAAGAACAGCTGTATTTTCTTTATTCAATTGGGCTTGATGACAGCATTAAAAAGAGAATGAGTGAAATTGCTGCAGAAGCAGGCTTCAAACAGATAACCTGGATTGAAGCCGGTGCTGTTATTTCCACTCATGGCGGCCCTGGTGCCTTCGGAATTGCCGGATTAGAGAAATAACCTTTTTTCTTAGACTCATGATAATTAGATAGTTTTTAGGTGGTGGGTAAAGAATCTTGACTCTGCCCAGAATTCTTCTGCAACCTGTTCTATACTCACCTTTTATTCATTTCATTCGGATGAGACCCATTGCGCCGATTACGGTTTAATCCAGTAATTTCTTTCATTTCCTCCGCTCTCAGCTCAAAATCGAATACATTAAAATTTTCTTTTATTCTGGATGGAGTCACAGATTTCGGAATGACAATAGTGTTGTTTTGCAAGTGCCAGCGCAGCACAACCTGAGCCGGTGTTTTACTATGGGCTGCTGCTATTCTTTCAATGACGTTGTCCTTCAGCACTTCTCCACCCTGGTCGAGAGGACTCCATGCCTCAATGAAAATATCGTGTTTTGCACAGAACTCTTTTAAATCCTGTTGAACAAGGTACGGATGACATTCAACCTGGTTTAATACAGGTTTTACATCACACTCTGTTAAAATACGCTCCAGATGTTCAATTTCAAAGTTGCACACACCAATTGCTTTGACCCGCCCATCACGGTAAATCTTTTCCATTGCTTTATACGTATCAATATAATCATCAAATTTTGGCGTTGGCCAGTGAATCAAATACAAATCAATATAGTCCAGGCCCAATCTTGCCAGACTTTCATCATAGGCCCGCAATGTATTATCGTAGCCCTGGTCGCCATTCCATACTTTTGTGGTAATAAACAGCTTTTCACGTGGAATCGATGATTGATTAACCGCTTGTCCCACACCATGTTCATTTTTATAAACCATCGCTGTGTCAATTAAAGTGTAGCCTGTTTCAAGTGCTTGTCCAACAGCAGACGAGGCTTCCTCATCCGGCACTTTCCAAACACCAAATCCAAGCTGCGGCATTTTTAATCCGTTGTTTAATGTAACAAAGTTCATATCACATGTCCCCTTTTACAATGAATATACAGATATGCTTTCTTAAAAATTGTTTGGCAGAAATATGGACAAACAGTGATTCACTATTAAACTGTACTCAAGGACAACTCGACGCATTGCTTTAAAGTAGTAATTTTAAAAAGTATACGCTTTCTTTTTTTGTATTTCAATTACTGAAATATAATTAATGTAATCACAAAAACAAAAGTTACTAACTATTTTATAGTTTCTTTTTGCAAGAAAGTTTTAATTGGGTCTGTATGTAAATGAACTTTTTATACTTTTTCATCCTTTCATTTAGTTATAGCCTTTACGTCTAACCAGTCTCACTCATTCTTTTTAGCTCTTCCCAAAACATATGAGAAATCGGAAACCGTTCGAATAGGCATTTTTTCATCTGGTACATTTGAGGTGTACCTATCCAGACACCCCGGGTTCCGTGCCTTCTCTGTACTGATAATAAAACAGAAAAGAACACGGACATTGGCCATGTTCTTTTCTTTCATAACTATCATATTTTAATCCGTTTAGCTGGCAAAAACCTCGACAATTCTCTTAAGAAATTTCTATACGACTTTACACGGATTTTTTAAATGCTGCGTACTGTACAGCTCATTTATATAGCAGTTAAAGCGGGTGTTTTGATTGATGAACGAAAATCTACTTTACATTCGCGGGATTACTCACCAGCCATCATAAGCAATGCATCTTTACCTTTTGTCCCTACTGTAATACCAAGCTTTTTGGCTTCGTCTGTAACAGACTCTAATGGCGCCTCCAGTAACTGTTCAATGGTTGTGACACCCAATGCACGGCCAGCAATAATGCCGCGGTCTTTTTTCTTGTTGAGTATTTCTACATCCAGAGCTCCACACATGATATATCCTTTTTCATTCGTTACAGCTGAAAAGTACGTTTTTGGGAAATTAATGGTAATAGCCGTAAACTGTTTCCCCTCAATGTTAACTGGATACATATTTATCATGATATTTTTGACACTCCTTCCTACCTATATGTTATAGAGAAGAAAGAAAGGTGTGCAGTTGTTTTGCCCAATCATCATGCTGTCTTTGTATATGGATGCAGCTACTTACTATATCTGAAGTGACTGTGCTTCATATGCAAGCTTTTCTTTATACATGTAAACTGCACCCTAATCGTTTAGACACTGTCCGACGATTAGGGTGCATCTTGCTAAACTATTTTACTGAAATCTTGCTTTCGTTAATATCTGCCTGATCGATCTCTATCGTAGTCGTCTCTACCGTCACGATAGTCATCTGAGTATCCTCTGTCGTAATCATAGCCTCCGCCATAGCCAGGTCCAGGATAATAAGGATGGCGCGGATAGCGTGGGTATCGTGGATATGGATAGTATGGAAAATACGGGAAGAATGGAAAATACGGATAATACGGCTGCCGTGGCCGTGGTCTTGGATAATAATACGACCGCTGCACTTCTAATGCTTCGTCAAACTCTCCCTGTTCATGTGAAGAAAACTCTTCAGGATATACATTTTGATCTTCCAACATAAAACCCTCCATCCATTTGACTTTCTCCTTACATTATTCAAAAAGATGTCATCTGGTTTGGGCTTTTAGCTAAGAAAAGAATTTTTGTACTTTTTTATTAAATGCTTTACCGGAGTTTTTCATTATAGCCTTTAAATCACCATTATGTTAAAACTGCTGTCAATAAAATTGATACCCCGCTGTTTAATCGATGAACAATTACGACAGACCAAATTGAATTTGTACGTTTATAAGCCCCTATCCTTAGATTTTTCGCTGCTTATTTCATTACACTTCCGCCCGACAGTAAAATGGATTCACCTGTAAGGTTTGGAGCCGCATCAGTTAATAAAAAACCGATTGTATTAGCAACCTCTATGGGTGTAGTAATCCTGCCTGATGGAAGCCCCTCCACCACTTCTTTATACTGTTGCTCAAACGTTTGTCCTTTTTCTTCTGCTCTTCTTTTGATTCCATTCCGGCCCATTTTCGTATCTACATATCCCGGACACACTGCATTTACCGTTATGCCATGCGGGGCTCCTTCTACGGCAAGTGACTGTGTAAAGCCTCTAAGTGCAAATTTGCTTGCGGCATAAGCACTGTTTCCGCGGGTACCACGAATACCGGACAAAGAAGAAACATTTACAACTCGCCCAAAGCCCCCCTTTTTCATCTCTGGATAAATGAGCTTCGTCAGCATCATAGCGGATGTAACATTCACATTGAGCATGTTGGATATGAAGTCTTCCTCCAGTTCGTCGAGCACCTCTCCTCCGGATATACCAGCACAATTTACAAGTCCCGAAATAAAACCAAATTCTTTTTCGCAGGCTTGTATCAGCTGTGCCCGTTCTTCTCGGCTTGAAATGTCTGCTTTCACGTATTGGACAGACGCTCCTCTAGATGTTAAGTCAGCCGCAAGCTGTGCGAGTTTTTCCTCGCTTCTTCCAGTAAGAGAAACGACGGCCCCCATCGAAGCAGCAACTTTCGCCGTTTCAGACCCAATATCTCCCGATGCCCCCGTAATTAATACATGCATACCGCTCAAAGCTTTTTCAGAAAAAATAGCCATGATTTTGCCTCCTTATTTTCTATGAATCTAAAGGAATATTTCCCTGATCAAAGCAAAATATGCACCATCTCTGGTTTGCTACCATCTCTTTGTCTGCAAGGTGCTTGAATGATTATAAGCAGTCACCTAAAAACAATAAAACCCTATCTTAATCAGCTAAAATAGGGCTTCAATTTGTATTTATTTACCGTACCGCATCTAATCCCATACAAAAACGGATCGTGATACAACCGCCATGCCGGGCAATCCTATCAACATAGATTAACCCCTTTTGACGCTCTTCGTTTAATCTCTCTATTTCTTCTAATGTACGTAGAACTCGCTCGTCCCTATCTTCAAAACTATGTTGTCCTTTGCAATCGCAGCATGAACACATCTCTTCATTCTCCTTTTTATAAATTATTCCTTACTATTAAATATTCAAAATGAGGATAAATGGAAACGGCTAAAACCATAGTTTAAAAGAAAAAGAGCCCAATAAAAGAACGATTGAATAAAAAATCAAAAGATCGGGTTGGCCGCATCGTATCTAACACAAAAGAACAATATCGGATGGAGTGCTATAATAGCTGTTACTGCCTCATCCGTTCTCTTTTAAACGATAAACCAGCCTTTCTAAATCGTTAAATATTCTCTGCTTTCCTTTCATAACCTATAAAGGTGTAAACCAAAGGGAGGTGAAAGGATGTCCATTAAACCAAAAATGCTGCAGCGAGGGGATACAGTAGGTATCGTTACCTTAGGTAGTCCTGTTGACCCGGCCATTATCAATGCCAGCATTGCGTTTTTACAAGGAATGGGACTGCAGGTTGTCTTAGGCAAGTATGTATATGCACAAAACGGATTTCTTGGAGGAACAGCACTACAACGCGCGGAAGACTTGATGTCTATGTTTACGAACACACAAGTAAAAATGATTTTGCCAGTACGAGGTGGCGTTGGTGTGGAAAGCATCTTGCCGTTTCTTGATTACCAGCTCATCGCCCAAAACCCCAAAATCGTTAGCGGTTATAGTGATATTACTATTTTGTTGAATGTTTTATATCAGTTTTGCGATCTCACTTCATTCCACAGCTTGCTTCTTATCGACTTTAGACCTCAGACGCCTGCTTACAACTTTGAGCAGTTTTTTACCGTCACTTCTTCTATCACTGCACCTCGCCCAATCCTGAATCCTCCGGGCGTGCCGCTTACTGGCAGAGTGCAGGGGAACGTCAGCGGTCCACTTGTTGGAGGAAATTTAACATCGCTTATCGGGACACTTGGTACGCCATATGAAATCAGCACTGCCGGAAAGATTCTTTTGATTGAAGAAACACACGAACCCATTAATACTGTTTATCGTTATATCGATCATATGCGAATTGCTGGAAAATTTGAGGATTGTGCTGGCATCATTATGGGTGAATGTACGAATTGTCCTAATGCCTATGGCAAATCCTATAATGATTTGATCAATGAATTTATCGTGCCACTCGGAAAACCGCTAATGACCAACCTGGCTTCAGGACATGGATTTTACAAAGCGGCCATTCCAATCGGCACCAGGGTGAATTTAAACACGATTGACAATACAATCACATTATTAGAAGCAGCCGTAACCTGATCAATGTACAAATTCTTATCAATAAGACCATTTTATTTTAATTTTCGCGAAGAGAACTTCATTAAGTTCTTGCGATGATACGAAAAGACTGCGTACGAATTTAAATGTAGTCTGCAGCTAAAAAAATCCTTCAAAAAAATACAACTGAAAAAGCGATTGGACAGCTTGTAAACGAGGAGCGGGCGAGGTATGGTCGCTGTAAAACTGGCCAATGACACCAGCTTTGTGGCGTGGACGAAATCGAAGGATGTGCACGCCCGGAACTATTTTTACCATACAGCCCCGGACACCAGCGCCATATTTTAAATCCAAATTTTAAAGAAATTGGTGTTGGAGTTTACACACGGTACTATACACAAATGTTTGTGACGAGGTAAAGCATGACAGCCTCTTTGTTTGGGCCGAAAAATACAAATAATGGCTAGAAAAGCTGGTGTAATGGCCGGATTCTTTTTTTCCGGCCATCATGGACAATAATTCGGCCCTGATCCTCTTTTTCCGGATATACATAAAAAGAAATAGACAGCTTTCTGTTCAATTTTAAACAGAAGGTTGTCTATATTGTTTGAAAAAAGTAAGGATTTCGGAACGTAAGTTTTTGGATGTTCTCTTTAAAAAGGCTTCTTTTTATTTAGGTTCATTTTGCTGTTAGAGGTCTCATTACAGACGATCATTATATGCAAGTCCACAGGAGCAACGACGTTTTCCAAATAAAAGATGATAGGAAGAAGGAAATTCTTGATTCACACGCTGCACTTCTGTGGCGAACTCTTGACTATTTTTGGGAACCGTCGAAAGCGCATTGGCTTTTTCCTGAGTATCAATATGAGCGCCCGGCGGTACAAATTTATTCTGTGCAATACGTACACCGTTTGTAACAACCGCATTATAGGAAATAAATGCCTCTTTTTCTACAATGGCATCATAGACAATTGATTTAAACCCAACAAATACATTGTTTCCGATGTAGCAGGGACCATGAACAAGTGTACCATGAGCCAGGGTAACCTCATTTCCAATAAATATCGAATAACCCATTTTGCCTACAGAAAAACGTTTGTTTAATAAACCATGCAAAATTACACCATCTTGAAGATTGGTTTTAGAGCCAATATAAAATGGGGCTCCCTCATCTGCCCGTATGCTTACGGTGGGGGCAACATAAACATGATTTCTTATGAAAACATTCCCTATAACGCTAGAAAAAGGGCTAATAAATGCTGTTTGATCAATGGTCGGAAAATGTTGACTGGGATTAAAAGAAGTGATTGGGTTGGGTGCAATAAATGGTTGAACACAAGAAGTGTGGTAGTGAGGAAATGGCGTTGATTCACTTTTTTCGTTCAAACAATCATCTCCTTGAGAACTTCATTTTCAGATAGAATATGTAGAAGAAATAAAATACAGTACAGCTACAGTGTCTGTTTATTGCCGATAAACTAAATTTTTAATACTCTTTTTTTGCATAACATTTTTTAATTTAATCACAGGCGGGTATTCTGCTTTTCAACCGGTTTAATCGTTATTTTTAGTGAATAATCTTCTATCCTCACAATGATATTCCTCTTTTTTCCTCTCTGATTTACCATGAATGACACACGGGATCGCTCGCAATTATAAATAAAGAAAGGAAAACAATTGTTTTCCTTTCTTTATTCATCCATTACTTTTCTTCGGCTTCATTAAAAGCAGCAGTTACCTTCTCTAATTCCCCATTGTTCTCGATAATGGATAACTGCTCCTCATCATCGACTCGTAAAAAGAAAACCTCGATCTCTTCATCAGATTTTTTTTGAAGTTCTTCTGCATATCCTACAGCTGCATATTCTTTTCCCTCAAGAGTTAATGTGCCCAGTACTTCCATATCCTGTGTGTAGCCATTATCATCAATCATTGTAATGATTTCTCCTGTTTCAATTTTCTCCATGTTAACTCCTCCCCTGACTTTTTCAAACCATATCTTAAAATATTTTGCCCAATATTTTATCATTTAAATGAAGAAATGGCTCTTTAAAAATTCCTATATTCGGCAGCTGACACCTGGTTAAATGCACTCAATGGACTGGCAAGATCATTCTTTTTTCTTATGCAAAGGCATTAAAAAAGGATTAACTTTTACTTTTGATTAGAACAAGCTTATAAAAAAGGAACACAATGTCTGAGCATGCTGCCAGCCAATATTTATTTATACGAAAAAATATTGTACATCAATTTCTCAAGAAACAAGCCCTTCTTTTAAATAAAATTTTTTTATACAAAAAAGAGGACAGCTTCCGCTGTCCTCTCTGCTTTTGCCTGGCGGCGTCCTGCTCTCACAGGGGGAAACCCCCAACTACCATCGGCGCTGAAGAGCTTAACGGCCGTGTTCGGGATGGGAACGGGTGTGACCTCTTCGCTGTAGCCACCAGACTATGTATGGAACAAAATTGTTCCTTCAAAACTGGATAATCTCTGTAAAGTAACGGCATACCGTGCCATTGTTAATCTTGATTAAGTCCTCGATCGATTAGTATTCGTCAGCTCCATGCGTCGCCGCACTTCCACCTCGAACC
>NZ_LAHL01000065.1 GCF_000966195.1 Domibacillus robiginosus | reverse complement strand
GATGCGGCTTTTTAGTTTATGCTTTTTATGTTCTTTTTAAAAGCTCTATTAGTGAGGTGAGCTTTCTAGAAAGGCTTGCTTTTAATCAAATCCTTTTCTTCACAGCAACTCTGGGCTTTTCCCCGCTCACGCACCCAGTAGTCATTTTAATAAAGCTACTTGTGTACTCCGTATTGGCTGCTGCCCGCAATGTTCATACATCATTGTTCTTGTATAAACTTTACCACATCATAGCCGCACTTGTTACAAACCATTAAATGAGGACAAATTTGATTTTTCGCTGTGTTGGGATAGCCATCACCCATTTTAACCGTTTCTTCATCATTATAATGACCATACGGGTCTAAAAAGTCTGATACCTTACCAGAATCGTCTAATCGAGAATGACATGTGGGACAGTCCAGTTCCAGTACTTTTAATGAGTTACATAAAGGACACATTGCCATAAGTATCACTCCTTTGTACTTTCCCATGTAGTATCCAGTTTTTTGACGATACTATGTACCCTAATAAAAAGTAAAAGGACCGCGCATATTCAGCTCGTTCGAATTTAACAATAGAACTTCCTTCACTGCCGCTATTTCATAGCCGGGCTAAGCGCTGTCCTCATACGCTTTTTTTGAAAAGTAATATGTAATCATTTATTCAGCTTATATAGAAAAAAACGTTTTGAACGTTTGCTTATCGGGTATAATGTAAATAGGTGCATATTACGACTGCGGTACTTAACCAGGATTTAACGACCTCATGGCACCTGTGAGGTCTTTCTTTGTATAAATATCCTCTCAGGATCATTTGGGCAGCTTGCTGTTATGGAAAAGCAAATCAAAGATTGTGGTCTAGAAAAAATAACGTAACTCTGCCAGATAGCCGTTTTTTTGTTTAACGAAGCTTCCGCTGCTTTTTAAGTGCTGCTACTGCAATTATTCCAGTGAGCACGATCGTAATAGGTGCTTCTAGCTGGTTAAGATGGATATATGCTTGTACTGTCTCAATTAAATCATTCATAAGGTAATTTAAACTAGGAATTTCTGTTGTCATTATGCTTTCTCCTGATGTTTTCTTTTATCATATAACACACAGGAGGTTCTTCGCTAATTTCTTGATAACTTTTCCTCTTTTTTCTCCACGTTCTCTCACCGACTATATTTTTTTGCCCTGTCCAAACGATATTTCAGCATAGAGAAAAAAATAGCTGCTTCATTGAATACCTTTTCTGCAAAGTTTGAATGAGAAAAAGTTTCTTTACATTCCAGCATAATTTATCTTATTTTTCCTTTACTGCTAATTGCTCTGTGTATTTGAGCATAAAAAATAGCACCCTGTGTGGGATGCTTAGTTTGCCTTTACCTTTATATCAAGTATTAATTCATGTTCTTTCAGTGAATTGGCTCTTTCTTTTTCAAAGATTGGTCTTATAGTCAGTGGTATTCTTTCTGCCGCGTACTTCCAGGCGTTTTCTTCTGCTTTCATACTGTATCTTTTTAATTCCCACCATAACTCTGCTCTATCACCTTCTTGATTTATTCGCTTTTGATATTCAAAAATTTTTCTGTCCATTTTCATTAAGTCAGGATCTAGATGATGACCGTACTCGTGCATGATAACGATAAAAGAATATACTTCTAGATCAATATTCTTTCTTTTCGACCCTTCTATGATTCTTTTTTCATTAATTTCTATCTTACCTCTTCCAAGATATTTTCCCTGATCGTACATATCCATATTTGATTCTACTTGGATACTTCTGTCAATTCGACTAAACATATATTTAGCTACTTTTAAAATATCCATTACTGTCCCCTCCTTTTGACTTACATTTCGACAAACGGAATTCATTTCCCTTTACCTTGTACTTCCTGATGCTGTGTTAAAGTATTCGATTGACTTTCTCAGCAAAAGTAACCGCAATGAAAACAAGAAGGCTATGTAACTTTGCCATTGGCGAGATTTTATTTTAAGCAAAGAAAAAAGCCACCTCTTACCAGGGTGACAACTGTTAATGATTAACTATATTTTTATATATAACTAAAGCCGTACAATGAATGTTAGGTTGTCCCTCAGTCTCTTTGTGAGTACTAGTTGATAAAGGAACGATATTATATTTTATATCAATTAATTGGCCTTCACATAACTGATGGTAAATAAAAAGGTTAATATTTCTCGTTAATTCATCGAATGTATTACTTTCAAAACTTTTTACTGAATAATACCGTTTATTCATTTTTCCCCTCTCTTTTCTCATATTATTTCAGTGAACAGATCAAATACCCTAAAAATTGCAAACCGGATTATTAAATGGATGGTTGATGATGTTATTTACGTTTACTACTATGATCATTTTATTTGAGTAAGGACTTTTTTATGTTAGCTAATGAAACGAATGATAGCGCTCTGTATATGATTCCCTTTAAATGCTGTCGATTACCTTTTTTCATCTGCATTCAAAATAAAAAAAAGCTATCACACCGCACATTGATGTCACCGTCGCCCTATGTATTGTATATTTTTTTCTCTCTTCCAAAATAGCATCGTCGATATACGTATCCGATTGCTTCCTCCTTCAAAACCTCAATCTGCCGTTTATTTATTATGGAAAAGCAGGCAATCTTCTTATACAACATAAAAATAAGTGAATACTCTGCTAAGGTAACGTTAAAAGGGGGAATTTAAAGTGAAAATGGATGACATGTTAAAGGATCTTTTAGCAAAAGCAAACTTATATGGACTGCTCGCAAAAAAATACGAGTATGTAGATCCTCAAAAGCATATGTGTTATTATCAAAAGCATTTTCATTACGTGATGAAGGTTGAACAGCATTATATGATGCTTGAGGGACGTAACCATGCCCCCAAAAAGATGCCTAAAGGATGTGGATGTAACAAAGCTCCCCAAATGATGCCTGAGAGACATAACAATGCTCCTCATATGATGATGCCTGAGAGTTCTAACAATGCTCCTCATATGATGATGCCTGAGAGACATAACAATGCTCCTCATATGATGATGCCCGAGAGTCATAATAACGCTCCTCATATGATGCCTGAGGGATATGACAACGCTCCTCATATGATGCCTGAGGGATATGGCAATGCTCCTCATATGATGCCCGAGGGATATGGCAATGCTCCTCACACAATGCCCGGACGGTTTCCAATGTAATTCATTTTATTGAGAAGTCGTTTTTCACGGCTTCTTTTTAGTTAAAGAACGATTTTAGCTTTTTTCCTCCCCCTACGGTCTGCTTGGATTCTTTGCTCCTGGCATTCCCATCTCCCTTCACTCCATTTCTTATTTAAAAGATATGTTTTTGTTACTGTCCCTTCCGGCTACTCGTTTTGTTTATTTGAACATAAAAAAAGCACCCATTTATTTGGATGCGGCTGCGAAAAAGCAGGCTACAAATACTTAAACAGGTCTGCTCTCTATCACTTCAAATCGATCCTTACTCAAATGCAATTTCTTGCTTAGGGCGTCTTCTGCCAGATCGCTTGAGTCAATAATGGATGTACTATTAATCTCTACTATTTCATAAGAATAGTTGCGATTAGGCACTAATTGGCCTGCCTTCATATCAAATCTTCGGTATTTCACTTCTACTTTCATACAACTCTCCCACCTTTACCTTTAGTTTTAGCGATCAACTTCCTTTACCCCCGACTTATGCTAATAGCTGTCTTGTCCGTTTCTTTCCTTTACCCATTTTTGAACTGTACTTGTCCGCCCTTGAAATTGTTTTTGAGCAAAGAAAAAGGGCCCTGTAGGTGCTAAATGAAACCAAATTCACGTCATACTGATCACCTTTAATTTGTATTTACTTATATGCAGCTTTTTACTTAATGCTTCTTCAACCAGCTTTCTTACACCACCAGCTAAATCCGGATTTATTTCTACTTGGTCATATTTCTGTATGCCTTCTAGCATCCCATTAGAGTCCAGACAGTAATAACTCACTTTTATTTTCAATTCATCATCTCCATCTACCTTACATTCGATTAAAGAAGATAATTTCCTTCCTTATTGTCCGGGTAAGGTGAACAATACGAAGATCAAACAAGTAATTGATTTGGGCATCACGTACCAGCTTCGTGAATAGTCAGATAGTAAAAGCAGCCGCTGCGATAATGGCGACAATGCTCCATTTAAAAGCTCTATAAAAAATATGGCCTCACCGGATTGTAGCAGGAAGAAAATGATTTCCCCTCCCCACCCGGCACTGTTTTTTACTTCCTCCTGTATAAGGCATCCCTACGGCGAGAATTGTTTATTGATTTCCCCTGAATTTTTGCTCAAAACCTTTTAATGTTATTTTTATTGTGTTTAAGGTACTATTAAATGGTTATTTTAAACCAGATAACATTTCTTACATCCCATTCTTTTTTATAATACATAGCTCCATGTAACTAAAAAACTTATCTTTTCCTTACCCATCACAATTATTTAGGAGTCAAAGATGAAGATATCCCAAAAAACAAACATAATTATTTGGATCATCTCTATACTTTTACTAATCTCTCCTGCTTTTTTGGATTCTCTTTCAGGAGAAAATATCGAAATTGTCTGGATCATTCAATTAATTCCGATTTACTTGATATCCTTTTATTTTTCTTATCTTAGTGTTGGTTTCATAGGTTTCCTTTCAGTAATCATCCACTTGTGTTTTGAGATTATCGAGTATGTTGAACAATCGTCTTTTCAGTTTTACGATTCCCAAATGTTGATCGGCCTAACTATTATTAAAGCCGTTTATACGATTGGAAAAATAAATCAAATGAGGAATACAGAAAAGAAACAATTCGAGCTTGAAAAGTTGAATAAAACACTGGCCGAAAAATCACAAAAACTTCAACATATGGCTTTTTATGATGAATTAACAGGATTGCCAAATAGGTACATGCTGAATGAACACTTACATAATGCCCTTGTACAGTGCAGGGATAAGAAACAGCAGCTCGCTGTGTTATTTCTTGATCTTGATAAGTTTAAGTCGATTAATGATGCTCTGGGTCATGGTGTTGGGGATCTTTTACTGCAGCAGGTCAGCGAGAGGCTAGTTTCTATCATAAAAAATGGAGGCTTTGCAGCACGCCATGGCGGCGATGAATTTATTATTGTATTGGAAAATACCAATAAAGAACATGTTGTAAAAATAATAAATCTTATTTTATTCAGGTTTATAGCACCCTTTGTACTCAATAAGAAAAAATATTTTATCACTCCAAGTATTGGTATCAGTATGTATCCGAATGATGCGGAAAATGAAGAAACACTTATTAAATATGCAGATAGGGCCATGTATGCAGCAAAAGAGCATCCTTCAAAAAACTATAGCTTTTATACCTTTGCCCGAGAGGAAGCTGTTAATCGCAGGCTGCAGCTGCAAAATGATTTAAGATTAGCCAGCAGGAATAAAGAGCTGCAGGTTTACTATCAGCCTAAAGTAAATTTAAAAACCGGGGAGATGATAGGAGTGGAGGCATTACTTCGCTGGAAGCATCCTACATTCGGGTTTGTTTCTCCTATGGAATTTATTCCCCTGGCAGAAGAAAGCGGCTTGATGATACCCATTGGAAAATGGGTTCTTAAAAAAGCCTGTGAGCAAAATCGAAAGTGGTACGACGCTGGTTTTCCCTCCATCAGTATGGCCGTTAATGTATCCATTCAGCAGTTTCATGATGAACAATTCATAGAGAACGTTAAAGAAATTTTATTAGAGACAGAACTGAATCCCGAACTTCTTGAACTAGAAATTACAGAGAGCATTATGCAAAATATCAAAAAGGAGCTTCCGATTATAAAAGAATTGAAAAAGCTGGGGGTCAGGATTTCAGTAGATGATTTTGGCACTGGTTATTCTTCTTTAAGTGTTCTTTCTCAGCTGCCAATCGATTACTTAAAAATTGATCAGTCTTTTGTAAAAGAAGCACTGTCAAACCCATCTATACGTGCAGTTACAAAAACGATTATTCAGTTAGGTCATAATTTAAAGTTTGACCTTATTGCTGAAGGTGTTGAAACAGAGGAGCAGGCCCACTTTCTTTTGAGTCATGGCTGTCAAATAGGCCAGGGATACCTTTTTTCTAAACCACTACCACCAAATGAAATAGAAAAACAATTGAAAATTGGCTGTCATCCATTCAGATAGCTTATTACTTCTTTAAGGGAGAGGGTGCGAACCTTTCGCCATCTCCCCGTCTGTACTGCCATACATCTACATGATTGGCTTTTGACCTTTTCATGGAGCAGCCTTCTTCATAAAACAAGAAAAAGACTGACGTTTTTTTGACCTCCCATTTTCCGTCATCCGCAGAACCAGGTTAGCGAGAGCTGATTTATCCTCGTGCTTGTTCCAAAAAAACATCAGACGGTTCAAGCATAAACGAATAGTACACCGTTTTGTATGGGTCCTTCCTTTCAGGCTTTATACCTCAAATTCAAAAACCATGCTTTGTTTTCTTGATATTGGGTAAACAAATAATTCAAAGATTTCTTTAACAGGACTGAACTGTTCGGATGATTTTGGTCTGCAGATTTAGCTTCAAGCTTCGTTGTTTCGGTTATTTTCATCAAAAAAAGTCTGAAAACAAACCCTCAGAACAGAATGATCAAACATTCAAAGACAAGGATAAATGCTTGTACTAAAACGTTCCTAATATTTTTGTTTTCTGCCACTATTCATTTTTATCCACTCTTTAGTCTCTGATATGGCGGCTGCCTCTTTTCTTTATTTTGGCTCAACTATTTCATTTATCAATTTTCAAGTTTAAAACCTTTCGCTCAGCCAGAGGCCAAAACAATATAACACTTGCGAGGAGCTGATATGATGAACCCTTCTTTGTGGATTTTTATGTTCCTTCTTTTTTCAATTGTTATTACTTTCAGCTACTACTGGGAGAAAAATGATTAATCCATTTGTAGTGATCGATAAAGGGAAATGTCCCTTTTGTGTTAATGAAGCCGACCCATCCTCCCTGGATAGGCGGCTAGTTTTATTTGATCTTCATCTGCTCGATCGTTATTTCAAATCGGGGTGAAGCACTTTGAAACATGTAAATCAATGATTTGACTTTCGTCATCCCAGCACCTAATTTAACACATCTTTACTACCTTTCACATCATTGTCCGAAACAGGCTGTATTACCAGTTGCAGCATGCCTGCTTCAGCCTGTTTTATTTTACTGAACTTTTTTAGACCTGCACCCTCTTTTACCGTTACATGCGGCGGTCCCTCCAGCAGTTTCACTTGACGATACTATGTGGTAGCAATTTTCATCTAATGATAATAAAATCTTCTCGAACACAATTGGTTGCAGCACTTCATGTTTCTTAATGCTGACTTCGAGTGAATAAAATGCATTTCATTTAGATAGGACTATGTTCAGGCTTTCCTTCGGTATACAATCAACAACGAATTTATTTAAGAGAGAGCGTAATATCAGTGTTTCCCTGAGAACCCACATATTTATTTTCAGATCCCTTGTAATTGAGGTCGTAAACGTAGCCTGTTTTTACATCAGTAAAAGTCATTTTAGTTTCTGAGAGTTTCCCAGTCACTTTATTTACAGAGGATCTAATAGTTAGTTGTCCTTCAAATGTATTGGTGGTTGGATTAAAGGCAGTCATTTTTAATTGAATGTCTCCCCGCAGACCATTATATGCTTCATAATAAGTACCATAGTAAGGAACTTGTAATTTTATCCCTAATAAACTTAATAATTTTGAAGAAGTGATTATATCCGCTGACATTGTCGCTGAACTATAATTCACACTTGCACCTAACATCTCAGCAACATCTCGAATCGGGACATATGTGGTATTATTTGAGTACCATGTACTCTTAGAGACCGCTTTGCCGTTTACGTTTAGAGCTATACGATTTTTATGTACTTCCTCCTTCTCTACTGTGGCAATATTGCCTCGTGGAGTTTTGTATTGATCAATAACTGTTCCCGCATAGACGCCTACTCCACCCGATAACAAAGATAGCCCTAGTGCACCGCTAATTAAACTTTTTTTACTAATTTTCATAATTTCAATGCCTCCTTATTTTTTGCACTTTATTATTTCAACAAAAGGAGTTATTTTCCTGCTTTATTTTCTAGTAATGCTTCTAACTCGTCCGCCTATCCTTTTTGAGGCAGGCGTATTTCTACCCATTCATTCTTCTATTTCCCGCCGGCTCAATTTCTCCTGATCTGACTCCATATCTTCGTTATACCAGCTACCCCAGTTAAAAATGACACATTGAGTGCACCCTATACCGTCCAAAATTCATGTTGGCAGTCACGATTGTACTTTTATCTACTACCTCTCCTTTTTGAATCTCCTCACTACCGGTAAAAAAAGCTTTTCATGGCATTAAAAAAGACCTTTACTTGCTTTTGTTTAGCGGCTTTATCTACATACGACATATGTGTAATCGTTGCATTTACTAGCTCTCTTTCCTATTTCTATACTTTTCTCCATAAAAAAAGAATCGTAAGCGATGCTACGATTCTTTTTGCTTTATTTAGAAACCTCTGTCTGATAATTTAATGCTTTTGACAATGTGGAAACAACTGGAATTTTATCAAAGGAAAGGCCGAGCTGAATTGTAGTTTGTGCAATTTCAGGCCGGATTCCGGATAAAGTTGTTTTTACACCAATTAAGCTTAATGCCTCATATAATTGAAAAATTTGTTGCGCAACCATCGTATCGATTGCCACCACTCCAGATAGATCGATGAAAAGGTAGTCTAACCTTTTTTCGACACATTGTTCTAATGTGTTTTCCAATATTAATTTAGCACGTTCAGTATCAATATCTCCAACTATCGGCAGCAAGCCAATATGTTCGTTAAGTTGAATGACCGGCGAACTTAACTCGTAAATGAGTTCCTGGTGGCTTTGTAATCTTTTTTTCAAATAATAGTTATGCTCCTCTACAAACCAAGCAGTAACCTTATCCATTGTATCGATAATCATTTTATTACAGATTTTAATATCTTCTTGAGTATACTCGTCTTTATGTAAGTTCATAAACTCTTCGACTAGATCCACATATTGATTTCGGGTTCTATGAAATTCTTTTAATATCGATTGTGAAGGGGTGGTTAGATGATTTTGATCACTAGCTACTTCTATTATCCATTCTTCTAGTTTTTTTAAAAAGGTTGATTCTTCCATTATGAATAATTCAAAAAAGTGTTCATGAAAGTTGTTATTTTGCTTTTTCAGATTTACAATTTCTTTTTCATTTGAAGAAGTATAAACTCCGGAAGATTTATCTTTTTCTAAAGTTTCGTACCATTCCTCTGTTAAGCGATCAGTTTGATTTAATAAATAATTATAAAGATTTCTGTACTTTTCCAATGACATTTCCTCCTGATTAACTAAAAATCACTGTAATTTTACTATTATTTTATCTCAATTAAGAAAAAGTGGCTATCCATCAATAATCCCCATAAATTTACTTAACGACTCCTCTTTCTCTTGTCTGCTTAGTCCCGGAATCTCTATTTACTACGGGAGAAAGTACGTAATGGCAGTTCACCCTCTCACCTGCAGGCAAAGATGGATCACTAGGAGTTAACCGTCATTTTCTTCTCCTTTTTCTTTTTTCTGTTTTTATACAAAAAAAGGACATCAAACAGTGCACAGATTTCATGACTGTTCAGTTTCCTTCTGATGGCTGAGAGAACTTCTATTACCCCCTGAAAAATATCAATATATACCATGAAAATCTGGTCGATCTACTAAATCTCTATCAACTTCATTTAAAAGGTTATATCTCTTTATAAGAGAGTGGAACTCCTTATTTTCAACGATGAAGCACAAATACATTAAAAAGATAATCTCGAAAGGTGGAAATGCGCTTTGATAATTTGTGCGTATTTTTGTTTTTCGCCTTCTTCTATATTTGAGTCCCTGTCTAAAAATAGAAGTAAAATATATAAATTTTTGCAACAATGTGAAGTAACTTCTGAATATGTTTTAGCTGTTTCACTGATGCATTTTCAATGATATGAATATAAGGGAGGTGTTGGATATGCGAATTTTCATGAATTCGTTTAAGTTTATTATTGAAAAATTCTATAATTCTTTTAAATACTGCTTTTCCTAAAAAACCAGCTCGCTTTCTTGATAGTTTATAGTGTTTACTATTTCATGATGCAGAAAAAAGCATGTTAAGGAATGTGCTTTTAAACTGTTGGATCTTCATAGTTTTATGAGGGGACTCTGGAACTTTTCTTGTTTCTTCTAGCTCATTACGAGTTAATGTCAATTCTGTTCTTTGCAAAGATAGCTCTTGGCTTTGGATTCTAATAGCATGAATGGCGAAAAAATACTTGCTAAAGAGAGAAAGCGAATTGTGATGCTCCAAAGAAATTCTCTACTGTACCCCACTCTTGAAAGATACCAATAGGAGTAGATTTTCCGGAAAAAACAAATATCACAACTGGCATAGCAATTGCAGAGAAAATCGTTCCAAAACCCACATACAACCATATTTTTTGTACATCTTTGTCTTGTAATTCCTTATTATCATATACTAAAACCCTTCCCCCTTTTACTGTATCATCAGCTTCACTTTAAGCCGGTGATTGACAATCTTATATTCCCCATGTGTTGGCAGCTCCCTGACTTTAACTTTCCCATCACAAATCACTATGACACATGCACTATTCATTTCCACTAAATCCAATCACAGCTTTATTGAGGAAACCTCAATTATAATACCTCTTATAGATGAAACGTCCCAAGTCTGTTAAAATAAAATGGCGAGTAATACTTCAAAGGCCGAGGACTTGTTCTCGGCTTTTTTTGATAAAAAATACATTTTTCGACAATTATGTATTCCCTTTTATAGATAAATGTTCTATAATCTTCCTAAAGATGGTTACTATAAACTCAGGAGGAACGTCATGAATTATAACCAAGGCGCTTTTTGTGACTTACTTGCACGCATTAATAACCTTCGCCATCTGATGATGACAGCTGGACAGCAATACGGCCTTGGCAGCCAAGAAACGTTGCAGTACAGTGAACAATTAGATGAACTGATTCTTCAATATCAATTTCAAAATAGATGATTCAATTTAAAGCCGGAGGAGTTTCGGCTTTTTTATTTAATTTCAAAACCAATAGTTTCTTTTTCTTTCTTATAGGTATCTATACCTCGGTAACGTGGAGAGAAAAGTATGGATAAAGAAAAAGATGGAATCAATTATTTGCTGCTAGAAATAGAAAAGAATCGTGAATTATAAAACGCTGCCATTCAGTTACAAGGAATTTCTAGCCAAGAAGGATTGAATCACAGTGAAGAGTTAAATAAATTGATTTTCCATCGCATTCTTGTAAAACAAAACTTATTTTGTTTTAGTTAGATTTTTTTCTAAGCCCAGCATAACTAGCTATGATCATTGCTCCTATTAAACCCGCTACCAAATCTGTCATTGTATCCTTATGACTTTCTGCGTTCAAAGCACCTATCATTTTCCCGGCAAACTCAGCACTTTCCTACAGAACACTGATCATCACTGCAAGTGACAAAACAAACAAAAAGATCATCCATCGCGAAACTTCTCTTTGTAACTTCTTTGGTAAAAGAAAGTTGTAAAGAGCTATGTCAACAAAGCCCGAAAAAGCACTTCCAAAGAAATGAAACATTGTATCCCACCATGGAAACCGATCATAAAATTTCAAGGTAGCTCCTAAAAAAAGCGTGCAAAATAATAAAAAATAGTAGCTGATAATCGAAGGCAAATTAAAGGGAGTCTTTTTTAAAAATAAAAAGGAAATGGGCAGTGCACCACAAAAAATCGTGCCAATTCCAGCTGGCCAGGTTGAGAAATTTCCATCTAACATATTTCGAATAACAACTACTGTCACCAGGACAGCAAATGTGATACTTAAAAACAAAATAACTTTCTTTTTCAAGCCATCACCATCTAAAAAGTTTTTCTTAGTATGCTCAATAAAGATCTTCTCAACCAATGATTAGAACAGCTGCCCCTTTATTCAATTTTGTAGCATACTAATAGTAATAATTATTTGAATATTTTCTTTAAAGTAGCTCACACTGGTACAGTCAGCTCTGGGCCTTTCCCCATAGATGACACGTTCTCCTGCAGCTGGATAGATCCTGGCTGCTTTTTTATGCAAATCCCCTATTATCTTTTACCTCATGGATAAAGTTTTCTTCTATAAGGTCATTTACACAATCCTTACCCTTAACTTCTCAATACTATATAGAAGTAGGAGGTGATAGCCATGAGCTATGAAAACAAAGGTGGGTCTGAAGACAAAGGTGGATACGGATATGGATCTGGCTTTGCACTTGTTGTTGTCTTATTTATTCTTCTGATTATTATCGGTGCCTCTTATGTAAAGGGAGACTATGGATATGACAGTAAGGGACACTATGGATATGGTGGTAAAGGATACTACTAAGTGCCGCTTACTTTCTGTCGGGCACTCCTGAATTAACTCAGCTTTTTCAAAGCCTCCTTAGCACCCAATACTCTTTTAGTATAAATTTGACTGTATATTAAATAGATACAGTCAAATTTATTTTTTTGTATAAACTTTCATCCGACAGGTCATAATGGTAATGCTACAATCCAAACCCAACTCCCATAACGCGTAACCTTGTCTACAGTCGGGTCCCTCATACCTGACTGCTTTTTTATGCACCTCCCTTCGATTCTTCATCATTTCCAGATGTTTCAGCGTTATTTATCCTTCTGGCAAAATACCATTAATATGCGTGCCTTGCATATCGTTCCCTCTATAAAAAACCTCAATCTGTCTCTTTATTATCTAAAAGCAGGTGATCCTCTTATACAACTTAAAAATAAGTGTGGATTGTCAACACTGATGAGTAAGCAGCTTCTTATAGCTCATAGCACCCTCATCCGTACCTGGATATTGCCTGGATCCGCTGGCTCCTCTTTTTTAATAAAGGGTTTAAGCAAATTTAATACGTCCGGCATTTTGTTGCCCCCTATTCCTGAAACAGTATAAGAATAATCACCGATCTTCTCACTTTTGATACCTTTTGTAAGCGACTCACCTGAATTGACCAAGGCAAAATACTGAGCCAACTTATGTATGGCCAGCCTTGCCGCCTGTGGAAGTGGCTGGTAGGCTTCATCTGTAAAATCATGACCGACAATTCCTTTCACTTCTACTTCCGCTTCCAGGATGTCCAATTCTAGCAGGTCAACTTCCCAGTTTTTCACTTCATCAAAGGCTGTGTAATTTACTAACTCTTCAGATGTGATCAGCATAGCTTTTAACCTTCCAGTTCTTGAAGCTCAAGAATAAGTGAGATCCGCTCTTCCTCGTTCTTTGTTTCATCTGGGTTGCCGCCAAGAAAGGTAATGACTTCTTTTTGTTGTTCTGCATTTAACTTTTTCAAATTAGTTGATGTATAGAATGATCCGTCTCTTCGTCTACTACCTCCTCCAGATCTTCATATGTACCAAGCAGTTGATCAATCTCTTCCCCCGACACTTCCACCGGTTCAGCGGCATAAAAAAAGCGCCCTCCACCAATATGAAGGGCTCCCTTTTTATGTTTGTATTGTACTTTAGGCAATTTAACTACCTCCTAGCATTCCATTTATTCTAAAAAAGCCTTTGACGCTGACACATTGAAAATCATGTTTCTGATATCACTTTTAACACAGACAAAAAAATAAAGCTGGTAGAAAGACAGCTTTATTTTTTAGAAATTAACTTTTATTTTTTCTTCTCAACTATTTCAAAACCATTTAATCCAATCGCAGCCTCTACTCCTTTTTCCAGGCTTGAAAAAGTACGAACTTCACTCATATTTAGGGTAGTATTTGTAATCTCAATAGCAAGTTTCGAAGAAATTCCCACCATGAAACACTCAGCTCCTAGTAAACGAACAGATTCGATTAGTTTTTGAATCCCAAACATAGTAAATTCGTCAACGCTAGTAATAGCAGTTACATCAATCAGAAGGAAATTTGCCTTCTGACGAGATATTTCAATTAGAGCATTCTCAAGCAAATCTGACAGTCGTTCTTGGTTGTACTTGCCGATCAAAGGTATGACTAGGATACCCTTCAAAACTGGTATAATAGGCGAAGACAACTCCTTAACCAAGGATGATAATTCCTCGGTGCGTTCCTCTACTTTTTCCTCTAACTCCTTAATACTTTGTTGCTCCTTTTGTCTCGCTAATTCATGAATATTTTTTGCAGGAGTACTGCTTGAAGGGAATATCTCAATTTCATCGAATTCTTTACCTTCCGCTTGGCTCTTGTTAATCTTGTACCACATATCTTGTTTAAAGAGCCCCGCAAAGACACCTGACCAATGACTAGGCAATATCACTTCCGTATTTTTTCTTTTGGAATCTTTAAAAATTCTATGCGCCCAATTATCCTCTAATTGAACAATTGCTCTTTTTTCCTCAAAAGAATAATAAGTAACTGTAAATTTTCCCCATCCAGCAGTTTTATAAATATCACTGTATTCGGTAAGAAGTTGTTCAATATCTTCCTTACGTTCTTGGTAATATGAACTTACTAGATGCCCCATCCGATAAAAAGTTGCTTCATATACAGCCTTGGACACTTCAGTGCCAGAAACCTCTTCAATTGTATTTAAAAACAATTCAATGGCAGAATCCCATAGTAAAAGTGCTGGTGCACCATCAAAAGTAAATAACCCTCTTTCTTCATTCCAGATAATTTCATTTTTATTTACTTGGACTTTTAAATTTGGTTTAGTCATTGGTCGTCACCTTCATGTTGTAATTTATGTTTATTAGTAAGGGAAAACAATTTACTTCCTTCATACTTTAAGGTAACAGTTAAGGAAAATCAACATTATCTCTTTACGGAGCCAAAAAAAAAAGAACCCTTTAAGGTTCTCGGGTAATGTGCTCGTTGTTAAGTTAAAAATTGCTTTTCTTTTTGTTTCTAGACTTTAAATCATCGTATTCTTCCCACACAATATAAGCAATCCCCACAAATAAGGATAATAGGCCAAAATTGCTTAATGTGTTACCAACATAGATCAACATGCTATTAAAAATCTGTGCGTCCCAACTCGGTCCTCCTGCATCATAAATAGCAGCAGCTAAATACTTAGATGCTATTAAAAAGGCGGCTATCATGATAAATGCTACTCCAGTTCCTCTTTTACTCATTTTCAAGCCTCCTTTAGCAGCTAATTTTACCCTAATGTACAAATAGTCTCACTTAAACTTTTACAGCTTGTCACCAGTCATATAAGCTACAGCGTCAATCTCACGTACAACTGCATCCAGATAAGCATAGAGAAGGTGATATTTGCATCTTTGGCAGCTGCGGCACCATCTGCTGTTCGAATGTAGCGAAGCTGTCGAGTGAATACTGGCTTTAAATTGCCCCGTGGTGTCAAGGCTGCAAAACCATTTTGCATTTCAGCTACTATTTCGACCGGATAACCAGCCAAACGTGTAATTTTACCGTCCTGTAGAACTGCATCCCCAAATCCTGTCTGATGTCTCGCAATCATAGCGACAAGTTTGTCATTCGTTTTCTGCGTAATAAACCAAGCTGTACCTGGAAAGCTTTTATAACGGTCAGGAAGCAATTGGATGTGGTTCACAAAATCTAAAATCGTTGGTTCTGCAGTTCCTAAGGCATTCATACATTGCCGGCAAAGGTGACTTAGCTGTCTATTTCAAAGAAGATAACAAAGGTTTAGACTTTGATTCACATGAGTTCTATACTGAACTTTCTTACCCGTTAAAGGTGGGAAAAGAATGGGAAAACCTTTATTCTAAGAGTAAAATTATCGCTGTGAACGGTACGTTAAAAACGCCAGCAGGTACTTTTAATAATGTAGTTACCGTAAAGACTATTGATGGAACCACAACTTACTACGCACGGAATGTAGGTTTTATAAAGTCTGTATATAACGGCAAAACTATGAGTTATTTAGTCAGCCTAGTTAACAAATAATAGAACCTAAAATGGGACGGTTATCTTGCTTCAATAAAGCAGACTCTGTTCCTTTCTTCTTTTCTAACTATTTAATTCCTCAAGAACTTGCCTGCGCATTTCTTCTTTCTCTTCTTTACTTAATCCCAGGATATCCTTATTCACAACAGGTGAAAGCACACAATGGCAATTCACCCGCTCGCCTGCAGGTAAAGAAGTGTCGCGGGGATGATCAGCTGCATGGCCGTTTACGCCGAACATTTCATCAACGTCTATTTCTTCTCCGTCTAGGTCCACATGTGCCTCACGCGGGCTGTTTTTCTTGCTGCCAGAATGCCGCCACCTTTTCTTTTCTACTGCCGGACTTTGTATCTGTTGCCATATCAAATCAGCGGCAGAAAGGTCGGTAATTGCATCCATGATTTCTTTTGTTTCTTTAGGAAGAAACTTGGAGAACAACCCATGCTTTTCAGCAGCCTTGTTCCGCTTTGTAAATTGGTTGTTTGGATGCAGGTTACCACTTCTCTTTCGTTGAGCCACTTGTGTTTTTTTGATTGCATCCTTTTGTTTAATGGTTGCAACCTTGCCGCTTTTGGTTGCATCCTTTTTTGTTGGATCCCTCGACCATCCTTCACGACTTTTTCGGCTTTTTAAAGTACCGAGTTTTATATCATACTTTTCCGCTAATGCAGCAAGCGTGATCCTGGTCGTTTCCCATTCTGATCTAATATCATCCCAGTTTGCCACTTCACATCACCACCACCTCCAAGATTGTTTTTAAGTAAAGAAAAAAGCATCTCAAATGAGATGCACAACTTATTGTAAATATTTATAAATATCCAAAATCATTTCTTGCAGTTTAAAATTATGACCAACGCTATCTAATTTACTATCTAAAAAATAAGTATCGCCATTATCGAAATGAAGAGTTATGGATGAAGAATCTCTGTTTTTGTGTAATAACTCAACTCTTGAAACAGTATTTAAAGTCCTGTCCATTATAGAAACATATCCACCTTCCAAGAAACTAATGATTCTGATCTTTTCTTTTTCGAATAAAAAAATCTGTGCTTCATTAAAAGGCTTGTCTTTAAAAAGATAATTCTTAGGATAAAAATGCAATATCTTAGACTCATCGATAATATCATTTAACGAATAATATTGATCTTCAATATCAGAGTTGTAAAAGCCTAATCTTTTCATACCCTCCAAAAATTCACCATAAATAATTTCCATAGTGGTAACCTCCCCTTCACTTACTCCTTTCGACAAAAGGAGATACTTTCCTGCTCCATACCTCCCTGGTTCAGTGGTATGATTGTTCAGGCGAGGTGAGCACTATGGAAACAGAACAAAAAATCGATTTAAGCGTGACTTATAACATCCGCGAATACCCGGACATCAAAAGCGGCCGTTGTGATAACTGTGACAACGCTCAGTTTAAAAGCTCTATTAAAAATATGATATTTCTTCGGGAGTGCCGTAAGTGCGGCATGAAGAAGATTGTTTAATCCTGCCACAACACGGCAGGGTTTTATTTTACTCTTTCATATATAACATATACTGTATGACAAAAACCAAAAGAAGGAAGCACCTACTAGCATAGTGAGTGCTTCCTTCTTTTTAGGATAATTATAAATAAGCTCATAAAATAAAACTTATTCAGTAAGTGTGAAGTATGCCGCTATGGACACCTTCTCACCTTCATCCATTGACGGATAAAATGTATGACTGACTCTGTATTCTCCAGCTGTTATTAATGCTTTAAAGCTCCCAAACCAAAGATTTATTTTTTGGGTTTCACCAGCTTCTATGCGTGGCATGTCCGCTGGGAACTGAAGTCCCACATCGTATTGTAATTGTAGCCACTTATCTCCTTGTTTCTTTTCCAGTTTATATATACGACTGCGTGCATAAGGAAACTCTGCTGTGTTTGTAAGTGTCAAGCTAACAGATGTATCAGAAGGCAAACTATAACTTTTCTTTTCGGCTTCCATCGTCAGTCCTCCTTCTGAAGAAGGCAGGTCACCGTAGGGAGATGGAGGAGATAGGGCCGGGTCACTCAGCCTGGCTACCATCATCGCAAATTCTCCTCGTTTTATGAGGCTATTTGTGCCGAACCGGTCAGGCATTATTCCATTTACAATGCCAGTAGCAACTAGTTTGTTGATAGCCTCCGCGTACCGCCCTGTTGCGTCTGTAAAATGATGCACTTGCTCAGTAGGTGTTACCAATACATCTCTATATGCTCTTGCAAGAATGATAGCTGCTTCTCCTCTTGTGATCGCATCATTGGATCCGAAAAAAGTTTCCGATTTTCCATTTACTACTTGGTAAAATTGGAGAAAGGAAACCGCGCCTTTTGCACGTTCTGGGATGTCTTTAAATGTTAATATTCCCTCTGGCATAGAAAATTCATTTCTAAAACCCATGCCGCGCGCAGCGATCATGGCAGCATCCACACGCTTGATTGTCTGGCCCCATCCAAACTTATCAGCACTAACACCGTTAAAAAACTTGTTTTGATAAAGGTCCAAAACCATTTCCATACGCTCTGCAGGAACGTCTGTAAAAGGAAATGTACTTGTAGGCTGCGCTAAAACAGGATCGAAGCTTGCCGCCTCTGCTGATGAGCTAATTGAAGCAAATACTGCTCCCGCAAGTGCAGCCGTAGCTATAACGCGAGGTACCTTTTTCATAAATAGTTCTCTCCTTTGCTCTCTTTAACAAATTTTCACATTAATTGATATGTCATACAGTATAACAGAAGGTAAAGGAGATTAATTATAAAAAAAGTAAAAACCTATGGAATGCAAAGTGATCGTTGTGATAACTGCGACAACGCTCAGTTTAAAAGCTCTATTAGAAATATGATATTTCTTCGTGAGTGCTGTAAGTGCGGCATGAAGAAGATTGTTTAACCCTGCTACTGGCGGGGTTTATTTTTTACTCTCTCATATATACACCACCTGTACGACAAAAAAACAAAGAAATATCACGAAGTTTTGTACAGAGTTTCCATTATAAAAAAATTGTTTACTGCAACAAATTCCGACAAAAATTCAATGTCATTATTGTTACAATAAGAAAATAACAGTAAATAAGTTGCCAAAAATGGAATAAAAGGTAAACCGTTCGAAAGGCCGGGACACAAAGCTGCAGATCTAAGGCTCCTTAAGGCTATGATGGCTGAGCTACTTCGTAATCGGAGGGTATTTATGCAGAAGACAAAAAGCTTTTTAGAAGAATCTTTAGATGCTGATTGGAGTGAGCTGATGCAAACAGCTAAAGACCTAGATTACAGTGAAGAGTTAAATAAATTGATTATTCATGTTCAGCTTCATAATCGAAAAACTCCTTGTTTTACTTAACGAGGTTGCCTCAACTTTACATATTAACTTAGACAGTCAGATTCCCCTCTGGCTGTTTTTTTATATAAGTACTGCTCCCTCCTTTTGTTATTGAACGAACAAGTCTCTGTTCCTCATTAGGTCAAAATAAAACATTCTATAATTTAACTAGTTTTACATTTTATACAGGAGAAATTTTATGGAACATGCTCAACTAACTCTTGAAGAGTTATCGTTTGAAATTGAAAGGTTTCGCCACTTAATGATTACTGCTGCTTCGGTCTATGGTTTTGAAAGTAAAGAAGTCTTAGCATATAGCAAGGAATTAGATGAATTAATTGTTCAGTTTCAGCTTCAAAATAAATAGTTAAGAGTATCCGGAAATTTCTTTGTCTTTTTTTACATTGTTTGTATAAAATGTTCTGGACTTGTCCATACTACTGATAGCGATAGGCTCCTCTCCAATGAAATATCCCATAATACTGTTCAGTCAGAGCCCCCTCTGGCTGTTTTTGCATGTTTTTCTTTAAATGGGGTAAATATCCAATATCAAGGCGTTAAATATTAGTGCCCCCTAACTTATAACGCCCTTGGTGTTCGCTTTGGCCTTGGAGCTTGGAAACCTCCTCGGCTCTTTTGTATAAATTTTTCTTGAATGGTCTATACTGTGGAACGGGTAAGCCAACCCTCCTGCAGTCAGGTTTTTTACACCTGGCTGCTTTTTTATGTCTTCAAACTCTTCATGTGCTACAATCATTCATGACACAATGAAAGGAAGAAGATATGAAAAGATCAATGAATTTGATCAGCCTTAGTCCGTGCTTGTAAGGTGTGCCGCAGCACTCCTTGAGACACCTTGCAAGCTCGGGTATTTCAAGGAGGCTGATCTATATGAAAAACCGCTCTAAAGCGTATACTCGTCACCAACGGGAACGAATCATTCAAAAGAAATGGTCTATTCTAAAGGAAGTCCAACTAAGAGAAGACCAATGGATGCCTGTGCGCGGGACATTAAGCAAAGGTAAAATCCACTGTTCTTGCCGGATGTGCAAGTATGAGAAACACTATTCCATTCCAAAAGCTAGGCTTAAAGCAAAATGGAATGCTATGCAAAAAGAGATTGAAGAGATGAATCTGTAATATTTTAAAAGCACGAAGCCAGGAATATCCTGGCTTTTCTTTATGCAAATCCCATCTCTTCTTTGCCATTTCCAAAAGTTCTGACGTCAAATCCTGTTACCGAGCAATAATGTGTTCATCAATACCTCCTTTTTCTTTAAAGCGAATGTATTGAGCTTTAATAAGACCGCCATTTGAATTGACGATGCGTTTCGCCGTGTAAAGGATAACTCTTTTACCGTTAAGCAGGGCAAGCACCTCCTTATTGATTAAACGCCTCTATTCTGCTCGGCTTCTTTTTTCTGCTGAATAACTTTTTTCATCACTTTCTAATCTTCACTAAAGCTACCATCCCTTTTATTCAATTCAGACGTACTATTTAGCATTTAACACTTTTCTAATAAATTATCTCTATTAATTCGGCAATACACTTCCAATTACTCTTAAGTTTTGTATAATGGATTAATCTTAAGAAAAGGGATTTGAATAATGATACAAGCTTTTTGGACAATCTACTTAGGGATTTTAGGTGTTTCTGCCATTGGATTTCTTGTTGGGCGCAAGTATAAAACTATACCTGCTAAGCTTGATTTCGTAATTTCCATCATTACGTGGATCGGCTTATTTGGATATGTCACCGATAATCAAATTCTCACTCCACTTGTATGGAAATTTATATTTGTAGTTGCTTTGCTTTGGGATGTCATTTTCAGCTTTAACACTAAATACTACAACGGTGATAAAACGCTTAATGATATGCCTCAACCTCTCAAAAGCATTTTTATTGTTGGTGCCCTTATTGTTACAGTTGGTCCTTTGTATTATGGATTGTTCCATTATGCATTTAAATGAACTAAATATTTTATTTAAAAGGAGACATTCACAACGTCTCCTTTTTTGTCTGATTTTATCAGTAGTTTCGATTCTGCGATTAAGAAAGGAAAAGCCTTTCCTATATCATGAAGCAGCTCCGTCCTCCTCAGTTCGCTGTCTTCTCCATCCAATTATTGATACAATAAGGCGGGAGTGATAACAATGCATAATTCTACTTATTTCATAGCGGCCTATTTAGTAGTAGGAGCGCTTCTTGGTTATATGATTACTGGCCCAAGTGGTCTTCTAACTGGCAGCATAGCTGGTTTGCTTCTCGTGATTGCTAATCAATTAAATAGGATTATTGAAAATCTTGACTTAGCCCAAAGAAGAACAGATTCGGAGAAGACTTCAGAATAACAGTCTTCTCTCTCACTGCGTTGATTAAGCAGCTCCGTCCTGCTGGTCTTTCCCTTCCTGTGGATCCTGATCTTTTTCTAGCTCTTTCTACTCAGCCTCCGCTTGTTTAAAAGCTTCTTCAGCTTTTTTGCCCCGCCTTCTTATGGTTAATCTCAGCGATACTTTCAATTAAAAAATATTAAATTTTCAAGACCAAAGGCATTTCCACGGTCAGACTTTTGCCCGTTTATTTTTAATAACCATTCATATTACCCAAGTCTTTAAACTCAAATTCGAGCCTGTAATTATTGATAAAAATATTTTTTGAGCAAAAGGTTTCATTTCCATTAATTCGTGGTAGTTCTATATTCGTAATCGTTTTTCTTTTATCTATAATTAATTTGGAGGCTACATACATAATGAGTATTTATAATTTTTCAGCAAAGTCAATGAACGGGCAGGATATCTGCTTAGATAACTACAAAGATAAAGTAATTCTGATTGTTAATACTGCGAGCCAGTGTGGCTTTACATTTCAATACGAGGATCTACAACGCTTGTACGACCGCTATAAAGAAAAGGATTTCGTTATTTTAGGTTTCCCGTGTAATCAGTTTGCTGGACAGGAACCAGATGATAATGACAAGGTACAAGCATTCTGCACATTGCGTTATGGTGTTTCTTTCCCAATGTTTCAAAAAGTAAATGTACGTGACGAGGGAGCTCATCCATTATTTGAGTATCTCGCTTCTACAAAACCTTTTGAAGGCTTTGATGAGTCCCATCCTGTTGCAAAGGTCTTAATTCCACTATTAAAAGAGAAGCATCCAGAATATCTCTTTGGCGATGCGGTTAGATGGAACTTTACTAAGTTTCTAATTGATAAAAAAGGAAATGTCCTTAAGCGTTACGAAGCAACTACAGACCCAACTGATATGGAAAAAGATATTGAACTGCTTCTTAAATTCTAGTCACCGAAAGAGAAATTCTTTTTATAAAAGGGATTTCTCTTTTTTTAAGCATCTATTTTTTCAACAGTTACATCAACGCGTGGTGTAGCATTGTAAAACTTTGAAACACTTAAATCAACAACCTGGCTGTCATCCTGCCAAATAACCTGTTTCAAGGCATCCTTCACGCCTTTTACATAGTTATCAACGTCAGGCTTTGTGGTCGGCCGGAGCGTGCCCTCTTCTGCAGCTGCCGCTTTCTTTTTGCTGAAGCTTTTAAGTGTTGGCTTGAATAACCCGGACCGTTAATTTCAAAGGACCCTCTAAAAGCTGATTCGGACGATGTTGAGAAGCAACCAGCTGTACATACTTTTTAAAATCTTTTGATTCTTGAGGATCGTACATTTTGACTTTGCCGTGAAAAGTTGAAGCTCTCGGCCGGCCTTGGGCAACTGGTTCGCCGTAAACAGTGAATTGAATCATCTACTAAAACTCCTTTCAAACTTCCTTTACAGCCAATTCGTTCAGTTATTTTCTAATTCAAACATACCTTTTAATTATTTGAGTATATTTACATAGTCATATAAGCCTAGTTAACGTAAAATGAGGGTTGACTAATGACAGTGAGCTCAAAAATCGGAGTGTAATATATGCAAGAATTAACAGTTATCCTATCCAAAGAATTAGGTAAATTAATTAACGATTACTATCGATATAGTGACCCTGAGATCAAGAAACAAACCAAACATACATTCTCATATATATATATCAATTGGAAAAGAAGCGGTTACTTTGGGCTATACGAAAACACATCTAGAAGAATCTTTGGAGGCATTATACATGAAGATTGGTGTCTCCCTACCAGCACTCAGTAGAATACATACCCGGCCCTAGCAAAGGAATAGAAGTAGGGGCACATCCAATTATTATGTTAAACAACACTCTTCCCTCTTCCTTACAGTGGCAAGAGTTCGCGCATGAAATCGCGCATATACTTCGACATTCCGGAAATCAATATTTGCTTCCATACGATTTTAGGGTTCTTCAAGAATGGCAAGCGGGCCACTTCGCTTTATATTTCTGCATACCTGGTTTTATGCTTCAGGATATTGATCTTCCCCATCTTAAACAGGAAGCGACTTTAAAAGTAATGGAGGTCTTTCACGTTACTCCTACTTTTGCATCTGCCCGACTAGATCAATGGTTTAACCATATATTTTTTCAACTTAAAAAGAACGTATACTCTGAATAGGAGTTTTGTTAGAACATTTTGTACATAAAGGCGTGGATCTCTTTGCTTTCTGTATGATCGATAGCTTTTCATGGATAGATATTGGGGCGACTTGTATTCACCTATATATTGAATCATACAGCGTAAAGCGAAATGATAAAGAAAAGGAGTGGGACCTATGGCCAGCTTTCGAAAACGTGGCGAAAAGTGGGAGTACCGGCTCGTTTATAAGGATTGGAGCGTCTACACTTATCTGGACAGCAAAATTAAGGTCACGTACACTTGACCTAAAACAGATGAGGAGCTTTAACTATGGCAAAGCGAGAACGCCGCACATTCACGCCTGAGTTCAAAAAGCAAATGGTACAGCTGTACCAAAATGGAAAAACGAAATGATATTAATTAAATATGAAAAGCACTGTGAAAAAAGCTTATAGTTTTTCTCACAGTGCTCCATATAATAACTATGATTTCTTTACATAAAGGTGTACATAAAAACAAAGAAAAAAACTTTATGCAAAATGTCTTTTATTCGTTTCATTTTTTTAAAGAAATAATCTGCAGTGATATAAACGGTCATGATTCAATTATAACTCTATCTTCCTGAATCATTTTAGTTAGTATTTCAGTAATTCGGTCTCCTACCTCAGAAGTCGAGAAGTTTCCTTTCATATCTGGTGTAAGTATTTCACCTTCTACTAATAAGGTTTCGATTGCACTTAAAATATGTTGTGCTAAATCTTTATAGCCGAAAAAATCTATCATCTGGCTAGCAGACCATATCGCTGCAAGAGGATTCGCCACTCCTTTTCCTGCGATATCAGGTGCAGAACCATGTATAGGCTCGAACATAGAAGGATACTGTTTTTCTGGATTGAGATTGGCCCCTGCTGCTAATCCCAAGCCACCGGCAAGAGCAGCTCCCAAGTCGGTCAGAATATCTCCAAATAAGTTGGACGTAACAACCACTTCGAAGCGTTCCGGTTGTTTAACCATAAACATGGCTGCCGCATCTACGAGATAGGAATATGTTTTTATATCTGGGTATTCTTTACTTACTTCCTTGAATACTTCATCCCAAAATACCATCGAATAATTTAATGCGTTTCCTTTGCTAATACTTGTTAGAGTTTTCCCCATATTTCTAGCTGTTTCAAAAGCATACCGGATAATTCTTTCGGTTCCTTTTCGAGAAAAAACACCTGTCTGTAAAACCACTTCTTCCGGTTTACCTTTGAAAAGCCAGTCTCCTGCTCCCGCATATTCCCCTTCACTGTTTTCTCGAATAAATAGCATATCAATATCTTCTCTTTTCGCTTCACTCAATGCATTTTGGGCACCACGTATAAGAGTGATTGGACGTATATTTACATATTGATCAAATTCTTTCCGAATACGTAAAAGCAGATCCCATAAAGAGATATGATCAGGAACTCCCGGATATCCAACAGCTCCCAAATAAATGGCATCATACTCTTTTAACTGTTCTATCCCATTTTCGTCCATCATCTTCCCATGCTTTGCATAGTATTCGCAGCCCCAGGGAAAATAACTGAAATCAAAAGTAAATTCATTCGTAAGAGTCGCAACCTTTTTTAAAACCTTTATTCCCTCGTTAATAACTTCTGGACCGATCCCATCTCCTGCAATAACGGCGATGTTAAATTTTTTCATAAAAGATTTGTCCTTCCACTATTTAAATTTTTGGTGTGCTAGTATTGCATTTTAAGCTAGTTTCGATTCCATATCACAAGTTTTAATTCGGTCATTTCTTCAATTGCATACTTTATTCCTTCACGCCCGGTTCCACTTTCTTTTACACCGCCATATGGCATATGATCAACCCGGAAAGTTGGTACGTCGTTTATTAATACACCGCCAACATGAAGTTTTTCAGCAGCATCTAGTGCAAAGTGTATATTTTCTGTATATATTCCAGCTTGGAGTCCAAAGCGGGAATTATTTACTTCGTCAATAGCCTCTTCAACAGAGCTAACTTTATTAATTATAACAACAGGAGCAAACACTTCCTGGCAAGATACTTTCAGACGATGATCTGCATCCAAAATCACGGTAGGATAAAGAATATTTCCTTCTGCTTCTCCACCAGTTATCACGTGTGCCCCACCTTGTTTTGCTTCTTCTATCCATTTTAATGTTCTCTGAACATCTTTTTTCGATATAAGTGCTGATAGATCTGTCTGTTCTCCCAGAGGGTCACCGATTTTAAGTTTTTTCGTCGCTTCTACAAATTGTTCCACTAATTGATCATAAACTTCTTTATGAGCATAGATCCGTTGAAGTGAAATGCACACTTGCCCCTGGTTCGAAAACGCGCCAACCACACACCGTGGAATAATTTGATCAATATCAACGTCTTTATCAACAATCACGGCAGCATTCGAGCCGAGTTCTAAAGTGACTCTTTTTAATCCTGCTCGATTACGAATTGTCGTTCCAACGCCAGGACTTCCAGTAAAAGTAACCATATTAATCCTTGAGTCAGTAACGATTTTATCCCCAACTATAGCACCATTCCCTGTTACTACATTCAAAGCTCCTGCAGGCAGCCCAGCTTCTTCTAAAAGCTCTGCAAGAAATAAAGCTGACAAAGGAGTTTGTTGAGCAGGCTTCAAGACCACTGAATTTCCAGCAGCGATAGCAGGGCCTACTTTATGCGCCACTAAATTCATTGGGAAATTAAAAGGAGTAATAGCACCAATAACACCAATAGGTTCACGAACCGTATAGGCAATTCTGTTTTCCCCACCTCTAGCAGCATCAAGTGGTATGGTTTCCCCGTGAATTCTCTTCGCTTCTTCCGCTGCAAATTTGTATGTGTCGATCGTTCGATTTACTTCTGCCCGTGCGTAAGATATAGGCTTTGCCGCCTCCAAAGAAATAATTTTTGCCGCTTCTTCAAAACGTTCTTCAAGAAGCCGTGATAATGTTTCTAGAATTTTGGCGCGTTGGTGAGTCGGCATTTTCGCCATTATATCTTTCGCTTCATATGCTGCAGCAATTGCAAGATCGGTTTCTTCTTCGGTGGCCATTGGAATTTCCCCTATGATCTTTTCTGAATATGGCGAGTACAAGGGGCTATATTGGTTAGCCTTGATCCAATCTCCATTAATAAATAAATGTTTTTTCATTTCTAAAGCGCTCTCCATCCTTAAGACACTCCTCTCGATCTTGATTTCCACTAGAACAACCCGGTTATTAATTACACAGAGATCATTTTGAATCTTACATTAAGCTTCGAATTACTTTATTAATAATTTACTTAAATCCTCGTGTTTTTGGATAGTATTG
>NZ_LAHL01000064.1 GCF_000966195.1 Domibacillus robiginosus | reverse complement strand
GCCTGCTTATCCCTTGTTGCAGCATAACAAATGCAGAATCTCTCCTGGTCCAGCAGCGTGGCATTACCTTAAAAGCGGGTGTATAGATAGCTTCATTTAATTTTGCCAGGTATAAGTTCTGTATATACGGTTATCAGACGATTTTAATCAAAATCCTTTTTAACACGATTATAGGTTTTCAGCTTTATAAATGCGGTGAATAAAAGACAGGAGGCGTAGTGATGAAGGCGGTTGTTTGCACCAATTATGGTTTGCCGGATGTTCTCCAGGTAACAGAAGTGGAAAAACCTGTGCCTGCAGACCAAGAAGTACTGGTAAATATTCATGCCGCATCTGTGAATTACGGAAATCTTGTTCTTTTAAAAGGAAAACCGTTTTTAGCCCGCTTTGCCTTTGGCTTGTTTAAGCCGAAATATGCTATACCCGGAGGCGACATAGCAGGGCGGGTTGAAGCTGTCGGAGAAAAGGTAAAACAATTTAAGCCGGGTGATGAGGTATTTGGAGACTTATCTAGCTGCGGCTGGGGCGGCTTTGCAGAGTACGTAGCTGTTCCTGAAAAAGCACTTGCCTTAAAACCAGGAAACCTTTCGTTTGAAGAAGCGGCTGCTGCGCCGATGGCAGGCGTTACTGCCTTGCAGGGGCTGCGCGATAAAGGCAGGATTCAGCCGGGACAGAAAGTGTTGATTTATGGCGCTTCTGGTGGGGTTGGAACATTCGCTGTGCAGATTGCCAAGTCTTTCGAAGCCGAGGTAACAGGTGTGTGCAGTACAAGGAACATAGAAACGGTACGATTAATTGGTGCTGATCACACCATCGATTATCAAAAAGAAACGTTTACTCAAGCAGCGCAGCAATATGATCTTATTTTAGCAGTAAACGGACATCAGCCTATTTGGACTTACAAGCGTGCGCTAAGGAAAAACGGGACTTTTGTGCATGTCGGAGGCTCTGAGGCTCAAATGACGCAAACAATGATGCTCGGTCCCTGGATTTCCATGACCGGAAGCAGGAAGATGAGGAATATGTTACAACGGGCGAAACAAACGGATCTCATTTACCTAAAAGAACTTTTAGAAACAGGCAAAGTGCGGCCTGTGATCGACCGGTCTTATCGACTAAGTGAGATATCAAAGGCTTTCGAGTATTTTCAAGAAGGACACGCACAGGGGAAAGTTATCATTACCATGTGACGGATATACGCAGATCAAGCTAACAGAACAGATCATTTACACCTTGTTGCAGCTCCTCTGGCCATAAAAGTATTTAATTTCGCTTACTTAAAATCGAAAGCCAGCCGAACAATCCGGCTGGCCACTGCTGTAGAGATTATAATCGTCTAGCTCACTTTTTAATATACTTTATCCCCATTAAAGATAGAGTTTTTCACAATAACATAATCGACATTACGGATGGCAGACAGCTTGTTTCCGCCAGCGTAAGAAATGGAAGACTGAAGATCCTGCTCCATTTCCGTCAAAGTATCCTGTAAAGAACCTTTATATTCTACATGCATTTTCTTGCCTTCCACATTTTTCTTTTCGCCTTTTTGAAATTCAGAAGCCGAACCAAAATATTCTTTATAAATCTTCCCGTCCTGAACAACTGTTTCTCCAGGTGATTCTTCATGTCCAGCAAACAGGGAGCCAATCATCACCATGGATGCACCAAACCGGACAGATTTAGCAATATCACCGTGCGTACGAATACCGCCGTCGGCAATAATCGGCTTGCTTGCTGCTTTTGCACACCATCTCAGTGCTGCTAGCTGCCAGCCGCCTGTGCCAAAGCCTGTTTTAATTTTCGTAATGCATACCTTTCCAGGTCCAATACCCACTTTTGTCGCATCCGCGCCGGCATGTTCTAATTCCCGAACTGCTTCAGGTGTGCCGACATTTCCGGCAATCACAAAGCTTTCAGGCAGGTGCTTTTTAATATGCTGAATCATATTGATAACTGCATTGGAATGACCATGCGCAATATCAATCGTAATATATTCAGGTGTAAGATTTTCTTCAGCAAGTGCTGTAATAAATGTGTATTCCTCTTCTTTAACCCCGACGCTAATTGATGCATACAAACCGCGAGATTTCATATCCTTGACAAAGTCCAGCCGTTTCTCTGGCTGAAAGCGGTGCATAATGTAAAAATAATTGTTTTCAGCGAGGTAAACCGCAATTTTCTCATCAATAATAGTCTGCATATTGGCTGGAACAACAGGCAGTTTAAATGTCCGGCTGCCAAATGTAACACTTGTATCACATTCAGAACGGCTGTTTACAATAGATTTTGCTGGAACTAATTGAATATCCTCGTAATCGAATACATTATCCATTTTTTACACTCCTACATATGTTTTTTCTTAGTTATTTCCTTAATTTTTTAGAAAATGATGAAAAGCAAAAAATCCTGACTACAAATGGGTGCATTTAAGACACCCATTCGTAGTCAGGATTTTACGGATCCTAGTAGAAACCCTCAAACCATATTATTGAGGATATACGAATAAAGCTGTTTCATTCATGTTTTCTAACAATATGATCATATTTTATTTTTATTTTTCTGTCAACATAAAGTTCGTGTTTTTTGGGAAATAGATATAAAAAAAGAATGAATTATATATTTTTTCATTGAATAAACGAACGATGAGGAATTGGTGTGGATTATTAGTAGTTTTTGTTTTGAGTAGTTCTTTCGAGAAGTAGAAATTCCTGTTGTAATAAAGGAAGTGGAGAAGAAACCGTAGAAGAAAATAGGTTAGTTATACGTGTGTAAATTTATTCAATATATGTGTTATTATTACATTGATTAAGAGGAAACAAAGCAACAGAGGAAAAAGAGCAATCGAGAAAGCAGGGGGTAATCTAATGATGAAAAGCACCCATTTCTTGACCCTATGTTTGTTTATTGTTAGCTCGGTAATAATCTTTTTTCCTTTTCAGGGAGCAGCCTGTTCCTGTGTCGAACCGCCCGGTGTAAAAGAAGAGCTTATGTCTTCTGAAGCTGTATTCAGCGGAAAAGTGTTAGAGGTGGAAGAAGACACGAGCGCCATGGGTCTTACGACAAAATCTGTTTTGTTTGAAGTGAACGAAACCTGGAAAGGTGTTAATCAATCACAAGTAAAAATCACAACTGGGATGGGTGGCGGCGATTGCGGGTATGATTTTAAAGCCGGACAAGCGTATTTGGTGTATGCGAATCATTCAGATATGTTTGGCTCTGACGGACTGACTGTTGTTATTTGCAGCAGAACAGCCGAAATCAGTGCTGCGCAAGATGATTTGTTTATTCTTGGTGAAGGGCAGGCGCCTGGAAAAAAGGTTGATTTACAAAACAGAGGAGCAGAAAAAGTCTTTATTATTTTAACAGGCACCGCAATAGCAGCATTCTTTATCTGGCAATACTTTAAGAATCGACATAAAAAGCGATTGGGTTAAAAGAATAGATCCGTTAACATTTTATTGAAAATAATAAGGCGCTAATGGAAAGTGTTTATATTTAAAACGGAATATAATGGGCTTAATCTTTCGTGAATGAATTAAGAATCAGCCACTTAACAGAAGTAATAAAATTTGGCAGCTATCAAAGCAGGTGCATTTTAATTGGAACAAAAACGGGTAAAATAGAAGGATGTCTAAAACAGGAAAGAAGGGTATCCATGATTTTGTCAGGAAATACAATTCTTATTACAGGCGGGGCATCAGGCATTGGTCTTGCTTTTACCGAGCGTTTTATAAAAGCGGGAAGCACCGTCATCGTATGTGGAAGACGGGAGAGTAAGCTGCAGGAAGCAAAAGATAAGTTTCCTGGTATCATCACCCGCGTATGTGACATAACCGAGGAAGCGGATCGTATCTCTCTTTTTGAGTGGGTAACAACTCGGCATCCTGAAGTGAATGTGCTAGTGAACAATGCAGGCATTCAGCAGCGCTTCAATATATTAGAAGCAGATGCAAAACAGGAGTGGAGCTACTTCAGCAAGGAAATTACCTCAAATATAGAAGCGCCATTCCACCTTGCTATGCTATTTGCGCCGTATTTTACCCAAAAAGAAAATGCCATTATTATCAATGTCACATCAGGCCTGGCCTTTACACCGATGGCCATTGCACCTATTTATTCGGCAACAAAAGCAGCGCTTCATTCATTCTCAATGAGCCTTAGACATCAGCTGTCAGATACATCTGTTCGAGTCATTGAAGTAGCACCGCCTGCTGTAAATACGGATTTAGGCGGCGCAGGACTTCATACGTTTGGTGCTCCAGTTGATGATTTTGCGGATAGTATTTTCAAAGGGCTGGCAGAAGGAAAGCAGGAAATAGGATATGGCACCTCCGAAAGGGCTCTGCGTATGTCCAGAGACGAAATTGATGAAGCAGTAAGGAATATTTACAATCGTGTAAAATAAAAAGATTCAGCTGTTAAAAAAGGCATTTGAAGGATTAAGCATAATAACCCTCCAAATGTCTTTTTGTTTTTGTAGTCAACTACTCAGAACGCCGGGTGCAAGATAGACCAGCAGAGGTATAAGGCTACGGAAAGCAGGACTTCTTATTAGTGAAAGAGAAAATTATAGAGAGATACCCGCGAAACGAACAAAAGGAGAGAGTAAAAATGAAAACCATTCCAGTAGCTGTTCAAATGTACACGCTGCGTGAAGAAAGCGAGAAAGACTTTGCCGGTACGCTCAAAAAAGTAGCGGAACTTGGCTTCGATGGAGTAGAATTTGCCGGTTACGGAGGACTGTCTGCTCAGGAGGTCCGTACACTGCTGGATGAGCTTGGACTCAAAGCGGCTTCAAGCCATATCCCACTGGACCAGCTGCAAACAAATCTCAAGCAGGTCATCGAGGATCAAAAAATTCTTGGCAGCCGCTACATTGTCTGCCCGTACCTATTTCCAGAACAGCGCAGCGAAGAAGATTACAAAGCGCTCATTGCATTTTTGAATGAAGCGGGAAAAACCTGCCAGAGTGAAGGCATTACTTTATGCTATCATAACCATGATTTTGAATTGGAGCAATTGTCTGACGGCCGGTCGGCACTGCAGACCATTTTTGAGGACACGGACCCTGAAAGTGTCAAAGCGGAGTTTGATATATACTGGCTGACGAAAGCGGGCGAGAAGCCGATTGAATGGATAAAGCGGTATAACGGACGGACTCCTCTTATCCATTTAAAAGACATGACAACGGATGACGAACAATTTTTTGCCGAACTGGGTACAGGCGGTGTGGATCTTCAAACTGTTCTGGACGCAGGAGAGAAGTCTGAAGTTGAGTGGTGGGTTGTTGAACAGGATATGAGCCGCAAAACATCATTTGAAAGTATCGAGATCAGCATCAATTATTTAAAAACGATGCTGCCGCATCTTGTAAACAAATAAAAGGAGGCCGCTGCATAGTTGTAAGGGCAGGCATAATAGGGTGTGGAAACAGCCGCGGATTTCCGAAATTTTACATTATTGCTTGTACCAATTTAGATCAAATAAAAGCAGAAGCGGCTGCTGGTGAATCTCTCTATTTAAATCAAGGATTCTGAAGGGGAATGCGGCGCTAGTTTTTTGTTCAATCAAAGGAAACAAAGCAGATTATTTCATTAAAGCAGGAAGTTGTAATCAAATGAAAAGTGTAAGAAATCGCAGTCAGGGCAATCAGCCTGGCCCGGAGAGAATCGAAAAAGAACTGATTCCTCATAAAAAGGGAAACACCACTCACCAGGTGTTTCCCTTTTTATTTGATATACACCTACTATCATGTCTGGCTGAAAAGGTTCACTTGGATTAAATTTTGGCAAAGTTGGCATACTGTTGGTGTATGTGAAAGCTCTATCATACAAGAGCAAAGCGGGAGTGAGCGTGAAAATGAAAAAAGCATGGAACAAGCTTGGAAAAAAAGAAAAAAAACATCTCGCATATACAGAAGATATGGAATTAAAGTCTGATTATAAAAAACTTGAAACAAATCTGGAAGAAAATCTTAAAAACATTCAAGATACTCTTGGGCATAGCGCCGATTTAGTCGTTCGCATATTTAAAATAGGAAGTATGTCGGGACGGAATGCTGCTGCGATTTTTATAAATGGATTAGTTGATAAGGAACATGTGGGAAACTTTATTATCGATAAGATCATGAACGACAACAGTAAATTAAAAAGCTCGACAGCCGGCACTTTATTTACCGGGATTAAAGAGCAGATTATAACCGTCGCTGAAGTCGAAGAAACACAAGAGTGGAAAAAAACGATCCAGGCCGTCGTATCAGGGAAGACTATTCTTTTACTGGATGGATGGGACCAGGCGATGATCTGTCCTTTAATAGGAGGGGCATCAAGAGCTATTTCCGAGCCTTCTTCAGAACAGACGATTCGCGGGCCTCAGGAGAGCTTTGTTGAATCTCTTCAGACAAATGTTTCGTTGGTTCGCCGAAGGATCAAAAGCGCTAATTTATGGGTTGAATCGGTAACGATCGGTGATATTACCGAAACAGAAGTAGCCGTTATGCACCTTGAAGGAATTGCCAATGAAAAAGTTTTAATCGAGCTTAAGGAGCGTCTTCAAAAGGTAGAAGTGGATGAGTTGATCGGCACTAATACCATTGAAGAGTGGATCAGGGACGGTCCAAGATCTGTATGGCCGACTATCTACAACACACAGCGTCCGGATGTAGTCATGGGAGAGCTGATGGAAGGGCGTATTGCGGTTTTGGTTGATGGGACCCCCAACACGTTAATTTTGCCGGCGACATTCATTGAGTTTTTTCAAACGGCTGAAGATTATTATATGCATTGGAGTATTGCCAGTTTTTTAAGGATCTTGCGATTAGTGGGCATTGCAAGTACGCTGCTTTTCCCTTCTCTTTATATTGCCTTTTTGTCTTTTCACCCGGATCTCATCCCTACGCCTTTATTGATTAGTTTAACGGCTCAGCGACAGGAGGTTCCATTTCCGCTTTTTATTGAAGTGCTGTTATTGGAGTTGACCTTTGAGTTTTTGCGGGAAGCAGGACTTCGAATGCCCAAACAGGTCGGACAGGCGGTCTCTATTGTAGGCGCTCTTATTTTGGGCGAAGCAGCTGTGTCAGCCGGAATCGTTGCAAGTGCCAGTGTGATCATAGTAGCGGCTACCGCAATAGCCAGTTTTACGATTTCTAATCACTCCATGATAGACGCTGTACGGATCCTTCGATTCATTATAATTATCTTGGCGTCTTCTCTTGGACTTTATGGAATTGGACTGGGCTTTATTGTTCTTATAGCCCACATGAACAGCCTGCGCTCATTTGGCGTTCCTTATTTATCGCCCTTTGCACCGCTTATTTTTAGGGATTTAAAAGATACGTTCATCCGTGTTTCAAAGCCTTCTATGTCAACGCGTCCAAGGCTGATCAGCCAGAAAAAAGTGTCTAAAGCGGGAAACACGGACAAGCTTGGACCGCCATCAGGGAGAAAGGGCGGAATGAAAGAAAATGATTTCCAGAGGGACCCTAATGAAAACTAAACCTATTCTCTTTTTTTTTATTTTTTTGTCTGCCGTGCTGCTATCAGGCTGCTGGGGACGTATGGAAGTACAAAAATTAGATATCGTAAGTGCAATAGGCATTGATGCGGGCGGTGATGAGGAGGAAAACATCTATCATGTCACGGTTCAGATTATCAATGAAAGACAGGTAGCCGGCACGGCAAACAATAGTGGCTTATCAGGCGAGATGCCTGTTGTCGCTTATTCAGCAGAAGGAAGTACGATTTTAGATGCTCTTCGCAAAATAGAGAAAAAGTCACCGCACGAGCTTTTCCTGGCACACGTGCAGGTTATGCTGATAGGAGAAGAGTTAGCAAGAACTGAGGGGCTTCAAGGTTTATTTGACAGCCTGGACCGTACCCCCTATTTCCGTGGGGCGTTCCCTGTTTTATTAATTAAAAACAATACAGCGGAAGAAGCCCTTCATGTTACAACACCATTAGAGAAGCTGCCAGCCAGCCGTATTGTTGATGGGCTGGAAACCCTTAAAATTCAGCAGGGCGAATATGACATGTCGAGGGCAGATCAAGTTATAAACCAAATCCAATGGGGGGGCGGTATTTTAGTCAGTCTTCAGGTTGTGGGGAGATCAGAAGAAGGAAGCAAAATGTCAAATATCGAGGACATTTCTCCGGAGAAAAAATTGGAAATAGGGGGATTAGGTATTTTTAAAGAAGGCAAACTACAGGATTGGATGGATGAAGAGCTTTCTCGAGGTGTTTCCTGGATCAATAATGATTTGAAACAAACGCTTATTCGTCTCGACTGTGAAGGGAAAAAAGGTGGTATCGCTATTGAAATAGATCGATCCCGTACAAAAGTGAACACGAAAATGCAAAATAACAAACCATTGATTGAACTATCAATTAGGTCCGAAGGGATATTTGATGAAGTACAGTGTCCGATTGATCTCACAAAGTCCAAAATATTTGACCATGTTGAAAAACAGCTAGAAGAGGAAATTGAACGGGAAGTCAATGTGACGATAGCGTATGCAAAAGAACAAAAGAATGACATCTTCCGATTTGGTGAATCCATCAATCAAAAAGATCCAAAAGCATGGAGAGGGATAAAAGAGAATTGGCAGGATGAAGTTTTTCCACAAACAGAGGTTAAAGTGAACGTTAAAACGTATATCCGTCGTTCAGGGCTGCGCACCAACTCTTATTTGGAATGAGAAGAAGGGGGGATTTCTTTTAATGGAAAAAGCAAAAATAAACAGTATTCAATTTTTTCTCTTGCTCTTTACGTTCGAGCTGGGGACTGCAGTAGTGGTAGGCCACAGCGTAGTAGCGAAGAAGGATTCCTGGATTTCCCTTTTACTTGGGATGGGCGGGGGACTGATTTTGTTTTTTATTTATTATGCGCTATTTCGTTACTATCCCTCCTTACCGCTTACAGCATACGCCAGGAAAATATTTGGCACATATATAGGATGGGTCGTGGGCTTGCTGTATACCATCTTTTTTTTATACGTTTCTGCCAGAAACGTGCGCGAATTCAGTGAGGTTTTGGTTACGGCGACTATGCCCGATATTCCTTTATTCGTTGTGGCTATTCTTTTTGTGCTGACCATCTGTTATGTTCTTTACCTGGGAATTGAGGTATTTGCAAGAACAGCAGAGATACTTGGAGTTTTTTTGATTTTTGTAGGAATAATCGGTAATACTTTGGTTTATTTAACCGGCTCTGTCGATTTAAATAATTTAAAGCCTGTATTAGAATTTGGATGGAAACCAATATTGGAGACGGCTTTTTATTCTCCTATGTTTTTGATTTTTCCATTTGGAGAAGTATTTGTTTTTGCTATGCTTTTTCCCTACTTGAATCGTGCGGATGCGGTGAAAAAAATTGGAGTGGCTTCATTAATAGTCAGCGGACTTATTTTGAGTTATACAGCGGCTTTAAATATTGCAGTTCTAGGTGTCAGTGCAGTACAGAGATCTCCTTTTCCTTTATTGTCCACTGTAGGAAAAATAAACTTTTTAGAATTTATCCAGCGTTTAGATGCACTTGTTGTCATCACCTTATTAATTACCGTTTTTTTTAAAGCTGGCATCTACTTATATAGTGCTGTCATTGGAATAGTGGATTTGTTTCGTTTGAAAAATCATCAGCAAATAATTTTGCCGGTAGGCCTTATTCTTGCTTTTCTTTCTGTAGTGATAGCCGAAGATTTTGCTGAACATACAGAAGAGGGGGCTACGGTACATATCGTGTATTTTGCGACCCCATTTCTTATTATTCTGCCTGTAATAATGCTAATCATTGCTTTTATCCGTCACCGTTTTACTAAATAAGAGAGAGGGTTTTATTCATTCTTTTTGTTTGTGATTTGATGTCCAATGGTGATACATAAAAACAGAAAGAACACCAAGTATTCACTAATATCCATCACAAGTAACGGATCGATTAAATGCATGAATGCTTCAAAGAAGGTGAAACCTAATAATATATCCAGCGTAATACAAAATGCAGCAGCCAGAATCGCTATGACGAAAAAAACCCCTGTGACTTTCATCTATTTCTCCTTACCATGTTTGTGTTTTTTATGAATCACCATTTGAATCTATCAATCGTTTTCATATAACTGCTTACGTATTACATATCTGAGAGCTGGCTTTCAACGTACACCATAATAGTATCTGTTATTGAATATGTTTTATTCAGTGTTTGAGGAAGTTTTATCCATCCGTGATATAAAGAAGAATAGACCAATTTGAACAGCAAAAGCTAAAGTAGGAAAGCCCTGGTATGATATGATGAACAAGAGAGAGACAGGAAAGGAAGCTGATTGTCGTGGCTGCGCAACTGCAGGACATCGAGAAACATCATCAAAAAGCGATAGAAAGTACAAAAAAACAAATACACACAAACATTTTAGAGTTCATAGAACACAATGAGACGTCTACACTGGACGAATACCTTCAAAAAAGGGCTTTATTTTTAGAAAAAGTATGGTCCGATATATGGAAGCAGCGGCTCGTCAGCTCCTACAGCCGTCCGGAAAAAATGGATTACCTGCGCTCAATGGGTATCGACGTGGAAGAGCTGTCCTTAAACCAGGTGAAAAAATCCTTTTATCAGGTGCTTGCCCATTTCGATCCCTTCGAAGCAGCTGCATGGGTACGGGACGAGTATGGGGAAACGTGGGGTCTGATTACCCAGAATATGCAGAGCAGCAGGAAAAAGAAAAAACAAAAACAGATGAAACGAAACTGGAGCAAGCAGGTCCTTCTTCCTGCTGTAAGCCACCTTTTAGAAGAAAAGTATCTGTACTTTTATTTGTATGTACGAAAGTATGCAGGAAAAAGGCTGGAACAGCATTTGAACAGCGGTACCCGTTACACGGAAGACGTGGGAGGCACATTACGTGAAGCTGGAATTTTTCAGCGGGAATACTACTCCCTGGTCGCTTCTTTTTTAACGGAATTTACTGGAAGAATGGCATCAGGGTATCCTGATTCAGATGACTGGACGCATGAAACCTATTGGGATGCTTATTATGAAATGATTTTGTCTTATGTAACGAAAGACTTTAAACAGATTGTGTTTGCAGAGCTGCCAGAAGAACTCGGAACCCTGTATGAGCAGCAAACAGGAGAAGAATGGTCGTATCAGGTGTTTAAAAAAAGCAAAGACATTGACCTGCTTCTCGCAGATTACGCGGAAGCATGCTTTCACGAGTGGGAAGAAGACGTGGTGTCTTCCGTTTTACATACACCCCAGACACCTGAAGAGATCAACGAAGCCTGGAAACAGTTTAAACAGAAAAAGGAGGAAGAAAAAGAACGGGCCAGACGGGAAAAAGCAGAGAGACAAAACCGGATTGCTTATATATTTGGCGAGGAGTATGAACCTGCTCAAAAAGTAAATACCAGTTACATTCTTCACTTTGGTGATACAAACACGGGAAAAACCTACACAGCGCTGGAGCGGCTGAAAGTGTGTTCGAGCGGTCTTTATCTGGCACCGCTTCGTCTGTTAGCACTAGAGGTGTATGAAAAGCTCAACAAAGACGAGATCCCGTGCGATTTAAAAACAGGAGAAGAAGAAAAACGGACCGAAGGAGCAGCCCACGTCTCAAGCACGGTAGAAATGTTTCAAGAAAACCGTCATTACGATATTGTGGTTATCGATGAAGCGCAGATGATTGCTGATAAAGAAAGAGGGTTTTCCTGGTTCCGCGCCATTACAAAAGCAAATGCCCGGGAGGTTCATATTATCGGAAGTCCCAACGTGAAAGAGATGATTCTTGGCCTGTTGGGAGAAGAAGCTGATGTAGAAGTGCGGGAGTACAAACGTGAGCTGCCCTTATTGGTACGGAAAAAATCGTTCCGCCTGAAGGATGTTCAAAAAGGAGACGCTCTTGTTGCTTTTTCGAGAAAACGGGTGCTTGAAATTGCAGGAAACCTGGAAGGGGACGGACACAAGGTCAGTGTGATTTACGGAAATATGCCGCCGGAATCCCGGCAGCGTCAAATGGAAAACTTTAATGCTGGCGTTACGCACATATTAGTCGCTACAGACGCGATTGGCATGGGCTTGAACCTTCCCATCAAACGGATTATTTTGATGAGCAGTCAAAAATTTGACGGAAAAAGACGCCGGGAGCTCACCACTCAGGAAGTAAAGCAAATTGCCGGCCGGGCCGGGCGCAAAGGATTGTATGAACAGGGCGAAGTCGTTTTTATGGAAAATTCAAAGCGTATGAAGCGGCTGCTTGAAGCACAAGACATGCCAATCCAGGTATTTACCGTAGCGCCAACCCGCAGTGTATTGGAGCGTTTTAACCGGTATTATAAAGATTTAGGCCTGTTTTTCGAATTATGGAAAGAGTTCCAGAATCCAAAAGGCACAAAAAAAGCGTCGCTTGCCCAGGAAGAGTACTTGTACAGCCTGGTAAGAGGAACGGCTATTGAACATCGATTCAGTATGGAGGATTTATACAGCTACCTGCAAATTCCTTTTTCCGCTTATGAAGACATCTTGGCCGATCAATGGAGACGGGTACTTATGTCTCTGGTGAACCGAACTGACATGCCAGAGCCGTTTGTTCAAAAAGAAACACTAGAGGAGCTGGAGCTTTCATACAAATCAGTGGAGCTTCATTTAATGTTTTTATACCGGTTAAACAAACCAACAGAGGCCTACTACTGGGAGCGAGTTAAAAAAGAGCTGGCGGATGATATTCACTACTGGCTAAGCCACAATATAAAAGCCGTAGAGAAAAAATGCCGGCAATGCGGCAGAAAATTGGATTGGGACTATCCGTACAGTATCTGCCAGGCATGCTATGAGCAAGGGCAGCCTTTTCAAAGGTACAGAAATCATCGCTGATGCAAGAAAACGCCCGATCAAGGCCGAGAGTTTCCACTCGGTCTTTTTCTTTGCGTAAAAAGGGTATAGTGAAACAAACGAAGGAAAGAAAAGGGAAAAAAGTGAGGAGGCTCATGAATGAATCCCCGTACAAAGCTAGAGAAGCTTCATACAGAAGGGCCCATATCGCAGGCGGAAGCTTTTCATTTTTTTGATCAATTAGAAAGTGTGGATCTTTCGTTTATGATTGGCTTATGGAAAGGCAGGGAATGCAGGACAAATCATCCGATGGACGGGTTGCTTGAATCGGTGAACTGGTTTGGAAAGGAGTTTATCGACTCTGAAACGGTTCATCCGCTCGTTTTTCAAAAAAATAATGGTGTATTGTACAAGATCAATCCGGGTTTTATTCCTTTGTCCCTGCCATTTGACAAAATTCCCAGATCCCTGGTTAAGCCATTATTTTCATCGGTATCACCTTTTATCGCAACTGAAAAAGACAAAGCGAGAATGCGTATGCTGGAGTATAGAGGCGTTTTAAGTGCCACGATGATTTATGACCAGCATGGCATGTATGATACATTTAGAAAAGTGGATCACAATACTGTATTGGGAGTTATGGACCTTAAAGGGGAAAAACAAGGGACGGGATACTTCTTTGTACTGGAGAGAGTAACAAAGCGAAGCTGATCCGAATCCATAAGGAGGCAAGACAAGGCTGTCTCTAGCAGTAATCTCCTTGTGTAGACGCATGAACGATCAATTGATAAATGTATCTTTTTTTCACTTGGCCTGGCTCATTATAAATGGATGTAAACATGGTACAATCATGATTACATAAGCAAACAGAGAATGGACACAAACAGACCATACAAACAGATGTCACATCTCGTTGAGAAGGAGCAGAGTAGTTGGATAGAGAAGTGAATCAAAAAATGATTAAAGAAATGTGCGGTATCGTCTCGTTTAAACGAGGCGTTTCTTTTTGTCAGATGAATAAAGTTGTGTTTAAACATTATAGCTCTGAAAGCTGTGAGGCAGCTGTTAAAGGAAAAGAAGACTTCCATGTCACAATTAAAATAGATGACAATGGCCGGCTGCACACAGCATGCAGCTGCCCTGCGCTTGCTTCCTTTACAAATGATTGTCAGCACATTGCCGCTGTATTGCTGTCCATTTGCGAATATCAGCAGAAAGGAACCTTTCCTGCTATGTTAAATGAGCGTCAGCAGGATGGTGCCAAGGATCATTCAATAGCAGAAGGCTTGCTGAATCTTTTTAACGGTCAGCCCAAACGTTCAAGCAGACATCAGCTTCATTTTGAAAACAGGAAGGTTCTCAACACTGAATTCACGTGTAAAGCTGTCAACATCAATCCAGGCCAATTCATGTTTGGAATAGAAATTAGGGTTGATTCGATTTATGTGCAAAATATCCGAAATTTTCTGGAACAGGTAAAAGAAAGCAGGCCAATCCTGCTGTCGAACTCTTTTACCTACCACCCAAACCTTCATTGTTTTCAAGAAGAAACAGATGATGTTATTCAGCAGCTTATACAGATAGCTTTTGATGAAAGAATGTCTAGTGATGGCCGCGTGAATAAACCTGACGATCCCATTAGAAGGAGCACGCTGCTTATTCCTCCGTCTTCCTGGGAACGGCTTGTGCCTTTACTCACAAAAACGTCGGTGGTAAAACTTGAATACAACGAACATCAGTACAATGGGTTGCACTTATCCGATGAAGTACTCCCTCTGAAATTTACATTTGTGGAAACGGAAGATCAGCGCTGCCATTTGAATATAGAAGGTTTAAGCAGGATAGTAGTGTTGAATGCCTATGAAACAGTTTTAGCCGGCGGGAGACTAATTTGTTTGAAAAGTGAACAAATGGAGCACCTTTTAGAAGTAAAGCGGATGGTAGAAAATTCAGGCTTCAGCGAAATAGTCATTCCAGAGGAACAAATAGATCCGTTTTTAAAAAAAGTGGTTCCCGGTTTAAAAAGACTTGGGGAGGTTCATCTATCACAAGCGATCTCCAGAAGATTAGTACATACCCCCTTAATAGCCAAACTATATTTAGACCGTTTAAAGAATCGCCTGCTTGCAGGGCTGGAATTTCACTATGAAGGTATAGTTATAAATCCATTGGAGAGTAAAGAGGGCGAAGCGGACATTGTACAGGTCAGGGACGAGGAGAAGGAAAAAGCGATCCTGCAGCTTATGGAAGACAGCTCGTTTGCTAAAACGGACAGCGGATATTTGCTGCACAATGAAGAGTTAGAGTATCAGTTTTTATATCACGTAGTACCGAAACTGCAGAAACTTGTACAAATATATGCCACGACATCAGTTAGAAACCGTATTCTTAGAAAAAATGCTCATCCGCGAATTAAGATTGGAATTAAAAAGGAAAGAACCGACTGGCTGGAATTTAAATTTGAAATGGAAGGCATTCCTGAAAAACAAATACGTGAGATTCTTTTGGCTCTAGAAGAAAAACGGAAATATTATCGCTTGCAGAGTGGGGCCCTTCTTTCACTGGAGACAAGGGAATTCAAAGAAATCAATCGTTTTTTTAACGCGCTTCCGGTTCAGAAGGAGGATTGGGAAAGTGGCTTGAATCTTCCTGTTGTCCGGGGGCTGCAGCTTCTTGATTCAGGTAGCAACAGTTCCGTGTTCACAGTGGAGGAATCGTTTCGCCAGTTTTTAGAAAAAATTTGTCACCCAGAACGCCAGGTGTTTGACGTGCCAAAAAGGTTAGCACCTATCCTATATGATTATCAAAAACACGGCTATCAATGGATGAAGACACTTGCCCGTTACGGATTTGGAGGAATTCTGGCAGATGATATGGGACTGGGTAAAACCCTGCAAAGTATAGCATTTATTTTGTCAGAACTTCCTGCTATCCGGAATAAAAAGCGTCCGGTTTTCATTGTGTGTCCATCATCTTTGACGTATAACTGGCTTGGTGAAATCACCAAGTTTGCGCCGGAAATAAAAGCGGTAGTGGTCGATGGCAGTAAAAAGGAAAGATCCAGCATACAAAAAACGCTCACAGATATAGATATTATCATTACCTCTTATCCTTTGCTGATAAGAGATCAGGTGTGGTATGAGAAGCAATCCTTTCATACCGTTTTTTTTGATGAAGCTCAAGCTTTTAAAAATCCTATGACACAAACAGCAAAAGCAGTAAAGAAAATACAAGCTGAGCACCGTTTTGCGCTCACAGGTACTCCTGTAGAAAATTCTCTGGAGGAGCTGTGGTCCATTTTTTACGTTGTTTTTCCGGAACTGTTTCTCGGGTTAAAAGAGTACAACAATCTTTCAAGGGACAAAGTCGCCCGCCGGGTCCGTCCATTTTTGCTTCGAAGAATGAAGGAAAGTGTACTTTTAGAGCTTCCTGAAAAAAACGAGTCCATGAACCTGGTGGAACTGCTTCCTGATCAAAAGAAGCTGTATGCTGCTTATCTGGCAAAACTAAGACATGACACATTGAAGCATTTAGATAAGGACACACTTCGAAAAAATCGTATAAAAATCCTTGCCGGACTAACCCGTTTACGGCAAATATGCTGTCATCCAGCCCTGTTTGTGGACGGGTATAAAGGAAGCTCCGCAAAATTCGAACAATTGATGCAAATTGTAGAAGAATCAAAGCTTGCCGGGAAAAGAGTTCTAATTTTTTCGCAGTTTACAAAAATGCTTCAGTTGATCGGGAAGGAACTAGCGGGTCGAGGGCTGCCTTTCTTTTATCTAGATGGTCATACGTCTTCAGAAGAACGAATAGAAAAGTGTCATCGGTTTAATGCGGGCGAGCGTGATCTTTTTCTTATTTCTTTAAAAGCAGGCGGCACCGGGCTTAATTTAACAGGTGCCGATACGGTTATCCTGTATGACATGTGGTGGAATCCTGCAGTCGAAGCACAAGCAGCTGACCGTGCTTATCGCATTGGCCAGAAAAATAAGGTCCAGGTGATCAAGCTTATGGCACGCGGAACGATTGAAGAAAAAATAAATGACCTTCAGGCGCAAAAAAGACATTTAATTGAGGAAGTCATTGATTCTAAAAAGAGCACATCCTTCGCTCTTACCGAAGAAGACATTCGTGAAATATTAATGATTTAAACGAAAAAGGCAATGAGAAAAAGGCGGTTAAGAGGAGCATGTGCTACATTAGGTTAATAGATGATAGAAAATGTTTTTATGGTAGAGGGTGAAAAAGACCTCTCTGCTTTTATCAGATTTGATGCTGTGATAACAATAGCTGCTTAAGAGAATCGTCATATGGAATTTCTTCACGGGGAAAAGTGCTGTTACGGACTGCCTGCCGCTTGGTGTCGTTCTTACCATCCGGCTACGGCAGGACATGGTTCTCAAAAGTTAATCCACGGTTTATGGCTGTATTCAGGCGCCAGCTGTCCTGGTTATACTGTAGCCGCTCCTCATAATACCTGTCCAAAGAGTATTTCGATTGTCATACGTATTGTCCCGCAACAATGCAGGAAGTTCAATTGCAGCTGCCTCTGCGTCCTTCTTTTTATTAAATCCTCTTCGCGTTTTTGTTTTTCGCTTACCCGTAGCTGAATCTTTACTAATATCTAATTTAAAGAGCCCTTTTTCTCCCTGCTTCGTTTGATATTTGCTAAATGAAGCCATCTCATCGCCGCCTTTCGTCTATATCAAATTTTTTATATAGATATAGCTTTCAATAGGGCAAAGCATACAAAGCAGCAGGCAAAGAAATAAGTGCCATTCAATTAATCATTGCCTGCGGAAGCGACATAGATCCTGGTCAGCTTTTAGAAGGGCATAAAATGTTCCAGCGTTTTTTGCTGAAACAGGGAAGGGATTGGCTTAAACGCCGATCACAAAACTGAATAAATGAACATAACGTTAAATTCAAATATAATTCAAAACATAAAACAACCTGCAGACAGGTGGATGAGTACAATGTGGATGCTCATTTTAATGATGAGGGCATGTGTAAGGACGAGCAGAAACTTTACTGGGGCTGTTATAGAGAATAAACAGCCATTCAAGCTGCATGGTCCAGCATCACCGCAGGAGCCGTGGTCAGTGAACAGCACGTTAACCAAGGCTTTAAAAGGTGGATTGAGAAGGTCAGCTGAAACAAAGGAGAGGCGCTTCCTCCTAAACAGTAGACCAAACTGTTGAGCTGAAAAAAATTATTTTAAACAGGAATAGCCAGTTGAAGGTGATTAGTGATTGAAGAAGAAATTGCTCAATACAAAAAGCCCGGCTAGTTACCAAGGCTTTTATTTGTACTACTTAAATTGATAAAAAAATAGATTACGATATTTCACAAGGGAGCAATTTTCTCATGGCTTGATGGAGGCTGGCATATGTAGGTACGCCTTCTACCTTTATACCGAGATGTATCATAGTTTGGGCAATTTCTGGTCTTATCCCGGTTAAGACGGTATGAATGCCTGTCAGCTTTAGCGCACTGATCACTTTAAAAATCTGGTCAGCCACCATCGTATCAATGATTGGCACGCCAGACAAATCGATTACTAAGTACTTCAGATCTAATTTTGTTCCTTCCAGTAAAGCCTTATCCATTAATTGCTGGGCCCTTTTTGTATCAATATCTCCGACCAGCGGGAGAATGCCGACTTCATTTGTCACTTTGACGACAGGTATAGAAAGCTCAAGTGCTATAGATTCAGCTGCTAAAATTCTGGAATTATAAGTGCGGGAATAAGAATTAGTAAGCCAGTATACTGCCCGATCGACAACAGAATCGAATCGAGTGATTACGTCATAAAATTCTTCAAGAGAGAAATCATTTTTTATAGATTCAATTTTTAAAATTTCACCAATGGTATCACGATAAAAACGAACTTCATTAATAGCTGTTTCTAAAGATAAATTCAAATCAACCAATAGATTAACCTCATCTGTACCCCATTCTTTTAGTCTGGTAAAAGTCTTGTCGAGATCACCGGCGATAGAATAGGCGTATATTTCCACTAAATTTGTACGCCAGTGGTACAAAGATTGATTGTCCTGTTTTGTATAACGGTCTTTTTCCAGATTAGACTGCTGCTGGACTAGTTGTTCTTTTAAGGCTAAGACATGTTGGGATATGGTATTAATCTTATTTTGAAAAGTAATAGTGCTCACTCATTTCTCTCCCATCTGTATTCTTGGATAATAGTATTACACTAAAAGAAGAGGAAATCCTGCTATTTATCTTATGTAAATTCTTTGACCATTATTCTAAAAAGTATATTGCAGGCTGGAACTATAAGTGATTGAACAAGTAAAAATAATAGGAGGCAACCGAATTATATCCAAGTTTTATAGCGAACCGCCATGGGTGGGGGTGATGATTGAACAAAAAAATAGCGCCGCATTCCCCTTCAAAATCTCCGATTTAGTGGGGGGTAGGCGCTAAGGTCTTGATTCTTCTTATTCCTCTATGTATTTTTTACGGCATCGCTTGTCAATTCTTACTTATCATCACTCATGCCGATTCTCTTTCCATTTTACAATTGATTTCCATTTTGATACGATCAACCTATCATAAGGACTACAAAATCGAAAGGAGGGTTTGGTCATGAAAGTTGCGAAGTCGCTGCTGCACAAGATTACAAACCAGACTAAAATCTTTAATAGTACGTTGGATATTTACAATGACGCCCTGTCCTTCATCATCTGGGTTATCGACAAAGAGTTTGATAATACAAACGACCTGACAACAAAATCGATTGTGCCGGCAGTGGAAAAACTGATTCACGCAACCAAATCAAACCCTCAACCTAAATACAAAGAGTTTAACGAACGTTTCTACAAGTTTCCTTCCTACTTTCGCAGAGGTGCCATTGCTGCTGCTTTTGGCAAGGTACAGAGCTTCCGTGCTAACTATCAAAACTGGGAAAAAGCGCAGAAATATGCTCTTTCTGAAGGAAAAAGATTTAAGAAACAGCCTCCGCGGCTGCAAATGATGCACAAAGAGTTCCCTGTTTTTTATCGCGGAAATATGTTCAACAGAACATCTGATACGACTGCACAAATCAAGGTATTCGATCAGAATGACTGGGTATGGACAGATATCGAATTTAAAGGGCAGGATCT
>NZ_LAHL01000063.1 GCF_000966195.1 Domibacillus robiginosus | reverse complement strand
GTTGTCAGGGAAGAACAAGTACGGGAGTAACTGCCCGTACCTTGACGGTACCTGGCCAGAAAGCCACGGCTAACTACGTGCCAGCAGCCGCGGTAATACGTAGGTGGCAAGCGTTGTCCGGAATTATTGGGCGTAAAGCGCGCGCAGGCGGCCTTTTAAGTCTGATGTGAAAGCCCACGGCTCAACCGTGGAGGGTCATTGGAAACTGGAAGGCTTGAGTGCAGAAGAGAAGAGCGGAATTCCACGTGTAGCGGTGAAATGCGTAGAGATGTGGAGGAACACCAGTGGCGAAGGCGGCTCTTTGGTCTGTAACTGACGCTGAGGCGCGAAAGCGTGGGGAGCGAACAGGATTAGATACCCTGGTAGTCCACGCCGTAAACGATGAGTGCTAAGTGTTGGGGGGTTTCCGCCCCTCAGTGCTGCAGCTAACGCATTAAGCACTCCGCCTGGGGAGTACGGCCGCAAGGCTGAAACTCAAAGGAATTGACGGGGGCCCGCACAAGCGGTGGAGCATGTGGTTTAATTCGAAGCAACGCGAAGAACCTTACCAGGTCTTGACATCCCGCTGACCGGTCTGGAGACAGATCTTCCCCTTCGGGGGCAGCGGTGACAGGTGGTGCATGGTTGTCGTCAGCTCGTGTCGTGAGATGTTGGGTTAAGTCCCGCAACGAGCGCAACCCTTGATCTTAGTTGCCAGCATTTAGTTGGGCACTCTAAGGTGACTGCCGGTGACAAACCGGAGGAAGGTGGGGATGACGTCAAATCATCATGCCCCTTATGACCTGGGCTACACACGTGCTACAATGGATGGTACAAAGGGCTGCAAGACCGCGAGGTTTAGCCAATCCCATAAAACCATTCTCAGTTCGGATTGCAGGCTGCAACTCGCCTGCATGAAGCTGGAATCGCTAGTAATCGCGGATCAGCATGCCGCGGTGAATACGTTCCCGGGCCTTGTACACACCGCCCGTCACACCACGAGAGTTTGCAACACCCGAAGTCGGTGGGGTAACCCTTACGGGAGCCAGCCGCCGAAGGTGGGGCAGATGATTGGGGTGAAGTCGTAACAAGGTAGCCGTATCGGAAGGTGCGGCTGGATCACCTCCTTTCTAAGGATATTTACGGAAGTGAGAAC
>NZ_LAHL01000062.1 GCF_000966195.1 Domibacillus robiginosus | reverse complement strand
GACCCGTACCTTGTATGGAGCATAGCCCCTTATAGATATAGAAAGAGAGACTTACAGAAACCTTGATATATAAGGGTTTTGGAGATTGGAATGTAACATCAGCTGTGATACATATATGTAACATCAGCTGTGATACATATCGATACAAGATAAACCATTTTTGTCTTTACATGTATCAGTAAATGTTATACGATGTAACAAATTTGAAACGTATATGTATCATAGCTTGTGATACGTTCAGGGAGGTACATATGGAGGTTTTGCACATGAAAGAGGATAAGGACGAAAAAATTACTCTAGAAGTAAGTGAAGATGAATTTAAAAAGCTACAAAGACTGTTAGAAATGCACGAAGAACAAAAAGAAGAAGAGCAGCAAAGAGAGCAGGAAGACAAAAACACTAATTTTGTTCAGCTATACCGAGATCACATGCCAGAAATGCGTTGGCTAATGACTAATCATTCTTTTGCTAGTTCACTTTTGTTTTTTATTCTTGAGCATATGGACAACAGAAATGCCTTAGCATGTTCTTATTCTGTTTTTGAAGACTATTTTGGTAAATCCCGTATGACCATCTACAGAGCTATCAAATTGCTAGAAGAAAACGGCTTTATTGACGTATTGAAAATGGGAACATCAAACGTTTATCTAGTTAATGCCGATCTTGCTTGGACTGATTCACGTTCCAGCAAAAAATACGCTAAATACGATGGGAAAATCCTTGTAAGCAAAAAAGAAAATAAAGATTATGAATACCGAAAACAGTTTGATCGCTTTAAAGCTTTAAGGGAAAGAGAAAACCTAAAATAAAAAGCCCCTATCCACGGGGCTTTTTATTTGGAACCTTATTCAGTTAAACTTTTTTTACCAAATAGTTAAATTTAATTTAACTATTTTTTTAACGCTCTAATTCTTCTGTTTTTCTTAATGTCTTTTTTACTTTCTTTTTCAGTTCATTAGCCCATTCTTGAAACTGATCAACCAGCTGGTTTTCCATCAAAAACTTTTGAACGAATTCCAACTGTTTTTTCAAACTTTTGTTTTCCCGCTGCAATTTTTGATTTTCTTTCCTCAAATGCTGATTTACACGCTTTTCATGAGCAAAATCGTCCTGTAATTCCAAAAATTCATCCATGTGCTTTGTATAGCTCTCAACCACTGCATCACCTTTTTCATTAAGGCGCTTATTTTCAATTTTAAGCCCCTCTGATGCTTTTGCTAGGGTTTTGATACTCTCAAAGTCTTCAACGGCTAATTTGACCGTTTTAGAGCCAAATAAGGAGCTTTCCTTGAAATCGATTTGTTCAATCGGCTTTATCGCTTCAGCTGCTTCTTTCATTTCCACCAATTGATTTCTTATTTCTTGTGTTTCTCTCTCTTTTTCTAGCAACGTTTTTTCTAGGTTTTGAATGTTTTCTTTCAATGTGGCTGCTTTAAATTTTTGTGTGGTGACATGCTCCCGATCAGATCCTTTTTCCCCTCTCTCCAGATCAAAGCCTTTTTCCTTCATGTGCTTTGGAAAATCATCCTGGATCGCAAGCAACTCAGCCCGATTGAAAATATTTTTACTCTGCAATTTTCCATCACGCATGGGTACAACCCCAACGTGCATATGAGGTGTTTTCTCGTCTTTATGTACAACGGCATACGCGATATTTTGTTTTCCATACCGATCTGAAAAAAAGTCATAAGCTTCTTCAAAAAATCGCCGTTCTTCCGCCGGTTTCAGCTTGTCGAAAAATGACGAATCAGATGTGATCATCCACGAATTCACCAGAACCGCATCTTTTCGGATTTTTCTCTCTCCTGTTTTCTGGCTCTCAATAATTTCTTTTACTTGTTTGTTGTAGTCAATATTTGCATCGTTGGCCAGATCATAATTCAGTTTTGTTTTTGATTCATCAATATCAAAATTCGTTCGGCTTTCCCGTTCTCTTTGATTATGAAATTGGATTCCTTTCAAAGCCGGAGCCTTCATTTTATCCATCCTGCAGACCGCAAAACTCATGCGGCAGCACCCCCAGGTTTTGGTTTTATTTTTCGGCACAACTTCCATGTAAAGTATAGCTCACTATACTTTACATCGCAAAGTGTGAGGTCTGCGACGGCTTTTTTCGCAAGCGAAAAAGCACGCCAACGCGTGCAAAACCATGGGCGCTGCCCAAACCCGCCAGGGGAACTCTTCCCCTGTACCCCTTATAAAAAACTCCCCCATCCCCCTCACATTTGAGGGGGCTCCCTCGCCGGTTGGCAGGAACAAACATGGTTTGTTCAATGCCAAGAGGGTCTTGGACAGATGAGCCTGTCAACTCCTTATCCTCATTCCGCTCTCGCTTCATTCCGGTACCGTTGACAGGCGCGATTATTGGTTATTCTGCTGCTTATTTTCGTCTTCTGGTTCTGGTCTATTAAGTTTACTGTTGGGACTGAAACCTTGGTACATTAGCCAAGCTATAGCGACAAAGGCACCAATGAAAAATAAAAGGAAAAGTATTGATCCGCCGATAGTATTCACCCCTAAAAAACATGTTGTTTTATAGGATTATCATTTTTTTAAAGATTATTCGGTGAGGAATTTGCATTAACAAAGTCGATCAATTCGTCTCGAATTTCAGATTTTAAACAGAAATGAATTCTACATACAAAAAATGCTTCATACAAGGGGAAAACTCTATACTCCTAACATACATCTTCTCTCAGCTACTGTAGGTGCCCGCCCAAATGTTTTTAGAAACTCCCTATAAAATTCGTTAACTCTTCTTACTTCATCTGCAGTAAATATCCTTCTCCCTTCCGATCTATCACAGGAGCAACAATTTAATGACATCCTTCTCCCTCCTTTCTTTGAGATACATGTATTCACGAAGAAAATAAACTGGAACGGCTAATTTCTAGTAATCACTTTTTTTTCCCTATCAACCTTTTGTCAGAACTGCATACACTAAAAGGACAAAGAAATAATTGTATATTCCCCACTTTTTCAACTACTTTTTTTCTGAGAGTGACTTATATAAGTCGCTCTTTTTTTTATGTTTTCCCCTTGTTTTGGGGTGGTAGCTGGCTAGTCGTGTGGGGGCTAAACCCCACGAACTAGCGTGATTAAATTAAGCAAAAGGGATTTATCAGAATCGGCAGCGCAGGCGGTTTTTGGCGGTACAATGGCCGCAGCAAGCTCATTCCCGATGCTCCTCGTTTTGGGTATGGTGAGCTTGGCGAATTGCCAGCACCGCCAAAAAATGCTCCATACAAGGGGGAAAGGGTGGAGATTTTTCAG
>NZ_LAHL01000061.1 GCF_000966195.1 Domibacillus robiginosus | reverse complement strand
GACGAGGTAGATAGGTTCGAGGTGGAAGTGCGGCGACGCATGGAGCTGACGAATACTAATCGATCGAGGACTTAATCAACTGAAATGCCGAGGGTGCGTGTCCATCAGCGACACGCGCTGGAGGAATGGCTGCATGAGGCGCTTTTGGCCTCATCAGACAGGCCGAAGCGACGCGAGCTGATCGCACCCGAGGCTGGACAACACATGGCGTGTAAACGAAAGGTTTTTGCCCATACAATGCAAGCTTCTATCCAGTTTTGAAAGAACACTTCTTTCAAACTTCATAGTCAGGTGGCTACAGCGAAGAGGTCACACCCGTTCCCATCCCGAACACGGCCGTTAAGCTCTTCAGCGCCGATGGTAGTTGGGGGTTTCCCCCTGTGAGAGCAGGACGCCGCCTGGCTGTGAATGATCACAACTATATATTTTATTTTTATTATCGCGGGGTGGAGCAGCCCGGTAGCTCGTCGGGCTCATAACCCGAAGGTCGCAGGTTCAAATCCTGCCCCCGCAATCGTTGGTCCGGTAGTTCAGTTGGTTAGAATGCCTGCCTGTCACGCAGGAGGTCGCGGGTTCGAGTCCCGTCCGGACCGCCATTTTCTTTTAGAATACGCAATTATTCGATATAATAAAGATATAATCAAAAACCTTAGGATCATCATTATCCTAGGGTTTTTTTTCGAGGAAAGAAGGCGGACATATGACATCTTCTTATACATGGACGTTAAACGGTTTAGAAAAAATGAATATATTTGCTGGAGAACTGGCTGATACACTTCGTCCAGGTGACGTTTTGCTGCTTGAAGGCGATTTAGGAGCTGGAAAAACAACATTTACACAATATTTAGCAAAAGCATTAGGCGTCACCAAAAATGTAAACAGTCCAACATTTACGATTATTAAAGAATACGAAGGCGCCTATCCTCTTTACCATATGGATGTTTACCGGCTAGGAGAGGAATCAGAAGAAGATTTAGGCTTTGATGAATACTTTTTTGGTAATGGCATTACAGTCGTGGAATGGGCCCATTTAATCGCGGACCAGCTTCCGGAGGAGTATATAGAAATCAATCTTTTCCATACTGGTGTAGAAGGGCAGCGCAAAGTACAATTAACAGTAAACGGGGATCGATATGCCCGCGTTCTTGAGAAGGTGAAAACACTTGAAAACATTAGCGATTGATACATCGACTTATACACTTTCGATCGGCCTCGCAGATGGGGATGTGATCCTGGCGGAGCAGGTAACAAATGTGAAAAAAAATCATTCTATCCGGGTAATGCCAGCTATTCAGGCATTAATGAATGAAGCAGACATGAATCCGGAAGATTTGGAGAAGATTATTGTCACCAATGGTCCTGGCTCGTATACAGGAGTTCGTATTGGCGTAACGATTGCCAAAACGCTGGCCTGGACATTAAATATTCCACTGGCTGCCGTTTCTGGTCTTGCTTCGCTGGCTGCTTCAGCTCCTGTAGTAGATGGGCTTGTTTGCCCGGTTTTTGATGCACGACGTGGACGCATTTTCACTGGCTTGTACCGCTTATCAAATGGAACCGTTCAAGCCGTACTGGAAGACCGGAATGTGTCAGTGGCCGATTGGTGCGAGGAATTGCTTCTTCAAAAGGAGCCTGTTTTATTTGTTGGGCAGGAAAGCAATATACACGAAAAAGCCATTGTGGAACAAATGGGCAAGGAGGCTGTATTTGCCGGCAGAGCCGTTCCTTATACCCGCCCGGCTGCTCTTTTAGCGCTTGGGATGTCGATGGAAAACGACCCGGCAGAGGTTGTACCAAATTATGCGCGCCTTGCTGAAGCAGAAGCGAAGTGGATTGAGGCAAATGAAAAGAAGGCGGCAGGCCGTGAGTGATGCAGTAATCCGCCCAATGGTAATAGAAGATATTCCGGCTGTGCTCGAAGTAGAGCAGGCCAGCTTTTCCCTTCCCTGGCCAAAAGAAGCCTTTGAAAGAGAGATTGTATTAAATGAATATGCTCATTATTATACGGTTGAACAAGAGGGCCTCGTTATCGGCTATTGTGGAATGTGGGTTGTATATGATCAAGTGCAGATTACCAATATCGCGATTTTGCCCAAGTTTCGTGGAAAAGGTTATGGAAAAAAACTGCTTGATTTTGTGATTCAAAAGGCAAGGGAGTACGGTGGAGCTGTTCTTTCACTTGAGGTCCGGGTCAGCAATACAGCAGCAATGACATTGTATAAACAATTCGGTTTGCAGCCGGGTGGAATCCGGAAGCAGTATTATACCGACAATCAGGAAGATGCTTTAGTAATGTGGGTGAATTTATAATGAAAAAAAACACATATGTTTTTGGAATTGAAACGAGCTGTGACGAAACGGCAGCAGCCATTGTAAAAAACGGGACAGAAATTGTGGCGAATGTTGTATCTTCTCAGATTGAAAGCCACAAGCGTTTTGGCGGTGTTGTGCCTGAAATTGCTTCCCGTCATCATGTTGAACAAATAATTGCAGTGCTGGATGAAACACTGGAGCAGGCTGGTTTAACATTTAAAGATATGGACGCAATTGCGGTCACGAAAGGTCCGGGTCTTGTAGGGGCTTTGTTGATTGGAGTAAATGCTGCAAAGGCAATCGCTTTTGCACATAACCTGCCGCTTATCGGCGTTCATCATATTGCCGGCCATATTTATGCAAATCGTTTAGTTAAAGAAATGGCATTTCCACTCCTTTCCCTCGTCGTCTCAGGCGGGCATACGGAAATTGTTTATATGAAAGACCATGGATCATTTGAAGTGATCGGTGAAACCAGGGATGATGCGGCAGGAGAAGCGTATGATAAAGTCGCACGTACATTGAACCTGCCTTATCCAGGCGGTCCGCATATCGACCGGCTTGCGGCGCAGGGAGAAGATACATACAACCTGCCTCGGGTCCGGCTTGAAGAGGGCTCTTATGATTTCAGCTTCAGCGGCTTAAAATCAGCGGTTATTAATACGGTTCATAATGCAGAACAGCGCGGAGAAGAAATTATACCAGAAAATCTGGCTGCAAGCTTTCAAGCAAGTGTTGTGGAAGTCCTGACCGAGAAAACACTGCGTGCTGCTAAAGAGTATGAAGTAAAACAAGTGTTATTGTCAGGCGGAGTAGCAGCTAACAAAGGGCTTCGTATGTCATTAGAATCTGCTTTTGCCGATTTAAGAAATGTTGAACTCGTGATTCCGCCTTTGTCTTTGTGTACCGATAATGCTGCTATGATCGCAGCAGCCGGCACTATTTTGTTTGAGCAGGGAAAACGGGACGGAATGGATATGAACGGTCATCCTGGACTGGATATTGAAGCTTTTTAAAAAAGGGGCATTCTGGATAGAATCCCCTTTTTTTGTGTATAAAGGGGATAAAACTACCCACATCTTGTGGATAATGTGTATAAATCTGTGGAAACCCTTGCAATAAACAGACTATTCACTATTTTTTTGTGGATAAAAAGAAAAGAGGCTGTGGATAGCCTCTTTTCTACTCAGACTGCAATTCTTCCCATTCAGTCATTAACTGTTCAATCGCTTCGTTGGCTTGATCAAGCCGCTGCTGCAGCTCCAGCGATTTTTCATGATCTTCATACACTTCTGGGAGACAGAGCAGTTCTTCCGCTTCCGTTACTTTTTCTTCATGGGCAGCAATGGCTGCCTCGATTTCCTCGATGCGCCTTGCTTTTTGTCGTTCCTTTTTGCGCTGCTCTTTATCGGTTTTATAAGAATCCGCTGATGCCGGCTTGACTGTTAGAGTCGCTTTTTGATCTGCTTCAAGCGCAGCAAGCTCCTCCTGCTCGCTTTTTTTCTCTACATAATAATCGTAGTCACCCAGGTAAACGGTCATTCCCTCTTTATCAAGCTCAATTACTTTTGTTGCAATTCGGTTAATAAAGTAGCGATCGTGGGATACGAACAAAAGCGTGCCAGGGTAATCAATTAAAGCATTTTCAAGCACTTCCTTGCTGTCGAGATCCAGGTGGTTGGTCGGCTCATCAAGGATGAGAAAGTTTGCCCTTTGCATTGTCAGCTTGGCGAGCGCAAGACGGGCTTTTTCCCCTCCGCTCAAAGCAGCTACCGGCTTTAAAACGTCATCGCCTGAAAAAAGAAACGTACCAAGTATCGCCCGGATTTCTTTTTCCGGCGTACCGGGATAGTCATCCCAAAGCTCAGCCAGTACCGTTTTTGACCGATTTAAATGAGATTGCTCCTGGTCGTAATAGCCCACTTCAACGCCAGCACCGTGATTGATTTTCCCGCCAATCAGCGGAAGAGCCCCCGTAATAGATTTAAGCAATGTAGACTTGCCAGCGCCATTTGGCCCAACAAGTGCGATACTGTCACCACGTGTGATGGAGAAAGACAAATCCGCTCCTATTTTTTCACTGTTGTAGCCAATAGATACATGATCAACATGAAGCACCTCATTGCCACTTTGGCGATTAATGTCAAACAGCATGCCCGGCGGCTTTTCATCTCCATCCGGCCGCGCCATCATTTCCATTCGATCAAGCTGCTTACGTCGGCTTTGAGCTCGTTTTGTTGTAGAAGCCCGGGCAATATTTCGCTGAATAAAGTCCTCAAGCTTTGCAGCTTCTTCCTGCTGCTTTTCATATTGTTTCATTTCTCGTTCAAACTGTTCAGCTTTCTGAATCAAATATTTACTGTAGTTACCGGTAAAGCGGCGGATTTTATGACGGGATACTTCATATACCTGATTAACGGTTTTATCGAGGAAGTAGCGGTCATGCGAGACAATTAAAATAGCACCGGAATAACCCTGCAGATAGTTTTCGAGCCAGGAAAGCGTATCGATATCAAGATGGTTGGTCGGCTCATCGAGAATTAAAATATCTGGCTTTGTTAAAAGAAGCTTGGCGAGGGCAAGGCGCGTTTTTTGTCCGCCGCTTAGCGTAGAAATAAGGGTACCGTAGTCATAGTTGTGAAAACGGAATCCGTGCAGTACCGAGCGCAGATCCGCTTCATATTGATAGCCGCCCGCTTCCTTAAATTCATTTTGCAGCGTGTCATAAGCAGTCATTACTTGTTCATAACGGGTGGAATTTTCATAAACGTCCGGATCCGCCATGCTCGCTTCAAGTGTCCGCAGTTTTTGTTCCATTTCCCGAAGGCTATCGAAAACGCTGTTCATTTCGTCCCAAATCGTTAAATCCGATTCGAGCCCGGTATCCTGTGCTAGATAGCCAATTGTTACATCCTTCGGTTTCATAATAGCGCCTTCTTCATGGGAAAGCTGTCCGGCTATAATTTTCAGCAGCGTCGATTTACCCGCTCCATTACGTCCGACAAGAGCAATGCGGTCGCCTGACTGCACTTCAAGTTTAATATTAGATAAAATCAGTTCAGCTCCATAATATTTCGAAAGCTGCTGTACTTGTAGAAGAATCATGTTTTTCACCTCACTTTCCACTTTACTTGAGCGCAGCGCCTTGAGCAATGAAAAAGAAGCTGTTCTTGTGAAAAACGCTACAAAGATTTATGATTGTAGTAAGGAAAGAATGAAATATGGAAGCGGTAACACCTTGGAGGGAAAAAAATGAACAATGATTCGATGAAAATACCTCAGGCAACAGCGAAACGTCTGCCTTTATATTATCGATTTATTCAAAATCTGCATTCTTCGGGAAAGCAGCGGGTATCATCAGCAGAACTAAGTGAAGCGGTTAAAGTGGATTCAGCGACGATCCGCCGTGATTTTTCGTACTTCGGTGCACTCGGAAAAAAAGGATATGGCTATAATGTCAGCTATTTGCTTTCATTTTTCCGAAAAACACTGGATCAGGACGAAGTCACAAATGTTGCACTGATTGGTGTCGGAAACTTGGGGACAGCATTTTTAAATTATAATTTTTTAAAAAATAACAATACTAAAATTCTCGTGGCTTTTGACGTAGAGGAAAGTAAGGTAAATAAAAAAATTGGAGAAGTACCGATTCATCATATGGACGACCTGGAAAAAGTGCTTTCTGAATTGAATGTTCCGGTAGCCATTTTGACGATTCCACAATCAGCGGCGCAGTCGATCACCGACCGGCTGGTACGAGCAAATATTAAAGGAATCTTAAATTTTACGCCAGCGAGGCTGAATGTGCCGCCTGAAATCCGGGTGCATCACATTGACCTGGCAATTGAACTGCAATCACTCGTTTATTTTCTCAAAAACTATCCGGATGAATCTGTCGAAAAATGATCATAGTATTGCTTCTCTAAATCAGTTATGATAGTGAAAAAGGAGGTGGGTGCCAATGCCAGGCATAGGAAGCATGGTTGTGATTGGCGCAGCAGCACTTTTAATTTTTGGTCCGAAAAAACTCCCGGAACTTGGACGTGCAGCTGGAGATACACTTCGTGAGTTTAAAAACTCGACAAAAGGGCTGGCCGAAGACGACGAAGAACGGACAGAGGACAACAAAGAGTCCAAGTAATGTTAGGGTGATTGACAAATGAGTCAGCAGGATATGACAATTTATGAACATTTAGAAGAAGTGCGCAAGCGGCTGATGATTGTTATTGTTTTCTTTTTTATTGCCGCGATCGGTGGGCTGTTTTTGGCCAAGCCGATTATTCAATATTTACAGCATGCAGATGAAGCTGCTGCTCTGACAATGAATGCGTTTCGTGTGACCGATCCACTGAAAATTTATTTTCAAATGGCCTTTGTAATAGGGGTTGTGCTAACCTCACCGGTTATTTTATACCAGCTGTGGGCATTTGTCAGTCCGGGCCTTCATGAACGAGAGAGAAGAGTGACTCTTAGTTATATCCCGGCCTCTGTTCTTTTGTTTCTTGGCGGTCTATCATTTTCATACTTTATTTTATTTCCATACATTATTCATTTTATGATGAACCTGTCTGGTGATTTGAATATTGAACAGGTGATCGGTATCAATGAATATTTTCAATTTTTATTTCAAACAACGATCCCTTTTGGCTTTTTGTTTCAACTGCCCGTTGTGACACTGTTTTTAACACGCCTTGGCATTGTCACCCCCCAGCTGTTAGGGCAAATTCGCCGTTATGCTTACTTTGTCCTGCTCGTAATCGCAGCGCTTATTACACCGCCTGACATTGTATCGCATATGATGGTCAGTGTGCCGCTGTTTGTATTATATGAAGTGAGCGTCATCATCTCACGAATCGGCTTTAAAAAAGCCCAGCAGGCAGAAGACAGTACAGTAGAAGATGAAAAAAAATCCGCCCAGTAAATTGGACGGATTTTATTTTTGGCTTTTTTGCCGTTTTATATGAGTAAACATGAGACGGATGCCTGTGCCAATATCCATAGTAGCCAGCAGAATCAGCAGGTAGGTAAAGGGACCAAATCCATTTGTATTAACATCCTGAATCGCAAAAAGAACGAAAAAAATACCAAGGACACTAAAAAAAATGCCTCTTGTTAAATAAGACTGCACAAAATTTCCTCCTTACCACCACTTGATCCATTGTGACATTTGTTCCATCTGTTCTGCTTTGCGGAGCATTTCTTGAATTTCATCCGCAAATACATACTGCATCAGTACGACAAATGTATTCATCGACACGTGTGCCACAATCGGTACGATAATTCGTTTTGTTTTTACATAAAGAAAGGCGAATGTAAAGCCCATTGCTGCATATAATATCGTGTGCTCGAGCTCCATATGGGCGACCGAAAAAATAAGCGAGCTGATCAAAGCCGCAAAGAAAAACGGCATCCGGTTGTAGAGAGAACCGAAGATAATTTTACGAAACACAATTTCTTCTAAAATAGGTCCAAATACGGCCACAGCCAGGACAACAATAGGCACACCCTGGACAAGCTCAATAATATCTTGTGTATTTTCAGATCCTTGCTCAATGCCAAGGATTGTTTCAATCATAATGGCTGCATATTGGGCAAGAAACGCCATAAATACACCCGCAACTGACCAGGCCGCTGCAGCGCCGATCGAAACAGGCGTCTGCTGTTCGATTTTGTTTCGGTATGTGGACCGCCATAAAATAAGCAGCACAATTGCTGTTGCCAGGGCAAAAGCAATAATTGTCCAGTATCCCGGAACAAGCGCTTTAAGGCGATCGGGCTCCACTCCTGCAATCAGGCCTGCCTCGTACAGAAGCGGCTGGCCGACAAAAGCGGAAAGCTGCATTACAATGTACGTAATCAAAATGAACCCGTATTCTTTTTTCACAAAAAAACCCCTTTACTGATAGAAAAACGCAACGTCTAGCGTTCTTCTTTTTATTGTACTATTGAACGAAAGCCGCTTCAAATAAGGAGTCTGAAAATTTTTCCGCTTTCTGCTTGCAAAGAGGATAGGCCATCCTTTATTATAATAATTGTGTTAGCACTCATAAGAGAAGAGTGCTAATAAAAAATATATGTAACCATTTTTGAGGAGGGTTTCATTTGTTAAAACCACTAGGTGACCGCGTAGTAATTGAGCTTGTAGAATCTGAAGAAAAAACAGCCAGCGGAATTGTACTTCCAGATTCGGCAAAAGAAAAGCCACAGGAAGGCAAAGTCGTGGCCGTGGGTACAGGACGTGTGCTTGACAGCGGAGAGCGTGTAGCACTTGAAGTTGCTGAAGGCGACCGCATTATCTTCTCAAAATACGCAGGAACAGAAGTAAAGTTTGAAGGAAACGACTACTTATTGCTCCGCGAAAATGACATTTTAGCTGTAATTGGCTGAGAATTCGCAAAAAGCGGCTTAATTTACCATTCAAAATGAACGACTAATAGAACCATCATTTAAAAGGAGGCACTTTTAACATGGCTAAAGACATTAAATTCAGTGAAGACGCGCGCCGCGCAATGCTTGCTGGTGTAGACAAGCTTGCGGATGCGGTAAAGGTAACGCTTGGACCAAAAGGACGCAACGTTGTATTGGAGAAAAAATTCGGTTCTCCGCTTATTACAAATGACGGTGTAACAATCGCGAAAGAAATTGAGCTTGAAGACGCGTTTGAAAACATGGGTGCGAAGCTTGTAGCAGAAGTAGCAAGCAAAACGAACGATGTAGCCGGTGACGGTACAACGACTGCAACGGTTCTAGCGCAAGCGATGATCCGTGAAGGTCTTAAAAATGTAACAGCAGGCGCTAACCCGGTTGGCATCCGTAAAGGAATGGACAAAGCGGTCGCAGCAGCTATAACAGAACTAAAAGGCATTTCCAAGCAAATCGAAGGAAAAGAATCGATCGCGCAAGTAGCGGCTATTTCTTCTGCTGATGAAGAAGTCGGCCAATTGATCGCTGAAGCAATGGAGCGCGTTGGCAACGACGGCGTAATCACAATCGAAGAATCAAAAGGCTTCACAACAGAGCTTGATGTAGTAGAAGGTATGCAATTCGACCGTGGTTATGCATCTCCTTACATGATTACAGATTCAGATAAAATGGAAGCGGTTCTTGACAATCCATATATCTTAATTACAGACAAAAAAATTACAAGCATTCAAGAAATCCTTCCAGTGCTTGAGCAGGTTGTTCAACAAAGCAAGCCGCTTCTATTGATCTCTGAAGACGTAGAAGGCGAAGCACTTGCAACACTTGTTGTAAACAAGCTGCGCGGTACATTCAATGCAGTAGCGGTTAAAGCACCAGGCTTTGGTGACCGCCGTAAAGCAATGCTTGAAGATATCGCAGTTCTAACGGGCGGCGAAGTGATCACAGAAGAGCTTGGCCTTGACTTGAAATCTACAGATATCACACAGCTTGGCCGTGCAGCGAAAGTTGTCGTAACAAAAGAAAATACAACAATCGTTGAAGGTGCGGGCGATTCTCAAAATATCGGCGGCCGCGTAAGCCAAATCCGCGCGCAATTAGAAGAAACAACTTCCGAATTTGACCGTGAAAAACTGCAGGAGCGTCTTGCAAAACTAGCAGGCGGCGTAGCTGTCATTAAAGTTGGTGCTGCAACAGAAACAGAACTAAAAGAGCGCAAACTTCGCATTGAAGATGCATTAAACGCAACACGCGCAGCCGTTGAAGAAGGCATTGTATCCGGTGGTGGTACAGCTCTTGTCAACGTATACAACAAAGTAGCTGAAGTAGAAGGCGAAGGCGACGTAGCAACAGGTGTAAGAATCGTTCTTCGTGCTCTAGAAGAGCCGCTTCGTCAAATCGCACGCAACGCAGGCCTTGAAGGTTCTGTTATCGTAGACCGCTTGAAGCGCGAAGAAGTCGGCATTGGCTTTAACGCAGCAACAGGCGAGTGGGTAAACATGATCGATACAGGTATCGTAGATCCAACAAAAGTAACACGCTCTGCTCTTCAAAACGCAGCGTCTGTAGCCGCTCTGTTCCTAACAACAGAAGCAGTTGTAGCAGACAAGCCAGAAGAAGGCGGCGGCATGGGCATGCCAGACATGGGCGGCATGGGTGGAATGGGCGGCATGATGTAATTTAAAGCGTTGAACATAACGTTTTAAAGCATCATCCACCATCTCATTTTGGAAAGCAGTTACAGCTGCTTTTCACCCAAAATGAGAACTGTTCACAAAATTAATTTTTTCTAAATTATAGACTACTTCCTGAAAATAGGAAGTAGTCTTTTTTCTTGAATTTGCATATCAGCATTTAACGGTGGCTAGAAGTTTAGAAACATAATTAGGATTAATATTCAAAATTACAAAGTATTGCGTGGTGTATTTGCTGGTTACTGGATTAATCATGGAGTTAGAAGTATTAAAGAAATCATTAGTAGTATGCTGCAAAAATTTACGTGATCTTTACAGATTCAATATATTTACACAATATAACCTTCTTATACTGGAATTTGTGTTGTTAATAAGTATTCAACTTCTCAAATTTCCGCTAAGAGATTGAATAAACTATTAATGGTGAAAATAAAAGGATTTGAAAAAGAAATCATTTAAAAGTTCGCAGTAGAAACGGAGAGATGTAAAAGGTATGAAGTTTATGAGAAGAAAATTAAGGAACTCAGTAACAACACTTGCAGTGCTAACGATGGGATGTTCTGCGCTTCCTGTTCAGGCCGCCAGCCAGTTTTCCGATATCGAGGGGAGCTTTGCGCAAAATGAAATTCAAACCTGGATTGATGCTGGCTTAATTAAAGGATACTCTGACGGTTCTTTTAAACCGGATGAATTCATTACTAGAGCGACTTTTATTGCGCTGGTTAACAGAGCTTTTGGATATACAAATGAAACTGAAATCAGCTTTAAAGATGTCTCTGCAGACTCATGGTATTACATAGAAGTAGCAAGAGCGATTGAAGCAGGCTATCTGCATGGTTATCCGAATAATACAATTAAGCCTCACGAAGCCATTACACGTCAGGAAGCCGCAAAAATGATCTCAATCATTAATAAGTTGAATAAGGATGAAAAAGCTGCAGATACATTCAAAGATTCATCCTCTATGCCGGCTTGGAGCAAAGGATTTGTAGGGGCTGTTTTAGCTGAAAATATTATGGCTGGCTATCCAGATGGAAGCTTTAAACCTCTCCAAAACATTACGCGTGCAGAAGCAGTAGTTACATTACATAATGCTTTGAAAAAAGAAAGGCTTTCAAAACCTTCAAAGCCACAGGGGACTGCTCAAAAAGTAAATACAGAGGCTCCTCAAACTGAGCAGCCTTTACCCGCAGTGGATAATGGTGGAAATGCAAATGATTCTGTTCTAAAGAATATAGCTGAGACCAATCCTTTTATTCATATTTTAGATGGTTTTGATCAAATCTGGTCAATGAATCAACCGGATTGGAGAGACGGAACAGCATTAACTAAACCAGGTGCAAATGGTGAGACTGCAGAATATGGCGACGGACCTACCGTTTATTTTGATGGGTATAAAAATGATGAAACAAAAATAGTAGCTGATAAGAAAACATATGCAAACGAAGAAATCAGAGATGCAGAGACTTGGGAAGCTAATATAAAATATGTGGAAGATGTTACGAAAAACAGAACAGATGAAGAAGCGTTAGCAGCCTATTACGATGATCAAAGAGATAAGATATATAGTATGCTAGATGCGTATGGGCCTTTAGCTAATACTTACGCAGATATAGTTAACCCGACAACAAGTATTGTAAGATCGCCAGAGGACATGAATAAGGTATTGGAAGAAGCAACTGCTGAAGACGAAAGCCAGGGAATGGGGCAATGGAAGGAATCTGAACTTTCAGATGCGATGGATTTAGTTCATTTAATTAGATTTAGAAATCCTTCTTCGTCAAACCCTGCCAAGTACTTTTTCTCTTCACCAAGGCCGTACAGAATGAATTCAAATGGAGAAGTGAAAGAAGTGGTTGATCAAAATGGTTTACCTGTTTGGGAAACAATCGGCAGTGGTGAAAGTGCAGTAGAAGAATTGCCTTCAGGCGGTAAAAAAGAAACAGGAGAAAAACATTTCCAGCAATATGAAACGAATGTGGAAGTAATTCCTGCATTAGAGTATGTAAGAAGAAAAGCGGAAGACGGAAGAGGAAAAGATGGAGCGTTTCCAAGTGGGCATACAAGTGCAGCGTATTTATCAACATTCGGATTTGCGTATGCAACACCGGAAAGATATGCTGAATTTTTAACAAGAGCAGCTCAAATGGGAGAAAATAGAATAGTGGCCGGAATGCATTCTCCACTTGATGTGATAGGAGGAAGAATACAATCTACAGCAATGACTGCATTCGCATACAATCTTGCAGAAAACAAAGAGGTATTGGATAAGGCGTATGAAAATGCTGGAGAGGTATTCGGTGAATTAGCCCAATCAAAAGGAATGACCTTGTACGAATATGCACATACGATAACAGAGGATTATAACTTTGAAAGTGCGTACGATGAAGAAAAATGGGAAGATCATGAAGCAAATAAAGCTTTCTATCGGGAAAAACTTACTTACGGATTACCTCAGACAGGAACAAAAGGTTTAGACCCTGTAGTACCTGAAGGGGCGGAAGTTTTATTGGAAACTCGTCAACCTTATTTAACAGATCAACAACGCAGAGAAGTATTATATACCACAGAAATTGAATCAGGCTACCCTGTAATAGATGAGTCAAATGGTTGGGGAAGAATTGATTTGGTAACAGCAGCTGATGGGTACGGTGCGTTTTTAAACAATGTAACAGTCCATATGGATGCTTCAAAAGGAAGATTTAATGCCCATGATTGGTGGAGAAATGATATTACTGGCAGCGGTATGCTTACCAAGAAAGGGACAGGAATGCTTACATTGACAGGAGACAACAGTTATACAGGAGGCACATTGCTAAAAGAAGGAACATTAGAAGCTACTTCTACAGCTGCTTTTGGTAAAGGAGATCTTTATTTAGAAAATGGAACAGTTGCAGTTGATGCAGATGGATCTTTAAATCTAAATGGCAATTTCACAATAGAAGATGGAAACTTAGATATTGCAATGGACGATGATAACAGTCAAGTAAATGTTGATGGACTTTTATACCTTGATGGTGGGGACCTGAGTTTAGATCTTTCTAATTATAAAATAGGAAAGGATAAAGACATTACGTTAATCACTGCCGACAAGGTGAAAGGTAAATTCGATAATGTAACTGCTAGTGGTTACAAGGTAACTGTTAAATATAAAGATAACAGTGTTATTGCAAGTATCAAAGCAAAAAAATAGCAATTGGTCATTCCAGATATCTAAGCTGCCGACTATTGTCGGCAGTTTTTTTCGTGTGCCCGGCATGGGTTACAACTAGTTGATGAAAATCCATTACAGAACTGGCAGGAGGAACTGTTAGCGCTATCGCAGGTTAGAATCGGGAGGGAGCGGGACGCAAAATCCTGAACTGACGAACAGAAACTGTATACAAGGCAGATTCAGAACGGACAAGTTTGCGATCCAAACCAAAGTCCAATATTGTACAACCTCCGTACAGTAAATACAGCAGTTACATGGGAGGAAGGTGATAATTCTGACCAGGAGAGGTCTCGCAATGGTCAGTCAGGGTAAAATATTCTACAGTAAGTTGAAAGTAATTTGCTGACACTTGAAATATCTTTCAATATTACAAAGCCGTTTATTCTTTTAGCCTGAAACAGCAATGAAAGTCTTTTTTATATAAAAGACGGTCCCTGGACTTTTTTCTAAGAAGTCCAGGACCCGTCCCACATACCTGCCAGGTACCCGATACCTTTTATTTATTGTTTATTTGAATCGCCGCTAAGAGCCTCCGGGATCATTGTAAAGCCTTCAATGACAGTGTCTTCTTCCACTTCGATCATGAGGTAGCGTTTCCCGTTGAAAAGAATTTGTTTCACATAGCTCAAATCCTGCGGGCTGATTGAAATGTTTGCTGCTTTCGTGCTGATTTTAATGGATTTTGACGTGTATTTCGGCAGGATGCTGCTGGCTTTGATCTCATATTTGTCATCATCTATGATTTTTTGATAGGCTGATTCAATTTTTTCCGAATTGATCTCTTCAAGGCCGCTCATCTTTAAAACTCGTTCTACATCCCTGGCATCTAATTTTGGCGGTTCTTCCTCTTCATTTTCCTCGATCATTCGGTTAATTTCTTCATATACATTAGAGAGTGTAGACGTGCTTAGCTGATCTCCGGTTACGTTTTTAATGATTTCCTCGAAAACGATTTTATCGTCTTTTGCCGTCATCGTTTCCTCCCCGTTTAATACGTCCTCTATAAACTGGTGATCGGGCTCATGCACCTTGCCTGCTGAATAAAGAATGTGATTCACGTCTGCTGTATTATCGGTGAAGCAGGGAAACAGAAAACCTGAGAGGGGGGTGTTGAGATTAATAATGGGATCAAGGACAAAATGATATTTGAATTCTTTTTCAACATAGTCAAAAAGTAGTTCTTTTTTTGGCTCCTGTGTGTTATTGATGCTGCACAAAATAAACGGATGAGAATAAACGGTATCCCGTTCGCTTTCTTCAGCTTCTTGGTTACGGCGCTTCATTGGCTTGAAATATTCCCCGCGAATAAATGTAACGACAATATCCTTCTCATATTGCCGAAGTGCAAGCATTTTGCCGACAATTTGAAGCATTTGCTCTTTCCAGCCGTCTACGTCAGCGCTCAGTAATCCTTGATGCAAAATGAGCTGGCTATTATTTTGGGCTTCCCGTTGAAACTTTAACTCAAAAAGCTTCTCATCCAATTGGCCGGCAAGTAATTTTTTAAAGTTATTCATAAATAATTCCTGCTGATCCTGGTCCAGCATTTCAAAGGGCTGGCTTTGATGATGGTAAATGTCGCTTGATTCCTTCATAATATACACATTAAAAATATCAGAGATTTTAAGTAAGTCATTATCTACTTTGAATTGCTTCCGAATATGTGCGATGTCTTTTTTGTTCATAGTTTCATCCACTCCTAAACTGCCCTGATTGGCATATGTACTAGAATAACAAATAACCTCCGTCCTTTACATAACTCATTCGTTTTAAATAATATTTTAATGATAGATCCTTTCACATTTGAAAATCCTATAAAAGAACCATTCTCCATCAGGCTTCTCTTCCATTCTTTCTATACTGAATCTTCAAAGTATTGATAGTTGCAAAATGATTACAACTTCTTGTGAAAATATTGTCGCATTTTGTCGTTTGTTATAAAATGAGCAGGTCTAAAAAATGATCCTTGTATAATATCAGTGAAATGGTCTGATAGTTTCTACCCGGCAGCCATAAATGCCGGACTACAGGGAAGTGTGGATAAACGAAGAGAAAAGCACGCAGACGGTTTCCTGTATACAGATTCTTTATGGATCACTGTATTCGGCAATGGGATTTCCAAAACTCTTTTTTTCATGCTTCGGGCTGTGGCTGTGGATGAAACGAAGGGCTTACTTATACAGGGAATCCTAGATAGGGAGCTGTTGGTGTGTTTTTTTTATTAAATATGGTTGGGATTCTAGTCGTTTTTGGCCTGGTATTTCTTTGTTCTCCCAACAAGAAACAGGTAAAGTGGCGTCCTATTGCTGCTTTAATCGTCGTGGAACTGCTCATTACCTGGTTTATGCTGGGAACAAAAATCGGGGCGTGGATTATTGATAAAATTGCCTCATTTTTTACTTTTCTCATAGACTGTGCAAATGAGGGGATTTCTTTTGCTTTTCCGTCGGTGATGGCGAATCCTACGGTTGATTTTTTCTTTAGTGCGTTAATGCCCATTATTTTTATCGTTACCTTCTTTGACATCCTTAGTTATTTTGGTGTTTTAACATGGATTATCGATAAGGTAGGATGGATTATTTCTAAAATTTCAGGGCTTCCCAAGCTGGAAAGCTTTTTTTCACTGCAAATGATGTTTCTCGGGAATACAGAAGCGCTGGCTGTGATTCGGCAGCAGCTTTCCGTATTGAAGGATAACCGCCTGCTTACCTTTGGCATTATGAGCATGAGCAGTATCAGCGGATCGATCATTGGCGCTTATTTAAGCATGGTGCCGGGAGAATATGTTTTTGCGGCGATTCCTTTAAACTGCTTGAATGCTTTGCTGTTAGCCAGCGTTTTAAACCCGATAGAAGTGAGCAAAGAGGAAGACATTGTTTATGTTCCTTCGAAAAAAGAACGCACTGATTTTTTCTCGACCATTTCAAATAGTATGCTTGTCGGGATGCGAATGGTTATCGTGATTTTAGCAATGGTGATCGGCTATGTTGCCCTGACGGCTTGCTTGAATGGCATACTGGGATTTGTTATAGAAGGGCTGACGGTCCAAAAGATTTTCTCCGTTATTTTCAGCCCATTTGCTTTTCTTCTTGGTCTGTCCGGCCATGATGCTATGTACGTTGCTCAGCTCATGGGTATCAAGCTTGCTACAAACGAATTTGTGGCCATGATCGACCTGCAAAAAAACATCCATACCCTGCAGCCTCATACGGTTGCAGTAGCGACAACATTTTTAACTTCTTTCGCAAACTTCAGTACGGTCGGTATGATTTACGGGACAATCAGTTCAATCATGGGTGATGAAAAGTCCAAAATAATAGGGAAAAATGTGTGGAAGCTTTTAGTGAGCGGCATCGCCGTCTCACTTTTGAGTGCTATGTTTGTTGGTTTGTTTGTCTGGTAAAACAAGAGATCTGAAACGGGTTCGATTACGGAACCGCACGTTCAATAGGAGAAAGCGCAGGGCTGAAGGCAGGCTTTTAGGTGAATAAGTCAGCCATCAAAATCGTCATATCAAAGAAGGCTTTTCGTCAGTTTAGTAAACAGATGAAAAGCCTTCTTTTTTATTATGTAGCTGCTTTTTATGAATTGACCTGCTCATCGATTATTTTTTTGTAAATTTTTTCATTGATAAAACGTAATCATTACGATAATATTAAAACGTAATCATTACGAAATAAGGGGATTTACGATGCGAAAGATGAAAATAAACAACAAGCATTTTTTTTGGAAGGGTTTGTTTAAGGGTGCCGTATTAGCAGTTTGTCTTGGCTTGCTGGGAGCCTGCGGACAGTCTTCGACAGGTACAACTGCGTCAAAAAACGGGGATAAGCATGTTCATTTTCTTTATAATTTTTCAACAAATTCTTTAGATCCTCATGTAGATTCAAGCTACGTACCGTTAAGGGCAGGGATAACAGAAACACTTGTTCGACTGGATGAAAAAAAGCTAACGATCGCACCATGGCTTGCAAAAAGCTGGGAAGGGGAAGACGGCCAGAATTGGACGATTCACCTGCGTGAAAATATAACCTTTCAAAATGGAAGGAAAATGGATGCGAATGCTGTGAAAGCTTCTTTAGAACGGGCGTTAAAAGAAAGCAAAGCTGTTCAAAATGCGCTGAAAATCAGTTCGATTGAAGCAGACGGTTATACACTCCATATTACAAATACGGAGCCTTTTCCCGAATTTATTTCTGAGCTGGTAAATCCGAATGTTTCGATTATCGATGTAACCGAAAAAGATATCGTCAATAAACCGGTTGGCACAGGGCCTTTTACGCTCACATCATTTGTGCCGGGAAGTAAGCTGGATCTTGAGCGCTACGACGACTACTGGGACGGGGCATCCAAACTGGATTCAGTTACATTTTCATTTAATGAGGATGCTAATGCGCGTTCACTTGCACTGCAATCGGGGCAAGTTGATATTGTGTACCGTCCGGAGGTAGAAAGCCTGGAGACATTGCAAGCAGAACCCCATATAAAAGTAGAGTCGACTGAAACCTTCCGTGTTCATCAAATGACGATGAATATGCAGCGGGAAAGCTTAAAGGATGTTCATGTACGCCGCGCGGTTGATGCGCTCATTGACCGCCAGGAAATTGTCGATACCATTTTGCTGGGATACGGAGAAGTAGCGGAAGGGCCGTTTTTGCCATCGCTGCCGTTTGCGCCGAAGTATGAAAAGCAGCCACAATCCGGCTCTGAGGCGGCTGTTCAATATTTACAAAAAGCGGGCTACACACTTAAAGATGGAAAAATGCAGAAGGACGGCAAGCCGCTTCAGTTTACTCTTTTAACATACAGTGCGCGAGCGGATTTGCCGTTGATTGCACAGGTTTTCCAATCAGATGCAAAGCGAATTGGGATTGATGTGAAGATTCAGCAAATTGAAATCCCAGAAGAGTATATGGCGTCTAACCGTGATTGGGACTTGGCTACATACAGCAATTTAACAGCGCCGCGTGGTGATGCCGGATATTATTTAAATGCTACCTATCATCCAAAAGGCGCCTTGAATTTCAGTGGTGCAGAGGAGCCGGAGCTGACGAAAATCATTGATAAGCTGAACCAGACGGTTGGTCAGAAAGAACGTGCCGTGCTGGCAGAGCAAGCAGCGGATTACGTACATGACAATGCCATCAATTCCTTTGTGCTTCACCCATCGACAATTGTTGCCTACAACAATGAAAAAGTAAAAAACTGGGTCACGACGCGCAGCGAGTATTACATGATTACAAATCAATTGGATGTGAAGTAAATGCTTCAAATTTTTATACGCAAGTTTCTTGAAGTCACGCTTTTTCTTCTGTTTATTACGTTTGTCAGCTTTTTGTTTGTTCGTCTGGCGCCGGGAGATCCAGCTTTAACCATCTTGAACGTGGACGAATTGTCTGTCAGCCAGGAGCAGGTCGAAGCGTTGCGGGAGGATATGGGGTTTAACAAGCCGTTGCTCGTTCAATACGGGCTCTGGCTTTTTAATTTTGTTCAGCTTGATTTCGGTCAGTCTTATGTAACCGGCCAGCCTGTAATAGACATGATTGCAACGGGGCTTCCCGCTACGCTTGAACTGGCGGCGGGTGCCATGCTGGTGATGCTGGTGGTATCGATTCCGCTCGGCTCTCTGTCCGCTCTTTATCGAAACAGCTGGATCGACCATATCAGTCGTTACGCCTCCATTGTTGGAGCGGCGATTCCAAGCTTCTGGCTTGGCTTAATTTTTATTAATATATTTGGCGCGCAGCTAAACTGGCTGCCGACGATGGGAAGAAACGGGCTCGTCTCGTTGATTTTACCGTCGCTTACGCTGGGGCTGGCGATTTCGAGTGTGTATGTTCGTTTGCTTCGCTCCAGCCTGCTTGATTCACTTGGCCAGGAGTTTATTCGCGCTGCAAGAGCGCGCGGATTATCCGAGATGCGTATTTTCTTTGTTCACGCCCTTCGTCACAGCCTGCCGCCTGTTATTACGGTATTTGGTGTCAGTTTAGGCAGCTTAATTGGCGGTGTAGTCGTGATTGAAGTGTTGTTTGCGTATCCCGGTGTTGGAAAAATGGTTGTGGATGCGATACGTCAGCGTGATTATCCGCTGATTCAAGGATACATTTTAGTTATGGCGGTCATTGTGTTCGTTGTGAATACATGTGTAGATATATTCTACCGCTATTTAAATCCTGAAATGAAGTTGAAAGAAAGGAATACACAGTCATGAAAGATTTTTCTATACCACTGTCGAAAAAAAACAAGCACAGCTGGCAGGGGGCTGTTGCTTTTGTTGTGGTGGCAGCTGCATTGGCCGGAGCCATTTATACCTTTTTTTACTTGAGGTATGACCCGACGTTAACCAATATGGGGGGCCGCCTTCAAGGCATGAGTATGGAACACCCGCTTGGCACAGACCATCTTGGGCGTGATGTTTTAACCCGGCTTTTCCTTGGGGGACAGCAGACAATCGGATACAGTTTTTTGGCCCTGCTCGCTGCTTTAATGATAGGTGTTCCTTTTGGACTTGTTTCTGGATACAAACGCGGCTGGGTTGATCGTATGTTTATGCGCATTGCAGATGGTTTTTTAGCTTTTCCCGATACGATCGTTGCCATTGTTTTAAGCGGCTTGCTTGGACCGGGCATTGGCAATCTTGTGCTTGCTATTGTCATGGTGAAATGGGTGAGCTACGCCCGCCTCGTCCGAAGCTCGGTTTTATCAGAATCACAAAAAGAGTACGTGCTAATTGCCCGGACAAACGGGCTGTCGTCCAAAAAAATTATGGTGAAGCATTTGTTTCCGCATATAGCGGGGCATGTACTGGTTCTCGCCAGCCTTGATCTTGGGAAAATTATTTTACTTATTTCTTCCTTATCTTATATTGGTCTTGGCGCTCAGCCGCCCACTCCCGAATGGGGTGCTATGCTGAATGATTCACGCCCGTATTTTCAATCCATGCCTTCGTTAATGATTTATCCGGGTCTGGCGATTGTCATTGTGGTGCTGTTAACGAATATGATGGGGGATTATCTTCGTGACCGTTTTGATGTGAAAAAGGAGGTTCAATCATGATTTTATCTGTAGAGCAGCTGACGATCATCACCAGGGAAAAGCAGCTGGTCAAAAATGTGTCTCTCGCTATCCGAGAAGGGGAATGGTTTGCACTGGTAGGGCAGAGCGGCAGCGGGAAAAGTGTTCTCTCACAGGCCATTGGACAAATGCTTGCCCCGAATTTAAAGGCAGAAGGAAAAATTACCTTTCAAAAAAAAGATCTCCTGGCTTTATCTAAAAAAGAGATGCGAACTGTGCGTGGAGGGAAAATTGCTTACATTTTTCAAGATTATCAAGGCTCTTTTACCCCGTTCCGGACAATTGGCCAGCATTTGGATGAATACCAAAAAGCCCATGGAGTTCATTCGATCAAAACCCGCCTGGCTCAGACGAAAGAGGCGCTCGATTCTGTCGGCTTAAATGAAAGCGTGGCTGATCAGTATCCGTTTCAGCTGAGCGGCGGCCAGCTGCAGCGTGTATCTATTGCGATGGCTCTTTTGCTTTCACCGGATTTATTGATTGCTGACGAGATTACGACGGCTCTTGACAGTGTTTCCGGGCACCGGATTTTAGAGCTGCTGGCTAAGCGACAAAAAGAAACAGGCTGTGCCATTTTATTTATTACACACGACTGGCGCCATGTGAGACGCTGCGCGGACCGCATCGCGGTAATGAAAGAAGGGGAAATGATTGAATCGGGAGGAAAGCACCGCATTCTTGATCATCCACAACATCATTACACAAAGCAGTTAATTGAAGCAGCGCCTATTCTTGGGCGGGGTCTTCCATCTGGTTTACAGGAGGCCGGGAACAGATGACGCTTCTTGCAGTGCAGCAATTAATGAAATCGTATGGAACAGGAAAACTGGCTGTTAACAACCTTTCCTTTGAGCTGAATAGGGGAGAATGTCTTGGGCTTGTTGGAGAAAGCGGCTGTGGCAAAAGCACGCTAGCCCGCTGCCTGCTGAAGGTAGAAGAGGTTGATAGCGGCTCGATTTTCTTTAAAGGTGAAGCGATTGAAAGGTACACAGAACGACAGCTGCATCCTTATCGGAGACAGATGCAAATTGTGTTTCAAAATCCATCAGCTGCTTTGAATCCAAAGCTTAAAATAAAGGATTCACTGATTGATCCATACAGCCAGTTCCAAAAAGAGATCGAGCTGGCTCATTTTTCATATACGTCTAAAAAGGCGTTTATCAAACAGCTGCTAGAAGCGGTTGAATTGCCGGAGGATATAGCGAACCGATATCCACACGAGCTGAGCGGCGGACAAAAGCAGCGCGTGACCATCGCTCGGGCCATTAGTATTGAACCGGAACTGATTGTACTGGACGAGCCGACTGCAAGCCTGGATGTTATTTCACAGGGGGCGGTTCTTGATTTATTAACAGAGCTTCGCCAGACGCTTAATCTTTCTTATTTGTTTATTTCACATGATCTGGCTGCTGTAAACAAGTTGAGCCAGCGCATCATGGTGATGAAGGAAGGAAAGCTAATTGATCAATTTAGCCGGGATCAGTTATTTTCGGAGAAACGCCATCCATATACAAAAGAGTTGATTTCGATCTTTTAAAAAAACCTTTTATTTTGTGAATAGTATATTTGCATAATAAAGGGGAAAAAATCCTGTATGATCTGCGCAAGTAACATTCACTTGTTGCAGATCTTTTTTTTGGCAAGTAATCAGCACCTATTTTAAGCAGCCAGGAGGAAGCGGTTAAAGTAATGAGAAAAGCACATTATAGGAGGAAAGTATTTTCCATTGTTTTTGTTGACAAGAGTCGCCTAACTGATTATAATCTTTCTTCGTGGAGAATTATTTCGTATACGAAATGTTTCAGTAGGAAATATAAAAGTGTGCAAGAAAGGAGGGATGAGAAGCGTGCTGAATAATGAAATTTTAGCTTCGTTTTGGAGGATCAATAAAGCGATCAATAAATTAATAAAGCAGGATGCGGATCGACTTGGTATCACGGTTGTGCAGCTGAAAGCCATTTACATCATTAACTTGAATCCGAATATAAGCCTTGGAGAATTGGCTGAAAAGATGATGCTGACAAACAGTACGGTCAGCGGTGTCATTGAGCGGCTCGTTCACAGCGGACTAGCTGAAAGAATCGTTCCGCCAGAAGATCGAAGAAGCGTTTTTATTGACTTAACGGATAAAGGAAGGACGATGGTTGAGCAAATTGTTTCTTCTGAATCCAGGTTAGTGAAGAAATTAAATGAGATTCTCGAGATGCCGGAAGAGGAAATTTCTTATCTTTTGCGGCTACATCAAATTGTTTTAACAAAGCTCTCATCAGAGGAGGAATAGGAGTTATGAACGCAAAGCGTTTAATTTTAATTAACATTATTATCTTATTGGTGTTAGTAGGCGGCGGTGTAGGCGGTTATGCTTACTATAATAAAGCTGTAAACTACTTATCGACAGACAATGCCCAAATTTCTGGACAACAGGTAACCGTTTCTGCACCTGCAAATGGAAAGCTGACAGAATGGAAAGGCAATGTTGGAGAAGATTTTTCAAAGGATGCAAAAGTAGGAACACTTTCAGTAACAGGAACAGACGGACAAACAACACCAATGAATATTACACTTCCAACAGCGGGAACGATTGTACAAAGCACAGCGGTTCAGGATTCATTTGTGGCTGCTGGAACACCGCTTGCTAAAGTGTATGACTTAAATAATTTGTGGGTTACGGCTAATATCGAGGAAACAGAAGTAGATCAAGTGGATGTAGGACAAGATGTAGACATTTATGTAGATGCTTTCCCGAATTCAACCCTAAAAGGAAAAGTAACACAAATTGGTTCAGCAACAGCTGGAACTTTCTCATTACTGCCAAGTTCGAACAACACAGGAAACTTTACAAAAGTGACACAGGTAGTTCCTGTAGAAGTATCGATTGATGACAGCAAGGGTGTAGCGATTGTTCCTGGTATGAACGTAACTGTGCGAATTCATAAGTAGGTGATTACATGTTAATATATGCTGCAGTTTATGTTCTTTTATGTGCTTTAGTGTTACTGTTGTTTAATTTCAGAGCGGTGAAACGAAGAAAACAGAACATGAATCAAACGGTTATGCGTGAAGAAGCCGGGAAAAATCCTGTGCAAGCCAGTCTTGAACAGGAAAAGAGCAGCGATCAGGCTGATACCACACAGAGTTTATCTGAAGAAGTAGAAGACGTACTTCAAAACTCTGCTGTGTCAGAACCGGCATTAGAATATGTAGAAGCAGATGTTCAACCGAAAGAGGAAGTAAAAGAAAAACAGAAACAGAGCGGAGCAGAAGGCTTACAAAACATCCAAACAGGCAGAATTTTAACAGCTTTAATGCTTGGTGCTTTTGTTGCCATTTTAAACCAGACGCTGCTTAATGTAGCGATTCCGCATATTATGAATGATTTAGGGGTTTCAGCCAATACCGTGCAATGGCTGACAACAGGCTATATGCTGGTGAACGGAATTTTAATCCCGGTGACAGCGTTCCTTATTGAAAAGTTTGGGACAAGGAAGCTGTATATTACGGCTATCTTGCTGTTTACCGTTGGCTCACTCGTTTGTTCGTTATCTGTGAACTTTACAATGCTGATGATCGGACGGGTCATTCAAGCGAGCGGAGCCGGAATTATCATGCCGCTTCTTATGACGGTATTTTTCGTGCTGTTCCCTCCGGAAAAGCGTGGAAAAGCGATGGGTCTCATGGGTGTCGTTATGATTTTTGCGCCTGCCATTGGACCGACCTTATCAGGGTGGCTTATTGGGCACTATTCGTGGAGACTACTGTTTGACATTGTGATTCCAATTGGTGTCATTGTGCTGATCTTAAGCTTTTTATGGATGAGAGACGTCACAAAAGTGACGAATCCAAAATTTGATTTGCCAGGATTTTTATTTTCTACCCTCGGTTTTGGATTCCTGCTGTACGGCTTTAGTGAAGCAGGGAATGACGGGTGGGACAGTGCTACAGTCGTCATCTCGTTAACAATCGGGATTATTTCGTTGATCGCCTTCGTATGGCGGGAGCTGACAACTGACAAGCCAATGCTTGACTTACGTGTGTTTAAATACGATATCTTTGCTCTAACGACCGTTGTCAGCATGATCGTAAATATGGCGATGTTTGGCGCAATGATTCTGCTTCCGATTTACCTGCAGAATATCCGCGGCTTTACAGCGCTTGAATCGGGACTCTTAATGCTTCCAGGGGCTATTGTGATGGGGATTATGTCTCCAATTGCCGGTGCGCTTTTTGATAAAATTGGCGCTAGATGGCTCGGCGTTATTGGTTTAACAATTACGGTTTTAACAACGTGGCAGTTCACAATGCTCAGCATGACCACAAGTTACAGCCATCTGCTTCTTCTTTATGTACTGCGGATGTTCGGCATGTCCTTTATTATGATGACGATCATGACAGAAGGTCTTAATCAGCTGCCACGCCACCTTGGTTCACATGGAACCGCTGCTTCCAATACAGCCAGACAGGTAGCCGGAAGTATCGGAACAGCGTTTCTTGTAACGGTAATGACGACCAGACAGGGGGCTCATTACGGTGCGTATCAACATACGGTTACAAGCTCTAATTCCTTCCTGTCAAATCAGTTTGATCAGCTTGGTCAGAGCTTGTCTGCCCTTGCCCACTTGCCGGGCGCAGCAGGTAACCAGCTTACAACCCAGCTTATTTACGGTCAGGCTGTACAGCAATCAACCATTGATGGCATTAATGATGCTTTTATGGTAGCAACAGGTCTATCGGTACTGGCATTAATTCTTGTCTTTTTTGTGAAACGGGCACGAATTGAAAAACAATAATTGTTTTAAAGCCATTCAATCAGGTGTAAATTCCTGTTTGAATGGCTTTTTTTTATAAGCGAAAATGAATGGTTCTTTTTATGGAAAAGTACGATCTATACACTTGATAAAACAGGCAAAATGAGAAAAAGTGAAAAAAACATTTGGGAGGGGCGGAATGTATTATTCCGTTTGATAAAGCAGCCCTTTCCTGCGAATTTGGTTTTCCATCTCTCCTGAAAATGGAATAGCAGGATGAACGGTATAGCGGACAGGCTGCTTTGCCAGCCTGGCTATTTCTTTTTCCTTTTCTTTCAAAGCGTGTGCTTCTAACTGCAAGGCTTTCGCTGTAATCCAGTCAAATTTTTTTATAATATGGGGAGAGCAGCCATTCACATGAATAAAATGAGCCATTAAATCCGCCCATTGTTCTTCTGTGGACACCATCTCGGTCCGGATAATATGGTGAAAAGCGTGGCATTTTCGGCAAATAAGCTGGATGCTGAGCAAGTGACACACTTTATGGTCAAAATCGTATCGCTCTACTTCATGAAGATGAAGGTGCTTGATGTCGGCTTCTTCGGCGGGTCTCCAGCCGCAAACCGTACACTTATTTCCTTGCTGTTCAAGTATAAAAGGGCGCAGCTTCTTTCTCCAAAAGTATGAGGACACTGTTTTTCGAACTGTATGTCCATGAAAAAGCGGCGGCTTGGCAGAAGGCAGCAGTTTAAAAGCAGTTAAATCCAGCTCTTGCATTCTTTCTTGATGGATCCTATTTGTTTCCGTTTCAATGCTCATACGCTCACCTGCCATTATGTAATAAAGCTGTTTTTTTACACTTAAGCCGGATTGGACAGGGGTCTTTACAGCCTACCAATGTTTTGATCTTTAAAATAAAAGATTGACCGGTCTAACGCTCTTTTTGTTAAAGAAAAGTATTGGAAAATTAATCATCACCTATAAAACTAGCATAATAATTCCGGAAGCAGAATACAACCAGACAGGAGAGAAAAAATGAAAAGAATCTTTATTTTGTCAGGACCGGCGGGAGCAGGGAAATCAACTGTATCAAGGAAGCTTGCGGAGGCTCTTCGCAAAAGCACTTACATAGAAGGGGATACGATTAATCATATGATTGTTAGAGGATAGGTTCCACCGTGGCAAAGCAATGAAACTCTTTCGCTTGTTTGGAAGAATATCACTGATTTAAGCGCTAACTTTCTACATACCGGTAAAAACGTAATTATTGATTATGTAGCATTTACGGAAGACGTAACAGCACTTTTTGAAAGATTGAAAAGCAAAGAGAGTGATATTGACGTAAGGTATGTGGTGCTGTGGGCAGATGAAAAAGAGCTGTTACAAAGGAATGCGCTGCGACCAACACGGGAACAGATGGGAGCGAGATGCTCGGAATTGATGGAGGAGTTTCAAAATAAACAAATAGAAGAACGGTTTTTTTCCGCACGCCCAATATGTAGTCATTTGATTGGGACCGTATGGTAGTGGAGATCAAAACAAGTGACCGGTTTATTTATCACACAGCATCAAAAAGAGAGTAAGAGAATGAAGCCCATTTCAATAAAGAAGCAGAGGCTTTCGGGCCGATAAAAAAAGAAACACACCATATAAACTTTTTGGAAAACGAATATCTTCTTGACGACTCTATTTTTCAACACTGTGAGGGAGAGCCATTCATTGAAATGGCTCTCTCAGACTGTAGACAAATGATTGATAATTGTCACATGAATAGGATAGATCGGCAGCGTCCGGGCAGCTCCGCTTTCCATGGGGCAGGGGCAGGCGCTGAGCCCGACTGTCCCGGCCTCAGCTGCCCTCCCGCCTCCAAGTGGCTTGCAACAAAATTGTATAGGACTAATGCGGTGGTGTTTTTCTTTTTGAAAAAGAAAAAGAGTTTATTTGGCCTCTGTTTGTTGATCTTCAACACCACTTAGTGAAGACTGGCGGACGAAGACTCCTGCGGGACGTACAGTGAGTTGGGAGATCCCGCAGGCGCAAGCCGAGGAAGCTCCCGCACTGCCCTAAGGTGTGCGCAGTCCGGCAGGCTTTACTTATCCGCTCATTTTTGAAAGAGAAAGACTTTACTTACACATTGGGAGAGCCATTCGTTGGAATGGCTCTCTTTTTTAATGTTCTATAAGAAAGAGGTTATCCCTTCGGCGGATAAGGATCATGGCCATAGCTGTTGGCTTCTCCGATTTGTCCATTCCTTTTATGGATCCTATGTTCTGTTTTGCCCTTTTTTGCTTGTTCACGCCCACGCTGTTCTGCTTCCGCTTTTGTTGGGTGATGGCTGATTGTTTTGCCGCCCTGCTTATTGTCCCAGCCGCCTTTGTGATTGGGAACAGTATGAACCTCTGGCTCTTTTTTGTCTGCCATAACAGTTAACCCCTTTCATTGCTTTTTAGTTATTTTTCCTTTTTTCAACTGAGGCAAACGTAAAGGGAGGTTATATAAACAAACGGCTTTAAATGAAAGTCAATTCCTTTAGCAAAAAGGACTTTTGCTGATGTAAAGAAAAGTTTTTTTCATACTTCCAAATGAAACCATTGACTCCCTTTTATTTGTTGTTATAATTATGAACAGATTCATGTTAGGAAATCTGACAAAGGGTGAGGAGCATGAAAAAAATTGAAGCCATTATTCGGCCGGAAAAAATTACTGAAACAATCAAAGGATTAAAACATATTGGTGTAACCGGTTTTACCGTCTCGCAAGTGGTAGGCAGAGGGAAACAAAAAGACACACAGGGGGTATATCGGGGGAAAAGCTATAAGGTAACCCTTCATCCAAAAGTGAAGCTAGAGATTATTTTATCCGATTACATGGTAAGCACGACAATCGAAACCATTATTCAGTCCGCACAAACAGGAGAAGACGGAGATGGGAAAATTTATGTGTATCCGATTCTAGAAGCCTACAATATTCGCACAGGCCAGCCAGATGTTGAAATTGATGATGTGAAGCAGGGAGGGAGAAGCTGATGGAAGTCATCCATTTAAATACAATCTGGGTCGTGATTGCCGCGGCGATGGTGCTGTTTATGGAGGGCGGCTTTAGTTTGCTGGAAGCCGGTTTTGTGCGGACGAAAAATGCAGTTAACGTAACGATGAAAATTTTTGTGGATTTAACGATAGGTGCATTAGCGTTTTGGATCGTTGGATTTGGCATTATGTATGGAAACGATGCATTTGGCTTGATTGGGACAAGCTTGTTTGGCAGTCCGGAAAAAATTGCTCTTTCCATCGACCTTCCGAGTGCAGCGTTCGTATTGTTTCAAATGGGCTTTGCCGTTGCCTGTGTATCAATCGTGTCAGGAGCCGTAGCAGAGCGAATGAACTTTAAGGCATATATTTTAACAGCAGCAATGATTTGCTTATTCGTTTATCCGCTGTCCGGACACTGGATTTGGAACAGTGACGGCTGGCTGGCGCAGCTGGGCATGAAGGACTTTGCCGGCTCGGCAGCAATTCATGCGCTCGGAGGCTTTGTGGCTTTTGCAATGGCAAAGCGTTTAGGTGCGAGGAAAGGCCGCTTTAACTCAGACGGAAGTGTGAATGTATTTGCACCAAGTAACATTCCCCTTGCTTCTGCAGGTGCCTTTATCTTATGGTTTGGCTGGTTTGGCTTTAATGCGGGCAGCACACTTGATGCGACTAATGTATCGCTGGCGGCGATTGCCCTGCATACAATGCTGGCAGGGGCAAGCGGCGGAACCACTGCATTATTAATAACAATGAGCAAGTTCGGTAAAGCAGACCCGAGTATGACGATGAATGGTGTATTAGCCGGCCTTGTAGCCATAACAGCAGGCTGTGCATTTGTAGAAAGCTGGAGCGCGATTGTAATCGGTGCGATCAGCGGCATCATTGTTGTTTATGCTACATTGCTTGTAGATATTTTGAAAGTTGACGATCCTGTAGGAGCTGTAGCAGTTCACGGATTTAACGGTGTCTTTGGAACAGTTGCGGTGGGATTATTCGATTCGTCTCAAGGACTTTTCACAACCGGCAGTGCGACACTGCTGGGCGTTCAAGTGCTGGGCGCAGCAGTTGTAATTGTATGGGGGCTGACTGCTGGTCACCTCATGGCTGTCATTTGTGAAAAAACAGTCGGCCTGCGTGTGAGTGAACGGGAGGAAGAGGAAGGGCTCGATATGGCTTTTCATGGTATTCCTGCCTACAATGAACTGGAGCGTTTTACCGATGTGCCAACGAGCCTGTATGATTTTGAAGAAACAACGGGTATTACTGTAGCACCAATCCATAACAAAAAAGCAGCGGTAAAATAAAAAAGAGAAGCTGTCGGCCTCGGTCGACAGCTTTTTTGTTTCTACTTGTTGTAAAAAGAAGGGTGGACTCCTTTCTTAATGAACCTCGGCGCGTTTTTTTGCATCCATTAAATATTGGACAAATACTTCATCACGAGCCAGCCAGGCCGTCTCGTGCCGCTTTAAAAAGTGTTCACCTTCTTCAAAGCTCGAAAACGTTTCTGAACGCTGTTTATGATTTTGTTCAAGTCCCCATTGTTCAGGAGACAAAGGATAAAGTAAAAAGCTGTCTTCCTGCCTGTTGGTGTACAGGGCGCCGAAAGAGCTGTCAAGAAGGTTGTATCGATTTCGTTTCGCATCTTCTCTCAGCGGTTCATGGCCGAATACGTCCGTGACGAATAACCCGAAAGCTTCTGCTGATAGGGAACAGCCGGCTGCTTTTGCATGACCGCCGCCGCCAAAAAGCCCGGCGGTGCGTGAAACGTCAACGGAATCATGGATGGTCCGGAGGCTGATCCGCTTGCTGCCCATACTAAGGATGGCGATGTAATCGAGGTGGGAAAACTCTTTACTTAATTCATTTCCAAGTTCAGAGTGATACGATTCCGCATGGACAATGCCGGCCCATTGGTCGTGTATGTGGGCCTGCACAACCTCGCGCTTTTTCCGGCGGATGTACCGCTCTGTTTTTCTTTCCTCCATATCAAGTAGTTTTTCTTCAAATTCATTAAAGAAAAACTGATCTCCTGTTTTCAGCCGGCTCAGCATGGCTTCTTCAAATTCATCCATTGACACCAAAAAGAAAAGAGCATTCAGCCGCTGGGCCTTTCGATTGCCGAGTCTTTCCCATTCCCACGTATCATACTGACGGACAAGCTCGACAAACTCAGCTACGACCGCTGAGTGTGTAAGGTGGCCATGTTTCAGCAGATAATCATAAAACAAGGAAGTAGCTGAAGCCGGGCGGCCTTCCTTTTCTTCTACCACTACATGTCCCCATTTATAGTCGTTTAAATGCAGCGCGGTTTTATGGTGATCAAGCAGTTGGACTTTTCCGCCTGCTTGATAAAATTGATTGAGCTTTGCTTCATTTTCTTCGTTCACAGACAAGTCGGTAATAAAAAGAAACGTGTTCGGATCGCCGTTTTCTAAAAACCACTCCACTTCCTGGTTCAAGCCGGAAATAGAGTTGTAACGGACACTCACATCAGGGCCGAAAGCAAGCCTGGCTAAAATTCCGCATGAAACGCCGTCCAGGTCGTTATGCGACAACAGTTTGTACATATTTTTTCACCTCAGAACGTAGTATGAGAACAATGGGCAAAAAATATTGAATGGGAACCGGTATTTTTGGAAGTATGCCGCTTTTTATTTTGGATAAAATAGAAAGAAAAGGAGTGAAAACATGACGCTCATTCGTCTCGGTTACGCAGCTATGAGCATGAACATTCAAAATGGATCTCCATCTCAAACGATGACCCATGCCCAGTTTTCGAAAATTAAGGACAGGGAAGCGGCGATCCACAAATTAGAGCGCATTGCTATGTCGAATATCAATAACTGTCTGCGGCTGCTCCGGCATAATGCAGCTCATGACATCCAATTTTTTCGTCTTAGCTCTAAGCTGATCCCGATGGCGAACCATCCAGAGCTTCCGGACTGGAATTACATAAAGCCACTCGGTGAAAGCCTGGGGGCGATTCGTTCGTTTTTAAAGGAGCATAAGGGTATGCGGGTTGATTTTCACCCCGATCATTTTGTCGTGTTGAATACACCAAAGACCGATATATTAAAAACAGCCGTTTATACACTTCGTATGCACCGGCTGCTCTTAAAGGGGATGGGGATTCAGCCTGACCACCGCTGCGTGATTCATGTAGGCGGGGGCTATCGCGATAAGGAAGAAGCGCTGGAGCAGTTTGTAGAAAACTGGAGTCTTCTTCCTTCTTCCCTGCAGCGCATGATTATGCTTGAAAACGATGATAAAACCTTTACCATTCGTGAAACGCTTTACTTATGTGAAAAGCTTGGCATTCCAGCAGTATTTGACTATCATCACCATGCCGCCAATCATGAAAAAGAAGCAAATTGGGAAGAAGACTGGAAGCGTGTAGTGGATACCTGGAAGTCGTCTTCACTGCCTGTAAAAATGCATATGTCGAGTCCAAAGTCAGAAGAAGATTTCAGAGCCCATGCGGATTTTATTGATGAAAAGGAATTTCTGCATTTTCTTCATCACGTGAAAGGAAGCGTCCCGCAAATTGATGTAATGATTGAAGCGAAACAAAAAGACAATGCGCTTTTCGCTCTTATGAAAAAATTGAAAAAAGAAGGAATAGAGCAGGTTGATGGAGCCAGCTTTTATATACCTGGATAAAGGAAAAGAGGCGGACATAAGTCAATGGAAGGTTTTTAAAACAGGCAGGCTCTTAAAGCATAAAGCCAATCCTTTTGATAAAGGATTGGCTTTATATGGTCCTGCCCTATTTTCGCTTCAGATTCATCTTCTTGCGTTTTCTTGGTACATCTATTGCAGTCATCTCACAGCCGGCTTCTGTCCCGTATGGATCGCTTGAGCCTTGATTCGCTTTTCCGGACTGTGCCGGCTGCCCTTGGTTATTGCTCGTACCAGATTTTGGGTTAGAAGCGGCGGCAGACATATCAGATCCAGCTTCTGTGCCATACGGATCCGAGGCATTTTGCTGGCTTTTTCCAGCTTGTGCGGAGCTGTCCTGTTTGTTGCTCCGTCCAGGTTTTTGGTTGCCGAAGGTAAAGGACGTATCCGAGCCGGCTTCTGTGTTATACTGATCGGATGAATTCTGCTGGTTTTGCCCGGCTTGTGCGGAGCTGCCCTGTTTGTTGTTTTGCCCGGCTTTTTGATTGCCGGAGGTTATGGACATATCGGAACCGGCTTCTGTACTATACTGGTCAGATGAATTTTGCTGGTTTTGCCCGGCTTGTGCGGAGCTGCCCTGTTTGTTGCTCCGTCCAGGTTTTTGATTGCCGAAAGTAAAGGACGTATCCGATCCAGCTTCTGTACTATACTGGTCGGATTAATTCTGCTGGCTTTTTCCAGCTTGTGCGGAGCTGCTCTGTTTGTTGCTTTGCCCGGCTTTTTGATTGCCGGAGGTCATGGACATATCGGAACCGGCTTCTGTACTATACTGGTCGGATGAATTCTGCTGGTTTTTCCCGGATTGTACGGAGCTGCCCTGTTTGTTGTTTTGCCCGGCTTTTT
>NZ_LAHL01000060.1 GCF_000966195.1 Domibacillus robiginosus | reverse complement strand
AGACAAAATCAAGTCTTTTGCCGGTTTAACTTGATTAATGAAAGAGTTGGATTAAATGTTAGGTAACATAGTAGATAGACTATCCAAAAGCCAGAGAAACACTGCAAAGCTCACCCAACAGGACAAGCTATTTCATTCAGCTAGAGTTGCTAACTTAGAGAATAGTTACAATACAGCCTATTAATTTGCATAAAAACAAAAAAGTGAGTTGACTGTTATGAAAGATGCCCTTAAAAAAAGAACTTCCTTGGAAAATGCTCTTACCATTTTACGAATTTTTTCTATCGACCATCCAGAATGGAGTACAACAGACATTGCTAAAGAATTAGGAATCGCAAAAAGTACAGCTCATCGCCTTTTACTATCATTATCCGAAGTGGGCTTTGTTATAAAGGACCATTATTCGAAGTTATACAGTCTTGGATCAACTGCTTTATCTTTAACAACCCTTGTTCAATCTCAAATTCCTATTACCCATGAGGCTCTTCCAATTTTAAATAAACTAACAGAATTCACTGGCGAAAGTGCTCACCTTTCTATTTTGGAGGGGTCAGATATTTTTTATTTGCAGACAATAAACGGTGTCTATGAAGTTGAAGATGCCATTCACTTAGGAAAACGCCATCCAGCCTTTTGCACAAGTTCTGGACAGGCTATCCTTGCTTTTCACCAGCAATTAGCAGAAGAAGCATCACATACGCTGAGACCTTATACATCAAAAACGATTTTATCACCTACTTTATTTTCCGAAAGGCTCGAATATGTGAGAAAAAACGGCTACTCATTTTGTGTAGAGGAATATCGTGACAATACAGTGGGCATCGCAGCACCTGTTTATAACGAAAAAGGAGATGTGTTTGCTTCCTTAAATGTGACCTCTACACCCAAAAGAGCAGCTTCTTCAGTTATACAAAAAAAATACATATCAGCTGTAAAAGAAGCGGCCGGCCAATTGTCTAATATAGTGTCGCGAAGAAAGAGAGCGTTAAAATAATGACCACAGAAAAATCTAGTTCATTATCCTCCGTTACCAATGCTATGAAAATTTTGCGTTTATTCAGTCCAAAGCAAATGGAACTCAGCGTTGCTGAAATTTCCCAACAGATGAATTTGCCAACAAGCAGCGCTCACCGGCTTATTACGAGTCTGACAAAAGAAGGATTTCTTTCTAAAAACCCCCGATCTAAGAAGTACCGGCTTGGATTAGCTTTTTTGTCAATCGGGGGAGTAATTTTCAGCCATCGTGATTTATATCAAGCTTCTCTTTCGCCTGTCCGGCGGCTATCTAAAGAAATAGAAGAAACCGTCCACATTTGTCTAATGGAAGATCGTTATGTTGTTTATTTGTTTCGAACAGAGGTTCTTCAGCAAGATCGGCTTCTGACGCAAATCGGCAGACAAAGCCCTCTTTTTTGTACAAGCGAGGGGTTATGTATCCTCGCATTTCAAGAAGAAAAAGTTATTAAATATGCTCTGAATGGAGACTTATATGCTTATACATCTCACACCGAAACAGATAAGGAAACATTGCTTGTGATGATGAAAGATATAAAAGAAGACGGTCATTGCATACTGTCTGACTCCTACTATGAAACATATACAGGCATCTCGGTTCCTATAAGAAATTGGACTGGAGCAGTAATTTCTTCTCTTTCGGCTATAGGGCCAACAAACCGGCTAACCGGTGAACGGCAACAATTTATAGTGGACAGCATGAAAAAGGCGGCCGAAGAAATATCAGCCGAACTTGGCTATCTCGGTTGATAAATATTTTTTTCCTATAAATCAGTAAAATCCCATATAGCGGAACAACTTCTTTTTCGAAGCGCTTACAAATGTATAAGATTACAAGTAAGTTAAAAATGAAAGGGGATTGAATAATGGGTTTAGAAACACTTTATAAGGTTCAGGGAATGGAAACACCTCTCGCTGACTATCAATTGCAGAACCTGAATCAAATGCTTGTATTTGTCGCGCAATACAATGAATTTTACCAAAGCAAGCTGTCGAATATTCATTTGCCGCTTCGTTCAAAAGAAGAACTATCCCGGCTGCCTTTTACTACGAAAAAAGAACTTGTTGAGGACCAAAAGAGCTTTCCTCCGCATGGGAAAAACCATTCTTATCCACTACAAAACTATATTCGCTATCATCAGACATCAGGAACTTCAGGACGCCCGCTCAAAGTATTAGATACACAGGAAAGCTGGGGTTGGTGGGAAACATGCTGGAAAGAAGTATACCGCTCAAGCGGCATCAGCAACAATGATCGTATTTTCCTTGCTTTTTCATTTGGCCCGTTTATTGGTTTTTGGGGAGCCTTTGAAGCAGGAAAACAAATTGGCGCGTTAGTAATTACAGGAGGAAGCCAGACTTCAAAAGAACGGCTGACAAGTATACTGGAAAATGAGGCTACCGTTCTTCTTTGTACACCAAGTTATGCACTGCATCTCATTGAAGTGGCAGAAGCCATGGGTATTGATCTGAAGAATACCTCCGTCTCCAAAATTATTACAGCTGGTGAACCTGGTGGTTCAGTTCCTTCGATCCGTAGCCAAATTGAGTCGAGCTGGGGTGCTTCACTTTATGATCATGTCGGCATGACTGAGATTGGCGCTTACGGATATTCCTGTAGTGAGCAACAAGGTATCCATATTAATGACATGCAATTTATTTCTGAGATCATTAATCCCGATACACTTGCACCGGCCCAAGAAGGAGAAAAAGGAGAACTTGTGCTGACGAATCTAGGCCGGTACGGCTATCCTTTAATTCGCTACCGGACAGGTGATATTGTTCTAAATCAGCCTGGATTGTGCAAGTGTGGAAACCCTTTTACATTTTTGCCTGGAGGTATAATTGGACGCGCAGATGATATGGCTGTAATTCGCGGCATTAATATTTATCCCTCATCTATTGAATCGATTGTCCGTGAGTTTCCTGAAGTCAAAGAGTTTCGTATTGTTTTTTATACCTTGGATAACATGGACCAAGTAAAATTACAGGTCGAAGTTGAAAATGAAAGCGCGATCAAAACATTAATAGACAGATTACGCGAGCGGGTTGGTCTTCGCATCGATGTAGAAAGGGTCCCTTATGAAAGTCTGCCACGCTTTTCTATGAAAGCAAAGCGGGTTATGGACCAGCGTAATAAAAGGTAATACCCTTCCTAAAGAAACGTCTCAGAAATACATCGCTGAGACGTTTCAAAGTGTAGAAATTCCCCATTTCCCAAAAGGACTCTTGATAAAATAAGGTTTTTACCTTTTTAATTTAGCTGACCTTAAAGTGATACAAATTTTAGATTCTAATTTACATTAAAAAGGGCTGTCGACTTTATCGACAGCCTAAAACGTCTCAAGGATAAATCCTTGAGACGTTTCTATAATTATACAATTTCTTTTTGTTGGTTCTCGAGCACATTCCTTACGGCATTTGGAATATTAACTGCTGCAATCGATCCATTTGTAAGAGAAGCCCATGCCCGTGTCTCATAGCCCTCAGCTATCAGTTGACCTTCTTTTTTAAAGGCGTGCTTTATTTTAAGGACTTTGCTTTTTAGTTCTATGACTTCTGAATGCACTTCTACTTTGTCTTCAAAATGCAATGGCTGCCTGAACTGACAGGATGCTTCCAAAAGCGGCAACACAATATTTTCCTCGCTTTGCAGCCGGGAAACGGGCATTACCGCTTTTCCGATCAGCTCATGAGTCGCCTGATCCATCCACCGATAGTAGTTTGGATAAAACACAATTCCTGCTGCATCCGTATCTCCAAACACCACTTTAATTGAATAAATGTTTTCCATCGGAGCCTCCTTGGGATTAGACTATCACCGGTTTAAATTCACTTTGGACTTCCTGATACCCGTTATTGGCTTCCAGCTGCTGCTTCCGCTCCAGGCCGAAACGTTCCAGGATTGGCAGGTCGTTCGTCTGGAAAAGGTAGCTGTCCTGCTCAGCCACATGCTCATGCCAAGCCCAGTTCGGCACAACAAAATAGTCACCTTTTTCCCAATCAAACCGCACGCCGTTAATGATCGTATACCCTGATCCTTCATGCACATGGTAGATTGAAGCATGTGTATGGCGATGTGCTTTAGAATGGAACCCTTTTGGCAGTTTCTGCATCCAGGCCGCAATAGTCGGGCAGGCTGTCTCGCCATTCGATGGATTGATAAATTCCACTGCATAGCCATCGTACGGATCCGGATCAAATCGGCTCAATCCAACCAATGCTGCTTCAGTCTTTGCCCATTTGTATGATCCAACAGGTGCTTTTTTTGCATAGCGGTCCCCAATCGGACGCATCATGCCACCTTCATAATGCTGAGCTGAGAAATTATCCGGCAAAGAAGGCTTCTCCAGCCGGTCTGGATACGGTTCAAAAAAGGTACCGCCTAAATAGTAGACTGTAGGAATGTCCAGGCAGTCCATCCAGATCATCGGCTTGTCCCCTGTATGCCCATGTCCGTGCCAAAGCCCGTTTGGTGTCGTCAGAAAGTCTCCTCTTTCCATAAACATCCGCTGTCCGTCTACAATTGAATACGCCCCTTCTCCTTCCATCACAAAGCGAAGGGCGTTCTGTACGTGACGGTGGGACGGCGCTTCTTCACCCGGCAAGATGAGCTGAACAGCCGCGTACAATGTTTGCGTTGTGGACGCCCAGCCCCACGGCTTCCGGTAGTTCAGCCCTGGATTTTGAAGGTAAATCGCGCGGCGTTCACCCCCACGGTCCGGCGTGAAAATTTGTGTGGCTTCCATTAATTTTTTATGAAGCAGATCATATTTCCATAAATACGCCTGTGCATGCGGTTCCGGCGTATGTTTCATCAAGTCCGGAATTGCATTCCAAAGTGGACCGAGATGATACTGCTCGATATCCCGGTTAAATTCCTGTACGATTTCACTTTCAAAAAAGGCTAATTTTTCTGCCATGCTAAATTCCCCTTCCGTTTTATCGTTTGGATAGGTTGCGCTGAATTTGTCCAAAGTGCTTAGCTGTATGCTCGACAATCAAGTGGTCGACAATAAACGCGATGGGCTTTCCGTCAAACTTCGGATTTCGGCTCGGTGCTGTAATCGTCAGCTCTTCCGCTGTTAAAGCACCGATTGTTTCCTCCACAAGCGAAGGGACCTTGTTTAAGTCTGACAAAACCTTATCAATCGTTAAGCCGCTAATGTTTTCATCTGAAACGGTTTGGAGACGTGTTTCATCCATTAATCCGCGGCCCCATGCTTCTGTCGGCTGCTCTTTAATACGGTTAATTTCGCCTGCCCAGTATGGAATGGCTTCCGCCAAGTGGGTGATAATCTGCATGATGGACCATTCATCCTCAGAAGGTTTCCAGTACACAGTTTCTTCCGGTAGCTTTTCTACCTGGCTGATGATGCTTTCAATAGAATCGTAAACAGAACGAACAGCTTCCTGCTGGATGAGTTCTGCCATTATACCGTCACCTCCGAAGTACTTTTCACCTTGTTTTCCAAAACACCAACCCGATCGACTTCAATACGGACCACATCGCCCTCTTTCAGGAACTGCTGCGGCTCCATCGCTACACCGACACCGCCTGGTGTTCCTGTTAATATCACATCACCCGGCTCTAGTGTCATCAGCTCCGACAAAAACTCGACAAGTCGCTGAACGGAAAATACAAGGTTCGCCGTATTGGAGCGCTGTCTTTCTTCGCCATTAACAGTCAGGGAGATCTCCAGGCCAGACGGATTTGTTAATTCATCTGACGTGATCAGCCACGGACCCATAGGCGCACTGCCATCCACTGTTTTTCCCTGAAGCCACTGGATGGTTCGGCGCTGAATATCGCGGTATGTCACATCATTGACAATCGTATAGCCGGCAACATAGTCCAGTGCCTCTTCCTGCGATACATTCCGTGCCCGCTTTCCGATCACAAAAGCGAACTCCGCTTCATAATCAAGCTGTTCTGAAATCGGGTGGAATGGAATGTTGTCTTCCGGACCGACAATCGTATTGGCAAACTTGGCAAAAACCACTGGATGCGAAGGCAGCTCCCGCTTCATTTCCAAAATATGCTCGCGATAGTTGTGGCCGACGCAGATCATTTTTCCTGGATTCGTCACAGGAGCACCTATTTTCACATCTGACTTGTTGAAAATAAGTGGCACTGCTTGTTTAGGATTCTCTAAAGCAAACTCAATCGCTTCCTTGGCATACTTCATGCTTTCATTGCCGCCCTGCAAAAAGCCATTCATATCTGCCGGGACGTACGCTTCGGCAATGTGACTAGCACGGATTTTCCCTTCTGATTCCAGCTTTGCTTTAAAAGCAGCATGCAAATCAATGATTCTTTCACCTTCCTGTGCAGCAATGCGGGTAATACCGTTGTGTGTAAATGTGACTAGCTTCATCTATAAACACTCCTATTCTTTAATGAAATTAAGCGATGTAAAAAATATTTCCTTCAGGCCCAAGCGGAATGTGACCAGCTTCCATAATGTTTAAAATCGGCTCAAACAGCTCTTTTTCCCCTGCGAGTACAGCCGTACATGACATGACGCTGATATACATCGCATGGCCAATAAGAAATTGAACCGTTTTCGAATCCCGAAATGCTTGATGTGCGCCTGTAAATGCTGGATGAAATACAGCTTCCGGCACAACATCAACCACTTTTTGAAGAAGTTCCTCTTTGCCGGACACTGCTAATTTTTCTTTTAAACGATCCGGCTCTTCTTTTAAAACGGACCACAATTCACTGCCGTTAAAGGTGAGCTTTTGAATAATGTTTGGGATTTCTTCTTTTGACACAGTTCTGACTTCGTAATGAGATACACCAATTGACTCGATAAACTGAACCGCTTTTTCAGCTGATCCAGCACATTGCTTTCCTGCCTGGCTGTACCAGTCAATCGATGTCAGCCGTTCTATCATTTCATTCACTAATTGAGCCTCGGTGCTTTGATTTTCTTCACTAATCATGACAGCCATTTCTTTTTACTCCTTTCCAATCTTTCTATTAACTTCATTAGTATTTTGTTGTCAGTTCAGGAGGACCAAATTTCGGCCCATATGGCCCTTCGTCAAGCCATCTTCCCAGCCGTGGCACGATCGATGCTAATGAAGCGGCAACGGCCCGTTTCATATCGATTTCGGGCTCATCCCCCTGCAAATGATGCAATGCTGTTGTTGAGCCGGCTCTGTTCCACTGCGCGGCAATTCTCCGTTCAGTTGCTGCTGCCGCAACCCCTTCACGACGTTTTTCTTCTGTCTCAGCTTTCAGTGCCGCTTCAATTCCACGTACAGCGATAAGCGCATCTGGAACCCCTGAATTCAAGCCGCGTGCACCAAATGGGGCAAATAAATGAGCCGCTTCGCCGGCTAACAAAACACGATGCTTCTCATCGGTAAACGAATTGGCGACCACTTGATGAAACCGGTAAGAAGAAACCCATGTGATCCGCTCCGCATATTTCGGGTCCATTACTTTCGGCAGCCATTTTTTTACTCCTTCAATATCGGTAAACTCCTCCACGTCATCGTCTTCTAAAAGCTGAAGATCCACCCGCCAGCCCCCTTTAAACGGAACGTGCATCACATTTCTGCGGCCCATTGCCGGGTGATGGTAATGGAAAACACGCTCAAGCGGCAGCGGGTTTTCTTCATCTTCTTTTACATCAACAACAAGGAACGTATCATTCGTGCGCGGTCCCTCAAATTTAAGGCCTGCCTGCTCACGGACAACAGACCGGGCACCATCTGCACCAATAATGTATTGAGCTTTCCATGTCTCGCCTTTTTCCGTTGTTAATGTCACACCGCTGTCCTGGATATCAAGTGTTCTCACCGGTGAGTCCCATACAAATTCAACCCCTGCTTTGATGCACGCATTATAAATATGCGTTTCGATGTGATCCTGGTGAAGCGCCGTAAAATGAGGCAGCTTGTTTGGATCCTGATTATTCGTAATGCCGTAATTTTTCACATACACTTCTTTTCCTTTATAAAGCGTCCGTTTCACCGGCCAGATAATACCGTTTTTCGCTAGTTCGAAACCCAGCCCTTTTGACGTTTCTTCCAGCAGCTTTAATGTTGCACTGTGCAGGTAAATAGCCCGGCTTCCCGGACGCGGTCTCCCTTTCGGATCTGCCTCCATCACTACGCAGGAAATTCCTTTTTTCTGCAAAGCCAAGCCCGCTGTCAGTCCAACTGGACCTGCACCTACAACGATTACGTCACATTCGCGTACAGTTACCATTGTCATCTCTTCCTTTCATCACTTTGATAGTTATTACAATCATTATAAAGCGCTTCCATTATTGTTCGAAAACTCATTGTTCCGCTATACGGGATAAATCATTTTCTTTTTAAAATTTCTCAGTAACAAAAAAGAACCAGCAAATAAATTTTGCTGGTTCTCTTTTGTTACCTTGCTTTCCAAACCGTTGTCACCCCCTGATCTCCATCAGCTCTGCGGTTATTCAAAAACTGGCTCTTCAACTGGATACTTTATCTGAAGGAAACCCGAATTTTGCCCAAGACTACTTGATTTATCCTAAAATTCACAAAGAAAACCATACCAAGTGGCTGCTATTCCTACTGCCCGGTTAATAAATTAAGTGACACTAACGTTAAAAATTGGATCAGATTTTTAATCTCTTTATTTCTAAAGTTAGTCTTTTCTTAAATAAAGTTATCTAGAGTGTTCACTCATTTCCTCCGTCCCTATAACCACGGTCACTTTCATTAGAACGTTATTAAATACATATCTGATACACGGCTTTGCTTTATCACCTGTTTTCTCCTTCTGACTTGTCCCATCCGTTAAGCTACTGCTAAAGTAGAGCCGTTTCAGTTTCTCTAATTAATTCCATAGTTAAACTTCATTCCAACTTCACTAGATTCAATTCACTTTCATTAACTTAATTTATACCTAAAGTTTGAAACCTCTGCCTTTTAGGCAGAGGTTTCAATTTCTAAAGCATTATTAGAATAAGTTTTCCGTATAAAAACTAAAAGTGCTATAGACCCTGTTAAAACAGCTGCAAATCATGACGAGTCCAGCACAATATATATCTTTGAAGTTGTCGTCCAGGTCTATTTTTACTAACTCTATCAAAATTCAAAATGGTGCATAGGTTGGTCCAATAATTAAGATGGACAGTATCTCTCCAATTACCGATACTTTAATGACATAATTAATCGGAACTCTACTCTTTTACACCTTTGCCGTACTAGTAACGCACATCATCCTTTGATATTAAGAAAATAAGCGAAGGGCTTTAAAAGAGAGCCATCCATCTTAAAGGAAAAATTATGCACCTTAGATTTCTCAAAAGTTATTCCATTATACCTTTGACAATATCCTTTGTTGTTTCTATGAAAGCCGTAATATCTTCATCAGTCATTGGCAATGAAAGAGAAAACTGTCCTCTGTAGACCGGAAAAAACCCTCGTGTAGCTATTTCTAAGGAATATATATTTGTTTTATTATTATCTGTATAATTCCAGAAGTCTCTGTGCGTTTTTATTTCCCTTCCAACTTTGTCAGTAAATGTATAAGCAAGGAAAGAGAACCCTTTACCATAAATCATAAATGGGTAGTTTTTAATGTTGGCCCATTCATTGATTTCTTGTTTTATTCTTTCAGCCTGATTATTCAATTTATTTATGGCAGCCTCATTCATTGTTTCCATACAGGCTATTCCTGCTGCTGCTGCAAGAGGATGACCGTGATGTGTACCTGAAATCATAACCTGGTCAGTTTCAAGCACCTCAAAAATCTTGGATGACCCCCCTACTGCACCAATAGGAATACCTCCCCCAATCATCTTGCCCATTATAGTTAAATCCGGTTTTACTCCATATATGCCCTGCAATCCATTATAGCCAGCACGAAGAGTGATTGTTTCATCAAAAATCAGGACAATACCAAGTTCTTCTGTGAGCTTACGAATGTCTTCAACAAAGCCCTGCTCCAGAACTACAATTCCACCAGCACCAGATTGTAATTCCATAATAACACATGCGATATCATCAGCATTTTCCCTTAAAATCTTTTCACAAACAGCAATATCATTTTGCTTTAATAATATAGTGCTTTCTGTAACGAAAGAAGGAATTCCACCAGAGTCAGGAAGAGGTTTTGGGTTATGATCTGGACCTGGATCCATGTCTGGGCTAGGGTGCGCTGATATAGCAAGATCATCTATAAAACCATGATAACCGCCTTCAAATTTGGCTATTTTAGTCTTTCCGGTATATCCCCTTGCAATCCTAATTGCGCTAAGACAGGATTCACTAGCCGAACATGAAAATTTTACTTTTTCTACTGATTCCAGGCGATCGATAAGAATTCCTGCTAGTTTACTCTCATATTCCGTAGGATTTCCAAAGGAGAACCCTTTTGGAATAGTCTCCATAATAGCTTTTGAAATACTTGGATGATTATGTCCAAGAATATTTACTGTAAAATTATTATTCATATCAAGCAGCTTATGTCCATCGACTGTATAAATATATTGCCCTTCACCACGCTCAACAAAAATTCCATGAGGACCATAATTGAAAGTTTTTCTACTAAAACCTCCAGGGATATTACCTTTGCATTTTTCCGCTAATTCCTTGGACTTTTCAAATTTTTTCAAAAAACCTGCCATACTACTTTCTAAAGTTATTTTCATAAAACACTTTCCCCTTTAATTAATATTAATGGATGGCGAAATTTTCGCCCTTTATTTTATCTAGCTTCATTAAAGAATCATCCTAATTATTTAAAACTTACCCATAGAATGATTTTTCTCTTCGCTTTTTCTTCCTTAAGAGCACACTCGTATGCTTCTTCGATATCTTCTCTACTTGTAAACAAGATTTCTGTTATATTCAAATTGACATGCATATACGTCCTTTCTCCCATTGATCAACATTATTCCACATCAAATGTTCCAATCGTTTTTTCACCTTATACCCTCTAGTGTTGGAGGGCATAATTAAATTAAACATGTACAATAACAATAATTGAATTTGCTCTTATTTTATTGTAAAAATCGGAACACTTTTTTATTTAATACTTATTTTTACCAATTTATTAAAATATTTACAAAAGTCCACAAACACTTATTAGAAAATATTTTCACCTCTAAATTCCAATGAAAGTGTACCTAAGCAATAATTGTTGTTCAGGTATATCTGTACCTACTAATCCTTTTGTTTATCTAAGTAAGTATGGACAGATCTTCTAAAGAATTAAAAAAGGAGTGGAAATCCCACTCCCTTTCAGACATATCTTTGATTTTTCAGGATAACTTGTTGTAGTTATTTATCTATAAAATTCTAATCTGTCTTACACCTTTTGCCTCAAAAATATTCCTCAATGATTCTGCTGGTATCTTCGTTATCTTATTTTGTTATTTAAAAGGATAATTTTGTTAATTTCAACTAATGACTTTTTTAAAGCCTCTTCTGGCTCGAAATAGTAGCGTGGATTAACTATCTCTAAAGTTAGGTAACCCTCATAGTCAAAATACTCCATCGCCTCTATATAATGTGAAAGCGGTAATGATCCATCTCCCCATGCTAAGTGGCCAGAAGAATTCCCATCAATAAGGTGGATATGAATCAAGTCGCTCCCTAGTACATTAAAATAATCCTCAAGTGTATTTCCAGCAACCGCCATTGCCACTGTGTCAACATTTCCCTTTAGAAATGGTGAGTTAATCCCTAAAAGCATTTGTTTTACCTGGTTTACATTTGTCACAAGATTAGACTCAAAAGGCTGGAGAGGCTCTAATAATAAGCATACTCCCGATTGTTCAGCTTTCTCAGCCAAAATACTAAGCGATTCTTTTGATCTTTTCCAAGCTTCTTCAAATGGTTCATTGTAATAGCCTTTACCTGATGTAATTAGCATTCGATTTGTTCCTAATGCAGTAGCAATTTCAATATTTTTCATAAAGTAGCTAAGGCTTCTTCTCCAAATAATAGGCTCTTTAGCTGCTAAATTGTATGGATACATACATTGTTCAGGAGTATAACAAACAACTTTTAAATTCCTTTGTTCTATTGAGTTTCGAATTTGCCCGACTTCTTTGAATGTAATGTCTTCACTAAATAAGTGAGGTGATCCTCCCCATAGTTCTATGTTTTGAATTTCTAAACTCCTCATTGAATCTAAAAAATATTCAAAGGGAAAATTTAAGTAATGAAGATTCATACCTGCAATTTGTTTCATTTGTATTTTGCCCATTCTCTTCTCCTTTCACTTAATTTTCCATAATCTCTAATACAAACTATTCTTCAACGCATAATCGATTTCCATCTGGATCTTCAAAGAAAAAGTATTTTTGTATTCCTTCATAAAGTAGAATATCCGACACAGAAACTTCATATTTTTTTAGTAATTTATGTGCCGCATCGGCATCAGGCGTCTTGAATATAAAGAAATTTCCATTTATATGAAGATTCTTTGGAAAGACTGCTGGGGCTTGGTCAGTTTGAAAAAGTACTAAAACCGGGTCTCCATTACTTACCTTGAACTCTATTGTTATGTCACCCCTTTTAAACTCCTCTAGCCCTAATACATTACGGTACCAATCAGCTGATTGATCTAAGTTTTTAACAGGTACAAAAACACCTGGAATTCCAGTAAATAAAGTTTGATCCATAAAAAAAATCCTCTATCTTTAATTCGCTAATAATTATCAATATTCTGAAAAAGATAATTGGAATTTAACTTAAATAATTAATCACAAGAATAAACCACATACAAGATAACCAATAGCGGCTAGAACAAAAGCAAAAATGCTATAAGGTAATTTTGTACGGAAATGTTGGTAAGCAGTTGTCTTCGTAGAATAAGCCGTAAGAAAACCAATATCTGATGTGATACATGTAGTTGCTCCCCATAATCCTGCTGACACGAGAGCAGCAATTGTTAAAGAAGTATTAGCACCTACAGAATTTGAGAGTTCTATTAATACAGGAATAGCCATAATGTACAAGCTCCAGTTTAATGTAACTAAAAATTCAGTAGCAGAAAAAACTAAGAAGATAATAAACGGAAGAAGTTTAGGAATAACAAGAGTTGATACAACCCCAACAATATAAGAAGTAAATCCAATATCTGTAATAGAATTAGCAAGTACAAAAGCCGCCGCCATAATAACTGCAAGCTCAACCATATCTTTCATGCCATCTAGTACAGTACTAATATATTTTTCAGCTGTAAAAATGCCTTGCACTACAAAAATAACACCAGATGTTAGTATTGTGACAAAGGCTCCTAACTGGGTATTGGACTCAAAGTAAATTGTTGAAGCAATGAAAATTAGAATAGGGATAAAGAAATTGATCAGATGCGGCGACTTTTTACCACTCGGTTGATCTAATACATTCGCTTCCACTGTAGCTGCCAGTTCGTCTTTGACTGCGTCCATTTCTGTTACTGAAGGATTCAAATTTTCAGGTTCATTTGATTGGTCATTTCCTTCTGAAAAATTATCGTTTTTTGAATAAGCTTTTTTCATTTGGCCTATATTTGGGATAACACCTACAATATTAAGAAATACAACGATAAGAAACGCTATTGGAAAAAACAGCAAAGGCATTAAATCCATAAAAGCACTTATTCCTTTTCCTTCAGCAGCATAACCGCTTGTTACCAATAATCCACCTATAAAAATAGAACCTGTCCCAATTGGATATAGATGGGACAAGGAACCAGCTGTTGAAATCGTTACCAATGCCGTTTTTTCTCTAGGCGTTTTATATTTATCGTTAACAGGGGCCATACATGTTGCTACAGTTGAAGTGCTTAAATAAGGGTCAAAAGATAAAAAATATCCCATAAAATAATTGATGAGAAGGCCCATTTTACCACTTTTCGCCTTACTTCCAGCCCACAATCCAAATTGTTTTGATAAACCACTTTTATCTAGTACTGCTACAATACTTCCAATTGTTAACAAGACAAGGATCAGCCAAAGATTTCCTTCTGTTGTCACTTGAGTAAGTAATTTTTCATTATAAGTGAGTAGAAACGAGACGAGGATCAATTGAGTAATGATAAGTAAGAAGCGGCAGGCGATGTCATAAAAAATACATAGAAGGATAAGAAGAATCAAGACCTTAGCACCTAACCCCCACTAAATCGGAGATATTGAAGGGGAATGCGGCGCTAATTTTTTGTTCAAAAGGGATCGGTCGCAAGACGGACTTGTATTGATGCAAAAGCATGGAGCTATTTCAATGGTCGTCCGAAGAAAATCAGGATGAAGGATATTGAAATGGTGAAATCGCGGATTAAAATTGTAATATCGATTAAAGATGTGGCAGAAGGAGGAGCTTGTCTCATACAACAGTTTATTGCTATTTAGGGTCAACAGAGAAACAATGTATAAATAGCTTACAATAAAGAACAGCAACAAACCATAATGAACAAAAAACGAATAACAGCCTAGCTAATACCCTGGTATACAAATTAGTATTAGCTAGGCTAGTTACTATTTGATATTTAATATAGTAATAACATGTGTCAGGATTCTAGAAACCCCGCTATTCTCTTACTTTGAGGCAGGCTGTTTAATAGAAGATTTGAAATCGTAAGTACCAGACTGAACCTCATAAACCGCCTTTCCATCTTCATGTTTTATGAACTTTACTCCCTTAACCTTTGTTATAGGGTTTCCACCTTCCGTTACTGTATCGACGTCAGAAGTTGGAATATAAACAGTAGCTGTTGTATTCGCCGGCACTGTCGCTTGATAAATAAACTCTTTTTTATCCATTCTCCATTTACTTTTAATCGTTCCGTATACTGAATCATACGATCCATCTACCCATGTTATACGTTTATCCGCATCTATTGTTGGCTGCAATACAAAATGCTGGAATCCCGGTAAGTTTGGATCATTTGAGATGCCGGCCATGTATTTATACATCCATTCCGCGACTGCGCCATATGAGTAATGGTTGAAAGAATTCATAGAAGCATCCCCAAAGCTGTCTTGGATAGAGTAGGAGTTCCATCTTTCCCAAATTGTTGTGGCACCATTTTTTACGCTGTACAACCAAGATGGCATGTCATCCTGCAACAACAATGTATACGCTAATTTATCAGCCCCTACATCTGATAAAACAGGCAGTATAACATTAACACCCAAAAAGCCAACAGCTAAAGTATTTTCCGGCTGGTCTTTACGAATCAAATGATTTTCATTTTTAATGTTCGCAGTAAGATTATTAATCATTGTTTCTTTTTGCTTTTCTGTTTCATATAAGCCAAGCTTTAATGCCCATAATAGTCCCGTTTGAGCGTTATCCGCTCCTTGATATCCATGTCTTGATTTTTCAAAATTGTCAGCAGTAGCTGTTAAAAGGTTTGCATCTTTATCAAGGTATTTTTTTATGAAATCTGCTTTGATTCTCACAAAAAGTGCGTCGTATTTTTTTACCATCGACTCGTTTCCGATTGCTTTTGCCATTTTGCTCATGAGCTGAGCATCATAGGCATGGTAAACAGTATTTAAGTACTGAGTAGACGTTGGCTGAAACGCAAGCCAATCTCCGAACCATTGTGTATCGTATCCATTCGCTCCGACATAATCCATATACTTGTCCATTTGCGGGAAGCTTTTTTCGATTACGGTTGTATCCCCAGTTTGCTGGTATAGTACCCAAGGAATGATGACACCAACATCGCTCCATCCTGAGGCAACAGTCGTTGAGAAAAATCCTACAAATCCTGCAGGCATAATGCTTCCATACTTTCCATTCTGCTCTTGATTGTGAGCATCAATAATTTCATTGTAATTCTCCAAAAATGGAACATCTTGAAAATTGTAAAGAGCGGTCTGTGCAAACAATTGAGCATCTCCTGTCCAGCCAACACGCTCTGCTCTTTGAGGAGAATCAGTAGGGATAGACAGGTAATTGCCTCTTTGTCCCCACAATACATTGTTAAACAATTGGTTTACGTCCGCATCAGAAGTAGAAATATCACCAGTTTGCTTACCCACTGACGTAATCACTTTACCTGTCACAGATTTAATGATTATATCTTGGTCTGCAGTAATCTCCATATATCTATATCCATGAAAAGTAAAGAACGGCTGATATTCTTCTACACTGTCTCCAGATAAAATATATTTATCTGTTTGGGCAGCAGTTGTTAGTGCTTTCCTATAGAGAGTATCCTTTGGACCATCGCTGCCCCCTTGTTCAATATTTGGATTTTTCTTTCCGTCGTTTAGCATTTCAGCATATTTCATCGTGATAGTGCTTCCTTTAGCGCCGGCCGCTTTTATATTTGGAATCCCTGCCATATTCTGCCCCATATCAAGGATAAGAGTTTCCCCAGCTTTTAAAGAAATATCTTTTTTTACATTGACGTTACTTGTCACTGCATGGCCAAAATCATACGTTGAATCCCCACCGCCTGCTATAGATTTTTCAATTTGGCTGTATTTAAAACCGCTAATAGGAGATAAATTATATTCCTCTGCTATACGGGCAGCTGCTCCTCTGTTGGCTTTCACTTTTCCTTTGTAATTCAAAATGGAAACGTCATCCCAGTTTCTGTCATCATAGTTAACACGATTCCAACCGTTTATTTCTTTGGCAATATTTGCATCATAAGTCTCGCCATCATAAAAGTCATTTGCTAATACAGGACTGCGGTTACTAGATTTCCAATTTTTTTCATCGGTAACAATAACTGTTTGGCTGCCATCTTTATACGTTACAACCAATTTAGCAAGTAACGCTAATTCTTTCCCTACTACTTTTGAATACTCTCCAACTGCTCCGACTCGCCCGGCAAACCAGCCCTTTCCAAGCATAACACCTAGGCTAATTTTTGAATTACTGGAAATATAGGGGGTTACATCATAGGCTTGATAATTTACATAAGACTTATAATCTGTCCAGCCTGGATTAAATATCTCGTCAACAGGCTCCCCTTCTGTTTGGATTTTTTTAACCTTTTGCCCATTGATGAAAGCATTGTAAACACCCAGCGAAGTCATGTATAATTGTGCACTTTCAACAGGTTTATGACTCAGACTTCTTTCAGTTCTCATTAATGTAACATTCGGCAGTTCAGCGTCGTCCGGTGTCTCTGTGATCCACTTTGCACCATCCCAGTTTGTTTTGCCATCTGTACTCATTAATCCTGTTTCAAAATAAGCTGCTTCTCTTGATTCTAAAACTTTATTACTTTGATCCCAAACTTTTACTTTCCAATAGTATCGGGTGCTGGGCTTAAGCTGCTTATTGGCCGTACCCGTATATTTTACACTAACAGAACTTTCTGATACTTGCTTTCCACTGCGCCAAATATATTTGCCTGTTTTTAAGCTCTTGGCACTGTCTGCGACAAAGATTTCGTAGGCCGTTTGTTTGGCTCCGCGAATATTTGATTGCATATTCCAACTGAAGCGCGGCTTTTCTGAATCTATACCTATTGGATTCTGCATGTATTCTACAGTTAAATTAGTTATTGAAGATTTTATGGATGCTTTTGCACTTGAGGAGCTAGGAAGTAAAATGTTTATAAATAAAATTGTTATTAAAAAGTAAATGAACTTACGTTTACTAGCCAAGTAAAATCCCCCTTTGCTTTCATTAGTTTAAACACCTCTCTTGTTTACGTAGTCTTTTGCTTTAATTTTAAAATTGCTGTAGTGAATGCTCGACACTTTACCATTGAACTATCTCACCTCCTTTATCATTCTGCCTGGTATACTCCCTTTCGACATTAAAGCGCTTTCATAAATACTAATCAAAATGAATTTATTGCATAAGGGGATAATCTTCGGAAAAAGGGGGAGAAATTTCAGGATTTTTATTGCCGTTTAAATTTCACTTATATTTAGGATTACTAATTCAAATAGGATCATTCATATAGCCCCTTCATTAGCTGCTATTCCTTTGAAAAGGTGATGAAGGACATTGTGAGGAAGCTGTTTATTTATGAGTTGCTCAGCATATTCCACTACAATTTTCACTTGATTAAATTTAATAGTTATATCCCTCAACAATGTCCCTTTCCTCTGTGTTAACCCCTCCTGCTAAAGCAGCTTACTGTGATAAATGGATTTTCCACTTGATTCCCATGTTGTGATACAACTGCTGTTGGAAGTTCAATTCGAAAATATATTCGTATTATTTAACTCCTTTCATTAATCAAGTCAAACTGCTAAAAGACTTGATTTAATGTATGTATTCGATAAACAACAATGGTATAGACTATACGTACACCAAAGAAAAGGAGTTACAAACATGAAGAGTTTAAAATTAATGCTGGCAGCATTATTATTAATGGCCGTAGCATTGGCTGGGTGCGGCAATCCTAAAGAGTCTGGCGAGGAGAAAAATAGTGCTAATAAAGAAGAACAAATCACTATACACCATATTCGAAATGCTACAGAAGTTGTCGAATATGCAGGGAAAAAGTTTTTAATTGACCCAATGTTAGCAGCAAAGGGGACTTATGAACCTTTCCCAAATGCATTAAGAAACGATCCAAACCCTTTAGTTGACTTGCCAACATCCATTGATAGCATTATTAAAGATGTAGATGCTATCCTTTTAACACATTTGCATTATGACCACTTTGATGATGCGGCCAAAACAGTATTGCCAAAGGACATAAAAATATTTGTGCAAAGTGAAGCAGATGCTAAAGAAGTAAAAAAATCTGGTTTCCAAGATGTTGAAGTTTTACAAGAAGATACAGTTTTTGAAGATGTCCAATTGATTAAAACAGAAGCTCAGCATGGAAGAGGAGAGATGGCCGTAGCTGCTGGTTCAGTCATGGGCTTTGTTTTCAAGCACCCTGATGAGAAAACTTTATATGTAGCTGGAGATACGGTTTGGTATGAAGCAGTACAAAAAGTAATCGATACACATAAACCAGAAATCATTATAGTGAATGGCGGGGACAACCAGTTCTTACAAGGCGGTTCTCTAATTATGGGGAAAGAAGATATCCATAAAGTTTACCAGGCTGCCCCTGATTCAAAAATTATTGTTGTTCATATGGAGGCTGTCAACCATTGGGCATTATCCAGAAAGGAATTAAAAGCCTTTATTAAAGAAAAAGAAATGTCTTCTAATGTTTTAGTACCAGATGATGGAGAAGCATACTCATTTTAAGCTAAATTAAAGCCTTCCTTTTTAAAAAAGAGCTAGCCATTCAATAAGGATAAACAATATATAATGAACTTTTCCCACTAAACCTTTTACTCCTGTTACGGAGTAAAAGGTTTTATAAAGTTAGAAAAGAAAAACTTTGATGTTTTTCGGCTTCAAAATGTCGATTCACGCAAAGATTGCTGAAGAAGAAAAGGAGCCGGCTACAACAGAATGGGCTGAACACCCTCTACTTTATGTACATTTTAAGGCGAACATCAAGTACCATAGAGAAGGAGAATAAACAATGAATCAAACAAAACCTAAATTGTGGACGAAAGATTTTATCATTCTTTCCTTAGTCAATTTTTTCTTAACGTTAATATTCTTTTTATTAAATGCAACAATTGCTGTGTTTGCTATAAATGAATTCAGTGCCTCTACTAGCCAAGCTGGTCTTACAGCAGGGATATTTATTATCGGTGCTTTGATCGGCCGCTTATTTACCGGACGGATCATTAATTCAACCGACCCAAAACGAATATTAGTTATCGGATTAATCTTTTTTACATTAACAATATTGTTATACTTTGTAGATTACGGGATCGCCTTTCTCATTTTGAGCCGATTAGTAAACGGTATTGCAATGGGTACAGCGTCCACAGTAATCGGTACGGTTGTAGCCTTCACCCTACCGGCATCACGGAAAGGTGAAGGAATTGGCTACTTTGCTGTAAGTACAGCACTAGCTACTGGAATTGGTCCATTCATTGGCCTTTATATGAGCCAGCATACAACCTTTAACATGATTTTCATTTTCTGTCTTCTACTAGGGATTATTAGTTTGGCAACAGCATTTTTCATCAATGTCCCTATAATGAAAACAACAGAAACAAAACATGAAAATGTAGGATTTAAGCTTTCCAGCTTCATTGAACCAAAAGCACTTCCCATTTCCATTATTATTCTTGCAATGACCTTGTGTTTCTCCAGCATTCTTTCTTATATAAATTTATATGCTATTGAGTTAGGTTTGGTAGAAACAGCAAGCTTTTTCTTTGTTGTATACACAGCTTCCGTCTTGATATCGCGACCATTCACCGGCCGCTTGATGGACAAAAAAGGAGCGAATGTTATTATGTATCCGGCCTTTATCGTTTTTGGAGCCGGAATGCTACTGCTCAGTTCAGCAAGCAACAGTGTAACCCTTTTATTAGCAGGCGCTTTAATTGGTCTCGGCTTTGGCAATATTTCATCAATCGCTCAGACAATAGCGGTTAACTCGGCTGCACCTCACCGCTTGGGGCTTGCCACAGCTACTTTCTTTATATTTTTTGAAATCGGCTCTGGATTTGGACCTTCACTCCTTGGATTGGTTATACCAACAACCGGCTATCAGGCCCTGTATGCGATTTTGGGAATCATCGGTCTTACAGTGTCGGTACTCTACTACTTCCTGCACGGCAAAAAAGAACGTGCAGATCGGATGCGTATAGCTGCATCAAAAGGATAAACGTTTGACAAAAGACATCCTGAACCAACACAGGATGTCTTTTTAGTTTGTCCTCATTCCTTAAATAGAATAATACATTTTATATGAAATAAACATATCTTAATCTTATCCTAAAAGCTATTTTGCTGGAGTATAATACAGGGCTGCATATATTATATGTTGGACCAACGAAGTCTATGGATGTGTTTGTGTGTACCAGCAAGACAAGCCAGTTTTATTAAGAAATAACTGGCTTCTCACACTAAAACAATCGTTTTCAACATGGGTAGGATATCAGCGACGTTACGATGTAGTTTAGCGCTTCTTCCACATACTTTCTATGCCCCGTTTTCAAGGGTCAACTATCTCAAGATGTTCCAAATATTTTTTTCTCCCAGTGGTAATAAAACCTTTTTTCTTTTAATGTAAGTGCCTTACCTACAATTGCATTTGAGTGATGGGGCCACTAGACAAATAATTTCTCCTTTAAATTTTCATTTTAAAATACATGAACCGCCTTTTTTCATTATCTCTGTGATGAAAAATTTAACTTTCTCAACTTCTACAGTTGAGCTTTAAATTTCTTCCGATATTCCGAGGGGGTTAAACCATATTTTTCCTTGAAGATTCGATAAAAGAAATAAATATTGCTAAATCCTACTTCGTTTGCAATTCTGTTTACAGGCAGATCATGCATTTCAAGTAAGTGACTGGCTTGTTTCAACCTAATTTCTTGTAGTAAAGGAGCGAAGGTTAAACCGAAATATTTCTTTAATATTTTACTTAAATAATTAGGGTGAAAATGGAAATGTTCTGCGGTCGAAACGAGAGAAACATCCCGATAATTCTCTTCCATGAAGTGTAAAATGTCTGCAACGTTATACTGTTTTATATTATTAGGTTGTTGAATTAGTTGTTCTTTCTCATATTCACGTAAAATCTCAGTAAAAATAAGAAGCATATAGCTATTGATCGCTTCCTCGGAACATAGTTGTTTATTAAAAAACTCACACATCAATTCGGACATGAACATGTCTATTTTGCGATTATTGCTCGTTTGCAAAACAATATAATCGTGGTAGCCCTTTTCTTGATACAAGGCGCGTATAAAGAAATTTGTAAGTAAGCTGTTGCCGGATAAACGCCCAAGCATAGTTTTATCAAAATAAGCCTTTCTCATTAAAATGTTTATGATAATGTCGTTTTCTCCAGCAACTTTAATATCGTGTACTACATTCAAATCTAAAATGCATAGAGCTCCTTGACTCATGGTTATAGTTTCGCCATTAATCGTCTGTGTACATGTACCGGAATAAACATAAATCATTTCGATAAAAGGGTGATAGTGCGGAACTAATTTCAAAAAACGATAATGCTGGTTGCATGTAATATTTTGATCCGGCTTCATAATTAATTTATCCGAAAGATGATGCACCTGTCTTGATACTTCTTCGTAATTATCCTCAATAATAAATTCTCTATCATCGTGAAAAGCTAGCAGCGGCGGGTTGGTGGAATTGAAATAAGCTAATTCGTAATCTTTATACGAGCGAAGATATTGATCTAACTCTGCACTATTCACTAAACTGTCCTCCTGTGAGATTTGAATCTGACATAAAAGATTATTCAAACTGACATAGATAATCATTCGAAAACCGGTAATACTGTATTTAAAGCGCTTGCATTAAATGCGCTATGTGTGGATTTTGTTATTCCTATTGTATGTTTTATTCTTAGGATTTTCAATTTGTTTAGATCAGTGGTCGAATTGTATTTCAGAAGTTGAATATAGAAAGGAGATGATAAGCACGGTAACAGCATCGAAGATCCATAGTAATTTTGCTTGTTTTATGAGCTGCCTGCTTAGAATTCTGTTTATTCCAATTTTTGTTAAACAAGGATCAAAGAAGACCCAAAGCATTTTTTGTGGTGAATTATTCATAATTCATACCTATTCAATCTCAAATTTTTATTCTGAATATAAGATAAATAAAAAATAATTAGGTTTCGTGTAAGAAAATATAACACACGTTGTTTGTACTCTGTTTATTGTTCCGTTTTTTACAAGGAAGTATACAGATAAATAAATTATATTGAGAATAAGCAAAAATTGAAGAAAGGAACGCAATATATTCATCAAAGTAACTGACACAATTATTAGTACTATAAATCGTGGATTGAAATCTTTACATGCCGAAGAGATAAAAATAAGTTAATTAGATAATCATATGGTAATTTGATTGTTTTCAATTTTTGGAGATCGGTGCATTGAATTGTATTTAGGAAGATGAAGATAAAGGGGGATAATTACTGTGGCAGCATCCAAAATTCATAGTAATTTAGAAGGTTTTGAAAAGATAAAGTTTCGTGAAAAGTTTTCTTATGGCTTAGGATTTTTCGGCTTAAATTCCATACAAGGGATGATTATGTATTTCTTGATTTTCTTCTATACAGACATTGCAGGATTACCAGCGTCGGTTGCAGGTACGTTAGTATTTGTGTCCAGGTTGATTGACGGAGCCCTTACACCATTTATCGGATACAAATTAGATAATACACATACAAAATGGGGAAAGTTCCGCCCCTATTTGCTTTATGGAGCTTTTCCGCTGGGCATCCTTTTCATTTTAACTTTTACTAATCCAGAGCTTGGACAGACTGGACATATGATTTTTATTTTTACCACCTATTTACTGCTTAGTACCCTAATAAGTGTGATAGGAATCCCGCTCACTGGACTAAATACCATGATAACAGCGGATCCAAAGCAGCGAGCAAGTCTTACGGCCTTTATGCTTGTTTTTACAAGCCTTGGACTTTTATTGGCCTCACAGTTAACGACAGTAATTGATTTTTTTGAAAACCCTGCCACGGGCTTCTTTGTAACAGCTATATCTATAGGAATACTGGCTATCTTCTTTATATGGCTTTGCTTCCATAATACAAAGGAAAGAGTAGTTCCTCAACAAGAAGCCGAAAAAATTACGCTTAAGGAAATGCTGTTTGCTATTGCCCGAAATAGAGCTCTGCTTATCATTACTCTAATAATGTTTTTGATCTCTATAATTTTAAATGTCAGATTAGGAGCGCTAATTTATTATTTTACCTATAATTTGAATGCAGTTGCATTATTTGCTGTATTCAATCTGGTATATACTTTAATCACAGTTTTCATTCAATTTGGAATCGGAGAGACGTTAACCAAAATTGGTAAAGTAAGGATGTATAATATTTCTGCTATTGTTTGTTCAGTAGGATTTCTTGGTGCATTCCTTATTGGCGGTTCTAACATTACATTAGCTCTAGTGTTTACGACTATAGGAAATATCGGAATGGATTTATTATTTTTGTGTATTTGGGCAATGGTACCTGACACGGTTGATTACGGAGAGCAGACAACTGGCCGACGTTCAGAGGGCACTATTTATTCCATACAGGCATTGAGTGGAAAAGTGGCGGCAGCACTGGCTGGAGCCCTACTTGGTTGGCTCCTAGCGACTTCTGGTTATAATCCGAATGGAGAACAAACAAAGCAAGCCTTAGATGGAATCATGCATATTACTAATACGATTCCACTTGTCCTTACAGTCATCACTTTTGGAGTTATGTTCCTATATCCAAGAAATAATAGCATACAGGAACAATTAACGGACGACGAATTAACAAAACCTTTCATTGAGAATGGTCATTCAAACAAAGTACAATAAATTTTCAAAATAGTCAGTTCCAAATCAGGAGCATGTTATCGACCTCTCAATTAAATATTAACCCACTCCTCTATGAACTTTTTGGGACTCAGGTTACGTATAGCGAAGACCAAAAGGTTCACAGAGGAGAAAACAATGTGCATTAAACGTTCGAGAATCCCTATTTCTAAAGTATAAAAACATGTGAAGAGAGACAAAGGGCTAGAAGCAGATCAGTTTTAATTGATAAACTTTAAAACTAATGGATTAGGTCAGAATAGAAACTCATAGGAGACAGTAATAATGAAATATAATTCAATACGCCCTGGTCAAGTATGGCTGGATACAACAGGAAAAAGGATACACGCTCATGGTGGTTCAATAATGTACATTGATGGAGTCTATTATTGGTACGGAGAGAATAAAGAGAAGACCTTACCGGAAACAAATATCTGGCATTGGGGAGTACGTTGCTATACTTCTACAGATCTTTATAACTGGGAAGATAGAGGATTAATTATACCGCCTGAACCATACAATCCAGAGTCCTCCCTTCACCCTGAATCCATGATGGATAGACCGCACATTATTTACAATAAGAGAACAAAAAAATATGTATGCTGGCTGAAAGTAATGGAAAAAGATGATACACAGACTGAAACTGTGTTAACGGCTGACCATATATTAGGACCCTATACGAAGGTGAAAGAGCGATTACGTCCACTTGGAATGAGTGCTGGAGACTTTGACTTGGTGGTAGCACCTGACGGTAAAGCGTATTATTATTTCGAGCGAGTTCATAGCGAAACTATTTGTGCAGATTTAACGGATGATTATACGGATGTATCTGGGTATTATAGCACCCACTTCCCCCGTGTATCACCACCAGATGTAAGAGAAGCAACAGCTCATTTTTATAGAAAAGGACTTCATTATTTAGTGACCTCTGGAACTACGGGATATTTTCCAAATCCTTCAGAAGTGGCATGTGGTAAGACTTGGCACGGTTCTTTTAAAGTGCTCGGGGATCCACATGTGAATGATTCTTCTTGCACTTCTTTTAATTCTCAGATTACATCTGTATTTAAGCATCCTCAAAAAAAGGATCTATATATTGCTTTGGCGGATAGATGGCTGCCTGCCCTTCCTGAAATAGAAGGAGAGAATTTTAAGAGTGGAGCTTCGTATAAAAGAATTGCAAAAATGATGAACTCTTTTTTTAACGAGGAGAATGTTGAAACAACGGACGATATAGAGATATTGCTAAATGCCAATACCTCAATTGCCGATTATGTATGGCTGCCATTCAGATTTGATGGGGAGAAACCTTATCTTGAATGGAAGGATGAGTGGAAGATAGAGGATTATGAATAAAAACTAGTCAAAATAGCTTGGATAGTATTTTCGATTAGACATGGGTAACTGAGGTTCATTTCCCAAAATGAGACGTAATGTTACCTTGGATACAAAGTAAAAATGGTATTTAATACGTTTGATTATGGAAAGTGGAAAACTAGCCGACGTTCAGAGGGTACTAATTATTCTAATACAGGTAATAAGGTGTGCCCTGCTGGTCTGGCAACCATCGGTTAAAACGATAATGGAGAACAAATGAAGTAATTGTTAGGATGGTCATTCAAATAAAATTTAGTAAATTTACGAAATAATAGCAGGAGGTATAGTTTTTATGCAAATCAATATTACCGATCTCACAGTTGAATATCAATCTAGTCTTTTAGGAACGGATATTCTAACTCCTAGATTCAGTTGGAGAATCAAAGCTGATAGACGAGGAGTGGTTCAGCAAGCTTACCAGATTCAAGTTAGTATAGAAAAAGATGATTTCTCCTCAGTTTATTGGGATTCAGGGAAAGTATTATCCAATGAATCAATTCAAGTTGAATATAGTGGACCTCCTGTTTCCTCTCGAACGAGATACTATTTTAGAGTAAAGGTATGGGACGGGCTGGGGATAGAATCGAATTGGAGCGAGACGACGTATTGGGAAACCGGATTGCTTAATGCTGATGAGTGGCAGGCAGAATGGATAACACCACACCCTGATGATATTGATTCTTTGTCCCCAGAAGCATTCATGCTTCGTAAGGAATTTACACTTGGAAGCAATATTACCTCTGCACGGATTTATGCAACTGCCGCTGGATTGTATGAACTGCATTTAAATGGCGAGCGTGTGGGTAATGAATTTTTGACACCAGGATGGACAAGCTACCAACACCGCCTTCAATACCAAACCTATGATGTTACAGATGCTGTTCAATCAGGAAAGAATGCAGTAGGTATTATATTGGGAGACGGCTGGTTTAAAGGAGAGCTTTTGCTGGGCCGTCATCAGTATGGCGATTTTCGTTCCGCCCTGCTTCAACTACATGTAAAGTATGAAGATGGATCTGAATTATTGATTGGAACAGATTCTACCTGGAAAGCTACAATTGGTCCTATCCTATTTTCAGAGTTGTATGACGGTGAGATATACGATGCACGTAAAGAAATAAAGGGTTGGGACCAAGCGGGATTAGAAGATTCAAACTGGGCCAGAACAATTCCACACAGCTGGAGACCAGAACGTCTAGTAGCACAGGAAAATTGGCCGTGTCGTGTGGTAGAAACCATACATCCAATTGAAGTCATTCAAACTCCGGCCGGAGATAGAGTGCTAGACATGGGACAGAATATGGTAGGGCGAATGAAATTTATAGTTGATATTCCCCAAGGCTCTGCTATTACGTTGAAGCATGCTGAAGTATTGGACAAGGATGGAAACTTCTATACTGGAAACCTGAATCCTGCAAAGCAGCAAATTGAGTTTATTTCTAATGGAAAAGGCAACGTTACTTATTTTCCGCATTTTACATTCCAAGGGTTTAGATATGTGAAAATAGAAGGCCTACCAAATTACTCGGATGAAGCATTGATGGATGCTTTTGTAGGTGAAGTTATTCATTCAGATATGAAACAAACAGGCTTTTTTGAATGCTCTGATAGACGGGTTAATCAACTTCAGAAAAACATCGTATGGGGTCAGCGAGGCAACTTTGTTGATGTACCAACGGATTGCCCACAGCGTGCTGAGCGTCTTGGTTGGACAGGTGATGCACAGGTTTTTATCGGTACTGCCCTATTTAATTATCACGTGGGACCTTTTTTCACCAAATGGCTTCGCGATGTTTCAGCAGAACAGCTTCCTGATGGAAGTATTCCGGTTGTTGTGCCGGATGTTCTATCCATCTACTCGTCTTCAGGATGGGGTGATGTTATTACAATTGTCCCTTGGAACATGTATCAGGCCTATGCTGATAAGCGCATCTTAACCGAGCAATATGACAGCATGAAAAAATGGGTAGATTACATCAGATATCAAGGAGAAAATGAATATTTATGGAACACCGGATTTCACTTGGGTGATTGGCTAGCACTTGATGCCAAAGAGGATAGTTATGAAGGAGCAACACCAAAAGATTTAATCGCTACAGCTTTCTTTGCTCATTCTGTTAGAATTGTGCGTGATACAGCCCGTGTTATAGGAAAAATGGATGATGCAAAATTCTATGATGAAGTGCTGCATAATATCATTAAAGAGTTTCATTCTGAATTTGTGTCCCCCTCTGGCAGGCTGGCAGCACATACTCAAACAGCTTATGTTCTGGCACTTGTCTTCGACCTTGTTGAAGGTCCTGTACGGGAACGGGCAGCAAAAGAATTGAACCATATGATTGTAGTAAATGATTATCATCTTTCTACCGGATTTATCGGCACACCTTATTTATGTTTTGCCTTATCAGCAAACGGTTATCATGATACAGCGGTAAAACTTTTACTTCAAGAAAGTTACCCTTCATGGTTATACTCGGTTTCTAAAGGTGCTACTACCATTTGGGAACATTGGGACAGCATTAAACCCGATGGCTCATTCTGGAGCGAAGACATGAATTCTTTTAACCATTATGCCTATGGAGCAATCGGCGAATGGCTTTACCGGGTAGTCGCGGGTCTTGATCAGGTTAAGGGAGTATCCGGCTATAAAAAGATTCATATCCGTCCGCAAATTGGTCATGGTGAATTAACATATGCAAAAGCTTCTCTTATTTCGCCTTATGGAGAGATTGTTTCATCTTGGCGTATGTCTGGTAACAAGGTTGAACTTGAGGTGCATATACCGCCAAATACATCAGGCACCATTACCCTTCCGCATAGCGACAGTTCAACTATTTTCGAAAGTGGCAAACGTTTAGAATTAGTGGAAGGAATTGAGTCATTTACCATCAAGGATAATCATGCAGAAATTATAGTCGGTTCTGGAGTTTACCGTTTCTCTTGTGCATATCAATGTGCTCCTAAGCTCATTACCGAAGAGACTTTACTATCCGAACTATATGAAAACCCTGATGCAATGAAAGTAATTGAACAATATTTTCCAGAGTTTACGATATTCCTTATAAAATCAATGAGTATTGGAGAAGCAGCTCGACTGCCAGGGAGTCCTCTGACAGAAGATAGCCTACAGTTAATGCTTGACCGGTTAAACAAATCTAAAAGTCTTGTTTGAACTACCCCCCATTACTTAGTGAATTCTTTGACCAAGAGGATTTCTACGTGTAGAGGCTTGTCAGCCTCTAAAAAATCAGGCTATGTTCCTTACAAACAGGCAAAGCTTTTTGCATCGCAAAGCTGGTAGTGGAAACCAAAATCAATTGTTTATAGATTGCATAATTTAATCAAAAAAGAAAAGGTCTTCTCCCTCGAACGAAATAATAACGTTTTAAGACCCTATTATTCCATGCCTCCTATAACGTTTTGAATTGTATTTGCACCTTTGATGTGTTAGCAAAATTCAAGCCTGTTTGGTGATTTATATATTCACATAAAAAATTGATAATGATAATAAAGTAAAAAGACGAGAAATTAATAAGCTTCTCGTCTTTTTTGTTGCCCTGAATACGGGTTTTTCCCTTGCTCTATATTACTTTTAAGAACTATTAATTATTTTGGTTAAAAAAATCTTCCTTCAATTCATTCCTCAGCAATTTAGGTTCTCGTTTATCTCTCTCCAACTTTACACATACCTAGTAATCTTATTGTTGGTCTATTATGAGCCAGGATTAAAAAAGCTGATCCGAAAGCTGGAACAGCTTAACCACTAGTATCACAAATGATCCTGTCTGTATTTCGAAGGCAGTTCTCCATAATACTTTTTAAATAGCTTGCTGAAATACTTTTTATCCGTATAGCCGACCGCTTCCGCAATTTCATAAATTTTCATCGGGGATGCAAGCAAGAGAGTCCGTGCTTTTTCCATTCGTTTGCGCGTTACATAATCGAGGATAGTTTCTCCTGTATGCTGCTTGAAAAACTCACTAAAATAGGTCGGATTCATATACACAAGAGATGCAATTTTATCAATGGTAATAGGGTCCGATAAATGCCCGTCAATCCATTGCTTAGCAGTTTGAATCGGTCCTGACATGTTTTCTTCTGAATGAGTCTCTTCAACCCGCTTTTTTTGTACCTCTTCTTTTATTTTAGCGAGCCTTTTCTTCAGTTCCATGCGGTCAATGGGCTTTACCAAGTAATCAACTGCTCCTTCACGCAAGGCAGTCTGCACATATGAAAAATCGTTATATCCGCTAATAATGACAGCAAAAAACTCATAGCTTGTTTTACTCTTTAACTCCTTCAGCATGGACAGCCCGTCCATGACCGGCATGCGTACATCTGTAAACACAGCGTCAAACGATAGATTCATGGAAATAATCATATCGATACATTGCTTTCCTGATCCGAAGCTACCGATAATTTCCCACTCTTCCCCGTTCGCTTGGATAAGCCTTTCAATACCTCTTCGAAGTTTTGGTTCATCATCAACTACAATTACCCGAATTGGTTGATCACTCATACCCCTTTTTCCCCCTAGTTTATCGGCACCCGGATCAGCATCGTTGTACCAACGCTTTTTTCGCTATTTACCTGCAGCATATAATCTTCCCCATAATGAAGCACAAGCCGTCCATTTACGTTCAAAATACCAAAATGATGATCACGATTTAGATCAGTCTGCAGTGTAAGCAGCTGCTTGATCTCTAGCAGCTTAATTTTGCTCATCCCTGCCCCGTTGTCCGATACATTCATATGAATTTCATTGCCCACCCGCTTAATCAGGATTTTTATAATCAGCTGCTGTTCCGGAACAAAGGCATGTTCAAGCGCATTTTCCACAAGCGGCTGTAAAATAAATTTCGGAATATACTCCTTGTTTCCATCCATTTGCACATTAATCTCAAACGTTAAGTCATCCTCAAAACGGTACGATTGAATGGTCAGGTAATCACGAATATGCTGAAGTTCCTGATGAATTGTTACAAGATTTTCCTTGTTGCTTAAGGAATAGCGAAGCATTCTGCCCAAAATGGTAACCATATCCACTACCGTGTTTTTATCATCTTCTTCCACCGTCATGGCTATCGTTTCAAGCGTATTGTACATAAAGTGTGGATTAATCTGAGATTGAAGAGCGTACATTTGCGCTTCTTTTTGCTTCAATTCAATTTGATATTTTTCGCGAATGAGCTCTTGGATTTCCTTGATCATCGTTTGAAAGCTTTCAGACAGTAATCCTACTTCATCATTCGACTGCCTGTTTAATTTAATATTGAAATCTCCTTTTTCTACCCGCTTCATCTGCCCGGTTAAGTTTTGAATCGGCTTGGCGACTCCCCATGCCAGCAAAGCAGCTATAACAAGTGCAACGGCTGTGACAGCAGCAAATAATAAAATCGTAATGTTGCGAACAAAATTCGTTTCAGCCGTCAGCTGATCAAGTGAAATCCGATGCGTTAAAATCCAATGATACTGCTCGGACAGATCCATCCCAAATAACATCTCTTTTGTTTTAAAGCTTCCGTTTGATGTCGGATACTCTGCCACTTCCTTGTCGATTCTTCCGATTTGATCCGTCTTTGTGTGGTAGAATATATACCCCTCTTCATTCATCAGCCAGATGTCCGCTTCTTCCTTCTCATCAATAGGCCGGACAATCCGATCGATAAATGATAAATCCAGCGCAATAAACATCGTGCCAAGACTGAGTCGGTTTTCCACATCATTGAGAGGCTTCGCAATTAAAATAAACGGACGCCTATCTTCAAACTCAAGCGACGTTTCATTTGGCAACAACAATGTTTCTTGGCTCCACAAATCAAGGTTTTGCCCGTAAAGCCCAACAGCTTCCTTCATTGGAAATCCCGAAAAATAATGGGCTTTGGTACTGCTAAACAGCCTGTTATTTGAAGAAATAAAGATGCCGAGAACATCTTGCTGGCTGCCGTGGATAAATGTATTTGATAAGTAGGTATTGACAATAAATTCATCCTGACGCATCGCCGAAACAGTTTGGTATGCATCTTTTCGCAATATTTCAATAATTTTAGGCGCATTATAAATCTGGTCAGGCATTTGAAAAAATTCATTGATCTGCCGCTCAATATTATCATTTGCCTGATTAAGCAGCCGCGGAATATACGTGCCGACCTGCCGCTCAATAGAAGAAACATACTGGCTGTAAGCCAAGCAGCCAAGCAAAGCAATAGGAATAACAGTAATGGAAATATAAGTAATAAATAATTTTGTCTGTAACCGGTAGTCACGGAAGGAACGCCATTTAAAAATCATATTGATCCACATTTTCTTTAGTAAAATCAATCGGTTCGCCCATAATGACAGTATCTTTCCCACTCACACGAATCGTTCCAACCCCAGGAACATATTGAAAATCGATCGTCTCTGACCCATCGATTAAGCTTTTCGCCATGGCAACTGTTAAATAACCTAGCTTTTTTGGGCTCCAGAGTGTCACAACTTGGGCAGAGCCATTTTTTAAATAATCGCGCATTAAATCTGGTGTCGATATACCCACCACCGCAATTTCCCCTGTTTTTCCTGCTTCTTCTACTGCTTTAGCCGCCGCAGGCGGTCCTACCGATGAATTGCCAATGATGCCCGCGAGGTCAGGATATTTCTTAATAAGTATTTGTGCCTGAATAAAGGCATTGCGTGAATCATCGTTTGTTGCTACTACCTCTACCAATTTCATATTCGGATAATATTCTTTCCATTGTGCCTGTATCCACTTAAGCCATGCATTGTGATTTGAGGCGGAAAAAGAGCCGGTCATAATGGCAAAAGTCCCATGCTCACCGGTATTCCACGCGAGAGTATCCATAACATGCCGCCCAAGAACTTCGGGATTTACCATATCAATGAATAAGTCCCGTGCTGCTGGTTCTGTATCTGAATCCCACGTTATAATAGCAATTCCTGTTGCTCTTGCCTGTTTTAAAACTGGTGCCAGCTGGATTGGATCATTGGCGGAAACAGCGATAGCATCCACTTTTTGATTAATAAACTTTTCAATAATCACTTGCTGGCCTTTTGTATTTGCCACAGTAGGACCTTCATACAAAACCTCCACTTCTAATTCCTCCGCCGCTTCCATTACACCGTCTTTTACCGAATTAAAATAAGGGATATTATCTAATTTAGAAACTATACCAATCGTGTACTGATTCTTCTCTTGTTCCTCCGGCTGCAGGTTAGAATATGAACTGTTTGATCCCAAAAGCTCATAAGAATCCTCATATGAGCAACCGCTTACAAAAAGAAGGATCCATATGGTAGATAATCTTTTTTTTATGGCACTCATACCTTTTGTATTATTTATTGTTTGTCCTCGTTATAACCCAAAAATTACCGATACTCCTACAGCTAAAACAGATGGAATTCTAAATCTCACAAGCGTTAAATCTTCTAATCTCACGACGAGAATGCTTGAACTGTGTCTTTTCCCATGTCATATGAATCTCCTCCCCATAGGGAAAAATTTCAAATTAACACTACCTATATTTCTCTAGCCTTATGAAACCTTCTGAAAATGCCAACTTATTAACGAACCGCTTCTTTATAACTTTACAACTATTTCGAAAAATTTATAATGGCTTTAAGAAACCTATTTTATAACAAAATCAAACCTCGAAATTTTAGAGTAAAGGAGATTCATACAACTATCGAAAGTATATTATGATGAGTTCAATCAACTGAACGAATGGAAAAATATTTCATTTATTTTATATAAATTTAATTCTTAATTACTCTCAAGAAAGGAGGAGGGCTTGAACTAAGACTCGTTTAATGGACAGTCTAATAAAAAAAGACCTGCAATTTATGTTGTAATCAAATGACTAAATACCCATACCCTATTCAGGAAACAAGACTACACACAGCATAGTTAATTTCATTCTATAGTTGGAAACTATATCGACTATTACAATCACAAAAAGATCAAGGAATAATTAAAAGGATTAAACCCAGTACTATATAGGGTTCAATCCTCGTTATTTACATAATTTATTGTCTAACTTTTGAGTTCACTTCAATGGAGTTTTTTTTATATAAACAAATTCGATTTTTAGTTCATTAATATAAATAGCCTTTTTCCTGTTTTAATCATTTACACTTTAAATTTGGAGATATTCCCCTGAAGGCCTTGTGCCATAATGCTTAGTTCATTGGTTGAAGCTGCAATTTCTTCCATTGTTGCATTTTGTTCTTCTGTTGCTAAAGCAACGTGTTGTGTATTTTCTGCAGATCGTTTAGAGATACTTGTTATAGCAGAAATTATTTGCACTATTTCTTCGGAACTTGCATTTACTTCTTCTACAGCAACAGATACTTCTCGAGCTTGATCGGTAATACCCGCAACCATTTTTGCAATTTCATTAAAAGATTTTTCCGTTTTATTTACCTTATTGACACCTGCTTTCAAGGAGGTTGAGCCTTCTTCCATTGAAAAAGATACCTGGGTGATTTGTTTTTGAATTTCTTCTATGAGCGTTCGGATATTCTTCGTTTCTTTCCCCGATTCTTCTGCAAGCTTTCTGACTTCATTTGCTACAACAGAAAACCCTTTTCCCTGTTCTCCTGCGCGAGCTGCTTCAATGGCTGCATTTAAAGCCAGTAAGTTTGTTTGGTCAGAAACATTTGAAATTAAATCTACTACTCTCCCAATTTCTTTGGAACGTTCTTTTAATGCATGAATAATGATAGCTGTCTTTGTTATATTTTCTTGAACAACATCCATTTGTTCTATCGTTTCTTTAATGGCAACTGTACCGGCTTCTGCTTTTTGATTGGTTTCCATACTTAATTCCGATACGGTTTGAATAGAATAAGCAACCTGTCTCATTCCTTCTGAAATTTCAACAACTGATTGTTCTGCGGAGTTAATACTTGTTACTTGGCTCTCTGATCCAGATGCCACCTCTTGAATAGCAAGATTGACTTGTTGAGTTAATTGAGATGTTTGTTCAGAGCTCGCGAGAAGTTGTTCGGATGATGCAGCCAAAGACTCTGATGTTTGAATAGCGTGACCAATTAACAGTCCAAGATTGTTCGTCATTTCGTTAATAGATTGAGCCAGGTCACCAATTTCATCTTTATTTTTCACATGCACAGGATCAATTTTTAAATTTCCATTTGCTACTTCTCTTACATTTTCAGTAACAAGTTGAAGTGGCTTCGATATCGTACGTCCAATAATATAAGCAGTAATAAGACCGCCAATAATTCCAATTACAAAAATAATTATAATGAGGTTAAATGATGAGGCAAAGAGCTGACCACTCTCAACACTCGCATTTTTGACTCCATCACCATTCAAATTAACCAGAAAGTCCAGGTTTTTTTGCATATCAGAAAAAATAATCTGCGACTCATCCAGTATTTCTGTTAATCTATCATCATCTGCCTTACCTGCACCATTTATTACATCAGTTTTAGAACCAATCTGGAGAAAGGTTTTATGTAACTGTTCGTATTCTAACCATTTTTGCTTCAATTCCTCAAAATTTTGTCTCTCTTCTTCCAAAAAAATTGTGGCTTCATATTCTTCAAATGTTTTTTGAACAGTGGAAAAGGTGCTATCCATCTCTTCCTCTAATTTTATCAGCTCATTTTTATCAGGCTCTGAAATATATTTGTATTCAAGCGCCAAAATATGTTCTCTAAGATAATTAATGTTATTGATAGCTTGAACACCTGGAAGCAAGAGTGTTGTAATCTCTATTGACTTTTTATTTATCTTATCCATACTATAAATAGCACTTCCACCTAAAAAACCCAAAAGAATAATTAAAAATAAAAATCCTGTGTATAATTTCTTTGACACTGTAAATCCAGACACTTTCACTACACTCCCTCATTTCAGATAACCTGCTGAACAATATTTTATGTTGTTATTAGTACACTCATTTTCAATATATAAATGCAATCGTGCTGGTTATGAATACTTTGTCCCCAAATTCGATTTAAAAGTTTATTTCAGATCAAGAATTTCAATTCTTAATCAAACTGATTGGTTACGAAAATATCGCACGCAAACTTAATATAGAAATGTTGATCCCATATCGAGGAACGGTTACCATTTAAAAGTGGAAAAATCTGTGTTTACACTAAAATATTGGCTCATTTTCGGTCTCACTGTTGCCAATTACTCAACGTTATCAAAAAAGCTAGGACATCTGAATTATGCTCTGATGAAAGAGATCTTTACTTTTATCGCCCGCAAGTGTAATTGAATTCCGCGCTAGTCACCATTAGAAAATACGTCTTTCATGGGCTCAACCCGGCATTAAGCTTCATATCAGATTTTCATTGGAAACTGTATAATTCTGATTAATCAATACGCATGTTTCACTATAGATTAATCTATATTTCAGGGATAAAAACAGCCAGGACTCTAATACGAGTACCTGGCTATTTTTTCTTTTTACTCAGCAAAATGAGATTTATTTTAACTATTTAAATGTAACATTTAAACAGTTGTAAGTTCGCTTTCAAAGACCTTTTCTGGTGAAACAAAACTATAGCCAAGATCAGCCGCGATAGCTTTATACGTAATCTCACCGTTTGCTACGTTTAATCCACATTTTAATGACTCGTTTTCAGAAATTGCTTTGTACACACCTTTATTAGCAATTTGTAATGCATAAGGCACTGTTACATTTGTTAAAGCAATCGTAGATGTTCTTGGAACTGCTCCTGGCATATTTGCCACGGCATAGTGCACTACACCGTGTTTTTCATATATTGGATTATCATGTGTTGTAATCTGGTCAACTGTCTCCACAATGCCGCCTTGGTCAATCGCAACATCGACAATAACAGAACCAGGCTTCATTGTTTTTACCATCTCTTCTGTTACCAATTTAGGTGCTTTTGCGCCAGGGATTAGCACTGCACCAATTAAGAGGTCCGCTTCCGCTACAGCTTCTGCAATGTTTAATGAATTAGACATTAATGTCTTGATTTGGTTTCCAAAAATATCATCTATTTGGCGTAAACGATCTGCACTTAAGTCTAGAAGGGTGACATCAGCACCTAGACCAATAGCAAGTTTTGCTGCGTTTGTACCTACAACACCGCCGCCAATAATGGTCACTTTTCCGCGGCTGACACCGGGAACACCCGCAAGAAGGATTCCTTTGCCCCCGTTTGCTTTTTGTAGGAATTGAGCCCCGATTTGCGCAGACATACGGCCCGCAACTTCACTCATTGGAGTGAGAAGCGGAAGAGCACGACCCGTGGCCACTGTTTCATAGGCAATGGCAGTAACACCTTTATTCTTAAGAGCCTGCGCTAAAGACGGCTCAGCTGCTAAGTGCAGGTAAGTAAATAGGATTAATCCTTTACGGAAGTAACCATACTCGCTAGGAAGGGGTTCTTTCACTTTCATAATCATTTCAGCTCTAGACCATATATCCTTTACACTTTCAACAATCTCTGCACCAGCCTTGGCATAATCTTCATTTGTAAAACTGCTTCCGATCCCAGCATCTTTCTCAACTAAGACTTTATGGCCAGCATGTAAAAATGAAATAACTCCGCTTGGGGTCAGGGCAACACGGTTTTCATTATTTTTAATTTCTTTTGGAATTCCGACAATCATCATTCATATTCTCCCTTTTTTATTTTATATTTTTTATTTAATAGGAATTAATGTTTCTCCTTCACATCGATCAAATCCTCATTCACATTTGAAACTGGTACTTTCGAGTTTTTTTCTATTATCTCTTTCACTAATAGAAATACAATTCCAGCTAGTAACCATGCTCCTCCAACTAACTTGCCGGTTGTAGAAAGACCGATTAAAAGATAAGAACATACAGCAACCCCTATGACTGGTACTAATAAATAAGCAAATACATTTTTTTGTTTGTTTTTAACAAAGTAATGGCTGATAACCGATAGATTCACACATACAAAACCAAACAATCCACCAAATGCCAGCAAATCAGATACCAACTGCAAACTAAGTGTCATAGCTCCAACAATGCCGAGTCCTGCCATGAGCAGAATATTGTACACTGGTGTTTTGAATGTTGGATGAAGATAAGTAAAAAACTTTTTCGGAATTGCGTCCTCCCTTCCCATTCCGTATAACAAACGACTTGATGCAGACTGGCTTGCTAAGCCACTCGCTACGTTTGCAGCAATAATGATCAGGGTAATAAAAGTTTGAATAAAGTGACCGGAAACAATGGATAAGACTTCAGAAAATGCTGAATCAGGATTAGTAATCCTTATATGATCTTCTAGTACAACAATCCCGAAATAAGTTACAGATATAAAGAAAACAGTTTGTATAGCACAAGAGATAATAATCGAAAGTCCGATCTTTTTCCCACTTTCATTTGTTTCTTCCGCCAATGTGGTTATGGCATCAAAGCCTAAATAAGCTACTGTTACGAGAGCAGCACCGCCAATAACCGCACCAAATGAAAAAGTATCCGGGTTATATAATGCATTCATATCTAATAGGTTGAATCCACCTGTAACTAGGTAATTGATAGTTGAAATCACAAAGGCCAGGATAGCCAAGACCATAAGAGTTACAAGTACAAAATTTACCTTTGCCGCTACCTCGATACCAATTATATTGACAATCAGGACTGGGATAGCAAAAATGAGAACCCAAGCCCAAATCGGAATACTAGGCATAAGAACATTAGCAAAGGTGGAACCTATCAAAAATGTTAGCATTGGTAAAAAAAGATAATCTAGTAACATTCCCCACCCAGCAATAAAACCTATTTTCGGATGCAGTGAACGTTTTGCGTAAATATAGGTGGAGCCGGAAACCGGGTATGCCTCCACCATTTTTCCAAAACTATATGCGGTAAACAGCATTGCTACAAAACCTATTAAATAAGATAGTACAGAGTGGCCTTCGGAAACAGACGTTATAACTCCAAAAAGAGACATTGCCGCTACTGGTGACATAAAAGTCAATCCAAAAATCACGAGATCCTTTAGCTTCAATGCTCGTTTCAACTCTTGTTTATGACTATATGATTCCATTACAAGCCCCCTTAAGTTTTCTATCAAGCAGCACAGAGATCATTTATATTAAGACTCCTGGAATACTCGACTCTCCAGATGAGATAATGCATAATCAAGTGCATCCATCGCTTTATCAATATCTTCTCTAGATACATTTAAAGATGTGCCAATCCGCATGGTATTCGGCATAGATCCACCCATTAGCACACCCTTTTCCAGTGCTTTTTCCTTAATAATTTCAACAGGAAATGTATGCGCATCCGCTCCATGTGTGAAATTCCTGTCTATTTCTACAAATGGAGTCATCTTGTCATCTTTAACAAGCTCAACTAGCCAGAGAACTCCGTAGCCTGCCGCATGACCTATTGATCTGTGTTTAGCCTTTAACTCTAGGAACTTTTGTTGAATATATTGTCCAGCTTCCTTTGCTTTTTCTACTAAATTTTCATTTATAATATATTCTATGTTTGCACAAACAGCTGCCATGGCAATCGGATGGCCTGAATAGGTTGAAACTGTCTCCCAGCGATATTCGTCCATGAACTTTGCAATTTCTTTATTAACGACTACGGCACCCGCAGGAATGGCCGAACTTGAAATCCCTTTAGCCATCGTGACAATATCAGGCTCTACTCCATAATGCTGATAAGCAAACCATTCCCCAGTACGCCCAAATCCAGTTAATACTTCATCAGCAATCCACAAAATATCGAGTTCTTTTGTCATCTTGCGAATTTGTGGAATATATTCATCCGGAGGATGAACGGAACCTGCTCCTTGCGTAATTTCTGTAATAATGGCCGCTACTTGTTCGGGACCTTGGTTTTCAATCATGCGTCTTGTATACTTCACACAAGCCAGTTCCCCATTTTCGTCGTGACAAGAACCGTATTTGTGCCCTAATGAACAACGCATACAGTTTGGAGCAGGTGCAACAGCAACGATTCCGCTATCTTGTCCTGGTATTTGTTGTGGACGAGCATTTGGATTCGTCTCTGCCATACCGCCTTTAACTCCTTTAATTCTTGTAACAGAGGCAGAACCTTTCGTCCATCCATGGTAAGCATACTCCCGAGTGACAACAAGCGGCCGATTTTTATATAACCTCGCAATCATCAGAGCAGTCTCAACTGCTTCACTTCCTGTGGAAACAAACCGAACTTTTCCTGGCCAAGCTTCATTTCCAAGTACATCTTCAATAATAAGTTTGGCTGCTTTAGATTTATAATCTGTAGCGTAGGCATCTTGTAAAAAACCATAGCGGTCAAGAGCTTCTTTAATAGCATTATTAATGGTTTCATTCCTTTGACCGACATTTACACAGTACAATTGATTAAAACAATCCAATAACCTTGTTCCATCGGGCTTAATAAGGTAATCACCTTCAGTTGACTCAATTGGTATAGGTTGATATTCGTCTTGTGTAGAGAATGTTCTTAAAATATACTTTTTATCCCATTCCTCAATTTGTTTCCAGTTAATCTCCTTCATAATTTTTCCCCCTCTATGATTGATTAACTCTGTAATTAAACAATAGTCGAATTTACTTTTTTCTTATTGTAAAAATGGGAACATTCTATTTTTTCTGAACTAATAGAGATTACTTTTTCATAAAAATCTCAAAAAACTCCCTACCACCAAGCAATTGTTTCATAGAAAAAGGCTGCAAAAGACTTCCTAGGAAGTCTTTTGCAGCCTTTTTGAGCATCCAAGCTTTTATTTCTTATTTAATTTTTCACTATTCAAACTACATTCAAACTAGAATATTCTAACTTTTCAGAAGGTAAATTAGAAAGTTTATTAGGTGTTATAGAAGCAAACTTTTGAAATTCATGTATTAAATGCGCTTGATCATGGTATCCATTCTCGCTAATGACATCCCAAATTGTATAATGATTTTTTTTTGTAAGCATATATAATGAATGCTGAAAACGTACAATATTACTGAATAATTTTGGTGGAATACCAACATGCTCTTGAAATTGCTTACGTAAGTATCTAGTAGAATACCCAGTTTCCTCTGCTAACTGGTTTATGGTTATATTTCCTTTTAAAGAATAGATTCTATCCATGGCATATACCATAGCATTTTGTGAACTGTCAGAACTAAAAATGTGACTCCCAATTAGTTCTTTAAATAAAGTTATTCTTTCATAGAAATTTTCCCCATGTATTATTCTTTCCATAGCAGTAGAATGAACTGAAATTACGTCAGTTAACGGTACTGTACTTCCTATCATTTCTTTCATTGAATAATTTAAGTGTCGATTCTCTAGTTTCGGCAGAAATCTAACACCAAAATATTCACAATTAGCCTGAAGGTTTAGTATTTCCTTTTGGAGAACACTACCACCTATAGAGGCAGAAGTATTTTGATTACTGCAGCAAAACAATATCTCTACACATCCATCTGGAATAATTGATATCAAATTCGTAGAATTTTTATTCACTTTGAGTTGGTAGAACAGCAGGTTTGATTGGCTTCTTATATCTTTTTCTTTTTGTTCAATATAATAATCAGTGTTGATTTCAAATTCAGGTTGCAAAGGAAGATGCATTTTCGAATATCTAGTCATGATGATCTACTCTCCTTTTGATTTCGGGATTACACAACGCCTATGAAGATGAAATTAATTATGATATACAAAATTCTATCAAGATAGCTTTGTGTTAGATTTTCTTACAATAAATTGTTTTTCGAGTTGCAAAATTCTATCTAATTATCTCTCAGCCAAAAAGTATGTACAATCCTGTTTTACGGAAAAGCGTCCCGTTACTTTTTGTTAATGGTTTGACGATAGAAAACTAATCTAGAC
>NZ_LAHL01000006.1 GCF_000966195.1 Domibacillus robiginosus | reverse complement strand
TCTAGTTTATCGTTTACACCGTGGTTTTTCCCATCTTTTGAAACAGTCGAGCTTCTTCCCTTTCATTTGCTTTTCTAATAATAAGCAATAGACACACCTCGTTATCAAATTAAATAAGCAAGATAGTATATGTGTAATTGTAACTAAAGGTGTGATAGGGGACTGTCAATAATTTTGTGTAAACGACGAATCCCTTTTCTTGCAGACTATCATTTAAGCAATCGTTTTAAGCATGCCTGCGAGCTCTGTGCGCTTTATGTACTTCTCTTGATCTGTTTGTTTATTGAACGATTCAATTGGATTCTATGTATTTTAATAATTATTTTGATTGAAAATAGGATGGATTTCGTTACTTCTAGACTTCCAGGGAGAAATGCTTTTGCTTTACCCTACCCTTAAAAAAGAGTAGCCTTTTCAAAATCAACTTTCCAAGCTACATCAGAATAAGAAAAAATTTTAACCTTAACAAATTTTTAATGACGTGGAATATAAGTAACAAGCCCTGAACATATATGCAGCGGATCTAGGGCTTTTTATTATGCACTCTTTATATGATTTGATTTTCGGATTGTAGCCATGTTCTACTTTAATAAACGCCTGCGCTACTTCTGCCGACTCAAGCGATGTGAATACGCCTATATATGCGGCTGTCCCTTGCGCTTTTCCACACACTAAAGCCAAGCACTTTCACGGTTGTTTCCGTTACCTAAAGGTCGATCGATCATTTATATGAAAGATGCCTGGCTAAACAGTGTTTCGATTGAGTTAGCTGATTTCATTAAACGTTCGGCCAAACAAGGGCGCGTGCATTATGTTCTGGAGTATGAGGCGCTTAGTATTGAATCACAGGAGGAATTGCTGTCAATTTCATTGTCAGTTGCTATCAAGACTGGTTTTACATGAATAAAGGAAAATTAACACAAATTATGTATGATGAAGGCTATTTCTTTATGAAATTTAATATTAAGCCGGCTAAAGGGACAATGAGCAAGAGATCTCCTGTTTACAACAATCCTCAAAGCATCATAAATAATTGACCGAAGCATTGGCAGTAAAAATAGACCGCCCACTCAATTAAAGTAGGCGGTTTTTATTATGCGCTATACGATATAATCCTTGGATTGTACCCATGCTCAAACTGAATAAGTGCCCGCGCTTCTTCGGCGAATTCAAGAGACGTAAACACGCCTGTATAACCACGGTTGTTGTTTGCTCCTTTACGCGCATTGAATCCAAGCTTTTTGGCTGCTTCTTGTGCCGCTTCCGGAGATCCAAATGTACCTGTGTAAGTACGGAACTGGCTTGGCGTTCAACAAGCGATTTCTTTTTAAAGAATCTCTTCGATCTAGCGAAAGCAAGAAAAGTGTGCAATGCCAGAATAAGTTTTTGCATATAACAGGTAATTAATGAGACACAGATTTTGAGCAATGTTGTGATACACAAAAATAATAGGATTTTGCCTAAAAAAAGCTGTTCAAAAAACAGCTCAAAAACGATCGTTTTTGAGACAAACAGGATACTAAAAAATAGCCTTCAATTAAATGGACAATGCACCTGTAATAATACCAACTACTATCATAACAAGAGCACTGCCAGCAGCATATTTAGTAGAGAATTTAATATGATCACGGAAACTTACACCAACAAGTCCGATTAATACATAAACAGAGCCAACAAGCGGACTTAGCAAATGAAGAGGCTGTCCAAGAAGTGACGCTTGTGCAATTTCCAGCTTATCGATCCCAACTTGTGAAGCAGCTTCAGCCAGGATAGGAACAATACCAAAATAGTAAGGGTCATTTGCCATAAAGAAAGTGAATGGCATGCTCGTTAAACCCACAATTAATGGAAGCTGCGGAGCAAGGAAATCCGGAATCACTTTGACTATAGAGGTTGCCATGGCATCTACCATTCCAGTGCCTTCTAATATTCCAGCGAATGCTCCTCCAGCAAATATAAGCGAAACAACTGTCAAAACATTCCCAGCATGTGCTTCGATTCTTGCTTTTTGATCGCTTAAATTCGGGTAATTGACAATGGTCACGATAACGTATCCAAGCATGAACAAAGCAGGTAATGGAAGAACAGCTGTTAATAATCCTACAACTAATAAAATGGTAACAAACAAATTAAACCAAAATAGCTTAGGTCTTTTTAATGATTCAGCTGACTCGGTCACAGTTGCTGCCATTTCATCTTCCACTTCATGATCAACAGATATTTTTTGAATACCCAGCCGTTTTCTTTCTCTTAAGCCAAAGAAAACACCTAAGCCTACTACATAAAGAGCCGCTGCGATAATGGAAGGAATCAGCGGGGCAAGTACTGTCATTGCTTCATAATTAAAAACAGACATAATACGTGCAGTCGGTCCACCCCAAGGAAGCACATTCATAATTCCCATCGACATTGCAGGTAAACAGGCGAGGATCAGTTTATTCATGCCTAAACGTTCATAGAGGGGTAAAAATGCTGTGACAACAATTAGATACGTAATAGTTCCATCGCCGTCTAAACCGACCAGCAAAGAAAGAATAGCTGTTCCAACCGTTATTTTTAGAGGGTCACCTTTTGAAATTTTAACCACCTTATTAACTAATGGATCAAACATTCCCGCATCAATTAACGTTCCAAAATACAATATAGCGAAAGTCACCATAATGGCGGTTGAAGCTACCGTTTCAGCTCCACCTATAATCATGTCGCCCACATCTGTGAAGCCTGCAAAAAGAGCAAACACGGCTGGAATTAATATAAGCGCATGCAGAGCGTTCATTCTATTACTCATAATTAAATACATAAAAACGACGATCATTAAAAAACCTAAAAATGTTAGCATTTGCTTCCCCCCTCTTTTTGGATAGCGCTTTCATGAGGTAGATAAGAAAAGGCTCTCTAAGCCTTTTCTTATCCCAGTTTTACCTGCCCTGCTGGTTTACAATGGAGCTCTGAATTTGGGCCAGCTTTCAACAAAAAGCTTCCTCCGTCATGTCCAATTGTTTCCTTTACCTCTTTTGCTGCCTCAAGCAATTTATCCAAATCTATTCCTGTCTCGATACCCATTTCATGGAAGGCATGAACGAGATCTTCAGAGGCAATATTACCTGCTGCATTTGGTGCGTATGGGCAGCCGCCAAGACCTGCTGCTGAACTATCAAAAATGGTAACACCCTGCTGGAGTGCTGCTACTGCATTCGCAAATGCCATCCCCCTTGTATTATGAAGGTGCATAGAAAATACGAATTCTGGAAACTCCTGTTTCATTACACCTAAAACATCGTAAATGAGTTTTGGATCACCTGTACCGCTTGTATCCGCTAAAGAAATCTCAGTTACCCCCATTTTGCGGTAATCTTCAAGGATTGAAAGCAATCGTTCCACAGGTACTTTTCCTTCAAAAGGACATCCGAAAGCAACTGAGATTGATCCGCTGATTTCAACATTGCTTTTATGGGCCAAATCAACAATTGGGAGAAGTTTTGCCTGCGCGTCTTTTACCGTGGCATTAGAATTTGCCAGGCTGTGAGAATCCGTCGCAGAAAGTAACAATTTCAGCTTTTTCACACCCGCACCAATGGCTCGTTCTGCTCCCCTCACATTCGGAATTAAGGCACGAAATTTTACATCTGTTAAATCTTGAACACTTTTTACAACCTCTTCTGCATCCTTCAGCTGAGGAATGGCTTTTGGATGAACGAACGAAGTAACTTCAATATGCTTAATCCCTGTCTCAACAAAACGATGAATTAGGCGAATCTTTTGTTCCGTTGGAATCCATTTACGTTCCATTTGAAACCCATCTCGCGGGCACACTTCCCAAATTGTCGCTTTTTTAGGAAGCATCAATGTATTTTCTATCATGTTAGATGACTCCTTTTTCATATAATTGTTCAATTTGTTCTTCCGTTAACCCAATTTCATTTCTAAGAATTTCTTCATTATGTTCGCCAAGATCAGGCGCGCGGTGTCTAATTTTGCCCGGAGTAGCAGAAAACTTTGGCACGATACCAGGCACTTTTACAGCTCCAAGACGGGGATGTTCCACTTCCAAAATGTTTTCCCGCGCTTTGTACTGTGGATTATTGAAAATATCTTCAATACTTAGAATTGGGGAAACTGGCACGCCGTCAGTATCCATTTTTTCAAGAAGCTCATCATTGTTAAGACTCCTGATAAACTCTTTCACAATCTTTTGCAAATCTTCATCATTTTGCATCCGTTCCATATTTGTTTTATATCGTGGATCATCAATTAAATCGGCTCTTCCCATTGATTCTGCCAATCTAGTCCATGTTTTTTCTGTACTGCAGACAAGAACCACCCATTTGCCATCTTTGGTCTGATACGTACCCGCCGGACTCGAATGCCCTGCCAACATCGGGCTTCTTTCTCTTACTTTCCCCAATTGATCATGCTCGGCAATGAGGAACTCCATCATTCGGAACATCGCTTCGTATAACCCTAATTCAACGACTTGTCCTTCTGCATTGTTTTTATCTCTATGGTAAAGAGCGCTTACAGTTCCAAAAGCCACAAAAATTCCTGAAACATAATCCAACAATGAAAAAGCGGGGCTTACAGGGGGTCTGTCTGAAAATCCCTGCAAGTACGTGTAACCTGAAAAAGCAGTGCACGGGGTTCCAAAGCCTGCTTTCCCTGCATAAGGACCTGTCTGACCATAGCCAGATTGTCTTGTTAAAACGATATTAGGGTTTACTTCTTTCAGGACTTCATATCCTAGACCCCATTTCTCCAATGTACCAGGACGAAAATTTTCGATAATTGCATCTGCTGTTCTGACTAATTCTTTAAAAATTTCTCTTCCTTCTTCTGTACGAATATCAAGGGTTAAAGAACGTTTATTTCTTGAAAGTCCGGGCCACCTTAACGATTCTTCACCTTTCCAAGGCCCAAGCCCTCTTGTAGCATCTCCTTTGCCAGGGAGTTCAACTTTTATCACTTCAGCTCCCAAATCTCCAAGCAGGCAGGCTGCAAAAGGTGCAGCAATAACACTAGAGACATCAATAATTTTTAATCCTGTTAATGGTCCAAAGTTTTTTTGCGCCATAATTATTTCCTCCATTTAAACTGGTCTTATGGTTTACTGGTCAGACCGGTTTGATTAATTGCAATTATGCACTACTTTTTTGAAAGCGTCAACATATTTTTCAAAATTAAAACCCTATCTTTAAAAGATAGGGTCAAGAAAATAGGTTACTGGTTATTTAAAATGCTCTCCCGTAATCGTTTTAAATGTGCAGCCATTGCTTCTGATGCTTCTTTTGGTTTCCGTCTTTTCACTGCATCAAAAATGGCTCTGTGTTCTGCAGTTGAACGTTCAAGCCTGTCAGGTGATAACAATGTTTTCAGCCGTATCTGCTGAAGCATATTTAAATTTGTTTCAAGTGTAGTTACAAGCACGAAATTATGAGTGGCTTCTGCCAGTGCCAAATGAAACATACTGTCCCGCACCAGCTTTTCATCAATATCTTTTCGTTCTGCTTCTACTTTCAACAAAGCTTTTTCCATTTTTAATATATCTTCTTCGGTAGCTCGCTCACAAGCCAGCGCGGCAATACTAGGCTCAATCATTTCACGGACTTCTAAAAAATAAATAATGGAAGTTGTTTTCATGAGATCTACAGGATCAAAGCTGTATTCCATTACAAGGCGCTGGTCGACATTTTGTACATAACGTCCACCGCCTGGTTTTGCAATCACAACTCCTTCAGCTTCTAGCACCCGAAGAGCTTCTCGCAGTGAAGTTCTGCTGCATCCAAGCATAGCAGAAAGATCCCGCTCGCCAGGCAGTTTCTCACCGGGAAGTATCTTTCCTTCTTGAATCAGTTCTCTAATTTGCTCTACAATTTGTTCGTATACTCTTGCATATTTAATATTAGTAAATAAGTTATTTTCCACAGTACGCCACCTTTCATTCCGCAGCAGCAATCAATTCATATTTAAAATCACTATACCATACTTTTGAGAAAGAATTATCATTGCTTACATGTTGAATCACTGAAAATACAGATTCTGCAATTTTCATTACTGTGTGGAGACGGATTTGACAAAAAATACTCCTTGTAAATCGATTCAAGACAGTTTCATATTAAATCATTACTTGTTTAAAAATTCTATTCGTCAAAAAATGAAGCAACTATATTAGATCGAGCTGCTTCATGCTAGTAAAGTGTTTGGCGTTCAAAATAAATTCCGCGTAAAATTGTGCTTTCAAGCTCACCCGCCATTAACCGAACGCCCGCTTCATCGATAAATTGCTTTCATCACGAAAGACAGCAACCAGGTTGATCATGCTGGCAGAAGCTTCGAGCAGTTCGTCGATTACCTGCTCCACCTCTTCTTCCTCTCTTAATTCTGGCGGCTTAAACCAGCAATACTGTTCAACATGTTCTATTGTTTCGCAGGCTTCTTTTTTGACCAGCTGCTGCCTGCCACATAATCATTGGTCCATTTAAGAAAGGAATGCTTACATGGCCGGTCAATGTCTCCCATGTTTTAAAGTAAAACTGCGTACCATCCAGGTTGTTTGTGATATGAGGATACGTATCATCCCGTATGCGGCGAGTGCCAGCCTCCCACTTGGCAACTGAGTGCTCTGAAAAAGGTATCTTCATTTGTTCGCTAAAGCCTTTCTGTGAATAACCTTTTCTGATACGCGCCGAGCAATTTTCTCCCCGAGCTCAATTCGATTTCCCCTTTTTGTCTGTAAGCTTGTATTTCTCTTAGACAATCTTTGAAGTAAGCTAAGTCTAGAAATAAAGTTTTTAATGAACCTCTCTTTTCGTTGCTGTTTCAGCAACATATTAAAGCTGCAGATTTGGCAAGTTATAAAAATAGGGATTAAATAAACAAGCTATAGCGTGTATTATTTTTATATATAAGAAGGTCTTAAGTCTTTATTAAAAGGGGGAAAATCATGGAGGTTCGTTACTGCTTTATCTTGTGGACACCAATTAGAAATTCACAACATAAGAGGAGAAGATCGGAAAGCCTGTCCTAGTTGCAGCTACGTCTTTTGGGGCAATTATAGTATTGGCGTTGGCGCATTGATAATAAAGGATGGAAAGATCCTGCTAGTTCGCCGCTCTCAAAATCCAGGTTAAGGGTTATGGTCTAACCCCGGTGGATACATTGAACAACATCAATCAATCGAAAAAACGATTATTCGTGAAGTACTTGAGGAAACAGGGATTACTTCAAAAGTGAATGGAATTATAGCCGTGGGAGATATGCCTCGCGATGTACATAATGTTTATCTTGTATTTTTAATGGATTATGTCGAAGGAGATCCACAACCAGATAACGTAGAGGTAGACGGTGCTGGTTTTTATAGCTTAGAGGAGATAAATTCCATGAACGTGGCTGAGTTAACTCGTGAGCTGGCACGTATCGCATTTGAGCAGCCTTCTCACGGATTAAAAGCCAATCCGGTAAATATGGTTTCCCTCCCTACTTATGGTTTGTACGGTATACAGTCTTTGGTTTAACAGTCCATTCATTGCTAAAGCAACGGAATTATTAGGTGAATAGACTTCTGCGGTTCATTTCTTTTTTAGGTAGCCTTCAAGTTATTTTAGCAACCCTATTCAAGCTAACTGCACTGGTTTGCATGAGCAAATGGTCAGCCGGCACAAGCTGGTCGAGCGCGAACCTCTATTTGGTTCCGCCGGTCTTCAGGGCATTTTGATAACATACAAATTCCCCCACTAGATTTTGGTGTTTTTATTGTACAAAAAAAGCTTGTAGACATTATCTTCAAAATGAAGACTTTGCCTACAAGCTGAAGCGCGCACTTTTCAATAATGAATTGTCCGCGCTTTTTTTATTTTAAACAGGATACATTACTTATATACTTTTACACGCTGATCAAGCGGCGCAAACTCTTTGTCGCCAGCAGGCGCTGTTGGTTTGCCAAATGGCATTTGGGCGATAAGCTTCCAGTCTTCCGAAATGTTCCATTCAGCTGCGACTTTTTCATCAATTAATGGATTGTAGTGCTGAAGTGTAGCGCCGAAGCCCTCACTTTCAAGCGCTGTCCAAATCGCAAATTGAAGCATACCGGATGACTGGTTAGACCAGATCGGGAAGTTTTCCGCATAAGCAGCAAACTGATCCTGGAAGCCACGGATAATCGATTGGTCCTCAAAAAATAATATAGTTCCATAGCCCGCCTGGAACATATCCATTTTTTCTTGTGTGGGAGCAAATTTTTCTTCTGGCACAATGCCTTTTAATGTTTCTGTTGTAATGTTCCATAATGTATCGTGCTGTTCACCTAAAAGAACAACAACACGGGCTGTCTGTGAATTAAAAGAAGATGGCACATGTTTAACCGCAAATTCAACAATCTCCTGAATTCGTTCGTCTGATGCGACAGATTCCTTGGAAATTGCGTAATAAGAGCGGCGATTTTGGACAGCCGTGTAAAAATCTACTTGTGTAGAAGCGTTTGACATATTTATGTACCCCATTTCGTTTTTTGTTACTTTTATAAACAAAGTATAAAAAAGTACCTGTATTTAGTCAAGTAACTTGATTCGAAAAATGCAAAAACATTATATTGGCATGAAATGGCGTATACTAGAAGGATATAAAAGAGGTGAGGATAATATGAATCTTTGTCCAAAAGTAGAAAAAGCGATGCAGCTTTTAGGCAAACGATGGATGGGCTTTGCGATTAAGCAGTTTTTAGATCGACCACAGCGCTTTTCTGAAATTAAAGCCGGATTTTCGATCAGTGGAAAGCTGCTGACAGAACGGTTGAAAGAGCTGGAATAAGAAGGAAGGGTCTTGCGAAAGGTATATGCAGAAGTGCCGGTCCGAGTTGAGTATACATTAACGGAAAAGGGCGCGCTAAAAGCGAAGATTAATGAAACAGAGCACTGGGCACATAAATAGTTTCAGATAGAAATTTCTTTAAAAGGAAGTCTCATCTGGTAATTCTCTACTTCTATCCTTTCTTTTTGATGTGTTTTGTTACATACTCAAAAGAACATATATTCCTAAAAATGCAAATTAGAAAAGAAGCGTCCCTTATGACCTATGTGAAATCCCACCTTGAAGTCTTTATTGAGAATTTGTATACAAAAATTTCTATTATTTCTCCTAAGCAGCTAAAATTCGAGTTAATTGTCAAGAAGCTCTATATAGAGGTGGAATATAGTCATAAGACAAGCAAGTGCACAGAGATCGGTGATATTATGATGATCAGGCTTAATAAAACATATCTAAAGCAGAACGTTTGCTCATGAGGTTTGTCATCTATTAAGAACACTCAGGTCAATCAAATCGTGCTGTCCTTCCCTTTTGTGCAGCTGCAAGAGTGGCAAGGTAAGACATTCACCCTCTCTCCACTTCTGCATGCCGACTTTTATGCCTGAAAAATTCGATCTACCTTTTAATAAACGGCTGGCCATTAATGAAGCTGCACAACTATTTAACTTTGAGTATTCCTTTGCCGAGAAGCGTCTTGCTCTCTGGGAGATTCAAATGATGGTGGTTAGGTATGGAAAATCCTCTTCTTTTCTATAAAACGGGATTTTTCAGTTTGATTTATCACTTATTATTTGCAGTGTGGCTCATCTTGCTTAATTTATAATACCTCAGCAGAATTATTACTTATGCGTTATTTATTTTTCCGAAGAAAATAAATATGGAATAAAAACCTCATATCTCCTCTGATTTCATTACGAACCTAATTGCTCTTCCAACTAATACTGAAAGAACTGATATATGACTTTCCTTTGCGAAAACTTCATATTTTACTTTTAGTTTTTCCAACTCAAGCGTCTGTAATCTATCAGCAAGTTTTTCAGTTCTTCCCTGGTCAAATCCATTAGAGCCAAGTTCAAGTTCTCCCATTGTAAGTAATAACTGTGTCTCTTGATTCATATGTACTTTCGAACAAAATATTTTTTCCTTTTCTACTATTTGTTTCTCGTTCCACGCAATTGAAGGGCTTCCTGCGATATAATTCTGGAAGCTATTTGGATTTGTAAAAAAAGCATTTAGTACAAATAATCCACCCAGTGAATGACCGAATAATGTTTGCTTCCGAGTGTTTATTGAATAATTATTTTCTATAAACGGTTTTAATTTTGTTTCTATAAATTCAAGAAATTTTGAAGCGCCTCCTTGCTCTGGCCATGACTTCCCATCAGGTAATGGCGGCAATTCTTCCGCTGAAACGAAAAATGTCAAATCATAGTGGCGATTCTTGTGAAACGGCAAATCCGTATCATATCCAATACCTACAACAATTGATGGTTCAACGTCCGGCATCATCGATTGTGCACGCACCGCTTCCGTAAATGTACCAAAAATAGAATTAGCATCAAGAATGTAAAAAACGGGATAGCCCTCGGGAGGAGTAGGTTGAGAAGGTAAAGACACAAAAATGTGATATTCACGATTATTAAATGAAATGATATGCCGAAAGGCTCTTGGCAATATTACTTCCTGACTGTTTGTCATTTTCTATTGCCTCCAATTTGTTAAGATAGCTCCGTAAGACCGAATCGTTATTGATGATGATTATCGATATCAATTAAATTATCATAATTATTTTACTGTGTATAGAGTAAATTTCCTGCTTTAGATACTGAAAAAGTATCTACAAGGATTATAAGTGAGGTTTTAATTTAAATATGAATTTGCTTTAGAGCGCCTGCACCGTTAAGTTATTCAGCAAGCCTTCATTTCCTGTACATAAATTACTTGTCAGTATTTGTCGATCGAAAAAGATAGCAACCAATCCTTTTTCACAGGAAAATAGATTTAGTTAATTTACTGAAAGAGGAGAAAAATTTTGCTTAAAAAGAAATTATTTAAACCAGTTGCCGCGTCCCTTCTGTCTGTTTCATTGCTCGCTGGATCATTTACACCGGTATTTAACGATCTATCTTCTCAAACTGCTGAAGCTGCACTGCCAAAAGCAGCTACTAAAGTGACAGTTAAAGAAGTTGTTGACGGTGATACCGTTAAGGTTGTGTATAAAGGAAAAACAGAAACAGTTCGTATGATCTTGATTGATACGCCAGAAACAAAAGATCCAAAAAAATGCGTTCAATTATATGGTCCAGAAGCAACTGCCTATACAAAGAAATACCTACTTGATAAAACAAAGACTGTTAGTATTGAACTTGATAAAGATACTCGAGACCAATACGGCCGCCTTCTTGCTTACGTGTATGTAAATGAAACCATGTTCAACGAACTGTTAATTCAAAACGGATTGGCTAGAATCACTGTTTTTGAGCCTAACACAAAGTACCTTAAAAAATTACAGGACAGCGAAACGAAAGCGAAAGCAGCTAAAAAAGGGATTTGGTCAAATCCAAATGCAATCAAAGGCGGCTGTGCTCCAAAACCGGCTCCGAAGCCAAAACCAGCGCCTGCACCGAAGCCAGCACCAAAACCGGCTCCTGCACCAGCAAAGAAAGAAATATTCAAAAACTGCACAGAGATGCGTAAGAAGTACCCAGATGGTGTCAGAAAAGGACACCCTGCTTATGATGCAAAGCATGATCGTGACAAAGACGGATGGGCTTGCGAAAGATAAAATAAAGCAATTTTCTAAATTAAAAGCTGTATCAGCATGATAACTGATACGGCTTTTTCGTATAACTTGACCGACAATAAAGTGAAGTTGCAAAGAAGTATTATTGATCTTTACAGTAAGCAGTAGACCACCCCTGTTGATTAAAGGAAAATTTATTTAAACAAAATCTAATTTTGGTGGTGAGCCTGAAGTGACATTATGGAAGGAACTTATGCTAAATGGCTCCGTAAAGCTCTTTATGAGCAATAAAGTTTTAGATAAGTATACAGCTAATTTATCACATGAAGGATTTAAAATATATACGTTTGATTGTTCCAAGTGGAACTCAAAAAACTATCATCATGATTTGGCAACTGTTCTTGGTTTTCCAGGCTATTACGGAGAAAATTTAGATGCCTTTAACGATTGCTTATCAGACATGGTTGAAGAAGAAACAGATTTTGTTTTAGTATTCAAAAATTATGAGTTTTTCGCCAAACAAGACTCAGAAACAGCATTTCATTTATTAGATATTATTCAAATAAACTCCTGGCAATTTTTAATTGAAGGTGTAAAATTGTTATCCTTTGTCCAATCAAACGACGCTGCTATGAATTTTCCCAATCTAGGTGCAATATCTGCCGAATGGAACGATGACGAGTGGCTGGATGAAAGTAGAGGGCTGTAACTATCTTTTTAAGAAAGTTTTAATTTACTTAATCAATAGTTGACCGATACTATTAAGTAAAAGGCTTTTCAATAACTTACTTAAAAGAAGGCTCGTTCAAGAATAATACAGATTTTTTTGTTTAACTAACTAAGCAGATATGAAGAAGTATAGTATAGGAATAGAAATCCATTTGGTAAAGTATAGTTAAAAATATTTTTTGTAATAAGGAGCCGTGTACAAATGACAACTCCAAAAACTTTAGGAACTTGCGATAAGGGGCACCAATTCTTTAAAAGTAGCGATTGTCCAAGCTGCCCGACTTGTGAGAAAGAACGCAAACCTAACAGTGGCTTTCTTTCACGACTTGGAGCACCAGCAAAAAGAGCGTTAGAAAACAATGGAATTACGACTCTGGAACAACTATCTAAATTTACTGAAAAAGAGATTTTGCAATTACATGGAATGGGACCATCTTCTTTACCTAAACTTAGGGTTGCATTAGAGGAAGAAGGGTTATCATTCAGAAACCAAACAAAATAATTATAGGAAAGAAAGGGAAGCCATCAGGAGCAGGATTTTATGCTTAAAGTAACGGGTATCGTTATTTCAAAAAGGAACAGAAAAGCCGGACTAAAAACCGGCTTTTTCCTTTAATAAAAAATCAATACTACCGTTTAACAGCTTCTAAAATATTAAAAGCAAAACAACTCAAATTGTTAATCAACAGTTCGTCCCTACAGGTGGGCTGCACTATACTTGGCTTAGACAATGGTTGAGCGACAAATCCAGAACAGAAGAAAGCTGCGTGGTAAAGCTCAAGCAGCTTTAGATCGAGCTGAACAGCGCCTATCTGGCTATTTGTGAAGAATAAGCCTCTCGAAGCTTATAAATGTATATAACGAGCTGGTGGTCGCTTTTATTTATGCGCAGACAGAGAAACAGGAAAAGTTGAATAACATGCTTGGGATGGTCGGCCTATAGTGCAGCCTTACAGGCGGATACAGGAATAATCCTGTTTTAAACCTCAAATGATTTAATTGGATTTATAACCAAAAAAAGTATTTTGTATGATAAAATAGACCTTGTTTTAATTTGAGGAGGAAACTATTTATGATTAAAAACGTAGTAAGTCTGATTCTGACTCTGTGTCTCTTTTTAACCGGTTCGAGCTTTGCTTCTGCCGCTTTCAAAGATGCCGGTCGTGAGCACTGGGCTGTAGATGAGATTACATATTTAACAGGAAAAAAAGTCATCAGTGGTTTTAACGACGGATCCTTTCGTCCTCAGGCATCCGTAACAAGGCTGCAGGCAATGATTTTGATGGCACGGGCGCTGAATTTGGATCTGTCAAACCGTCCGGATCCGGGATTTAAAGATCTGTCAAAAATGAACAACGGTTATCTATACGCAGCAGCTGTAATGGATGAAGGCCTTTTTCCAAAGAGTACATACTTAAAACCAAATGAACCAATGTCACGCGAACTAATGGCTAGAATGATTGTATCGGGATTCAAACTGAAATCCACAAAACAAGCCGGGTTTAAAGATGTTTCCGCTAGCTACTGGGCAAGTCCATATATTTCTGCTCTCGCGGAACACAACATTACTCTTGGTTATCCGGATGGTACATTCAGACCTTCCGCCACCCTGACGCGCGCGCAGTTTTCTGTTTTTCTGGCCAAAGCGATGAATAATGACTACAAAACATTCACATTTTCAAATCAGGAATACAGGTTTAGCATTGAACTGCCGAACTATATGTCATCAAAAGTTGTTTTTGAAGACGGAATGGGATCGGCCGAAGATGATATCTTTTCCGTCAGCTTCTTTTACGACAATCCTTCTTACCTGGGATATGAGCCGTTCGCCGGGTCCATTCATATTATTCCGGCCTCCCTCTGGTACGGATACTATGACAGCGCTCCTTTTTATCTGATTAAAAAGGCGAACGGCTATTATTACTGTTACCAGAGCCAGAGCGAAGATCCTTATTATCCGTCTTACAATAATACCCGTGAATCACGTGCATATATGCAAATTCATGACCGCCTGGAAAAAGCGATTAAAAATATCAAAGTATATTAATTAAAGCGTATCCGCAGTCTCAAAGGCTGTGGATACGCTTTAATTAAAAAAGAACCAAGAGCTAAAAATAGCCAGGTTCTTTATAAATGCAACAAAATTGCATGATAGGCTGCATCTACCTTTAAAAAACAACCTCTAAAATTTAAATATTTGGTCTTTGTTATTTACTATGTAGCTTGGAATGCTGCACTAATTCATGATTAATAAAACATAAAATCATTGTGCGATATACTTCCTCAATAATATCAAGGTTCACATTATTTTCACTCGCAAGATTTCTTACTTTTTCAATTACTGCTTCTACCCTTTTTGGTGCTTTAACATCATCGGTATCTTTTTTAAACTTTGCAGTTTGTTCAACGTATCTACTTCTCTCACTTATCAATTTTACAATTTGATCATCCAGTTGATCGATGCTTTCTCTTACTTCAGATATGCTTACACACTTCCTCATCCATATAACCCTCACTTTTCCTTTTAAAAAATATTATGACAGTAACGATCTACTATAAACAAAAAATCTGGCAGAAAGTCCATCTCATCATCTTCTTTCCGAAATAACCCTCCAGACGGTTTTTTCGCCTAATATGACATTAGCTTAAACAGGCGACTTTCTTGTTTTAAAGTGACGATCTTCGGATTTTGCCCGGCTTTTCCTTCTTGTTTTGTTGTCGCAAACGCTCACCCTTCTTAATCTTTAATCTAATGTTTTTTATTCATTTCTTTTATACTCCTGGAAATTAAATTAGATGTACTGTTATTTATACATAAAATGCATAGAAATGATTGACAGTCAGTCATAATTGGATTATATTTAATAAATTAAATTTTTAATATTCATTACGAGGAAGTGTGTTGATGGACAAGAAAGAAAAGATCATCCAATCAGCTATTCAAGTGTTTCAGGAAAAAGGCGTTGAAAAAAGCAAGGTGTCGGACATTGTTCGACGAGCTGGTATTGCTCAAGGAACCTTCTACCTATATTTCCCTTCCCGGCTGGCTGTTATGCCGGATATCGCTTCATTTATAGTAGGTGAGATCCTTCAAACGCTGGAAGAGAAAATCGACCAAAATCAAGCGTTTGAGCGTCAACTAGAACAACTAGTCAATGCTGTTTTTACGCTGACGGATGAAAAAAGAGATTTGGTTGCTTTGCTTTACGCGGGACTCGCTCAAACAGAGTATATCAAACAATGGGAAGACATTTACGCCCCCTATTACAAATGGATGGCAGAATTTTTAAGACAGGCACAGCAGCTTCAAAATATTCGCCCCACTATAAATGTGGAACGAACTGCAAAATTGATGATTGCGCTCATAGAAACTACCTCTGAACAATTATATCTTTATGATGATTGTCAAGAAGAGGAAATTAACTTGCAAAAAAAAGAATTATTGCAGTTTATGCACCATGCCCTCATATTGCCTCGCTAATTTATGAGACTTTTTCTTTCTATAAAAATGACTGACAATCAGTCAAAAAGGAGTTTAAAAGGTGAAAAAAGAATGGATCTATGTAATGTTAACTTGCTTGATGGAGCTCCTTTGGTTAATGGGGTTCAATATTGCTTTCGCCTGGTGGCATTGGCTATTGATTGCCGGAGTTATCAGTATTGATTTTTATTTTCTTTCAAAAGCCTGTGAAAACCTGCCTGCTGGCACCGTCTATGCCATATTTGCAGGTATAGGCACATTGGGAACTGCCTTAATGGATTATGTTCTCTTTAAGGGAGAAATTGATGCTGCTAAAATTTTCTTTATGCTGATTTTAGTGGCCGGCGTGATTGGGCTAAAACTTTCTGATCAGCACCCGGAAGCTAAGCAAGGAGGACGTACATAATGGGTTGGTTATTTGTACTGGCTGCATCTATTGCTGAGATCACCGGTGTAATCGGGCTGCGTCTATTCAGCAACAAAAAGGGTTGGAAAAATTTCATTTTATATATTGGGGGATTTGGGCTATCGTTTATTTTATTGTATAACTCATTTCAATATCTTCAGTTGAGCGTTGCCTACGCTGTATGGGTAGGGGTCGGTACTGTAGGAGCTGTGTCGGTGAATATTCTGTTCTTCGGAGAGTCAAAAGATATATCCCGGATTGTCAGTATGGGAGCCATCATTATCGGAGTCATCGGGCTAAAAGCAGTTTCTTAACTTTTGGAGTTATATATGACGCCGAATCAAAAAAGATCTCAGTCTTTATCCATTTATGTAATTTTGAATTACTCAAAACATTGGAGAAGTAAGAATAATAACAAAAAATATGCTATACTCAATTTAACAAAATAGGAATATTTTTTAAAAATGAATTTATCAGGCTGATAATAATAATTTAAAGGAGCTTTTTATGAAAAATAAAATAGCTTACGGTGTGCTCGGATTATCAATAGCAGCATCCGGAACATTAGGAACTTACTTTGCCCTTACATATGATGACGATAAAGTGGCAGTGGCAGTGGCAGCGACAGAAACAAAAGAATCAAACCCAGAAATCGTTGAGTACACGGTTAGCGCTAATGATATTGCTAAATCTGCGAAAGAAATTGGGGAAATAAAAGATGAGGATGCTTTAAAATCCATCATGGAATATATGTCTTTGCAAAAGGTTAACTTTGGCGATGAGACATTCACCCCTCGCGGCATTGATGGAAGCAGTATAAAGCGTATTTAAATGACAAAAGAGAATATAATGTACTTACATCAAAGCCTTGACTCCATTACTATTTCTAAAAACAATAGGACTGATGGTTATGATTACGAAAGTATCTTAAATAGATGGATGGCCGAAGATTTCTCTAATATAACAATAGAAATCGAAATCCTTTTAGGTCTTTATAATAATGGTCTTTATACTGGTGACAAGATAACAAAGAAAAGCGAAGCTGAAGAACAAGAATATATCTCGCACTTTTTCAATTAATAGTTGATCAAGACAAGTAAGCTACGAGCTTTTCGCAGCTTACTTTTTTTATATTTTTCAAAAAATGCAGCATACTTCCTTTATGTTGTGTTCACTTTTAATATCTGAAGGGTTTTTATACTATATTCATTCAAACTCCCACTAGGATGGATTCACAAAGTGTGGAAGCATTGTGCATATATTTTTATGCATAGAGAATTGTGGGTTATCTGAGAGACCGGCGATACTAGTTCCTTCATAGCCGATTCCAAAAGCGCTTGTATCTTGATCTGCTTTTCCTACAATTGTTTCTGTGATTTTTTCTTTAAAATCTAATATCCATCTCCAATTTAGTGTGACGGGGCTTGTTCCCCCGCCAGTTGATAATCTGATTACCCTGCCCACTCCCTGGTTTGACGACTTCGTGCAGCTTACCGCCCTTAACCACGTGTACGGCTTTTTTCATTAAATTAATCTCAGCAGTAGGCTTTTTCACCTCCACAAGAGGGCCTCCAGTCTGTTACAACAAACTCGTCGATACTATCTTAAAAAGCTGGGGAGCTTCCTCGGCTTTTTTGTATAAAATGTTATCTAGTGGACCATAATGATACAGCTACTACCCAAACCCAACTCCAATAACGCTTAATCTTGTGGACAGTCAGGTCCCTCATACCTGGCTGCTTTTTTATGCAAATCTCTATCGCCGCTTCGCCAGTTTTAAATATTCCAGTATCTACTGCTGCTCAATTACTGTTCTACGGCATGCCATTTTTGCTTTTCTCCCGTCAATTCTTCAAACCATTTCTTGTCTTTTGTCTGAAGTGCTAAATCAATAAGTGTTGTTTTGTCCTGATATTGATTAAACAACTCAACGGCTGATACCAGTTGAACCGGCATATATGACCTCACCTTTGGCTTAATCCATTCCCATTGGTTGTTTGTGACCTGGATTATTTGCTTAACCTGAATGTGTCTGTCCGAATAACCCACTTTCGTTACATAACCGACTGTTTTGCTGTATTTTCCATTGACATCTGCGATGACCCAATCTCCTTCTAAAAATCGCAACTTCTCCACTCCCTTTAGAAAAGTTTTATCTGTCTGAAGAACCGCCACTCTTCTAGGTCGCCGAAAATTCCTTTTAAAAGTACCTGGTCCGGCACGATCTCTTCCGTTACAATTTCTGCTTCAGGCTTAACGATCTTTAAATTTTTAAATCAGTGTATGGGAAAACATCTCAACATATGTTTAATATTTGCTAATATATACATCTCTACATGTAGCTTTTAAACGACATGTTAAGTAAAAATACTAAGAGTTCCAGTTCCATATAATTAATATTCATTGTATATTTTTTACAATTTGAATTTTTATTGAAATATTTTTATGTATTGCCGAAAATTAGACATCTAACATTAATAAAATTCGAATGAAGAATTGCTCTTTATGAAAATCACGGTTATATTGCTACGTTTTATTTACCTTCCCTTGGCAGGCCTCTTTGTTCTCCCAATGTATCTTTTTAGGAGCTGGAAGGTCTTTAATAAGCTTTTTTTAAATTGTTCTTCGAAGAAGCACCGAAAGATCACTTGAGGAAAATACGATAGGTATGGGAAGTTCTAATAAACAAAGTCATAATAAAAAACAAAGCTGGATTCATTATCTCTCCAGCTTTGACTCATGCTATCCAACAATCTGATCATCCCCGGACAATCTCTGTTTTTATTTAGCTTTTTCTTATATTATAAGTCGGAATTTTAATCGTAAAAACGGTTCCTTTATGCGGAGTGCTAGAAACAGAAAGGGTCCCTCCATGCAACTCAATAATCTTTTTTGAAAGCGATAACCCCAATCCGGTTCCGGTATCCTTTGTGGAGAAAAAAGGATCAAAAATATACTTTAATTGTTGGTCCTCTATTCCAATCCCATTATCCTTGAATTGAAAAATAATATGATTCTTGTTCTTCGTGCAAACTAAACTAACCTCCAGGTCATTGTTTCCTTTGGATTCCACTGCGTTATTAAATAGATTTACAAATACTTGAATGAGTTCACTTTGATTTACAAGAATAAGTGTACCTTTTACATCCTCACTAACGTTTACAACTAGCTCCACTTTTTTAAGAAGAGCTTCACTGTCCAAAAGCCTTTTAAAATGCGCTGCTAAATCACTTACTAGCTTGGGCTCCTTCGTTATCGGTGATGACTTCGAAACCATTAAGAAGTCGTTTATAATTTTATTTGCCCGGTCTAACTCTGGTATTAACAGTGTACGAAATAAGTTAGGGTCCACCTCCAACTCTCCTTGTCCCACTAGCTGCAAATATCCGCGTACCGTTGTTAATGGATTTCTAACTTCATGAGCAATACTTGCTGATATTTGCCCGATCATATTCATCTTTTCTGCTTCTTTTAAATGGTTTAAAAAATGGAAGAAACCAACGACCCTCAATACATTGCCATTATCATCATATATTATCCTCGTATTGATAATTCCATAGTTCGAGTCTAAAATCTCTACATTATAAAATTCTTTCCCAGTATTCAATGTTTCTAGCAGTTTAATATCCTTCTCATCTATTTTTAACAAGTGAGAAATATTCTTACCAATTACATTTTCTTTCGTTTCATTTAAATCAATTAACGTTTGTGCATTACAAAGTGTGATAATTCCATCCTTATCAATAAAAACAATGTGATGGGGTACTACATCTAGAAGTGGTTGTAAGAACGTTTCTAACTGTTCAAACTTATATCCAATGGACGGATAAACTAAATCGCTTTTTTCGGCATCTTTTACATTCACTTCTTCCATAACAATAGATCTGTCATTTTTGTTTTTAGAAATTCTGATATTTGTTTTTTCATCAATATAATCTATATCCACAGGGAGCTCTGTGACTAATCGTTTATACAGCTCTAATTCTTCTTGGATTGACTCAAGTTTACTGAAGTTTCCTTTATACTTAGACACATGTTTCACTCCACTTCTCAACCCCTTTTGATGGGTAAACTGAAGAATTATTTATCATTTAACGGCGACAGTATAAATGATAGATACTGCTTATTATTTTAACCATTTTAAACGTTTTCATTCAAAAAAGGGACCACATAAAAACAAAAATACTATATTATAACGTATTTTGCTATAGATAACTTTACTGATAAAAACTCATTTTATATAGCTGGAAGAAGTTTGAGTGAGGCTTTTAGTGGAAACATCTTTTTGCTTTAAAATGCCTGCACAAAAAGTACCCGGATGGTGTTCCCTACTCATAATTCAAAGCATGATCGTGATAAAGACGGATGGGTTTGCGAATGATAAAAAAATAAGCAATGTCCTAAAGTAAAAGCCATACCAGCAGAACAGTGAACAGAACCCCGAATGGTAGACACTTAAAAAAAGTGATCTCATTCGAGGTTCAGTTTAAAAATATTCAAGCATGTTTTTTGGTTCGGTTGAATGGCAGGCTCTTTATAAATAGTTTGGTCGTTCTGCTTTCTTCTTTATCCAACAAAAGCCCTCGTTGAATCAACAAAACTTTTTCTTAAATCCACTCTTTTCCATGTTTTCGAATGAATGTAATATCATTTTGATAATGTGTGAGATGACCTTCATCCATCATTTTCTGAAATGCCGAATCTCCTTCATTCGCTTTCCTTATGATCGTCTTACATAGCCCTTCTAGTCGCAGCACTACCATTTCCCAAAAATTCTGTGGCATTTCTTCACCGTAGGTTTCAAAAAACAATGTTAATCGTTTCTTTATGAGACTGGCATGTCGCGAAGGATCATAATGAACCTTCTGTGCTGTTTCGGAAAGATAAAACCTGCTTAATGGCAAACATGTATACAGTGTATAAGCTATATCCCAAATTCTTGGACCAGGTCCAGCAACATCAAAGTCAATGATACCGACCGGTTTTTGCTGGTTAAAGATAATGTTGTATATAGCAAAGTCATTATGACATAATACCTCCACTGTTTGTGGAGTATGATCGATTGGTTTAAACTCATTTACTAATGGAAAATCACTTACGGCTTCATGATAAAGACGGAGCATCTTCGCTATTTCTTTTAAAACATCATTTGACCACATGTACCCTTTTAAAGGATATTGACCGGCTTCCCCTTCAATGAAAGACAGCATTTCTCTTCCCTGCTCATCAATTCCTAAAAACTTCGGTGCATAATTGAAATCTTTGTCCTCTAAATGCTTTAATAGCTTATGAATGCTGGAACTCTCCGGCTTTAATTCGCGTCGAACAGTATCCTCCACACGATAAACATTAGTGACATTTCCTCCTGTTAATATTTCCTCGTTTTCATAATTTGGCACCCAAGTGTCTCTCCTTAATATGACTTTCAATAATCCATCTAAAGAACTGTTTCTTCACCAAATTGCTCCTTATGTTTTACGTGCACTTTTGCTAAAATACGATGATTTATGGCAAAAGAAATGCTGTTTCAACTAAATCCATAATGACGCCAGCCGCTGCCTTATTGCCCTCCGCCGCCGCAATCACCAGCTGAGAAGGCGTGCTGAGTGATGTATCTCCACATGCATATACTCCTTCGACCGTTGTTCGCCCAAATGAATCTACTTTAATTCCGCCGTTTGGGGTAAGTTCGCAGCCGAGCTGTTCCGCGAAAGGAGCCGACTGTACCAGACCGGTCATCACAATTCCTGCCTCCCTCTCGATTTCCTGACCGGTTTGCAGCTGGATCGACGTTAGCTGTCCTCCGTTTGATCTAAGAGCTGCAACCTTTTCTTCCACGACTACCACGTCCTGCCGGGCCAGGATAGCCTTGTCCTCATTAGGGACCCGGTAGCCATTCGTAAAGACCATTACATCACGGCTCCAATTTGACAGCAGTTTTCCCATATGAAAAGCCCGTTCATTTTCCGCAATCACCGCCAGTGCCTGCCCTCGCATTTCCCATCCGTCACAAAACGGACAGCTGAAAACACTCGTTCCGTATACATTCTGAATGCCCGGAATCTCTGGTAAAATATCCTGAAGACCTGTTGCAAGAAGCACCTTTTTCGCCACGTATTCTGCTCCGCCTTTCGTTTGAATTCGGAACACACGACCAGTTTGTTCAACGGTCTCCACCCGCTCCTCTTTAATAGAGACAGACGGATACTTTCCGACATCCGTTCTGGCCCGCTTCTTGAACTCCGATGGCTTTATCCCGTCCTGTGTGATAAACCCGTGCGACTCCTGCGTCACCCGGTTACGTGGTTTATCTTCATCAAACAAAATCGTTTGCCGGCCAGCACGCCCCATAATCAGCGCGGCATTTAGCCCTGCAGGTCCTCCACCAATAATGACACAATCCAACATATGATACACTCCTTTTTATAAAATCTATTAAAGACCTTTAATGTCTTTAATTGGTGTAAAAAAATTTATTTTTATTTTTTTGTCTCCTGGCAATGTCGTTTTCCTGTCTGCTCCGCAATGCTCTGGATCGTTCGGCCGGCCAGCTCTTTCTTCATGTTGCTCTCCGCCTCGATCATCACCCGCTCAATTAAACACTCGCTTTCGTTATGATCAAATACGCAATTGAACAGCACCGACTGACCCTCCACCGCTTCAATCACATCTAGAAATGAAATATCCTGCGCGCGGCGTGAAATACTGTAACCGCCCTTTGCTCCTGGCACTGATTCGATTAATCCAGCTTTCACTAGCTTTGTCAAAATCTTCGACAAGTACGTCGGAGACAAATCCTGCATGGACGCCAGCTGCTCTACACTTACTGTTTGACCCTTTGGTTCCAGCGTTAAATGCACCATTGTATGGAGTGCATAATTGGTTGCCTTTGAATACTTCATCAATGCACCTCATAATTAAAACCATTAAAGACTTTTAATATCTGTAATTGATTGTAAATCAAGCTGCCAAAAAACACAAATTTTTCTTACCTAACAATTGAGTATCCTACGTGGCCAAAGGCTGGCTTTGGTATCAGTGCCTTTTTATTGCTTCATTATAATCATGAAGAAGCCCTATGATTAACCATAAGACTTCCTCTTCCTTCTTTTTATCTGGCAGCGCAGCTCAATACTTGCGTAACAATTTAGGTTATTACGTTTAACCGTACTTGTGGCATTGCCCCTTCTGTACGAATAGTGATCTTGTTCTCGATAGTTGTTCCATTTCTTTTATCAAATCAATCCGGATAACGTATATGTTGCTTTCTCATTGCTTATGCCTGCGTTCGTTGATTTCATTTAATGATGGCTTGACGGGCTCTAGCTCTTTTGCATCTGCAGATAGAAACGTATCGCTCGGCTCATCTTTTTCTGGTTCTAAATAGTTCTCCTGGGGATCGGCATTAGGATTGCGTATTTTTTCTACCGTTTTATTAACCATTCTAGATAAAGACTTTTCTTTGTTTGTCATTTCTTTAACTCCTTTTACATTTTAAAATAGCCGTATACGATTTTATTTATAACGTAGTTTTACCAATGCCAGCTTTGTTCATGCCTGCGGAATAAATCGAACAGTATGCCACCGACTCTCTTTTTTGTTTTTGCCAGATCTCCAAGCCGGAATTGGACCGTATAACAGTCGAAGCCACTTATTATATACATCCTGAGTTACATTACCAATACGGCTTCTCACTTTTTATAAAACTCCTGCAAGACGTCAAAATAGCGGTCGTAATCACGGTCTCTTAAAAGTGATAAATAAGTCAGGGCCTCGTCAAAGGTAACGTACCAATTTAACTTGTAGCGATCATAAAAAGCAGTTGGATCAAGATGTACAGCCTCCATAAACAATTCTAACGGTTCTTTGCCGCACATCCTTACGATGACTGATTCAGTCCATTTCTTTAATGAATGACTCCTTCTCTCATCCACGAGTGTGTTTAAAACAAGCCATTCAAGACCATTAATCCCTTCTTTCAGCTTGTCCGCTATAATTTCTTTTTCAGCCTTATACGCTGCTTCAGAACGGTTCATGTAATCTTGATAGCTCTCAATCATTCTACTTCCTCCTCCATTCAAATTTCATTCCTTTACACCGTGAACTCATCAAATCAGACCCAGAATATGATCGATAGGAGACTCATCTCGCATATTTAATACCGTATAATAGGCGTACTAACCCCAATATGTTTGCGCTAAAAAGAAAAGCAGCTTCTTCTTTTTCACTTTTCAGCGCAAGCCGGTCATTTCTTTTATCTTTACCAACGTATACTGTGTTTTTAAACAAATATACAATTTTCTTGGGAGCCCTCTCTATACAGCGCTTATTTATGCGACAACTATGCCTTCCATTCACTGCTTCCGCATAGCAGCATAGGCGATGTATAGATAAACATTAAAATGAAACAATATTCTACTTTTCCACCGCTGCTTTTGTCGTAATTTGACGCAAGGAAAATGTAGGACTATTACTTATTTTGTAGGATAATAAAAGAGAAATGTTGGCACACAGCTGTATATCTTTTTATTTTAAGAAGCAGCCGTTTTCTATCATATACATAAACTGATGAGCAGCAGTAGGAAGGAGTAAAAGAAGTGATGAACGTATTCCCTGATCTTCAAATCTTATTGTTAAATCTATTTTTTATTTTTATTTTTTTCTTTGTCTATCTTAAATTCATTGAAAAAAAGATTCACCAATTAACCAATAAGCTTTTGATTTTTCTCGCCTCTGGAAGTTCCATTGTGTTGTGTATGACATTTTCTATTCCCCTAGGTCCTGATCAGGTCATCGATATGCGTTATGTGCCCTTTATCGTCGGTGCTTTTTACGGTGGTCGCAGAATAGCTCTTCTTTTGTTTCTTGTTTTAATTACTTGTCGTTTAGGTCTGGGCAGTTCTGGCTTTTATACCAATTTAGCAGGCGGTGCCCTATTGCTTACTTCTCTATGGTTTATGATTCCTCGCTTTGAAAAATCGGTTAACTTAACTCAAAAAATGCGTTGTGTAATGGAAGTTGCTTTTCTTTCAGCGTTATTTACAGGAGCCTCACTCAGTTTATTTCATTCAGACATCATGAGTTTAAAAAATCTGCTGTTTTTTGTTGTGTTTATCTATCTTCAAATTCTTGTGATTTTACTGTTTGTTAAATTTATCGAAAGAGCGAGAAGTGACATGGCTCTTTCCTTAGAAGTTAGAAAATTCGAAAAGTTAAAATCCGTCAGCGAAGTGGCTGCAACCATTTCACACGAAGTCAGAAATCCACTTACAGCTACCAGAGGATTTATTCAGTTATTGGGCGATCACAACCTGACAGTTGAAGAAAAAAACCTTTATATCTCTATTTCGCTTGAAGAATTGGATAAAGCTGCGTCAATTATTGGGGATTACCTTACTTTTGCGACTCCTTCATTGGAAAATATAGAGATGCTGGAATTGAATAAGGAACTTGATAGTATTATAGAAACTGTTATGCCTCTTGCTTTAACGAACCTCATAGATATTGAGCTTCAGAAAACAGGAGCTATACATGTCGCCGGTGAACGAGAAAAATTTCACCAATGCGTTACAAACCTTCTTAAAAACAGCATTGAAGCAATGCCTCATGGCGGGAAATTAATCATTACATTACAGGAGGTGGACGGTAAAGTATCGATGACCGTAGCAGATACAGGGGTTGGTATGACAGAGGAACAAATCGAACGTCTGGGCACCCCTTATTTTTCAACAAAAGTAAACGGTACAGGGCTTGGAACAATGGTGGTTTTCAGCATTGTAAAAGCGATGATGGGTGAAATTAAAGTGGACAGCAAACCAGGAAAAGGCACTTGTTTTACAATCCTCTTTCCATTAGTTGATCCTTCCCAGTCTTCCACTGAGCAGGTAAAGATTAAAGAATTCTCTCGCTGACGAGGTTGATTTAAAAGAGCTTTCCCTGATTAAGTATACGTTTCGAATAACGCTAATACCTTTTGATGGTTCATTTTATACGTTAAATAAGTGGCTCATGGTTATTAACTAAATGATCATGAGCTTTTTGTATACTTATTTTGTAGCAGAGATCTGCCGTCGCAAAAGATGCTTGTTATTTTCATGACGTCTGCTTAAGCAATTTTTTAAAGCAGCCAAGCAATAATGTTGATTTTTCAATAAAAAAAAGAACCTTGCGAGGTCCTTGAGGCGGTTCCTTGGTCAGCTAATGAATACGTCTGTTGAGCAAGCAAAGGAGATATTCATCGTTTTTGCATATAATGCTGCAAGCACTAATAGTTCATTTTATGTATTCCGCCACAGCATTGCATATTTCTTTTGATATTTACTATCTTCTTCCCTTGCTATTAAATCAAGCGCTATTTGTTTTATTTGTTTCCTCTGCACTTTATCATATAAGTGTTTAAGACCCTGAATAAGGTCATATCGGATTAACGTGTAATTTTTTTCATCCACGCAGTCGATAAAACGGTCTGTAACGTGATGAAGTATTAATTCTTGCTGTTCATCTCCAGCCAGACCTACTCGCCAAATGGATTGCAAACTATGCCTTGCAGTAACAAATTTCGGATCTTTCGTTACCTTCCATAACTTTGAAAAGTCCTTTATCATTCTTTTTTCCGGATCACTTACGGCTAAATGAGCAAGAAACTGTGCTGCACGTGATCTTTTATGTGGATTACGACTGGTCAGTTCCTCTACTAATTGATCCCATACTTCGTATGCCCATGATACTTCCTTTTCTGTTTCAGTTAATATGTTTTTATAAGCCTCGTACTGGATTTCTTTGTTTTTTGATTCTACATCTTTAAAATAACGTTGAACCTGTGCATCCATTTTTAATCAGCTCCCGGCTACATATCTATACCTTATTTTAACATAGCCTGATTAAACTCTTCTGCCTCGTTCGCTCAATAATAATTAGCCTCTTATTTTTTCGTACGGGTCATGATTAGCAGTAATTCAGCCAGCCCTTTTTTGAAGAGCCGCATAACAAGCGACGATAATGGCGCCCGCTGCACCTGTCAGCATATCCGTCATCGTATCCCTATTACTGTCTTCTTCCATAACACCCATAACTCCCCCGGCAAATTCAGCACTTTCCCATAGAACACTGAACGTCACCGCGAAGGACCAAACAAACAAAAAGATCATCCAGCGTGAGATTTCTTTATCTAACCTATTTGGCAGAAGAATGTTGTAAATCGCGATACCGACAAAGGCCGTATAAGCACTTCCAAAAAAATGAAGTGCTGTATCCCACCAATGAAAACGATCATAAAATTTCAGGATGGCGCCTAGAAAGAACGTACAAAATAACAAAAGATAGTAGCCAATAATCAACGGCAGATTAAAAGGGATTTTCTTTAAAAATAAAAGTGAAATAGGCAGTACACTGAATAAAGTCCTGCCAAGTGCATCCGGCCAGGTAGAAGAATTCCCATTCATCAAATCTCTAATAAACACAGCGACCATTACGGTAACAAACGTTATACTTAAAAATAAAATAACCTTCTTTTTCATACCATCACCCTTTAACAGAGTTTTTATTAGTATGTCCGAAAAAGATCAGCTCCACTCGATGGCGAAAGCAGTTATTCGCTGCGCCGAACAATTGAACATTTCTCCGCACCAAATCCCGCTCCGTTTATTTCTGGCTTTGTGCGTCCTAATACAAAATTCTTTATCGAGCTTTTTCCTTTCTATCTTTAGAAGTAGATAAATAAAGCACCTCCAGCCGTTACGAGCTGGAGGTGCCAATTGTATTTCAGGCTTTCATATCATAATACTTTACAGTATCCACATACAGGTACAGTTTTTAACGTCTCTGAGACCGTTTCATTCCAAAAGCTCCTTTATTTGCTTCGTCAGTTCCTTGAATCTCTGATCAAGTTCTGTGTATGCTGCATCATGTGAGTTCATGAAGCTCAGCTTCCCTAAAACTTCTTGTCTTTCTGTTTCAAGCTTTAATCGCTTTTCGTCTGAATCATCTTTGTTAAGCTGCGATTTATCCAATTGTTTTTGAATAGTCCGATTCGCTATAACAAGTTTACTGCTTGTCGTTTTTTCAATAAAATGCCGATCATGGGAAACAATAATGAGCGTTCCATTGTACTGGGCTAACGTATCTTCCAGTTGTTCACGTGAAGGCAAGTCCAGGTGATTCGTTGGTTCATCTAAAACAAGCACATCTTTTTCTTCCAGTATATACTTCATTAACTTACATTTTACACGCTCACCCATACTCATATTTTGAATAGGCTCCGTCCATTGAGAAGCAGCAAATCCTAAATGCTTCATCAAGGTTTGTACTTTTCCTCTCGCCTCGAATGTTTCCTGGACAAAAAGCTGCTCTGGTGTTTGGTCAAGCGGTAAATCGAATACTTCCTGAGTCAAATAACCAACATTTGCAGACGGTGATATCCATACATCGCCTTCAGCCGTTTCCTCTCCAAGCATTATGTTCAATAATGTTGTTTTTCCGCTGCCATTCGGACCTATGATTGATACTTTTTCACCATGCTGAATCGTAAAATGGACGTTTTTAAACAGTGTTCGGCCGTTAAAAGTCTTTGTTACATTTTTGATTTCTAAAAAACGTTTTCCTGTCCTGTTATTGTTCTTAATGGAAAATTGAACCGTATATTCAGGCTCAACCGGTTCAACTTTTGTTCTTTGGAGCTCCCTTTCCAGACGCTTTTGTTTTGATTTTACCTGTGTGTCCATTCGCTTTGCTTTTGTGCGGTAATGTTCTTTGAAGCCTTCCTGCTTTGTAGATTGGGCGTGGGCTTTTTGGGACCAGGAAGTCAGATTGTTCATCTGGTCTTCGATCCGTTTAACCATTTTTTGCTGCTTTTCATACTCTCCTTGCTGGGTCAGTCTTTTCTGTTTGCGGACCGCCATGTAACTAGAGTAATTACCTTTATGTTCGATAAGCTTTTTCCCTTCAATTGACCATATTTTGGTGGTTACATTATTGAGAAAATGACGATCGTGTGAAACCAAAATAATAGTGCCTTTATATTGTTTTATCTGACTGATGAGAAATTTGATACTTTGTTCATCGAGATGGTTTGTCGGTTCATCCAATAATAAAAGGTCTGCATCTTTTGAAAATCCCTGTGCAAGTCGGGCTTTCAATTTTTCCCCGCCGCTTAAATGCGCGTAATCCTGCTCTGGCACACTCCATTTTTCCCGTAACCTGACCTCATTAAGCGTTTTATCTTCAGACGAATGTGATTCAGCTTCTTGTTCAACCATTACCATTTTCAGATTTGGCTGCAGCCATTCTATATGTCCTACTGTTGGGGTTAAGTCACGGTTGATTAGATGCAGTAAAGTGGATTTGCCCGCACCGTTTTTGCCAATTAAACCAATCACATCCTTTTTTTGAACAACCGCATCTGCTTGTTCAAAAATGTTCATATCACCTGCTTCGTAGCTCATATTGCTTAATTTTAATAATTCTTTCATATAAACGTACCCTCTCTTTTAAAGGGAGAACAAAAAATCCTCCCAGTTAGTTGGAAGGATTAGCCGTACCTTTGCATGATGAAATAAGCTATTTTCAAAAATAGCTGTATAACGTATTGAAGATGGGCAGACTAATCCTATTTTTTGATGATTTGAAATATGCCGTTTCAAATTCGAAAAATAAGATTAGTTAATCATCGTCCACCCATCATTCCTTTCTACATATGAATTACATACGATTGTAGCATAACCTTCTCTATAAAACAAAAGGAAATAACCTAAGCCCTGTTTTTCTCAATCACTGTTTGGACAAAAACTCACTGCTTTTTTTACTTCATCAATTTATCAGCCGTGTGATCAAGCAATATCTTTACTATAATGAAGCATCAGGAAATAAAGAACGTTTGCTTTGAATCCTCAATTTTCAATAAAGGCACCTACTGATCAAAAGAGAATAAGTCACTTATTAGCTATGATGAGGAACCGATCACAATTGGTGCGGATGCCTTTTTCTGTTATGTTACATTGAATAAAATCATTCAAAATATCCAGGTCTTTCTCGCACTGTCCAAAATCAGGAATAATCGGTGTATGTTTTAGTAAGAATATAAGATCTTCTGGCCTTTGATAATACTCTGTAGCACGGTATGCAAAAGATTGAACTTTAGTAAAACCTGCTTCTTTCAGTTCCTTTATATATTTTTCTTTTAACATTCCATCCAATTCTCCGAAGGATTGGCCCCGTCCGAAGGCTGTTTTTATATTTACTTTATCTTCTTCACTGACTTGCTGTGTTAGAAAAGTCCCCCCTTTTTTTAATACTCTGGCTATTTCAGCCGAGACAAACGGTGCATGGCAGCTTGAAACAACATCAAAAAAACCATCAGGAAATTGCAAATGAGCAGCAGACATTTCGGAAAATCGAACGTTTGAGACGTTTGAATTTTTAAGATTTGATTGAGCTGTCCCTATCATTTCACCCGATAAATCAATTCCCACCAGGAAAAGCAATGAAGAAGCAATTTTTAATACATTTTCTCCTCCGCCTGTGCCGACATCTAAAAGGATATCAGACCTTCTACATCTTTTCGTTACTTCTTCGTAAAAATCCCACTCAATCCCTTCAGTTATAACTTGTAACTGGCTAAAATTCCATCCATTTGTTTTGCCAACTTTATCGTAAAAATCTAATTCATTCATTTTAAGAAAGCACCCCTCTCAAATATAAACAGAAAAGTCACTTTATATTGACTTTATCCCAAAATTAAAAATAACTGCCTGCACTGTTTTCACGTCTGGTTTTTAAAGAGCTGATTTCTCCCTCGATGGCTGGTACACGTTTTCTCCAGCTCGAAAACAATTTACTTCGAACAGTATAGAAAGCATTCTCTTCACCCCATTTCAAAGAATTCCTTTACTTTAACCAAACTTGTAAAACAGCAATATTTTTGTTCATTTTTCTCATTCCTTTAGTTTAACAGCACTCTTAAGCAAGTTCTTCCCTTGTATTCATTTAAACATCAATATAATACCTTGCAATGTTAAGTAATATCATTTATTATTCATTATTGTTAAGTACTTAATGATTTTAAGTAATGTAGGAGGGTTGAATTTGAATAAAGAAATGCTCAAAGGAACTATTGACCTTCTCATTCTTTCTATACTTCAGGAAATGGATAGTTATGGATATGAGATTTCAAAAGCTATTAAAGAAAGAACAGAAGGTGAATTTGAGATACAGGAAGCAACTCTTTATCTTTCCTTAAAACGACTGGAAAAGCAAAAAGCCATATCCGCTTATTGGGGCAATCAAAGCCACGGAGGAAGGAGAAAATATTATGCGATTACAGCAGAAGGAAAGGACCTGTTACAAACATTCATTCACGATTGGCGACACATGGCGGCCATCATTGAGCGATTTATTTGAGGAGGATTAAGAATGCAGCATTTTGTTACAAAAGCTTTTAGTTTAAACGATATTAAATACTCCTGGCTATTGCTAATTTCCATTATTATTTTTGGTGTATCATTTTATCTGGATCTTTACTTCATCCCAGCATTTGTTCAGATAACGGCTTTATTAGGGTATGGCGGAGCATTTATCCTTGCAGCACTTTGGGGAGCATTAAATTATATTGGACATATCCGAATCAACGCCCTATATCAAAAAAATCATGATATCTTTGCTTTCGTTGACCAGCTGGCACTGGATCATGAAGAAAAATTAGAGCTTCAAGCATACCTGGAAGACTATGTTCATGATCAAATAAATAACGGAAAAACAAAAGAGGATGCAGCAAAAGAAGCGATAAGCCAGTTTAAAGTTAAAGAATTCTCCGCTTTATCCAAAAATACGATGCTATTTAATTTGCATGCTCATTATTATTTAATTGGATTTTCATTTTTGGCTTTTTTAGCTTTTTTCATACTGTTGCTGGCTCATACAAGCTCTTCATCACTTTTCTTGCTTGCTGGAGCCTATACGATATTGGCGTACGGGATTGGATTTGCCGGCTTATTCTTCGTGTATAAGGTAGTCGATATTATCCTGTACAAAAAATTAAAAGATGAATAAAAGAACAATAGATATAAGGAGATTGAATCAATGAATATATGGGAGTTATTTAGCGCCCTCGTTTTAGGCGTTGTAGAGGGATTGACTGAGTTTGCGCCGGTTTCTTCTACCGGCCATATGATTATTGTTGATGACATGTGGCTTCGTTCCAAGGATTTTTTAGATGAAAAAGTGGCGAATACATTTAAAATTGTTATTCAATTGGGTTCTATTTTAGCCGTTGTCGTGGTTTTTCGAAATCGATTCGTCGATTTATTGGGATTAAAAAAAGAAACACAAAGCTTCTCTGGAAAGCTGCGTTTAACCCATATCATAGTCGGTCTGCTGCCTGCCGGGGTTTTAGGCGTATTGTTTGAAGATTACATTGATGAACACCTTTTTTCTTTAAAAACGGTTCTGATTGGTCTCGTAATTGGTGCTTTTTTAATGATTGCAGCTGACTTAATAAGCAAACGTAAGAGCACAGTCAAAGTCGATACTGTTGACCAAATTACCTATAAGCAGGCATTTTACGTCGGACTTATTCAATGTTTATCATTGTGGCCAGGATTTTCTCGATCTGGTTCTACTATTTCAGGTGGTGTTTTACTTGGCATGAGCCACCGGGCGGCCGCTGATTTTACATTTATTATGGCAGTGCCCATCATGGCGGGTGCCAGCTTTTTATCATTATTAAGTAAATGGCAGTATTTTACGGTGGACGCTATTCCGTTTTTTATCGTTGGTTTTGTAAGTGCTTTTTTCTTTGCATTAGTCTCCATTAAGTTTTTTTTAAAACTAATCAATCGTGTACAATTGATCCCCTTCGCTATTTATCGAATTGCATTAGCAGCGCTTATTTATATCATCTATTTTTAATCAGCTTCGTTGTTTTATTTCTTTGAAGTATGGCGCGGCTATAAAATGCTTTCAAATAACTATTACTCCAAGCGAAAACCATGTTATACACCGTTAAAGCATTTAGCCTTTGCTAGTGTGTTCCAAAAGAGCACATCAAGCTTTTGCTTGATTCAAATTGAAAAAAGATAGGCATAAAAGACCTTCTGAACTATATCAATTTAGAAGGTCTTTTTTTAAATACCTAGTTTATTTAATCTTTTTAAGCTTATTCACTCGATATAAATAGCCGACGTACGGCATTCCCGTAAAAATGAGTCCAATCAGTGAAATACAAAGCACAATATTTAATGCACCCTCTACTAATCCTTGGATTCCACTAAACAAAGTCGTGTTATTTGTAAAGTAAATGGCTGCCATGCATAACAAAGTTACAAGAAGCATTACAAAAGCGCCTTTTCTCATCATTATTTTTTCGTTTTCATACTTATCGATCATGGTTTCCTTGTCTGAGTAAATAGGTACTGTACCAGGAGGAGCGCTAAATAAGTGTATATAATTTGCTGAAGAAGCAACGTGTGACCAGCCTGCTTCTTTAAAGTAGGCGAAATAATCACTGTCCGCATTCTTACGGTAATCCAATGAATATTGTATTTCTTGAGGCTGTGCTTTTTTTAGCTTATAACCCATGAAAGCAAAGCGATCAAACATCCAGCCTTTACGAGCCATCTTTTCAAGCCTGGTCATATCCTGTTCTTCGTCAAATGCTAACCCGCCACTTCCCATGTACTTCGTTTTTTTCATTACAGATTTTCCCCTCTCTGTTCAAAAATTGTTTTTGCATGAAGAAGCATCTCCTGACGACGTTGAACATCTTTTTTGAGCAGGTCCACACCTTTCTTTGTAGCAATGTATGTTTTACGTTTATCCTTTTCTTCTTCTAACTGCTCAATCATTCCTGCAGCTAATAGTTTTTTAATTGTTGTATACATGGAGGCCGGGCCGATAGTAAATTGCTGATTGGTCATTTCTTCAATGTTCTTCATAATTAAGTAGCCATGCTGCGCTTCCAGTAATGAAAGCAAGATGTAATAGGATGTATCGGTTAGTTCGCCTGTTTCAAGAGCATCATTTCTTGCCATTTTATCACCTTCATTCCTATATATCATTTAATGATATATTATTAAATAAAATATATCGTTTAATGATATATTTGTCAACAGAAATACGTTTATTCATTTTTATTTACAAATTTTAAGTACATAAATAAAACCCGCCCAAGTAATTTGAGCGAGTTTTCCTGTAAAAACGATCATAACAAAAAAAAGAACAGCTTTCGCTGTCCTCTCTGCGTTTGCCTGGCGGCGTCCT
>NZ_LAHL01000059.1 GCF_000966195.1 Domibacillus robiginosus | reverse complement strand
TCATTACTACCTGTACCGCAGTATGAATCTGAATAAGGGAGCGGAGCGTTCGGACCGTACAATAAAAGAGTATGAAAAAGAACTGTCCCAATTGATACAACACATGATGCAGTTTCCGCAGGAAATCGGGCTGGACATTGAGCCGTTTGAAGAAGGATCCTTATTTAAAAGTTTGTCTCCGCGGCATCTGCGGCGTTATCAGTCCTGGCTTGCGGAGGAAAGTCCACGCGTCAAAACAAAAGGGCCTTATTCACCCGCAACTCTCGCGCGTAAAACCACCATCCTTAAAAGCTTCTTTCGTTTTTTGCACGAGAATCGCTATCTCAAGCAGCCGATTCACCAAGGACTGCGTCCGGCAACGGTTCGGAAAGATGACTGGCCGAACCGAGACTTGGGACCAGGTGAAGTTATTCAACTGTTGGACTATTATAGGGACCGTAATCCGATTATGTTTACTTTGATTCATGTGCTGGTGGGAACGGGTATGCGAAATGATGAGCTGTGTCGGCTTAAAGTATCCGATGTCCGCTTTGATCCGATCCTTGGCGGCTTTTATCTGCATGTAATCGGCAAGGGAAATAAACAGCGAGATATTCCGCTTCGGGATAAAGTGATGGATAGCATTGTGCTATACCGGAAAACTAGGCTTCTGCCGGCAGACTTCCCAAGCAGCAGTGATGAACCTTTGTTTCCGAATAGCAGGTGGAAGGCGTTCCGCCCATCATACTTTGCGACGATGTTAGGGGATGAAATCGAAAAGGTGCCGATCTTATCGATCCAGGCGAGGAAAAAGAGAATTACACCACATGAGTTTAGACATAGCTTTGCGATTATCAGCTATATGAACAACAGTGATGTGTATGCGATTATGCGGGCTCTTGGCCATGAAAAAATCGAGACAACCATGATCTATTTGCAGAAGATTATGGAGCGGGAACAGCACGTTGTACATCAATGGAAAGACAATGCGCTGGGATGGTATATATAATAGAAGAAACTCGGTTTTATAAAGAAGAATATTTTTAGTAACAGAAGGAAAAGGACCTTGTATTGAAAGCATTAGAGGAGCCAGTGCCTAAGCTTATCCAATGCAAAAGTTTTAGTAAAGATGATAGCTGTTATAATTATTAATAGAAGATATTAACAAGACATTTCAGGGGAGGAGAAGTATGATTGATTGGTCAAAGCTAAAACCATACGATACTGATCAAAAAAGAAGTTTTGAAGAGCTGTGTTACCAAATAGCTAGAGTCGAATTTGACGATAAAGGAATTTTCACTTCTGTTGACGATAGTGGTGGGGGGGACGGGATCGAATTTTATCTGACTCTTCCTAATGGAGAAGAATGGGGGTGGCAAGCAAAATTTTATATAGAGGGTCGGCTGGTACAAGGTCGAAAAAAAAGTATAGTTGATTCATTGAAAAAATCTCTAGTAGTTCACCCAAATTTAAAGAAATGGTATCTGTGTGTCCCAATGGATCTTACGGTTGGTGAAAAGCAATGGTTTGATACTACTTTAAAAAACATTGTGCCCGATGGGCTAGAGGTTGAGTTGTATTTTTGGGGAGAAAGTGAGTTTAATTATTTCTTGGGAAACCCCAAATTCACAGGGAGAAAAAACTATTTTTTTGGTGATCTTGAATTAACCATTGATTGGTTTCGCACACAGGTTTCGAACCAATTGTCAGCTATTAAAGGAAAATATAATCCGGCGGTTCATACACAAACAGAAGTGGATTTAGAAATCGATTCATTTTTGTTAAATGAAGGATACCTACGATATCTATTGATGCAACACCAGCTACTTTTAACATCAGTCAAAAAAATTGAACCTGCACTTGCTGAAATTCAAAAAATAGAAACTTCATACCTGCCACTACCAATCAAAAATGATTATTTGAAACATATACAAAAAACAGTTGATATTTTAAACAATTTATTATCCCTCTTTAAGGAAGAAACCACATCTCTTGAAAAGGAACACTATTCTGGAAATCGCTCTTTACCGTTTGAAGAATTGTTGGACAGGCTATTCTCTTATATAACGGATCTCAGGGAAAAAAATTATTCTATTGATAAAGAGTATCTCGATATAGAGAAAGAAACGAATGACATAGAAATTTATAATATCAGAAATATCAGAATTATTCTCTGGGAACCAAATGAAATCATTGAAGAAATGTATCATGTTTTTAGAGAAACTGTAGATAAAGTGTTAAGAAGCAGATCCAATAGTTTATACATTTTTGGAAATGCAGGATACGGTAAAACCCATGTTACTGCTCATATCGCCAGCGAAACGATTGAAAAAGGACTGCCAGCAATATTTATCTCCGGAAAAAACATAGTGGACAGCCGTTTGTTATCAGAACAGCTTTTAGCAAATCTAGACATCCCGAGAAATTATAGCTGGAGTGACTTTTTGAAGGCATTGGATGTTGCGGGGAAAGCATTTAGAACAAAAATCCCAATATTCATTGATGGGTTAAATGAAGTAAGGGACATCGGTATAATTAAAAATGGGTTACATGGATTAATAAAAGAGATATCGTCTTTTGACAATATCTGTCTTATTACCACTTGCAGGACTACATATATTAAACCAATCTTTGAAAAGACTCCTCACCACAGTGTTTATTTACAGGGATTTTCTAATGAAAACTTGGCAGAAGCGATCAAAGTTTATTTTGGTTATTACAAAATAAAAGCTGATATATCTGCTGTTTCACTCGAAGCGTTTGAACATCCACTTTACTTACAAATTTTTTGCCAAACTAAAAACCCAGAAAGAGGGTACGAAAAAAAAGTATTTATCAATGAACAATCCATGTTCGAAATTTTTGAAGCATATATTGATCAATGTAACGAAAAACTTAGTGAAAGATTAAATTTCAATCCAAGAAAAAAAATCATTACCAAAAGACTCACTAAACTAGGTAGCACATTATGGAAAAGAAATCTTAGATCTATTTCAACTGACGAAGCGGAGGACATTCTTGAATACAATCAAGCGCCAGATTGGAATAACTCCATTGAGAAAAATTTAACAGATGAAAATTTATTAATTTATCGGGATTGGTATCGAGATAAAGATAGTGAGGTTATTACCTTTACTTATGATTTGTTGGGCGGCTTTATTGTAGCTAAGCACTTACTACAAGAACATAGGGACTGTTTAAAGGAATTCCTGAATAGTGCTTATACTGTAAAACTACTTTTTGGAGAAGACTATCAGTCTAGACATCCCTTACATGAAGATATCAGTCGGTGTATTGCCTCAATGCTGCCTCTTTATCAGGGGAATTATTTAATGGATTATATTAAAAATCCAACAACTGTTAATTTGACTGTAAAATCTTTTTTTGAAATGTCGCCGGAGAGTATTAATGATAATGCAAAGAATTTAATTAAAACTCTTTTTACAGAACCACGTAATCGAAAACGTTTTTTTAATTTAAGTGAAAAGACGTTGAGGCAAGTTGGTCATCCGCTGAATACCCATTTTTGGACGGTGTTATTAAATGATTTAAGTATGGCTGAAAGGGATGTTTCCTGGAGTGAATATATAAGAGAACATAAAGTTGATACAGAAGAAACAATCGATACATTAGAGCAACGTTCGAATACTGTCCAAACAAAACTAGATTCGTACGAGAAAGAATATTTATACTTGTTAGCAGAGAATGTCATGTGGACATTGACTAGTACGGTTAGACCGTTAAGGGACAGAGCTACACGTGCACTTTACTACTTCGGCAGAGCTTTACCTGAGAAATTTTTTGATTTACTGCACCATTCTTTTTCTATTAATGATCCTTATGTATCTGAACGTATGTTGGCAGCTCTTTACGGTATCGGAATGGCTAAGCAGTATGACTTTGAAGATGAAGAATTTAGGTTAAATACTTTGCCTATTATGGCTAAAACATTATATAACTTGATGTTTGCTGAGGAAGCCGAATATTATACCACCCATATTTTATCAAGGGATTATGGTAGAAGATTTATCGAAATAGGATTGATTCACCATGCTACACTCTTGAATGATACAGAAAAAGAAAACATTACTCCTCCATATCTTCGATTAAATAGAATGAATTGGGGAAGTCTTGAAAAGGATGAAATTTTAGATTATGGCAGCAACCCAATTAAGATGGATTTTGGAAATTATACTATCGGTAGATTGGTGAAAAGTCGTTCAAACTACGACTACGAGCATGAGGATTACAAAAAAGTCAGAGCGCATATTTATTGGCGCATATATGACCTCGGCTATTCAGCCGAGTTTTTCGAAAATATTGATGGTATCATTGAAGAGAGAAATTTCTCGTATGGTCGGTCGGAAGATGGCAGAAAAACTGATCGTTATGGAAAAAAGTATTCTTGGATTGCTTTTTTTGAGATGGCAGGTTATCGAGATGACGAGGGGTTGCTTGAGGATGAATGGTATCAAGAACAGTACCGAATTTATGAGACAGATATTGATCCAAGTTTTCCAGTTGAAGTGTCCAATATTCAAATCGTAGAAACGGACTATTTTGCTGATCATCTTCCTGTAGATGAGTGGTTGTTGGGAAACTATGTTCCAAATTTTGATGATTACTTGGTAATGGAAGAGATAGGCGGCGAGAAGGGACCATGGGTTTTGTTAGATGGTTATTTTTCAGATGAAAATGAAGACCAAACAAAAAGCTGCTTTTTCTTTCCAAGGGGCTTACTTATAAAGACAGGTGATTTTGAAAAGGGTGTAGCTCTCCTAAGGAAACAATCTCTTGGAGGCAGATGGTTACCAGAAGTCCCCGAGGATTCATATATTTATGCTGGAGAAATTCCTTGGTCACATACCTACCATAAAAACGAGGAAATTGAATTAGGGTTTGTGACATCAAAAGTAGAGGAACCGGTACAGGTCGAACAAAGGGCTCTATTTAAGGATGGAAAAAAATTAACCCATGCAGAAGAGATAGAGTTCCTAGACATGTTGGTAGAAGAAGAGAAGGTTGATTTCATCTCACGCCTTATCCTTGGTTTGGAAGTTATAACAGAAGAAGAAATAGATCTTGCAGCATACAGTATGAAGATGGAAAAGGAAATCGTTGAAAAAGTAAAGGTCAAAGAACAAAAAGAAGTAGTTCATGTCCTTTTACCAGTCCGGGAAAACAGTTGGGACGAAAATAAAAGTGCTGTTATTCCAAGTCGCAACGTAGCATTCCCGAGTAAGGAAATAACAGATTCAATGGAGTTGATTGGTCAACCGCAAACTTTTGATTTATATGAAAAGAACGGAAGAAAGGCCTCTATAACAGTAGCATTTGGTGATCCGTATACTAATAGACAGAAATTCACATATTTAAGAAAGGATTTATTAAATAAATTTCTAGAAAAAGAGGGATACCGGCTGATTTGGGGATTATGGGGCGAAAAAGAAATTTCTTATAAAAATCAAGAATTCAGAGAATCCTTTAATAAGAGTTATGGGGATATAAGAAAAGAATTTCAAGAGATCTTCATATATCAAGACAAAGGAAAAAGCTAAATCCCTATCTTAGTTTACAATTCTATAAAATGACAAAAACAACGTTTAAGTAGTTCAGTTTTAGAGTACAAGCACTGTTATATGTATTCTTAAACTGAACTGTTTCTTTGATATATAGGGCAGTTTCTCAATACAGAATCTTTAATAATCAGGCACTTCTTTAACTTGAAAGCTTCCTTTTATAATATAACTTTGAAGAGGATTAGCAAAAATTATTAGACCAGTTTTTGTAATATCTCCTATTTTAAAATGGACAAGGTGTTCAATTAAATGCACAATATAATAAGCAATACTTATAGATTGCTTAACTACTCAATTACTTAAATACATCAAATAATAGAGGAGGACAGACCGTGATTCATAAACCATTTGCCGAAGTTACTATAGATGACATTTTTTCTTTAAAAGAAGATGGAATTGAAGAAGGAAAATCAATTGACTTTAAAAAAGAGCTAAACATCCAACAAGCCGGAGCACGCAAAGAATTTGCATCGGATGTTTCAAGCTTCGCCAATACAGTAGGCGGTGACTTAATAATTGGAGTCTCAGAGGAACAAGGGGTAATAACATCCATTGAAGGAATAGATGTCCCAGATAAAGATCAAATGAGACAGCAGTTAGAAAGTAGTTTGCGGGATCTCGTAGCTCCTCAGATCATGGGAGTCGACATCGATTTTTACCCGGTTGGTGAAAAATTTATTTTACATATAAGAATACCCCAGTCCTACAATGGGCCACACGTAGTGAATAAAGAAAGATTTTATGGACGTAACAACTCTGGAAAATATCCTCTTGACTATGTAGAAATCAAGCAGCGCTTTTTACTTTCAAGTCAAGTTCGGGAAGAAATCAAGCAGTATCATATTGAACGCATTATGAAAGCTAAAGCTGATGAAGGTTATTTTGAGACAACGCCGGGCGCTTCAATTCTTATTAACATTGTACCAATTCAATCATTTGCTGAAAACGTTTTTATTTCTGCTTTGGTACCACAGCGGTTCAGGTTAGCCACTCTTTTTGGTAGCGGATATGACCCGAAAATACAATTCGAGGGGATTGCTGGTATAAATAATTCTAGCTACCATCATCTTAATAGACAGGGTGTTATCGAAATACTGGATAAAAGAATTTTAGAGTACGATAAAGATACAATCCCAGCAAAAAATATAGTTGAACGAATTCTAAGAACTCTCCCATCGGCATTTCACAATTTACTTGAAGTCGGATTGAACGGTCCATATGTCATTTCTACTGCATTACTTGATGTAAAGGATCGAATTGTCTTATACAATGAGCAAGGCTTTTCAAAGCAATCTATGCGGACAAATGACATGATTTTTCCGTCTATACTTATTACCGATCCTTCTGACCTTTCAGAATATGACACAATGCTAAAAGAACTATTCATGAACGCGGCTGGTTATTTTCAGACGCAATACTCTCTTTAAGCAGTAAAAAATCAAATCAGAAAAAACTTTGCACTCCTAAAAAACAATTATTAAAACAATGTCAGTCTCACTTTTGGAATTTAGAAAGTTAAAAAAAGAAGGAGCAATAACAGTCTTCATGCTGTTATTGCTCCTAACGGGGGCTGGAGTGTCTACACTAAGATATACTCCGTTAATGAAAAAGAGAATGTTTACTTCATTGAAATTAACGACAATGAGTACACTATTCTTACATAAAGAGAAATGTACTCAAATTAAAAACAGCCAAGAAGATTCTTGGCTGTAAGAGACTATTTCTTTTATTAGATTGTATTTCTAGTTTAACCAAATCGAAATAATAATATACGGAATAATGGATGAGGGATTTTAAAAACTCTTTTCCTATTTTCGTTAAATGAATCAAATAGTTTTCATCATTCCACAGTGGCGGCATTCACGAAGAAAAACCATGTTTTTAATGGAGCTCTTAAAATGAGCATTTCTGCAATGATCGCAACGGCCACTTTTAATGTCGGGATATTCTCGAATGTTGTAGATTACACTTAGGTCAATCTCCTGTTTTGTTTCCATGTTGTTCACCTCACTCGAATGATCATATCACTTAATCGGGCAGGAATGATAAAGAAATTTATTCTAATTTTCTTTCACAAAACTCTAAAAAAAGCAGCTCGAAAACCCTTTTAATACAGGCTCCTCAGTCCTAAAAACAATATAAATAAATTTTTATATTAATATATATTTATATGACGGATTGTAATATTAAGTGCAACACCTAGAAAATAAAAAAGCCCATGTCAGCTTCGTGTAAAATGTAAGTTCCTACACAAACATTCACGGAGGGCTGTCATGAGCTACCAACATCTTAGCACATTTGAGCGCGCACGCATAGAAACATTAAAGGAATCCGGCTGTTCCCTTCGGGACATTGCTAGAAGAATTGGCCGGTCGGTTTCTACCGTCTCACGTGAGCTGACACGGAACAGTTCCTCTAACGGGCTGTATAAGCCCGAGGCTGCACAGCACCGGTATGAACAGCGGCGCAAAAATTGCGGCTGCCGTGGAAAGTGGTCTTCCACCTTAGCTGAAATTATTGAAGAGAAGCTGGATGCCACCTGGTCACCAGAACAGATCGCCAACCGGCTGTTTAAGGGGGCAGTCTGCTTCAAAACGATTTACAGATGGCTGTATATCGGGCGGCTCAGCCGAAAGGCTGCAGTTCTCCGCCACAAAGGAAAATGCCAAAAACCTCAGGAAACGAGAGGCCGGTTTAATATCGGAACATCTATTGCCGAACGCCCAGCTGAAGTTAAAAAGCGTCAGTCATTTGGCCACTGGGAACTCGACACTGTTGTATCCGGACGCGGAAAAAGCAAGGGTTGTGTCGCTACCTTTGTAGAGCGCAAAACTCGCTGGTACGTGGCGGTCAAAATGACCGACAGATCCGCAGATTCGATGGAAACTACTATTCGGGATTTGTACAGCCGTATGCCTAAGCAAGTCTTCAAGACGGCAACTACCGATCGCGGAAAAGAATTCAGCTGTTATGCCGTGCTGGAAAAAGACATAGGGATCGCCTTTTATTTTGCGGACCCATATTCCCCCTGGCAGCGTGGAAGCAATGAAAATACCAACGGCTTGTTTCGTGAGTTCTTTCCAAAAGGCACCGATTTCAACAAAGTGACGGATGACGAGCTGGGCCGGGCTCTTCAGCTGCTGAACAACCGGCCGCGCAAGTGCCTGGGCTGGCGTACGCCACACGAAGCGTTTATTGCCGAAGTGTTGCGCTTAATTTGACAAATCATCAAATGTTTTCTTTAGGAGCTGATCTATTTTTCGGCTCAGATTATAAAACAGATGCCACCTGTCTGTAATTTGAATAGCGTTATTTGTACCTTCGGTAATTGCCTTGGCATATTCTAAAGAGCCATCACGGGACACTGCTCGAACATCTGGATATTGTTTCAGCCATTCTTTTACATCTTCGACTCTACGGCTTTCCAGGAGGGCTACCGGTTTCCTTGTTGTAAGATCACAGATAATACTGCCATACCGGTGACCTTTTTTTACCGCCCAATCGTCAATCCCGATAATTGAAAAATCTGTGGGCATTAGAATAACCTCTTTTCGTACAATTCGCAGAAATGTATCTGCGCTTGTTGGAATACCGAAGGAGATAGATAGCCGGCTTGCGGCTTCTGCGCTCAAAGAAAATGCCAGATGTCTGAGGAAATCATGTAAACGTGAGGTCTGACGGGCATAAGGCTCATACCAGTCAGGATGACGCTCTGTGAAGATTTTCTGTTCACAAGAAAGATGATTACAAAAGAATTTGCGGCTCTTTATAAATAAAATTAACGTTTTTGAAAATAAAGGCTGATCCAGGAGTTTGCGCCAATACCAGCTGTGGCGACGATGTGATACAGTGCCGCATGATGGACAGCAGCCGCTAGAGGCGGACGATTCAAGGTATAAATGAAGAGAGTCAGGTAATTGTAGAGAACCTAGCACCTTCCAATTAGGAAAGAAGGAATGAATATTCACGATATTCACATCCAATCAAAGGTTTTACTATCTCTATTCCCTAAATCTCTTTTCACCAAAATAGCGGGAGAGCCAAAAGTAACTCGGCGTTGACACGGTACAGAAAACACCTATCATTTTCTACTCCTCATTATCTGTATCATTGAATTTATCTAACATTGTTATCGTATCAACAAGGTGATTATTAAAAATTTGACGAGCGACACTGAGCAACTCAATAATCATAGGATCTCTTAAGGAATAAATGACCCGATTCCCATTTTTGGTTCCTGAAACGATATTTTTTGCTCTGAGGACTGTTAATTGCTGCGATACTGCCGAACCTTCACTACCCACAAGATTTTGAATTTCATTTACATTTTTGTCTCCGTCAGCTAAAAGTTCAAGAATTCTTATTCTAAGTGGATGAGCAAGAGCTTTAAAAAATTCAGCTTTAAACTGTTGCATTTCTAAGTTCAATTTATTTCCCTCTCTTTCTAGATACAATTAAGATGTCGTAACTACTTCACCCTTACCTTTTTCTTCAATGTTTTCATATTCACCAGAAAGGATTGTACATTCCCTAAAAGCAAAATGTTTGCATCCAAGACATTTATCCTTATTTAGATGTTCAATTGCAAAATCTATTGCATTTCCAGTATGATCAAAAAAACGCCCTTCTCCTATATATTCAAATAAACCTGTCTTTACTAACACGCTTCTAGGTTGAGGTTGAATACCAGATATCAATACAACCCCATGTTTGGAAAAATCCTTTATAATACTTGATAAATACGACTCACCAGTTGTATCCATAAAAGGGACTTTCCCCATCCTCAAGAGTAAAACCCTCGGTTTATAGTTGATCGTATTCATGATTGAGTGCTCAAACGCTTGAGCAGCCCCAAAAAATAAAGGACCTTCTACATTATAAATACTAATTTGAGGACAGTCACGAGAATCTGTCACCATGCGAGCTTCCATCTTTTCATGTTTATTGTTTGGGTTAGGTAGTGCCTTAGCTGTTACCATAATATCGCTCATACGCTTTGTAAATAAAACTACTGCTAATAAAAGGCCTACTTCAACAGCCACTGTAAGATTAACAAAAACTGTTAATAAAAATGTAACAACTAGAACAAGTGAATCTTCCGTTTTTGTTTTTAACACGTGATAAAATACATGCCTCTCACTCATGTTCCACGCTACTACCATTAAGATAGGGGCCATACTGGCTAACGGGATACTTGAAGCATAAGGAGCAAGAAGTACTAATACTAACAAAACGACAATTCCATGTATCATTCCGGAAAATGGCGAGACCGCACCATTTTTGATATTTGTAGCTGTTCTGGCTATGGCTCCTGTTGCAGGAATTCCACCAAATAAAGGAGTAATCATATTAGCGATACCTTGACCCATTAATTCTCGATTACTATTATGCTTACTATTTGTCATACCATCAGCCACCACTGCAGATAATAAAGATTCGATACCCCCAAGTAATGCAATGACAAAAGCTGGTCCAATTAATTGTTGTACGTGTTCAAAGGTCATTTCAGGTACCGCAAAATGAGGTAAGGCACTTGGAATCTCACCAAATGTTGAGCCAATTGTAGCTACCTGATTTGGATAAAATATGCTGGCTATCACTGTAGAGAATAATAATCCTATTAGTGGACCTGGAATCTTCGGGAAAAATTTTGGCGTTAACAAGACCGCAATAAGACATATTCCAGCAGTGAATACACTATAAAAATTAATTGAATGAATGTGAATGAAAATTTCTCTGATATTACTTAAAAAGGTTTCATGTTTCTCTACCCCTGTAAGGCCTAAAAAATTAGCAATTTGACCCACAAAAATAATGACGGCTATTCCTGATGTAAAGCCTATAGTTACTGGCCTTGGAATAAATTTAATTAATGAACCAAGTTTAAAAATCCCTATTAAAAATAGGATAATACCTGCAAAAAATCCAGCAATTAATAAGTTTTCATATCCATAAGTCATGACTATTCCAAATAAAATAGGAATAAAGGCTCCTGTAGGTCCACCAATTTGATACCTTGACCCACCAAATAATGAAATTAAAATACCTGCAATGATTGTAGTATATATTCCATATTCGGGTTTAACACCAGAAGCAATTGCAAACGCCATACCCAAAGGTATAGCTATGACACCAACGACTAGACCAGACAATAGGTCTTTTTGAAAATTTGGTAAAGAATACCCATTATATCTCCCAGTAAAAAACCATTTATGCTGCATAACCAACCCTTCTTCTTTTATAATATTTGCATATCAGTATATCTGATTATTTGAATATACTATGATATGAATTTACACTGTTTCCTTAATTATGTCAAAAGAAATTTTCGAGGTGAAATACATGAGAATAGGAGCAAGGGTTTTGTTTAATAACACAATATATAAAATTTTATATATTTATCCCACGGGATATTGTGAACTAAAAAAAGAGGACGATCCCTTTAAATTTGAATTGATTCATATCAAAGATTTAGAAAAAATTAAAGATACTCGTAACAATTAAGGAAAGAAACATATAAAAAAATATTTGTTGGTTATTTTCAAGATAACAATATTAGTATTTGGGAGGATAAAATGGGAGAGTGTACAATATTTTGTGTAAATGGATAAATAGAAAAAGGAAGACCTTTTCTTGTAGAATTGAATCACCACAACACAATTCACAGAAAAGAGGTCTTCCTATGAACCAGTTTACAACAGATATCGTCGACGCTCTAGTAAAAAAACAAGACATTACGGAAGTATTTCGTTTACACCTTGAAAAAGCGGTTAATTCACTGCCTACAGCCGAATTAACGGCGTTTTTAGATTACGAGAGATATGACCGGATTGGCTTTAACTCAGGCAATTCCCGCACACTGCACACCCAATATGGGGATCTCCAGCTGACCATCCCGCGTGACCGCAATGGAGAATTTAAACAACAGACCATCGCACCTTACCGGCGCTCGAATGACACGCTTGAATCGTTTGTCATTCACTTGTTTCAAAAAGGCGTCACGATGACTGAAATCTCCGATTTAATTGAGAAGATGTATGGCCACCACTACACACCGCAGACAGTTTCCAACATGGCTAAAGCGATGACAGGGCAGATTGAAGCTTTTATCCGCCGTCCCCTTAGTGCCCGATATGTCTGTGTATATTTAGATGCCACCTACATTGCCGTTAAGCGTGAAACGGTTTCGAAAGAAGCCGTCTACCTGGCGGTCGGTATCCGGGAAGACGGGTCAAAAGAAGTCCTTGCCTACACAATCGCTCCCACAGAATCTGCATTTGTCTGGAAAGAGCTGCTTCTTGATATGAAGGAAAGAGGCGCAGGCGAAGTCCTTTTGTTTATTTCTGATGGCCTGAAAGGCATCACGGACAGTATCTTCCATGTCTATCCCCATGCTCAGTACCAGACATGCCTTGTCCATCTTGCCCGCACCATTGCCCATAAAGTCCGTGTTTCAGACCGGGCTGAAGTCTGCGGGGACTTCAAAGCCGTCTATCGCGCTGAGAGTGCCGAAGAAGGACAAAAAGCACTGGAAGCCTTCTGTTCCAAATGGCAGGCGGTTTACCCAAAGGTGACGAAGTCACTGGCTGAAAACCCATATATCTTTACGTTTTACAGCTTCCCAAAATCCATTCGGCGAAGCCTTTATTCAACGAACCTGATTGAATCGTTCAATAAACAGATCAAGAAATACACGAAGCGCAAAGAGCAGTTTCCAAACGAAGAAGCGCTGGAGCGCTTTCTCATTTCACAGTTTGAGGACTACAACCAGCGCTTCTCTTTGCGGTGCCATATTGGTTTTGACCAGGCGCGTGCGGAGCTCGCAGCCATGTTTAAAACGACTAATTAAATGACAGTCTACAAGAAAAGGGGTTCGTCATTTACACAAAATTATTGACGGTCCCGCTTTTTCTTTTGACAACAACAAGCTTAATAAAGGCTGGGAACATTTTGAGAATAGAACAGATTTAACAATGGTTAGTTCGGCAAGTCACTTATTTGAATTGATGCATCCAGATGCTTCGAAAGGATGTGCTATTAGGCAACTAGCAAAGAGGCTAGGGATTCAAAAAGAAGAGATAATGGTAATAGGTGATAATTACAATGACCTTCCGATGTTCGAAAATGCCGGAGTAAGTGTGGCGATGGGTAATGCAAATAAGGACATTAAGTCGTGTGCTACACATACAACATTAACGAATGATGAAAACGGGGTAGCGCATATTATAGAAGAACTTATATTTAGTTAATTTTGATATAAGACTATATAATGTCTAAGATGTTTGATATTTAAGGTCCTTAGTACATTCAAAAAATTAAACAATTTTATAATCTCTTAGTAGGAGGCAGCTTTTAGAAAATCTAAAGGCTGTTTTTTAGTATCTTGTCCGTCTCAAAAAAGATCGTTTTTGACAAGTGCTCAAGCTTTTTTATAACATCGTAATAGCTTTTAAGCGGCTTGGCTATTCATTCAAGACAATGGATTATATAAATAAAGAATCTTGAAAACCTTGTTATGTCAGGCTTTTAGAAACTAAAAATATACAAATGGATTTTTATATTAATATATATTCATATAAAAATAATCAATAGAAAAGGTGCTTTCTACAAGCTGAGTTCCTTAATCATTTGGTATCTTTCTATAATTAGTCGAAGTTGCTTAAATTCAACGTGTCTGTCTAATAAGGAAAATAAAGATAATCAACAAAGGCTGCGTTTTTTGAATATAGTGTTAAGAGTCGTAAATATTAGCTATGTGAAAAATAAAGCTTTAACAAGAACATGTGTAAATGACTTATAATTTGTATATTTTTATTTCTGAGCAGCTTAATTTATTATTTTCGATGTAGGAAGTGTAGAAGTTAATGTAGCAAGAAAAAGCAAAACAGGCGGAGAAGCAAAAAGTTTTTTTTCAGCTGATAAACCTTAAAAAGATTTCTTGTACTGTAATTCGGTAAAATATTAATCTGTTAAAGGGGAAAAGAAAAATGGCGCATAAAATTACGTTAACGGGCAAACCAATGAGTGCATTACGACTGAAGAAGAATTTCTATACATTCGATATGGAGGAAAAGGGTTCTCCAGCAGTTCCGAAGGGACTCCCAGCAAGCTCAACCATTACATATACCGTTTTTATTAACCAGAAGCAGTTAAAGAAAGCCGGATTAACAGAAGAAAACATTCAGAACCAGAAAATTATGGTGCAGGGAGAACCCACGCTGGATGTTCCAGTGGATGATTGTCCAGGCGAGATCGGTGTCGTTTGCTTTCAAGTTTCTGTGATTCCGGAAAAGCAAAAAGAAGCTGTGCAGGAAGAGAAAGAACCCGTGAAAGAGCAAGAGAAAAAAGAAGAAGTCAAAGCAGAGGAACAGCCGAAAGGACCAGAAGGCACGGAAGATTTTATTTCGCTGGACCAGATCGAGGTTCCCGAGTCCTTTTTGCAGACAAGACCGAATCCGTATAAGACACAGCTGGTGATCGACTATGTAAAACAGGCTGGCATTTTGGACGAACCAATTACGATTAATCGTGAAACCAAGGTGTTAACCGATGGGTACAGACGCTATATTGTGGCTGAAAAGCTGGAAATGAAAACAGTCCCTGTTATGTACGAAAAAACAAGCGTGAAAAGCTAAATATCTAGAAGAGCATGAGGAAAACGTGCTATCACTTTCAGTATCAGACTAGGCAGAGCCTAGTGTTACGGAATTCTTTTTATATAAAAATTCCTCCATTTTCAAATGAAAAGAGGGAAACTATTTTAAGTTTCCCCTTTGCTCACAAAAAAAGATACTGTATAACACAAGACTAAAATGGGCAGAAACCTAAGTCTACATATACGTTATCTGTCTTGATTAAGATTTTGAAGGACTGTTTAGGATAAAAAAAAGTAACCTCCCTTCTTCTCCTATCCAACATTTCCCGTATTATCTTAATTTGGAAAATACCTTACATAGGTTGGATTTTATTAGTCAAAACTGTCAGGTTTCTTGTATTACTTATAGCGTTATGAATTTAAGTCTCAATCCAGTACTTTGTACTCTTCTAAAACTAAGATAAAAAACTGAATAACTAATCTGCTCACTGGGATTGTTACAGGAAGAGATAGAAATGAAAATACAAAACCCCATTCTATGATTCCTTGTACATTGGTTGTTTGAAGATCTCCATGAATAATGTATTCGCCAAATATAGCACCGATAGTGCCGGTATACAGCGTAACAGTGAAAGCGATAATCAAACTGATTACCCATAATTTCTTACTGCTTATTTTTCGGTGTCTTGCCGTATAATTTCCTAGAATGACAAAAGACAGCGTAAAAGGAACGACCAAAGAAAGATAAAAGGGTGTGTCCCAAACAGAAGTAGAGCCTCCAGCATACGTTCCAGCAATCGCTACGAATAATAAACAGCCCATCATTGAGCCAATGACACCAAATATAAGACCGGCTATTGAGCCTTTTACATACGCCACAAGAACATGCCCCCTTTTATTTATTTTAACAATATTTTCCTCATATATCCAAAAATTTGGTATTGTCTAAAAACTAGACAATAAAAAAAGGGTGGCTGCCTAAAATTTAGACACTGAGAAAGTTCATGATCATTCAACATGACAGCTCAAGGCTTGCAAAGGAGGTGAACTGCAATGTGGAAAAATTACATTGAGGAAATATCGAAAGAATATCATTTCAGAGTACCGGCAACTTCTAAAGATATTTTACGTATTAAAGAGGAATTGAATGTCGAGTTGTCAAAACAGCTCTTAGATTTGCTGAGTGAAACTAATGGAATACTTGATAGTTCTGATTATCCGTTGGTTTGGTCAACGGATCAGATCATAGAAGAAAACTCGTTTTTTAGAAATTTCAATGATTACAAAGATATCTATATGCCGTTTGATGATTTGTTGTTTTTTTCTAATGCAGGAACTGGTGATTTATTCGGATTAGCTGTGTTAAACGGAAGTATTCAAAAGGATGATGTATATGTTTGGGACCATGGAGACGACAGTCGTACGTGGGTTGCTTCTTCTTTAAAAGAATTTCTTAAAGGCTGGATTACTGAAGAAATTTCCACTTAGATGCAACATAAGTGCAATTTTGTTGTGTTGTAAATGCCCTGGCTCTTAATAGCCAGGGCGTTTAGTTGCCCCTATAGACCGAAAATAAGTGTTCCCCAGATCGAATAGAGAACGGGGAAAAATAAGATGACAAACGTTAAGCTGCCATAGAAACTGATTTTGTCCAGTTGTTTAAGAACTGATTCTTTGATCGTTATGCCTGTAGATCGCCCTAGCATACTGACCACAAAACTTAAAATACCTAACCCATAGAATACCAGATATTCTGAGTGAAATATGGCCACCTTAAGGGAAGGTAATACGACAAAAAGGATACCAGCGACAAGAAGCAGAAAAGATACATGAATACATGTTTTTCGAAATATAGTTTTCAACAAAATCATCCTTTTCTGATTGCTCTCAACTCAATGTTATCAGATTTTATTTTTATTTTTGAATAAGACTTAGCTTGTGGAGCAGCTGGATAAACTCGCTAATAAGAAGCCAGGCAGCTGGAACTGTGAAAGGAAGAAGAACAAAAGCATATATCACTCCCCATCCTAATGTACTCTCTATAATAATCGTTTCCATTCCGCCCCTTGCGATATATTCTCCAAAAATAGCTCCGACAGTGCCAATGTATAAGGTAACAAAAAATGCTGTAGTAAAGCTGAGCATCCATCGTTTTTTATTGTTTATTGTTCCAAACTTATTAGCGTAAGCACCAATTAAAGAAAAGGCAACCATAAAAGGGATCAACACGGCATAATACAGCCAGCTTTCAGCAAAAAAAGATGTATAGCCACCCGCAGCTGATTGAGAAGCAAGGCCGAATAAGGTTCCGCATATTACTGACAGTACAGCACCAAAAACAAGCCCTGCTAGAATTGAAGCAAGCCTCTTCATAACTCACCCCCCTACTGTATGAGTTATTTTAACATATTTATCCATAAACCAATTTGAAATAACCTGCAGACACAACATAATACAATTATGTTGTGTTCATAAGCTCATCTAGCAGAATTAATAAATTTTGCTGGATGAGCTTATTTAGATTAAAAATGAAATGCATTAACTATTTCATAAAAATATGTTAACATTAGGATAAAATAGGAGTTGGTGGAAAATGAAAAGAATTTGGGTCACATCCTTTTTAGTTATTGCAGCAATCGGTATTTTAGCTGCTTCATTTTTAGGAAATTCTCAAGCGCAGGAAAGCCCTTCTCCAGAAGAATTCGTAAAAGAATATCTTGGGTTAGTAAAAGCGAATGACTATGAAAATGTTGTTGATTTGGTTATTGATGACCGTTTCAATAATGATCGGCAGACCAAAATTGCAATGATTAAGGATTCCTCTACAAATTTAAAAACGTATGAGGTTAAAGAAGTAAAAGATGTTACGAAAGATAAGGCAACGGTAATCACGATAGTAGAATCTAAAGATGGCAGTGTACAGCAAGTACCAGTGTACTTAATTAAGAAAGATAGTAGCTGGAAGGTGCATATTAGGAACGGGAATGTCGGTGATGATGAGAATTTTAAAATAATAAAACAGCCAGACGGAATATAAATGCAACAAAAATATAATTTTTGTTGCATTGGAATGTAAAGTCTAAAGAATCAATGATTCTTTAGACTTTTTTGTACAAAATAACTATTATGGATTTTAGCGTTAATATAAATTTGGAAGAAGGAACTTTATAAAACTGTACGTTGAGAAAAGGGGATGTCACGGATATATGGAATGGATCATTACTTTATTTGCACTTTTCGTCGCTACCATAATCCTGCTTAATAAGTATTTAAATTGGTGGATTAAGGCCCTGTTTACTACCTACTATGCCGTTGTTATTTATCTCTTCGTTAAAGGGTACAAAAAAATTCACAATAATTATTATGAACGTTACCGTTCAACGAATGATTACAACCCTAATGACCCAGCAGATATTGAAGCTTTAGAAAACTTCTGGAATGTTCAATCGGAATTTGTTGATAGTTTTCTAGCCTGGTTTCATATTCCTCTTTTAGGCCTGCTTTTATTTGTTTTTATCAAAGGGGTGATGAATGGAAAGAATAAAACACAAAAAATCCTAATTATACTTAGTAGTATCGTTATAGGTATTGTCTATCTTTGGTTAGTAATCATGACAGCGATGCTGGGATATCAACCCTAACAGCCTTTTTATAAACAGGTGCGAATGCCTAAGTTAAAAACATTAATATTGAAATTGAAGAGTACATATTTTTAATAAAAATATAACAATTTTCCCCTTCTCAATACAACATAATGATATTATGTTGTATTGGAAAAGCCTCAGCTGTCAGAGGCAGCCGGGGCTTTTAATATGTAGTATTTGCGTACTGTTGATTAATATAGGAGTGCCTTTTTATTTGGAGCAGTCCTTTTTGATGTATTCAAAAAAATGATAAAAGGGCTTGAACCTTACGCAACGTAATGATTTATATTGAAGTTACCGGTAATAAAGCTAGCATAACAAAAGGAGCTGGTTATGAAAAAGCAATGGAAAGTAGGCGAGCTTGCAAAGTTAACAGGATTAACCGTAAGAACATTGCGCTATTATGATCAGATTGGTTTATTTTCTCCTTCTGATCACTCTAATTCTGGTCACCGGCTTTATAACAAGTCGGATATTTTAAAGCTTCAGAACATCCAGTCACTAAAGCAAATTGGCTTGTCATTGGAAGATGTGCAGTCTGTTGTAGATGACAGTAACAGTGAAAGCACATCCCATATCCTGGCCATCCAGATGGCTCGTTTAAAGGAAGACATACGAATTCAGCAAAAACTGTTAAAGGAACTGGAGAATGTGTTAGCGTTGTCGCGAAATAAGCAGCCTTTACAGGTGGAGAATTTAACTAAATTATTGGGAGCGATGAAAATGAATCAGGAAAAATATTTTACGAAAGAGCAACTAGACCAAATGAAAAGTAATTATGAAAAAGCGGATGCAGAAACATTGAGAAGAAGTGAAAAAGAATTCACCTTGATCCTAGAAAAGCTTCGTGGTCATATGCGGAATAGGACCTCTGCGACAGATAAAGAAGTGCAGGAGTTAGCCCGGAAATGGAGTGAAATCGCTAATTCTTTTACTGCGCATGACCCTGAACTGCAAAAAGCAGCCGAAAAGTTTCATGCTGAAAACCCAGGAAATGATTTGCAAAATGGTATGGATGCGGAAATTTATCATTACATCATGAGCGCTTTAAAAGGTAATTGATGAATTTTAATTATACTCTCCCAAAAAAGACGATAATCCTTGAGTTTATTCCTTGGTCAACAGTTTCGGTCTATTGTTGATTAGTCAAATTGAATGTAACATAAAGGGAATTATGTTGTAGTTTGATTAATATTGGATTATAAAGTAAAATTTAACACATGCACATTTTTGTTTTGCTGCGGAGCACCCACCGTGGCTTTTTTTATTTACAAATTTAAAAATTATCTTTTTTTTGAAGAAATATATAAAGTTAATGCAACAAAAAGGGTAGTATGTTGTATGGGGCCACAGGACTGGCTCAGGGCTAAACACTATTAAAACGGCTGCCAGATCCTTGCTAGGTTTCTACAGCCGTTTTATTCTTTCTGGAAACAGATTTTGTTTTTGTTTAAAGATATCTTTTTTGTGATTCTTTTCAGTTTCTATCTCACTTCACTGTTAGCGTATGTTCTCGCAAAAAATTGCACTAGAAATATTATTAAAGAAAGAGCAATTATATATCCTTCACGTCCTATCATGGTGAAATAATAGGTATCATGAAGGAAGAGAGCAGCAAGGAAAAGGGATAGGATGCACGAAACAATATTGAATAAAATCAATATTTTTATCTTCGCATCTTTTGACAAAAAGCCTATTATTATTGAAATGACGAATGGGATTACACAAAAGAGAAAGAGATTACCTTCATCTGTCCCTCCGTCTGGTCGGTTGGCATAGTCGTAACTGGCTATAAAGAATGAAAATGGCATTAAACACAGAACTATCCAAAGTAATTTCATTGCAAGAGATACCTCCAGATATTAATAAATTTTCTATTAATATCCTATCAGATTCAGTAATGTTTCAAGAGAAAAATAATTCTTTTTAATTAAGCGATGAAAAATTAATTGCCCAAAAGCAGCCAGCAGAAACAATAAGTCCTACTGGCTGCTTTTTTAGATTAAAAGTGAAATATGTTAACTACTTTATAATTAAATGTTAAAATTAGGATAAAATAGTTGGTGGTGGAAATTAATGAAAAAAATTTGGTTCACATCTGTTACAGCTATTGCAGCAATCGGTATTTTAGCTGCTTCATTTTTAGGAAATTCTGAAGCGCAGGAAAGTCCTTCCCCGGAGGAATTTGTAAGAGAATATCTTGAATTAGCAAATGCAAGAGACTATGAAACACTAGTTGATTTAGTGATTGATGATCGTTTTCATAATGACAGGCAGACTAAAATTGATAATTACAAAATGTTTGAAAGTGACTCTATCGACATAGAAAAGTATGAGATCAAAGAAGTAAAGGAAGTTACAGAAGATAAAGCAACTGTTATTACAGTGATGGAGTTTAAGGATGGCAGTATAGAGCAAATGCCCATGCATTTAGTTAGAAAAGAGGGCAACTGGAAACTGCATATCAGTGCGGGTAATCTTTTTGATGACAAGGATTTCAAAATAATAAAATAACCAGACGGAATATAAAGGTAACAAAGGATCAAATGTAACGTAAATTATATTATGTTGTGTTGGAAAAGCCCTAGCTGTCAAAAATAGCTGGGGCTTTTAATATATAGTATCGACTTACTGTTAAGTATCTTTGCTTACTCCTGGAATAACTAACAATTGGTAAAATGAATGGTATCTACCATGATATTTGAGTTTTGTATTAAGGAGGGAAGACTATATGAATAATAAATATGGGTATTTATCGGTGATGATGCCTGTTATCAGTGTTATCTTCTTTTTCATAAAAAGAGGACTGAATTCAGATATATACCTGGCGATCATTGTGTATAGCATTCTTTCTCTGCTAGGAATAATGTTTGCTATAATGTCTAAGCGAACTATTCCGATGATTTTAGGAATCCTTTCTAATGGCGGTGTGTTGGCTTGTGCATTCTTACTTTTACTTGCAATGGGAATAAGCGAAGCTTAAAAATAAATCTACTGGTGATCAGCAGGGTAGAAAGCAACATAATATCTGATATGCTCCCCCTTGAGTAAACAGTAGCGTTGCTTTCCTACACTGTCCACTTAAGGGGGAGCATATCAGGGTATTATGTTGCATTCGTTAAGGTGATTAAGGAAATATACTGGAGTGAAGAAAAGTAAAACTGTGACCGAAGTAAAGGTATTTAATGATATTAAAGTTTGTTATTTCAATAAAAAGGATTAAATGTTAATATATAACCAAACGGAAAGGGGGAGCATTAGTGGATAGTTTTTTATTCTTTTTCATAGCTTTCCTGATCTTTTCACTAATTATCTTCTTAGGTTATTGGGGAGTAAAAACAATGATTACAGGCTTTATGGATTTGCAGAAATCTAAAGATGACCATAGATAAATGCAACATAAAGAGAATTATGGTGATATGAGAAAAGCCCTCTAGGTTTCTCGTTATAAAGAGCGCCAGAGGGCTTTTTTAAATCAATTTTTAAACGGAAGGTTTATTTTGAAAGAAGGCCTTATTTATATAAATTGTATAAAGTAATACAATAAGTGACCAAATTGTATTTCCGATAAAAGGCTGATGATTGTATGACGACAATGATAATGAAAAACTTATTACTATAAAGAGAACACAATATCCAACCATCGCCCAAAATCCCCATTTTCTAAGCTTTATGTATCCATAGGTAATGACCAAAGATGAAAAAGCTACCAATACTCTCATTAATTGTTCGGGAGCATTTGGTAATCCAAATCTCGTAGCTATATCTATTTGATTGGCATCAACATCATAAAAAAACAAAGAAAAGAGCAAAATAAAGGCACCAAAAATATAGAAATAGCTAATTATAGAAACACCTAAAGGTTTTTTCACTTTTTATACCTCCTGTTATAAGGTTATTTTGCAATCATCCACTTTATTGTTTTATTTGGATTTATTCTGTTCTTCTACTTCACCCCATACAAGATAAGTAATCCCTAAAATAAAAAAGATGATACTTAAAAAGAGAATGCCGGGTGACATTTTATTAGCTGTCTCGCTTACATCTCCCATGCTGCCAAACGCAATAGCATATAAACTTGCATTTAAAAATCTAAAAGAAAACAAAAACGCTCCTGTTATTAGAAATAAAGCACCAGTTGTTCGTTTAGACAAAAAATTACCTCCTAAATAAATAGAACTATATTTACAAATTATACTATCTATCCCAATATAAATAAAAGAAGTGAATAAATTGGTAGTGTCTTTATTAATAAATGAAAAGGAGTGAGAACAATAAAAAAATATCTCGTATTTCTAATTAGTTTTGCTGCATTGTATATGACAGTTCAAATTGGAACAGGTCTGTTTCTCACAGCATCGTATACGCCTGATCTTTATTCAACAGGAGGGACTCCAAGTTCAGAAGTGGCTTTTGGACAAGCTTCTTCAAACTTCTTGTTTATGATGTTCCTAACAGCTACAATCGCTTATTTTCTTTCTCAAAAGGCATTTAAACAGTCCAGTAAATGAAGCATAGTTTAAATTAAATAAGGCGTTTTCGTATTTCCTAATGCAAGATAAATATAATTATGTTGTATTAAGGACACTCCAAATTTTTAAAATCTGGAGCGTTTTTTCAACTGCTTATCCTCTTAATATCCGGGTAAATTAATAAGAAAAGCATGTGTAATTATATGGTAAAATTATAAGTGAGTGGATGCGAAAGAGGTGAATTTTAATCGAATATTTGATATTTTTAGTAATTTTCGGTATTTTATGTTTCTTGGTAGAAAAGTTATTAAGGAAATGGCTCGGTATAGAAAAGAGAAAGATTTCAGAAACCACTGGTAAAAATATTGATCGATTGGGAAGAGTTATTATTTTAATCGCATTTTTATGCACTTTTCCGTTTACATTTGCACTTACAGAGGATCTAAATGCTATGAAGTGGTATTGGATACTTTATTTAGTTCTGTTGTTGGGTTTTCAGGGTTTTGTGCAATGGAGATATTTGAAAAACTCAAGAGAATACGTGATTACATTAGTTTTTCTAGTGATAGGTGCAATTGCTATTTATAGTATGGATTATTTTATTTAACTAAAGTATAGCTTATTCAAAGACTGAAATATAAAATCCGAGAGGATATTCGATGAAAAATATCATTTATTTTTAATAGGAATCTGCGGAGTTTTACTGATGGTCTTTGGATGGTCGGATAAAAACACAATAGGGAGTTTTTGTTGCTGCTTTCTTTCTTTTTCATCGTAGATCCTTGGTACATGCTCTTTTAAAAGAATATATAAAAATAAAATTTAAGAGGATGACAAATGTGAAAAAAACTTTATTAAAAATTACAATAGCCTCATTTGTTATTGTATTCATTCTATCTTTGTTTTTGATAGATCGAACAATATTAACAACAGACGCAGCTGGACTTTCTTCTCCAATGACACTTTCAATTTCCGAGTATTTATCTAAAGTCTTTGGTTATTCGTTAGTGATTACTGCAATTATTGTACTAGGGGTTTACTTAATCAGTTTCAGAAAAAAGCATGAGAGAAATTAGTTGAATGCAACATAAATGCTAGTATGTTGTATCTGTCCATTTTTCTTCGATTAACAATGTAATAATTTTCAATTTATGGTTTTCTGAGTTAAAGTAAGGGAGGATTCATTTTTATAATTCTTACTTTGAAGAAAGCAGTGTGAATGCGAAAGTGGACATTATTAGCGAGAAACTTATTGTGATTTCTTTATTTTTAATGATTATTACGGCCATTGAAACGTTAGCTTATTCTACAAGGTTATCCGGTGCAAGAATTGGGATGCTGGCTTCAGCCTTGTCTTTATTCAGCACGATGATTATTGTGTCCAGGTTCTCTACTATGTTTCAGCAGCCATTAACAGGAAAGTTGATCACGGAAGCCCCAGATTTAAATAAACTGGAATTTATCGAAAGCCAGTATCGGGTGCTGATCGGTGTAACATCAATTGGTGTCTGTATAGGCATTGTATTATTTCCTACGTTTATAGCCATTTTCTCCAGAGCAATTATTCAGCTGGCAAATGAGAAGGGATCTGTCGTAGGCTTAGCCAAAAAGTGGGGGAATTTTTCAGGGGTCAAAAAGGCAGCAAAGTATGCAAGAATGCCCCGTGTATCGTATTTAAAAGGCATTACGTTGAGTAACTTTCCAAAAAAAATATTTTGCATTAACGTGGCGATTACAGCTATTTATACAGTAGGCGTTCTAGCGTCACTATATGCTTCGATATTAACACCTGAAAATGCAGCTGCGGCTATTATGTCATCCGGCATTATTAATGGCGCAGCAACAATCCTTCTGACGCTTTTCGTAGATCCTAAAGCTTCTGTATTAGCCGATCAAGTAGTGAAAAAAGAAAATCGCTACGTGAACTTAAAAAGTTACTCTGTTGCGATGATTAGTTCGAAATTTGTAGGGACGGTGGCTGCGCAAATTATTTTTATTCCATGCGCTTATTATGTAGCCTGGTTCTCTCAATGGATATAAATAATACGAAACCAGCTAATAGTTTGTCAATATCTTTTAATTAAATCTTAAAATATTTCATGCTATACTAAATTTACGCATACCAAATAACCTTCCGGTTACATCGTTTGGAAAGTTTTGGGCTTATTGGTTATGTTTTTTAACTAGGCTATATCTTGAAAAGTCGATTTATTTTTCAAAAGTGCATATATCCAGTGTAAAAGTTTATTTGCACAAGCAATTACAGCGACTTTAAAGGGTTTTCCTTCTTCACGCTTCTTATCATAAAACTCTCGTAATTTCTTATTTCTAGGGATGATTTCATCTGTCGTTTTCATTTTACGACAATCACGTATGGCACTTCTAACAGCCATAAACAACGCATGCCGCAGTCTACTGGAACCTCTTTTGGTAATCCGATTTAAAGTACCTTTGAATGTACCAGATTCAAAGACACTGGGATCGATTCCTGCGAAAGCTACCAGTTTCTTGGGGTGATTAAACCGATCAATTTCCCCGATTTCAGAAATAATCGTTGCAGCGATTTTTTCACCAATTCCGGGGATTGATTGGATAATGTGATACTCCTCAATATTTTTCGCCAAAGCGTCTATCTCGTTTTCAAGCTTAGATAGATGCTTTTTGTATTCTCTTATCATATTAATATACATATCTAGACTAAGAAAAAGGCTATGGAATATAGCTTTCTGAAAAGGATTTTGAGCTGCGGCAGCCATTAGCTTTTCTGCCCGATTGTTTGCCCATTCTAACGAACGGCTTTTACAGAACTCTTTTATTTTTTTCGCGATTGTCTCCTTTCCTGCTTTCAAAACATCCTCTGAACTAGGAAATGTTTGTAGAGTGAGTAAAGATACATCAGAGTATAAGTCCCCAAAAACTCCTATATAAACAGGAAATACTTGATCCAGAACAGCTTGAAATTGAAGTTTCGTTTGTATGAACATTCCAGTGATATTTTCATGTTGTCTAGTAAGATTTCGTACGTTTAAGAGTTGAATTCCTCGTTGTTTATAAGGTTCTAAGTCTTCTCTATAAAACAGCTCGCAGAGATGGTGAGCATCAATAATATCTGTCTTTACCTTACGTAAGCTGGAGCTCTTTGCACGATAGGATATGAGGGGATTTACAATAATTAATAAATATCCTCTGTCCTGAAAATACTGAACGATTGGTGTATGATAGTGCCCTGTAGATTCTAATACAATAGGGGGCCGCTTGCCTGAAACATCCTCTACTTCCTTAATGAAATCATGTAGATTAACTAATCCCTCGAGAGTATGTGAAACTTTAAAACTCTTTTTATAAGGCTGTTTTCTATCCAAGTAAGCCTGAACTTGGCTTTCATCCTTAGCTACATCCAGACCAATGACTGGATTCATCATTTATCTCCTCCTAATAATACAAATTAACCGGTAACCCCTAGTCCTCCATGTAGTGTCATAGCTTCGCTTGTTATACGAGATCATAGTCCCAACCAGCCTCAATCATGTTTCTACAAGTAGGGGGCGAACTGTTTAGTTGTCGGGATCAAGTCCCACGGGGGCTTCCGTTCTACCCCGGCTACGGTTATCATATATCGATATAAAAAATGGTCAACCAGAAATATCTGGCTGACCTTATAATACGAACGGGGGGCGTTAATTTAATAAGCAATAAATTAGGACCACACATATTAGATACGTCTAAAATGTGCGGTCCTTTTAATATCAACTGTTTTACGCAACCACCTAAATATAAAACGTCATGATCGTTATCAAAGAAATGACAAAAGATGTGGCGATGTGTTGCGCCAGCATGAGGCAGCTGCAGCAGGGATGGCGCTTGGTATATCTTACAGCAGTGATATTAAGGACCGAGGCTTCAGGCATCAAATATGCTTTCAAGAAGCACAAAAGAGACAGCTGAACTATGTGAGCACTTTTTAGAAAGTATTGGAATGGACGGCCAGCACGCATGGTTTAGGATATATTTTTATATTAATAAATTTTTATATAAAAATTTATTAATATAAAAATAGTTATTAAAGGGAAACTCTTCTAGAAAAAATAATAGCTGACCTAAATCAGAATAATGATCTGCTAACCTGGAGCCTCAGACACATATTATCGAGATCATCTATAATATGATAATACATGACTATAAGAAAGTACTTCATGCCCATTTTTATACAAGAGAGAAGCGGACTTAGGAGCAGATAGCAAAGAGCTCGAATTAATGTAGCTACTGCTGAAATGCCAGGGCTTTGGTGAAAGTAGACTGAAGGACGTGAAAGGCAATGAAATATGTATTCGTCATGAAAGGTGAGGAAATTGCTGGCACTTTACATGGTACCGGGACCAGTTTTATAAAAATGACTAATATGCTTTTGTTTAAAGGATACGGAATTAAGTATGTGACGAAAGAAGAATTTCAGGAAGAAGAGGCACGGGAGATTTAAAGTTGCTGGCTTGACCATGCAATGGTGCAAAGTATGCTATCAGGTATAAACATCATTATTTTTAATTGATCAAACATGGTCAAACCTTGCGTAAAATACGATTGATATGCAAACATATATTCGTAACAGGAAATGACATGGATGCCCGCCTCAATAAGATTACTGCCATTGAGGCACCAATCTTGATCCGTGTAATAGCTCCCGTGCTACAATAATTAGAAAGAACGGTTAGGGAATCTCAACTAAAAGGAGATAGAATATGGCTAACTCAAAAAGAAAGTGCATATCCTGCGGAAGAGCAATGAAAGAACAGTTCATTGGACTAAAACATTGCAAATGCGGCGTGAGCTGGCATAAGCTCATCGGCTACTTTGAGCGCACTCCTGATATGGTATTTAGATTGCAAAGACAAAAAATCGGGAAAAAGATTAAGCAAGTACCTATCATTGACTACAAAACAAAAAAAGAATAAACAATCACTAAACATGGGGTGATTTTATGATAGTTCTGCATTTCTATATTACAAGTGATCATACAAGAAAACTTTATAAAGAGGAATTTGCTACTGATAAGGAGTTTAATGAATTCCTTACCAGCCAAGGAGATTCAATTGAAGTTTTCCAAATTGAGATGGAAAAGTTTTATGCAGCAAAGGAAAATAGACCTTTTTAATGATCGTGCTGTATACAGCTATTGTGTGCAGTTTTCTTAATTATCTTTTCTTAAAACGATTATTTTACGCAAAGTTTATATTTGCACGTAATCTTATTATACAAACATGAATAACTAATTACCCGCATTTAGGACTGATCTCACTTCAATTCGCCACGTTATATCATCACCTCCGATATTGTTTTCAGATAAAGAAAAAAGCAACCTGCAGGATGCTTATACTAATCAATCCGTTAATTTAGCTTTAATACGTAATGAAGAGCCTTTTTCTTTGGTGATGTCTGTTATATAGATCTTTCCTTCACTTTGAAGTGTTTCAGCTGCTAGGTACGCTTGATTTGCCTGGTGTTCTGATGGAAAACCTATAACAATGCTATTACCTTCTGATTCTTTTATCTTTGACAGCATATAATTTTTCACACTGATTACTCCCCTTCTGCTTTATATTTCGACAAAGGAATTTATTTCCCTTCTCCTCGATTGTCATTAAATCTGTTATCATGTTTAAGCAGCTTCAAAGGAGTGTGTAGCATGGAAATAAAGCAAGAAATTGATTTAAGCGTCACCTATAACATTCGAGAATACCCGGATATCAAAAGCGGCCGCTGTGATAATTGCGATAGCGCCCAGTTTAAAAGCTCTATCAAAAATATGATATTCCTTCGTGAGTGCCGTAAGTGTGGCATGAAGAAGGTTGTTTAACCCTGTCACCAGTAAGGTTTAATTTTACCATCTTATATATGGGTTTCCTGTATGACAAAAAATGCCTATCCATTCTTTTTAATATTACCGGAAACCTTTTTATATTTTTTAAACTAGACTTTTAAAACACAATAGATTTGGATGGCTTTTGCTCTTAAAAGCAAAAGTCTATCTTGGGTTTGTAGATGTATTAGAAATGATACTGCGATCTTCCTTCAGCAAAACTTTCTTTTGTACAGCCACCCATCCCTAAACCTATATCTGAACCTGTATACGAATCTACAACTGTATCTGAGTCTACACTTGAACATAAGTCTAAACTTGAACATAAGTCTAAACTTATATCTGAACCCTATCTATCCCTATATGTGATTGGCACAAAGAATAAGGGATGGTGCATTGAAGGAAAGTTAATGATACGGGTGGATACCACTTTCATCGCTACTTAGGCGGGGGCTAGTGACCCCCACAACAAGACAACCCTTCTTGGCTGCCATTCTGCCAAGCTGGGCTGTTTTTTCGTTTAAATATGTTATTTTTCTTCAGCTAGGTGTTTTTTTCTTGCATTAGAGGGTGTAACGTTATTTATATATCATTTTTCATTCGTCCTGCTGAGATTAGATTTATCTAACTAGGACGAATGAAAAACGAGAATAACACCACATATGTTTAGACATAGCTTCACGACTATCAGCTATAAGGACAACAGTGATGTGTATGTGACATGCATGTTCTCAATCATGAAAAAGTCAGCCTTCGATTTATCCCTCCAGTTTAAACTAAAAGCTCCACTGGTCCTTTTATATCCTTTTTTCACACCTTACGATCAGCATACATTCATATAAAAATATATTTATATAAATGTATTTTTTATATAAACACCTAGAGGCACTTTATCTGGAGCAGCAAAAGTACGATGAGTCATGGCATTGTAGACGGATTGGCAGATGGAACTTTAAGCTTCAATAATCGGATTACCCACGTCGATTTTTCAGTATACCTTGCACGTACGATTAATTCAGAATTCCGTATCAAGGCATCGGTCAGTTTTTCAAGAAACTATGGACCAATACAGGGAATTTAAAACATTTGCTCAGAGGTTTCTTGGTACATAGCAAACACTTGATCCCTATAAATAAAATACTAGGAATAAAGAGGAGCAATAGTACATTATAAATAACCGGCTAAATAAATACTTTCTAATTTTTTGAGCACAACCTTTTCTTCAAAACGGGCGATAAATGTCTACAACTAAAAATGCGGCAGCTCCTAAAATCATCAGTATGTTTAACCCAAATCGAATTAAGAAATGAATCACAATTAATCCATTTAAACACTTATTTCCGTTATATTTTTATATTAATATA
>NZ_LAHL01000058.1 GCF_000966195.1 Domibacillus robiginosus | reverse complement strand
GTGTAACTGTCAAGTGAAACTCAACAGTTTTCCAAAAATACGGCACAACAGTTTTCACCAATTAAGATTCAACACTTTGTTCCTTAAATAAAACCTTTCGGTATTTCATTCGGATACTGTTTTGCTTCTCATCGAAAGTTAAAATTTCACTTCGATGCAGAAGCCGATCCAGGATCGCTGTTGTTAAAGTTGGATCTCCAAGAAACTTCCCCCATTCGTTTGGGCCCTTATTAGATGTCAAAATAAAGGCTGCTTGATCGTACATTTCATAAATAAACTGAAAGAACAGGTGTGCATCCTGTGGTTCGTACGCCATGTACATGACATCATCAATAATGATGAGATCCGATTTCATGATACGCTTGTACCTTGTTTTTGACTTATTGGTATACTCTTGCGATTTCAAGACATAGATTAGGCGCTCCATCGAGATGAAGGATACTTGGTATCCACGCTCAATTGCGTGAATTCCAAGTGCAGTAGAGAGGTGCGTCTTTCCAACACCCGTAGGGCCCATCATGATTAAGGTAAAGCATTCTTCCACCCAGGAGAGCTCCTTTAGTACATTCAACTGCTTTTCTCCAATGGCGGACTGTTCCTCAAGACAGAAGCTTTCAAATGTTAATATGTCGGGAAATTCAGCCCATTTCATTAGCTTTTCACTGTTTTTTCTTTCCCGGCACTTTAATTCATAACTAAGCACTTCGTGCATGAGCTCATGATAAGTCCAACCTTTTGCTTCAGCCTCCCGAAGGAGGCTTGGTATCTCTTTTGCGGTTTCAGCTAGCCGTAAGGTTCGGCATTGTTCCTGAAGTCTTTCATAAGGCTGACTCATTGTGCGCTACCTCCCTGAAGAACACGAATGTAAATGTCTTCTTTTCTTTCTGGAGCGGCAAGGTTTTTATATTTCTCGTTTTCGATGCCTGTTTTTTTCAGCTTCTTTCGATTCTGTATCTCTAACGAAATGGCGATATCTCTCAGATCGTTTGCACTGTTTAACTTAAGACGCTTCATTTCATCGAGAGCTTCTTCGATAAAAGCAGGATAGGTTAAGATAGCTGCCTGTACAATTTTAAGCTGGTCTATTAAATGACGCGGATACCTTTCAGCTAATTGTTTGATCAGCCATCCTATAGTTTCTTTCTCCGGCACCATCTCTTCGATCTGCTTGATTAGCTGGTCTCGTTTGGACCTGGAGCGCTCTCTGTGGGAAGGGTCTGTAATAATAAGGCCATCTTCTTTTGACAATGTATGTCTTGCTATAACAGGTCCATTTGGATGAAGGCGGACCGTCAGGTGCTGTCCATCTGATTGAAGATGAACGATATTTTGTGATCCTTTTCGATACGTCCCTAGAGGTACACTATAGCGATTCCCGCCAAAGCGGATGACGTTGTCCTTATGCACTTTTCTTGTTATACTTGTGCCAAAGATCTTTTCAAAAAGGTAAGATCCAAAGACTTTCTGCAGGTGTTGCTTTTCCAGGGCGTGCACCTCAGAAGGTCTTTTTTTCGTATTATGATGAACTTTATAATTGCCGGTTCGCTTCAGCCATTTCATACAGGCTTCCTGCCAGTCTGGTAAATTATCAAAAACACGGTTTTTGGCAAAGTTGTTTTTTACATATTTGATAACCTGCTCAATCTTTCCCTTTGATTGAGGATCAGCCTTTCTACAGAGGTAGACCTTGAATTTTCGTGTTTGCTGGTATTTTGTAAATTCAGCTGTCATGATGATATCCCCGGCATTTTCACTTACAGCCAGTAGACGGTCTTGATCATATACGATTTCCTGTGTCATGCCCCCAAAATGCCGGAATGCATTTTCCTGCATATGTATAAGGTCCGTCGTCTGGAAGGGGCGATCCAGCCATTCTACATATTTAAAACGAGAATGAGAGAGAATGAATCCGATAAAATATAGTTTTTTGAAAGAACCGGCTGTGGTTGGCACTTTCAACTCACCAAAATCAACCTGCATCTGCTGCCCCATGGGCAGTTCAGGAACAGCCCCAAAATCCCTTTCGGGAAGCTGCTTTGGAATATGGTACGTTTCCCGGATATCATTTACATAATTTCGAACAGTATTTTCTGACACAGACTTTACGTTAAGTCTTTCTTCTAGCCAGTCAAGTACCTGGGCCCCCGATAAGTCCGGATGTTCCTTTAGCCAACCAACAATTGTCTCATGGTAAGGGTCTAACTTTTTGCTTCTATTCTGGAGAGAAGAAGCGAATTCGAAGAATTCTTCTGGTGTCATTTTTCCATAGTCAATCACTCGATTCCTAGATATCCTAAGCTTTCTGGCAATTTGGCTGTTTGAAAAGCCCTGGCTTTTTAGCCTGTGAATCTCATTGTAGATCATTAGTTTTTCCACTCCTCGTTCCTCACTTTCAATATACTTGCTCCAGTATATTGAAAGTGGTAGTTGTTCCGCTAACTGTTGAATCTTATTTGTGGAATTCTGCTTGATGGAAATTGTGGAAAACTGTTTAGTCTAGTTTATCGTTTACA
>NZ_LAHL01000057.1 GCF_000966195.1 Domibacillus robiginosus | reverse complement strand
CCCCGCTTTACCCGCTAAAACTTCAGCACTTTCAAAATGTTTCGTTTTCAAAATTTCATCCACCGATAATTTAACTTCAAAATTCATGGGCAACTTCTCCTTTTTCGTTTTGGACAAGTACTAATATTTCTCTTCTCATTATTAAACTCACGTAAAATGCCGTTGAAGTTCTTTTAACATTTTAAAGATGAAGCGTAAGAATTTGATAAGCTAATAATAAACTGTTCATCTTTTCTAAACCTGAAAACATTATATTTTGAAAACTTAATTTTTATTTATTTTTTGTCATATTTCCTGACACTATTCTTTTGAAAATCTAATTTTAAAATTGAGAATTAGACTAAAACCTTTATTTAACAAAGTTTATTTGTGAAAAAAAGAGAAAATTCTTAAAATAAATATTAAAACAAAATATTTATGATGAAATATACTTCCCCTATTTAAAGCGCTTACAATTATTTAAATATAATTTAATAGCTAAATATGTCTCGATTAGCTCTCAATGTTTTTGATATTTAGTTTTTAAATATTATTTTTTTATTAATTGCTTTCAGTATAAGAAAATATCTTGCATTAGTAAATTGAATATTTATAATAATACACATGAACTAATTCGATGCATAAAGGAGATTAAAATGACACTCAATCGCTTTGAAGCTTTTCATGCTGTTGTGGAATCGGGGAGTTTAACCGGAGCTGCAAGACTTTTAAATTTAACACAATCGAGTATTAGCCATGCGATCGCTAGCTTAGAAAATGAGTTGGGGTTTTCATTACTCACACGAGGGAAAACGGGTATTTTTTTAACAAGCAATGGTGAACGCATGCTTGAATATGTTCGTGATATTTTAATCCTACACGATAAAATGAAACAAGAAGCGGCAGAAATAAATGGTATAGAAACAGGCATAGTCAGGATAGGTACGTTTACGAGTGTTGCTGCACAATGGCTGCCTTTTATCATTAAAAAGTTTCAAGATACTTATCCGGGAATTATCGTAAAGTTATTTGAGGGTGATTACCTTACCGTAGAACATGAGGTTTCGACTGGAGAAATCGATTGTGGGTTTCTCACCTCACCTATCACAAAATCGTTAGAATTTCTTCCTTTAAAAAAGGATAGAATGCTTTGTATCCTGTCGGATCAGCATCCTCTTCATGCATCGAATATGATTTCTTTTAAACAAATTGAAACTGAACCTTTGATTATGCCTAAAAAAAGCTGGGGTAATGAGATAGAGCAAATTTTTAAAAAGAATGATATAAAACCTAATGTGAAATTTGAAGTTTCGGATGATCAGGCGATCATTGCCATGGTACAAAATAATTTAGGTATTAGTATTCGACCTGAAATGACTTTGTCGAACATTCCAGACAATATCTGTGTTCTTAATTTAGAAAATGAATGTTTTCGGTTTATAGGCCTTGCCGTAAAACCAAACATGTCACCTGCTACTAAAAAGTTTGTTGATTGTGTTTACTCTTGGTTAGGAGAACATAAGTTATTAGATTTTTAATATTATAAATGCTATAAACCTTTAAAGAGCAAAGGTTTAGGAGATTGATGCTTTATTGTGCGGGGGCGATCCTACCTTCAGCTCCATAGAGGGATCTACACAAATAGGGTTAATACCTGACTACTCGATTGAAACGGGCAAGCAAACATTTTCATTTATTTTTAGACCTTAAAAAGGCTAACGCCGTTATAAAATTAGAACAGGATTAACATAAAGTGATGGATTGAAGTCAATAATTTGGATACAGAAAAGTTAGGTTTTAAGCAATTCTTCTAATTTTGTTGACCATACTGGCGTAGTTTCAAGAGGAGCTAACTATTGCTTTTTCACCATTAGCCACGGTCAGCTCATAAAATAATAAATTGCTCAGTTGATCTATTTAAAGGTAATGTGGAATTGCCCCCCAAAAAATTTCTTCAGTAAAAACTCCTTTTATACAGCTACCCCATGCTCATATTCTGCGTAAAGTGGTTTATCTTCATGAGCAGAAACACTTGACATGAGCGCTTATGCTCCACCGACTTCTGAATGGATGAAAATAAATTTTAAATGAAGCTCAGCCTCTCTCATATAACTCAAGCGGAAGACCATCTGGATCACTGAAAAAAGTAAAGCGTCGTCCTGTTCCTTTGTCTATACGAATTGGCTCTACTACAACGCCCTTTTTCTCGAGCTCATGAACAGATTCGTTTATATCCTTTACTTCAAAGGCCAAATGACGCAGCCCCTGCGCTTCCGGATAGCTTGGCCGCACAGGTGCATCAGAAAAAGAAAACAACTCAATTTGGTCAATTGCCCCTACACGCAAATCCAGCTTGTACGAATCTCTTTCTTTTCGATATGTTTCCGCTATGATCTCCAGACCTAAAATCTCTGTGTAAAACTGCTTCGAGTGCTCATAATTTGAACAAATAATCGCTGCATGATGAATTTTATTAATATTCATAGAATCATCCTTTACTTATGAAGAAAAATATCATATATAGAAATAAAAACCAGTTTATATTCACATAGAATAAAACTTATTATAAAGCTATAAGAAAAATCTTTACACGGTTCTTATTTAAAGATACTACATAAAAAGGAACTATATAAGTTGAATTAAATTTTTACATGGACCGTTTGACATCCTGTAAGAATGCTTTTTAATAAGCAGCATAATGGGCTTCGGAGTGGCGGCTGCGCTAACAGCAGGGGCGAACGCTGACCATGGAATGCAACCCCACGATTACTGCTTTACTTACCCGGTCTAAGTCTGTTTTCTACACTTTTTCTGAGAAGCAGTATGTAAAATCCTTCGTTCAACTTATATAATAATTTTTTTCTAATTTATTTTTATTAAGTTGTTTTATCATGGGATCGTTTTCAATCATTTCTTTCAAATAACCAACTATCATTCATAGTTTATTTTATTCGCCTAGTTTTTAACTGTGTTTTGTTGATGGATACATAATATGTGCGTTTCCAAATAGGCTCGTCCAAATATTTATACTAGCTACCGACTTTGGTATTTTCCTGCCATGAGCTGTTAAATACTTCTGTAAGCAATGCTTAGCAAAAGTCACCGTGATAAAGAAAAATCAGGTATGATTATTTTTATAGGAAAACGGCTTATTATTAAGAACTCGTTCACAACTACCAGACTTGTTCACGCTGAAGCGTATTGTATCATTTCGCCACGTTCTATAGAAAACAGATACTTCCTCAACACCCTCTGAAACTGTGCTTTTGGTAATAAAGGATAATTCATTCTTCTCTTTTACCGCTGCGATGAATGACTCCAAACTATAAATACCGATATCCCGAGCATCCTTACAAGAAACTACCTCAATAATAGCTCCATTCCATCCCGAAATAAGTGAACTCGTAATTGAAATTCTGTCTGGCTTTTTTTCAGTTTGACTGTTATTCATAAGTTGGTATGTTAAATAAACATCCTCAACCTGACCGTATCCACTTAAATGTTCAAAATGCCACTGTCCTGTTGGAAGACAACCTACAATATGTGGATAAGCCCTCTTTTCCTCTGCGGGAATAGCCCACATTTCAATAACAGTGTCCTTATGATACATCACTTTACCAAAAGAGCTTGCATGACGGTCATCACCATAAACATAGTTTTCGCCCGGATGAAAGAAGAATGCCTGATTTACCCTTTTAACTATAGTGGCTTGAGTTAATGGCAGAGTGATATCCCACCGCTTTTGTTCATTATCAAATTCATTTCGTCTCTCCCAAATACCGCCGACAGCATAGTCAGGCGTCGTAAATACATATGTGTGTGCCTTCTCCTGCACATAACCATCAGATCCTGCAAATTGGATTTTCTGCTTGATTTCCATTGGTTTCATTTTATTAACCGCACGCTGTACAATGTCATTAGAAACCTTATAGGTATACAAAGCGGCTCCTTCCAATCTCGTTATTTCGTCAGGTAAAGGAAAATCACCAAATTGGATATAATCGAGTAGCGTATTATTGTCTTTAGGTACATCGTGGGCCCATTGACGTGAATGAGGACCAACCCATGTGCCTTTCAAATAATAATCTGCACGCAGCTGCCATAGGTAATCAAGCAGGCTACTCATTGTTTGGCGCACCTCTGTGTCCTCAACTACCTCCCATACACAGGTAAAAGACTGAATCCAATGCCAATACCAGGGGAGTGCGCCGTATTCCTTAAATCCATATCGCTGGATATGCAGGAGTTGTTGTTTAGCGCGTTGTAACCCCTTTTCCATCAATGCCTGATCGTGAAAGAAGTGTCCGAGAAGCAGCATAAGGGATGTATGCTTGGCTTCGTGGTGATTCATGTCCTTTAATGGACGAGCATACAAAGAGCTTTTATAAATCGTTGTAATGGCAAGATAACAATCGTTTTTCACTCCAGGAGAGAGCTGATGCTGATATTGATGGTAAAACAAGATAAGCAAACATCCCATTAATTCTACTGGGAGTTGATTGGGCTTTGCTGCAGATGGGTCACTGCCTAAATCTAGCGGCCAGTGTCCATACATATGATCCTGAGCATCTCTGACTTGAAGCGATAAAACTTTACTGATCATTTTAAGAGCAATACCCTTAGCATCCTCCAGCTTTTCTTTACTCCAACCAGCTTCTAATTCTTTCTCGATACAATATTTGTATAAATGAATCGCATAATAAAAATTATCTCGTATATCACTATGAAACCAGAATCCACTAGATAAAAGAGGTAACTCCAGAGCTCTTCTGGCAGCTAATCCGCAAATTTCCTTTTTTCGATCCTCTATCATTAAACCGGATTTAGTCATCTTTATCGTTCCTCCAAATCATTTTTCAATGAAAAAGCTATTTATTCTTTGGCAGTACTGTCATTATGGCTATTTCAGATTCGATTGCTGTTAAGGACGACGCTCCGAAGCTATTAGGACATCTCCTTTTTTTGATTGATTCATCATTGGCGAAAGATCTGGGTGTCTGACAAAAATAAAAGCTGGATCCATTTCGGAAACCAGCTTATCCTTGTTTGCTAAAAAAATAATTACACAGACAGCACCACTTCGTTTGATTCCGTCATTTGAATTCTAATGATGTTTCCTTGAATTTCAATTTCTGGCGCATCTGGTTCATCCTGATTGTGAGGCGATCCATACACAGCACTTGCAAGCCAAGTAACTCCTGGTTCGATGCTCGTTTTAATGGTCGGGATGACTGTCCGGTTATGAATGATATTCGTATTGGCATTCGGATAAACAAGATCGGCTTTTCCACCACCATGAAGTAATTTAATAAAGCTTTTACCTGCATGTGAAACGGCTCCACTATGCTGGCTATGCTGGTCTCTCTTATAAAAAGACAGGTCTTCCTGTTGTCCAATTCCCAAAGCAAAACCGCCTTCTGCTGTATCCAGCGGCCGGTCTGTTTGAATACAGTGAATGCGTATATGCCAGGGAGCTCCTGGAACGATCCATGTCTTCACTTCTACGTCCGCCCACGGCTTCCATCTGAAAAATAAAACATTTTCTTCCATTTTAAATCCTTCTATTTTTCTTTTAACCCTGTATAAATGGTCGCCTCGTTCCGACAAAGCAAGGGTTGAATCAAAAGCTCCTTGAGAAAGTCCCCATTCTGCCCGTGGAGTACTGAATCCAAACACATTCGAATAAACAAATTTTTCGTATTTGGCTGATGTATGGGTGTGGTCGTTTGTGTGAAGATATCCTGTGTTAAACGCAAGCACATGGTTTGTTTCTTTCTGACGGCAAATGACCATATGTGGTAAATGCTGCACTTTTTTGTCTTCAAGTTCTGGTAAGGGCAGCTCTTCTGCTTGCCAAAATGGGTGGCTCTCCGGCAGGGCAAGCGGTAAAAAGGCTTTAAATGACCAATAGGGTGACCCCGGTGCATTATAATTTTCAGCCATTACAAGATTCGGATACGCGTACCCGATTGTGAGAATCCCATTTCGATCAAAAATCGGCTGTTTAAACCACCAGCGTAAATGGCGAAGAATGATCCCTTTCATGACTTCCATCGGGAATGGTTCAATCCCCGCATAAACCGCTGCGCCCCAAAAAGATCCCTGCGCAAAGCGGTAGGTCAGGCTTCTTCCGTAAGGGATCGATGAACCGTCTTCTGAAAACCAGTAAATAAAGTCTTTGGCAAATACTTCTGCCCGGCCTTTGTAACGCTTGGAGCGCTCCGGGTCCTCGTCTCCCATCCATTTGGCGTATAAAAGTCCGTAATAATGAAGAGCAAATGGAACATAATAATCCGCATGTCCACCCACACCATCGGTATACCAGCCTTCTTTTTGATAATAATACTCGATTCTGTTCAAATTGTTTTCTATTACGTTCTGGTCATAATCGGCACCTGCCCGCTTCAGCCCGATATTCACAAGCACTTGAAAAAACAGCCAGTTACAGTCATGTGCTTGGCACTTGTTTACTTGACTGAGCCAGTTATATAGGTTCTGTTTTTCCTGATCATGTAACCCATTCCAACTCGTATCTGGAAGTAACGCCAGTGAAAAACCGAATGCGGCTGTTTCCACCAATTTTTGGTCAAAATCGTGTATATCTCCCCAGTATTCTTCATGCTCAGGGTTTGTTCCATTTTTGATTCCCTGCAAGTGGCTTTCCCATAAATCAGAATCATCTCCACCAGCCAAAAGAGGAACCAGCCCCCAAAGAACGCGGGAAAATCCTTCAAATTGGGCTGTTGAATCAGGATAGCTGGCACCTGTTCTCCCAATATCCAGTCCAGCTTTTCCTTTCGTATAAAGGGGTTTTAACGGGTCACATAATTGAGTAATGGCTTCTTTTAAATCAGATCGGGTACGAAGTGGATTTTCTTGAATCGGCAGCTTTATTGATGTCTTCATCCCTTTAACACCTTCTTTTTCGCAGGTGCCCAGAATACCTCTTTTTCACCATTTAACTGGGCAAGACCTTCAACAAAATAATAGTCGCCATAAATAAGCGGATTATTTGTATTTTTCCCTTCCGGAAAATGGCTTGTGCCTTCAAGAATTAAGCCTTCTTCATCTGGATTCTCCCAATCCCCGTAGTTTTCGTAAAGCGATCGAAGAATTTTCTCTCCTGCTTCCCGATATATATTCTTTTCAATAAGAGACAATTTTCCAGCTAAAAAGAGCAGGCCGCTTGCCGCTATCGCACCAGCGGAAGAATCACGGTTGCCGGGCACATCTTCCGGAAGACGGAAATCCCAATGTGGAACAGAGTCATCAGGCAAATGAGCAATAAAACAATGGGCTACTCGTTTTGCAGCATGTAAATACGCTTCTTTTCCAGTGTGGTGATAGCATAACGCCATTCCGTAAAGAGCCCAGGCTGCACCGCGGGACCAGGCTGATTCTGGGCCATGTCCCTGTCCACCAATGTATTCGGCCACTTCGCCTGTTTCCGCATCAAAACGCACAATGTGCCGAACCGAGCCGTCCTCTCGAATAAAATGCTTTAGTGCCGTATCCGCATGTTTTTCTGCCGCAATTTTAAAACGGGGATCACCGGTTTCGCTTGAAGCCCAAAAAAGAAGTGGCACATTCATCAGGCAATCAATAATAGCCCATCCTTCATTTTTTTCTCCTTCAGACCAGGGATTCCAGGCACGGATAAAGTTCCCGTTGCTGTTAAACCGCCCTAAGAGTAAGTTCGCTGCCAGCAGTCCGCGCCGCTTGGAGTCTTCATTTCCAGTCAGCGTATAGTTTGCTACACTTGTCAGCGTCCACATAAAGCCCATGTCATGATCAAGCCGGTAATAATCCATCATGACGGCATCGAGCTGTTCCTCGCATTTTTCTGCAATTTGCTTAAATGAATCATAAGGTGCTTCCCGGTGCAGCAGCCAAAGCAGGCCTGGCCAAAAGCCAGCAGTCCACCAGGAAGGAGCTTCTAGCTGATACGTTCCACCTACACTCGCATGCGGAAACCCTGCGCCAATATTTTGGCTTGTTCTTTTTACTTTTTCTTGTACTTTGTTCCACGCTTCTGTTGACCATGAAGCTGTTTGTGTCATTTCGTCCTCTCCTTTTATAAAAATTTAAATTGAATTTCAATTTCACACGCTTCTTTTGGGATAATAAGATCAAAATGCAACAGCATAACCTGCTTCACTTCACCAAAATGATTTGAATATTCTGTTATTTCTTTTGTGAATTTGAGCTGGTTGTGATCAAATTGAACAAACAGCTTCCCGCCTAGCACAAAACCGTTTTCTGATTTATCAATCGTCAAAACGGGTGACACCAGCCGTTCCACAATCGATTCTGGTTTTTTAGAAAAGCAGTATGAATCTTTTAGTATGAGAGCAGGCTTGTCATGTTTTTTCCATATAAACGACCGCTTTAAATGCTGCAGGGTTGGATCTTTATACGCTTTTACTAAATCTATTTGCAGTTGTTCCGTCTGACGATCCAGGACAACTCTTTCCACTTGAGCAGACCGGTCGCGTCCTTCTTCTTGCAAAAAGCCATTTATAACAGGAACCGAGTGACCTTGTGAACCATTACACAAAAACGAATAACGCCCTTCACCAAAATAGTCCTTACTATATAAGCCGCTGCCAATATCCTGAAAGTAAACGCTATCTGCATCACTTAAAATAAAGTGACCGACATCATTATGATTATGAGGTTCCCCATTATGACCTCCCTTTGCAGCAAATGCGTACGATTTATGCCTGGAAACAAACCACTGGGCATCTTTTAAAAAGTAGGAATTATCCGGCCATGGTTTCCCTCTATTCTGCTTCACCCATAATAAATTACGAAAAGCAGGCGCCCAGCGGCTGCAATGGTCGTCTGTAAAGTGAGCACCCAACTGCTCATCCGGAATGTGTACATCTGGAAACCGGCCATTTAAATAATGGCTGAGTCCCAGGAACACACTTGTTTCCGGAAGCGAATCTGAAAAATTAGCGATTCGGTTTTCATGAAGAAAGCATTTTTGCTGAAACAAAGCAATTTGATGCACTTTTTCTGACTGCAACAGGTCGATAGCACCGTCTGTTTTTTTATATAAAAGATCAGCAAAGTAAACAAAATATCCGAACCCATACTGCCAATATCCATAGCCTTCTGTACATGCGCCGTCTTCCGCAAAGCCGTCCAGATAACAGTCCATTGTCCCCCGCACTTTTCTCAGCAGCTGTTCCAATTTATCCTGTTCTTTTATTAAATGGAGAGCAGCAGCTCCAATTGACCCGGCACAAACGGCTGCCCAGTTGTGTGTTGCTGTTTCCCATTCAAAAGATTGACCGCGATACGGGATAAAGATACGTCGTTCGACTTCTTCTGTTACCCGCTGCCGGACAACTGGATCAACCGCTTCATCCGATATACGTAGGATTTCCGAAAGAGCCATTGCAGTCTCAGCCGCAAATAAGTCAATGACCTGTTCCGTTTTTTTCTTTTCTGGAACATGTGCAGGAAGGCACCATGTATATTCATCACAAATAGCCCAAATTGCTTCGTTTAATTCTTCTCTATATCGCATGTCGTCCGGTTCGAGAAAAGCAAGAAGAGCAAATGTGTTCAGCCTTTTTCTTTTTCGGAAATAAATGCGCTCATACTCAAGCCTTGATCCTGTTTTCGCAAAAAGCCGGAAAAGCGAATACGTTTCTCGGACCGGCTTTTCATTGAAAAGCACTTTCGCTTCTTCCTTTATCTCTTTGATCAGCCGTTTATGCCAGGTGCTTGAGTGAATCGCTTTCTTCCACTGTTCTTTTTCTTGATCATCATGAAAAAAAAGAGCGGCACCTTTATTTACTGAGAAAGGAATTCCCATCGTTTCACCTGCTTTGTTTTGAGTGATTCCGGTATTCAGCCGGGGTCACCCCAGTATGGTTTTTAAAAAGTTTAATAAAATAACTTTGATTGTCGTATCCAAGCTTCTCACATATCTTTCCGACTGAATCGTATGTTTCATCAAGTAGTTCTTTAGCTCGATTCATTTTTATTTTTATTACATATTCCACAAACGTTTCACCCACTTCTTTTTTAAACAGTCGGCTGAAATAGCTTGGATTTAAATAAAGAGAGGCTGCCACTTCATCTAAGCTGATCTTTTGTTCAATATGCCTCGATATATACCGACAGGCTTCTAAAATTTCTTTTCTTCGGGTTTGGCCGGTTGCTTCTTCCGCCAGCATGATCAGTGAATGAAGATATTGAATAAGCCACAATTCAAGTTCATGCATTGAATTAATAGTAAAAACTTGCTGATGAAGATAATCGTCCGGATCCCGAACATCCAGAAACTGTAACGCTTTTGTTTTCATCTTTATATCAAGCAACATTTTTAACAGCCAGTCTTTCACCATTTCAGGAGGAAACTGTTTATCCTGTAGAAACTGACTCCACTTTTTTACAACAAATTGAACCCGATCCATCTCTTTTTCCAAAATTAAATTCCGGAAATCTACCGATGCTTCTTCATACCAGGTAAACACATCATCCTTGGTCCTGCTTTCTGATACTTCATTTTTTACGATCGATCCCTGCTTCATATAAAAACGCTGTTCCGCATTCAAAATAAAAGAAAGCAGCTCCTCTTTGCAGAAATAAACCGATTCACACGGCCTTCCAACAACAAATGAAATCGATAAATTAAGTGTCTGTTTCACAATGGCTTGAAGATGCTCCATTTTCTCTGTTGCCTGTCTCATCCCGCCCACCTTCAAGCTGTCAGTGTATGGCACAAAGAGAAAAGAGTCACTTCCTTCAAAATGGAAAAAAGCAATGTCTGAATGCCAATCCGCTGTTGCTTCCGCAAGCACATTTTGAAGTGCATAATACAGCATGTCCTCAGAAGCAAACAACTGCTTCACTGCTTGATAATCATGAATTACGCACAGGGCTGGCAGGTATGTCTGGCTTCTTAAAAGAAGTCCCATTAATTCGGCTTCTTCATACCAATCTTGTTCGTTGAAAATCGGTTGATATACTGTTTTGCGAATGAATTTCTCTTTCATCGTTCCCTTGTTTTGCTCCAAATTTTTCTTCATTTTTTCAAATTTTTCCGATTGTTCCTCCTCTTTTTCTAAATGGTCGGTTACTTTCTTTAATAAAATAGTTAAATCATCAGGATCAAGCGTGTCCTTTAATACATAATCCTGCACTCTTAGCTTCAAGGCTTGCTGAGCAAATGAAAATTCATTGTGGCATGATAAAATGATAACCGGCAGATTAGGATTCATTTCTTTCAGCTGCTTCGTCAGTTCAATACCGTTCATTTTTGGCATCCCTATATCCGTCACTAGTATGTCTGGCATATCCTTTTGTGCATAGTCAAAGGCGCTCTGTCCATTTTCATGAGTGCTCTGAAGCAGTAAACCTAGATCCTCCCACTGAATCATCTCAGATAACAACTCAAGCACCGGATAATCATCGTCCGCCAGCATCACCTTATACATCATTGCTCACCGCCTTGTATAGGAATATATAATGTTATTTTCGTTCCTTTGCCTGGGATGCTTTCAATACCCATCCGAAATGTGCCGCCAAATGTCATCCAAAGCCGTTGATACACATTGGCCAATCCGAGACTCGAAAAGCCTTTTTTCTTTCTTGGATCTGGAATATCTGTGTAAGCAGTTTGACGAACCCGCTCTTTCAGCCTAGACAGCTCCTGTGTGTCCATTCCCTGTCCGTCATCTTCCACTTCAATAATACAGTATTGGCCATCTGTGAAAGATTGAATGTTAATAAGGCCAGCACTTTGGTTCAAGCCATGAATCATCGAATTTTCGATAATCGGCTGCAGGACAAAGCGGGGAATTTTTTCATCATGGACTTCCGGTGATACATCTACTTTCAATACCGCTTTTTCTTTTTGCCTCATATTCATAATTCGCACAAAGTCGGTCACCATGTCGATCTCCTGCTGCAGGCTGATCATGCCCTTGTCCTTATCAATCGTCATCCGCAGCAGCTTTGACAGCGAGCTGATCATCTCGGCACTTTCACGATCTCGTTTATGGAGCAGCTTCATTCGAATAGAATTGAGCACATTAAATAAAAAATGTGGATTAATCTGCGCCTGAAGCATGTCCAGCTCGGCTTCCCGTTTTTTCACTTGTGTATCCGTAATTTCTTCAATCATTTCGTTAATACGGTCCAGCATGTGATCAAAAGAAGCGGATAACCGACCGATTTCATCATCATTTCTGATTCCTGTTCTTGCATTCATCTCGCCGTTTTCCACCCGCTCTACCACCTTCCCCATTTTCACAAGAGGGTTCGTAAGAGTTTTCAGCAAATACGTTAATATGATAGAAAAAACGACAAACAAAACGATTTGAATAAGGTAAATATTTTTGAAAATTGAATTTAATTTAAAAACAGCACGCTCGTATGGAATGAGGGAAATAAGGGTCCATTCTTTAAAGGTAGTCTGTTTTTTGCTCATTAAATATTCTTCGCCTGATAAGCGAACAATCTCTGTGTCGCCGAAATTGTTGGCTTCTTCAAATTCTGTGAATAAGTTTCCTATTTTTTCTTTGTCAGTATGTGATAAAATCCGGTTTTCTTCACTCATCATGAATACAGTTTCTGAACGATCACGACTTTTTAAAACGTCCCTAATTTTGTTTTCCATCATCGTTACAATAACATAGCCATAAATCTTTGAATTTTCTGACCGAAGTGTCCTTCCTACTGAAATTTGATAAGGGCTTTCTTTTTTTTCTGATTCAAACACAGTAGGTTGAGTACCAATCCAGACAGACTCATATCCGCTAATGTTATCCAATTGATCAAACCACGGCTCATGAAACATGTTCCTGGCTTCGTAATCACTATTCGGGTAATTGGCATATGTTTTACCATTTGTCAGCAAGATGGTTACATATGATTTCTCGCCAACTAATGTGATATTGTCAATCGTTTTCAATACCTTCACATCATTCAGATATTGCTCATAAGCTTCCTGCTGATTCTGTTTTTCCTTTTGGGGCGCATTTTTGCTTTTCAAAATCGCATTTAATTCTGAATCTACCTGAATAAAGTTTGTAATGTACAGCATGTCATCGAACAGCTTCGAAACAGAACCGTTAATTAAATCCAATTCCCTATTTGCATTTAAGATAGCCTGCTCCTGGACTGCGTCTTTCGATAGATAATTATAAATAGGCAGCATAATGATCGTCGGAAAAACAATACAGATCATCGACGCTAAAATGACTTTTGTTCGAAAAGAATGGGGCTTCCATTGCTTCGTCACCCTCATCAACTCCTTAGCTGAGGGCGAAAATGAATGAGCCCCTTTCTTTATTGTAACCGGTTACTTATTATTGTCTATCAATTCTTGGACACGCTGATCCGCATTTTTAACCGTTTCATCTATATCCTGCTCACCGAAAATCATTTTTTCATATTCTTCATTGACGACTTTAGAAACTTCGGCATTATAAGGAACCGGCGCTGTCATTTTAGATGATTTTGCGTTTTTCAACACATTAATGAGAGATTCTTTATCTACCTTTTCAGGGCTGACTGTTCCAGCCAGGATCGTATCAACTGTTTTAGTCAGTTCTTCATCACTCACACCATTCCACGAAGCAATGTTTTTCCCTTGTGCAATTTGGCCATCTGTTGTATACCAGCGGATAAATGTATAGGCTTCTTCTTTGTGTTCTGAGTTAGCCCCAACCGACATAAAGTCTGTCGTGACTGGAGTGAAACCGCCTTCATCTTCTGGGTTATTTTTTGGATATGGAGCTACCGCTACATTAAAGTTCAGTGGGAATTGGTCTGTTCCACCAAGTTCTGTGTTCATCCAGCTTCCAATTAGGATAGAGCTTGCATCCTGGTTAAAGAACTGTGTACGGTAATGTAATTTCTGTGACATAATATCTGTGTATGGTGTAGCTGACTTGTCTTCTTTCTCCATTTTCTGGCGTATTTCCAATGTTTTTCGGAACAACGGGTTATTGAGATTTGATTTTCCATCTTCGGTCACAAAATCAGTGTTTGTTTCCTCGCTTGCAAGCGCCAATTTCATATACTCCATCCAGCCGCCGTTTTGCGGTCCATGAAAGTATGTTCCCTTATGATCAGCAGTTGTCATCTTCTTTGAATACTCCATAAATTCATCCCATGTCCAATCTTTTGGGACTTCCAAGCCAGCCGCGTCTAAATGGTCTTTGTTTAGAAGAACATACCAGGGATTAAATTTGCCTGGCAATGCATAATACTGGCCATCAATAGCTGTATCTACTTTATATTCTTCTGTTACTTTATAGCCGTCTTTTTCAATAAATTCATCAATTGGCGCAACCATACCAAGGCTGACACGCTGGGCATAGGATGTCGGGTCACTAAACATCAGCACATCCATCTGTTCGCCGGAAGCTGCAGCCAGGTCCAGTTTTTGTGTGGCTTCATTCGTATCGCCTTTTTCACTTAGTACAACCAGGTCGACATTGATTTCGGGATGCTCTTTTTCAAAAGCTGCAAGTGTTTTATTCCAGTTGTAGCTTGCTTCATTTCCGTGTGTGTAAAATGTGATTGTTGTTGGATCGTCTGCTGTACCTCCGCCGGAAGATGCTCCTCCCTTTTCACTGCCCTCTGAACATCCTGCGAGCGATCCCAATGCCAGCATTGAGCTAAGTCCTGCAATCCATAATTTCTTTTTCATTCTAATGCCCCCTTTGCGCTTCTAGCGCTTTTTGAAAGTGCTTACATTTAATATTTTATCAACTATGCCTTGTTTTTTTATGTGATTATTTTGACTATCCTCACGCTTATTTTGACTTTTTCAGCTTATCCTTTTACACCGCCCTGCGCAATTCCTTCAATAACTTGTTTTTGTCCAATGATAAATACAATAACAAGCGGTAAAATTGCTGATACGGCTGCCGCCATAATTAATGAATAAAACTCACCATTAATCGTTGTAAATTTTTGCATCGCCAGTTGAATCGTATAAAGCGAGTCGGTCCGCAGGAAAATGAGCGGATTCTGATAATCGTTCCATGTCCAGATAAAGCGCAGAATCGCGTACGTGGCAATCGCCGGACGGACAATTGGCATTGCAACTGACCAGAAAATCCGCCAATGACCCGCACCGTCAATCTTTGCAGCATCAATATAATCGGTATGAATCCCCATAAAAAACTGGCGCAGCATAAAGGTTCCAAGCACACTGAAGCTGCCAAGCAGCACAAGACCTAGATGGCTATCAAATAATCCGATATTTCGATATAAAATAAATTGGGGTACAAGCATTGCCTGCGGCGGCACCATGTATGTCGCAAGCACAATCAAGAAAAGCCATTTACCAGCTGGAAAGCGAACTTTTGAAAATCCGTACGCTGCCAGTGCAGATACAACAACGGACAACAAGGTTGTAGAAACGGCCACTTTAATCGAATTCCAGTAATAGATGTAAAATGGAAACTGACCAAACCATACTTCTTTATAGTTTTCGAATCCATTCCACCGTTCTGGAATCCACTGAACCGGGAATGTGAATACATCCGCTTCAATTTTAAATGATGTTGACAGCATCCAGATAAACGGAAGCAAAAACATAATACTGAACATAAAGGCTACGACCGTAATGATGGTTTTTTTCAAATCAAATGAAGCCTTCACTTCTTTCCCCCCTTAATAGTTCACCCATTTCTTTTGTCCAATCCATTGAAAAATGGAAATTAAGAACACACACAAGAACAAAATGACAGCCATGGCTGACGCGTATCCAATTTTCAAATTTACAAACGCTTCTTCGTACAAGTGCCATACAATCACACTTGTTGAATGCATTGGTCCGCCTTTCGTTAATACGGCGATTAGGTCAAACACCTTGAACGTGGCAATAATGCCGGTGATAAATAAGAAAAAAGTTGTAGAAGATAGCATTGGGAACGTAATATGTCTAAATTTTACCCATGTGCTGGCTCCGTCTATATCTGCTGCTTCATATAAATCTTTCGGAATAGCTTGCAATCCTGCCATATATACGATCATGTTAAATCCAATGGATATCCATACTTGAATGAGCATTACAGAGAACAGAGCGAAGTTCGGATCAGCAATCCAGGTTGGTGGATTCTCAATACCAAGTGCCATCAATGTCTGGTTAATTGGACCCGCTGATGGATGAAACAACACCTGCCAAACAACCGCAATGGCGACGACACTTGAAATGTAAGGCATGAAAAACGCTACTTTGAAAAAGCTCTTCATATATACGTTTTTATCAATGACAATGGCTAAAAGAAGGGCAATCGCCAGACTGGCCGGCACCGTTAAAATGAAAAGCATATTATTAACAAGCGATTTGATAAACACTTTGTCGCCGAGTAACGCTTTAAAGTTTTCAAGCCCTACCCATTTCATTTGTGAAAAACCGGCGACGAAGCTCCATTCAACAAAGCTAAGGGCGAATGTTGCTAAAATTGGAATAAGCATTAAAATTGATACACCGATTAGCATGGGTGAAATAAACAAGACGCCTGCCCAGTTTTCATTTTTTTCAATCGCTGACTTTTTCTTTTTTTGCTTTGGCGCGGCAGAGATGGCCGTTGGATTTGGTGCTTCTGTTTTAAATCCCATTATTCACTCCTCCTTTAATTGTCTTTACTGAATAGTGCTGATAACAGGCAATCCTGCTTTTTCTTTGCTGCTAATATTCGTGAAAATCCCGTTTGTTATTTTCATCAACACAAAACTTGAAGCGCTTCCAAAAAAGAGAACTCCGACAGCTGGAAAAGTAATCGCAATCACAACAGCTAGTATAGTTGATCCAATCATTGCAATAGTCCGAAAAGGAAACACTGTGCTCAGTATAAAACTTGTTTTTATCATGTCCTTGAAGCTGTATTCAAAATGTACGTATACTGGAATCAAGTATAAGAATACAACAGCAACTAAAAACAGCAGCCCTATCATCAGGCCTGAGAAAACAGGTGAAAGACTGCCCATCATAAAGCCAACGATAAGTATGACACTTATTAAAATGCCCATCCCCCCACTGAGAAGATTTGCTTTAAAAAACTCTTTTTTATACACATCCCAGAAAGTTGCAAACACAGGAACTGTTTCATGACCTCGAACCCATTGACGCACCACTGAAAACATAGCAACCGTTGCCGGAGCAAAACCCGCTCCAATCAGGCCAATTAAGGTAAATAAAATCCATAGCAGATTCACATAAGCAAGCCTCGTTACCCATTCACAAATGACTTGCAGCTTCCCCATTAAGCCGGCTGATTCCATTTTCTTCTCTCCTTTCTTTTATCTTTTGCTTACTGTAAATTCTAAAGGAGACCGGAAAAACTTCATATCAACTTTTTTTAGCCTTTATACGCTTTTTTTGACATGTTTCATAAAAAAACAGGTGTATCCTCTTTGCGGAATACACCTGTTTGATCATTGATTGTATGGATATCAGCGAAAAAGGAATAGACAATGCTACATTCATTAACAGAGAAGAAGCCGCCTTCATGAGTCTTTTAGAAGCTCGTACACAAGCCCTGGTTTGCTCACTGTTAGATAAGGCTGCTTCGTTTTAATACACACTGTGGCGTATCAAAATCATATTCTTCATTGTTCTCTTAGATTCTGGACAGGATAAGCTCAAATTCCCTGTTTTCTTCTGCACACAGTACATACTCTTCATGCACAGGTGCTCCCCAGCTGTCGTCACCACCAACACCCATCTGTCTTTCTGCCACTGTTACAACAGTGTAATGCACTTCCGGCAGTTCATAATGATGGCTGGCGTTTTCTATCTCAAATGCTGTATATGGAGAGAACTGACACTCAAGCGGTTCTGTAACAGATGAAATTTGAATACCTTTACCGCTTTTGTTTGTTAAAGCAGCTTTTCTCACCCCTGTATGGTTGCCCGATTGCTGCGGCACCAAATATTCTTTATGTGCTGAAACAGTTCCATGAATCCATCCAAGCCGCGCACCTTTTGACCGGTCACAATAATTTTCATCTGGTCCCATCGCATACATGCTGAACTGATCATAGTCAGCTGATACTTTAAAGTAAAGAGCAAAAATCGGCATATTCGGAAGGCCCCTTGCACCTCGGTATGCTGTTTTCACGTGAATGTTTCCATCCGGATCAACTGTATAACGCACGCTTACTTCCACACTCATACTGATCGGAAGCGTGTATGTGAATACTATACTTACAAGCTCTCCTTCTTCTTTTAGCTCTATATGCGAGCACTTTCTAGCTATGCTGGCGACAAGCCATCCGCCTGAATGAAATGCCTGTGAATAGCCTTTGTCATTATCAGTCTGTGCGCGCCAAAACAAAGGAGCTGGAGGCACTTCAATCATTTCTTTTCCTTCATATTTTAATGACACCAAGCTGCCAGCCTGTTTGGAAAAGATAGCTGTAAAATCCAATCCATGAATACCAATATTGACATCGCCATTAACAACACGCAATGCTTTTAAGCCAAAATCTTTTTGCTGAGCTTCTTGATTATCCTGCTTAAATACATGTTGCCCAAATGCCACCTCATGCCCTTTATCTGCCCAGATCGTTCCTTTTTTCAGGAAAACCTGAACATGAATGCAGTACTCTCCGGGCCGGTTCATTAATCCCTCTGGCCATTGAAATGAGACTGACTGAGTGCTCTGCGCTTCTATATGAATGTCCGCTTTGTTTGCAAATACTTTTATGCCTTCATGGTACAGTACGTACTGCAATTCAAGGCCAGACGTATCTAAAAAAAGCTGCTGGTTTTGTATCTTCACTTCATTTTTTTCTGGCAATAGCTTGATGTTCTGATACAGGAATTTCACTTCCTGCATTTTCGGTGACAGCTTTCGATCCGCCGTTACAATTCCATTTCCGCAGAAGCTGTAATCCGTCGGCCTGTCTCCAAAATCGCCTCCGTATGCTAGAAATTCCTTTCCGTAGCGGTCTTTTCTTATTAATGACTGGTCTATGTAGTCCCAGATGAATCCGCCTTGGTACATTGGATATTCATCTTCAAGCTCTGTGTATTTGTGCATACCGCCGAGTGAGTTACCCATTGCGTGCATGTACTCACAGCTGATGTATGGCTTATCCGGCTTGTCCGATAGATAGGCTTCAATGTCCGCCGGCTTGGCATACATCCGGCTTTCCATGTCACTTGTATCATTGTAGTCGCGATTATGAAAAACCCCTTCATAATGCACCAGGCGCTCCGGATCAACAGATTTAAAGTATTTAGACACCGATAAAATCACTTCACCGGCATAAGATTCATTGCCGCACGACCAGATTAAAATAGACGGATGATTTTTATCTCGCTCAAACATGGAAATCGCGCGGTCCATGACGATATCCTGCCACTCCAGCTGATTTCCGGGAATATTCCACGAGGGCTCTACCGCCCCCATTTTTTGCCATGATCCGTGCGTTTCTAGGTTCATTTCATCAATGACGTATATGCCATATTTATCACAAAGATCATACCATTCGCTCTGGTTCGGATAGTGAGATGTGCGTACAGCATTGATATTATTTTGTTTTAAAGTCTTAATATCCCACAGCATATCTTCTTTGGTAATAGCTCGCCCTGTCCGGCAGTTAAATTCATGGCGGTTGATGCCTTTAAAGACAATTCTCTCTCCGTTCAGGCACATAATATTATCAATCATTTCAAACTTTCGAAAGCCCACTTTTTGTGGTATAACTTCAACAAGATCACTGTTTTCATCTAAAATTCTAAAATACATGGTATATAAATAAGGGGATTCCGCGCTCCATTTCTCAGAATTCCGTACTGCAAGAGAAAGAGATGTTTCTTTCTCTAATATCCCGGTCATTTGAGACGAAATAAGCTGCCCGGTAGCATTATACAATTCTACCGCTGCCGCTGATCCAGCAGCAGGCACCTTCAAAAAGAAGAGGTCCGCTTTTATGGTGCCATCTGTATAGGAAGCATCTAAATCTACCTGAATATGCAAGTCCCTCACATGAAGATCCGGTACCGTATACAAATAAACATCACGAAAGATGCCTGAAAACCGCCAGAAATCTTGATCCTCGAGCCAGCTGCCAGTGCTTCTTTGATACACTTCCACCGCCAGCTTGTTTTCCCCCTTCTTCAAAAAAGGCGTGAGCTCAAATTCAGCTGGCGTAAATGAATCCTCGCTGTAACCAACAAATTCACCGTTCAGCCAAATATAAAAAGCCGATTCTACTCCCTCGAATGAAATATACAAGGGCTTGTTTTCCATGTTTTCTGGCACTTCAAAGTATTTCACATAACTGCCGACTGGATTATCGTCTGCTGGAATATGAGGCGGGCGGATGTCATGCATGCCATCCCACGGATACATTGTGTTCACATATTGCGGCTTCCCATATCCTTGCAGCTGAATATGCCCCGGCACAGTGATATCTCCCCAGCTTAAGCAGTTGAAATCAGTACGATAGAAATACTCCGGGCGAATGGAGGGGTTTGCAGCATAATGAAATTTCCAGCTTCCATTTAGATCATACCTTAATGGCATTGAAGCTAATCCCATTGCTTCCTCCATTGTTTCATAATATAAATGATCCGAATGTGCAGGTAGTCGGTTTACAGCAAATACAGCCGGATCTGAAAGCCAGCCCAAATTTGGTTTTGTTTCTGTGATCATTATCATCAATCCTTTATTCATTATTTATCATTCATCCATTTAACAGACCTTATTACTCCTGCTATAAAGTGGTTTTGTTAGGAAAATCGTTTAATGTAAGATTGGAGATAAAAAATTTTTTAGACGACTGCAAGATAAGAAGCGAACACAACCAATTGTTCAGCGAGATGCCCATAAAAATCCCTTTTTCAGTAACTTATAGACAGCAGGCTGCTGAATAATTTCTGGACTGTGTCCGAGACTGTTATAATAAACGTTTCCTTTTCCCCACTTTTTCGTCCAGACAACTGGCATTTCAACTTTATCGAAATTCGTCACGGCATGAATCGAGATAGCTGGATCAATGTGCATATAGTATTGTTCTGTAAAGACCTCGAAATCTGTCATACCTTTTGTGACGGGATGATTTTGATCGGTAATACGAACTGTATAACATATACCATCACCTCCAGGATGCTGTACCCATTGACCGCCTGTCATGTAATGATAATCAACCTCCTGCCGAAACGCACCGCACATTCCAGCATGGCAGCCAGCGAGACCGCATCCGTTTTGTATGGTTTCTATCAAATTAGAAAGCGGCTGTTTGGCAATCTTGCCATTTGTCCAATTAGGAATAATTAAATCCATAGACTGCATCAATGAAATATCTGAAAATGAATCAAGTGTATTTGACAATGTCACCTCAAACTTTTCTGACCGAAGCATATCCGCAAGTATATTTGATACTGCTTCTGACTGGTGCCCTTCCCATCCTCCCCATACTATTAATGCTTTTTTCAAAACAGTTTCTCCTTTCAGCAAAACGTATCCCCCTTTTGAGGGCGGCACTTTCCCTTTTACCTCTTTTCTCTTTCCACTTTTGGTGAATTTCGCTAAGATAACATTTTATTAAGTGATTCTTTTGTGAATTCTTGAAAAAAGCCGCCTAAGGGCGACTTTTAAAAACAAGACCATCGAAAGAATCTAGCAGACTGCTTTAAAGAGCTTTTCTGGCGTTTTCACATAAGGGCTCTTGAAACAGCTCCTATTTTTGTTTTATACCTATTTTGTTATCAAGAGAAATGTTAATTGTCCGAAAGCTCTACTAATCCTTCAGCCGCTGATTCTAGAGCTGAATACGCAGCAGCCACTTGGTCCAGGGCAGCCTGCGGATTCTTTAGTACCACTTTGGCTTTTACTAACGCTGAATGGAAAGGCTTCCAACTTTCCTTAGTATAGTCCTTCTGTTCTTGATCTATATTTTCATCATACAATCGCTGCAACATTTCTTTGTTTACTTCCACTTTATTTTTACCTGTAATGACATCAATGCCGTCTAATACAAAAGTGCCTCCTTTTATAACCACTTTGGCAGTGTGCTTTCCATCTTTCAGCCCTCTTATGTTGTAAGAAGTTTGTCTATCTCCTTTAGCAAAAACCCTAAAGTCTTTACTTATCAATTGATCGTCAATATACACATCAATTAAAGCGTCCGGCGTCGCACCGAATAAGTTGAAGCCGGATCCTTTAAAATCGAAAATCATGCTGCTGTCCGGAATGTCTACTTTTGGAGTACTATAAATATTGACCCCACGGTAGTCCATGTACGTTTCTTTCTTTTCATTATCTTTGAGCGAAACTTTTAGCGTATGCGTTTTTTCTTCAAGCCCTCTTACCGAATACCTTACACCTGTAGCTGTATCTACGCCAAAGTTCCCCACATCTACCCCATCAAGTTCAAAGTTATACAGCGTTTTATCTCCGGTTCCAGACAGGTAATCGATGCCTGAACCTGTGAAATGAATCAAAATATACGGATCATCATTAAAATTTGCCCAGGCATTTGTAGCATTTGATCCCCATGCTGTATTTTTTCTAAATGCATAAACAGTAGTTTCTTCATTTCCAATTAGCGTTTCATCAGATATTTTCACAATGTTATCAGCGGCCAATTTTTTAACTGCTAATACAGGGTCAGTTGTATCTATTTCTGCTTTAGTGAAGCTAATAGGCTTGTTCTTTGCTACTACTTTAAGTGTGTGCTCTTTATCTTCAAGATTTTCTGAAGACCAGACCATTTGATGAATTTCGCTATTGTTCAAGTAATTTGCTTCGCCAACTAATTGCCCATCTAAATAAACATCTGCTATTCCATTTGACGGGTTCGTTATACCGAATAACCTGATAGCAGTGCCCTTAAATGTCATTTCAAATGAAGCTCCATTAGATCCCCACGTATTGGCACTATTTGATGGCCAGTTTCCAGAATAATGAACTTTGTTTAAAGCTCCTTGTACCGTAGTCGTATCTTTGAATCCCACCGTTACGCCATTCCAAACAGGCACATCCGTTTTAGCAGTCATTTGTGTACGGTTAAAATGCGCATAACCTGCCTGCGTATAGTCCCATTTCCCAACATATCTGATTGGATTCAACGAATTGAAATTATTTAGAGCCCCTTCTTCTGTTTCGTATTTCTTTCCTTGTGCACTGTCAACCTTTTCAGATTCGTACGTATACCCTTTGATTGGCTCGATACGCAAATTATCAATAAGGGTTTCATAGTAACCAGACCCTAACGCAACTCGTCCAGCCATTACAGTTGAATCTTCATCCGTATAAACCGCAATTTCCTTTTCATCAAGATAAAGCGTAAATTCATTTTCTTTCGCTTCAAAGGCTAAATTGTGCCATACTTTATTGTCGAACCCTTCAATTGTTCCATTTTTCACTACTTTCCCCAGTTTAAGAATTTCATATTTTCCATCCACATAAACTCTAGCATTGTATGGGGCGTGAGAATCTTCTCCACCGGCCTTCACCTGTCGTACACCGATTAAAGCATAGTTGCTTCTGTCCGCTGCTTCAGGTGTATGCGTATCTAATAAAAAGTCATAGGAAACTTTGTAATTCACCCAGCGATGATCACCGATTGTAGTATTCGGATTACTGTTTGATGCTGATCCATCCTTTCCTCCCCAAACAGCCCAATCTGCCCCAATAATGTCATGTGTAATTTTCTGCTGCAGCATGTTTCCATGCTTCTTTTCCTCTGGGATTTCCAGTTCTGCACGTTCTGCGCTTCCAGCAGCTAGTGGTTTCGTTGCTTCTTTCACAACTTCAAAAGCACCGATTTGGTCAGTTGTATAGCGAGGTGTGCCTCCACGGCGCTCAACGTAATCCCGGCCTTTTTCGTCAACAGGGTATTTATCGTATTCAAAATCGTCCTTATATGGCAGCGGCATAATGGTATCTTTTGATAAATCAGCGGGTTGTGAACGGTATTCAAAATCCTCTATTTCAGACTCCTTGTCCAGTGTTGAAATAGTCACAATAGAATATGGTTTCACTTCTACTTCGTACTCCCCATCTTTTGGTTCTACTTTGCTGACATTTTTAAACCAGTTTGCATCATATGCCTGTCCTTCATCCCCACCGCGTGTTTCCCATACATAAACAGGTGCGTTTTCTTTTCCATTTAAATTTTTTGTATGAATTGTATATGTCCGTGTCTGTTTTGTATTGTTTGCAAAAACGGTTGTGTAATCGTCCGTTTCTGGATCTTTTAATGTCATGTAATTGTTTGTGCTTGTATCAACGTCTACACCGCCATCAAAAAAACTGCCGTCACTGAACGTTGCATCCTTTACATACATCCAGCGCTCATTTTCAGGTGTGGTGTGATCATCATATCCGACAAAGTTCATCACATGACGAACACCCTGCAGTCCGCCATCTACTTCATAAAAGCCAGACCAAGGGTCATATGCGCTAATTAAGTGTTTCGGATTATAGGAAGAGCCTTCATAAAAAGCCGCCACAGAAGGCTGGAAGTCGAATGAAACAGCATTTAGTGGATTACTGCCTGCTCCTGTCCATGAATATGCAGAAATAATTCGCGATGTCACATCAACAATCCCAGCTTTTCCTCCCAGCCCTTTATAATTCGGTTCCATATTTTCACGGTAACGCGCATTAATCATTGGCGCGATCCCTTCAGAAACCCAGCTTTCTTTTGGCTTTTTCCCTTCAGCAATCAATTTGTTCTGTAACTGCGTAAGTTCATTGGAGCCAGTCAGGCCATAGTGGGAACTAATAACATCAATTTCATCTATTAAATCCGGGTTGTCTAACAGTGTACGGCTAATCGTTTTTGTGTCACGATAGCCATCTGATGCAACAAATTTAATGTCCTTGTAGTCTGAATCATAGTTTGGTTCTTGTTTAATTTTTGAAGTAAAGTATTTGAGCCAGTCAACTTCATTCCTTCCATTATTCTGTGCCCTTTCATTTTGAGAGATTCCAACATAATCTAGTTTAAAACCATATTCCTTATATACAGCATCGATTGTTTGTTTGTACCATTGGTACCGGTTTTCATAGTCTTGATTTGCAGCACCAGTCCAGGTCCAGCGTGGTTCTCCCCAGCGCAAAATTTCGATTGTGATATCCCTATTAATTGATTTTGCATCAGCGGCAAACTGAAATCCTGCTCCTCTGAGTACATCTGCCGGTTCGTCGGCGTAGCGCATAGTTGCCGGCTCTGTACCTGAAGATGAATTTACATCCGCTCCTAACTCCACTTTAATGTGTGTGAGTCCGGCACCAGTTTCTTTATTAAATAGCTTATTCATTATTTCCCAATACTCTTTTGGGTGTTCTTCTTTGTAGTCCAGCATCAATCGTGAGGTGTTATTTGCTGTTACCGTTCCAAATCCTTTAAAGCGGTTATATTTATCTACGTTATTTCCGTCGATTGTAATCGTTTTGGTAACTGTATCAGCTTGAGGTTCACTTGGATTTACGAAAGTAACGGAGCCAAGTATTGTGGAGGCAACTGTTAAAGATCCAACAATCTTTTTCATTTTTTTTCTTTTACTTACCATTTTATAGTCATCCTCTCTCTTCTCTAAAGATATTAAAAAGAGCTGAAATGCTTCGATTATGGCATTTACCATTCAAACTATTGTTACGAATGTACTAGCTATCATAATTGATAGCTGTGAAAGAAAAAGAATAACCTATTTTAAGCGCTTTCATTTCTACTTTTAAATTTTTATCTTAACCCTCCCCCCTCTCTTTAACTATCCGACTTTTCAGACAATTTATTGTTAGCTTTTTTATTATTCCATACTGTCTTTCATTTTTTATAACACTATATTGACTTTGTTTAATGTTTTTCTGACCTCTTTGACTTCATTAACAAAATGAGCATTTTAGATATTTTTTAGGGAGACTGGCTTTCATAGTGGCGTTTTATATGTTCCAATCAGTAAACTAAATGACGTTTCAAAAAAATTCCCTTATTTATATAAAATTGCTGATATTTATTTTTAGTAAGAGAACATTACATTCTTTTCTTTAAGTATTTTTTCAAGTATTTTCAATTTTCAATCGATTCTTTGGATGACTGTTTACCAATGCCCATTACGCAGGGGTTTTCACCATTCTAGATATTTCATATAAGACACACCAAGTTATAGAAGTGCATAATTTATATAGGAATATGTCTGAACAGCGACGGAGGTATGAGTATGGTTCGCTTTAAATCCTTCTATGGCACCGTCACCATGATTACTGACTTTATGATCAGCCAAAATGGTGAAGGAGAAGGCTGCTATAAATTAATGTCTGTAGAGGACGGATATGGAGCCTTAGTAAATTTTGTAGTGTCACCCTCTACTTACTTTGTAGACCATGCAGTGGTAGCGGTAGGAGATAGGGTAACGGGATATTATGATGGAGATGCACCAGTCCCTCTTATCTTCCCGCCACAATACCAGGCACTTGTTATGGCAAAAGACAACCCATATCAAAATGTGAAAGTAGACTACTTTAATAGCCGGATGGAAAGCAGTGATGGCCAATTAAAATTAAATCTTTCACCCTCTACCCAAATAGTATTGGTAAACGGGCAAACCTTTACAAGAACCCCCGCAAACCGAAACTTAATTGTTGTCTATGGCCCTACAACTAGAAGTATTCCCGCCCAAACCACACCCTACAAAATTATAGTTTGGTGTTAGTGATTTTGAAAAAATATTTTATCACTTTAGATTAATAAAGCTTATAGACCTCTATTCATTTCAGACTTCTGCACGAAATGTTATTCCATTTCGTGCAATTATTTTTGCCCACAAGCTCAGCTTCATGTTTACATATCAGCCGTTCTTCTATTTCGGCCTGCATAAATGAAGGGTCTCCGAGCGTCAATACTACGCCATGTACCAGCGTTTTTTTCCCTTCCATTTCAGAAGCCAAGGTTTAAAAGACTGGTGCTTTATTGTACGCGGGAGCAGATGACACGTTTAGCTATAAAGGAATCTACACACATAGATTAACACCCAGCTATTCCATTGAGGTGGGCAAGCCAAATTTCACAACATAAATCTGCCCGGATGAATTATCATCCGGGCAGATTTATGTCTTATATTATGGTGAGATCATTTTAATTTTTGATTAATTATTCGTTGCTTGCATTTTCATGGCTGCAACCGCAATCTGCATACAACAATGTTACTTTTTCTTCTTCAAAATGCTCTATTGTTTCTAGACAAGTTTGACATACGATAGTACCCATTGTGTATTCCTCCTCGCTTTTTTGAAAGCGTTTTTTATTTGACTTTATCATAATACAAATTAGATGATAAATCAAGTTATCGGGACAAAAAATACCCACTTTTTATTTCACCTTTGTCTTCTATATATGTGATGCCCTTTTTCGTTTTAAATAAATAAAATTGATTACTTTAAAAAACGTTGTTCCACCAAGGTTTTAGAACCCATATTCTCCCGTTGGTCAGATTTGTTCAACTAACCAAAATAAAATTCTATGTCAAAGACTTTAGCTTTTTTGGATAAATGATTAAATACCAAAGGGTTATATTTAATCGTTTTTTCTGAAAGGGACAAAACAAGTCCCTTAATTATATTTATTCGCCTATCAAAAAGGAATTTATCCGTTACACTCCAAAAGATTGAACACAAGCAAAAGTATGAGCATCAAAAAACCCCTGAATTCTAAGAGGTTGCCCCATAGAGCGAGAAAAATAAAGCACCTTTACGTTAAAAAAGAAGAGATGACTGGACTTTTATGTAAAAAGGCTTGTCAACAAATTATGCAGGAAGTAAAAGAAGAGTCCTTAAATCAGCTTATCGAAGGCCAGTATATAAGTGACCGGTTACGTGACCTGGTTGGGCCTCCGCATTGATGTAGAAGTAGTTAAACCGGAAAGCCTGCCGTGCTTTTCTCTGAAAGCCAAAAACGCGAAAAACGTTCAATAAAAAAACGTCTTGGATTATGATTCCAAGACGTTTTTTTAATCCTGCAATGGCTGCCTGAACCGGCAAAACAATTTGCGCCTTACTGTTGTTTACGGTTGATACATTTTTTTGATGTAATCCCATTCATTTTGGATGCCCGCACGTAAGGTGATTTTCGGGTTATATCCCAGCTTTTCACGCGCCTGGGATATATCAGCCCACGTATGGAGCGGATCACCGGGCTGCATAGACTGATAATCAATTTTTATTTCCTTTCCTGTGACAGCTTCCATTACAGTAAGAACTTGATTCACAGAAGACCTTTCCGCGCCGCCGATATTGAACACATTTCCATGCTCCGGATGATTCATTGCCAGGATATTTGCTTCAACGGCATCACTCACATACGTGAAATCCCGGGTTTGCTGGCCGTCTCCAAATAGGGGGATGGATTCGTCTCTTAGGACTGCTTTCAAGAATTTGTGAAAAGCCATGTCAGGACGCTGCCTTGGACCATATACGGTAAAGTACCTCAACGAAGTTGCCGGCAGCCCAAAATTCAAGTGGTACATACGAAGTAAATGCTCACCGGCCAATTTACTTGTGCCATATGGAGAAATGGGCATTGCAGGTTTGTCTTCAGATGTCCTGCCGTCCGTTATACCGTAAATGGAGGAAGTCGAGGCGTACACGAATTTCTTGAGAGGCAGATCCTTACATGCTTCCAAGAGCCTCTGAGTCATTAGGATATTCAGTTCCACGTATTGCCGAAAGGTAGCTCCCCAGCTATTCCTGACGCCCGCGATCGCTGCCTGGTGGAAGATGACTTCGATCCCCTCCAGGAGCTTTTTCAAATCAAGCTCGAGGAGATTGCCGTTGACTAACTTGAAGTTAGGGTGCTGTAAAAGTTCTTTTACGTTATCCTGCTTAAAGCGTTCCGATTCTTTGAACAGGAACATATCAACACCCACCACTTCGTGTCCTTCAGCCAACAGCCGTTCACATAAGTGAGAGCCTATGAAACCAGCTGCACCAGTAACCAGCACCTTCATGTTTAATTCCCCCTCCCCAATGCCAGATAGGTTATGCCGGCTGCCTTCATTGTGTTTGGGTCATAAAGATTTCGCCCATCCAATAGGATCGGGTTTTTCATAAAATCCTTTGCCTTACCCCAATCAATGCCGGTGAAGGTATCCCATGCTGTACATAGGATTGCTGCGTTGGTTCTAACCAATGTTTCTTCGATTGTTTGGTAGACCTTGACTTTACTGTTATTAGGCCATGGAGTTTGCAGGTTTGATTGAATGGTAGGATCAAGAATGCGGATCTCTTTGCATGCAGGCAGAAGTTTGTTCACGATTTTGATGGCAGGTGATTCTCTTTGGTCATCCGTTTCAGGCTTAAAAGTGAGGCCGAGTATGGAGATTGTCCAGGGTTCCTTTTTTAAAGAAGCAGCCAATTTCGCCAGGTACACATCAGGCATTGCTTCATTAACGGACTCTATTTCTTTCAAAATATGAGTTTTAACACCTATCAGGTCCGCTGTAGAAATCAACGCCTTTACATCCTTAGGAAAACAAGAGCCACCATAGCCAATTCCCGATTTAAGAAATTCTGCGCCTATCCGTGAATCTAGTCCGACTCCGTAAGCAACTTGAAGGATATCGGCTCCTGTCTTGTCTGCGATTTGGGCTATTTCATTGATAAAGGAAATTTTGGCTGCAAGGTAAGCATTCGAGGCGTACTTAATTAATTCAGCTGTTTCCCAATCGCATATAACGTATTTACTTTTAAGCTGGCGATACAGCTTTTTTATAATGGTAATGGCCTTCTGGCTGTTTCCGCCAACGACGATCCTGTCAGGATTAAGAGAATCATAGACGGCATGGCCTTCCCGCAGGAATTCTGGATTAGAGACGACATCGAATAGGGTGTGGTCAGAGATTTTTTTCTCGAGATAATCCGATAACCAGCGATTTGTGCCAGTGGGGACCGTGCTTTTGATGACAATGACCTTGTAATCATTAATGGAAGCGGCAATTGTATCGGCCACTGAACGGAGATATTTTAAATCGGCAGTACCATCCTCACGGGAAGGAGTCCCGACGGCAATAAACAAGATGTCACTTACCCGAATCGCTTCCTTGATCTGATCGGTAAATGTTAACGTGCCTTTGATGTTTTTATCATTCAGCATTTTGTCCAGACCAGGCTCTACAAATGGGAGAACCCCGGCCGATAACTTTTTTACCTTTGCAGAGTCCACATCCGCACCGATTACGTGATGGCCTAAGGCAGCCAATACTGCAGCTGTCGTGGTTCCAACGTACCCGGAACCAATCACAGTAACTTTCATGATCCATTTCATCCCTTCAAAGTCCTCCGTCTTATGAGGACGAATTTTCCCCTTGCTCATTGCTTTCAAAGAGCTTTGTATAGAGGAGTGTAATATCAGAGGTAACCCGGTCAAAGTTGTATATGTCTTCCGCGTCTTTTCGGCCCGCCTTCCCCATTGCAATAGCCTTATGTGGATCATTAAGGATGTCAATCGAAGCGGCTGCGAAGGCCGCTGGGTTTTTGTAGTCATCTATCACAATTCCATTTTTTCCGCTCTGAACTACCTCATGATTGCCGCCCCGGCTGGTTGTAATAATGGGCAATCCTGCCGCCATTGCTTCATAATGCACTCTTGCAAGCGGCTCCTGCCATTGCGATGGACAGATGAAAAGGTCTGCGGCTGCGTAATATTTTGGAACTTCTTCTACCGGTACATAGGAAGCGAATACGATATTGTATTCATGTTCCTTCGCTAGCTGCTTCAGTCCCTCTATATATTTGCTGGTGGATTCATCTGCATACCACTTACTTCCAACTATCAGCAGCTTTGCATGTTTGGCGTTTTTCAGAATCTCGTTCATTGCGGTTAAAATAAGGTGGCACCCTTTGTCCGGAACAAGGCGGCCTACAAAGAGAATGACAGAATCCTTTGAATCGAGAGTATACAATGAGCGAATTTTGTTTCGCCATTTTCGTCCTTTTTTTGACCAAATGGGTGCGTAATCTTCCAAATCTACACCAGTGTAAAGAGGCTGGATTTTAGCGGAAGCGCCCGGGAACTTTTTGGCAGTATCTTCAGCAACGAACTTGCTGACTGTAAAGACCCAATCCACTTCCTTGAATGCTGCTTCAGCAATAGCGCTTTCTACTTTTAATGTTTGATACACAAGGTTATGGAGTGACAGGATGATCTTTGACCGGGGGGAAGCCTCCCGAATCAATGGAATATAGCCGGGCCTGTTGTAAACCTGGATCACATCAAACCGAACTTGCTTTACCCTTTCACAAACCTGCTGGAAAAACTGATCCTTATCATAGCGTTCGAAGGAAACACCATCGACACACTCTGTATTAGGAAGGGAAGGGTCAGTGATGGAGAAAACGGTCACTTCATATGTTTTGGCAAGCAATGGTGCAATTTTGCTGATTAATAATTGGATGGCTCCGCCCTTTACAGGGGGGCATGGGCCTCTGTCCGAACATATTAAAGCCACTTTCATCCAGCGTTACCTCCGTCCCCGTTGACATCAGTTTTGTTTGATCCGTCTCCGGGATTTTTTGACGGGTCTTGCACCACTTGACTTCGTTTTTTTCCATACTTTTCTTCTAATTTAGCAATCTTCTCATCATCCCACCCATAAAGCTCCAGCGTGGACTCAATAATTTCAGGATGGTAGATTCTAACCCTATGGCTGCTGCGATTATCCTCATGGAGCCAATATTCAGCTAAAGGCTCTTCCAGACAATAGCCACGATAATAGGCAGCCAATCGAAGCCACATATCCCAATCCTGCGAATACCAATACTTCCCGTTAAAAAAACCCGCCTTTTCAAAACAGCTCCTGTGAACCAGTAAAGTGGAGGTTCTAATCGTAAATTTGCGGATAAACAAAAAATATTGTAAATGCTCCCTATTCTCACAGGTATTCGGCTTCCGTAATTTTGTGTATTCCCCTTGATCATTCACATTGTGGTACCAGGTATATAAAAATTGGCAGTCAGGGTTCTTTTCGATAAATTCCATTTGTTTTTCGAGCTTCTCAGGCAGAAATCTGTCATCCGAATCACAAAAAGCGATGTATTCCCCTTCCGCAAGGCGGATACCGGTATTTCTGGCAGCTGAAGGGCCTTGATTATATTGCTTTATATAGCGGACCCGATCCTTATATCGCTGTAATAGCTTTTCCGTATCATCTGTTGAACCGTCGTCGACAACGATGATTTCATAATCCTTGTACGTCTGAGCAAGGACACTCTCAACTGCCTGCACGGTAAACTCTCCCCGATTATAAGTGGGAATAACGACACTTATCTTAGGCAAAACTCATCACCTCTTACGTAAACTTATTTTGACAGCAGTAAGCTGTATATTCTTTCTAAATTCTCAATTTGTTTATCTATATTAAAAAACTGTTCAACGGTTTCACGGCCGTGTGTACCGAACCTTTCCCAATCCTCGGAGTGCTGAACAAGATGCAGCAAGCGCTCGGCCAGGGCGACGGGATCGCGTTCCGGGACGAGAAATCCGGATTTTCCATCCCCTACAAGCTCCGGTATGCCCGCATGCTTTGTCGAAAGCACAGGTAAACCGCATGCCATGGCTTCTTTTAAAACATTCGGAATTCCTTCTTGATTTCCGACGTTGTCAGTCGTACTGGCGAGGGCAAATAAATGGGCTTTTTTCATTTCTTCTACTACAGTCGGATGGGAAACTTCCCCGAGGAACTTGATAACTCCATTCAATTGTAGCTGCTCTACCTGTTTTTCAAGCGTCCGTCTTAATGGCCCATCTCCGGCAATGCGCAGCCTGATGCCCGGGTAATGCTGATGAACCAAATGAACAGCTTCAATCAGGTATTCCATTCCTTTCTTTTCAACGAGCCTCCCGACCGTCAAGACCGTGGTGATTTCGTTTTCTGGTGCTGTGCGCTTTTTGTATGAAAACTTACTTACATTGATTCCGCTGTGATGGACGAATATTTTATCCGGAGAACATCCGTATTTGATAAGGATTTCCTTCATGTTCTCTGAAGTAACTGTGAATGCATCTCCATGTTCAAATAAATGCTGCAACCGATCACCATATCTTCGCATAGACTTTACATTTGTCGGGAGGTCAAAACCATGAAAAGAAGTCAACATCGGGATGCCGAGTTCCTTTTTGACTTCAAGCAAATCAGCTCCCGTTACACCAAACCTTGCATGAATCAAACTGATTTTTTGAATGCGGAGGATGTTTATCAGATCATCATTATCCTTGTATTGGTGAATGGACTTAAAAGGAAAATGCTCAAGATTGATGATCTTCTTGCAACAAACGATAGGGGAAACCGATTTAACATTTACCAACTCAGAGTAAATGAATGTTTCACTGATCGGAAGGTACCATCCTCTGACAACTGCTACACGTAACATAGTTTTCACTGCCTTTGTCGGAGTTGTAAATTACCAGCGGAAAGCGGCACAACCTATTATTCCATACTGCAACTACTTTACTTTATGAAAGCTTTGTCTGATGTGTTCATAGGTATACAAACTCTAGTTTTTTATTGGAGAGTGACGCTGCAAATTGAAAAGTGAGAAGCATCTTCAGGGTTATCATGGAATATCCTCATTTTTCGCTTTTTTGGGTAAAAGCCAACTACTAAAAGTTATACAGAACATATGATAATGGAATATCTCTTAGACGGCAGGAAAGGAAGGCGGAGCAGAATTGATTCATTATATTGTTGGGAGAAACCTGGGTCATTTGAATCCCTGTGTGGCCAATATTTCAAAGTTCAAGGAATTAAGCGATGAAGAAGTAAAAATTTTTGCTTTTTCACATACACACGAATGGCTGAAGTCAAACCTCACTTATGCAGAAATACATGATTCCGTACATTTTAGAAAAGGAGCAGACCAGCTTCTTAATGCCAGCTTACTTATTCATGATTGGAGAGATGAAATGAAGCAGACGAAAAAACAGAGGAAAGGCCAGGGACCCATCATAGGCGGAATTTATCATAGTGATATGAGTGTATCTGATGAAGATACAGATTGGACGAAACAGTTTAAGGAACAAATCCGTGCGGTTTCCCAAAGATCAACAGATATCTTTTTTCACATTAATCTTACACAGCCAAAGGAAATTCCAGAATTGACTACTTTGTATGTGCCAATCCCAATCATAGCCCGGGAGATCACCATGTCCCCGGAACAGGTGAAATCACGACTGGGGATTCCGGCAGATGAACCATTCATCCTCGTTCAAATGGGAGGGGGGGTCGGGAAATTCCGCTACCGCCACATCGATGAATGGTACGAAAAAATCAATCAGTTAAAAGGAACGTATCGGATTGTTGTTGCAGGTCAGCTAGAAGATGTGAACTTTCCATTCAATCCAAAAATAGTCCAGGCGCCACTATTTGAAAACGGACGGGAATTAGTGAATGCAGCTGACCTTGTGATAAGCAAACCAGGAATGGGTATCTTGATGGACTGCATCTCTACAGGAACTCCTTTGCTCGCATTGCCTGCAGATACAAAGGAGCGAGAAGTCAAAAACATGATGCTGAAGGAGCTTGCCGGGGATGAGCCTTGTGTCGCGGAGCCTGACATGCCCTTGCCTGAACTAGAAGCAAGAATAAAACAAATGATCAGTCAAAAACAGTATTACGAAGCAGCTTTTAGCAAAATCCCTCATCATGGGGCAGACATTGTAGCTCAATCGATGAAAATGCTGTCGGGGAAATCTCTGTTGGATTTGCCTGACATATATGAACAAATATTAAAACTGACGCCTTTTCAAGTAAAGTAGTTTTATTCAAGTTGTTTTACGTCCAATGGATAAATGAGAGGTATAATAGAAATATAATAAGAATCTCGGCGCCCTGCTCTCACAGGCGGAACCCCCAACTGCCATCGACGCTGAAGAGCTTAACGGCCGTTTTCGGTGTGGGAACGGCGTAATCTCTTCGCTGCAGCCATCAGACTGTGAAGTTTGAAAGAGTTGTTCCTTCAAACTCAGATAGAAGCTCACTGTATAGGCAAAAAGCTTTTGCTCTTAAGAGCAAAAGCAAAGCCGCAGATATTTTTCATTTGAAAATGCCGTCAATGTCTAGAAGTTTACATGTTAAAGCCTTTAATGGAGGACTGTTAAAAGCTCCATAAGCCTTTTCCTCATTGTATTTTACTGAGCAAAAAGATTCTCCTGGACTGGAAACATACACTTTTGCAACCCACTGCCCTATCGTCTCTATTCTCCTTTATGATAGGAATCTTTTTGCCCGATTCTACAATTGCTCATATATCGGATTCCTGCTCATATAGTTCATATACCGATTTGTCTCCCAGGATGCAGCGAACTTTCCCTCTAATCATATCCCCTTTTATGACTGACCCCTGCCCTAAAATACTATCACGAATGGATTGACGAGTATGAACAGCTGCACCTGCCAGCAAAATACTGTTTTCGATGCGGCATTCTTTCACCACACAGCCATTTTGCAAAGATACGTTTGGGCCTATCACTACATTTTCCAGTACGCAGTTGTCCCCCACATGGACATTTCCGAAAAATACGCATCCTTCTACGCGGGCATTTCGTCCAATGCTGACTTCTCCCCGCCCGTGTTCCGCCATCATCCACGTATTCGCTTCTAGCCAGCGGCTGTGCGTTCCAACATCAAAAATAGGTAACATGGTTTCCCGATATGTTACCGGATGATCGTGGTCGATCAGCCACTGAATAGCGTCTGTAATCTCATATTCACCACGTCCTGATGGTTGAATAGCATTAATCGCCTCAAAAATAGCAGGTTGAAACACATAAGCACCCATCACGGCCAGATCACTTTTTGGTACGGAAGGTTTTTCTTCCAGCTTTAAAATACGATCCTGTTTTTTGTCGACTAACGCGACACCGAATTCCTGTGGATTCGGTACCCGCTTTAAAAGAAGAGACGACTTTCCATCTACAGCTGACTGAACTAATGCACGCAGTGGGCCGGTTAAAAGGTTGTCGCCGAGAAGCAATGCAAATGTTTCTTCTCCAATGAAATCCTGTGCGGAACGAAGCGCATGTGCAATACCCAGTGGCTCTCTTTGAACCAGCAGCTCAATTTTCTTGTCTTTATAAACAGTGTTTATATGATCGGCAATTGCCTGCTGAGCAGGGTTGATGACCAGCCCAATCTCTTGTATGCCAGCAGCCTGGAATTTGTCAATCGCGTGATCGATCAGCGGACGATTCATCACCGGCAATAGTGGTTTTGGCAATGAAAAAGTAAATGGCTGCATTCGCGTACCATGCCCAGCGCATAGAAGTATTCCTTTCATTTAATGCCCCTTTCCCTCACAATGTTTTCATAAATTTCTACCATGACTCCTGTTCCATGCCGCTTCCAGAAACAATGTTTCATGGCTCTTTCAGTGAGTGGAAACAAGGACGTCCTTAAGCAGGTATCCAGCTGTGAGAATTTGTCCTTAATCCGTTGTTAAAAGGTAATTACCGGAAAATATTCACCCTTGTATAAGCAATAAAAAATGCTTAAGTACGGAGAATAAAAACGAGATAATACCCTCCTTTCTTATTCCTGAGCAAAGTAGTACAGTATTTCTTTAAACATCGAAGCTTACAAGTACGGTTGAAGAGCTTAAAACAGCTGATCGGAAGCTCTTTATACATCCTATTCTCTGCGTAAATGTTGCGTGTTTTTTTTCTCAATTTCTTTTCCGCTTTCGAAACAGGCATGGCTCCTATTTTCCCGCTTCGACCGTACCATCTGAAATTGGCATTTGCATCTAATGCGGCTGCAAGGGATGGGCAAAGATATTACTGAAACACTTGCCCATTTCTCTCAGCAACGCCATAGATAAAATCCAGAATAAGATCGAAAAATGACGCACTGTCTGGGCATCCTTGAAGCAACAGCGTCCTGGTATTCGACGAATCCGGAAAAGTGTAACCATACTGCAAAAAAGACCTTGCCGTCTTTTCAACCGGCAAAGTCTTTCAGATGAATTTATCTGTTTCCTATCGCATAAGAGCCCGATATGTTAATCGGGCTTTTAAAAATCCACTCCGGAAACAAAATGGAAAAAAGCTCCTGATCGGTCAACAAGGCCATTACAGACTTTGCCTTCTTCCATAGTCTGCATCATGCACTCGGACTTCCAAAAGAAGCTTAACTAGCTGATGCTGTACTGTGTTCAAGATAAGGAATGCTTCATTACAATTTTTCATTTAGGTAGAGAGATTTATGGAAAATCAATTCTTCCCGCACTTTCCTATTCATTTAGATATCAAATTCTACTATTGTTTTCTTATACTCATTATCCTCTAAAATAATTTGATAAGATTGCTTTTCATCAGGCAATGTGTAGTAACCATTAAAAGCGGCAGAAGAATTGGCTTCTACCTTAGATGGATCACTTGTAATGAATGGATATTTCACTGGTTGATGGCCTGTTTACTACTTTCAATCACATCTAAACTTTTGATATTTTCCTTTAAATTATCTGTTTTATTCGTTAATGTATAATTAACCTTTAACACTCTATCCGCTTTAACAAGTTCATTTCTATCTTGTGTAACCTCTACAGAATTTATCACTATATTAGAAGCAGCTTCATAGGATGGATATTGCTCACCTATATGTATCTTTTCAATTTTTTGTTCAGTAGCAGGATTCATTTTCTCCTTACAGTGTGTATATCCTCCAAAAACGATTCCTAGAATGAGGAAAAAAATATTGCTTTTATTACATCCTGCAAAGTTATGTAATCCCTCAAGCAAAACAACCCCTACTGAAATGGTAACAATATTCCAATTATACACTGTTGTGAATTTTGAATGAGCTTCTCTTTTAAAACGCGACTTTGTACATAATGATTAAGGAATAACTAGATGTAATCGTAAAAAATTTAATTCAATATATCCGTTTCTTTGGAAGCAAATCATTGGCTTTGCTTTTAAGCTGCTTCAGTAGCTCAACACTTCCTTTTTTATTTTGTATATACGAAACCAAGTTATGATACTGTATTCACAACTGTAGGAAGTTAAAGACGAGGGAATGTCAGGAAGAAAGTAATCCTGGCTGAAGCAATTCTATTTCTTACCGGCTGCAGTTACGATAAAAAGATTACAATACAAGAACGTTAAATGATATTTTTACCTGAAATCAACCTTATGAATTAACATAGACAAAAATGAAAAACGCCGGGAAGGATCCCAGGCGCCTATTTCCCCTTATATATCGGTGCGATAATATCTATCCTGTTTGTCCATATGCCGCCGGAGAAACTTCTGAAAGACGCTCCAGATTTTGGAGGCTGTCAAAGCCTTCAGAACAGCTTCCATTGCCGATAACATAAATCCGCCCGGATGAATGTATCATCCGGGCGGATTTATGCATCTTATATTATGATGAAATGATTTGAACTTTTGATTAATTATTCATTGCCAGCTGTTTCATGTTTGCAGCCGCAATCTGCATACAACAATGTTACTTTTTCTTCTTCAAAATGCTCCATTGTTTCTAAACAAGTTTGACATACGATAGTACCCATTGTGTATTCCTCCTAGCTTTTTTGAAAGCGTTTTTTATTTGACTTTATCATAATACAAATAAGATGATGAATCAAGAGATCGGGACAAAAAATACCCACTTTTTTTATTTTACCTCAGCCTTCTTTAAATGTAGCACCCTCTTTCTTTTTAAATAAGTGAAATTGACCAAGCTAGAAAATGCTGTTCTGTTAAGGATTTTCCGCTCAAATCCTCTCGCTAATCAGACCTCTTTTGGATTTATTCAGCTTATCAAAAAATTCTATGTCAATGACTTTAAATTTTTGAAACAAATGATTAAATATCAACAAGTTATATTTATTATGGGACAAATAAAGACCCATCGTTATATTAATTTGTCCTGCCAAAAAATTCGAATTGAATTTTTAATCCTTAAGTTTTTGGCATTTATCTATCAAACCCAAAAAATCTAATACAAACAAAGTAGACCCGGTAAAAAACGTTCTAAATTCCAGAGAGACTGCCCAGAAAGCGAGACAAATAAAAACATCTTTAAGGGGTCAGTTCCCTTCTTTTCAGCTTAAAGATTCCTCTCTTTTTTGATGTAGCCAAAACCAATATATAAAGTAAACCGTTTTCTTTTAAAATTTAAAAAAATTAGTATATACTAAAAAAATCTATAATCTCCTGCTAAATTGCTGCTGTTTGGTTAAAACTAGAAGCAGCAGAATCAACAACAGACTTTTCGGGGTTGTAGAAGTAGTTTCTTTTTGTAGTTCACATGGACAACACATAAATCATATTTAAATATTTCCATATTATGTAAAGTTGGTGCTAAATATGTTAAAAAAGTCAGACGAGAATAAACCATATTATCAACAAATAAGAGAATTACTTATTGAAGATATTAAAAGCGGAAAATTAAAGCATGGGGATAAAATTCCTTCTGAAAGAGAATTAGCTGAAACTTTACAAATTAGCAGAATGACCATTCGTCATGCCATTGATCTCTTAGAAAGAGAGGGGCTCGTTGAGCGCAGGCCGCGAGTAGGTACATTTGTGATAAATCGTCGCATCAGATGGAACTTTATTACCGTTAATAGTTTTACAAAAGGCATGGTAAGTAAAGGTTTCCAGCCTTCTACGAAAAAAATAAATATGCTTTTTGAGAAAGCTGATGAATTTTTAGCGAAAACGTTGAAAATTGATATTGGAGAAGACGTTTTCTCTTTGAAAAGGTTGAGAATAGTGGATGGAATTCCTATTGCTGTTGAATTAAGTCAAATTCCTTATAAATATTGTGAGGGAATCGAAAAATACATGGAGGACAATGTATCGTTATATGAAATACTAGAAAAAAAATATAACATTCAGTTAATGAAGCAAAAACAACGAATGAAAATTACTTTATCTAACTCTACGGAAAGTAAACTTCTTAACATAAAAAGTGAAAGTCCCTGTTTATTAATCCAGGGAACTACTCATGACGCTTCCGATCGAATTATTGAATATACAACGGGATTAGCCAGAGGAGACATCATCGAATTTTACTCTGAACCCACAAATCCGCATTAAAATTATTCAAGTTAAAAATAAAAATCTCAAAATACGACAAGGGCTTTCTATGTCATATTTTGAGATGATGGTTTCTTATTTACCTACATATATAACGATTAGATTCTTTAAATGTTAAACAGGTCCAGGTTAGGTACGATTAAATACAATTAATTTTTGTTCTGTCATTTCTTCAATTGCGTATTTTACGCCTTCCCGGCCTATTCCACTTTCTTTGACTCCTCCATACGGCATATGATCTAAACGAAATGTGGGGATATCATTGACTATTACGCCTCCAACGTGTAACTGCTGTGTAGCATTAAGGGCTGTTTGAATGTTCTGCGTGTAAATGCCTGCTTGTAATCCATAACGCGAATCGTTCACAAGTTCTATCGCTTCATCAATAGACGAAAACTTATTAATTAACACAATTGGAGCAAATACTTCCTGGCAAGAAACCTTTAAAGATGGTTCAACGTTAAGAAGTACCGTTGGATAAAGAATATTTCCCTCTGCTTTTCCTCCCATTACGATTGTCGCTCCCTGTTGTTTTGCTTCCTCAATCCAATCAAGGGAGCGCTGAACGTAACGGAAACTGATTAGAGCTGAAACATCGGTTGCTGAATCCAATGGATCTCCTATTACCAGTTTTTGAGCTGCAGAAACAAATTTTTCGACAAAGGCAGTATATATTTCTTGATGAACATAGATTCTCTGCAAGGAAATGCAAACCTGTCCTTGAAAAGCAAATGCCCCAGATACACAACGGGAGATAATTTTATCAAGATCAACTTCTTTGTCCACGATCACTGCAGCGTTAGAACCTAATTCAAGCGTAACCCGTTTTAATCCCGCTTTGCTTCGAATATGTTTTCCTACTGCTGGACTGCCTGTAAAAGAGATTTTCTGAACCCTTTCATCAGTTACAAGCTTTTCGCCAATTAAGGAACCGTTGCCGGTGACTATATTTAAAGCCCCCGGCGGTAAACCAGCTTCTTGCAGTAACTCAGCAAGAAAATATGCGGATAAGGGAGTTTGTTCTGCTGGTTTTAAAATAACAGTATTGCCGGAAGCGATTGCCGGTCCAACTTTATGAGCAACAAGATTCATGGGAAAGTTAAAAGGTGTGATAGCTCCAATCACTCCAAGTGGTTCTCTCACCGTGTATGCGATTCTCCCTTCCCCGCCGGGAGCTGCATCGACCGGTATCGTTTCACCGTGTATGCGCTTCGCTTCTTCAGCCGCAAACTTATATGTTTGAATGGTACGGGCTACTTCACCCCTTGCCGTCATCAGAGGTTTTGCTGCTTCCATAGCAATGATTTGAGCTGCTTCTTCTGATCGTTGGTCTAGTAGACGAACAAGATTTTCTAAAATGGCTGCACGCTGATGGCTCGGCATGGAACCCATTGTTTTTCTTGCTTCATAAGCAGATTGCAAAGCCCGTTCTACCTCTTCAACTGTTGCCGAAGGAACTTCTGCGATACATTCACCGTTATAGGGAGAATCGAGAGGGGTATAGTGTTCTGCTGGTATCCACTCGCCATTTATAAACAGATTTTTTTTCAGCTTTTCTTTCAACGCCTCTTTCATAGTTGTTTCCCCTTTCTCAGTGATCCATATGATTTACGTATTGGGTAAAAGATTTTTCGAAACTGCTGCTTCAACAACACCAATCGACTCATTTAAAATTTGGATCATATTTATAATTTCTTCTTTAGTAATTGTTAATGGAGGTGCGAATACGACAATATCCTGACCATCTAGCACGACTGATCTGCAAATCAGTCCTCGTTTTGCTGCTTCCGCTACAATAGAAGGAGATAAAGGTATTTCAAAAACTTCATTTAATTTTCTGTCTTTGGCAATTTCAATGCCGCACATTAATCCTAAGCCTTTTACTTTGCTGATAATATTTCTTTCTTTTTGTATCTCTTCAAGGCCGGCTAGCAATTCCTCTCCCCTTTTAGCCGCATTTCCGATTAAATGTTCCTGTTCGATGATTTCTAAATTTTTTAAAGCTACGGCACAAGCCATTGGATGTCCGCTGTATGTGTAACCATGAAGAAGGGTCCCCCTTGAAAGTGTCGTAAAATCTTTATATATTCTTTCTGAAACCATTACGCCACCAAGCTGGGCATAGCCACTTGTGACACCTTTTGCGAAGCACATCATATCCGGGGCGACGCCATAATGTTCCATCGCAAAGTATTTTCCTGTCCGACCGAATCCCGTAATCACTTCATCTGTGATAAATAAGATGTCATAGTCATCACATATTTGACGAATTTCTTGAAAGTAATTGTCCGGTACTACATGAACGCCTCCGGCTCCTTGAACGGGTTCCGCAATAAAAGCCGCAATTGTTTCCGGCCCTTCTGCTTCAATTAGTGATCGCAACGACTCCGGAGAACGATTATCTACATACAGGAAGTCAGGAGCTAATGAGGTAGTAAAGTCACGAAACGCTTTTAATCCCGTAGCACTCGTTGCTCCCATGGACACACCATGGTAGGATTTAGTTCTAGAAATGATTTTTTTTCTTTCTGGCTGCCCTTTTAAAAGCCAATAATGGCGGGCTAGTTTATACGCTGTGTCATTTGCTTCAGATCCCCCAGAGGTAAAAAATGTGGCACTTAAATTTCCAGGTGCAATTTGAGCGAGTTTCGCAGCCAATCGAATAGCAGGTTCATTGCTAAAAGTCGCAAAGCTCGAACTAAATGCTAACTTTGACATTTGATCCATAGCTACCTTCCCTAACTCTTCACGACCGTGGCCTATATTTACATTCCAGAGAGAAGACATACCATCAATCACTTTTTTGCCTGTTATATCATAAAGATGAATTCCTTTGCCTTCAGTAAAAACAAACGCAGCTCCTTGTTCTTGTTGTTGTTGAATCGCAGAGGTCGGATGAAAGAAGTGCTTTTTGTCTAACTCTCTCAATTCTTCAATTACATTTTCTATTTGTGTCATGGTAAACATCCTTTCTTTGATAAAGATTCCTGCTAAATTAAAGGTGAGACTAGTGAAATTATTATCTTTGATACTATAAATAGCCTAGGGTTTTCTGGTATATTCTAATTCAAGCATAGCCGTTCCCTTATTAATTAAAATCCCAGTCTACCGCCCACTTTTTATAAATTTCTTTCATTGTGCCATCTTCCTTCATCTTTTTAATTTCTTCATTTAACTTTTCCACTAACTCTGTGTTTTCTTTTGCTATTCCAATACCGATCTGTCCTACAAGAGAAGGTTTATACTCTTCTACGATTCTAAATTTCATCTCTGGATTGGTACTCAATAGATAACTAAAAGAGGGGCTGTCTCCTAAAACAGCATCAATTCGGCCAGTCTGAATATCTTTCAACATATCAGCAAGTGTTTGATATGTTTTAATATTCAAACCGAGATCTTGATTTTTTTCTTCCAGCATATCTTTAAAAGACGTGCCTAGTTGAACACCCACTGTTTTTCCTTTTAAGTCTTTTAATGATTTTGTTGCTGTGTCACTTTCTTTAACAATAAGTCCTTCTCCATAAGCAAAAACAGGATCTGTAAAGTTAATCACTTTTTCTCGCTCTTCCGTAATATACATGCCATCTACAATCACATCTGCTTTTCCAGATTGAACAGATGGAATAAGCGAGTTCCAGTCACCTGTTACCAATGTTGTTTTTAAATCGATTCTAGCTGCTAGTTCGTTCATAATATCTGTCATAAACCCTTCTACTTCACTTGTTTCTTTGTTTTTTGCCGCAAATGGATAACCGCCGGCTGTAGTAATAATTTTAATCGAATCTGGATTGGGGGTTTCCGAATTTACTTTTTCTGCCTCACTTCCACACGCTGCCGAAATCATCATTAAAATCAGAAGCCAACTAAAGAACAAGAACTTTTTCATTTTGGTTCCTCCCCTAGTATTAATAAGCTCACCATTTACAACGACTTGCTTGTTTAGGTATATACCACAGCGAAGATTCTTTACCAATTCACGCGGAAATTACCGAATGTTTTTTGAGTAGGCACCGAGGTGACGAAGGCCTCTGAATCCACTTCTTTTACAACGCGAATTATTTCTGACCATTCAATGTTTACAATTACACACAACAAAACGGTTCTTTCAGCATCACTATATACCCCCAAGGCTTTCCAGGAAGTAACGCCCCTATTAAGCATCTGGTTTAATGTAGACGCAATGTCGTCACCATGTTCGGTAACAATTAAAATAGTGCTTCTCTCAGCAATACTTAAAATTGTATCGTATGTTTTTGCTCCGACAAAAAAAGAAATAATAGTGTACATTGCAGACTGAGCATCAAATAGGAGCGCTGAAATTAATACAATACAAGCACTGAAAATCAAACCAAATTTCCCGATTGTAATGTTATAGTACTTTGCAATAACACGGGACAAAATATCAATACCACCAACAGATCCGCCTAACCGCAAAATAACAGCGGCACCTATTCCAGAAATGATAGCGCCAAAAACCGCATTTAGCATCACATCTTCTGTCCAAATTTCCTGAATAGGTATCCAATCGAAGAAAAAGGAGGAAACAATAACGGAATAAATTGTGTAAAAAATAAACTTTTTTCCAATATGGAAATATCCTATTATAAGCAGCGGCACATTAAACAAAAAGTATTGGGTGCCAATCGGCCAGCCAAATATTTGGTAAAATATTACACAAACGCCACCTAATCCACCGGCAAGCAGTTCGGCCGGCGTCAGCAGCTGATTAGTACCAAAAGCAAACAAGAAACAAGCGATTGTAAGACCGGCTAATTCCCCCGCTACCTTATATTTATTTTGCCGATCTAATGGGAAGCCGTGGAAAGAACGAGCGTTTCATCATTGTCACCATCTCCTTTTCAAGCTAAAATTCTTTTTACATAATCCACTGACTTCTTAAATTCTTGTCCTGGTCTGGTGTAATAAGCTGCAGAAGCTATCTCCAGAGAAAGAAAACCTGTATAGTTAAACTGGGCGATTTCATCCAGATATTGTGATAAAGGCAATGCCCCATCACCACAAGCTAAATGGCCTGAAGGCTTCCCATCAATTAAGTGAATATGCCATAATTGGTCTCCTAATAGGCGAAAATAATTAGCGACGGTATCTTTTGCTACAGCCATTGCCACAAGATCCAGCATCCCTTTTAAAGCTGGCTTGTTTACGTCATCAAGCATTTGCTTTAATTCCTTTACGTTTGTGACCAGGTTGGATTCAAATGGCTGTAGTGGTTCCAGCAATAGCGTTATACCTTTTTTTTCTGCTCTCTCAGCCAAAGTAGTTAACGATTCACGTGCGTACTTCCATGCTTCATCGATTGGTTCATGATAGTAACCCTATCCTGATGTCATCAGCATTCGATCCGTACCAAGCTCTGCGGTAATCTCAATGTTTTTCAAATAATAATCTAAGCTTCTTTTGCGAATCTCTGCTTCCGGCGCTGCAATGTTATTCGCATACATCAGCTGCTCTGGTGTATAACAAACAAGCTGCAAATCGCGTTGCTCTATTTTTTTCCGAATAGACGTTACTTGTGCCGGCGTCATATCTTCTGAGTAAAGATGAGGGTAGCCGCCCCATAATTCAACGTTTGACATTTCATACTTAACCATTTCATCTAAAAAGTAATCCAGCGAGTAAAGCATATAATGCAAGTTCATGCCAGAAATTTGCGACATCATGATCTTTTTCATATTTACACCTCCGTTTAAAGAGCAGCTTTGCTTACTGCATACTGGTCGAGATAAGCAAGAGATTTTTGTATAGCTTTCACTGGCTCGAATACATAAGTTCTGCCAACTATCTCAATTGTGACAAAACCCCTGTAATTATGTTTTGTTAATTCATCCAAGTATTGATAGATAGGAAGTGTGCCTTCTCCCAATACGGAGTGAAATGAATCAGCCAAATGGACATGCTTAATGTCTGATCCAAGCTCTCGAAAACAATCTGTAAAAGATTCTCCTGCTGCAGCCATTGGGCATGTATCAACGACTGCTTTTAAATTCGGCGATTTAATTTCTTCAAGCATCCTTTTTAAGGATAGGCTGTCCGGAATTAAATTTGACTCTTTTTTCTCTAGCGCCTCTAATACAACGGAAATACTCATCTGCTCCGCTTTTTTTGCAATAATTTCAAGTGACTCTCTTGACCTTTTCCATGCTTCTCCAGTTGATTCGTCGTAATATCCTTTTCCTGGAACGATTTGAAGCATATTACATTCAAGCGCACTTGAAATTTCAAGGCTTTTCAGAAAATACTCAATGCTTCTCTGTCTGACTTCCGGTTCTTTTGCAGCAATATTAACTGGATAAATGCATTGCTCCGGCGTTAAACAAATCAAGTGTAAACCACGTTCTTGAATGTCCCGGCGAAGTTTTTCCACTTCCTGAACAGAAGCATCTTCCACATATAAATGAGGAGAACCCGCCCATAGCTCAATGGATTCAATTTCCAAACTAACCATGGCATCTAAGAACATCGACAAAGGGTGCCTTTTAAAATGCTCATTCATTCCAGCAATTTGAAAAGAGTGATGTGCCATCTTATCATTCTCCTATTATTTAGTAACAGTTTCTTAATACGGGGCAAAAATTTGAACAACCTGTGCTGCGACGCTTGCTCCACTTTTCAAACAAGCTGAAATACTTTTCTGCTCAATCACGCCTCGAATGTAGCCCGCTATAAATGAATCACCGGCGCCTACCGTATTGACGACTGGCACGTCAACAATGCCTTCTTTGTAAAAAGTTTCTCCATCAAAAGCAAGGCTCCCCTTGCTTCCTAATGTAACAATCACTACTTGAGGACCTTGTTTCTTTGCCCATTTCATATAGTTTTCAATGTAATCATCATGATCTTGATAAGAAAAAAACGCATAATCGACCATTGGCAGAATGGTTTCCGCTCTCTTTTTTTCTAGTTTAGTAGAAAAATCATACATAACCATTGCCCCGGCAGCTTGGAAGTCTTGCAAATGGCCGTCGACTTTTCCCCAAACAGATGAATGAACAATCTCATGCTTGCTAATAAATTCTATGTCTTCTTGTCTTAACGTAAACTCACTTAAAACACCTTCAAAATATTTTAAATGTACACGGTCGTTTCCCTTCATTCCCATCTTGGTAACAGCTGTTTTTCCTGGCTTTTGATGAAAGTGAGTGACATCTATCAAATGGTTTTCCAGCAACTCAACCATTTCATTTCCATAGCCATCATCTCCTGTTACGCTAACAATGGAAACTGGTATGCCTAATTGCTTTAGGTGAATCGCCACGTCAACTGAATTTCCTGTGGGATAATATGTTTGAAGATCTTCATAATCATCAATGCAATTGTCGCCAACTGTCACAACCTGCATTTTTGCCACCCCTTTTCGAATAAATGGGAATGCCTCAGATACCTAATACATGTACAAGAAATTCTCTGTAAAGCGGCCCATCCATTTCCATAAAATAAATCGTTTGTCGAGAACCCATAACCATTTCTCCTTCGTGCAAAGGAAAAAATGTATCTTTCCCAACCAAGGCTGATCGCAGATGAGAATAGCCATTGACCGCCATTTGTCCGTCCGAGTTAAGAAAACGGGCATGGCGGTATTCCCCATTTCTCGGAATAAGACGCTGTAACATATCAACCAAGTCATCTTCAATATCTGGCAGCCCTTCATTGACTGTAATACCGCTTGTTGTATGCTTTGTCATAATATGAACCGTTCCATTTTGTATACCGGTAGCAGCTACCGTATTTTTCACAATATCAGTAATATTGATAATCTCCATATCCTGCTTCGTGTGTAAGGTTATTGTTTTTACGACAGACTGCATGTTACCCCTCCCTGATTCAACTGTAATAAGGAAGCTGCATTTTCATGAAAAATATTTTGTTGTAAAGAAGGCTTTAACTTGAGATCTTCTATCGCCCAGACCAACCGCTTAGGATCAACTCGTGGTGTATTAGAACCAAACAAAATTTGTTTTGATAAGCTTCTGTCCAGATTCTTCAAACCGATTTGTTCGCCAAGCACTTGCTGAACCGAATCTGTAGGCGTGCCGCTAAACAAAATGGATGTATCAAAATAAACATTTTTATGTTTAATGCCCAACATAAACGCTTCACTTACCCATGGCCACGCAAATTGAGAAATGATAATTCTAAGATTTGGAAATTGCTGAATCACTTCTTCTAGCTTCATCGGATGTGCAAAAGCAGCTTTTCCAACAGGCGACCAGCTCATTCCACAGTGAAAAAAGATAGGAATATCCAGTTCTGAACACAGCTGATATAAGGGAAAAGCGTAATCTTTATTGCTAATATCAAATTGCTGTAATGAAGGATCCAATTTCAATCCTTTTAAGCCATATTCCGTCACTGCTTTTTCCAATTCCTTCAGTGCATTTGGACTGCGTGGATCAACAGAGGCAAATCCGATAAAACGGGAGCTTTTCTCTGTCAACCAGGCAATTTGTTCATTCGTAACCAGCTTACAACCGTGTGCTGTTGTACAGTCGATCGGCATTATCACTGCCTGATCAATCCCGGCAACATCTAATTGATAAAAATGAGATTCCAGTGAATGAGGTGAGCTGTAAATCCCGTATACATTTTTAGTGTGGCGGCTTAACTCATCGTTTTGTTCAACAATTTCTTTAATATGTAGCGGATGTTGGTGAATATCAATCATGTTCTCACTCCCGGCTTAAAAGATTTTTGTAGCTTTCTTAGCGTTAACGAAGCTATCAATATTTACCTATCTAATGGTATATACCAACGAAAAAGAAAAATTTGGATATTTACTTTTTCAACGATGCTTTTCAACGGTTTTCAACGGTTTTCAACGGTTTTCAGCCATTTTAAAGCATTGGGAATACAAGCCACATCCCAAACGGGAATGATCCAAGGAGGATGCTGAACCATGGATGACGCTATTTTCCGAAAAGAAACGCTTGGATTTTGCAGCCAAATGGCATGCATGCCGCAGTGATTAGCACCAATGATGTCAGTATCCCATGTGTTCCCGACCATTACTGCTTCGCCGGGCTGTATGTTTAATGCTTGGAATACAATATCGAACGCTTCTTGGTCAGGTTTTTCGGGCTTTTGATGATCCAATTCAGACTGTGTTGCATAAACAAAGGAAAAAAACCGTGCAATCCCTAAGTTCTCCAGCATGTTTTGAAGAGCTTTACTGTTACTAATAGCGGTATTGCTTAAAATCGCTTGAGTATAGCCGAGATAGTTGACTTCTTCCAGTATTTTTTCCACATCATCCCTAAGCGTAATTTCTTTGTATTGATCAAGTGGCTTTATATCCATTCCTTCCGGCGGCAGCGTCGTTAGTGTATCGCCTACATCCCAGATCACATGCGAAATCAATTTTTTATCCATCCTTATTTAATTTTTGTTTTCAAGCGCTGATGGAAATCAGGATACTTTGAAACCGTTAAGTCAATTTTTTTGTCAGCTGATAATCGGTAAGACAAGATTTGAAAAGGGATGACAAATTCGAGTGGGCTAAATACTTCACTTGAATCGGAAAAAATATTCAAGTCCTTTTCTGGACGAAAACATTCTCTTTCTTCGTTCACAATCAAGTATGTGTAGGGGGTCACTTGCTGTAAATAATCATACAGGGCGAGAATCCGCTCTTGGCCGGCTCCTTGAGAAGCGATTAAAAATACATAAGATGACTGGTCTAAGGAAAGGTGGGGACCGTGCATAAATTCTTCTAGCTCATAAGCGTTAACTGGACATCTGACCGTTTCATTTAATTTCAAGCCGCCTTCTAAGGCAGTTGCGAAGTTGGGTCCGTATCCTACTATTATTATTTTCTTGGCCTGTTGAAGCTGTTGTTGGTTTCTTCCATACCAGTGATCAGAAAGTGAAACAATAGATGATATGCCGGCAATGAGTTGTTCCAAATCAGCAAGATAGTTCGTATATAATTGATTGTTAATTTTTTCTGTTACAAGGGCTGCTTCAAGAGCCATCATGTATAACGCACAAAGAGTAGATGTATATCCTTTTGTGCGAAAAACGACTTTTTCTTCTCCGCAGGGGATTAAAATCGTATGGCGTGCAGCTTTAACGATTTGCCCATGCTCATTGGCTGTTAAAGCGGCCGTTAAACACCCCTTCGCTTCCGCTTTTCTTAAAGCATCGATGGTAGCGGTACTGCCTCCCCCTTGAGAAATACCAATGACCATGGAGTGTGAACTCAATCGATTTTCATAATGTATAAATGAAAAGGGATAAACCACTTCCACTTCCATATCAAGAATCTTTTCGAGAAAATGTTTTGCGGCTGCCGCCGCGTGATAAGATGTTCCTGAAGCGGTAAAAATTAATTTATCCAAGCGATGGCTTTGTAACAATTGAGCAAAACCAGTCCAGGCTGTCTGCCTCGTCTGAAGCATTGCATGTAAAACAGCCGGCTGCTCGTTTATATATGTATACATCGTTTCAGCCATGTTCATTTCCTCCGAATTTCTTTAGTTTTGTTTAGCGCTGATTGATGCCGGCGAGAAACATGCCGTATGGAGCATTTGCTCAGCCGGCTTGAAAAAATAAAGTTGTTTTATTAATTTGCCGGTTCAGAATAAAATTCCACAAGATCTCCTCTAGCAAGTGTCCTCGAAATCTCAATGAACTGATCAGGCGCCGCAAATGTATGGCCTTCTATTAAAATACAAGGACTTTCATTCCTTATTCCCAATAAGGAACTTTCCGCTTGATCGGCTAAAGCCACTCTCATGTATTGCTTTTGGCGAACAAGCTGAAGACCATAATACTCTTTTAATACGTGGTAAAGAGATACGTTGTCTTTCATATGCTGTTCAATGTTGGGGCATAAATGATAGGGAATATCACTTAATTCAAGCGCTAAAGGTATGCCATCTACTTTCCGTAACCTTTTTAAATGAAAAACTTTGTCTCCTGGAGAAATCTCCAGCAATCGGGCTGTCTCTAAATCCGCTTCTTTTACTTCCATTACAAGCGTTTTTGTAGACGGAACCAGCCCTTTATCTTGCATCCCTTTAGTAAAGCTGTTTACTGTAACAGTGTTCCAGCGGATTCGCTCATTGGTAATAAACGTTCCTGCTCCTACCCGTCTTTCCACAAAGCCTTCCCGTTCCAGCATGCTGACCGCGTGTCTTGCGGTCATCCGGCTGATTTGATACATGTTTGCCAATTCCCTTTCAGAGGGAATTTTATCTCCGTAATTTAATTTTCCACTCTTAATATTTTCGATAAAAATCGTTTTTAATTGCTGGTAGTAAGGAATATCAATCTCTTCTTTTTTCATGCAATGCCTCCCCATCCCTTATTTAGCACATAACGGCGAGGCTCTAATGACTTGTGGAAAGGAATGATTAAACAGCATTTCCGGCCGGAACATTAGAGATACCATGACCGAAAGCTCCGTAAATTTCACAAGTGGCCGCCGCAGCTTGAGCTGCTTTCTGCATTGCTCCCTGCACATCTTGATTTAGATGATAATCCAGTAAGAACATGGCAATGAATGAATCGCCAGCTCCAAGCGTATCGACTACATTTGCTTTCACAATTCCTTGTTTATAAACCTTGTCTTCTATCAGTGCTAATGCCCCTTCTGATCCGCGCGTCATCACACAAATTTCAGCCCCGAGTTTGCTGGCGTGACGCATTAATTGAATACCTTCTTCTTCTGTCAACTCACTGCCTGAGAAAAAAGCATATGTTACATGCGGACAAAGCAACTGCAAGTATTCTTCATCGTATTTTGAAGAAAAATCAAATGATACAGGAATCACTTTAGCCAATTTTGGAATCTCTGTTTCGGTATGGCTGTACATACTACTGTGTAACAAATCGTGTTCAGCAATGAAGCGAAGATCTTCTTCTGTGAAATTTAATTTTACAATAGACTGCACACCACCTTTGTTAGAGCCGATAAAAATCCGATCTAGTTCTTCATTTAAAGCAATGACTGATTCCCCGTTTGGCCCACAAACTTTTCGGATTTTTGATATATCAATGTTTTCAGCTGTTAAACTGTTTACAATGTGATCAGCTTTGTAGTCATCTCCAATAATCCCCATATAGGAAACAGCTTCTGCTCCATACCGTTTAGCCAAAACCGCTACATTTAATGCATTACCTCCAGGGTAAATTTCTTCCCTTTCTTTGTAATAGTCCACTACATTATCGCCTGCTCCAATAATTTTCATTATCTTCACCTCACTAGTTGATGTAAAAAACTTCGTTTAAAAAAGTGTTTTTTCTCTATACGACGTTCCGAGAAATTGTACTTAAAAAGCGATTAATCCGGTCATTTTTTTGATTTGTTTGGAAAAACTGATGAACAGGTGCGTCCTGCACTATTACTCCGTGATCAATAAAAACGATTCTATCACCGACTTCTCGTGCAAAGCCCATTTCATGTGTAACTACCGCCATCGTCATGCCTTCATTCGCTAATTCTTTCATAACTGCTAGTACTTCTCCAACCAATTCTGGATCTAGAGCAGAAGTAGGTTCATCAAAAAGAAGCATTTTTGGTTTCATAGCCAGCGCCCTTGCAATGGCAATTCGTTGCTGCTGACCGCCTGATAAAGAATGCGGGTACTGATTCCCCTTGTCAGAAAGCCCAACTTTCTCTAGAAGCTGCTCTGCTTGCTGAATGGCTTGTTCTTTCTTTATTTTTCTTACTTGCATAGGTCCTTCGATAATATTTTCAAGTACCGTTTTGTGCGCAAATAAATGAAAACCTTGAAATACCATGCCGATTTCAGCGCGAAATTTACTTAATTCTTTTTCTTTTCTTGGCTGTTTTTTATTGTTTACGTTTTTATAGAGGATGGATTCTCCTTCAAGCAGCACATCGCCTTCCGTTGGAAACTCTAAGGCATTCATCATACGTAGAAAAGTACTTTTCCCGCTTCCGCTTGGGCCAATAATAACAAGAACTTCACCTTTTTGAACCGACAAATCAATTCCTTTAATTACTTGTTTGCCATGAAATGATTTATTAATGTTGGTTACTTGTAACATGATGGTTAACTCCTCTCTTTTCTAAATAATCTACAAGCATTGATAACGGATAATGCAGGATCCAATATACAATCGCGACCATTGTAAATATCTGAATGTTCTGATAAGTAGAGGCAGCAAGCAAGTTACCGTTGTGCATTAATTCTGATACAGTGATGACTGCTGCGAGTGAAGAGTTTTTAATCAACACAATCGCCGAGTTCCCAATTGCAGGTATCATATTTCGTATCGCCTGTGGCAGCACAATTCGGCGCATAGCCTGCGAATAATCCATTCCGATCGCTTGAGCGGCTTCCATTTGTCCCTTTGGAATAGATTTAATGCCGGCCCGGAACGTTTCAGCTAAATAAGCACTTTCGTTGATTGATAAAGCGACAATGGCTGCTTGAAAAGCAGTTAAGGAAATACCGAAGTCCGGAAAAACAAAATATACATACAATAGCTGAACAAGAAGAGGGGTTCCCCGAATAATACTAATGTATACGTTACAAACTTTATTAATAACTTTGTTGGAAGTAATTTTCCCGAGCGCGACTATTAAACCAATAGCAAGCGAAAGAATTAACGAAATAATCGTTAATTCGATTGTAATCACTGTTCCTTCCAGCAGACTCGGAGCAAATATTTTTATATTTGACCAGATTTCCCCCATTTTCAGTCCCCCTCACTTATTTAATATCCCACTCTACGCCCCAGTTTTCAAAAATCTCTGTTAATGTGCCGTCTTCTTTCATCTCTGCTATCGCTTGATTTAATTTCTCTAGCAACTCTGGATTTTCTTTTGACACCCCAAGACCAATTTCTCCGGCTAGTGTTGGAACATACTCATCCACTACACGATAGGTCATATTCGGATTTTTACTTTTCATATAAGTAAAAGCTGGTTTGTCTGCTAAAGCAGCATCGATACGCTTGGCCTGAATATCTTTCAGTAAATCTGCTAATGTTTGATATGTTTTAATTTCTAGATTCAGCTCCGGACTTCGCTCTTCCAGCATATCTTTAAAAGAAGTCCCCATTTGAACACCAATTGTTTTTCCTTTTAAATCTTCAAGAGACGCAGTTTTAGTATCTCCTTCTTGCACAATAAGCCCTTCTCCAAAACCAAATACCGGATCGGTAAAGTTAATTTCCTTTTTTCGCTCATCCGTAATATACATACCATCCATTATTACGTCGGTTTTATTGGATTGAAGAGAAGGAATGAGTGAATTCCACTCACCTGTGACGAATTCTGTTTGAACATTCGCCCGTTTGGCTGCTTCCTTGACGATATCCACCATAAATCCTTCGATTTCATTTGTGCTTGGATTTGTAGCATTAAACGGATAGCCGCCTGCCGTTGTAATGACTTTTATCATTTGGCCACTGGATGAATCTTCGTTTTTTGCACCCGTTGAGTCTTCTGCTGTTTTCCCGCATGCGGCACTAACCACTGCTAATACTAAGAGCAAGATGGCAACCAATGTTTTTTTCATAAATAAGCCTCCTTAAAAAGTTAGCTCCTTCACTTTGGTATATACCAAAGTGAAGGAAATAAATATTAGTAAGCAACTGTCCGATAATACCGGCGTGTTTCTAAAGAATGGCCACGTTCTTTTTCTAAATGAATACTAACACGTTGCAAGGCAGTAGCCAAAACAAGTGGAGCAAGGTACTTTCTGAATTCCGGACTCATGCCTAGTAATGCATAATCGGCTGTATCAAAAATTGTTAGCTTCTTGGTATACTTTTCTGCAAAGCGTTCTACCCGCTCCATTAATGGAAGTGTTTCATCTTCACTTTTCAGCAAAATCATGCTCATTTCCTCATCTACTAATTCGATTGTGCCATGGAAAAACTCAGCTGCATGAATTGCTTTAGTGCGAATCCATTGCATCTCTTCCAATACACACATTGAATAAGCGTATGTACGTCCCCAAGCTGTGCCTGAGCCAACAAGCATATGGTATTCTTCATCTTTATACTTTTTCGCAAATGCTTCTGCTTTTGGATCAGTGGCTTCTTTCACTTTTACCAATTCTTCTGGAATTGTCTGCAATTCATCAATAAAGGCTGTGTAACTTGAAAATTCTCCATTGTTGTAAATTAAGCGGAAAACGAGCATGTACATTTGTAAATTGATTGAATCAGCCGCAAAGTTGTTTTCTGCGTAATTGGCAATTGGATAATCAACAATTTCGGCTAAAGCCGTCCCCATCTCTCCTACAAGCCCGATTGTTGTAATGCCTCGCTCTTTACAATATTCTGCAGCAGCTACCGTTTCTTCAGTCGTACCTGACAAAGAAGACAAAATAACTAGTGAATCTTTTGTAAACTGTTTATGATTTTGAAGCATGAATTCTGAAGCAATTTCTGCGTAAGCCGGAATAGTGGAAAGTGAATTTATCATGTATTCAAATGGATACATGATGGCAATAGACCCCCCAGAACCAAGCAAGAAAATATTTTTAAATCCTTTTGCCATTACTTTGTCTGCGCAGCTTTCAATTTGATTCCGCAAACCTAACGCTCCATTTGTCACTGTAAGATATTCGTCTTTGTTAAAATTCAACATTACCTTCACTCCTCTTTTTATTTTTGGTATATACCAAAAAGATTACTATGGTATATACCAATGTTTGCTTAAAAGAAATTAAATTAGCTTCTTTCCTCTTCAACCATTCTTCCTTTAAAGAATTAACTTCATTATGCTGAGTAACAAATTTATTATCAACCAATTTGTCAGATACCCTAACAAGAAATCTGAATATTTACAATTGATTAATTTGTTGTCCTTATTATATTGAAGCGCTTTCATATTTGCAAGACTTTTTTGGAGTTAATTAAAAATTTTTTATTCGCCTATTTGGGCTGTAGATAATGGGGATTTTAAAATTTTAAAAGTCTGTCTTGTAATCGAAAATTAGAAGTTTGTTGATTTGAAGAAAAACACAGGGTCTCGCCTTTCAGTCCCGCTTCACCATCTCCCAGCTATCTATTGTTGCTCTTCTCCATTTGTTCAATTGGCTTTTTATGATTAGATCTTGGCCTCCCGGTAATTTCACTGGTTCAACGCACACACCTTCTTTTACCTCTATTGCTTTAATTTTCATGACTGCATTCAAGGTTTTCTGGTAGTGTTCGACCAATTTGATTTTTGCAATAAAGATCACATATCCTTCAAATCCCACCAGATCAAAGTTTTTTTGGCAAGCGATAACGAATAGAGACCAACACCAAGAGATTCTTTCCCTCGTATATCCTATGGAATGCTTCATTCTGATGGCACATGTTAATCTCAATATACCTCAGCATGCTCATCATCAACTCTCTTTAAAACCAGGTGATATATATTTTTCATCTACCATTTAGATAATGGTATTACTTTTTATTCTTTCTCACTATACGAAGTGAATATTCATTGGTCAATATATATTGATATTAGACTGAAAAGCCAATTACGTAGAGATCCAAATAGCTTCTTAGACTTTTTTGCTGTTTGTTATGCTTTTGGCTCCTGAAGTATATTTTTTTGAATTTTACACATAACATGTCATATAAATTTTTATAAGAGATCTAAAACCATGTGAAATCTATAAAACCTATTGATTCCTAATACCTCAATAATAGCAAAGGTGTACGTTAGCAACCAACAATTTTGCCAGCGTACACCTTTGATTACTAACTTTTTGATCGCCTTAACATTCGGGCTATACCGGTTACCTGGCGAGTCTAGAAGCGAGTTTGTTCTCGCTGAAAACAGAAAAGTTTATTTTATTCTGTAATTCACTGTTTTTATTTTTTAGTGAACACTGACCCTATCTGTCTTAAAGTATTAATTCCTCGGTATATTTCATCGGCATACGCAAGCATTTGATTGATATTTTCCCACATGCCGGGTGTTTGTGGAGGGTTACCATCTCCTGCTTGAGGCGGTATATTTAAATTACTCGGTATATCAGGTGCCTGCGGTGGAGGAGCAGATTCCAGAGAAGGTCCCTGAGTCAGATCCTGTAAAAAACTCCCCAACTCACCAGATCTCTGAGGAGGAATCGGAGCTCCCTGAGGCGGTCTTTGAGTCAGATTTTGTGAAAAATATCTCGGGTCCTGATAGACAGAACCGGGATGTTGATAAGGCAGCCTTTGATTGGGTGGAAATGGTACGAAAAACGAGTCATACGGTCCTGGTCCCTGGTACGGCCGGTATGGACCTGGACCAGGATTTGGAGGATAAAATCGCATGTTTTTCATCTTCCTTCTTTTTAATTTCTGTGCTCTTATGTTGGATACATATTGTTTTACAGATAAAGGGCTATTTTTCCTTAAATAAGAAAGTGGTACCCATTTTTACAAAAACAGTTTCGACTATATAACATTGTAAAGAGCCAGATCACTCATGTTAATGCTCATTATTATCATATGAGAAAAATAACAACATGATTGTGGCAAAGTCACTATAATGAGTATGAGTGAAGATAACCTATACAAACTTCCATAGTGCTCGTTTTACAATACTTATATTAAATTTTACATATGCTGCACTGTAAGAACTGCAATAATAGGTTTAAACCATTTAAAGTACTAAACATTAGGAGTGTCCTGACAATAAAAGGTGTACGTTAGCAACTATATAGTTTTGCTAACGTACACCTTTATTACTAACTTTTTAATTGCCTTACCATTTGACTACACCAGTTTGGCGAGTTCAAAGTAAAGTTTGCTCTCGTGCTATTATTAGAGTTGTTTCTACAAAATGCAGGTAAAAAAGAAAGAGTCTTACACCTTTTGATCCTTTTACATATTAGTTCGCAAATCCCATAGCTCTGGAAAAAAACGTTGATCCAATACTTTTTTCAAATAATGAACTCCGCTAGAACCTCCTGTACCCATTTTAAAACCGATAATTCTTTCTACTGTTTTCATGTGGCGAAAACGCCATTGCTGTAAGCGGTCTTCAATATCTACAAGTTTTTCACCAAGCTCGTATAAATCCCAATACTTGTCTGTATTTTGATAGACGGCCTTCCACGCCTGCAATACACTTTCATCAGACTGATAGGCTTTCGTGACATCGCGTGTCAATACGTCCTGCGAGAGCTCAAAACCGGCTTTTTTCAAAGCATGAATAGATGCGTCATATAAACTTGGAGATTTATATGCTTCTTCTAGTTTGGCAAGTAATACAGGGTCTTTCTCGTATATTTTTAAAATAAAATCTGTTTTATACCCGAGAGCAAACTCGATTAACCTGTATTGATAAGACTGGAAACCCGAAGAATTTCCCAGTGAATTCCTAAACTCTAAATATTCTGAAGGAGTTAAGGTAGAGAGTACATCCCATGCTTGAATGATTTGGGCTTGTATTTGGGATACACGAGCTAATTTTTTAAAGCTCATAGATAAATCATCTTCTATTATTGCTTGTTTGGCCGCATTCATTTCATGCAAGATGAGCTTCATCCAGAGCTCGCTCACCTGGTGAATAACAATAAACAGCATTTCATCGTGGTGTCCTGATAAACTTTTTTGACTGGAAAGCAGCGTATCCAGTTGCAGATATTCGCCATAAGTCATTTTATCGGTAAAATTTGTTTCAATATTTTTTTCGTTTTCTGTGAGGCTCTTCATTATGATCACTCCGTGTAATGGTTATTTTTTAAACAGGTTTAATTGCTGCTCTGACAGGACTCCCATCGGCATGAGTAAGAGGCAGCGGAAGAGCCGTTAGTTCATAGTGACCGGGAATAACGTGATCCAAAACAACATTTTCCAAAATATGAATGCCATAATTATGAAGAGAATGATGTATCGGCAGTTCCTTGCTGTCAAGTTGATCGACTGATGGTAAATCGACCCCTACCAATTTCACGTTTTGCAGCTTTAAATAGTTGACTGCATCAAGCGTAAGCACCGGAATTTGTTCCGGAAAAACCGCAGGATCCGTTATGGCAGATGTTCTTAAAAGCAAACGTTCACAGTTTTGGATATCTGCTTTTTTCAAAATATCAGTACTTATCTCTTCGTAATTAGATACATCCACAACAAGACAGCGGCCTATATAAATATTAATATCCAGATCTATGACACGTGCCCCATTATCAGAAAAATGAAACGGAGCGTCAATATGTGTACCTGTATGTAAACTTGTTGTGATTTTCCCAATATTTACAGAGCCTGTGCTTTTTTTCTCGTACACTACGTCGTACGAAAAAGGGGTATCACCAGGCCAATGAGCAATCTTATTGTTCAGCGGCTGGGAAATGTCAATCCATTTATCCTTTGCCATCTTTCATCCTCCCTTACGCAACCACGTCTCGCTCATTTTCAAACTCTTTGTATTGTTCTTCTTTCATAATTATTTTAAGTGTATGAACCATCTTCCATACATCATAGAAAGTATTGTATAAAGCAACAGGGCCTAATCGAATAAAACTTGGCGCTCTAAAGTCGGGAATAATTTGATTGCTTTTTAATGCTTTACATATACTAGCGGCAAACTTATGCTCCAGAAGAATATGAGCTCCTCGTTTAGTATGATCCAGGGGACTTACAATGACAAAATCATATTCTTTCAATTCATGATTAATTAGGTTAACCATATAATCGGTTAATTCTAATGATTTTTTTCTTATATTTTCAATACCCGCTTCATTAAACATATCCAGTGACCCGATTAACGGAGCCATACTTAAAATATGAGGTGTCCCAATTTCATAAGCGCCTGCATCTGTATCCGCTTGTAATTCATGGCTCATATTAAATTGCACATCTTTCCTGGAACTAAACCAGCCAGCCAGCCCCGGTTCCTGGCCAAAATACTTTTGATTAACATACAAGCCTCCCACTGCTCCCGGTCCGCCATTAAGATGCTTGTAATTGCACCACATAGCGAAGTCCACTCCCCACTTGTTTAAATGATGTGGAACAGAACCGATGGAATGGCATAAATCAAACCCAATCACAATGCCACGTTTATGAGCTTCTAGAGTCAAGCGCTCCATGTCTAGAATTTGCCCGCTCCGGTAAAGAACACTCGGCAATAGAATAAGAGCAATATCATCTTTCATTTTAGTAATAATGGCTTCTTCCGACAAAAGACCATCATTGCTTTCAACTTTTACTAAAGCTTCTTCCGGATCGTACCCCTTTAATTTAAGCTGGCTTTGAAGTGCATAAATATCAGATGGAAAAGTTGCATCGTCGGCCAGAATTTTATAGCGGTTTGAAGTCGGCTTGTAAAAGCTTGAAACCAGCTGATGAATATTCGTCGTAGTGGACCCTGTTACAATCACTTCATTCCCCTCTGCTCCAACTAACGGAGCCAGTTTTCGCCCCAATTCTTGCGCCATATAAAACCAGGGATGATCTCCTTTCGTCCAGCCATCAATGCCAAAGCTTTTCCATGATTCCAACACATTCATTAGTGAACGTTCGGCTCTTTTAGACAACAGTCCAAGAGAGTTTCCATCTAAATAAATACTTTCATTTTGGTAAAATTCATTTCTATACGAACGTAGCGGATCGATACGGTCCTTTTCTTTCGCATATTCAACTGAGTATACATCTTCAACTAAAGTCATTTAATCCCTCCTAAAATAAGTTTTCTGAATTATATAAACAATATAAATCATTCGTTGACACTATGTCAATGACATAGTGTCAATTAAATGATTGGATCATTTAAAGCTCTTTCTTTTTAATTAAAGTTGTGTTAGTTTAGCTTTTATAATTACTACATTTTCAGTAGGAGAATAAGATGATTAATACCAGACAAAAGCAGGCGATAGAAACAAAGAAAAAGCTTTTAAAAGCGGCCGAAGCTGTTTTTTTTGAACAAGGATTTCAGCAAACAACTATTCGCCATATTATAAGCCGGGCACAGACCGGTTATGGAACAGCTTATGTGTATTTTAAAAACAAAGATGACTTTTTAATCGAATTGATGAAAGAAGTGATGGAACAATTTTACGAAGTAGCGTCGTTGCCCTTTACTCCTTCTACTAAAAAAGAGGCGCAAGATCTAATTGTGAATCAAGTTAGACTTTTTCTCTCGCTAGCTATGGAAAGAAAAGAATTTATGAGGATTATTAAAGAAGCGATTGGAAATTCACCTGTCATCGAAGCGAATTGGCAGAATATTCGCGATCGTTTTATTAGCAGCATTACCCAGGATATTCTTTATGCACAGTCTAAATCGCTGGCCAATCCGCAGCTTATCCCCTCTTTAGTGGCACGTTCCTGGTTTTATACAAATGAAATGTTTATGTGGGAACTGATAAATGGCGATTCCGCTGAAAGCATGGAAGAGATCATCCAGCATATGACGGTCATTTATACAAACGGCTTATACAGCAGCCATTAATCACGCTGGTGACAGAAAGTTTTTGCAGCATTCTCTCTTTACTTTTGATCATATCGTTTTTAAGCCGCTTGCTAATGCCAGGCGGCCTGTTTTGCTGGCAGAGTACTCCTGTTTCAATCCTGTTTCAGGATGAAATCGGCGGGGTAAATGTCAGCTTACGAAGGAAAAAGCATTGCCTCTTTGTTTAGTTTATCAAGGTACCAAGCCATTTGTTGAACAACCTCTTGAAACAGCTTTTCGTCAAAACTCCTTTTAGCTATTATTCTTCCCGGGAAGGAGTAACAAGTGACGGACCATTGGCTGTTCGAAGTAAAACAAATCCGCTGTCACAGGCATATTCTATTAACGAAACAGCCCCAACAGGCATTTCAATCTGCATGGCAACCCTTACGGAAGCATGGAAAACTCTTGAACCAACTGCAACTGGCAGGGCGATGGGACAAATTGGGCAGAAAACTTTGCTGCTGAGAACCTCTTCCTGGAAACAACAATAGTATTCATGGATGTTCTCCTTTCTTTCCAGCATGAAAAATAAGTAGTATGAAGTCGATTGTCGACAGAGAATATTTAAGAAATAATTGACGCCACAGCCGCTTTTTGAAAAACAGTGTTTTACATTTTCTTTTCAGTAATTAAAAATGCTCTCACCTTTACTCTTTTTGTTTGTAAAATCATTCAATCAATACTAGTGGATTGATTGAATGATTTTACATACTTATTTTCGTAAGTAAATTAAAAAGTTGCTTTGTTTCTCAAGAGCTTTTGTATACTTGTAATTAAGTCGTGATTATGCTGCTCCAGCATATCCGCTGCTTCCTTTACTTTTTTATCTTTTAAAAGTGCAACCATCTCCAAATGTTCTGAGAGAGATTTGGCCATATTCCCTTCTGCTTCAAAGCACATATTTTGAATGGTTAACAGCGGGGCTTCTAAATGTGAATGAACTTTTTTTATAATGTGGCTTTTACTCATTTGCATTAAATGCATGTGAAACAAGTAATTTAGTTTTGTATACTCCGCGGCTTCTTTTTCAGAACGCATCTCATCTAAAAGACAGTCCATTTTAAAGACAATGTCCAGGTCCACACCTTGTTTTTCAATTCGTTTCATTGCCAGTGATTCGAGCATGACACGAATTTCAAGCAAATCATATATTTCCGATTCGGAATAACCTTTTACAATGGTCCCTTTTCTCGGAATTCTTTCCACCAGACCTTCAATCGTCAACAAAAAAAAAGCCTCTCGTATCGGCGCTCTGCTTGTGCCGTATTCTTCTGCATATAAGCTTTCAACCAGCTTTTCTCCCGGCCTCAACTCTCCTGTGATAATTTGTTCTGTAATGTGTTCAGCAATTTTATTTGATAATGAATTTTTACTAAGGTCTACCTTATCCATATCGTCTCTCCTTTTTTAAAAGGCAAGCTTGAACTCGCAGAATATAATGAATTGCAAACATGGTCGAATCAACTTGACCATGTTTGCAATATTCAATCTTTTTTAATATTTAAACTTCTATTTTTGATAGGAATAATCCGTTTTCCTGGGTGATTCCATTATTTCATTTTAAATGCATTGGCACTCCAGGACCTATAGGAATATTGAACACTGCGAAAACAATAATCATTACGAGCCAGGCAATAAGAAAAGCAACCGTATAAGGGAAGATTAAGGCAATGTGGGTGCCGAGTCCTGCCTTTTTATCATATTTCATTAAAAATCCTAACATGATAGCAACAAACGGATTAAGCGGCGTAATCATGTTTGTTGCGGAATCTGCAATTCGATAAGCTACTTGTATAAAAGCAGGGTGAAAATCCAGCAGCATAAACATTGGAACAAATATAGGCGCGAGTAACGCCCATAGAGCGGTACCGCTTGTAATAAACAAACTTGATACTGCTGTTACAAGAATAAGCAGGATAACACCCGGCAAACCACTCAAATTAGCAGATTCCAGCAGATTTGCCCCATTCACTGCTGTTAGTGTAGAAAGGTTGCTCCATTGAATATAGGCGATGAATTGTGCAATAAAAAAAGCCAGGACAATAAATGGGGCGATATCGTTTATTGATTCAGCCATCTTTTTAACTACATCATCAATACGTCTGATTTTTTTGGTGGTAATACCGTAGGTTAAGCCGATAAGAATAAAAAACAGCAAAATAATTGTATTAATGCCGCTCATAAAAGGTGAATTGAGGATACTTCCATCTTCTCCTCTTAACGGTGAATTGGGAACATAAAGAGCTGTTACAATCACACCAATAAATAAAACAACTGAGATAAAGGTGTTTCTCAGCCCCTTGTTGATTAAACTATTATCTTCTTCGTTATCATCCAACTTAACTTCTACATCTCCGTCGTATGTTCCTAATCTCGGCTCAATAATCCGCTCTGTAACAAACGCCCCGACTACAGTTAAAACAAGCACAGAAGCACTCATAAAATACCAATTGTCTACAGGGTGCACAACTATATTAGGATTAATTGTATGAGCAGCTTCTGTTGAAATACCTGCCAGCATTGCGTCAAATCCGGAAACAAGCAAATTTGCTGTAAAGCCACAGCCTGTTCCCGCGATCCCGGCAGCCAGTCCCGCAATGGGATTTCTCCCAAACATGTGAAAAACCATTGCAGCTATTGGCGGAACAATAATATAAGCCGAATCCGCTGCTACACTGCCCATAATACCAATGAAAAGTACTGCGTACGTAATAACCACTTTTGGCGCTTTCAAAAGCGTTCTTCTTATCGCAGCTTCAAATAAGCCTACCCTCTCAGCTAACCCGATACCCAGTGTAAAGACAATGATCAGTCCTAACGGTTTGAACTCAATAAAGTTACCAAACATTGACGTAATAATATACTGTATTCCCTCAACAGAAAGCAGGCTTTTCACTGCCAATTCCTCTTTTGTTCCAGGGTCCATTACACTGACGCCTAATAAATTCAGCAGCCATGACGCCACCATGACAAGCACGGTTAAATAAAGGAAAATTAACGCGGGATGCGGGAGGCGATTTCCTATACGCTCGACTCCATCTAAAACAAATAAATACTTAGGGCGAGTAGGCGGGGGAATATTCGGTTGACTTTGATTCATATATAAACCTCCCTTTCTAGTTTCATCATTTAATGTGTTTGTAGGCTGCCAATTGCATGAATAACATGACACGTACAATTAATCCCATTTAAAAAATAGTCTATTTCTATATTTTCATTAGGAGAGTGATTTTTTTGATCAAAATTTGCATAAGGCACAATAATAGATGGTGCTCCTAAAATCTTTGTCCATACATAGTCTGGAAGAGATCCTCCAAGACTTGGTTGAATCAAAGGTTTTTGTTGAAAAGCTTTGTGAACAGCACCGGTTACAACCTGGACTACAGGAAGATTTTCAGGTGTTCTTGATGGCTCCATTGATCCTAAATATCTTACTTCGATGTCAGGGTCATGTTGTTTTACGTGCTGGCAGAATTTGTTATAAATATCCAGCGGTTCTTGATCAACTACAAGACGAATATCCATTTTTAAAGCAGCCTGAGAAGGAATAATTGTTTTTGTGCCTTCTCCGGTATAACCACTTTGTATACCGCAAATATTAAAGGTCGGTTCCATTGTCAATTTGCGATAATACGTTTCGCCATCCAATTCTAATGAAGAATAACCAATTTTTTCTCCAATATTTTCAGCATCGAATGGTAGATTTTTAAGCAATTCTTGCTCCCGTTCAGTTGGCCTGCGAATATTGTCGTAAAACCCTTCGATTAATACATGGCCGTTTTTATCACGCATTGTCTGCAGCAAGTCGATTAATTTCCAGACGGGATTAGGAACAATATTGCCTGTATTTCCGGAGTGATTATCCCAATCGGCGCCTTTTACTTCCAGCTCAAGTGAAAGCACTCCCCGAACACCCAGTAGAATAAGAGGAAGCCCGCTATTATGAGATGAGCCATCCGAGGTATAAACAAGGTCAGCTTTTAAAAGCTCTTTATTTTCCTCTACAAAGGAAGCTAAATGTACACTTCCCATTTCTTCTTCGCCTTCAAATACAAACTTCACATTGATCGGCAAATCACCAAAAAGGTCCAAATACGTTTTAATGCCAAGCAGTTGAGCCATAAGCTGCCCTTTGTTGTCTCCGGCCCCTCTCGCATAAATTCTTCCCTCTCGAATCGTCGGTTCAAAAGGAGGAGATATCCACTTGTCCAGTGGTTCAGGCGGCTGGACATCATAGTGTCCATAAATAAGCAGTGTAAACGCTTTTTCATCTTTTAATATTTCTCCATACACAACAGAGTGGCCTTTTGTTTCAATTAAACGAGAGGAAATGCCTATCTCCTCCATCATGCTCTTTAGTAATTCTGCACATTCAGTCATACCCGTATTTTGAGTACTGATGCTTTTTTGGCGTAATAATGTGAATAACTGCTCCATGTACTCATCTTTTCTTTTTAAAATTAAGCTCTCAATTTCATTTGAACGTGTTACTCTCTCTGTCAATTGCTTTCATTCTCCTTTCACTTGTTAACAGTCGTTTGTCGACCTTTTTATGATTTAGGTTTCATTCACTTATCAATAATTAAATCTTATTTTTCTGAATAGTACAATAACATTGTGAAATTTTCTGACCTTAAAAGTCGGAGCGTCTCCAACCTTTCATCCTGTTTTTTTAACTATATAAAGATTGCAGAGTGAGAATTGAAAAGGATCATCAATCATTTTAATTTATACCACTTGCTTCCTTACATCAGAAAGTAGAACGGGCACTCATTCATAAGATCTGCAAATCGTAAAATTAAAAAAAGACAAATCCCTCAATTAAGGGATTTGTCTCAGACTGTAAACAAATGATTGATAACTGTCACATGAATGGGATAGGTCGGCAGCTCCGCTTTCTATGGGGCAGGCGCTGAGCCCGCTCGTCCCATAGCATAGAAGTCTGTGCTGCCCTCCCGCCGACAAGTGGTTTGTGACACTTTGTCTTCCTGTTATGCTTATTTCGAAGGTTTGAAGTTATTCAGCTTCATGGCTTTTGCCATCAACACAGGGAAATCCGTGTTCTGGTGCAGACCGCTGAATGCGTCTGCATGAGGTCCATAAGCGAAAATTGGAATATCTACTCCTGTATGACCTGTAGAACTCCAGCCAATCGATGCTCGTTCTGATACCACCTGGTTAATCGCGATGGAAGGGCTTTTAGCTGTTTGAATCTTTTCAACTTCCTGTTCGGTGAGGTCCAAGCCTGTATATTGTTTGACGACTTCTTTAATATTATTGCGGTCGGCACTCAGCTTGGATTCCATGAAGTCACCTGTTGCCGTCACATTACGAAGCAATTCAGGATTGGCATCGCCTTTGCCATAACCCCCTACAGACATGCCGCCGGTGTCGTGATCACCTGCTACGACGACTAACGTATTTTTATCCTTTTTCGCAAATTCAAGAGCTTCCTCTACCGCATCTTCAAAGGCCTCCGCATCTTTCATGGCCCATGCTGCATCGTTGTCATGCCCCGCCCAATCAATTTGGCTTCCTTCTATCATTAAGAAGAAACCATCTTTGTCTTTTTTCAAGACATCCAGGGCTGAGCCTGTCATCTCAGCAAGACTCGGCTGGTTTGTTACATCACGGTCTAATTCTGGAGCCATTCCATCCTCTGCGAACAGGCCAATTAATTTGTCGGCTCTTTGAGCTTCGTTTAGCCCGTTCTTATCTGTTATGTATTCATAGCCATCTTTTTCGGCCTGCTGTAACAGCGATTCAGGAAAATATTTGTTTCCTCCGCCCAAAATAACTTCCACTTCATTTTCAATCAATTGCGGTGCAATGTCCGCTTCGTTAGCTCTGGACGCAACGTGTGAAGCAAACACGGCTGGTGTAGCATGGGTAATTGTTGAAGTCGCCACTAATCCTGATGCTTTTCCTTTTTCTTCGGCCGCTTCTAAGATGGTCTTCAATTCTTTCCCTTCCGGAGACGTGCTAATCATGCCGTTATTCGTTTTGATACCAGTTGCCATTGCTGTACCGGCTGCAGCAGAGTCGGTGATTTTGCTGTTAGCTGAGTAACTACGGTGCATTCCAACCAGCATGGAGTCTAAGACGGACTCTTCGCCTTTATACCAGCGGTAGTTGGTGTTGTAAGAAGCAGAATATCCATCCGGAATCATAAAGATGACATTCTTTACCTTGCCATTTCGTTCGTTATCCGCTTTCACCGTTTCTTGTGGCGCAGAATAACTTCCTATTAAACCGCCAAGAGCGAGAGAACTTGCAATGGCCAAGGGCACCAGTTTCTTTTTCGTTTTGTTATTCATTCTTTTTTCCTCCTAAAATAACTTGATAGGAAAATTGTAGTCTGTTCTTGTTAAATCAGTTTTTAAATAAAGTAAATATTCTATGAAGCACAAAAAATAGGCCGGTATATTTTCTTTTGTTCCATATAAAGGGTGTTTTTAATGATAATATCCTACTGATGGCAGTCATGTAATGATCATAAACCATGTATCACCCATAATGATCCGCCTGGTTGGGTAAAACATCCTGGTATTTCCGTTCATCCTATATTTACAAAACATTAACAATTCTGAGTTAGCTGCATAACCGGCCCTTTTTGGCGGATCTGTGTTTAAAAAACCTACTTTAACAGTAAAAACCCGCCGATTATTACCGGACGGGGTACTTTGTTTTTCTATTAGAATGGCTTCCACCAGATTGTAAAATAAAAGGATTGAATCTCTTATGCTCATGCATGCCGCCATAAGAATTCCCTGCTTTATACATTATTTAACGCGAGTGAGCCTGCGTTTCTCATCAAATACATGTCTGTCAAGATATTTATGGAAAAACCATTCACCAGCAGCGATCGCAATCGCTGAGACAAAAGAAGCCACTAGAACATCGCCATCATTGATAAATAGTGATCTTCCCATAAGCCAAACTACAAAGAAAGTTAAAACCGCATCACAAATGGTTGCAGTGAAGTTTCTCTGGAAATGAGTATGATCTGCTGGATACTTATAATCACTGCCAGATCTATAGAAAACAAACAAATCACCCAATACATAAGCTACAACGGTAAGAACAACACTAAGGAGAAGGGTATCACTAAATTCGCCATTGTAAATTCCTGTAAGGATTATACTGAGTAAAACTGCAATCATCACAAATTTAATAAGAAGTGCTTTTACGTGTTCCAAGTTGATGTCCTCCTTTTTCTGTGATGCTCAGTTAATACCCTAAATGGAAACAGTAAACACCTGTTTAGATTTTTTAAGATGTGTGTTAACCGTAAAAAATCACAGGGGAAAGGGATCAAAACATCTTTAAACAGCCCGCTGCTGTTATGCAACCGACGGCTCTTATTTCGTTTCACTTGAACAAATCGGCCCCTTAGTTCACGCACTATTTTTGCTCTGCTTGGTTCGGATGCATCCCGTTCATGTAGTGGAATACATCTCGTTTATTCTGCAGAGAACAAGATGTATAGCGGTTTTCGGGCGCTTTCTCCCCATACCTTTCATCTTATTTTATCTAGTTATGAATAATGGAATATTACTTTGCTCTGTGGGAAAAATACATCATAAATTCGTTGACATCTATAAATTACTACGCCATCTAACAATACATTTACAAAACCTACAACAACACTGGAGGCTACACCATGAAAAAATTAGCATTCTCTATCCTTACTTTTGTTTTGGTTTTCGCACTTGCTGCATGCGGCGGAAACAATGTAAACGAAGGTAAGAAAGAAGAAGAAAATAAACAGGAAGCACAAAGCTCCTACGAAAAAATAAAAGAAAAAGGCGTCATCACCATTGGCACCGAAGGTACATACTCTCCCTTTACCTTCCATGATAAATCTGGAAAATTAACGGGGTTTGATGTTGAAGTTGCCACTGAAGTATTTAAACGTTTAGATATTAAGACGCAGTTTGTGGAAGCAAAGTGGGATGGCATGATTGCCGGGCTTGATGCAAAACGCTATGACATGATCGCAAATCAGGTTGGAATAAACGATGAGCGCAAAGAAAAGTATGATTTTTCTGATCCTTATACCATTTCAAAAGCCGTTCTCATTGTAAGAGAAGACAACAACGATATCAAATCGCTTGATGATTTGAAAGGCAAAACAGTTGCCCAGTCATTAACAAGCAATTACCGGCAAACAACAGAAGAACATGGAGCGAAAATTACCGGAGTAGAAAGTTTTAACCAGGCGGTAGATTTAGTCACCTCTAAGCGCGCTGACGCTACCCTAAACGACAGTCTTTCTTATTTAGATTTGAAAAAGCAGCGCCCTGAGCTTCCGATCAAGATCGCTTATACGGAAAACGATGCTGCTGAGAGTGCTTTTCTTTTCCGCAAGAACAACAAAGAATTAGTGGATGCTGTGAATGGTGCTCTTAACGACATGAAAAAAGACGGTACGTTCGAAAAAATATCCAATAAATGGTTCGGTGCAGACGTATCGAAATAAAGGAAGAGATCTCATATGGTTGGGGAGGAACGTACAGAACGAATTATAGGAATCCTTGGTGAATCCTTTTTTCCTATCTTAATGGCTGGTTTGCAGTACACCATTCCTTTAACGCTCATCACTTTTACTCTTGGGTTAATTTTAGCTTTCTTTACAGCTGTAGCAAGGATTTCCGGATTTATACCACTTGTTCTTTTAACACGTTTTTATGTCTGGATTTTCAGGGGAACACCATTATTGGTTCAGCTTTTTATCATTTTCTATGGGCTTCCAAGCGTAGGCGTTACCCTTTCTCCATTTGCGGCTGCCGTTATTGTTTTCACCCTGAATAAAGGAGCGTACAGTTCGGAGATTATACGTGCCGCCATATTATCGATTCATAAAGGCCAGTGGGAAGCCGCCTATAGTATCGGCATGACAAAATCCCAGGCTATGAAACGGATTGTGCTTCCCCAGGCGGTTCGTGTTTCCCTTCCGCCGCTTGGAAATTCTTTTATTAGTCTTGTTAAAGATACTTCTCTTGCCGCCACTATTACAGTTACTGAATTGTTTCAAAAGGGACAGCAGATTGCAGCTGTTACGTATGAGCCCCTGTGGCTTTATATCGAAGTAGCCCTCTTCTACTTAATATTCAGTACTGTGCTTTCTTATTTTCAGGGCAGGCTCGAAATACGGTATGGCCGCGGCGTGGCGAAATAGTGGAGGGTAAGCGATGATCACAATTGATAATTTGCACAAATGGTTTGATAAACTCGAAGTATTAAAAGGAGTAAGTCTTTCTATTGAAAAAGGAAAAACAGCAGTCATTATCGGGCCTTCAGGATCTGGAAAGACAACGCTCCTCCGCTGTTTGAACCTGCTGGAGCTGCCTGACAAAGGAACCATCACTCTGGGAGACAAAACGCTAAATATAACGGCAGGCACCAGACTTAAACAAGCGGAAATTGTTTCTTTTAGAAAGCAGACCGGGATGGTTTTTCAAGGCTACAACTTATTTCCTCATTTGACGGCTGCTGAGAATGTCATGGAGGGACAAGTGAGCGTTTTAAAACGTTCTAAAGACGATGCCAGAAAAAAAGCTTTATCTTTATTAGAAAAAGTCGGGCTGCGCGACCGGGCAGATATGTATCCGTTTCAATTATCCGGAGGCCAGCAGCAGCGCGTTGGGATCGCACGCGCGATGGCTATGGATCCAGAAGTTCTTCTTTTTGATGAGCCAACATCTGCTCTCGATCCTGAGCTGGTCGGTGAAGTATTAAAGGTAATGAAAGACCTGGCAAACGAAGGACGGACAATGGTAGTTGTCACCCACGAAATGAAGTTTGCGAACGAAGCCGCCGACCAGGTCATTTTTATGGACGGCGGAGTTGTAGTTGAACAGGGCACACCTAATGAATTGTTTCATGCGGCTAGAAACCCGAGAACTCTTCAATTCCTGAATAAAGTATTCGAACGATGATCCCTTGTCCTGTACCATCTCCAGGAATTACTCCTGAGAAGATATTTTTTATCGCGCCTGTTGATTATCTAAAGTTACACAGACCTATCCGTTGATATTCTCGCTTCGATACAGAATATCTGCAACATTGGTACGACACGGATTTCACGCCCTTCATCACTCGTAAAAAGAACTATGCGGTACCGTTTCTCAGAGCATATCTGTTTGGCTCCAGGCCAGCAGGTGATGTCATGCGTGATATTGGAGCTGTTCACACAATGACGCTGCAGGGATTTTGTATCGGATAGCTCCACTTATCCTTAAGAATATATACGGGGCAAACGCAGATATGGCAATACCCTCTCTACCCAGCTAGATTACCTGTATGCTTTACGCATTTTTTAAAATGGTCTTTAAAAAGAAGAGTTGTCTCCCTCCAGCCAGTCTTCTAAGAAATTCTTTATTCCATACTGGCGACACTCAGAAAACAGGCTAAAAGTGTAGTGTCGCAACTACACTTTTAGCGACCTTTGTTTTTATAGAAAAGAGTAATACTTGATCGAATGAATTACCGGTGTCCCCCAACGTAACCTACATCACACTAGTTCCCGCAAATCGGTAGTCATACTTTAGCTTAAATAAACTAATAAAAAACAAAAGAGAAGATTTTGCAATGGTAACAGACATCATACGAGGTTTTACATTCTTAGTGAATCTTTTAGAAAAGTTGTTACATATTCGGCATTGGTTATTTTTTTATTACATTCACTGCTATCAGCACAAATAAAATTACCGATGGACTTGTAGTAATCCGGGTTGTTCGCTTTTTTCGCTTTTGTTACTGTAGAAAAAAAGACAACCTTGCCAGCACAACGACAGAAGGAACAAATATTGTTTTTACTAGTAGGGATAATTCTACATTCAATTCCGACCGTTTTTTCGTCCAGTTCATATACAATAAATTTTTTATTGGATCCTAAATCGTCCCAGCCTAAATAGGTCAACTGGCTATAGTCTATTCTTGATAAATCAGGCAGCTTTAATTTTTTATTCTTTGGAAACATCTTTTTCAGTTGCTGATCAGTGATTTTTGGAAAGGGAATCAAAAATTTAGATAGACGCTGGATATATTGATCGTACTCATCATCTGTTTTCAGTCTGGAAAGATCCAATATTTCTTGCTGAGCCAATGATATCTTTGGAATGAGCTCTAGGATTTTAGCATTGGCCAAGTCGATCACAGCAGCTAAAACAGTTGGGGGTACATTCTTTTTTTTACTGTCCTTAATCAAGGCAATCTGTTTCTTTATAAAATTTACATGTTCATTCTTAATAAATTTTTCGGTCATCACGCGTCTCTCCATTCATTTTGCTGACGTCTCTTTACCCTTATTTTAAAAAATATAGTAAGCTTTTAAAATGCAGAAAATGACTTAGAAACGTTTTTTACATAAAAACACTGATGAATGATTTTCATCAGTGCTGTTTGTTTATGTTTTATGTGAATAAACAATTTTCTTAATGGTTTCAGTTGAAAGGTAATATTCCTTAGCTAACTCCTGGATACTGCTGCCACTAATAAAACATTGTCTAATTGCAGAATTGCGGCGATCCAGCAGCTGTCTTCCGCCACTTGAAGCTCCCCATTTCCTATATTCGGTTTTCGGTTTAGGAATATAGAGGGTTTCTCCCTGGACATACTTTTGGATTTCAATGAGTAGCTTTTCAGGTAGAACTTTATCTGCATTTATATATTTCAATTTTGCCCGCCCCTTATTTCGATTTTATTAAAAAATAAGGTGCAAAGCCAAAATATTAGAAAAGCTTGTTCAGCGATAGAATTAACTGTTTCGCCTCATGCAAAGTATCGCCTTTCCAATAATAGGCTTTGCATAAGTGGAAGAAGTACCAGACAATCTTATGTGATTCTCCATATGTAAGCACCCCCTTTAATTCATCAGTATAGCGAAATTTGTTTTTAATTGCATCATTGGCTTTTTTCAGACAGTCTTTACTTGTTCAAGGGATGACCAATCAACTTGTTCGAATATTTTCTCTAACCCCCCGTTCCTTTTATGACCTAAGTCGAGGTTTTAGCATCTCAATTATCTCACAGTGATAATGACAGCTGATTTAACAAGCTGCGTATTCATGGAGTGTTGAGCTACATGAGCTCTCATGAATATAAGCAACTGTCCCTTAAAAAAGCTGTGTGATTTAGTGTTGACAATCCATCACTGAATTCAAGCGTAAGGTGTTCTAGATTATCCATCTATTCTTGCTTTTTGAAGTAATTTTGCTTGATCACATACAACTGTCTTTTCTAAAAGAAAAGTAGATAATCTCCGTCTTAATCAAACCTGCAAGCCATTTTATATTTCCCAAGCAGCTTTTAGTTTTTTTATGCCTTCTTGTATATCATCCTCAGAAACCCCTGCAAACCCAATCAAGACAGTGGCTGTAGGAGGGTCGTTTTTATAAAAAGGAGATGCAGGATAAATTTTAACCCCCTCCCCTTTTGCTTTCTCAATTAGCTCTTTTTCACTAAATGGCGAATAAACGTCAAGCAAGATATGCAGTCCGGAGTTTTCCCCTCGAATCCTCACTTGTTCTCCTAATTCGCTTTGTAAGGCTTCTAATAAAATCGCCCTCTTTTTTTGGTACAGCTTTCTCATTCTATTAATATGTTTCTGCCAGTCGCCTTTTTTTATAAATTCAGCCAGCGTCAGTTGATTGTGGCAGGATACCGTCTGCTTATACAAAGAAGTGATTTCACTAGCTTTTTCTAAAAGGGACGAAGGAAGAACCATATAACTGATACGCAGCGAAGGGAGAAGTGATTTTGAAAAAGTACCCATATAAATAACGCAGTTATGGTGATCAAGCCCTTGCAAGGAGGGAATTGGCTGTCCGCTGTACCTAAATTCGCCGTCATAATCATCCTCGATTATAAGTGATTGATTTTCCGCTGCCCATTTAAGCAGCTGTATTCTTCTGTTAATTGTCATAATGGTTCCTAATGGAAATTGATGAGAAGGTGTTACATATAAAAGACTTGGCCGCTCTTTTCGGAGGTTCTTTATACAGATTCCTTCATCATCAACTGGTATAGGAAGAATCTTCATATGATTGGCTTCAAAAATCCTTCTTGATCGAGAAGAACCCGGGTCTTCAAACCCTATGCAAATATTCGGTCCGAAGACTTGGCACAAGATATGCATGAGAACTGGACTCCCAGCCCCTATGATGATTTGTTCAGGTTGACAATGGACGCCTCGCGAATAGTACAGATATTCTGCAATGAGTGTTCTCAGCTCAAGTTCTCCTAAAATATTTCCTGGCTGATAAAGCTGCTGGCCATATTGGCCTAAACTACTGACCATGCTTTTTCGCCAAGCGGAAAAAGGAAAGTGGGTAGAATCCACATTCCCATAGTGAAAATCAATCGATTGTTCATTTTCTTGTCCTTTTGGCTTATTGGATAATGTGCCTGGCATTTTAACATGGACAAAATCAGACTCATTATAAGCAGCAAACCAGCCACTTCTTGGCTTACTCACAATATAGCCTTCAGCAGCAAGCTGTTCATAAGCCCGTTCTACAGTCGTTTGGCTAATAGAAAGCTGTGTTGCGAGCAGCCTTTTTGAAGGAAGTTTGATTCCTTTTTGAATACGGCCTTCATGCATATTTTCTTTGAAAAACTGGTAGAGCTGCTGATAAAGCGGAACATCCAGATCACGATTTAAAAAAGGCATGATATCCATTTGTGAAATTTCTCCTGACTGGCATGGTTTTATTTAAGGAAACTGGCTGTTTATAAAGGGCCAATTCCAGTTTATAGTCATTGTAATCCATGATGAAAGATTTGGTAAGGCGATCCATAAAAAATGATTTAGTAACTTAATCAAGAAGAAATGTGATTTGGAGTGATTGTGATGAACAAAGCAACAAATGGTTGGGTGAATGGTTTTTTAGGTGTTCTTATTTTTAGCGGCTCGCTGCCTGCGACACGCTTGGCTGTAGCGGATTTCGATCCTTTATTCCTCACCGTCTGCCGCGCTGCGATTGCTGGTGTATTGGCGGGCACTCTCCTTCTCACTTTCCGGCAGCAACGTCCTGTCAAAAGCGATATCGTTCCCCTATTGGTGGTGGCGTTTGGCGTGGTGGTTGGATTTCCCCTGCTGACTGCATTGGCCCTTCAATATGTCACGTCTGCGCATGCCATTATCTTCATTGGACTTCTTCCGCTCTCGACGGCGATCTTTGGGGTGCTTCAGGGCGGCGAACGGCCTCGCCCCGCTTTCTGGATCTTTTCAACGGCAGGTAGCTTTCTGGTCGCAGGATTTGCCCTATTCCAAGATGGGGAATCATCACCGATAGGCGATGCCCTTATGCTTGCTTCTATCATCGTATGCGGCCTTGGTTATGCAGAAGGAGCTCAGCTCTCACGAAGGCTAGGAAATTGGCAGGTAATTTCATGGGCGCTCGTTCTATCGCTTCCCCTTATGCTGCCGCTTTCATTCTATTTTACACCGGACTCATGGGCAGAAATTGGCGTTCCTGCCTTTATCAGCCTTGCTTATGTATCTTTATTTAGCATGCTAATCGGCTTCGTGTTCTGGTACCGTGGTCTTGCCCAGGGTGGTATAGCCGCGGTTGGACAATTGCAGCTTCTTCAACCTTTTTTTGGGCTGCTGCTTGCTTCTATGATTCTAAACGAGAAAGTGAGTCTGGCACTCGTAGCAGTGAATATGGCTGTTGTACTATGCGTGGCAGCCGCTCGGCGATTTGCAAGATAACAGGCACCACTAAAACGAGCCGGAACAGCATAAGTATTCTGCTCCGGCTTGTTTATCATTGTTTCTAGTACATGTAGAAGAAACTCATCTCAAGTGATCGCTAAAAACATACTTTTCTATATCTTTATTGTTTGCTAGCTGTATAAAAGGCTTTTTAGCCGCTTTTCCTTTTATATTCTCTTTGGAGTTAATTTAGCTTTACGATTAAGCCAGTAGCTTAAATCTCTTGTGCTTCTTCTTTCAAAAATTCCTCTTTTGTCACATACCCAAGTCCGTATCCTTTAAACAGAAGTATATTGGTCACAAAACTAATTCGCCATCATGTAAAGTAACGGCCATTTCCTCACCTTTCATGACGAATACATATTTCATTGCCGTTCACGTCCTTCAGTCTACTTTCACCGAAGTCCTAACATTTCTGCTGTAGCCGTAGCCATCCAATCTATTTGCTATCTACTCTCAGGTCCGCTTCTTCCATCTTTTGGAAAAAAACTTAAAAATTATGTATTTCATGTATATTCTAGTTAGCTTCAAATTATTTGTAAAAGTTAAAAGCTAAACAAGATCTACTTTATATTATGAGCGTCTGTAAAACCTACTGATGGGTTTTGATACTAAAAAAGAAGCAAGAAAGGCCATTAAGGCATTCTTGCTTTTTCTATTACTTTATCTATAAGTTCTGTTCTGCTTTTCTCTGACGGACCATCTCATCTGCTTTTTTAATATATTCCTGATTTGTAAAAATGGCCTGAGTATTGGTATAGTGCTTCTTTGCGTGTCTTGAGAAGTTACCTGCATTGGACCAGGAGTTGCAAATCGGACACGGCAGCTCCCTATCCACCTCCCATTGTTTGACGGTGAATCGCTTTGTGTTCGTTTGCATCTTAATTGTATCCTTAATGACAGGTCTAGTATTCGTAGCCGCTTCTTCGCCGCTCTGGATGTGTTTACTTATGTATGCTGCAGACTCTTTCCCTGTTTTTTGATTAACGGTTATTTCGCGTTCTACCAGGAGATAAATGGCTTCACTCATAGAAAGGCCCAACTCATCACAATGCTCCTTAAAGTTTTCATACAGGCTGTCTGGAAGGCGGGCAGTTAGGACTGTTGAAGGCTCTTTTCTTCTTTTATTTCTTGCGAATTGTTCCAGGTAGCTCATGTGATCCTCTCTCCTTTTGTCTTTTTGTATACTAATACATACATATGATGACAAGCGATGTTTTATGTATACAAAAATAATGAAGACGAAGACAGCAGAAATCATGTGTTGGGACTCAAGGATAGCGGTGAACTTCTAACCTGAAAACAAAAACTGGACCCGCTTTTAGGCTCAGTTTTTGTTTTCTATGCTGCTTATGTTACCCTTTTTCATTTGTTCAATGAATAATGCTTACTAATATGGACAAACTATTGAATAACAATTTGAGTTGTTTTGTTTTTAATGTTTTAGGAGCTGTTAAACTACAGTATTGATATTCCATCAAAAGAACAAATAAAGGAGCATGTACACTCCCTTATTTGTTCTTTTTTTAACTGACGCCCTTGTTAGTTGAATAAGGCTTACGAACGATTAAAGGAATTTAAATCTTTCCAGCCTTCAAAATTATTTCTAAAATTTTCAGACAGGTCATTATCTTTGCTAAGAAGCAGAATTAATGAAGAGTCCCAGAATACCAATTCAACGATTGCCTTTGGATGTTGGATTTTAAGGGAGTCACCCCAAAAGTTTGGATTCCCATCAGCATTTGGCTTTTCTTTAATCTCATCTAAATCAATTGTCTGATTTTTATCAAATGCTGAAAACACACCCCATATAAAATATACTTTATTATCATTAGCTAGTTTCGTTAAGTTTTCGCCTGTAATCCAGTAGCTATCAAGGCAGTTATCACTACCATCCAATATTCGAAAATCTTCAAAGTAATCAATATGGTGTTCAGGATAAAACCAATTTAAGTCAGTTAGTAACCAATTGTAATTTTTTTCGATTCCATTGAATGCGTTTAATATTTCTTTAAGCTCTAAGAAATCATCTAAAATGGTGTTCATTACTTCCCACCTTTCAACTTAATTTTTGGCTATATCTTATCATTTCCCTTCTTAAGCTAACCTGCCCTTTACTTCAATAAAAAAAGATGCCGCAGCACCTTCCGTTTTTAAACATAAGCATCCTGTTAGCTCAACAAGAAAACAATAACATTTTACACCTAATTGTTATAGTCCCTGTGCTCAAACATTGCCAGCATCACCAAGAGATAAACAGCTATACGTCATTTCATGCCGTGTTATCCAAAATCCATTATGCCTTTGAAAAAAACCAGGCATTCGACGATTGAATTGTCGAATGCCTGGCTTGGTTAAAATTATTTAGACTTTTTCAATGCCTCCATTATTTAAGGAGGGATGTTTGGAAATTAACGTATTACTTTTGGAATCCGTTTAATTGCTGTTCAGCCATACGTACTAAACGTTTTGTGATTTCCCCGCCAACTGAACCGTTTGCACGTGATGTAGCGTCAGCGCCTAGTTGTACACCGAATTCTGATGCGATTTCATACTTCATTTGGTCGATGGCTTGCTGTGCTCCTGGTGCGACTAACTGATTAGAATTGTTGTTTGGCATAACTGTTCATCTCCCTTTTTTTAATTGGCCGGGTACTAACGGAGTTGCACCGCTGCGATTCAATCGTCCGGACTGCCGGATGAAGAACCCGATGTGATCATATGCCTAGTATGGATTGAATCCGGCACTTTATCCACGCTATTCTAGCTTCAAGAAATTTTTTATTGCAAAGTTTTTTCCAAATGAATTCGTTTGCGCGTATCAGCAGTATAGTAAACCTAATAAGTGGTTGAAGCCTTTCTAAACAACTGGCAAAACCACAAGAGCTATCCGATTATGTTTAAAAGCATTTTTTAATGATACTTTAGAGAGGCTATATCATAAAACATTGGTTTAAAATATTATTTCGTAACATCATAAGAAAAAAGCACCATTTTAAAACTGCATAGTGCTTTTTTTCTCGTGTTAGACATATAACATTCTGTTTGCCCGTTAAGATAATGATTTATCCAAACTTATTTTACCGCTGACAAATACAGACCTAGCGTGTGATTTACTTCTTGCACCACTAATTCAACAAATTCTTGGAAATCATTTGTTGTGTGCTTTATCTAGTGCATTGTAGTAAGCCAGGCGGTTTTCTACTTTAATGACAATCGGCGGGAATCCTGACTTCATTAAATTGAGATTAACGGCAGTCTGGATGTACATCCATTTCCATCTATAAAGGGATGAATGCCAACAAAAATGGCATGCAATTTGGCCGCCCGTTCAACCGGATGAAGCTGCTGTGCTTTTCATTCAAACCATTTAACGAGTTCTTCCTTCTTTTCTTTTGATGGTTAGCTGCCTTCCAGATTGGCCGCTCTTTAAGCATAAAAGACTGTCCATATGATAATGCCGTGGCGGAAACCACGTTTAAAATCATTAAAACAGGGTTTATTAGCTAAATAAAATTTGATAGTTTGGAGCATCTTATGTTTGATTGAAATTAGTGATTATGTTACCTAGTTTAACAAGCCGCGAATTGATGGAATAATAGGCTATACAAGCCCGATTGATTACAAACGCTCGTCTCTAAAAAAACATACTAAGATTAGTAGTGTTGACAATCCACTTTTGGTTTTTAATTTCCGACGGTACGTACGTGGGTTGGTACTGCTGGCTTGCATGTGTCTCATTGTGTAGTATATGGCTTATGCCCTTAGCTGTACCATGGGTGTATGGCTGCTAGGATATATGCAATCTTTTTAAATCTATTTAATACTAATAATATAGGGTGTTAAACGCCTGCATAAAAGCCACCTAATAAAAGCGCAAGAAACGTCGGCCAGGCTTCTCCTTTGAGAAAACAGCCTTGTGCGCCTGTAGGCTGCTGGTATGTGCGACGCTAATATAATACGTTTACGCCCTGTGAATTTTACAATGTTATCTACATCGCGAAATAGCACTTTTAACGTTTCAATTTTTCCGTCCATTTGCCTCGTCCTTTCTTTTTTAGCAATAAAAAAACAAGCCGCCCGAAGGCCGCTCGTTATTTCTTTTCTTCATTGATTCCTGATGGATTATTGATAATGCCCGCCAGTACTGCAATCGTTAGTAAGATATCTACGTAAGCATCGTACCTTTCCGATGGGATCACTACACCAAAATCCTGCAGCACCATACCGACAAGCGCCGCAACTGCAATCCACAATCCATAGCTTTTCCAACGTTGTTTCATGCCCCAGCCCTCCTTCGTGTTTCCGGATTCCGGCTGAACATGCCCCACTTCCGATGCTGTAGCTTAAGCTGGACATGCCGGTCATTACAAGATATTCGCCCTTTGTTAGGGCTACGACTATTTGCCGCTTATTAATTGCAAAATGCTGCGAGATATTTTTTAAACAATTTTTACCGTATAATATTTTCCATCGTTTTTCTGGCACCAGTAATTTTAAACAGCTTGGCTAACTCGGCTGCAGTAATATGAACACCATCTACCTTGATTTCATCGAGATTTTTACCTTTAATCTTCGCATGTAAAAATTCATCACTGGTAATTACAATCGTCCGTTTTCGGTATTAAATAACTTTATTTATACGTCCCCTTTTTTGTAAATTTAAAAGCCGGCGCATTAAACGCCGACTCTTTTGCAGCTATTCCTCGTAATACATAGATACGACAAAGAAGTTTTCTCTACTATCTTTGCGTATTTTCCCTATATCTCCTTAGCCCTTAAACGTCACGCAATGACGAGCAGCCCCCTGCCCCCTATTTGCCGCTTTTATAGCGTGTTTTATATGGTCTTAGGTGCAAATAATCCTTCTTAATACTTTATTGCAGTTAAACTAAGCGGGATATATATTGTCGCTAAAATAAATTTATCCGACACAATGCAGGCGCCAGGCTTTTTGTTTGCATTATCAATATTCAGAATAAAAGTTAGTATCCATAGTTATATCTTCATTTGGATTGATAGTCATTTTATTCTTAACTACTAATGTGAAACCTGGTGCAGGATCTTCAGAAATCACCTTGCTCCTTGATTCAATCTCGGCTACCTCTATTTCTTGATGATTTAGATTTATAATCTCACTGACCACCCCAGCAAAATCATAGTTATTTCCTAGATCTCCAGTACCTTCACCATGTACTGCTTGGTAGAAAAAGAGTTGTTTTAGTCCTTCAGGATTCGATCTTTCCATAAACCAATTCAATACTCTTCCGCTAAAAGTAATGGATTCGTCATTATAAGGGTTAGAAATCTCCAATGAGATATTGATTTCTTCAAAAAAATTAGCCATTTATCCGCCTCCTTTCCTTATACTATGACAAAGAAGGCAATCAGCTTAATTCGATTAACTATTTTTGAATATCTTTTAAATAATTGATAGAAACCTGCCAGAATCGCTCCAAACGGGCTTTTCTATATTTACACCACACATGGTGCCAGCTCAATCACGAACAATTGCGCCAGTTTTACGGCAGACATGTTCTTTCCTTTTTCTTTGGGATATATCCAAGCTGGGATTATATCGGTTACATCGACCACTTCTTCTACTGGCGTCTGCAAAGTGAACAGATTGAGCTTTTTATCGTCCTTTTTCGCAACTTTACGCGGTCCTACTACCGTTCGCGAATTTCCCAATGTTCCTCGTATGGTTTCCAGAAGGTTATCCTGACAGAACTCCATAACTTTAATACTGCGTGTTGTCATATTAAAAACTCTTGATTTTTGCATTTATTGTTCCGCAGCGATTATCTACGTTCGTACCATTTAAGATTCACCAAGGCGGTCGTTCATTTCATTATAGCCGTGGAAAATTCGCGCAGTGGCAGGAGATTCATCGCAATGTTTTTGACACAGGCGCTGTCTGGGAATAGTTGCTGCAGCTCATGTGCGGTAATATCATCGATGTCGCCGCGTGCCTTCAATTCGTTAATACATATAAACAGAAAACCCGTTCTATAACATTTTTTGAATAAAGCTGTATAAAAGCGAAAATAATACAGGTTAAACGTAATTGAGGGAGTTGAGACGGTGGCAAAAAGGCGCAGCAAAAGATCTGGATATGATAAAATGTCGATTTATATGCTTTACGCCCTAATTCTTTTTTTTATCTTGCAGAACATTGAAGTAATTATTGGCTATGCCCTGCTCGCCGCACTTTTAGCAATACCGTATTTTTTACTACGCTGGTATGCGAAGAATAAGGAGAAACGAAAATTATTGCAGGCAGGATTAGATGAGATCGACCGTATGCCCGGCGTACAATTCGAGCAATACTTAGGCGCTTTGTTTAAGGATAAGGGTTATAAAGTGCAATATACTCCCACGACAGGCGACTATGGTGCCGATTTATTGTTACGCAAAGAAAATAGGACTATCGCAATCCAGGCAAAGCGATACAGAAGCGCTGTGGGAGTTAAAGCTGTCCAGGAAGCAAGCGGCGCCAAAGGATATTATGGAACAAACGAGGCGTGGGTCATAACGAATAATACATTCACCAAAAACGCCTGCAACTGCGCGGAACGGCTTAACGTGAAATTAATTGACCGTAAAGACTTGATAAATTTAATTGCGGAAAGTAAGGCAATCATACAGACGCAAGAAAAGCCCCGTCCAATTTAGGGGACTGATCCCATAGAGGAAGACAAATAAAAGCACCTTTAAGTTGAAAAACGGGTATGTAAATACCTAAAAGCCAACTTGGAGGTGTTTTCCTATGGAGACAAGAGTCGGTTATCCAGCTCAGACAGCCAGATACTCGGTGATAAGTCATCCTGTCCTGTGGCAAAGAACGTCACAGGAAGTTTGTCTTATCCCTGCCGTACCTGAACGGCTGCCCTTCGCTTTTCGATTGATTAAGTCCTCGATCGATTAGTATTCGTCAGCTCCATGCGTCGCCGCACTTCCACCTCGAACCTATCTACCTCGTCTTCTTCAAGGGATCTTACTTACTTGCGTAATGGGAAATCTCATCTTGAGGGGGGCTTCAGCAAACCCCAAAAGTATACCTGATCAAATGTATGCTTTTAATTAGCAACCTACTGTAGAACTTTTAAAGCGTCGACTTAGCAGCTTATAACATGGCACAAGCAAATTTAATATCGACGTCATCAAAGATTGCCGCATCAAGTATGATAACAGTCCGCAAGTATACGTGATCCTTATTTCTTTTATATTATTAGGTAATAGATAAACCACCCCTTACTGGCTGTACAGTAAAGGGTGGTTTTTTACTTTTTTTAACAGTGGACCATCTGCCGTTCTCACTAAAATCTCTTTTTCTCCTGATATAGCATATTCACTTAATGAAAAAGCACCTTCTGTCATGTCTACTTGAGCATCAATTCGAAAAGGATTTTTCTTCAATATATCATCTATTTTCTTGGCAGCATTTAAGGTAAGTTTTCTTGAAAAACGAATAACAATATCGATATCACTTTTTTCTGTAACTGTTTCATTTCCGCTGACCAGCTCAAATCCGAGACTTCCAACAGGACCCCATTGAAGAGAAGCGCGCTCCATTACATTACTGATTTGTTCTAAGGACTGAAAAATTTCCTTTGAACGATTCTTCCATCCTTTTTCTTCCGCCAGCTGTTCAGGTGACATGCGGTTTACAATAAGATCAACAGGTAAAAAAGTGCCAAACCGTTCACTTCTTACGGAACCCCGTATGCCGACTGCCACCAATCCCTGGGCGGCACGGGCCCGGCGCACAACCACGAAAGGTGCTTTAGCAAGGGCTGCTTCCACCCAGTCTGGTACAGGCGTATAGCTGATCAAATCTTCGACTTTTTTAATTTTTAACAAATCATGTGGCTTTAATTCCATTGTTCATTCAACTTTTTTCTTACTAAAATGGATGCAGCGCGGCCTCCGTCTTGTGCAAGAGGAGATGTGAGCCGAACTTCTAAACCCATTGAGCCAACCATTTCAATATCTTCAATCGCTTCTTTTATTTCTTTATAAATCATATCGCGGTCCTTTAGCTCTGGATTGTCCGCCTCTATGCCATCGACCAGCGAATGCAAAGCACCGAGCTTTTCAAATGATTCAATATCGTATGCCATAGCCGTTACCTTTTTTGTTGCTGCTTCTAACTCTTCCAAACTTCTATGCGTAATACGAGCTGCTGATTTTTTTGACATAACATGTACGGTTACGCCAGGATCACGCAGGGCAATTAACCGATGGGCCTGCATGCCATGTGATAGAAAAGCACCGGAAATAGCATTACCTGGAATAAATGAAACAACTGGATGACCATTTAAACGTGCAGAAGCATAAGCATCTACAGCCGCTGCGCAGGCTTGATGAATGCCGAGCAGTTCTTCATGATAACCATACGCCTGGCTCGGAACGTCGACGATCGCCACAATCGCTCGTTTTTCTCCGTTCTGATCTTCCTGAATAGCCTCCCGAATGTATTTTGCGATTGTCCAGCCTTCCCGCAAACCTACTTCTCCATTTCGTGCTCTTGCAAAGCGGCTTTGCGCATCCGGTACAACAGCAATATACCGTACTTTGGTTTTCCCAATTAAAGCATCTGCCACCCGTATAGAAGGGACATCACTTATCTCTGGAGCACCATTTCGCAGAAGGTCAAACCAGACTTGTCCCCGACCTTTGGACTTTATGTTTTCTGAAAGGGATTGATTTTCTTGAACTGTTTTTTTACCGGGTTCATTCCAGAGCTTCCGTACATCTTCAGGTATTAGTCGCTGTGACAGATCCAATTGATTTAAAAATGCTTCATATCGTTCCACCTGTTCGGCTCTTGGTGCAAACATGCCGCCGCTTTTTATTATACAAGCAACAGCTTCTTTAATAGACTCTGTATCATCTTCCATTAATAAGTCTGCAAAGCCGGCTGCCATTCGCTGCTCCCCGCCAATGGTACTCCAAATCAACGGACGGTCTTTGGAATCAAATTCACGGATGCCCGCTTCCTGTTCAATTACTTCTGGTCCATTTAATCCAAGACGGCCTTCTCTCGTCATAATAATAGCGCTGCACAGACCTGCTGTAATCGACATTCCTCCAAATGCACCAATTTTCCCTGGAATCACTGCAATTACAGGAACATGACGACGAAGCGCTACAATGGCTGCGCCAATTTCCGCAATGGAAAGCAGCCCATAATTGGCTTCTTGAAGTCTCACACCACCTGTATCAAACACCAAAACAGGGATCACTTTCATTCCATTTTCACACTGTTTCAGGGCTGTTTCCAATGCACCAGCAATTTTTGCACCGGATACCTCGCCTATACCGCCGCCTTGAAAACTTCCCTCGATTGAAATAACCACAGCTTGCTGTCCATTAACGGTTCCTTTTGCTACAATAACGCCATCATCACTTTGAGGCACGATTCCTTGAGGTTCCAGGTGAGGAGACTCCACTCCGTCAAATGGGCTGAGCAGTTCTTTATATGTTCCATTGTCCAACAGCTTTATTGCTCTTTCTCGTCCACTGCATTCTACAAAACTAGCTCTTAACGCTTGTGTCAAGAGAGCTCACCTCCAATGCCTGGGCAAGGCGTATAGTGACAACACCGGGTGTAGCGCCAAAATCATTGATTTTTACTTTTGCTGCAATATCATGTTGTGTAAAAAAACGATCAATGACGGCTTCCCATGTTTTTTTAAATCCGGTAACGCCTGTTCGAACGGTGACTTCCGCTTCTTTCCCATCATACGGTTCTACTATCACTTCCATATCCCCTGAACCTACAACCCCAACGTGTGCACGCTGGCTGATTTTTTTGGTTGCAGGAAATGTATACTTGAGTGTTTCCACACAAAGCACCTCCGTTTAATGTGTGTATTGCAACTCTTTTAAAATGTTATTGGTCATCCGATTTGGCTGTATTTTATCCAAAAAAATTGTAGCAGCAAGCAGGTCTGCACTGCCGCCTGGAGAAATATTGCGTTTTGTAAATTCTTCGTCCAGTGTCTGTATATAAGAAAGATTGCCAGCTGCCAGCGCTGCGGCTGCTTGCTTTTTAGCAAATTCAAGAGCTTCAGGACCGCCGCGATGCAAAATACATGTATCATTTAACTGGGCAATTAAAGCCAGTAGCGTATTCAGGAGAGCGCTGCTTTCTGGCAGCCCAACTGCCCGCGATTTCTTCAGGGTGGGAAGTGAAACATTGATAATATGTGGAAACCCCTGCTGTGCTTCTCCCCTGGCTCCGCTGACACCATATTTTTCAGAAACACGTCTTCCATTTGTAGCCGTAATAGGACAGTTCCGATCTGGGTATCGAGCGGTTTCCCCGGCTAGCGAAACCATTTCTTCTATTGAATAGCTGCCTTTTCCTATCGCTGCAGCTGAAACGATCAGGCCAACTGCCCAGATAGCTCCTTTATGTGTATTAATGCCGCCTGTTGTTTCTAGCATTCTTTGTTCCCCTTTGCGGCCAATTGCGCCAATTTCCTCCCTTAACAAAACGGACGGGCTCCTCCCATAGCTAATGTACGCTATGTCTTCAAACGTTTCTTTTAGTGATACAGCTGACTTTCTCATGAGATCAATGGTCAGGTCCTGGTGAGCGCCATTATTATGTTTATCCACCAGTCCTGGCTTCGGTGTTAGTTCAGCTTCTTCTATTAATGAGAGAACGGCTGTCGAGGCTGCATAGCGGCTGAATGTCCTTTTGGCATGGCTCATTTTTATCCCTCCTGTTTACCAGCTTCTAAACTTAGCTGGCGGTTCGTACAGCCCATCCGACCACTGAACGATTTCTTCTACACTTTTGGCCGCCAGCAGTGAGCGCTTGGCATCGGTCCGCCGGATGTTTAAGTCTTCCGGAAGTGCAATCAGCCCTTCGCGCCGCAGGCTTTCTGTTTTCTTGGAAATATGCCCAAGCCCAACCGGTGTTACCCCGGCAACTGCTGCAACCGCTTCTCTTCGTTTTTCCATACTGTCCGTTTTGTATAAATAAGCAATGCCTTCTTCTGTAACAATATGCGTAACATCATCTCCATAAATCATAACAGGCGCTGTCGCAAGGCCGGTATCTTTCTTGACATCAATCGCGTCCAATGATTCAACAAAAACGGGCTTGTTTCCAGCCTGGAACGTCTCAACAACTTGAACAACCAGTTTTTTCCCGCGAGCCAATGAATCATTAGATGACATCATATTTAACCAGGCTGGTGTTGAATGGCGTCTCCCTCCTGGATTATGTCCCATATTGGGTGCTCCTCCGTAGCCTGCGAGCCTGCCGCGTGTTACAGTAGAAGAGTTTCCATCCTGGTCCATTTGCAGGGTTGACCCTATAAATAAATCGACTGCATATTGCCCTGCCATTTGACAGAGAGTCCGGTTTGAACGCAAACTGCCGTCTCGTCCAGTAAAAAAAACGTCCCGGCGAGATGCTACATATTTTTCCATTCCAACTTCCCCGCCAAAACAGTGAACGCTGTCAACCCAGCCACTCTCAATAGCGGGAATCAAGGTCGGATGCGGATTTAGCGCCCAATGCTTGCAAATTTTCCCCTTTAGTCCAAGTGATTCACCGTACGTAGGAAGTAATAATTCAATTGCCGCTGTATTATATCCAATCCCGTGATTCAACGATTGTACTTCATGTTTTTCATATATACCTCGGATGACCATCATAGCCTGCAAAATTTGAATGTCGGTAATATGACGGGGATCTCGTGTAAATAACGGTTCGAGTTCATATGGTTCATCTGCCACCACAATATAATCGATCCAGGAACCGGGAATGTCCACCCGGGGCAGTTCATCAGCCAGTTCATTCACCTGTGCAATCACAATACCATCCCGGAATGCAGCCGCTTCAACTAGCGTTGGCGTTTCTTCGGTGTTTGGACCGGTATACAGATTTCCCTGCCTGTCTGCTTTATCTGCAGCTACGAGGGCAACAGAAGGAATGAGGTCAACGAAAAGACGGCCGTACAATTCAACATACGTATGAATTTCACCCATTGTTAGCTTCCCGTCTTCAAGCATTTGGGCTATCCGAAGACTTTGCGGCCCTGCATAAGCAAAATCAACTTTATTTGCAATCCCGCGTTCAAACAGGTCTAAGTGTTCCGGTCTTGAAATGCTGGACATAATCATGTGAAGATCAAACAAGTTTTTAGGGTTTGTCTGCGCGAGTGCTCCTGAAAGGAAGGAAGCCTGTTTTTGATTGTTTCCTTCGAGAACGACCCGGTCACCCGGTCTAATCAATTTTTCCATTACTTCTACAATTCGATCAGTCGGAATAACTCTTCCATTAACAAGACCTTTCACACTATCGATCCGCTTTTTCTTCGCATCCAGCCTTGTTGTCCATGAACGTTTTTGATGTACAGCCTGTTCCATCGTTTCCATCCTTGCAGTCCCCCTTCATGATTTCAAGCGTTCGCGTCTCGCGATAAAAACACAATCATCAAATCCGTTTTCCGCTACTGAGATTACTCTGGCCTCAGGAAATGCTTTTGCTGCTAAACGGGAAAGTACATTTCCTGATGGCATTTCAATAAATAGTCTGGTGCCATTTTCATACAAAATTGTTGATGCATCATGCCATTGAACAGCGGAAGAAACACTTTCAGCAAGGTCTTGTCGAATGTCGACTGGATCAAACAAAAGTCTAGCCCCTCTATTGCCCGCATATGGGATCAAAGGTCGGTAAAACGGAATGTCACGAAGCATTTCAAACAGTTCTTCTGAGACAGATGAGAGAAGCGGACAGTGGGAGGGCGTGCTGACATTCAAGAAGGAAGCACAGCGCGCCCCATTTTGTCTGGCAACATCTAAAATTCTTTGTATCCCGGGCAAGGCTCCTGACAGCGTGATTTGATCCGGTGCATTTTTGTTTGAAATAAATACCGGGTTTGTCTCTTCATAGTACTGGCGGACAATAGACTTTAGCATATTCTCATCCATGCCCAGTACAACACCCATACCGTACCCTCTTGGGTATATTCGCTCCATTAGCTCCCCCCGAAAACGGACTGCTTTTAAGGCGTCTCGATAGTCAATAACACCAGCCGCAACAGCCGCACCAAATGCCCCAACCGAATGTCCTGCCACAAAGTCTGGGTTAACGCCGGCTGCTTCAAACGATTTGAAGGCTCCAACTCCTGCAGTTAACATGGAAATTTGCACCGACTTGGTTGAATAGAGCGCTTCTTTCGAATGATGTTTGTAGACGCTTTCATTCAATGTTTCATTTGCGGAAGCTATAACCTTGTGAACTGGATCTCCTGCTGGCAGATCGGTTAACATTCCTGGTTTTTGGGAGCCTTGTCCGGGAAACAAAAAAGAAATTTTCATATCGTTCACCCCCTTTCATTTACAAGCATCTACGACCTAAACTTTTGATGAAGGCTGGAAATTACATCTTTATTATGCTTCAACAGAATATCAGCTAACTCGGTCATATTTTTTTCTATTAGCAATTGCATAATCAATTCATGCTCTGCAATAGATTTTTGAACATTTCCCTCTCTCGCAAAAGAAAGACTTTGAACCCTTAACAGCGGCCATCCAAGACGTGAATAAACGTTTCGAATCGTTTCGCTTTTGCTCATCTTAATCAGACACATATGAAAAGAGTGGTTTAATTGTGTATAAGAATGAATATCTTCTGCTTTTCTCATTTCCTTAAGAAGCTGATTCATTTCTTTTAGCACTTCTGGATCTGCTCCATGCTTTTTGATTCGATCCATTGCCATATTCTCTAACATGTTTCGGATTTCCAATAAGTCGTAAATCTCATTTTCTGTATATTCCCTTACCACTGCACCTTTTCGCGGAATTCTTTCAACCAGTCCTTCAATTGCCAGCAAATAAATAGCTTCGCGCACAGGTGCTCTGCTTGTTCCATATTCTTCTGCATAATTTTGTTCTATTAGTTTTTCTCCCGGCTGTAGATCACCTGCAATAATTTGTTCTGTAATATGTTCTGCAATGGAATTAGATAACGCATTATTTATAAAATTACGTCCTGCCATCTTGTCACCTCTTCACAGTTTTAAAAATTGTCGACTGTCGATTATATTATACAAATGTTTTAAAAATAATTCAATATTTAGAAAAAACAAAAAATAAAGTTTGCATTTTTATATTTTTGCGTTTATGATATTTCTTAGAATACAGTCGACTGTATTCATTTCTTTTTTTGTAACCGCTTACTTAAATGATGTTTTCCATGGACTCCTTATTATTAAAAAACAGTGAGGTGGAATAATGGTTATTTTTGGTGTAGCGTTACTGGCAATTTGTATGTTAACCGGTCTCTTTATAGGGGAGGTGCTTGGTGTTTTAATGGGTATTGAAGCAAATGTTGGCGGTGTTGGCCTAGCGATGCTTATGCTTGTTTTAGTCATCGATCACTTAAAAAAGCGCGGAAAGCTCAGCCTGCCTGCGCAAGAAGGACTTGGTTTTTGGAGTGCTATGTATATTCCCATTGTCATCGCTATGTCGGCAAACCAAAACGTGGCAGCAGCTTTAGATGGAGGCCCGCTTGCTGTTGTGGCAGGTGTTACAGCTGTGGTAATCAGCTGGCTGTTTGTTCCCCTTTTAAGTAAAGGCGCTCACCAAATTCCAATTGAGGAAGAAAAGGAAAATTCAATGTTAGCGGGAGGGGAATCAAATGTTTCAAATATTAAGTGACGTATTTATAGACAACCCTTTGATTGTTTCTTTTGCCTTAGTCGGTATTACAATGTATATTGCTTATTTCATGTCTGATAAACTAACAAAAGGCCGCATTCATGGTTCAGCCATTGCTATCATTTTAGGATTGATTCTTGCTTATGCTGGCGGTGTGTGGACTGGTGGGGAAAAGGGCATATCCGATATTAGTATCTTTGCCGGCATTGGCTTAATGGGCGGGGGCATGCTTCGCGATTTTGCCATTGTCTCGACCGCGTTTGGTGCTAATTTCGATGAAATAAAAAAAGCGGGATTTAGTGGTGTCGCTTCATTATTTATTGGTGTGGTTCTTTCTTTTGTTGTTGGGGTTGCGATTGCTTTTGCTTTTGGTTATACAGATGCTGTTAGTCTTACCACAATTGGTGCCGGTACAGCGACGTACATTGTAGGCCCTGTCACTGGCGCAGCCATAGGGGCAAGCTCTACAGTTATTACGATCAGCATTGCTGCCGGTCTCGTAAAATCTATTTTAACGATGGTGGGTACCCCATTTATCGCTAAATACATCGGTTTAAACAATCCACGATCGGCCATGGTATACGGAGGGCTGATCGGGACAACAAGCGGCGTTGCTGGCGGATTGGCGGCAACTGATCCAAAATTGGTGCCATATGGAGCAGTGACAGCTACATTTTACACGGGCCTCGGCTGTTTAATGGGACCCTCTGTTCTTTTTCTCGTAACAAAAGCCATTATAGGATAATAAGAAAGACTATCCCAAGTCAGTTATATACTGACTTGGGACAGCCCCTTCATCTAAAGGCTTTAAATAAAGATGTATACTTGCTTTTCCTTTCTTTGCTTTTGTCCTTATCAAAAATACAAATATTTCTCACAAAGCTCAAGTTCAACTAATATTTTATCACTCTCAATTTTAAATACGGAAACACCGCCTGAATTTTATTCAAGCGGTGTTTATCTGTATAAAAGGAGGTAGCTGTTGTAGCACCTCACCTTTTCTTTATAGGTTATCCTAAAGCCAATTTTTCTCATGGAAGATCATGCCGAAATAAAAAAAACAGCTTCCGCTGTCTTTCCGCTTTAGCCTGGCGGCGTCCTGCTCTCACAGGGGGAAACCCCCAACTACCATCGGCGCTGAAGAGCTTAACGGCCGTGTTCGGGATGGGAACGGGTGTGACCTCTTCGCTGTAGCCACCAGACTATGTATGGAACAAAATTGTTCCTTCAAAACTGGATAATCTCTGTAAAGTAACGACATACCGTGCCATTGTTAAT
>NZ_LAHL01000056.1 GCF_000966195.1 Domibacillus robiginosus | reverse complement strand
GACTTGCTCATTTGTTTCCATTAAAACACGGGGTGTTTTTAATAGAAGATAAAAATTTAAAACGTTGACGTTTATTTTGTTCAGTTTTCAAAGATCAATTCACTTTGCTATCGTATCGGACAGCTAAATAATCATATCATGTACTCATTTACAAGTCAACACTTTAAAAGAAAAATGTTATTTAATCAAAATGATAATGATGTAAATCAGTTTATTTGAGCCGCCCTATTTACTGGCGGATTCATAATATAATATGGGTTTTCAAACGAATTAATGGGAAATCTTCAAAAGATTATTTTACCACATATGATTCAAGTTACTTCCATGTTATCCGTATTTTGTATTCATTAAAATGAATGACGAATGTTGTCAAAGCAAATAATATGGAGGCGGCAACCGGACTCGAACCGGTGGTAAAGGTTTTGCAGACCTTGGCCTTACCGCTTGGCTATGCCGCCATAATATTAGAGTGGAAGATGGAATTCGAAACCACAATACCCCTGGCAAAGTAATGCTCTGCCGTTGAACTACTATGAGGTATTTTTACTAACGACAGCTTTAAAAATATATCATCTTGAAAATATAAAATCAACTTTTTTAAACTTTTCTTTATAAATGATCGTTTAAACCTTACTTGAAAGCCTTATTAAGAGCTGGCAGATCTTTTTAGAGCATCTTTTTGATTATGATCTTGCAGCGAGGAAACCGAAGTGAGAGAGCTTCCGATAAGATCTTGAAAGATCGAACAACTATTCTGAAGTGTCTATACTTATCTGGACAGAAGGAGTAAGTAATGGAGCATTAATATTGCTTTGAAATTTTCTCCTTTATAATTAAATAAAGGGGACGTTATTGTACTGAAATTTACAGTACTACTATTTTTTCTGCCTCTATTTCTATACGTCTCTCTCCTTTACTACGAGGGTTCCTGATGAAGAAAAAACAAGACCTGCTGACTTAGATACAACATCAACCAGCATTCCTCAAAACGATATCAATAGAATTAAAATAAAAGAAATGCATATAGAAACGTACAATCCTAAAGATAATGAATATTGGTTTGGCGTTAATTCTTTAAGAGTATTTTACGGGAAAGCTGATTTATTTGAATCGTGCTTTTAGCCAATTTAAAAATGCCAATTTCAGATTAGAAATCGGTGTTAATAATGTTTTGTATGCGAATAAAGAGGGTATATCATTATTTATTATTTACTTGGAGGAATAGGAATGGCAACCCTTATTGAAAATTTAACAAACTCATTAATTGAGACCCGTCAGCGATACGCAATACTCAAAGATAATGGCATTGAATCAATGAGTACTATTTATCCTTCTATCCCTTCGAATGGTGCACTATATCATCAGCTTTTAGCGACTTTACCAAAAGAGATTGACCGTTTAGAACAAAGGATTATGGAAATAAAAAAAAGTGTCTGAAGTCTTCCATTAGTGGCAGGCTTTTTTTTGATCTTTTGGTGGGTGTGTTGTTCAACAAAGCTGCTCTGTTAGTTGAATCATGAGATAGTAGAGAATACTTTCGCTGACACTAAACCATAAAGTCATATAACATTGCAGGTGCAACAGCTTATTCGATGAGCACCCCTGAAATTGCTGCAATAAGCCAAATCTTGATTCGTTCAACGAAACAAATAATTTAATTACGTAAGCGATAGTAAATGATACAAATAAAAGCCACCTGTATGTCATATATACCGTTATAACATACAGGTGGTTTACTATTAATCAGCAATGAAACTCCCGACTTTATCGCTTTTATAGATATCTTCCGTTCCTGCATCCAATGCAGTCTTGTAATACCTACATTTATGCTCGATGACTTCCATTGTTTTTTTTAGTTCTTCCATCTGTGCTTCTACACTAGCTTTCCGCTCCATAAACATATCATATCTTTGCTGCAAGGTGGGATCCCCATCAGAACACCAGTCAATGAAATGTTTAATATCCTTAATAGGCATCCCGGTGGATTTTAGACATTGAATGATCTTTAAAGCACCGATATCAGATTCTTTAAACAATCGTGTTCCGCTGGGTGTCCGTTCTACAAAAGGCATAAGTCCCTCCTTGTCGTAGTAACGCAAGGTATATACTGTAAGATTTAATTCTTTTGCAGCTTCGCTGATAGAATATGTCTTCATTATTCTCCCCCCTTTTTTTAAATATCTATACCTGGAGTTAACTCTAGGATTTGCGGGAATTTTAGCACTGTATTTGCTGAATGTCAAAGAAGCTATACTAATAGATGGGATAAAACCTGTATAGGCGGTAATCTTTAAAAAGAATATAAGCTAGCCACTTGACCTAGAGTTAACTATAAGGATTAACATTGTTTTGCAAGAGAAAAAATTATGGATAAAAATGAATAAAAGAGAATTTTAGCCTGAGTTATTCATTTATACCCGCATAAGCGCATTCTCTTGAAAAATATAAATTATAGGAGGATTTTTTATGGTAACTGCTAAAGCACGAGCTGTCGACGGTCCAGACAAACCGTTTCGAGCGGCCGAAATTAAACGACGGGACTTGGATTTGCAAGATGTTCTGATTGAAATTAAGTATGCAGGCATATGCCATTCTGATATCCATACGGCTCATGGCGAATGGGGACCTGTGAATTATCCTCTCGTACCTGGACACGAGATTGCAGGAATTGTCGCGGATGTAGGAGCCGAGGTCACAAAATACAAAGTCGGTGACCGGGTAGGGGTCGGGTGTATGGTTGACTCCTGTGGCGATTGTGAGAACTGCCGAAAAGGAGAAGAACAATACTGTCTTAAAGGAAATATCCAAACTTACGCTGGTGTTGACAAATATGGTGAACCTACTCAAGGTGGCTATTCTACCCACATTGTCGTACAGGAAAATTTCGTACTCAAAATCCCTGATAATATTGAGCTTGATGCGGCAGCACCCTTACTTTGTGCAGGCATTACAACCTATTCGCCATTGAACCACTGGGGAGCTGGCCCAGGCAAAAAAATAGCAGTTGTTGGTATGGGCGGCCTTGGTCATATGGCTGTCAAGATTGCACATGCCATGGGTGCTGAGGTCACGGTTTTGTCACAGACATTGAACAAAAAGGACGATGGTTTGCAATTCGGTGCAGACAACTACTATGCCACAAGCGAACCGGAAACATTCGAGAAACTTGCCGGAACTTTTGACTTAATTATTAATACGGTAAGTGCAAAAATTGACATTAACGCTTATTTCTCATTGTTAACTCTGGATGGTACCTTAGTAAACGTTGGTGCTCCTGCAGAACCATTGCCAGTAAATGTGTTTTCTCTCATTGGTCATCGCCGTTCATTTGCAGGTTCAATGATTGGAGGCATCCGTGAGACACAGGAAATGTTAGAGTTCTGTGCAAAACATAATATTGTTCCCAAGATTGAAGTTATTTCGGCCGACCAAATTGACGAAGCATACGAACGCGTGTTAGCTTCAGATGTAAAATATCGATTTGTGATTGACACTAGCACAATTTAAACTGCGCAAATGGTAATTTCAAGAATGTCCCAAAAGCCCGGCTTTTAGGGCATTCTTTCTTTTTTCAGAAGATTTGTTTGTAAAACTCTCCGCCTAACTCAAAGATCTTGATGGAGAGGTTCATCCCCCTGCTTATTTAGCATAAAAAATAGCTGTCGGCAAAGTCGGCAGCATGAATTGATCTTTTTAAAGATCACTTTTTTATAGGCCTTCATCTCCAGCGGATTGATCTTACTGGCAGGTGGAAGGGTCTCTTCGAGAATTTGGTTAATCTCCGCCCGGTTAGGTTCCGCTGTGGATAGCCAGTATAGTGAGTGGAGCTGTTATCTTTTTTTCGGTAAATACGATACCGGTCAGCAACCGTAATGACAGCCTTTCTGCTAAGATAAGCTAGATGATGATAGGGACTGTTATCACCTTTGTCGTTGGATTTGGTTTTACCGGGCTCCCAGATGGCGTGTTAGAGCTTAATATTCTAAAATTTACCGATACAGCCTCGTTTTTATTCATTACATTGTTTAAATTTTTCCTCGTGATATTAGCTGTACTTTTTATTCTGCGATTTTTTCTAAGTTATTATTTTCAACTTGCAGCATGGCCTCTTCATCATTAAAGACAACCATTCGTCTAGCCCGGTCCATAATTTTCACAATTTCTTCATAATCATTTTTCATGGTCAATGCGCTTTTTTCAAGCTGTTCGTATTTTGTTTCCAGTTCTGCTTTTTCACGTTTAATCGTTTCCAGCTCTCTTTGCAGAAAGTCATAGTCTTCCCCAGAGACATTTAACGTCTCTAAAAAGCCAATAACCTCTTTGATTGTCAGAGAATCTGAGTTCAAATCTTCCGTCGCTTTTTGTCCTGACCGATGTTTCTTCTCGACAACACGAAGTCCTGATGAAACCCTTTCCTGCTTTTGCTGGTTACGATAGTGTTGTTTTCTCTGTTTACGGGCAAGACTTAATGCCTTCTCGTATTGCTGCCTGATCACAGCATTCCAGCGGAAGCCACATGCTGCTCCTGTTCTATTAAGCTTGTCTCCCACTTCTTCAAACGCTTTCAGCTGGGTACTTCCCTCTCTCACATGACGTAGTACGGTCTCAGCAAGTAGCAGATCGTTTTCTTCTGACCAGGCATCTTGTCTCGTTTTCATCGCTTATCTCCCCTTTAATTTTGATAGCCTTTTCATCAAGATAGCCGCTTCTTCCGTCTTTTATACAAAAAAACTTAGAAATTATGTATTACATTTATATTCTGCTTAACTTTAAAATATTTGTGAAAGTTAAGAGGTTAAACAAGGTTTACTTTACCTTGTTAGCTGTCATACAAACCTGCTGATATGTGAAGTCTAAAAAAGAAGCAAGAACAATCTAAAAGACTGTTCTTGCTTTTTCTATTACCTTATCCTATATGTGTTGTGCTGCTTTTCTTTGACGAACCATCTCAATGGCTTTCTGAATGTACTTCTCATTTGTAAAAATAGCTTGAGTATTGGTATGATGCTTCTTTGTGTGTCTTGAGAAGTTACCGGCATTGGACAAGGAGCGGCAAATCGGCACAGCAGCTCTCTATCCGCTTCCCATTTATTCCGGTGTCCAATGCTGTTTAATTATTGCTCCACGGTATGCCATTTTCGCTTTTCTCCTGTCAGTTCTTTAAACCATTCTCTGTCACCTGTTTTTAAAGCCAGATCAATTAATGTTGAGTTATCTTGGTGCTTGTCCCAAAAATCGCCGATCGGTTCCAGCTGCTCTTCTGTGAAGATGCCCGGTGATGGTTTTTTTAAAAGGTATTGATTGTCCTTAATCCAAACCACTTTTGTTAACTCAACTCGCTCACTGTGCAGGCTGTAATGAATGGTGTTGCTCACATATCCAACCACTGTCATACTACCAATCTTGACTATTTTCCAATCTCCAATGTTTAACACATTTTTCACCCCCGGTTTTCTTACTTTCTTTATCTCTTTTTTTTCCTGAATTTATTCATTCTAAGAAATAAAGATATGGTAATATTCTTCACTAGGGGATACATGGTATTTTGCTGGCAGAAGCGACTAAACTAAGGAGACTGGGCTTTCCCTCACTCTGCTAATTTAATAAAGACTGCTACCCCTTCGTTTAACTTTTTACACACTTGCATTTTTTGTATAAAATATTCTCTTTGTGGTTAATAATGGTACTGTTTCGAACTAATAAAACTTAATTTTATCAAGGCCGAAACCATTTCTTGCAGCTAGGCTCAGCCTGGCTGTTTTTGTACTAACCAAGCCAACGCATATATTGTGTTACAGGAAGAAGCAAGCAGTTTATCCCTTGCTTCTTCCTTTATTTTATATCCTTTGGTTGTTATTGACGGACCCGTTTCACGGCCAATTACTCAGTTCCCAATTTAAAAGAGACATTTTATAGAGATACTTTAAGTCCTTTTTACAAGTTCACTGCTGTCTTTATTTTCCCCCTCACAAAATCGACTTTGATACGGATAAAAAGAGCTATTGTTTAAAACCTCCAAGGAGGGAAATATTACAGTATGACCAGAAACTAGATCTTGCATTATTTACTGACCATAGAAATGGATTGATAAATTTTTTCAGATTGATTGTTGTCAGGAGGAAGAAAAGTGAATGAAGTTTATGTAATTGTTGGTATTATACTGCTGATTATTGGATTGATAGATTTTATTTGGACGACATTATGGATAGAAGGTGGAGCGGGCCCTGTAACGAGACACCTATCTACAGGAATATGGAAAATTATGAGAAAAGTAAGTGGAGACCGGGGATACATCCTTAGCTTGGCAGGCCCTTTGCTACTAATGAGCGCTGTGTTAATGTGGGTCTGTTTGTTTTGGGGAGGCTGGACTTTATTTTTTGCAGGTGATCCGAATGCACTGACTAATACGCAAGTTAAAGCATCCGCTTCCTGGATAGATCGTCTTTATTTTTCAGGTTACATATTCTTCACACTAGGAAATGGCAGCATTACACCGAATGGAGTATTTTGGAAATTTGCTACAGTATGTGCGACTGCTTCTGGAATGCTTTCTATTACCCTCGCCGTTACGTATTTGATTTCAGTTTTAAGTGCTGCAAGCCAAAAACGCTCTTTTGCGCAAAGTGTAATGGGAATCGGAAGCACCGGTGAAGAAATTGTACAGGTGGCATGGAGCGGAAAAGACTTTCATAATATTGATATACTACTTAACACACTCGCTTCAGATTTAAGTAAACTTACTGCTCAGAACAATGCTTACCCTATTCTTCATTATTATCATAGTGTTCAGCCTAAAAAATCTGAAGTCCTAGCTGTTGCCGTTCTAGATGATGCCTTAACATTATTGCAATTTGGCATTCTTGAAAAATACGGACCAAACCGACTGCTTGTAAAAGAAGTTCGTTCAAGTATCCAAAATTATATAGATACTGTGCAAACAGCTCACATCCATCCGGCTAAACAAACACCTCCTGTTCCAAACTTAAGACGGCTTCGCCAAAAAGGATTACCTGTCTGCTCAGACCAAGAATTTCAAAAAACATTACATAGTTTGGAAGAGCGACGCAAAGCATTGCTAGGCATTGTTGAAGCAAGTGCCCAAAAGTGGCCTTTACACAATTAAACAAAAAATTAGCGCCCCCCTCACTAAATCAAAGATTTTGGAGGGGGCGCTAATTTTTGTTCAACTTATTATAAATATTTATAAAACCAATACCCTATAGCAGCCGCTGCTACTGCAAAATTTGAAGGAGTCTCCTGGTCTGTAATACGATAAAAATAGCTAAAACGCTTCGAA
>NZ_LAHL01000055.1 GCF_000966195.1 Domibacillus robiginosus | reverse complement strand
CAGTCCTTTTTGTGTTGTCCAAAAGAATGTTGTGAATAGTACCTCTAGAGATTGATTGAGCTGTTTCATGCATTCGACAAATGAACGGCTGTTTACTGCTGTACGAGTCTGACGAGCAAATGAGCCAGTTGATGCTGCTGGTCCTTGTCTCCGACTTTCCAGAGCTCCTGAAGCAGCTTTTCTTCACGATTACGCGGTTCTTCATGAGCAGCAAGATAATCAGCTACTTTTTGAGCTGTTTTGGCGAGCTGCTCCTCATTCATGCCCAGCTTTTCGCCTTTTTCCACTTTTTCGCCAAGGTAATTTTTAAAGGTGTCAAAGCTTGCCAGAATATCTTCTTTTTTATCCTGCCCCATTGACTGTACTTTTTCTTCTACTTGACCTTGCGTTTCTGGAATTTCATTTCGATTTAAGTCTGCCATGTAACATCTCTCTCCTTTCGGTATTCCTTATTTGGTTGCCCCATTTGGAGAGAAATCAAACATAAAAATATGCTTCGATGTGCTGGCAAATGATGCAGCCGCTTCGCAGCAGGAGGTCCGGCCAAAAAGTTTTTTATTCATAAAAGACATATTTCTGAAGAACGTCAAGCGCATGCGCGATCGTATCTACTTTGTCGTTTGATATGTCTCCAATCCGTTCCAAAAATCGTGCGTGAATTTGCTTAAACACTTCATCCATCATGGCTCGTCCTTCCGCTGATAAGTGAACAAACTGTTTTCTGCGGTCTTCTTCGCTTTCTCTTCTTTTAATCAGCCCTTGCTCAGTGAGTTTTTTGAGTTCACGGCTCGTATTCGGCATGGAGATATGAAAACATGAGCTGATATCGCTCGGTGTAAGAGGCTGGCGGCTGACGGCAATGTGCTCAAGGATGCTGTACTGAAGAGGTGTCAGCTCATCAGGCCTTGCATCTTTTGTCAGATCGTGCTGAACGCGGTGGACTGAGGCAATAAAAGAAACAAAGTGCTCGAATAATGGGTCGCGGGTCATTGTTTTCACCTCATATCGGTACGATATCAAATTGATTATCAAAAAACAATTATCAATTGACAACCATTTAACCTCCTTATATGATTTAGTTATCAAATGATAAATAAGGGGGGCGGTGCCTTGAATGTATTGGTGATTTATACGTATCCTCACCATAAAAGCTTAAATGGCGCTTTTTTGCAAAGGGTGATCGACGGCTGCAGTGAGAATAATCAAGTGCATGAAGCGAAAGTGATCGACTTGTATAAAGAAAACTTTCATCCAGCTTTACTATTTAATGAAACGAAGCGGCGACGGGATATGCATAAGGATCCTGACCTGGCTTCCTATAGAGAGCTGATCATCTGGGCAGATAAGCTTGTGTTTGTTTACCCTATTTGGTGGGGAAGACCGCCGGCCATGCTGCTTGGCTTTATTGATCAAATGTTTGCAGCAAACTTTGCGTATCGTGACGGAGCTGGACTTTTCCCGGAAGGTCTTTTGGCAGGAAAGTCGGCTGTTTGTGTATCGACGATGAAAGGGCCGGCACATTATCCCCGGTTTTGGCTCAATAATGCGCATCAGATACTGATGAAAAGGGCCCTTTTTGGCTTTGTCGGTATTAAACGGGTAACGTTTTTTGAGTTCGGCAATATGGAGAAGAGGAATGGAAATCAGGAAAAAAAGCTCGATCGCATTTACCGATACTTTAAACGAATGAAGCGGTAACGCTAAAAAGGCCTTCCTTTATCAGGAGGACTGCAGACTGTAGACACATAATTGATAACCGTCACATGAATGGGATAGATCAGCGGCGTTCGGGCAGCTCTACTTTCCATGGGGCAGGCGCTGAATTCGTCTTTACTGCTTCGCGGCAAAGCCGATCTCACCTGTCCCGCTTGTCCCATAGGAGTCTGCGCTGGCCTCCCGCCTCCAAGTGGCTTGTACCAAGTATGTATAGAGCGAATAAGGTGGTATTTTTCTTTTAAAAAAAAGAAAAATGTCTATCCAGTCCTCTGCTGATTGATCTTCAAAACCACCTGGTGAAGCCTGCCGGATGAAGCCTCCTGTGGGAAGTGCAGTGAGTCGGTAGACCCCCGCAGTCTTCATTTATCGGCTCTTGTTTAAAAGCGAAAGACTTTGTTCTACACACACTGAAGGCCCTCCTTTATAAGGAGGACCGGGCTGTTTTATTCAGATTCAATATTTGCATCGCGGACGATATTTTTTCCGTAAAAAATTTCATCCATTTCATGGTGGAGCTTTTCGGTAATATTTTTAATTTCGTCTTTGTCTAAATCGTTTTTCGTATGGCCGAACAAATAGTTATCAAGGTCGAATTCGCGCAGCTTGCATTTTGTATGGAAAATATTTTCCTGATAAATGTTCACGTCAATCATATGATACAGATCTTTTACATCTTTCGGAATGTAGTTTTGAATGGAATTAATATCGTGATCAATAAAAAGCTTATTGCCGTTAATATCACGGGTAAAGCCGCGTACACGGTAATCCATTGTCATAATGTCTGTATCAAATGAATGAATAAGATAGTTAAGTGCTTTCAGCGGAGAGATTTCACCGCAGGTGGACACATCAATATCGGCCCGGAATGTAGAGATTCCTTCATTTGGGTGATACTCCGGATACGTATGAACGGTAATATGGCTTTTATCAAGTGCCATCACGACCGTGTCAGGCAGGGGACCTGGTGACTCGTCCTGTGATTCGCCGCGCGAATCCGGATGAACCGGTCCTTCTGAGATGAGCATCGTGACACTTGCGCCCTGCGGAATGTAATCCTGCTTCGCAATGTTTAACACATGAGCACCGATAATATCAGTTACTTTTTTTAAAATTTCCGTGAGCCTGTCTGCGTTGTATTGTTCATCGATATATTCAATGTACGCTTTTCGTTCTTCTTTTGTTTTGGTCCAGCAAATATCGTACATATTAAAGCTGAGCGATTTTGTCAGGTTATTAAAATCGTGCAGCTGGATACCCTGGCTTTGTTTAATGACCATTGTTACGCACTCCTTTGTTTCCATAATGGATATGTTTATGTTACCCGTCCAGGCGAGGAAAAAACAACCCTTTCCCGCTAAGAAAAAATTTCACAACAAAGAAGCGGAAAAAGTCCGCTTCTTTGTTTTTTTTTAAATGTCCATTTCCCAGCGTTCTCGTTCCGTTTTTTGCAACTGTTCTTCCGTTTCCTGTGGGTGAACAGTCCGAAATTTATGATGATCCGCTGGGATAATGTTTACCATTTTGGCAATCATATCTGCCGGGTCGAATTGATTCTCCAGCGCTTTTTCCTGCTGTTTCATATCTTCTTTTCGGGTGAAATGTGTTTCCTCATCAAACCATTTCCATTTTTCTTCCGCACTGCGGTCATTAAAGCCAGTAGCATAAGCGCCAGGGTTAATGGTCGCCACCTGTACACCAAATTCCTTTAATTCCGCCTGCATGGTCTGGGCGATGCCTTCAATCGCATGCTTGGTGGCCGTATAAGGTCCTACATAAGGTGTAGCTGAAATACCAGCCATCGAACTCATAAATACAATTTTGCCCTTGCCCTGTTTGACCAGTTTTTGGGCTGCAATTTGAACGGTTTCAAGTGTAGCAAATACGTTTACTTCAAACAGCGCTCTGAATCGGTCCATAGGTACTTCTGCGAGTGGTCCGCCTTCATTGATTGCTGCATTGGCGACAAAAATATCAAAGTCGTACCGCGCGATTTGAGCCACATCGCGCGGATTTGTAATATCAAGCTTGAATACATCTATATCAAGCCCGCGTTCTTGAACTTCTTGAAGGAGGTCTGTTTTTTGTGCTGTAATTTCAGTTGTCGCAATTACACGGTGCCCCGCCTCTGCCAGACCGATCGCCGCACCGCGCCCAAGCCCTGTTCCTGCGCCTGTGATAAAAATCGTTTTTTTCATATGTATGCCTCCTGTAAAAGATTGTGTTTCTTTTCGGGTTCCCTTTTAGCAGTCAACAAAACATGAAAATGAAGAAATAAATATAGCGCCTTCTGATAAAACATTGTTTTCTGTATGCAGATTAAGAAAATATTACTTTTTGAAATGAACAGAGACGATAGTAGCTGTTGAGGGGATAGACAAAGATAGAAAGCAGGCTGATTGAAAAAGTTTGGCTTTCAAGGAACGCGGCCGGCTGAAAAACGGATTGACCTTTTCGGGGTCATGAGCATTCACAGCCGGCAAGTGACGCTGAAAGTGAGCATTTGCGGACAGCCTGGCCGCTGTTTTTTTTATGTTTAGACCGGGTAGAAGATAAGAAAAAAGCGGGAGATGATCAAGATGGAACTGGAAAAGCAGACCTATTATGTAGATTTAAACAGTGAAAGTATCCTGCCTGAGCCAATGGACAGCCCCAGCTTTGTGATTCATGCCACACAAAAGGAAGCGGAGGTATTAAAAGCAGTAATGGATGATAAGTACGGGGCAGATGTGGACGCATTTGTTCGTGCTCATATTCCTTATTTAGAATATCATCATGATCCGCAAAACGACCGTTACGATGCTTCGCAAAAGATTTTGTATTCTTTGATTTATATGATGGGCGATCATGCCGCAAAGCAGCATATTAAGCAAATGGGGATTCTTACAGATCAAAAAGCAGATGACCCGGATGAGATTCAGCGTTTTCGCTAAAAAAGACGACTCGGGCGTGCAAACACAGTTAGAAAGCAGGCTGATTAAAAACGTTTTGCTTTCCAGAAACGCGGCCGGCTGAAAAACTGCGTGACCTTTTCAGGGGCGTGAGCATTCACAGCCGGCAAGTGAAGCCCAAAGCGAGCATTTGCGGGCAGCCTGAGGCGCCTGTTATACACACCTTTTTTTGTGAGAAGGTAAAGAAGCTTGCTTTTTTTCATATTCCAGCTCTACAAGCGCCCGTATAATAAAATCCGCCGTTTTATTGGCCATTTTATATACAAGTGAAAGGCGTGTTCCCTGAAGCACTTGAATGGGCAAGAAGCCGCCTACATTCACAATACCAGAAATGTGGTAGTCACCGATTGGCGGTAGATTTTTTTGCACACCTGCCCCGGGCTTCAGGGCCCCTTCCTCTAAAACGACTGTACCGATACTGGCAGCGGCACCGAGGCAAGCATCAATGGCAATGATGAGTGGGTTTTTATGCTGTTCCTTAATTTGCTCAACGGTTTGAGCTAAATTTTGAGCATGAACCGGGTAATCAAGGCAGCCGTAAATGAAAACATGTGTATATTTACGGAGAGAAAAGGTTTGCTTCAATTTAAAACCGACAAAAGGGCCATAGCTGTCACCAGCAGACCGGTCCGTGCCGATGCAGACAAAAACCACTTCACGATGACCAAATAAAATAGGCTTTAATTCATTTTTAAAGTGGTGCACGAAAAATGTATCGTCTATACATTGTCTCACGGCGAACAATCCCTCCTCTTGTTCTTTATGGAGAATTAATTTCATTATACAGTTCTTTATAAAGAAATCTATCTTTCACTTTAAAAAATACCAGGCTAGCTAAAGTAAAGTTTGGCTTAAACGTTCTTGAACATGGCAGTTACGGTTAAGAAAAAGGGATGATTCTAAAAAGTATCTTTCGAATGCTACCAATGACATCAGCTTGCACATTTAAGAGGGTGCCTCACAAGTATCCGAATGGACCAGCAGTGTTTGGCAGATAGTGGTCAGTCGTTTTACGCTTTTACTGCTTTTTTAAAATTACCATTGATTATGCCCATTATTGTAAGTTATTATATCGGCTTTTTTGTGCTGTTTTAGGAAGTATTCTGTACTTCCCTGACTATTTATCGGGGGGGTATTCTATTTTATGTTTTTTAAAGCATGTTTAAAACCTTTACTGGCATGACAGCTTGTTAGGAGCAGGCGAAAAAATATTGCCTGGATTGTTGTCATAACTACCGTTGTTTTATGGGAGTGAATAGAATTTCTCGGAGATCTGATTATCAAGAAAAGGGCAATGCTGCTGCGGTGACGGATTTGCTGGCTGTGTTGGAGGAAGCGCTATGAACGGCCGCATACATTAGTGGTTCGCTTTTAAAAGAGAGAAATCCTCTAAACAAAGTTTATTTTCAAAAGAAATAAGAAGCCGTAGAAACAAGAGGACAAAAAAAGACAGAAAAAGGAACGTCTGTCCCTTATGGTTGCGCTTTTTGTCGGGATTTGATGAACGATTCTTACAGGGAAATCTTGTATTCTAGCGAAATTAATTAAAAAAGGAGGATGGTTATTGTGAAAACGAGCAACCTTACATACTTACAGTCGATTACGTATCATGTGGTGGACCGATTGGGGAAATCAAAATGTGCCCTTTGTAAAACAAAAGGAGAGCCGCTGTTTCAGGTGAATCAGCGCAATCGAAAAAGAAGTGTTTGCTCGAAATGCGCCGTATATGGAGAAGCAAGAACCTTCCGGAAAAACGCGTAACAAATGACGAGGAGACCGAAAAATGTATTGCTTAAAACCCTTCCACATCCCAATGTGCAAAAGGAATATAAACGATTTTTTAAGAAGCAGCCGTCGGATAAATGAACCTGCCTGGCTGCTGTGTACGCCCTGTAGCAAAAACATATCCAAGCCTAACACCGTTTGCCAGAGCCGAACGGTGTTAAAGCTGTTTTTTACATAATTAATAGATTAATAAAAAGTCTTTTATAAAGCTAGCTATGGAAGTAAATTCTCAGACTTAAAACGGAAGCATTTTAATTTTGAAAGTATTCCAGTTAACAATCGTTAAATTGCTTTGTCTGGGAAGTGCTGTTTACATTTGAGGTCTAAAGTCGCTAAGTAAACTGGACGCGCTACTATATCTCTGTGTAAGGAAAAAATTCAAATCGTTTCTGTTGAATAAAGTGGACCGATGACTGATTTACCACCTGGAAGTGACATGAAGGTAATGAATAGATTTTTGCTGTCTGATTCTTGCGGATTTCCTCATGTGCAAAGCAGTCATTGCAGTATAGCGAAACTTTATGGATGGAAACATAATGCCCGCCGGAGGATTTAAAGCTTTCGTATACATGCAGAATCCATCGCGGCGGGACAGTGGCTGACTGCAAACAAACATTTATTCACCAAAAGTGTAAAGAGTTTTTTTCCATTATTAACAACCATTCGAAACACAAGTTCCTGCGGTATACATTTCCAGATAAGAGCTCATATTGATGGTGACAAAAGGAACTTTACTACCGGAGCTTGTTAACGACCGCTTTTAGAACGCTGCAGCTGACGTAAAAAACCCATAGAAGCAGCGAAAGCAGCAGCACGCGGCGGCACACCCTGTTTCATTAATGCATCTGTTGTTTCCTGAATTCGCTGACCTGTATGCTGTGGTTTTTCCATCCTGTCCACTCCTTTCTCTTTTGTGTTTAGCTTGCGGCAGGTGCTTGTTTTTTATGTTGAAAAAATACTGGATAATGAGGCTTTTCTACGGATCCTTTTCTTAATAAAACGTTTACAATATTTTAACAATATAAATTTTTCCACACCCCTTTACAAATGGACAAAACCGGCGTATAGTACGTGTTTATCAGGCGGTTACGCCAATCTTTATTTACGAGCAATGGAGGGAAACAGCGAGGTATGTTGAATAAGCTAATGAGCCAGGTAAAAGGCCGTATCAGTTCACCGCATATCGACTTGTTGCTGGATAAAAATGAATTTATGCCCGGCGAAAAAGTGACGGGTTCATTTTTGATAAAAGGCGGTTTGTTTGAGCAAAAATTAAGCCGGCTTGAATGTGATTTATTAACGGGGAGCAATGAGGCACCTGCTGCAGATGCAATTATGATTTTTATGTCGGAGCATATTCCGCCGAATGCATCCAAACATATCCCATTTTCATTTCAGCTGCCCGAGCAGTTAAACGAAAGCCGTTATTATTTTCAAACAAAGCTTTGCTTTGGTGAAGGGAAAAAATGTGTAGGACAGGACGCCATTCGCGTCGTGCAGCCGTCTTTTTCATAACTCGAGAGTAGACGCTTTACGAAAGGGTATAACATGAAAAAAGGTTATACACGTATAAAGGAGCGTTTCTATATGCAAACGAATATCGTTACTTTCCAATGCAGGGCTGATGGCGAAATACCTAATAACGAAAAATTGCCGATCATTATTTACCAGCAGGCGTTTGTTCATGCGCCGGAAAACATTGAGCTGGCGTTTAATCGGCATGGCTGGACGAACAGCTGGATAAATGGGATTTTCGATTACCACCATTACCACACTAACACACATGAAGTGCTTGGGGTAAGAGCGGGCACAGCCGTGGTGCAGATCGGTGGAGAGCAGGGTAAGCAAATTGAGCTTAAAACAGGTGACGTTATCGTACTTCCAGCCGGGACAGGCCATAAACGGCTCAATCAAAGTTCGGATTTTCTAGTAGTCGGCGCATATCCGGATGGACGGAGCCCCAATGTAAAAAAGCAGGATCCAGGCTCACAGGCCGAAGCACTTATGGAAATAAAGCAGGTGCCTAGGGCAGAAACAGATCCGGTTTTTGGAGAAAAGGGACCGCTGCTCGATTATTGGAAGGATTAAAAAAAGACGGCTGCGATTGAGCAGCTTTTTTTATACGAAAATAAAGCTGCTCAATCGGACCTGCGCCGGGGCAGTTTTTTTGTGGCTTCTTTCATTTCTTCTGACCATTTAATTTCCAATTTGATTGATTGTGCTTTATATTTTGAAAAGCTGTTGATGCCAATAAAAGATCAAATAAATGATAAACAACTCCTCTGCCAAAAATAGGATTCTTTTATCGTGACAAAATTACTAATTGACAGAAGACAAGACCGTCGCTAATTTAAATAAGGTTATTCTTAATTGTTTTTTTGAAATAATAAAGAGGGGAGAAGGAGAAACGAATGAGATTCCGATTTGGGATGATTATCACGGTTGTAACAATATCTGGTTTTATAACCGAGCACATGAATAGGATAGATCGGCGGCGCCAAAAGTGTATAAAGGGAATAAGGTTGTATTTTTCTTTTTAAAAAAGAGAAAATGTCTATCCAGTCCCTGGCTGATTGATCTTCAACACCACTTATCGGCTCTTTTTTGAAAGGGAAAGATTTTGTCTACACACTGAAGCTTCTATTTTAAAGCTGTTCCCTTGAAGAATAATGGCTTTTTGCATAAAAAAATCGGCCGCAAAGGGCCGTTTTTTTTATGTCTTAAAAAGACGTGGTGCTGTTCTCGAAAGCAGCACAAGAACAATGGCACATGCAAGGAACGTTAAAAGTGCAGCGCTGCCGTTAATAGTCAGTGAGTAAAGCGCTGCCGGCGTTCCTTCCGGTGCAGATTCGCCAAAGTAAACCCACCCGGCAAGAAAGTGCCAGAAGTAACGGGCAATGCTGCCAACGAACACAGCGAGAATAATCGATTTGGTGCTCACATTACGGCCAGCAAACAATCCGCCAAGGCCAACAAATGCAAAAGCTATAAAATATTCAATAAATGCTTGAAGCGGCGTTAAAATGTAGGCGTTGCCCATGACGATCTGCAGCAGCCCCCAAACAAAGCCAGACGCCATTCCCGCTTTCCAGCCCCAGCGAAGTGAGACGAGAAGAACAGGAATCATCGCGACTGAAACTCGCACCCATGGAAATGGCTCAATAATGACCAGAAGGTCAATCATGTATGCAAGCGCCGCCATGATGGCTGCTTCTATTAATGCTTGAAGCGGTAGTTTTCGGTTCAATTTTTTTCCTCCTTTCTTTGCCTGTACGCGAAGAAAGAGGAAAAATCCACATCCCTGCGCCGGCATGATCCGACAGGTTCCATGGGTCCAGTTTGGCACTGTTCTCAGCCCGAAGGCTCCCCATGTGGTCTTGTCCATTTTAGCAGAGAACAGAGAAAGGCAAAAGTGTGTCGGCCTAAAAAACGCTTCTTATGACGGGATTTGTTACAATAGAAGAAAAACGGGAGCGACACGTTATGAAATCCTCAATTTGTGAACTGTGCGGCCGTTCACCGGTTGAAACGACTGTTCATCACTTAACGCCAAGAGAAGAAGGCGGATCCCATGGTCCCAAAGCCGACTTGTGCTTACCCTGCCATAAGCAGATTCATGCTCTTTACACAAATAAAGAGCTGGCTGTCCGTCTTGATACGATCGAGCGGCTGCGCCAGGATGAGAAAATAAGTAAATATATAAAGTGGATTCGCAAGCAGCCGGCCGAGACGCTTGTACGTGTACGCAAATCAAATGAGCGAAAGAGGTCCAAGTAAGCGAAGAACGGCTTCCCCAGGGAAGCCGCCCTTCGCTTACTATTAACTGGTCGGTGTAAGACCTTTGATCATATGACTTAGCTTGAAGTGAATGCGTTCAAACGCTTTTGCTTCGCTTGTGTTCACATTTGGCAGGTAAGGGCTACTGCTTAGTCCCTGGTAGAAATAATAGGTAGATCCCTGCTTTTTCACAAGCTCGTAGGGGGCCCCTTTATACAGAGACAATTTAGATTCTGGAATGACGCGGATGGTTGCCAGCATCGGTTTATAGCCTAGCTGTGCTGTATTGTTGTAGTAAAAATGTGTCGCATAACCGCCGAACTCGTCTTTTTTATTTTCAGCGGTTACCTGTGTTTTCATATAGTTCGGCAGCTCCAGCTTATATTTCAGCGCTGTATTTGTATATGTGTATGTTTTGTAATCATTGTTTAAAGCGCGGGCTAAAAAAACAGAGAACTGTGAGCGTGTCAGCGCATTGTTCGGTTTAAATGTGCCATCCGGATAACCAAGCGTAATATTTTGGTCAGCAAGCGCGGTAATATAAGGGTGACCCCAGAAGCTCTTTGGTACATCTTTGAATGAAACAGAATCGGAAGCTTTCCATTTAAATGCAGCTGTCAGCATGCGGGCCATTTGCACACGTGTAATCGGTTCAGCCGGTTTTAAAGATGCACTTTTTGGAAACAAGCCTTCATCCACAATGGCTGCTGCTTCCGCGTAGCCACTGCTGGATTTCGGCAGGTCATTAAATCCTGGAGCCGGGCGGTTCGACAAATCAAGATTTAACGCTTTTGCTGTCATAATCATCGCTTGGATTTTTGTTACAGAAGCATTTGGCTGGAATGTTTGATCTTTAAAGCCACTAATAATTTTTTTGTTTGTTAAATACGTAATTTCTTCGTTTGCCCAGTATGTTCGGCCTACATCTTTAAACGCAGCAGAAGCATAAGCAGACTGAGTAAATAACAGGCCGGCAGCAAGTAAAGCAGCACATAATTTCTTCACCATTATTCTCCTTTTAATACATTATTTGGATTTATACCTTATTTATAATACCACTTTCTTCTATGTATAACTACCTCTATTTGGGAAAAAGTCTGAAAAGAGCAGAAAAAAACCAGCATTCGATTCAGCAGCTTGATAGGCTAAAAGAGAAGGAGGGGGCAGATGGGCTGGACAGAAGCATTACAAAAAGCGATTGAATTTATGGAAACGCATATCACTGAGCCGATCACAATCGAAGAGATTGCCAGAGAAGCGGGTGTTTCGGTACTGACTGATATAACCGTTGCGGATTATCTTCGAAAGCGAAGACTGACACTTGCGGCACAGGAGCTGGCTAATACAAAGGATCGAATTATTGATGTGGCGTTTAAATATGGATATAAAACGCTGCAATCTTTTGCCAAAGCATTTCGGCGCCAGCATCCGTTATTCAACAGCTATAACCGGCTGCTGATTCGGGTACAAATAAAGGGGGCTAAGCCGATGAATTATAAAATTGTGGAGAAAAACAGCTTTCAGGTAACCGGGCAAAAAAGAGCATTTTCGATGATGAATAATGAAACGATAGAAGGCATTCCAGCAATGTGGAAAGAAATAAACGAAGGCGGTACAACAGACCGGCTTTTAAAACTTAGTGATGGAGAAGTCTCTGGCATTTTAGGTATATGTATAAAGCAGGAAGAAGAGTCGCGGATTGATTACTGGATTGCGGTAAGTTATGAGGGTTCTGCTTCGGAAGAGTTCGAGACAATAGGAATACCCGCAGCTAAATGGGTGGTGTTTGAAGTACATGGTCCAATGCCGAATGCTATGCAGCAAATGTGGAAACAAATTTACGCAGAATGGTTTCCATCTAATTCATACAAGCAGGCACAGGGTATTCCGGAATTTGAACGGTATCCGGAGGAAGATCCCTACCAGGACGATTCGTATTCAGAAATTTGGATTCCCATTAAATCATAAGGCGGACAACGGTCCAGCATGAGTAAGCCAAAGTCCCGGCTGCGATTGTCAGAAACAGGACATGGGTAATCTGCAAACGGCGTTCCCGCTTCGTTTTCACAAACAGAACAATCCATAAAACCGCAAGAAGGTTATGTAAAACAAATGAACTGTCCATTTCTGCCAGCTCCTTTCTTATGACGTATTGTGCAACGAGTTCATCAAGAAAACAACCAATCTGTCAGGTTATCTAACCAGAAATGAAACCCGCTGCCGGCGCAGCTGGTTTTTTGGTTTCGCTTTTATGCAGTAAAGAAGATACTCGACGATGGAGGCGAAATGTTGTATATTTTATAAATGCGCTCTTTATATTGAAGGCTCCTTTTTTTATAAGAAGACTTTAGATGGTCATAAATAGGTTGGAAGAAGGGAATTAGTATGAATCGATTGTTTTCAAAACCGTTACACTTTTTTGCTTTAGCGGTTATTTTGGTTTGGCTGAAATCGTACATTGCCTATCTGACAGAGTTTCAGCTGGGAATCAACAATGCGATGCAGACATTTCTTCTGTTTTTAAATCCGCTCAGCTCAGCAGTGCTCTTTTTAGGGCTTGCCCTGTTTTCAAAACGAAGCGGCAGATGGATTCTTGTATTCAGTAGTGTTATGACACTGATTTTATACAGCAACATCCTATACTACCGTTTCTTTAATGACTTTGTTACGCTGCCGACGCTGTTTCAAACGAGCAACGCCGGGCATTTAGGCGGAAGCATCGCCGATTTAACAGAATGGCATGATGTTATTTATTTTGCAGATTTAGTGATTCTTGCAGTGGTCCTTTGGATGAAAAGAAAAGAATGGAAGCTTCAGGTTACACCAAAAAGAAAAGTACTGGCGATTTTGGCAGCCGGTGCCGTGATTTTTGCGGTGAACCTGGGTCTTGCGGAAGCAGACCGCCCGCAGCTTTTGTCTAGAGCGTTTGACCGCAACTACTTAATCAAATATTTAGGCGCATACAATTACACGGTATATGATGCGGTTCAAACAGTGAAGAATGAGAAGCAAAGCGCTTTTGCAAGCAGTGACGATTTAACAAATGTGGAAAACTACACAAAGTCTCATTATGCAGCTCCAAATGAAGAATATTTTGGGAAAGCAAAAGGGATGAATGTGATTAAAATTCACCTTGAGTCGTTTCAAACGTTTTTGATTGATTACAAGTTAAACGGCCAGGAAGTCACACCATTCTTAAATTCACTGGCGCACAATAACGAGTATATGTATTTTGATAACTTCTTTCATCAAACCGGCCAGGGGAAAACCGCTGATGCTGAATTGATGATGGATACTTCGCTGTTCGGTCTGCCACAGGGATCTGCGTTTGTTCTCAAAGGACGTAATACCTACCAGGCGGCACCCGCAATTTTAAATCAGAAAGCGGGTTACACAAGCGCTGTCCTGCACGGTGATTATAAAACATTCTGGAACCGGAATGAAATTTACAAGCAAATGGGCGTAGACACGTTTTTCGATGCCAGCTATTACAATATGGAAGGCGACCGGAAAATCAACTACGGCTTAAAGGATAAACCGTTTTTTGAAGAGTCTATTCCAATGCTTCAATCAATGGAGCAGCCATTTTACGCGCATTTAATGACGCTGACTAACCATTTCCCATTTGTTATGGATGAAGGAGATGCAACGATTGAGCCAGCGACAACGGGAGACGGCACAGTAGACCGTTACTTCCAGACAGCACGCTATATGGACGAAGCACTGGCTGACTTTTTTGCTGATTTAAAGAAAGCCGGTCTGTATGATAATTCAATGATTTTGATCTATGGTGATCATTACGGAATCTCTGAAAACCATAACAAGGCGATGGCGCAAATTATGGGTGAAGAAATTACAGACTTTAAAAATGCCCAGCTGCAGCGCGTCCCTTTGTTTATCCACGTGCCGGGTGTTAAAGGCGGGGTTCAGCATCAGTATGGCGGTGAAATTGATGTACTGCCGACGATGCTTCACTTGCTGGGCATAGACAACAAAGAGTTTATCCAGTTCGGTACAGATCTTTTGTCACCTGAGCACGATGAAGTGGTAGCTTTCCGCAACGGAGACTTTGTTTCACCGGAGTACACGTCCGTTGATGGAACGTACTACGATTCAAAAACAGGAGAAAAATTGGAACCAACAGCCGATATGAAGGCAGCGAAAAAGAAAGTAGCAGCCGAATTGTCATTCTCGGATCAAGTACTGTACGGTGATTTACTGCGCTTCCATGATGTAGAAGGCATGAAGCCGGTTGATCCAACCCAGTACCAGTATGGAAAAGAAACAGCCGAATAAATAAAGAAACCGAAGAACAGTTATGTAACTCGTTCTTCGGTTTTTTTTTGTTTTTCCCAATCGGCCTTTTACCAGAAGGAGAAAGGCTTTTACATCGGAAATCATAAATGCTTCGTCTGATATGTAGCCAAAAAGGTTGATTCCAGGTTTTGCAATCTATGTTTAAGATGGTGAAAAAAATAGGGTAGTTATAATGCTCTCTTATCTACTATTAGCCGCTCCGGCTTTTCGATTGTCTACATATCATATAGTAGATCAATTGAAAGGAGGAAGGGCTATGTGTTCGAGCTGCAAAAAAAGGAAGAATCGCTGCGGTTGTTTTGATCATCATGTCAGCCATTGCGGCTGTTCTCATAAACATTTTAACGATTTCAACAAACATTTCAGCCGCTGTGGGTGTTTAGGCCTGCATGATCATTGCGTAAAATGTATTGATGATGAGTTCTTTATCATATCCAGCGATCACTGTTTTAAAAGATGTGATCATGGCTGTTCACGAAGAAGATTTCTTCATGATGTTCATCATTCTCTTTTATGCCATCCGTGTAAAGTCAGCTTTCGAAATCCATTTTGTTGTTAATTGTCACGATGAGGCATGTTATTGAATAAGAAAAACAAAAGGCTTGAGGAAAATGGTGATGATCCTTGAGTCTTTTTTACATAGAAGCTATTTTTCTCCCGGGAGACTAAAGAAAAGAAGCGGGTGAAACATTTTAAAATAAATATAAATCAGTACCTTGCAATAATTAGTACTGAATGTTATTATTCCTTTAACAGGTACTAATTATAAGTCACTACTATATAATATACTATAGTGGGAATAGAGGTGAAAAAGGATTGAATGTCCAATTTAAAAAAGGGGTTTTGGAATTATGTGTATTAGTGCTACTCGATAAGCAGGATCGGTACGGCTACGAATTAGTACAAAAAATTTCGGATCAAATTGAAATATCGGAAGGTTCGGTATACCCGCTGCTCAGACGGCTGACAAAAGAAGAATATTTCACCACTTACCTTCAGGAATCAACGGAAGGCCCTTCACGCAAGTATTATAAATTAACCGACAAAGGAAGAGAGTATCTTCATGAGCTTATTGCGGAGTGGAATGAATTTACCAGAGGTGTTAACCAATTAATCAAAGAAGGTGAAAAGCATGAATAAAAAACAATTTCTGCAGCAGCTCGAGTCAGCTCTGCAAAAGCTGCCGTCTGAAGAGCGATATGATATCTTACAGGATTATGAAGAATATTTCACCATCGGGCTCGAAGAAGGAAAAACAGAAGAGGAAATCGCTTCTTCTCTCGGCTCGCCCCGACAGATTGGGAAAGAGCTGGCCGCTTCTCATCAAATTGAGAGGGCAAGTACTACAGCAACAGCCAGCAATATCATGCGGGCTGTCTGGGCGGTTATTGGGCTTGGATTTTTCAATTTGATTATTGTACTCGGGCCGTTTGTTGCTCTGGTGGGCGTATTAGCAGGTGGGTGGGCCGCAGGAGGCGCTTTTGTCGCTTCTCCACTGCTCGTACTTGTCAGTAATCTGGCCAACTGGGGAACTTTTCAGTGGTTTGATGTTTTCGTTTCTATTGCTTTGTGCGGAATTGGCTTGTTTATTGTTATCGGCATGTTTTTTGCCACCAAAGCAATCACAAAAGGATTTCTCCGTTATTTAAAATTTAACGCATCTCTTGTGAAAGGCGGTCTGCGGCATGGTTAAAAAAATCTCTATTGTGGCACTTGCTCTGCTGCTCATCGGCGGAGTGGGAAGTGCCATCACATTCAGCAAGGCAAACACAGGTCTTCTCGTTTCAGAAAAAAAACAATTCAGCGCCGCAAACATAAAAGACGTCCAGCTCGAAACAGAAAACGCAGTCGTGGAAATTATCCCGATTAAAGATGCAAACGCCAAAATAGAGTTAACTGGAAAACGGAATCCAGACTACACACTCGATCTTGATGCAGATGTGCGAGGAGATACACTGACGGTTAAACTGGATCAGCAGCAGCGGAAATGGTTTAATTTTAGTTTTGTGTTTTCTTCTTTAACATTAAAAGTTTACCTGCCAGAAAAAACATATCAGTCCATGCGTGTGACCAACGATAATGGACGCGTCATGCTCGGGCAATTGCCTGTAAAGAAATTGAACGTTCAAACAAACAACGGGCAAATTGATTTGCAGGATATTGTGTCTGACGAAGTAACGGTCCAAGCAGACAACGGAAAAATATCAGTTGACCATGTAGAAGGTGCATTAAAAGGAAGACTCAGCAATGGAAGCATCAAGGTGCTGACAAGGGATCTTGATAGACCGATTCAGTTAAAGAACAATAATGGAAGCATCGTAATTGAAACAGAAACGGAGCCGACGAATGCAAGATTTGAAGTGCATAAAGACAATGGACACATAAATATTCTTGATCAGTACAACGGCAATGCCAGGTTTGGTAAGGGAGAAAATTTAATCCAGTTAACCACCAACAACGGGAAAATCGAGGTAACAAAATAATCAGGCAGTTTAGAGGATAGAAAAAAGCGGATGGAGAATCAGTGAAGTGGCCCCTAAAAGTTAGACACGGTTATTTCATTGGGCAGCTTGAGTAAAATGAGTTCGGTATTTTACCGGGCTCATTTTTAATTTTGGCTTTAGGCGTTTCTTGTTGTAATAATTTATATATTCCGCCTGACAAGTCATAAGCGGCTCCCCGGCGGGCGGACCGGAGTGTTAGAATATTGTTTTATTTAGATAAAAAAAACGATAAATAAGAAGAATATAGAACAAAAAATTCATAGAAAATCCTTATTTTAAAGGGAAAGGTATAAAAGATCTCAACGCGAGAAGAGCTCAAAATGATATAGTAAGAAAGAGTACTATACCTTTTTAATAAGTGAGGAGACATATATGCCGCACCACATACTGATGTACGTGCTGGTCTTAATCACGGGTGCCTCAGTGAGTATTTTTTTAGGAATCTATTCATTTAAAAAAATCCGGAATGCGCCCGGTGGAAAATACTTTTGTGCAGCTGCGTTTTTGTCCGCTTTGTTTGCTGCTGCCTATTCGTTTGAATTAACATCCACATCGCTGGAAAGGATTTTGTTCTGGGTAGCCGTCGAATATATAGCTATTCCTTTTTTACCGACCGTCATTTTACTTATGTGTATCGATTACACTGGCCGAAAGCTGAAAAGGTGGATGAATGCTATCTTGTTCAGTATTCCGCTTCTTACTCTTTTGCTGCATTGGACGAATTCTTTTCATCATTTGTATTATACATCTGTCGGTTTGCGAACAGATGCGAGTTACCCGGTCGCAAAGCTGGAAGGGGGTCCCTGGTTCTGGATCCAAACCGTTTATCTTTATTTCTGCCTGCTGGTTAGTGTGTCCATTCTGCTCTGGCAGCTGAAAAAAGTATCCTTCCGTTTTCAGGCACAAATTTTTCTGATGGTGATCGGCCTTTTGATTCCACCTGCTGCCACTCTTTTTTATTTAAATGGCTGGAGCAGCGGTATTGATTTGGGTCCTATTTCGATGTGCCTGTCGTTTTTATTTCATGGGGCGGCCCTGCTCTGGTTTCAAATGTTCGATGTTGTCCCAATTGCCCGGGAAACAGTATTTGAAAGTCTGGAAGAAGGCGTGATGGTGCTGAATAAAAACGAGGTGATTGTGGATTACAATCAGGCGCTGAAAATGGTACTTCCTTCTTTAACCGTTCATATGATTGGCAAGCCTCTTGAGGAAGTCATCCGTTCAAAGGAGCGGCTGGCGGCGATTATACAACGCGGTCAGGAAAGCGACTATCAATTGACTCGAGGTGGAAGGGAGCTTCATTTCCATATTCGTTTTGCGTCGATGAAGAATAAAAGAAAAGAGATCATTGGCCGCATTATTACATTTATTAATGTAACTGAGCGGGTGGAGATGGAGAAACAATTGCAGAAACTTGCTCGAATGGATGGCTTGACGGGTGTGCTGAACCGGACTTTTTTTCTGGAGCAGGCGGAAGCAGCCTGCCAGCGGCTGAAAAAGGAAGACGGCAGCGTATCCATAATTATGTTAGACATTGACCATTTTAAGCGGGTGAATGATACGTTTGGTCATGAAGCCGGAGATCTCGTTTTAAAAAAACTAACACACATTGTCAGGGAAAACATACAGCCAAATGATTTGCTCGCCCGTTATGGCGGTGAAGAGTTTATTATTTTTCTTCCGGATGTGTCTTTGTTCAAGGCACACGAACGGGCGGAAGTCATTCGTACGGCTATAGCGGAAGCAGCCATATTTATAAATGAAGAAACGCTGCATATTACTTCAAGCTTTGGTCTTTCTTATGCACAACTTGAACCTTTTGAAACAGATTCTCCTGTACAAATGCTTATGCGAGAAGCGGATCAGGCGCTGTATACCGCTAAACGCAACGGCCGAAACCGTGTCCAGGTATTTAAGCAGGCGCTTAAATCATAAAAATGGCCGCTTTCATCAAGCAGGCTGTCAATTTTGAAGAAGCAGAGCTATCTGCTTCTCAGTGTGTAGACAAAGTCTTTCTCTATCAAAAAAGAGCCGATAAGTGGCGTTGAAGATCAATCACCCAGGCGGTGGATAAAAAAGGGAAAATACAACCTTTTCGCTCTATACACCCTTGGTGCAAGCCACTTGGCGGCGTCCGGCTCAGCGCCTGCCCCATGGAAAGCGAAGCTGTCCGGACGCTGCCGATCCAGTCTGGTCATGTGCATGGTCACTAATACTTTATCTACAGTCTGAAGCAGAGTTATCTGCTTTTTTTTATCTAGAAATATTTGCGCAGAATGAATGTTTAAGGTGAGCATCCAGCAACACTGTCTCGCTTCTTGCTGCCTAAAATGCTTTTTTTCAGTCAAGAAGGAGGCTCGCTTTGGTCAGCATGCGTATCCTCATATTTATCGAAGAAATCAATTCGTTCTGTAATACGCGGATGCGATCCGGTCATGAAATGAATAACAGCCGGCTCATACCCGGTTGATTTACCATTTTTCGTTAGTTTTTGAAAAGCGGTAATAGCTGCTTCTTTATTCCCTGTTCGCTCAATTGCATAACGATCTGCTTCTACTTCATAAAGGCGGCTTTGCCAATTACCAATTGGAGAAGCCAGAAAGGAAATGAGACTAAACGAGATAATAAGCAGTGGCAGAACAGCAATATCATGTTGATCTTTAAGTCCCCAGTGATCGCCCCATTTTCTACGCAGCCAATGAAACAAACAAATTGTTGCAAAAGCGGTAAAAAAGCTAACCAGCACTTGAAGTGCCAGACCTTTGTAGATATGTCCCATTTTATAGTGGGCAATTTCGTGCGCCATCACAAATTTGATTTCATCGATGGTCAGTTCTTTAATGGCCGTATCACCAAGTACAATTTGCATATTGCTTCCAAAGCCATTTACAAAAGCATTAATTGTATTGGTTTGCTTGGACATATTCATTTCCAGAATTTTCGCTTCTCCAATACCGGCTTCATAGGCCAGCTCTTGAATTTCGATTTTGACTTTTTCGTTTTCAAGCGGTTTGTAGTCATTGAAAAGCGGCGCAATAAACACAGGTGAGATAAACATCAGAAGAATCGTTAATGGCAGTGATGCAGCCCAGGAAGCAAGCCACCATTTTCTTGGGAACTTTTTAATCGCTAAAAACAGCAGCCAGACAAGTGGAATCCCTATCACGAGATCTAAACCAAAGCTGAGGCCTAAATCACCAAGCCAGGAAGCCGCTGATTGATTCGACAGGCCATAGTTTCGGGACAGCCGATAAAAAAAGAAGTCCAGCGGTAAATAAATCAGTGTCAGGACCATGCTGAAAAAGAAATAATAGAAGCCTGTCTGCCAAAATGAGTTTCGAAAGCGCGTAACGGCTTGATTGCGCCATTTAATCGACAGTGTCATCAAAAACAGCACAATAACGATATCAAGCGGTGTTTGCAAAAAAAAGGTGAAGTAGTGAATAGTGTCTAAATGATGCGCTTCCGCTATTTCCTTTTCTGTCATGAATTGCTTCGGATCTGCACTCGTGCCAGCGTACTCATTTGGAACATAGCCTGGTTCAAGGTTGAGCAAATATACGCTGACACCGACTGCATACAAAAGATAACAAATAAGAAAGCCCCATAAAAATTTTTTCACTAAGCTCTTCCTTTCAAATGTCAAAATAAAGATGAACCTCTGTATCCTAAAAATAAGAGAACAATGAATGCTTTGTTTTTCCTTCATCTGCAGTGGCAGGTTAAGAGGACACCCGTTCATTATATTCAGTTAGCTGCCTTTTATATGTTTAATCGGATATTGTACAGGAATGAAATGTATCTGTTCAGCAAAAGGCAGCCACTAATAAGAAAAAAATGCACATACAAAATGCCTCTGCCATTAAAGAATAACAAAGGAATTTTCTAAGAAGCCGTATTAAAAAAATAAAAAGACATTTTGTAAAACGCTGACTTTTTTCGACATACGTGTAAAGAAAAATCTGATAAAATGGCTAACAAGACAAAAGACTTAGAAATATTTGTTTTTGAAGAAAATAAGATTACGAGAAGGGCTGCATAATGATATATATAGTAGAAGCTCCTGCACAGCCTGGTTACTCAAAACAATGTATCCAAAGAGAAGACAGACGAAGTTAGGAAGCAGCCTGATACATTAGTTTAATGCCACTGAAAGAACCGGGCGCCCCAGGGTTTGAAGTTGAATCCGTATATACATTTTTTAAGCCCATTTTTTCCTATACCTAAAAAAGGAGGAAAGAAATTGAAAAATGGGGAATGTCCAAACTGCAGCTCACCTTTCATAAAAGACACAGCAGAGCACCTGCATATTGATCAAAACAGGGCTCTTAAGTCCGGAGATTTTTTGACTTTCATCTGCTCCGCAAATTGTGGTTATGAGGAGGGAAGGCCAGACGAAGAAGCTTACCCGAGGATCATTGCCGAACGCAGGGATTCACTGCTTCTTCTTTATCCAAATGACCAGGGCCGTGTATATAAAAAAACGGAGAATACGCTGTATCCCGCAATGCATGTCGAGGCAATTTTACGGTTTGGCGGATGGGATGAATACAACGGAGAGCATACAGCGGTGTGGGTCGACGCACATGCAGAAAAAGCGGAAGAGCCGAAAAGCTTGTTTGCGTTTGCGGCGAGTGAGCTATTACAGGATTCCTTTTTGTGCTGGTTTGTGCAATGGGCGGGACTGAACGGGGAAGCGGCTGATAAAGCTCTCCATAAAACAGCACAGCTATTCCTGGAGCGGATTTTCCGAAAGCATGGAGAAGTACTGCCAGAGATCAAATCTCTTAAAGTGATTCAACAGTTTAAAGAGCTGGATATCTTGATTTTAGTTAATGAGCATGCAGCTGTTTTGATTGAAGGTAAAACCTGTTCAAGTAACTATTCAGATCAGCTGGTCCGTTATTTAGAAGCAGTTAAACAAGAGTATCCTAACCGAAAGCCGCTGCCGATTTTTTATCAATCAGCGAGCCAGAGTCATTATCGGTCGTATGAAGGAGCAGGGTATAGGCCATTTATACGGGAAGAGATGATGAATGTTATGAACGAGGGGAAAAGTCTAGGCGTACAAAACGATGTTTTCTTGGATTACCTAAAACGGCTGGAAGCGCTTGAGGCAGGGTACCAGTCGTACCGATGGCTTCCTGTTTCGGGCTGGACTTCTGCGTCATGGCAAGGATTTTACAGGCTGCTTCAAAGTGAGCTTGGAAGAGGAGACTGGGGCTATGTAGCAAATGGAAGCGGTGGATTTCAAGGGTTTTGGTGGACGAAAGATCCAAGCCATGCATGTTATTTCCAAATCGAGCAAAGCCGCTTATGCATCAAGCTAGCAGAGCCAGATCCGCTCCGCCAGCGAGAAGCGCGGATGAAAGCTTTTACTCGCCTGATCCAGGAGGACGACATTAAAGAGCTGTTTTTTCAAAAGCCAGTCCGTTACCAAAATGGAAAAATAATGACTATTATGGTGAAAACAGATTATTTACAGATGAAGGAAGACGGAGGATTAGATATACAAAACACCGTCCGCCTATTAAAAGAAATCGATAAAAAGATCACTCTTTTTTAACATTCAATGCGATGGGCCCAGCCGCCGGATTCATCCGGTGGCTTTTTTATTTTCTATAACAGTGAAATAGTGCTGGTTATTTGTTGATAAAGCTACTCCCTTATTTTACAAAAAATAGTTTCAAGGCATATTGCTTTAGAGATAACTGAAAAAGAAGGTAATTTGAAGTCAATTCGGTCCTGTTTTGCAGCTGTTATGGCCTAGAGAAGGCTTGGGTTTGCTATCTTTTTCGGTTCGTTCTATGATAGAGAAAAAGTCCGTCTATGACAAATAACCTACAAGTACAAGCGGAAAATCTCAATTCTTCTTAAGTAAATAAAAATAGTAAAGTCTGTTCAGCTAATCTATTATGGTTTCTTCTAGGATACAGCTGGGTTAAAAGTGAGCGTGGTCATGAGTGGGAAGGTTATCCTTAAAAATAAAATGGATTTTATTTATATGCTTGTTAATCGCCATGGCAGCAGTCCTCTTTGTTGGTACAATGCGATATGTGGAAACAAAACAAGCAATTAGCCGGCTGGCTCCAGATGTAAAGAAAACAGCAGAAATCTGGTCAAAGGAAATAACGACAAAACAAGTAAAAGAATTAATGCACAATAAAAACAGAAATAGCAAGGTGGGCCAGAAGCTTGAAGAACACTTTAACCGTCTTTCCAGGCATGAGTCTCTTATTACACATGGGTACATATTTGGTGCGGAATTGAAAAATGGCACGGATACCCGTTTTATGGCAGCGCCAACCGCTTTAGCAAATGTAGTAGAGAAAAACGGTGTAAAGACAGGCGATTTTTATACACAGCCTGCCAACATTGCAAATGTAGTAGAAGAAATGAAAAAAAAGAAAACGATGATTGTATCCGAGCCTTATACAGATGACTACGGAACATGGCTGACAGTCGTCAAACCATATGTCGATGAACGGGGAGACGTTTTTGCGTATTACGGTATTGATTATGACGTCCAGCCTTATATGGATCGTCAGCGGAAAGTGCTGCTCATGACAGGAAGTGTTCTTTTGATACTGCTGCTGGCAGTTGTTTTTCTATTTATCAATTAAATTGATTAAGAAACAGCTTACTCCAACAATGATTGGAGTATTTTTTTAATGAGGAAAATATTTCCTTGATGTGCTAAAGTAAAGGAGAATAATTACCGTGCATTTCATGAAATACCAATTTCACAAAAGCGGGGTTTTGAAATGAAAAAAGTTGTGTTAGCAGGCGGAACAGGATTTATCGGTCAGTATATGACAGAACGATTTAGGGAGCTTGGTTACACTGTTCATATTATTTCTCGACAGGCACCACATATTTCCTGGGGAAACAAGCAGGGCATTATCGAAGCGCTGGACGGTGCGGATCTGCTAGTGAATCTAGCAGGGAAATCGGTCAACTGCCGTTATAATGAGGCAAACAAACGAGAAATTATGGTTTCGAGAACAAGTACGACAAAACAGCTTGGTGAAGCGGTCCAGGTATGTGAACAGCCGCCAAAAGTATGGATAAATTCAAGTACAGCAACCATCTATCGGCATGCAGAAGACCGTCCTATGACAGAAGAAGACGGAGAGATAGGGGCAGGATTTTCAGTCGATGTCGCTAAAAGTTGGGAAGAAGCGTTTTTCTCACTGGATTTGCCCGACACGCGGCAAATTGCTCTGCGCATTGCGATTGTGCTTGGTCCCGGTGGAGGTGTGATGACACCCTATCAGAATTTAGTGAAATTTGGTCTTGGAGGTCACCAGGGAAGCGGGCGGCAGCGATTTAGCTGGATACACGTCGAGGATGTGTTCGGCATTGTCATGTTTTTAAAGGACCGTCCGCATTTGAGCGGGGTTTTCAACTGCTCGGCTCCAAATCCTGTACAAAATGACGAATTGATGGCAGCGATCAGGAGAGCTATGAAGGTGCCGTTTGGTCTGCCAGCACCGCGGTGGATGCTGGAGCTTGGCGCTAAAGTGATCCGAACAGAAACGGAGCTTGTGCTGAAGAGCCGATGGGTGCTTCCGGAGCGGCTAGAGCGGGAAGGCTATACGTTTTTATTTCCAACATTGGATGAAGCGCTTCGATCTATTTTATCTTCTAAAAAAACCTGACGGGTCTATTTTATGGTAAACTAAACAAAGCAACGTGAGGAAAGAAGAGGTGCACTATGATTAAAAGAATCGTCAGCCTTGCCGTTCTTGCCGGCATTCTGCTGCTTGGTATTACACAAAAAGAAGGACTGCTTCATATCGTCAATGAAGGAGGCACATACGCTGTTTTAGTCAGCATGCTTCTTGTAGCCATTTGTGTGTTTGTTCCGATTGTGCCGTTTCCTGTACTTGCTGGCCTCATTGGCGGTATTTTCGGAACAACAGAAGGCGTACTTGTTACGCTCAGCGGCTCTATGATTGGAACGATGCTGTTTTTCTATATTGCCCGATATGGCTTTAAAGAATGGGCGCAGGCAAAGCTCGATCAGTATCCGCAGGTGAAAGAATATGAGGAGAAATTGCACAAAAATGCGTTTCTCGCGATTCTGCTTGTGCGTGTCGTACCGTTTGTTCCATCTCCAGTTGTCAACATTGTCTGCGGTTTAAGCCGTGTTAATGGCTTTGTATTTTTCCTGGCTTCAACTATTGGAAAGCTGCCGAATATTCTTCTGCTTTCTTTTGCCGGTGCAAGCTTTTCGGAAAACAAATGGTTCTCATTTGGGCTGTACGGTATATATGTACTTATTATCATGGCCGTCAATTATGTGATTGTATATAGACGAATGAATAAAGTGCCGGAATAAACCGGCACTTTTTTTGTTTTTAAAAAAACAAGAAAAACAAAGAAAATAAAAGCAAGAAGAAGAAAAAGATTGATGATACACGCTTACATGGTCGATGTTTCCGTTTTCATTAGGTTTTTCATTTATGTGGACCTGTAGGATAATAAAGGCAAGTTAAGAGCGACGAGGGGAGATAATAAAATGACTAAATATATGATCGATACAGCAATGGTGTTAAAAGAAAAAGCAGGCTTTGGAAAGTACGTACAGGCGATTTCAGCGGCAGTAAAGAGCTACCGCCAGTCTATGGATCAGTACGGAGAAGCCATCATTAAAGTAAAAGCAAGATAATCCTTTTTATATAAAATCAAAAAGCCAATTCTCATTTTTAATGAGAATTGGCTTTTTTTATGGCCCGCCGCTTGAACTTGACCCTTTTAGCAGGCTGTATTCCTCTCTTGGACGCCTTGTCCATTAGGAAAATACAAGTAAGGGAAAAGCCGATAAAGGAATGAATCCAGAAGATGCCTGAAAGTCCGTTGATGCCGGCCGCAAGCAATGTGACTACTATTAAATAAAAAGCACCCATGCAATGTATGATTGTGCGGAATCTAATTTTCCCCTGTACTCTCGCTTTTTTGATCGCAACAGCAGAGCGGAACAGCTGCCAAAGAAATACAGCAATCGTTACGAAGAAAAAAGTGTAGGATACTGCGCGAATGATATTTTGTTCTGTCAGCCATTCCATTGACAGAATGAGACGGATCATTTCATCCATGTTTTTGCTCCTTTCTATATGAGGAAAATAGGGAGATAAAACCATCATGCCCAATAAAAGGTCCGTTCAAACAAGTGTCATCTATTTTACCAATCGTCCTTTCTGCCCGGAGGGATCTTTCATCTCACCGCGAATAATATAAGAGAGCAGCAAGATCAGGTATTTTACTGGGCAGGGGGGATTTGTTGAGAAACTATGCTTTGCTGGTTCTATTAGCTGTTTTGCTTGCAGGCTGTCGTTCCGATACGCTGGAAGAAAGTCAGACAGACGCCATTGATTGGGCTGATTTTGTTAAATGGAATGGAGTGGAGTATTACGGCATTCATACCGGAATTTTAGCAGACAGAAAAGCCGTTGGCGACAAAGTTGGACAGGTTACCTTTACAGTAGCAGAGCAGATTACCGACCCATCCTACCAAACAAAAGATGGCGATGCCGCTTTTTATAAAAAAGGAACTGGATTTTATGCCGTAAAAGGTCACCCGGGCCTGCTGGCTGTAAGGGACGAACAAGCGAAGAATGGATACAAACTTTATTACTCAACAAATTTAAGCGGCTACAAGTGGCATTTTGCCAATGTCCCGACTGAAAAAGTCATTCGTGCTGACATTTTTAAAAAAGGAGAAAAACAGGGCAAAACAATCACCGGTTCGGATTTAAAGCAGTTGTTAAAAGTATTAATCGCAAGTGAATCAGTGGATTATTTTACACCAGATACAAAGAAAAAAGCTTCATCCTATGAGATAGTGCTGTATACTGGGGATATTATCGCTTATCAGTATAGTATACAGTACGATGGAACAACGTACTATTGGCATCCGTGGGATACCGCCATTTTATCAAATGAAATTGAACAATTTCTCGTTAATCAAAGCAAATAATGCAAAGAAAACAATTGTATAAAAGTTTCCAGAATAAAAGAGAAGGCATATGAATCTTAAACCATATGCCTTCTCTTTTTTCTTTTAAATTAGGATGTGAAGGGTTATTTTCGTAGGGAAAAAGCTGAATCATTTTTTTAAAAGCAGAATAGAATGCAGGGTATAGTGTTATTTACTTTAAAATACTGTGCGATACACGGTATGAGGAGATGGGTGATAAACGCATGGATTCTTTACCAAACTCGTTTACGACAGAGCTGAGAAGGGGCACGCTTACGCTGGCTGTTTTAAGCCAGCTTCATACACCACAATACGGCTATTCACTTGTACAAAGACTTGAAGAAGCTGGAATAGCTATTGAACAAAGTACATTGTATCCGCTCCTGCGCCGATTAGAAAAACAGAAACTCGTGACGAGCAGTTGGGACACAACCGAAAGCAGGCCGCGCAAGTATTATTTATTGAGTGGCCATGGCACAGAAGTATACAGACAATTAAAAAGAGAGTGGAAGAAGATGACACTCGAACTGAAACCACTTTTAAAAGGGGCTGATGAAGTTGAATTTGATTGATGTTTATGTGTATGAAGTAACGAAAAGGCTGCCTCAAAAAACAAGGGATGATATAGCATTGGAGCTAAGATCAGCCATTGAGGATACATTGCCGGAACGCCCTGCGGAAGAAGAGGTAAAAGCCGCTCTTTCAAAGCTTGGCGATCCAGCCCTGCTCGCTGCAAGCTATCGTGATACGCCTGCTTATTTAATTGGACCAAACGTTTATGACGCTTATATTCAAACATTAAAACTGGTGATTCCCTGGGCTATCTTCGTTACGATCTTCATTCACATTGCCGAAAGTATAGTATCTTTTTCCGGAGCAGAAACAACTCTATTTGTGGCAATTAAAACGTTCAGTACCATAATTGCCAGTGTCATTATGGTGCTTATCCAGGTATTGTTCTGGTTCACGCTTGTTTTCTGTGTGATAGAGAGGGCGGGCGCAATAAAAGGGGGACACCGATTAATAACAAGTAAAACTTTCTGGACACCAGATGATTTAAAAAATATTGACATGATTCCCAAGAAAAAAGCCATTTCAAATGGAGAAGTGGTATTTGGCTTCGTCTGGACGATTGCCTGGGGCCTTGTTTATTTTAATGCCGATCATCTTGTAGGAATTTACAGGTCAGAAGGCAGCGGCGAATTACAGTTTGTTATGCCTATATTTAATCAAGGGACATTACAATCATTTTGGTTGATCATTGTTGCTTTTATTTTGTTGGATTTAGGGTTGGCCCTTTATAAAGGGGCATCCAAAAAATGGACGATGAGACTTGCTTATGTAAACGCGGTGATCCATGGACTGGGCCTCGTTGCATTCGTCGTGATTGCAAGCGATCCAAATTTAATGAATGGAGCAATAATTCCTTACATGGCGGAATTATTGGAAACGACATCCTCCTCTGTCACACAGGCCATTGAATGGATATGGCGGCTTGTTGCAGCTGGATTTGTTGTCAGCACGATTATGGAAATTATTGATAGTTATCGAAAAGCGAGAATGTAATGAACACGATACTTCCAGGCAGCTCAGGTGGTCTTAAAGGGTGTGAATCCATGCATTCATATATGAATTATAGGATAAGTTCTATATAATAAAAGAAACTATTAGCATCCATTTATTGAGGAGTATACGTGCATGATCGATTACTTTACAGAGAATTTAACTGATATCTTTCCACTGATTTTCATAGGGCTCGCCGGCTGGCTTTTATGGAAAAAAGGCAAATTAAAAGTTGTTACAAAAATAGCTTATGTGTATAAGCAGGGCTTGAATCACTTGCGTGTTTCTTTCAAAAGATTTAACGGCTTTGACGAGTATTCCTTCTGGTTGAAAAAGGGAGCGTCTATGACACTCGTTTACGAAGTGACAGTGGAACAAGGAGAGCTGCAGCTTGAATGGCGGAACCGAAAAAAACAAGTGTGGAAGCACGTTTTCACAGCAGATGAAAGCGGGACAGTATCATTTACAGCAGAGCGCCACCTTTATGTTCTGCAGCTAGACGGCAAGCGGGCAAAAGGCGGCTGCCGCATCGAATTGATAAATCAGAAAGCAAAAAAAGGCGGTGTTTCGTGACCGCCTTTTTTTATTTGAACAGCCTCAATAATCTGTAACAGCTTCTACAGTGAAAAGTGCCGGATTCCAATTTGTCTTTTTTGCCTGAGTAGAAGTCCATAAGTTTTCCAGCAGTCTGGCCATCATTTGTTTGGACGGAACATAGCCATAGCGCTGAAAATAAACAAAGTACTGCAGGTAAAGAGCAGCAGATGCAGGCAGGTGAACATGTTCCAGATAATAACGGTTTTCGGTGACAGTGGCCATTGAGTATGTTTCAAACCCAGATAGAAAGCGGGTCCGTCTACCATTATATAGATTGTCAATAAAATGAAGATTTCGGATGACTGACGGATCATCCTCTCCGTCTGCATTGGCGATCCGCAGCTGCCGGCCTGGTGGTATATCCTCTACATTGTCGGTAAAAATAGTTGTATGGACAAACGCTTTATCAAAGTCATCCATCTTAGCCGTGAAGCTTGTTTCGTTCAAGTAATCGACCAGCTTTAATATCGTTTGCTCATCTGCATAAGAAGGGCGGTGAACCTGCCGCATATATTTAAGCTCGGTTAATGATTCGCATTCCCAGCGCATGCTGAGGTACCATTGATGGTGATCATCTTTGATAAGGGCATGGGGATGTTCTGCGTGTTGGTAGCTTGTAAACCGGTCAGGCCGGTCGAACATATACGGTTCTGGTAAGGCAGCCTGGAAGCCGGATAAAGAGCCTGGGTGATTAATGGGAATCATCATATCTATCCACATGAAAAACACTCCTTTAAGGAAAATAGCTTTAACAGCCCAGTTTTCATTCTTTATCCAGGCAGTGCTAAAAGCAAACATGGAGGGGAAGCTGTCCATTTTTAATATAGCCACTGTCTGCCGGGGTATTCGTTAGCAGGATAAATCATTTGACACTAATCGTTCTTATATTGTATATTGTTTGATGCATCAAACATTGACCCATCAAACAATTAGCGGGATGGATAGGAGAAGGTGTTTTTGATCAATTTACACAGTAAAGATGAGGAAATCATCTATTATTTGCATGAAATCAATAAGGGGATCATGCCGAAGTTTGAACGCTGCACAGGTGTAAGCCAGTCCCGTCTAGAGCTGCTGCATGTATTGTTTGAAGTGGAGGAAATCAGCCAGACAGCTTTACAGAAAAAGGTGAATATTGATCATGCAGCTGTAACCAGGCACTTAAAGCAGCTCGAGGAACGCGGTACAGTTGTGCGCCGCAAAAATCCCGATGACAACCGCGTCACCTTTGTTCGTTTAACCGAAGAGGGACGCGGACGGCTGGAGGGTTACTGCAGAGAGAAAAAGCGGTTTATTCAAAATGTTCTGCAGGGTATTTCAGAAGCTGACCGAGATCATCTTGCTGACGTTCTCGCCCATATACAAAAGAACGTTAAAGAGATTCAGTAAAAAATAAAGGAGAGACATCTATGAATAACACAAAAACAAATGACTTTCAGGAAATTCTAACCGGCCGCCGCTCGATTCGATATTATGACCCTTCAGTGAAAATCAGCCGCGAGGAAATGAAGGAAATATTAGAGAGCGCAGCGCTTGCGCCATCTTCTGTTAACCTGCAGCCGTGGCGTTTTCTAGTAATCGATACACCGGAAGGTAAAGAAACTCTTGCACCGCTTGCCCGATTTAACCAGTCTCAGGTAGAAACATCTGCCGCAGTCATTGCCGTTTTTGCTGATATGAACAGCAATGATTATTTGGATGAAATTTACGAAACAGCCGTTCAAAAAGGATTTATGCCGGAAGACGTGAAAAACCAGCAGGTCAAATCAATCAAGGGTTTTTTTGAAGTCATGACGACCGATCAGTTAAAGGAAATGAACTTGATTGACGCAGGTCTTGTTTCCATGCAGCTGATGCTTGTAGCCCGTGCTCATGGATATGATACAAATCCAATTGGCGGATTTGAAAAGAATAAAATTGCCGAAGCATTTGGCATGGATAAAAACCGGTACTATCCAGTGATGCTTATTTCCATTGGGAAAGCGGCGAACAAAGGCTATCAGTCGGTTCGTATGCCTATTGATCAAATTACAGAGTGGCGTTAAAAAAGGAGGAGATAAAAATGATTATTATTCACGCACGCTTTCAAGTAAATGCAGCCAAGGAAGAGGCGTTTTTAGCCCAGATTCGTTCACTTGTTGAAGGATCAAGAGCAGAAGCCGGCAATATTTCGTATGATTTAATGAAAGATACGGAACAGGAGCAGGTTTATACGATGGTAGAAGTATGGAAGGATGCAGAAGCGGTTGCTCTCCACAATACGAGCAGCCACTTTACGGCTTTCGTTGGTCAGGCATCTGAATTTTTGACAGCGCCGCTAGAAGTTAGCAGCTACGAAGCTTCTCCTTTAGCCAAATAAATAATCTTTGAAAAGCAGTCGAATTTTTTCGGCTGCTTCAGTGTGTAGACAAAGTCTTTTTCTTTTAAAAAAAGAGCCGATAGGTGAAGCCTGCCGGACTTCGCGTTCCGCGGGCAGTGCGG
>NZ_LAHL01000054.1 GCF_000966195.1 Domibacillus robiginosus | reverse complement strand
AGGGAATTCTTTATGTTCCGTCTGCAGGCGGGGAGGCTGTTTCTTAAATCTTTTTCCTTCGAAAAGAGCGTATTTCTGCTCTTTTTGCCAGTTTTGATAGTTAGAGCGGAAGCTCTTTACTTTGCCGAAAGCAGAAGCAATCGCGCTTCTGCGAAAGTAAGACGGAAATTTGTAAAAACGTTCGTTAAACTCTTTGTATTTTGGAAGAGGGTTTGATTTGGTTGCGTGAATCAGTTTTTCCACCGCAGGTACAATCGATTTTGTTGTCAGGTTGTCAGTATGATCAAACTCTTTGTCGATCACCTGGATGATGAAGGACAGGGCATCATTGTAAAGATCCAGCGTATTATTGAAGATTTCGGTGTGGTTTGTAATTTTGTGCAGCAGCGACTTCGCAACTTTCATTCTCAAACCCTCCTTTCCATTTTTTAGTCCTTAAGATATATTGATCGTATCAAAATGGAAATAAATTGTAAAATGAAAAGAGAATCAATATGAGTGATGATAAGTAAGAAGCGGCATGCGATGTCATAAAAAATACATAGAATAAGAAGAATCAAGACCTTAGCGCCTAACCCCCACTAAATCGGAGATTTTGAAGGGGGTTAGGCGCTAATTTTTTGTTCAAAAGGTAGGGAAGTCGTGATCAGTTTTGCTTTAAAAACCTATCAATAGCTAGGAATTTTCAGGCTTTAAAGATTTAAATTTTTTGCAGTTAAAAACCCATTCGACAGTTATCGAATTCAGTTTTTTGTGTCCATTGTTGAACTGAACAGCCGTTTATAGAAACCGACGTAGCCAGCATGAATAGGGCGACCTAAGCGCATAAAAAAGACAAAATGGTCTCGATTAGAAATCCAAGCACCATTTTGTCTGCTGTCTAAAAGCACCTTATTACCAAGGTGCTTTTTTTCTTTTCATTTATCCAATGGCTAGTCGGTATGCTTTGACAATAATTCCGTCACCGGCAGGCTCAAAGTCGAATTCTGGCATTCGTACAAAGCCCATACGTTCATAAAGCCGCATTGCGGATTTCATAAAATCTGCGGTATGTAAGCCAATGTACCGTGAACCCTTTGATTTTGCTTGGTAAAAGCATTCTTTTATTAATGCCTCTGCAACACCCTTATGCCGTGATTGTGGTGTGACTGCCAGCATTCTTATTTCAGGATAATCCATCATATCGGAAAGCCCTTTGTAGGCATCTGATTTCGCCGGGAATAATACAACACTGCCGGCTATCTTTCCATCTAATTCAGCAACTAGAAGTTCGACACCGGTCTGTTCATCAGCATCTGACATGATGGCTTTTCTTAGAACATCCCAATGTCCTTCAGGAATGCTCTGCGCATACTCTTCGTATGCCTGTAGCCTCTGTTCTCGAACCATTTCTATCTCATCGCTTAAAGCTTTACGAACTTGTACCATCTAATCAACTCCTCTTTATACTTGTATCTATTATTAAAACCATAGATCCATTATTGAACGTAACGGCTCCATTAGTTTAAAAAACGGAAACTATACAATCAATTGTGACCTTTAACAGAGAATAGATAAAAAATTAGTATGGATACATTAGGTCTTTTAAAGATGGTTTCAGTGTGCTATTTGTTAGTTAGAACTTTTCGTTTTTGTGTGTATTCTTCTTCGCTAATTTCACCTTTGACAAACCGTTCTTTTAGCAACATGAGGGGACGATCTGTTACGCTGCTTTTACTCATTAGACGGCGAGCAATTGTATAAATAATTGTCCCAATTATGGCAGCCAAGAGAAGCAGTCCTACTAACATTAGAATGCACATCCACATCATAGAGCTGTCCATCATCCCACCCATCATGCCATTCGTTCCGCCCATCATTCCATCCATCATTTCAACCAGCTCCTAATTTGTTTAGCTTGTTATTGCTTTTTTTGAGGTGTTACAGCAATCTAGTTACGCAGATTACAGAAAAGTTTGTCATGCTTTGTTCACATCAATGGATAATCACTACTGCCTTATGCTTCAAGACTTTTTTGTTCATTGTTAATCCTTTTTTCTTCCTTGATAAATTGAACTTCTTCTGTGAGGAGACGGTTCTTTTCAGTTAAATTATCCACTAGGAGTTTAAGCTCCTGTAATTCTGTCGCTGAAGGCTGTTGTTGATCTGAGTGGGAGTGTTTGTGTCCCCTAAACATACCTTTCATACAAAACAACATCATTAATGGGCATAAAAGAAGAGCTACGATTTGTATCCAAGCCATTTTTGTTCACTCCTTGTTATAGTCATAAGCCAAGTATAGATAATAAATGTGGGGAAACTTTGAAGAAATTAAAAATTCACTAAATAATTTTTAAAAATGATGTGATACTTTGTTATACCTTTTGGGAATAAGGACTGCCAGAAAAAAACAATGACAAAGAAAAAATCCGGCGGGCTCCTAAAAAGGAACCGCCGGATTTTCTTCATTTAGGGAATTTTGAGAAAATCCCTATTTTGACTTTTATTTAAACATTATTCAGCCGGTGATAATTCACTTTCCGTTACCCATTTATGGTTTTTAACTTCTTCTCCACCAGTAGTTGGAGTGAAATCAACCATATAAACAGTTGTTTGTTCGGCTGAATCAATTTCAACTGTTGCACCGTTCATACCTTCCATATGTTCTGCATTTACTTTAACTTCAGTTCCGGGTTCTAAAGGTGCCTCACCAGCATCCTGCAACTCTTCATGGATAACCCACTTATGGTCTTCCACTCTTTCTCCACCAGTAGTTGGAGTGTACGAAATAGTATAAACTGTCGTATCATATGCACCCGCGATCGTTGCCTCAGCACCGTTCATACCTTCCATGTGATCAGCTGTAATAACTGCTTTACTTCCTACAGCATAAGTTGGATCTTCTGCTGTTTTCAAACCTTCAGGAACTTCTCCCGAGGAAGACATGTCCATATTGCTATGATCCATGCCTTCCATATTTTCATCCATGCCTTCCATGTCTTCCATATTTTCATCCATGTTCTCAGTTGTTTCTGTATTCTCCGTATTCTCTGTGTTCTCTGTAGTTTCAGTGTTCTCCGTTTCTTCATCATTTGCATTGCCACAGGCCGCTAATACTAAGAAAAGGGATGCAAATAGCACTGCCAAAAATGATTTTCTTGTTCCTTTTTTTATCATGTAAAACAACTCCTTCTTTGGTAATAACCCTAGTATAACCAGAAAATGTGCAGAAATTATGGAGTAAGCTCAAAGAGGCTGGCCTTACAGCCAGCTTTTTTATTTAGCCTTCTTACGGCGAAACATTTTTCATGTTTCTTACATGCTCTTTATTATCAATAGTTATATAAAAAGCGATCAAAATAAAGAAAGGACTAGTGTTTATACATTATAAATTATGTGCAAAATTCAAAAAATAATATAAATATAATGTTAAATTATTAACAAGCACGCATCTCTTCACATTGATGTACTAACTTTCAGAGTTTTCGCCGCTTTTTTAATAACGGGCATACCAATCAGGATCGTAGCCGTCTCTGTTTGATCATAAATGTCACGCAGCTGCTCTAAGTGCTGTAGTTTCAGTCGATCCATTTCATTCACAATAATCCGTATAATGCCTTTTAATGTATTGAAAGTATGGATTTCTTCTTTCTCCATGACAGTAATAAGATATACGTCCTTCAGGTTATGAACGGTTCAATAACTATGTCACCCGGTTTAACAAGCTGTAAATTCATAGAACATTAGGCTATGTGCTTGAATACAAGAAGCAGTCCCTTAACAGTGTTGTCTCTTTTAATATGAGCAACCTAAAATTAAATGGTGAAGAATTAAGGTGTTTAAACAACCATTTAGGAGGTATAAAACTATGGGAAATAATTTAAAGGAGGAAGGTAAAATGGCCGGCAAAATTTTAAAAACTTCAGGGTTAAGTTTAGCGGCGATTGGACTTGCTTTTTCAGCAGGGGGAGTTTCTGCAGATGCCCATAGTTACGGAGTTAGTTCACAAAACACTGCCCAAGCTCAAGAGGAATCGAAAGTTGGGAAAAATCTAGATCATATTGAGAAAAAAGTGAAAACTGTTAAATCTAAAATAGAGGAAATTGAGGCATCTCTTGAGGAAGCGCCTTTAACGGCTAAAGAAGTTCATATCTATCAGGAATATCAAGAGGAAATTGATTCTTTACTGAGTCGTTTAAATGCTGCGGAAAACCAACTAGGTGCAAAAACTAAAAACTTGAAAGAAGCCTCTCCAAGCGCTGAAGAGGTTAAAGTATTGATCAAGGACGTGCGTATCAGCATTTTAGAGGTAGAGGAAACCATTCAGTCTGTTTTAGCTGAGACCATGTCAAGTTCTGGTGAAATTCCTGATGGACTGCAAGAAGCAGAGAACCCAGCCTATGAAATTGGCAGTAAGGCCATAATTGAAGCAGATCATATGCCAGGCATGAAAGGTGCGGTAGCGACCATTGTAGGAGCCTATGATACTACTGCTTACTCTGTTACGTATTATCCCACAACTGGCGAAGAGCCGGTGAAAGATCATAAATGGGTCATTCATGAGGAATTAGAAAACGCTGGGGAAGAGCCTCTTGAACCTGGTGCAGAAGTTACCCTTAACGCGGATCATATGGAAGGAATGGACGGAGCAACCGCTGTAATTGAATCCGCGGTAGATACTACAGTCTATATGGTTGACTTTATTACTACAACTGGTGAAAAAGTAGAGAATCATAAATGGCTCGTTGAAAGTGAACTATCACCAGTTGAATAAGAGATAGAATTTATATAGTAAAAACAATGTTTCATGCTTACCTTGGGATTGGAAAATAAGTATTCAAATATTTAATTAAAAAGAAACACCCAGGAGAATCTTGGGTGTTTTTATCATTAATATATAAGAGAAAGTTGGTACAACTGGGAGAAAATAGCCTTTTCTCTATTGATAAAATCATTTAACAGAAACAAATATTAAAATAAAAATAACTCAAAGGGTAATAAATCCTTACTATCTTTACTCATCATATATCTTTGACATAACACCTGCTTTTTTCTCGCATTTTTAGGGGAGTCAAGTTCTTTCCCAATGATATACTTCCTTTAGAATTTCAGCGGCAATATCCTGCACACTTTCCCTATCTGTTCTCATTTATCTCGTAGCCATTCCCTAATATCGACTGATAGAGAAACCAATAGCAGTTCTTCCTGGAATTCAATGCTAAGTATGTTATATTCCGGAATGGAAGGAGAAGAAAAGTGCTGGTATACCGCTTCTTTGGCTTTTTTATTGTAGTATTGCCGCTGGGAGATGTCTTCCCGAATTTTCTTTTGTGCAGCTCGCTAAATTCTTTCAATAGCCTGAGGGCTCGACCTTGAGAGCAGCCAAATTATCCCTAACCATACTTTGGCTATTAGGCATATTTGAAGCGAAAGTGATGTAGGAGACTGGATTTTGATTACAAGAAAGGAAACAGAAAATTATACAAAAGTGTTTCGAATCTCTTACAATTTGGTTAAAGAGGTTATTCAACATTTATCACGAAAAACGAGTATGATAAATGATTGATAATGTTATTGTAGATTACTATTATTGTTACGCAATGGTTATCCTTAGGGCAGCAGTTAACGGTCAGTAAAGAGAACTCATTTTAGTTTAGAGGGAGAAGGGAACATGTTTAAAATTAGTTCGAAGGATCTTGGAATTGACTTGGGAACATCAAACACACTTGTTTATGTAAAGGGAAAAGGTATTGTGCTTCGAGAGCCCTCTGTTGTAGCGATTCAAACAGAATCTAATAAATTTCTTAGCATCGGACATGCCGCGAAAGAGGTGCTCGGACGTGCTCCTAAAAGTGTGGCGGTTGTTCATCCTCTGAAGGATGGGGTTATTGCCGATTATGCCTCTACGACAGCTATGATAAAACATTTTCTAACGGAATCTAATAAAAAAAGCCTGATAGGCGGCAAGCCTTTTGTGATGATTTGTGTGCCTTCTAGCATTACAGCGGTTGAACAGCGCGCTGTTACTGATGCAGCTAGAGAAGCGGGAGCGAGGGATGCTTATGTAATAGAAGAGGCATTGGCAGCAGCCATTGGCGCAGGTTTACCAGTCCGGGAACCAACTGGAAGCATGGTGGTGGATATTGGCGGCGGTACAACGGAGGCAGCAGTTATTTCTTTAGGGGGAATTGTGACCAGCAACACAATACGGGTAGCCGGGGAGGAGATGGACAAAGCAATTATTAACTATGCCCGGAAGCAGTACAATTTGATGATAGGGGAGCGCACAGCGGAAAGTATAAAGATTGAAATTGGTTCTGCTGGAGATTTAAAAGATGAAATAAAAAAAGCCGTGCGGGGACGAGATATGGTCACCGGGCTCCCAAAGACGATTGAAATCTCAAGTTCTGAAACTTCTGATGTATTAAGTGACTGTGTGAATGCCATTGTGGATACAGTTAGGCTAACCTTAGAAGAAACGCCGCCGGAACTAGCAGCTGACATTATAGAAAGAGGTATAACGTTAACGGGAGGCGGAGCCTTGTTAAAAAATTTAGATAATGAATTAAATAAAAAAACAGGTATTCCGGTTTTTATTGCTCAGGATCCGCTTGATTGTGTCGCGTTGGGAATAGGAAAAGCTTTAGATCAAATTCAGTTGTTTAAATCCAACGGCTAATAACTAGTCCCAGGTCACATGTATACCAGCAAAAAGTAATAGGTGCTGAAAAATTAGATGGGACGGTAAACTGTATGGCTCCTTTCACATAGTTTTTGAAGCAGTTTTTTCACTTTTTTACTAAGAAATAGGAAACACGTAATTGCACTGACAAATACAAAATAAAAGAACTGACTTAGCTGAGTCAGTTCCAATTTTGATTTGATATTTAAAAGTAATTAATTTTACCCTCACTTCGGCCTTGTTCGCGATTATACACTTCTTCAAGGATCTCAGCTGCAATATCCTGCATGCTTTTCCCCGCCCGTTCTCCTTTTTTTCGAAGCCAGTGTTTAATATCGATGGACAACGAAACTGGATTTGAGTCAATAATTTGGACACATCCTCTCAAAAATAATTGCAAGGACTTAATTAAACTGTGTCCATGAAACTATACTAACTCCAAGAAAACTAATTAAAATTGAATAGATTAATGGCCTTTTATTAATATTGAAGTGGCTGATACGATAGTGAGAAAAGTAAGTTTATTATCTTATTTCAGTTTTCTACTTACTACAAAGTGGATGAATAAAATTTTGATAGATTGGATGGTTATTTCTAATGAATTTCTCTTAATATAGTATGTAAGCACAGAAAAGGTAAAAGAGTGTTGCTCCCGTAGCGGTAACACTCTTTTAATAATCATTTTTATAGCCTGATCATGCGACCCAATAAAAGTAAATGTAATACAATTATTTAATTGGGCAAACATAATGATTAAATATCTTTTGCTGTTGCTATCTAATAAGAACAGCATCGTGAACGAGGAGGATAACATGGATTATTCTGTTTCAAAAAATGTATCGATTGTATCATATATTCTTGCTTTTACACTGATTTTTACAATGGTGGCAACTTCAGTGATGTTGAAAGATCCTGAAGTTATTTTTCCAGAAATAGCGGCAATGGCGATAGCCATGTGGGTTTATAGAGAACCGGGATGGATAAGGCAACCATCAAAGATCGTTTTTGCCCCAACCGTCACGGCTGCGATAGGTTTCCTTACAAATCAATTACCTATTGATTATCTAGGGAAGGCTATCCTTACCTTGGTGTTAATGATGCTCTTTTTGCGTAGTATTCAATCAAACTTAGCTGCTTCTCTTGCAACGGGCTTATTGCCAATAGTGATCAACGCAGACCATTGGTCCTTTATTATTTCTGTTTTCGCTTTTTCTTTTATTATCATGCTGGGGGTCCTCGTATTTAAATTAAACAAAGGACTTGAGAAAAAAGTGAAGATCCAATACAAATATATGCTCGTATTCCTAGTCATTCATTTCATTTGGATCGGGCTATGCTGGTTGTTCGGATACCCACAACTCGCAGTCATTCCGCCAATTGTCGTCGTGGTCTATGAATCACTTCAGAAGTCAATGTATAACGAAAAGATGGCACTTAAGCAAGTGATTGTATTGACCATTTCCGCGACAGTAGGAACACTGTTGTATTTTGCTATTGATTCGTGGGTACTGGTACTGCTCCTTGATATGATATTGATGCTACTTCTAGTACGTATTTCTGGTATGCGTATTCCAGCTGTATACGCATATCCATTACTCCCATTTGTCTTTCCTGCCCATGTTATACCTATGTTGCCGATCGCTTCGTTGGTTGCAACTGTATTTTTCTTTGGTTCGGTGCTGGCATATAAAAAGTTTGAGATGAAGCAAAAAGCAAAGGAAGGTAATGCTGGCATCATGTGATAGGAGTACTTCCTTAGAAAAATAATGATTTAGAAAGATATTCATCGTTGGGTTAATATAATTCAACGATATTTTTACTGAACTCCCTATCGCCTCCAGTCCATAGATCGATTTACGCATGTCGGTTGCGCCGCAGGTGAGACTTAACATAACGGCGTCAGGGCCACGACCACGTCGCGAAGCAGTCTTGGTTCAAAGCCGGGCTGAATCTTGATCCGGGCAACGCTGACCTGTACGTGAAGGCATTCGGTGGTTTTTAGTGGATTGGTGACAGCAACGGGACGGAAAGTTGTCGTTGAAACGGCGCGTTGTTGTCTTTGTGCTTTATACAGCCAGTGTGTTAATTGGTGAATGGTTAGGTTCTGTTCCGCACACCAAACTTTCAGCGTTTGATCGCTGGCCCGGTAGGCGCGATACGCTCGCTCCATATGGCTTGCAGATTCATTTCTAATTTGGAATCCATCCTCTCGTTGACATGATGGATTCATTATGAGGGATTAATTTGCCTACGAACAGGTGTGATCGGTTTGACGCTTACACTGAAGCGACAAACCATCCGGATTATGCCAAAGCAGTCGCTGCAGTGAAAAATATGGAAGAACAATAATCAATTTTTTGTTCAAATTTATCAATCTTCTACAATCGAGGCATTATCTACAGTATGAAAAGAAGTCCAATTTATCAATTTAATGCTAAGAAATTGGACTTTTTAATATTGGTATTTCCTTAACGTTGTAAATTCGCGTTTTGCTGGTGGTACCCCCTAAAGTAAGCAAATCATTGCAGACCATGCTAAATCACAAAAAGGTAAAGGGCAGTCTTGTTGCTTAACTCTTTTCTTTTTTTTGATAGAATTTCGGTACAGTCAATCCATTTCGCTTTCTTCATTTTGAGCTGAAGCTTTTCATCAATTTCTTGTTCAATTTCTTTCATTAGCTTGATGGTTTCTCCGTATGAACGGTTAAAATGTTTAGAGGCCTGCTCGTGAGGAGCATACTCTACAAGCAATGAAAGAAAATGGTCCGATGTTTTCGCTTGCTGGGCCAGTTCATCTTCTAAACGAACGATAAATTGATAAAGCTGCCGCCGTTCTATGGGCAAAGAAGCTACAATATCTTTCATCAATATTTCTAATAAGTGTTCGTTCATGTTTCATTCCTCCGAATAAGCCTTTGAAGAGACTAGCTTAAAGTAACAGCATCTGATCATTACTTTAAGTGCATTATCGTTTTGTACAGGCCCGGCTAGTGTTTACCAGCTTGATTTTTTGACACCTGGAATTTGTCCTTTATGCGCATACTCCCTGAAAGCAATTCGGGACATTTTGAATTTGCGTAAATAACCCCGCGGTCTTCCGGTTACTTCACAGCGATTTTTTAAACGAATGGGGGAAGAATCCCTTGGAAGTTTTTGCAGGGCTTCGTAATCCCCTTTTTCTTTTAGTTCCTTTCTTAATTCAGCATATCTAGCCACAAGCTCTTGTCGTTTTTTTTCTTTTACTACTTTGGATTTCTTAGCCAATTGTAACGCTCCTTTTCATTAATCGTAATCATTACGTTTTGTTAAACATTAAACCATACTTTTTTTCTTTTGACAAATAGTAATGAGTAAAAGACACATTTTTAAAGCGGCCTATTTAAATACAGTGTTTTTTGCGTTCATATTTCATAGAGCTGAATTTTTGCTAACGCTCCTTAAATAAAGTTTATACATGGAGTTATCTTAAAAAGAATGCAAGTTAGATAATATACAAATGCAAAGTGAATAAAAAGCTTGAAAATAGGAATGATTACGTTTTATTATTATAAAGTGATTATAAAAAGAGCAAGAGTATGAATAAATTAAAGCTTTTATCAAAAAGTGAACGGTCAAAGAAGTAAGAACTACATTACCATAGGATTGTAATAAATAAATCTTTTGAGATCCTAAATGGAGTTTTACTGAGCTGCTGCTTTGTTAGTGGATAATAATTTGACAGGATCATGATAAAAAAATGCTCTTTCTTTCAATTTTTAAATCGTAATGATTTCGTTATAAAGGAGGGTAAACCTATGTATAAATGGATAGTGGTGGGGGGAGGCATTCAGGGGATTACCATGGCTACATTTTTAAGAAAACAACGAAAGGCCTCTATTGACGAGATAGCGATTATTGACCCTCACGAAGAACCATTAAAAAACTGGAAACGATGCACCGATCGTATTTCTATGCCTTATTTACGTTCTCCGGTTGTACATCATCTTGATGTACATCCACTTAGTTTACAAGAGTTTGGGAAAAAGAAAGCAGTGAATGAAACAGATGCTTTTTACGGGAGGTTCAAACGTCCGGCGCTTTCTATGTTTAATGAACATTGTGACGAGCTGGTTGCCGATTTGGAGCTGAAAAAAGGATGGGTGCAGGGACGCGTTTACTCTGCTGAACGAACAGAAAATAAATGGAAGGTCGAACTGCAGGATGGGCGAGAGCTCGTAGGAGAAAACCTGATACTGGCCATTGGCATTAGCGAACAGCCAGTCTGGCCTGATTGGTCGAAGCAGTTAAAGACAGAGGCAAATGCTTCTGTGTACCATATTTTTGAATCAGATCTTCCTAAATTTGAAGAGCTGCCGAGGCCTTTTACGATTATTGGCGGTGGAATTACGTCTGCTCATTTAGCTGCAAAATTATCTTCTATGTACCCGGGTGAAGAAGCACTGCTCAAGCGTCATCCGTTTCGCTTACACGACTTTGACAGCGATCCTGCTTGGCTGGGTCCCAAAAATCAACTTTCTTTCAGTAAATTGAGCTGCTATCAGAAACGGCGGGAGAAAATTAAGCAAGCCCGCCACAAAGGGTCCCTGCCCCGTGATGTATACATGAAACTGCGGCGCAGTATTCGTAATGATGAGCTGCTGATAAAAGATGGGCAGGTTCAGCATACTTTAGTAAAAAACAAGGAAGTTCACCTGTATGATGAGCAGGACCAGCTGATTCATCAAACAGGTACGGTTTTGCTAGCGACAGGCTTCCAGCCATCATTGCCAGGGAAGCAGTGGCTGATGCCAATGATAAAAAAATATGAACTTCCATGTGCAGAATGCGGCTATCCCGTCGTTTCAAAATCACTCCAGTGGGGCCCAGGTTTATATGTAATTGGTGCTTTAGCAGAGCTTGAAATGGGGCCTATTGCCCGCAATATTTCTGGAGCCCGCCAGGCAGCGGAACGGATCGTCAGCAGCTTATAATAAAGGATTTCTCTGCTTTTATGAACTGTAGTAAATTTGTTTATTTTTGTGCTAAATGTATGAATGTTTAATGTAGAAATAATAATTTATCAATTGTAAATCGTAATAATTATGATTTTGGGAGAGGGTTTATTTATGAAAAAAGTGCCGGTTACCGTATTGAGTGGATATTTAGGTTCAGGAAAGACTACTTTATTAAATCGTATCTTGCAAAATCGTGAAGGCTTAAAAATTGCTGTCATTGTCAATGACATGAGTGAGGTAAATATTGACGCCGCTTTACTTAAACAGGGCGGCTTTACACGGACAGAGGAACAGCTGGTGGAAATGCAGAACGGATGTATTTGCTGTACGCTGCGTGACGATTTAATGAAAGAAGTAGAGAGGCTGGTAGACCAGGGTGACATTGATTATATTGTCATTGAGTCATCAGGGATTAGCGAACCCGTACCAGTCGCGCAAACTTTTACGTATATTGATGAAGAATTAGGAATTGATTTAACTCAAAAAACATCTCTTGATACCCTTGTAACCGTAGTAGACGGAAATCGTTTCTGGCACGATTTTTCATCTGGTGAAAGTTTACTGGATCGAAAACAAGGAACCGACGAACAGGATACACGGGAAGTGGTTGATCTATTGATTGACCAAATTGAATTTGCTAATGTGATTGTTCTCAATAAAGTGGATTTACTAAATGATGAAAGTGCTGAGGAATTAGAGGCTGTATTAAGAAAGTTAAATCCAGAAGCGAAGGTAATTAAATCAGCGTTTAGCGATATACCACTTACAAGTATTTTACATACCAGCTCCTTTGACTTTGAAAAAATGAGTCAGGCAGCTGGCTGGATTAAAGAGCTGAATGAAGAGCACACACCAGAAACAGAAAGTTTAGGCATTTCTTCGTTTGTTTATCGCCGCCGTCGTCCCTTCCATCCAGAACGTTTTATGAAATGGCTGGAAAACTGGCCGGTCGATGTGATCCGTGCAAAGGGCTTTTTCTGGCTTGCCAGCCGGAATGACATAACGGGTCTGCTGTCTCAGGCAGGTCCATCGATCATGATTCAGGGAGCTGGTGAATGGCTTGCGGCTTATCCCGAAGATGAGAAACAAGCTATTTTACAAGAGGAGCCGGAATTGCTGGAAAGATGGGATGATACCTTTGGAGACCGCATGATAGAGCTTGTATTTATTGGCTTAGATATGAACCAAGTAGAAATTGAAACATCCCTCGACTTTTGTTTGCTTTCAGATGATGAAATGACAATGGACTGGACTGATTTTTCTGACCGGATTCCAGCCTTCACAACCGCCTAACTGATGCTTTTGAGAAAGGCGAAAATAGATAAAACAAAAGAGTTTTCTAGAAAAAGGAGAATGAAAGTGAAAGGGTTATCTGTATTTTTCACTATTATACTCGCATCAGCCATGTTTTTATCAGGATGTGGTGAGAGCAAAACAATAGAACAGACAGAGAATCAAGAAGAAAAAGACCAGCTAACGATTTATACAACGATTTTTCCTTTGAAAGACTTTGCAGAAAAAATTGGCGGTGAATATGCCCAGGTAGAAAGTGTTTATCCTCCTAATATCGATGCCCATACATTTGAGCCATCTCAAAAAACAATGATTAATATCGCTAAATCAGATGGGTTTATCTATACAGGGGCTGGCTTAGAAGGGTTTGTTGATAACGCTGTAGAGGCATTGAAAAATGAAGAAGTAAAGCTGATTGAAGCAGCAGATGGAGTTACTTTTATTCAAGGCAGCGACGAGCATGAAGGCCATGAAGATGAACATGCAGGTGAAAATTCAGAGGAGCAGGCTGAAGAAGAAACCCATGAGGATAGCCAGGACAGTGAGGCGGTTCACGAGCATGAGGCAGACGAGGAAGAACAGGATCACGGTGATCTTGATCCGCACATTTGGTTAGATCCTATACGCGCCATTACCATAGCTGAAAACATTAAACAGGCATTAGTTGAGTTAAAACCAGAACAAAAAGAAGCGTTTGAGGAGAATTTTAAAGAGTTGAAAAGCGAGCTAGAGCAGCTCGATAAAGAATTCAGTGAGACTATTCAAAATGGAAAAACAAAAGAAATAGTAGTCTCACACGCTGCATATGGATACTGGGAAGAACGGTATGGATTAAAACAAATCAGCATCGCTGGTTTTGCGCCAAGCGACGAGCCGTCACAAAAAGAACTTCAAGCCATTATTAAAGATGCTCGTGAAAAAAAGGTAAAATATATTATTTTCGAACAAAATGTTGAGTCTAAAATAACGGATGTGGTTCAAAATGAGATTGGGGCTGAACCACTAACTCTTCACAATTTAGAATCCATTACAGAACAGGAAGTCGAAAATCAGGAAGACTATATAAGTTTAATGAAACAGAATATAGAAACACTGAAGAAAGCGTTAAATTAAATAAAAGGGCCGTTAAATGAATTTTAGCGGTCCTTTTATTATTGTACTTAAAGAGTAGAGATGAAAATAAAAAAATGGATGAACCATTAGTCTCTCAATATGCTTTATCTAGTGAACCTCTCCACCTAAATCAAAGATTTTGATGGAGCATCCCTTATCTTGAATACAGTACAACATCAGCGGATTAAGCTTCCTCCGGAAGCCCGAGTGCATGATGAAGACTAATAAACGAAGACAAGGTCTGTGATGTCCTTATTGCCAGCTCAGGAACTTTTGCCTGAAGGGACAACCATTTCGTTTCCGAAATGGATTTTTGAAAAGCCCGAATGAAATAACGGGACCCGATATTATAAGAAGCGGATAAATCCGCATGATAGACTTTGCCCGTTGAAAACACGGCAAGGTCTTTTTTCGGGTTTCGTTCCACTTTTCCAGAGCCGTCGAACGCCAGGGCGCTCGTGTTTCGCGGATTGATCCGGGAAATGCGCATGCCCAGGCAGTGCGCCATTTCTTCCACTTTGTTCTGGATGCCTATTTTTCGCCAACCGTGAAGCTTGAAGCGAAGTTTCCTGGCTCCATAGAACCCCTTTGGGGTTTTTATTCTGCCCAGGTATTCGAATACGATGACGTCACAGCCATGCTTTGACGCGAACTTTACAATTTCATGGCTGGTGTGGCGGACAATATGCTGCTGGTGCCCATTGATTTGCCGCCAAAAATTTGGTGCATGAATACGGCCGCTTGCCCGCTGGGCTTTCCGCAGTTTGTTCGTTAACGTCTGCAGACGGTCTTTTTCTTTAGGCTGGTCAATAAATGTCCGGCCTAAGATAGTGCCTTTTGCATCGATAATGGAACAAACCGCGGAATTCGTCAGTCCAAGGTCTACCGCACACACTTTCTGCTCTTGAGTAGGAGTCTTGCTTAAAGTAACTTTATTTTCATAGCTGATGGAAAGAAAGAACTTCTTTCCCCGCTTGATCAGCTTAGGGTTGTTCTCTTTCCACTCCCAAACACCACGCTTATAATGGTCCTGCCCTTTAAATTCGATATCTATCCATACCCAGTCATTCTGATGAAATACCTTAATTTGTGCAGACGTATCAGATGTCCTGCTGAACATGTTCCCCCGATAAAACACAGGGAACTCTTTATGCTTCACTTGCAGCCGTGGAGGCTGTTTTTTAAAATTCTTTCCTTCGGAAAGAGTATACTTCTGCTCTTTTTCCCAGTTTTGATAGTTAGAGCGGAAGCTCTTTATTTTGCCAAAAGCAGAAGCAATGGCACTTCGGCGGAAGTAGGACGGAAACTTGTAAAAACGCTCGTTAAACTCTTTGTATTTCGGAAGAGGGTTTGATTTGGTTGCGTGAATCAGTTTTTCCACTGCTGGCACAATCGACTTTGTTGTCAGGCTTTCGGTATTATCAAATTCTTTGTCAATGACCTCAATCACATAAGCCAAAGCGTCATTGTAAATATCAAGCGTAGCATGGAAGATTTCGGTCTGGTTTATAATTTTGTGTAGCAGCGACTTCGCAACTTTCATGATCAAACCCTCCTTTCCATTTTGTAATCCTTATGATAGGTTGATCGTATCAAAATGGAAATCAATTGTAAAACGAAAAGAGAATCAGTATGAATGATGGTAAGTAGGAAGTGGCAATCGGTATAATAAAAAGATAGAAGAACAAGAAGAATAAAGACCTTAGCGCCTAACCCCCACTAAATCGGAGATCTTGAAGGGGAATGTGGCGCTAATTTTTTGTTCAATTTAATTGCTGGGCGAGAGAGCTTCTAAAGTATTTTTATCCAAATAGGATAAACATAGGGTTCTTTTGGTTCTTTAATTACTTTCCAAGAGTTTACTTTTATTAGCGGCATTTCCCAGCCGTTATAAGTCGTCAGCTCTAGTGTTCCCTCTATTTCCAGCCAGGTATCTTGTTGCAAAGTTTGGGCTTTTTCAAATTCAGTCAGAAAACCAATACTTGTCGCATCTGCTACGCAGTGTGTAATTAAAAATCGGGTCATGGCGAACTGATTAGGTTGAAACCCTTTCTCTTTATAAACAAATCCCTTCATTTTCAGTGTTCTTCCTTTATATTTTTCAGGATTCTCACTTATCTGCCCATAATACGGGTCAAATACCTCTTCATTCATATCAATAACTTCAGCGTTTTCAAGCTGCTTCATTTTTTCGTCGTATGCTTCCTTCTTTACTTCTTTTCGGTCAACGGCAACTTCGTGATCAATCGCAATTTTTTCCTCCTGAGCATAAAGAGAAGGAGGAGTTCCTGTTTCACTCTTTGCTTCTTTTTGAAGGCCTACTGTTCCATTTAAAATAATTCCTTTTTTTGATGCCATCGAAGCATCCATTAATTTCGCAGGAAGAAAAAAACCTGTCAGCAATGGAAAAGTCAAAATAGAATAGGCAATTCTCTTTTTAACAGGGGAGTGCGAATCGCCGTGATCGTGATTACACTTATGATAGCAATGCTCACCATGCTTATTCTTGCGGGTCCAGATCCGTGTACATTGAATAAAAAATAGGAACAAAAAGAGATAAGCCGCTGTCTGACTAAGAAAGTTGTATTTTGGATTCACGTACTTTAGAATGTCCCCACTCATATGAAGCTTTATCAAGAAAGCAAAAAAAGCAAATAAAATCATCGCCCTAAAAGCTTGATGCGCTTGAAATTTCAATTTTTGCTCCTCCTTTTAAAGCCCGCTTAAAAAGCTGACGCACATAAAGACGGTGGCGGTAATAATGACCATTAAATAAAGAACAAACTTTACCTTAAAGACACTGAATAGCATAATTGTATTTTTCAAGTCCAGCATAGGGCCATAAATTAAAAAAGCCAGAATAGAGGAAGTAGGAAACAAATTTCGAAAAGAAGCACCGATAAAAGCATCGGCTTCTGAACAAAGAGATAAAAGGTAGGCGAGTCCCATCATAACAAGTGTAGAAGACACCCATCCCTCTCCAATCTGCAACAGAGATTGTGCAGAGACATACGTCTGAATAAAAGCCGCGAAAAAAGCGCCCAGTATCAAGTATTTTCCCATATCAAAAAACTCATCAATAGCATGTTTAAGCATGTGCCAGAACTTTTTAACAAAAGAAGCTTTTGGGTTCAATCCATGCTCTATTGTATTTTCTGGCACCCTTTTCAACTGGTTTTTTCTAAAAACTAAGCTGGTAACCAAAGCAATGATCAAAGCGGCTGCAAAACCAACTCCCATTCTTAAAGAAGCCATCTTTAAGTCGTTGCCAAAAGCCATATAGGTGGACAAAATGACAATGGGGTTAATCAGCGGACCTGTCAGCAAAAAGCCGACACCTGCATATATGGGTACTCCCTTAGCGACAAGGCGCCGGACAATTGGGACAATGCCACATTCACAAGCGGGAAAACAAGCTCCGACTACACAGCTCATCAGCACCGCAGAAAATCTATTTTTAGGAATCCATTTTTGGATCTGTTCTTCGGTAATAAAAATTTGGATAAATCCTGCAATAAAAACCCCTAATAACACAAAAGGAATTGCTTCAATTAAAATACTCAAAAAAATCGTGTTTAACTGCAAAAAGGAGGAAGGCATTTGAAAAGAGCTATTTTGATTAGTTATCCCGTCACTAAAAAAGCCAAAATAGATAATGACTGCCCCTAACATGAGCAGCATTAAATCGAGAAAAAAGAGTCGTATCCCACGATCCATATGATCCCCCGTTCTTCAATCACTTTCATTCTGGCCGGATTGATGCAAATTCAGGTTATCTTATGAGTATGATAGTAGGGTTAGAAGTACTTTCCTACATAGAGCGGATTTAAAATCGACTAGGTATAGAGCATATGCTTTCTATAGAAAAAAAAACTTAAGTTACATATAGAGTAGTTAAAGCTATGTGGCTCCTTCCACATAGCTTTTGAAATATGTTCTCCGCTTAGCTAAAACAAGAACCAGGCAATTACAATCATAGGATATAAAATAAAAGAACTAACTTAGATAAGTCAGTTCCGATTTTGATTGAACTCTTGAAAATGATCAATATTATATCTGCTTTATCCTTGCTCACGTTTATACACCTCATCAAGTATCTCCGCGGCAATATCCTGCATACTTTTGCCTGTCTGTTCACCTTTTTTTCGCAGCCAGTCTTTAATATCCACTGACAATGAAACCGACAACAACTCTTCCTCCGATTCAATGCTGAGGGCTTCGTATTCCGGAACATACCGCACACGCCCTTGTTTAGTTGAGTGTTTAATGAAATCAGCTATCTTAACAGAAACACCACTTAACCGGGCATCTTTCATGTGAATGACCCATCGATCCTTTAACCGCTCCATGTACATATTAGCCACCGGCACCTGCTGATAAAGCAGATCCATTACTTGATAGGTGAGGGAGTAGTCGGCCGGAAGATTAAGCACCGCGTATCCAGGCTTCGTGCTGCGCTTGCCCATTTCAACGGAATAGTCAGGTGTTAACCTATGTGTATAGATCCCTTCCATGTAGCTGAATGTATCTTCGGCTCCTGGTACTGTAAAGTACCAGGAACCTAAACCTTTGCGCATGAGTCTCGCTTCCGGGATGGAAGGGGAAGAAAAGCGCTGGTATACCGCTTCTTTGGCTTTTTTATTATAATATTGGCGCTGGGAAAGCCGGTCTTCCCAAATTTTATTTTCGTGCAGCTCACTGAATTCTTTTAAGTCGCTTTCTTGAATAAGAGGGATTGTTCTTCCTCTTACTTGTCCTTCAAAAGCGGGAAGAATCCCTTCTTTTATATAAGCCGCAATAAAATTCCGGTTTGTCTGCAGGTACTCTGCCGCTTGGTTTAAGGTTAAGCCTTCCGGCGTTTTTGGCATGGTTTGAATGAGCTGTTCAATTGCTTCCTTAGAAAAAAGCAGTCCTTGATGACCTCCCCATGGATCCTCAACAGATTTTAGCTTGCCTTCTTGGACATAAGCATGGACCGTAGAAACAGAGCGGCCAATCATTTCCGCGACTTCCTTTGTTGAATAGTATTTCTCCTGGTTTATTTGCATGGGTTTGACACGTCCTTTAAAAAATATCTGCTTTCTTATATGAAATACGCTTGTCTGAGGATCTTTATATGTGGTCATTCATTCTAGTGCTTTTCTGCATGGAGGATTAAATTAACCATTTGTCAATTTAATCCACGTTGCTTATATAAAAAGATAGAAGTAAACTTACACAAGCATTAATATTTATTTGAAAGAAGGCATTATCAGCTAATGAAAAAGAAAAAAGTGTTACTTCGGTGGGTAATTGTTCTGTCAGCATTGTATACTTTAGGGCATTTTCTATTTGGATTTGATGAAACCCGATCCATAAGATCCCTTACCAGTTTAATTGGAGCAGCCTTCTTTGTAGGTATGCTTCTCTATCTAAATTTAAAAGATCAAGAAACAACAGAACAAAAGGATGCTCCTTTAACTTTAGGGATGAGCAAACATTTATATATACTAATAAGCAGCTTCATTATTGTTGGTATTTCTAAACAATTTTACTTTTTGCTTCACGGAGCAATCACCGACTTTACTTGGGAAAGTTTTGGTACCGATTTTCTAGCATTCTTGATCTCTGTTGTTTGTTTCTTAGTATTTTTAAAAATTAAGTAGTCGAACATTACCTTCTAAAGTGGGCCTCATTCGGATAGCTTCGATCAACTGTCATCTAAGCTGAGGTTAATGCGGCCTACCTGTATTTATGAACTGTTAATTAGTCCACATTAAAATTTCTGTTTTTAACTTCAAGTTGAAACGCAATTTCTCCATTTGTGGCAAATATAATAAAATCAGCATCGCCCATTACAACTTCAAAATCATAGCTAATCTCTCTATCATTCACCATGTGGAATTTCTTTGTATCATTGTCATATTCAAAAACATTGCATTCATTAAATCTAATATCACCAATATAAATAGCTCTTAACAAAGCTCTCATTCCTTTTATTGTTAATATATGTTGAAGTGTGGACGTACTGTTTATTAACTAAGTAGTGATTTTTATCCTAAATGTAAAGATAGAATTGTTTAACTCGCAGGTTATAAAGGAAGTGTCATTTTGAAAAAGAAAATCAGTATTTACCCTTTGTTTTTAATTGCTCTAAGTAGCATAATTATCTGCAAGTTTCTATTTAGAGAGTTTACAGATTATCTTGATTTAGCTTTTATTATCATTTTGCTGCTTATGGCAAACTACTCGTTTCGTAGGAAGAAAAAGAATAAAAATTATTTAAACTGACTTAACAGCAAATAGTTATAAAAACAACATAGTACCGAGGTGTTAGTACATGATATGGTTGTTTGTTTCCACTCTTGGCTTAATTATCGTTATTTTAAATGCTATATATATTTACAAAATGAATAGTGATATTCAACACAATAAAAAACGCAGATTTACTTCTGTATTTTTGGCTTTTCTCTCTATTACAAGTGAATCCGCGCTGATGGCATTAGGTTTGTTACTCATCTTATTTGGTGTGGTTATGGCTTTAGGTTTAATTTAATTTTCTCTAAAAATTTAAAGTGTTCTCATCCAACCTTGCCCAACATTAGCAGTCAACTTCTGTTATAGGTGTCTATAGAATAGGAGTAATCTACATATCATGCATTACTTAAAATTTTTTATTTATCAGTTCTTATTATTTACTGCAGCTATCGTTCTCGATGTTTACTTTGACGCATCCCATCATGAAACATTTAGTCTTGTAAGTATACTCAAAACAGTTATAATTGTTTTGCTTGCTATGTCCGCTTTTGGGTGGATAGATAAACTTAATAACCAAGTGAGCAAAATAAGGCTAAGAGATAAACTCTTTCTTTCCCTGCTAGCTGTTGCTCTAGCGGTTCTTTTCTTTAGCCTAATCATTGAAGAAATAACATTTTATAGCAATAGGTAAGGCTTTGAAGTGATCTCTGCCTTTTCCCCTGCTCCACACCGTACGTGAACCTTTCGGCTCATACGGCGTTCTATCTTGTTCTTTTAGACTAACGCAGCTAAATTACAAACTTTACGGAACTGGTTTAGTTTCTTCAACTGTTTTCCATCCAGTTGAAGAAGGCTTTTATACCGCACAATCGCCTTTTCATCTGTCGCATGAATTAGTCTGTGAACATTTTCATGGACGATCACAAGGTTTTTAAATTCGTCTGTTCCACCCATGTTCTTTGGTATTTTGTGGTGGCAGTGAACTTCTGCTGATGTCAGAAATGTACCTGTTACCGCACATTTCCCTTGTTGCATAGAATATCTTGAGATCCTGTTATCTCTATATTCTAGAGTGTTATTGTCATAGGATGCTTTCAGCATCTTATTGATTTCAATTGAGATGTCAGCTTTTAGTTTCTTGTGAAGATTCAACCGTCCTTCTTTTGTGTAGCTGCATATGTCCTGACTAAAGTTCATATTGTTTCTGGTTTGAATATCTGCCAGAGGAAACAGGTGTATACCCGCTATCTCATACGTTTTAAAATTATTTTTATGGAACCTTTTGTACGTTACAGACGGAGCAATGGGTATCCTATACTTCCCGATTGATTTGAGACGATTGTGCAGGGCTCGTGAGAGACGATAGGCTATTTTCGCAAAGTCAACGTTTACGTGTGTGGCAATTTTATAGTAGTTCTTAACTCCGAGAATATAAGCATTGTAGTCCATAGCCGTCTTTGGTGTTGGGCTATTTTGGATCTTTCTGATGAGCGTTTTTGAGTTTCTCAAAATGTTTTTCGCTTTTTCATCTGTGATGTGTGTGTTGGCTACGTATTTTTTACGCTTAATTACTGCTTTGAGGGAGAAGCCAAGAAATTCAGATTTCCTTTTCCTCAAATTAGTAATCGTTGATTTTTCGGTTGATATATCAAGATTTAGCTGATTCTTTAAGTAGCCTTTGACTGCATGGTATATTTTTATCGCCGATTTATAAGAGTTCGTAAACACCTTAAAGTCGTCCGCATATCTCACGATATACATTTCTTTTAAGTTCGACCTCTTTAAGAATTTGATTCGGCTTTTCTTTTTACTATAGTTAAATCGAGTCTTCATATTTTCCCATTGTGCACTGATCCACCAATCCAAGTCGTTAAGTACAATATTCGATAAAAGAGGGGAGAGGATACCGCCTTGTGGAGTGCCTTGGGCAGGTATCCCGATTCCTTTTATCGGAGCCTTGAGCATCCTGGATATAATGGTTAGCACTCTTTTGTCGCATATCCCCATACGGTACAATTGTTTGATTAGCTTCGTGTGACTTACATTATCAAAGAAACCTTGTATATCTATATCCACTACATGATGGTTATTCGTAAAATTGACTAGATACTGGCACCTTGCCATTGCATGGTGAGTTGACCTGTTTGGTCTAAATCCATACGAATGGTTATAGAATTGGGCTTCACAAATGGGTTCCAGTACTTGCTTGAACATCTGTTGAATCAGCCTATCCCTCATAGTCGGAATGCCCAGCGGGCGTTTCTTTCCATTAGGTTTTGGTATCTCAATCCTTCGGACTGTCTGGGGCTTATATTGCTTTAAGGCCGTCCTTATTTCTTCAATGAATGTTTCAACATTTTCTATTTTGTACTGGTCAATTGTGATGCCATCTGTTCCTGCTGTTTTTGAGCCTGTGTTTGCCTTGATATTTCTGTAGGCAAGTAAGATATTATCTTTTGAGATAATCATGTCATACAGATTGAGACCCTTCGTTGCATTCTTTTTACTCTTTTCGTACAGGGTATCAAATGTGTCTTGCATATTATAGTATTCTGCGTGCCGTAAGGCTGTACTCACCGATGGATTATTACCCTTTCAAAAAAAAAGTCCCATCCTCTTACTCGACCCTGTGAGTTTCATTTAGTTGTTTTAGTTTTCAAAGAACAAGACTTGGGACTATCCCTTCACTATGTTTCCATAGCTTCAACGGTACTGTGTCCCTACTTTCACAAGAGTAAAGTCACTTCGGCTTTTGCCTTATAGACACCATCCCGATAGTAGTCGTTTAAAAGATGTCTCCTGCTTACAACGTTCCGATTAAATTAGCTGTGCATATATCCTTAGGTGCTTACTATGAGCCTGTTAAACTATATCCTCATTGTTGGATATACCGAATTTCATATTGAGTAATTTTACTTTTCGGTGTTTAACTCTGTGCTGGTCAGACTATGTTTTTCAATCATAGTAACTGTTTAGACCCGTACATTCGCAAGTTCGTCAGCCCGCAGGGCATTCTCACCATAGATATTTTATAGCATCCCGGCCTATCATGAACCATATTCTGAATAAGCAACTTAGGTTCATTTCAGCCGACTTCACCTGGCTTCATACACGTTCAGACTACTATCTTCCTGTGCATGCAGGAGTATTAGATAACCTGTTTCAGCTCAACATGACGGCTTTCATTCCAGGTTTCAGTTAATCAGTTGTGATTACCTGCAGTAATCCTCCTTTTTCGTATTTACCCACTTATAAGGAAACGTTTCGCACAATCAACAGTTTCGGCCAACTGCTGCCTAAGATAAGAGCAGCATTGATTATTCATATAGACGTACTGTTGATTAACTAGGTATTTAATTCATTTATCTTTCCTTTATAATGAAGCTACACTTACATCAGCCTATGTTTTTGTGTGAAAAGACAAATCATTTTCAAGGTATTATTTCAACTTTAAACAAGGAGTTTCCAGTAATGAAAAAACAATTTAAAAATCAACATCGAATGCTTGAAACCTTTGGTCATGAATTTCTTGTGTTTTGCCCGAATTGTAACGGCCAAGCAAAGGTGTTTTCTTTAGGAGAACATTCCCCTCATAGTATTGAAATTACAAGAAGGTTTCTTTGCATGTATTGCGGATTAACTAAAGAAGTAGTTCCAAAAAGAACTAGCTTTTTCAAACACAATATTATTTCATACGGCAATGAGTGGGTTGAAGGATCTATAAATATCGGTGGAGCATTTGATTGGTATTTTGGCTATCCCTTGTATTTACAAACGCATTGTTGCGGACATACTTTGTGGGCATATAATCAAGAACACTTGCAATATCTCAAAAGTTACATTGCAGCAGAATTAAGAGAAAATCAACCCTATTATTTGAGTGTAGAAAGCAGACTACCTTTTTGGATGAAATCCGCAAAAAATCGAAATGCAGTTCTTAAAGCAATTGAAAAACTAGAACAAAAAATAAATAAATAAAAGTAAAAAGCAGGTCTCTAAAGATCTTGTTTAGATTTCATGCTTAACAGTTTCGGTCAACTACTGACTAACTCGTTTATAGCCAATCGTTTTAGCAGCATGATACCTCACTGCATACAGCTTTCTTACCGACTCTCTATATCTATCCTTACAATCGATTCATCATTTTATATCAGCTTAAGTTTACACTTAGGTTTAGCTTTCGTTTTTTCAGGTAAGATAAAAAAACATCTCATCATTTGTCCGAAGAGCGCCTGTTCTTCGGCTTTTTTTATTTTTTGGGGATTGTATAATACATTCTTCATGGGCTCATACTGTTATTGTTTCGTACTTACTACTTAAAATTCCAACTCCTACAACGAAACCATTTCTGCAGTCAGGTCTCCGCCTGGCTGTTTTTTTCTTTTTCTCGAAGGATCATTTCCTCAACCTGTTTTTTGGTAGACAGGCTCTGATCCTGTGTGCCAATTAGAAAAGAATTTCCATGTAAAATGACCTCTGTTAGGGTGTCTCCCGGATCTAGCTCAAACAAAGGTTTTTCTCCCATTAACTTTTTTGACCACACAACGGGATACGTTTCTAACTGTATAGGTTTCGATGAATTGGTAATAAAAAAGGTCTCATCCATCAGCTTCCACCCAACCTCATCCAGCATCTGGTTCAATTCTTGTATAGACTGAATAACATCAATTCTAAGTTTATATACCTTGTCGTAATCCTGGTTATCATCCATGTCCCACACACGCGTATGGACTACTTTTAAAGGGAACTGATTGTAGTGATCCCAAAATTCAACGAGCGTTTTCCTATATTCTCCGTCCACGTTATACATGTACGCCGGTTCCTCTTTACAGTCGCATTCCCAAAAATTTAATTGATTATCTTCAAAAGCTGTACGATCTTCAATTTTAATCGTGGTAAACCGCTCCTCTTTTATATTTTCAATGTCTTCCATTAATAAACAAACAACATGCGGTAATCCACACCACTCATCATTCCCGGGGAAGCTTCCTTGATCGATAAGTGACGCTCTTTCCCCAATTGTTTCACCAACACTTCTTATAGAAAAATCTACAAACTGCCCGCTACCATCCGAAAAGATCAATTTGACGACTGGATGCTGCTTCATCCTTTTCCTCTTCCTTATAATGGATCAACCAAGAAAGAGTCCACTCCATCATTCAATTTGCTCCCTTTCTTTATTCCTTCTTATTTCATTACGTATGTGTATATTGATGTTTTTCTTTTCTTATTCTAAAAACCCATTATCTATTTTTCTTATTGTTTTTTAACAATTAATATAATTTTATCATTTTAATTAATTATATACAATTTTAATTATTTTATTTTAAATATTTATCATATATATTTTTAATTATTTATAATAACTGAAACAAAGGGAGCCTTTTTTTCAGTAGATTAGAACAAATAAAAATTAAATATAATTAAATAATGATATAATTAAACAGTAAGATAAATGACAAAAATGAAAAGAAATAAAACGGTAAGCACCATACATATATAATTTTCAAATGATTATTTGATTGCATGTAAAATGAGATGATCATATAGAAAAGCGATTGAAAGTTTTCTGCAAGTAAAAAGGAGAGGGATCATTCATCCGAAAAGATAGGAGGAATACATATGTTTGAACTTAACCCAAACAGCCAGCCGCTTTTTCCGGCTGACCGGACGGAAGCAGCCGGGCAGCTGCTAGAACGGATAGACCGTGCCGAAAAAGAAAACGAGGATCCATTTTTTTATTTCAATGACAGGGATGCGCTTCATTACTACCTGTACCGCACTATGAATCTGAATAAGGAAGCCGGACGTTCGGACCGCACGCTGAAGGAGTATGAAGTGGAGCTGTCCCAAATGATCCGGAACATGATGCAGTTTTCAGAGGAAATTGGGCTAGACATTGAGCAGATTGAAGAAGGATCGTTATTTAAAAGTTTGTCTCCGCGGCATCTGCGCCGTTACCAGTCCTGGCTTGCGGAAGAAAGCCCGCATGTGAAAAAGAAAGGGGCTTATTCACCGGCGACTCTGGCGCGTAAAACGACCATCCTTAAGAGTTTCTTTCGTTTTTTGCACGAGAATCGCTATCTCAAGCAGCCTATTCACCAAGGTTTGCGCCCGGCAACGGTTCGGAAAGATGACCGGCCGAACCGTGACTTGGGACCAGGGGAAGTCATTCAGCTGCTGGACTACTATAAAGACCGTAATCCGATTATGTTTACTTTGATTCAAGTACTGGTGGGAACCGGTATGCGGAATGATGAGTTGTGCCGCTTAAAAGTATCGGATGTCCGGTTTGATCCAATCCTTGGCGGGTTTTATTTACATGTAATCGGCAAGGGGAATAAGCAGCGGGATATTCCGCTTCGCCAGAAGGTAATGGACAGCATCGTGCTGTACCGGAAAACCCGGCTTCTGCCAGCAGACTTTCCAAGCATCAGTGATGAACCGCTTTTTCCGAACAGCCGGTGGAAAGCATTCCGCCCGTCATACTTTGCGACGATGTTGGGGGATGAGATCGAGAAGGTGCCAATCTTATCGATTCAGGCGCGGAAAAAGAGAATCACACCACATGAATTTAGACACAGCTTTGCGATTATCAGCTATATGAACAACAGCGATGTGTATGCCATTATGAGAGCATTAGGTCATGAGAAAATCGAGACGACGATGATCTATTTGCAGAAGATTATGGAGCGGGAACAACACGTTGTTCATCAATGGAAAGACAACGTACTTGGACGGTATATATAATAGAAGAAACTCGGTGATTTAAAGAAGGCTTTATTTGGATTAAAAGATTGGTTGTAACAAATAACAGGGAAAAAGAGGCTTTGTTTAGGAGTAGCTATGAAATTTATACCTGTTTTTTACATGCAAATGCATGAGTTTTATTAAACAATCCAAAAAAGGAATGCAGCAACAACTGCATTCCTTTCAGCTTGTAGACAAAGTC
>NZ_LAHL01000053.1 GCF_000966195.1 Domibacillus robiginosus | reverse complement strand
AATGTATTTGTAGAGTAATAATAAGAACCTATGTTGATGTGATTTTACAGGTAAGATATGATGAAATCATCTATACACAAATGAAAAGATTAGGAGGATGGACATGTACGCTTATAAAGATCAGCCTGATGGTATATTTCCTTCCGTCTGTTCACTTGATTGTCCGGACCAATGCGGTCTATTGATTCATAAGAAAAATGGCAAAATTATAAAAGTGGAAGGTGACCCGGATCACCCTGTAACGCGGGGCAGCATATGCAATAAGGTTCGAAATATCAGCGAACGACTTTATGATAAAAAGCGGCTTTCCTATCCAATGAAGCGTGTTGGGAAAAAAGGAGAAGGCCAGTTTGAGCGGATTACCTGGGAAGAAGCGCTTCAAATGATCACATCCCGGTGGAAAAAATTAATCGAAACAGAAGGGCCAGAAAGCATTCTGCCATACAGTTACTATGGCAACATGGGAGTGTTAAATTCAGAAAGTATGGACCGGCGCTTTTTTTACAAGCTCGGGTCTTCTCAGCTTGACCGGAAAATCTGCCAGTCGGCCGGTGAAGCCGGATACCGGTACACAATGGGTGACAGTAAGGGGACGAATCCCGAAGAAACGATACATGCTAAATTAATCGTTTTTTGGGGAGTGAACGCTGTCAGCACAAATATGCATCAGGTTGTATTGGCACAAAAAGCACGAAAAAATGGAGCCAAAATTGTGGTTATTGATGTACACGAAAATCAAACTGGAAAAATGGCAGACTGGTTTATCCAAATTAAACCGGGTACTGATGCAGCACTGGCTCTGGGCATGATGCATATTTTATTCGCAGAAAATGCAGTGGATCAATTCTTTTTAGAAAAGTACACAGTGGGATATGAAGAACTGCGCAAGCATGTAGTTCAGTACGATCCAGAAACAGTCGCAGCAATTACCGGGGTTTCGGTAGAAGATCTTTATTCGCTTGCCCGTCTGTATGGTACCACATCACCGTCTTTTATCCGTATTGGAAACGGGCTGCAGCACCATGACAATGGCGGCATGTGCATACGTACAATTTCCTGCCTGCCTGCTTTGACCGGCCAATGGCTTAAACAGGGCGGTGGCGCGATCAAAGCCAATTCAGGTTACCTGGCTTTTGATTCAGAGGCATTGCAGCGTCCGGATTTCCTCCAGCATAAAGCTGCGCGCCGCATCAATATGAACCAGATCGGACAGGCATTAACAGAGCTTGAACGTCCGGTTAAATCAATGTTTGTATACAGTACAAATCCGGCGGTAGTGGCACCTGAAGGAAACAAAGTAAGAAAAGGGCTGGAGCGGGAAGACCTTTTCCTGGTGGTTCATGACTTATTTTTAACCGAAACAGCCAAGTATGCAGATATCGTCCTGCCAGCTTCATCTTCTTATGAAAACACGGACTTTTTTACGTCTTACTGGCACCATTTTATTCAAATTCAACAGCCGGTTATTCAGCCATACGGAGAAGCCAAATCAAATGTAGAAGTGTTCCGTCTCCTTGCTAAAGAAATGGGATTTGAAGAGCCTGAATTTCGAGAAACAGATGCCGAAATGATCAACCGTGCGCTCGATTTTCCAGAAAACCCGTTTATAGAAAAAATAAATTACGAGGCGCTCCTAGAAAAGCAGTTTATGAGAGCGGACGTAAAGCCGATTCTTCCGGGGAAATTGTCGACTCCCAGCGGGAAAATTGAATTGTACTCTGAAAAAATGAAAGCAGACGGCTATCCGCCGCTGCCGACTTATATACCTATTAAGCAGGATGAAGAGCTTCCGTATATATTTATACCTGCACCCAATCACAACTTTTTAAATTCGACGTTTTCAAATAATGAAAAACATACGCAGCTTGAAAAAAAGGCACGGCTTTATATGAATATAGAAGATGCAAAAGCGTCCGGTATAGAAGATGAGCAAGAAGTACGAGTATGGAATTCCCGCGGAGAGTGCCGTCTTACCGTCTCTGTCGGCAGGCAGGTTCTGCCCGGTGTCGTTGTTTCTCAAGGTCTGTGGGCAGATGTGCCTGGCACAAAACAGCTGGTAAACTCCTTGACTCCAGACCGTTTATCCGACATGGGAGGAGGCGCCGTCTTTTTTTCCGGTCGGGTGAATGTAGCCAAAGTGTAAAGATATGAGAGGGCGTAAAGTACTGTCCGAGATTGTTTGCTTGAAAAAAGAAGTTCTTTTTCTCAGTTAACTATTTCTTTGTAATACAAAAAAATAAAGTGTTAAAAACGTAAAAGATCGCTTCTTTCAGTTATGTAATCTGAAGGAAGACGATCTTTTTGCTTTAATAAGGAGAAACGCTTGCAGAGGATAAAAGCTACCAACAGATGATCTCTTTGGTTGGCAAAGCAAGAACGATCATATGTATATAAAGATTGTTGCTTCGAAAAAAGTTAAGGGGAAAAATATTTTTTGCGAAACAGAGAAATAAAAGACCATGAACTTCTTTTGTAAAAGATACCCATATTCTTTTCAGCTTATAACAATTACTGAAGGCGAGGGGATATATTGAAAAGAAAGCTAAAAATAATCGGTGGAGAAAGAGAAGTTACATTAACTGTTCAAATTGCAAATACGCAAGAAAAAATAGAAAAGGGATTAATGTTTGTTAAAACATTACCCGAAAACGAGGGGATTTTATTTATGTTTCCCCAAAAAACATATGGCGGTTTCTGGATGAAAAATACCTTAATTCCTTTATCTATTGCTTTTCTTGATTCGGATGGTAAGATTCTTAAAATACTGGATATGACGCCTTGTAAAGAAGAGGAATGCCATACTTATGATCCAGAAATTTCTTATCGTTATGCAATTGAAGTAAATCTTGGATGGTTTGAGAAAAATCAAATTAAAGAAGGGGATTATGTATTCTCGGATTAAATTTATTGAAAATGTATGCACTTATGTTTTCATTTTTACTACTTAGTGGTTCGCAGGATATCCAGAACCCTCATGTGTCTTCTTGAATAAAATAACGAGAAAATTTTATTTGGGAGATGGTTTGCAGTTGGATAACATGCACAATATTCGCCCTGATGACCTATGTGAGAAATTTGCCGAAATTCTGGGGGCAACTCCCTCTATTATTAATGGCGTTTGTACTGCAACAAGATCCCGGACAAATATTCATCCGGTTGTACTAGGCCGGCGAGCTGATTCCTTTATGTTTGTGCCTCAGGCATATTCTTTTGAAAACCTTGATGAAAACGGAAAAGCATTGTGTCTTGGTGAAACGGTCCTTCTGCAGAAAGAAGCAAACCCATTTATGGCGAGGCTGCGTGAAGAGGGCATTATTGTAACCGCCCTTCATAATCACTGGTTGTTTGAAAATCCACGATTGATGTATATGCATTTCGAATCCATTGATGAACCTTTATCTTTTGCCAGAAAAGTAAGAGGAGCCTTAAACGTCTTAACCAACCGAAATATGGGAGATTCACGAGGAAAACAAAGAACATCGAATAAACGGGGAGAAGAACTTTGTGAGGAGTTCAATCAAATTTTAGATGGCGACATGCATACATTTGAAAACGGGGCTTGTATGGTAATGAAATCTCGTACAAATATTATGCCCCGGGTTCTAGGAAGGCAAGGAAGGTCATTTTTATTGATTCCACAAATGTTTGTCTTTGAATCGTTGTCTTCAGATGGCAGAGCCCTTTGCAGTGGGGAAACAGTGATTCTGCAAGAAGAGCTCAATCCATTCATTAGTGAGCTTCTTGAACATGATATTATTGTGACCGGCTTTCATAATCATTGGTTGTTTGAGGATCCAAGGCTGATGTATATCCATTTTGAAAAAATTGAAAAGCCAATCCGATTTGCAAAAAAGGTAAAGGATGCTTTAGAAGTGTTGACTACAAAGCATGTATCCTCCGATACTAAATAAGGCTGCTATATATATTTATCTATTTATTTTTTCATGCGTATTCTTTTGCTTGATAAGTTTAAATCTCTAGTAGAAGCTGCTTAAGCGTATTTAAAAGTAGAGACTATATTAGCGATTCTGCGGGTACGGCTTTTTGTTCATGGACTCGCCTTCTTCTACGACTGAAACTTTAACGTTGGCGGAAGACTTTTTACCTTTTATTTATTCGTGGAATTAAATATACGAAAAAGCCGTATCAGCATCGAAACTGATATGGCTTTTTCGATTAACCTGTAAAGATCTCTGCTCTTTATCTTAATTTTTGCTTTCTCATCCATTGTGTCGCAATCCATTTTTCTCCTATGATAACGGGTGCTCCACCATGTAAAGTGAGTTCATTTATATCGTGATCGTTGTAGAAATATTCGAAATACACCGCCATCCCCTTTTGTGGGGAGACTGAGAAATTCAGCTTAGGAAAAAAGGTTTCTCCACCTTGCTCCACATCATTTAAATACAGGACAAGAGTGCTGATTCGGTTGTTTTTTGATGCTGTACTTGTTGGAGAAAAAAAATCAAAATGAGCTTTATATTCCTGACCGGGAGTATAGTTAAGAATGTGAAGACCATCTCCATGCTCAATTGGTATATCCATAATAAAGGATATCCTTTTTTCAACTTTAGTGATGAGATCGCTTTCATCCCCCTCGAAAAACATGCCACTGCTTGTTCTCATCTCATTGACTTCACGTGCAGCCCCGATTTTTGAACGCTGTACTTTGTCTTTTGACAGTGTAATAAGCTCATCACACTCTTCGTCACTTAATACATTTCCTAAAAGGACAATTAGTGGTTCCTCTAAACGAGCAATGATTTTTATTTTTCTATCTTCGGTTTGAATGTAGTTTCCCGTGTGGCTAAAAATGGTTTGTTCTTTTGTAATTGATGGGTTACTCTCTATTATCAATGTTCAACAGCCCCTCAAAAAATGTAATATACAGAATGATTGATAACACTATATGGAAGCGATTACTACCTTAATTATATCACGAATATAGCTTAAAGACCTAAATGGTTGTTACATAAATTCATAACTCTTTATTAAATAGAGGCCACTACTAGCAGGCTCACGCGGCTATCTAACAAGACCTCACCCTTAAAATCTTCTTTGGCAGACATCAATACATATGGAAGCAAAAATAAAATGCTTAAACTATTTTCTTCGTTTATGTTCAATGAAATTAAAAAAGATTAAAGCAATATTGATATCGTACTCTGCTTCTTTGTTCACATCTCTTATAGCTGCTTTTCGTAAAGTTTCTCCCGCTTCGGCTGAACTTTCATATTTTACTAATGATAATTTTTAAAAAGATCTTTGCGGATAGCCACCACCCAAAAGATAAAAGGGGAACAAAAAGAGTTTAAACAGTGCCATCTTTAGATTATGATATAGTAAGGTCTATCCATAAAATGGAGAGGTGAAAAGATGAATAAAAAATCTATCGCAGGTGTGACGTTGGCTTTAGGTATAGCTGGTATTACTGTCTCGGGTATTCTTTTATACAATGAAAGTAAGGCATAAACGAGCCAGTCTTCTGTTGAACTTATAAAATCTGTATCATTATATAAAACTGATTTGCCATCGGAAGAAGAGAAGGCAAAAGAAAAAGAAGCTCAGGAAGCAGCTGTAAAGCAGCTTGAAAATGAAGAATTCCAGACAAATAAAATGGAGCAAAAGGAAACAAGAATAATCGAAGGGTTCAATGACCCGGCAACAAAAGCTCAAAACGCGAGAACACCGGAAACAAGAGAAAGAGAGTTAGAAAGGGAAAGGGCCATTGCAGCAAAATATGAAGCGGAAACAGGCAAGAGTGTAGACGTTCGCGCTGTTGAAGGAGAAAATATATATGTAGATGGTATTGTAAAGAACAGTGCCGAGCTAAAATTTGGCTACTCGGAATTAAATGTCGTTGGTATTATGCATTTGATGACCCATCAGAAGATTCAAGCGGAAGATGTATGGGGAGCTGTTCCTATGACACCGTCATCCATTAAACAGCTGGTAGATTACCTAAATCAGCATCCAGAATATGACCCTGATTTGCTTTATGTAGCACAAAGGTGGCAGGAAGGCAATTTTAGCGCGATTGATGATGAACATAATTACCTGCATACAAGACTGCAGGGAAATAAAGGCGCTGCAACAGGAATTGCCACTGATAAACAGGAAAAAGAATTTGTTTTAAAATATTTTGATCCGAGTGTCGCGCAAGAATTAGGCTTTCAATGAGAGAGCTTTTTTACCTTTATATTTTTTTAAAGTTCAAAACAGATCAATGAGTTAACGAGGCATAAAAGATTGATATCCTGTAGCAGCAGAAAAACTCAATATGTTAAAAGACCGGCCCCATTTTTGATAGTTTTCTTAAAAATAGGGCCAGTCGCTTTATTCTGTGAATCGTTTTCCGTTATTCAGCCGTTAATTCGTCCTCTGTGGCCCATTTGTGATTCGTCACTTTTTCACCATCTGTTCCAGTGAAATCGATCATGTACACGGTGGTTTTAACAGCGGAATCAATCATGGCAGAAGCTCCTTCCATGCCTTCCATGTGGTTTGCCGCCAGTGTCACCTCATCTCCAGCCACGAAAGGTTTGTCGCCAGCGTCTTTGATTTCCTCATGAATAACCCACTTATGATCTTCAACCGGATCGCCGCCGTTTGTTGGTGTATATGAAACGGTGTACACTGTCGTATCATATGCCCCAACAATTGTGGCTTCTGCACCTTTCATGCCGTCCATATGGGCGTGCTGAATAATAGCTGTTGAACCGATTGGATAAGCGGGGTCTACTGCTTCTTCTAAGCCTTCTGGAACCTCGCCGCTGCCAGAGTGATTCATGTTATGTCCGGAATGTGTATCTTCTTCTGCTATTTGCTCCGCTGGTTCAGCTTTGGCTCCTCCATTTGCTTCTTCTGTATCACCACAGGCTGTGAGCAAAAATGAGGCGAAAAGGGCTGTGCCAACGAACATGCCTGTTTTTTTGGTCATTTAAACCATCCTCTCTGTTCATTTTATCTTCCTGTCTACCTTACCCAAACTTTTTGCAGTTCCTGTGCATTTTTTCATTTTTTCTGCACAAAAAACAAATAATTTCCTTTTATAATAAGAGTAGAACCATGCAGAAGAATAGGGGGCACCCTGTGTTTACAAAATTGTCATTAAAAATTGGTTTTTTATTTTTTGCTTGTATTCTGCTGATTGAGTCACTTTTGTTTTATACATTGTATGCCACTCTGGTAAATGACCGAGTGGATGAAGTAATGGAAAGTTTGCTGGCGAGAGGGGAAACACACAGCGCTGTTTTAGCGATGAGCTTCAAAAAAGAAACAATGGAGCATGTGGGGATGATGGAGGCTGCATCAAGTTTCAGTGTGATTGTGACGGATGAAAAAGGACAGGTTTTAATTCACTCTGACCCAATTGAACCCGAGATGAAAACCGTTATGGATAATACGGATTTTGCGTCCATGCCTGCTGACGGTCAAGTCATTGAAGCACACTGGAGTGAAAAAAAATATATTGCTTCAGATAGTCCAGTGATGAAAGAGGGAGATCATTTTGGACATGTATTTATGTTTTCAGATACAGAAGGTATTGCACGAATGGTAGACAATTTGCAAAAGCAGTTTTTCTGGGCAGGGGTAATTACAGTAGCTTTAACCGTGGTGACGATCCTGGGACTGTCTCGTTTGATTACTCTTCCGCTGATTAAAATGAAAAAAGCAACAGAACAATTGAGCCTTGGCCATCATCAAGTGGACCTGATGATAGACCGAAATGATGAACTGGGTGAACTGGCAGCTGCGATTACAAAGCTATCAAAAGATCTTGATCAGCTGAAAAAAACACGGCATGAATTCCTCGGCAGCATTTCGCATGAGCTGCGAACACCATTAACTTATATAAAAGGATATTCGGACATTTTAAACCGGCCTGGCTTGTCTGAAAAGGAGAAAGAAAAATACGCGACCATTATTCAGGAAGAAACCACTCGTTTAACAAGCTTTATTCAAGAATTGTTTGAACTGGCCAAAATGGATCAACATGAATTTCATATCCTTAAAAAAGAAGAATCCCTGGATGAACTGATTGAATCAGCGACAAATCTTGTCAGCGCTTCTTTTGCAAGAGAGGGAAAGTCACTATTAGTCTCAGGCAAAAAAAATATTCAGGTAATGATCGATATGGAGCGAATGCAGCAGGTGCTTCTTAATCTGCTCGACAATGCACGTAAATATTCCCAGGCGGGTTTCTCTACCTCTATCAATGTATTGGAAAGAGGTAATGAGGTGGTCATTCAGGTAAAGGATGAAGGCATCGGTATTCCTAAGAATGAGATACCGTTTATTTTTGATCGCCTGTACCGTGTGGAAAAGTCACGATCAAGGGAAAGTGGTGGGTTTGGGATTGGCCTGTCGATTGCAAAGGAAATTGTGGAAGCACATGGCGGGCTTCTTGAAATTCAAAGTGAGACAGGGGTTGGTACGGAAGCAATAGTTCGGCTTAAACGTAAGGAGGATTGGAATGTATAAAGTTTTACTGGTAGATGATGAGCAGCGAATGCTCGATTTGATTGCTCTTTACTTGGAACCGCATCAATACAAATGTTTAAAAGCCAGAAATGGTGAGGAAGCACTGTTATTAATGAAAAAGGAATCGGTGGACCTCATCGTGTTGGATATTATGATGCCCGGTATGGACGGATGGACTGTGTGCAAGGAAATTCGGGCTTTTTCTGCTGTGCCGATTATCATGCTGACGGCTCGTGAGCAAGAAGAGGATATTGTTAAGGGTCTTCGGCTTGGGGCAGATGACTATGTAACAAAACCCTTCGGAGAACAGGAACTTCTTGCTCGAATCGAAGCACTTTTGCGAAGAAGCCTTCCCTCAAAAAAAATTCAAATAAACGGGCTGCTGTGGGATGAAGATCAGTTTGAGGTTTCATATAAAGACAAATTCGTTCGCCTGACGCCAAAAGAGTTTGCTCTGCTTGGCATTTTAATGAAACATCCAAATAAAGTGTTTGCACGCGGCCATCTATTAGAATTGGTATGGGGGTACGATACGGAAACAGAAGGAAGAACGGTTGACTCACATGTACGAAATGTTCGTGAAAAAATACGTGAAGCCGGGTTTCCAATTGGTGAGCATTTCCAAACGGTCTGGGGAATTGGATATAAGTGGGTAAACCTACCGGTGGAAATGTGATATCACGAAAAAATTTGCATTACAAAGGAGAAGGTTTCTCTTACTCTGCAATGAGTAAGAAATAATAAACTAGCGGGACAGCATTTCTGTTAGAAGGATTTTTCTTTCGGTTAACGAATAGTAAGATAAAAGGTTAAAAGTCGTGTAGCGGGAAAAGAGTAGCGGGGTTGGCATTTACTTAAATAAGGAAGTGAAAAAGCGCATGATTAGTAAAGTCGGTCAAATTATGCTGTATGTAAATAACCAGGATGAAGCAGTGCGTTTTTGGACGGAAAAAGTAGGATTTACTGTTGTTTCCGAAGAAGATAACGGTCAAGGAATGAGATGGATTGAAATTGCTCCAGCAAAGGATTCAGAAACAAGTATTATTCTGCACAATAAAGAATTCGTTGCTAAAATGTCACCTGAGTTAAATCTTGGTACGCCTTCTTTACTGTTTTTTTCAGAAAATCTTGAACAATTACACGGTGATTTATCCAGAAAAAATGTTAAAGCGGGAGAAATTGTAAATATGCCTTCTGGAAAAGTATTCAACTTTGCTGATACTGAAGAAAATTACTTTGCTGTATTGGAGAAAAGTAAGTAATAAATTAAATGCTTAAAAAACCCCGAACCAACTGAGAGAATATTTGTGAGCATCATCCTTTTATGGATCATGCTCAATATCCAAGTTTTTAAATACATTTTACTCGATTCGTCAATCAACAGGTTGCGCGTAAATACAAAAATAAATATATTTGCAGGTGTCTACAAAAGGAGCCAGAAAAATCGACTGATTTTACTGGCTCTTTTATGTAAAGAAGTGGGCGTAATCTTAGATATAGTATATTGAAACGCTAAAAAAGAATTGCAACCCCATTTAGCAGTAGAGTTTTGTAAAGATAAAAGAATTTTTATTGCCTGCATTCCTTTTACAGATGAGGTGTAGGAATGCTGCAAAAATGAACGGATCGAGTTTATTATATGAAGGCACTCAGTAGAAACGGATCGCCTGACACCCGGCTTAATCTGCGATGATACGCACACCATCATATAAGAACCTTTAAAAATGAAGTGAGAAAATGGAGTACCCCATAAGAGTGAGAGTGAATGCTTTCATTATACAAAATGAGAAAATTTTGTTAGTGGAATTTAATAATAAGCATGGACTTCATTATACTTTGCCAGGTGGCGAGATAGAAGCAAATGAATCATGGATTGAAGCGGTCAAACACGAGGCGCAAGAAGAATCATCGGTTGAAATTAAAGTAGAGCCCGTTGCATTTCTTTATGGATAAGCTCCCCGCCCAAATAGCTATAAATAAGATACAGTGCCTTCTTTGACAATTATTTTTGACCATATGTTAATGACAAATGAAATTCTTTAAGTGTCTGAAACAGCAGATTTTTATGCTTCTATCAATTTTAATTGTGATGTAGAAAGAAGCGTTCCAGCTGATCGACAAATAAGTATTGAGCGATAAAAAGGGTACAGCCAAATCGATTAACCGTCTAAACTGATTTAAGATATGTCAAACTCTTGGAAATGTCGTCTGCGTATTCAATATACAGGTGTTCCACATATAAATAGTATTGAATATATGTATTTTGATAAATAAGGAAATAATGCTACTTTTAAAAAATGAACAGGAGAGACACAGCAAGGATTTAAAAAGGAAAGGAAAACTCCTGTAACGTCGCTTGAATTGCTCTAAACGGTATTTAAAGCAGAAGAAAATAACAGCATTCAAATTAAAGCATATTTAATATTTTGAAAAAATGAATAAATGAAAGAAGAAAGAAGAAAATAACATTTTCTATGCTGGATTCTCAGCTAAGCATAGTAGTATCGCTTCATTTAAAAGCTTAATATCGCTTTGAATTTGTTTTTTTATTTTCGGATTTTTGCAGTTTATATAATCATTTATTAAACGTCCTACTTCATTATGTAAGATAATTGTTACTTCCTTCAAGGCTGATCCCTCCTTTATAAAAAAAGACTCACATAAGATTCATTATAAATACATCTTTAATTCATATTCTATAAAAACGTTAAAAGTTCAAAATATAGACAAATTTAAGAGATAAGTTACTAACTAAAAGGTTAATTGTGTTTAAAGCTAAAGAAGGGAATGTATAAGTGAGTTCACACACTATTTATAACGTAATAATAGGCAGGATGTGGAAGACATAGAAATAGCAGAAGTCGAAAGGTTAAAAGCGTGTTTAACAGGAAAATGTGGCAAGCTAGCCAGATAGTTGATTTGGTTGTTTTTAACTTTAAAGTTACTAGTTCCTTTTTGTCTATCGGGTTGCTTGTTGTAACAATACATTTATTTAAAAGAAAGATGAATAAAGATCTATTCCTCGTTAAAAAACAATACGTTCAAACTACATAGTAAAAAAGCGCAAGAAGCGCTTTATTGAAATCGTTTACTTTTGCCAGCGAAATTCTGGTGATTCTTTTGCGCAGCTTTATATTCGGATTCCGAAAAAAATACAGGCTTTTTTGATAAAAAGACTAATGAAGCAATAAAACTAATCATTAAAATGATGGATAAGATCCATCCAATCAACTCGATTGGTAACAAACTGAAAAACCTCCTCTTTTTATGTAAGCGATTTCAATTAATGGGTTAATTGTACACCCAAAATAAAGAATATGAAACCAGTATTTGTGTGAAGCGTAAAAAATTTCAATGAAATGGCTGGACATCCTATGAATAGGAAACGGGTTAAAAGGGAGCAATAGCACTAAAAACGGCATCTGGCTGTTTGTATGAAGTGAAAAACATAAAAAGCAGTCAGAGGGGGCTCTGACTGCGCGATTCACAGGGATGAGAAAGTCTTACCTCACCAGTATGTTCTAAATAAAAATATTTTATACAGAAAAATAAAAAAAGCCGAGACAGCCTCGGCGAAAAGAAAAAAATAGGTAAGTGCAGACGAATTTATGAACGAACATATACCTATTTAAAGGAATGATAAATAAAAAAGTCCCCGGATGTTAAAATAATATTCGCCATTTTATTTTAACAGACTGGCAGTTGTCTGGCTATAAAAGACATTGATATGGGTAGATCCTTTTTAGAAGTACTTAGCAAACTAGAACTAGCGTTATTAAAATAAGACATACCGATATAAGGTAACGCTAAACACGATTGAAGCAGCCTTGCTAAATTGTTCGGTCCGCTCAGAAAAAAACAGCTTCTTTCTGGTTTCATAAAAAGATTTTTTTGGTCGTGCAGGAAAGGGCGTACAAACAAAGAGGACTTTCTGTTCAAACCATCTGAATATTTTCTTATAAAAAGAGGAATGGAACAAACACAGTAATATTTTTCTTCATTTAAAAGTAGTGATGAAGCTCAAACAAATGAAACAGTAACAAACAAAAGACGCACCTCCTTTATTTTGTTGAAAAAGAAGAAAAACGAAGTAGGATTTTTTTAAAATCATCGATAGCCTTTTAAGGGTTTTGACTCACCATGATAATTTGCAAAAGGAATAGGAGAAGTCAATTAACGCAATAAGGCTGAATTAAGAGAATATGGCTGTATTTAAAAAGCGTTTATTGTGCGCTGCTATGTTCCATGCTGAATGTGCCATGCGGTTAACAGGGGTATCTATTGAAAGGGGTTATGAAAGGTGAATTACGGGGAATAAAGCTACTGTCACGGGATGGTGATGATTAGAGGTTTACTTTTTAATCAAAATGATAGACGGGAGGTGGAGAAAATGGAAAAAGGGATAACATATTCCTTAGAAGTTAACGGTGAAGGAATGCATCATTCATTTAATTATGAAACGATGGGGAAAGCAGACGAAGCTTACAAATTCCTTGCTCAAAAATTTAACGATCACAAAATAATTAATAAAAGCGCTGCAGCTTCTCCCGATGAGTTTGTGCAGTTAACCATCAGTAATATGTATATTGGAACTTTTCCAACCAACACTACTGCAACGATTGTTCCAGAGGAATGGTTTAATAAAGCTGTATATGAACAAATGCTAGAAGCGGCTAGAGACTACTATGAAAAAACAAATGAGCTGACAATAGACTAAGACACTCGAAAAGGAGTGTCTTTTTTGTGTGCTTAAAAATAAACAACTAATCGTGACGGAATCCGATTAATAAAGAAAAAACCAGGGTTTTGTTTTCATTTTGTCTCAGTTAGATAACAAACTTTTCTACCGAAAAAAACCTTTACGTTAAAAACAAGTATTCAATGCCTGTTTTTAACGTAAAGGCGTTTTTATTTGTTCTCCTCAATGAAGGAGTCTGGAGCAAGGATACCGAGAATGTTTTTCAATTATAAGATTGGTGATTCATTTTGCCCTGTGGGGTCGTATTCAAAGGTAAGCCCATTAGCCTGGCCTGTCATTCGCAGCATGACTGCTGGTCTTCACTACTATTGATTTTCGTTTTCTTCCTCATTCTCGTCTTCATCATTTTCATCTGTTCCTGTTTCGCCATCTTCGTCTTTGTTGATATCTTTATTTTGGTCATTTTCTTCATCTACATTGCTGTGGTTGTCTTTTGGATAATCTTCCTGCTCAAGTTCTGTATCGGTATCTTCTCCGCTCCGGTTTCCACAGCCAGCGAGTCCAGCTGTTAGCATAATGGCAATACCACTAACGAGGAAATACTTTTTCAATAAAGCGCTCATTTTGAATTCTCCTTTAATTGATTACTCAGTATATAAGAAGCATACCCAGTATCTTTATTAAAAAAACAAAAGTTCGAATCAAGAACTTTATATGAAAGCGAAAAAAATGATACGCTTATAAAGCAAACATTTTAATATCACGATAAGTGCCCGCTATGTATATTTCTTGGTTATACAGGCGGACAGTAAAAATCGTTATAAGGCAAAAAAGGAGTTTTCTACATGACAAAAAAACGACTGGACCATGTTAGGGACTGGCTGCAAGAGAAAAAGTACGATATGGCCTTTCTTCACTCAAAGGAAAATGTATTTTATCTGACAAATTTTTATGCAGATTCACATGAGCGCTTAATGGGCGTATTTGTTTTTCCGGAAGCTGAGCCTTTTTTAGTTTGTCCGTTTATGGAAATAGGCCAGGCAAAAGCGGCTGGATGGGCGTATGATATTGTCGGCTATTATGACCACGAAAATCCATGGGATGGGATAAAACGATTCTTGTATGAACGAGGACTAGTAGAAGCAGCCGCTGTTGCGGTGGAAAAAGATACGCTGGCATATGCCCGGGCAGAAGCGTTTTTCCATTTGTATCCACATGTCCTTTTACATGCGGCGGAAGAAGCCTTGAATAAAATGCGTGCCATAAAAGAGCCATCTGAGGTTGCTGTTTTAAAAAAGGCAGCTGAGTTAGCAGATTACGGCGTTCAGGTGGGTGTAGAAGCATTAAAGACAGGCGTAACCGAAATGGAAGTACTGGCTGCAATTGAATTCCATTTAAAGAAAAAAGGGATTCGTGAAATGTCATTTTCTACAATGGTTTTATTTGGAGACAATACAGCAGACCCGCATGGGAACCCCGGTCTTCGCCAGTTAAATGAGGGGGATTTTGTTTTATTTGATCTGGGTGTTGTGTTAGATGGATACTGTTCAGATATTACACGTACCGTAGCCTTTGGACATGCCAGCGAAAAGCAGCGTGAAATTTACGAAACGGTCTTGAAAGCACAGAAAGCGTCATTAGAAAAAAGTAAAGTAGGGACACGCATTGGTGATCTGGATATGGCAGCCAGACATGTTATTGAGAATGCCGGATACGGCGAATATTTTCCGCACAGAATTGGCCATGGACTGGGAATTAACGTTCATGAATTTCCGTCAATGAGCAAAGACAATGACGGGGTTTTAAAAGAAGGAATGGTGTACACAATTGAACCGGGCATATATGTGCCTCAAGTGGGGGGCGTGCGGATTGAAGATGATGTGATCATCACAAAGGATGGTCATGAAACATTAACAAACTATCCAAAAACTCTTCAGATTATTAAACGATGAACGTTGCTTAAATAGGCAAAAGGCAACAAATAAATTGACATCTAGAGAGCTTTATTCTAACAGAAATGTCATGACGTCAACTCTAAAAGAAAAGCCTTTGATAGGCTGACTTTTAGAGTTTTTTGCTTTTACATAATAGTTGTTCTCCTTTTTTTGGACAATAAAGAGATTTGTGGAAAAGATTAAGATACTTATGTTAAGATGTGAAAAAATCATTATGTCTCTTTTAACTGAAAAGGAAGTGGGAAAGTGGAAATTTTTGTTGTTATCATTTTAATGATCTTCTTATTTGATTTCACAAAGTTTAGGCAGCAAAATCAAACGCTAATCGAGCAAAATAAACAAATGATTTCTCTTCTTGAAGAAATAAAAAATACACAGACAGGGAATGGATGAAGAGTGGCTATGCTGTATTTTACATCGGCGTTAACGTTGATCATGGTCATATTAGTCAGCATTGTCGCCTGCAAAATGATTTGGAAAGGAGAGATTCCAGGTCATTCCTATACGCCTTTTGATTATATCGCCGGTCAAACAAACGAAGCGTTTCATGAGGAGAAAAAAGAATATATTCCAGAAGACCACCAGCAGGAAGGAAAATAAAAAAGGTGATTGTATGTCGTCCCTGCCAGGAAAACAGGACCTTTTTATTTGAAAAAAAAGCCATTCCCTTTCCTGCATTTTTGAAAAACAAATAACGGCCATCTTCCATATTGGCAGTACAGCGGTGCGGGGTGTGGAAGAGAAGTCGATCGTCGATACTATGCCGGGGGTAAAAGATACTCAGAAAGTAAATGGCTATAATAAGGAAAAAGGAGAAAACGAATTGCCGGGCCGCGTTTTTTCAAAAAGGAAGCTATCCCCAAACGTTACCCTTTTAATTAAATTCAACATGGTGCAGGTAAGGGCATAAGAGGCAAGAAAAAAATCTCTTCTCAACGCCGCTTATGCCCTTCAGTGTGTTTTTAAGCCGCTTTTTCATTTAGCTTTTGTTTTTTTCTTGGAGAATAGCTCATTCCCGCAAGTACAAGAAAAATGCCGAGAATTTGATAAATATCCGGACGATGATGGAGGATGAACACATCAAGTAAAATAGCAACAATGGGATCAATAAAAACAAGTACAGCGATAGCTTGAGCCGTTAGTTGGCGCAGGCTGCGAAAAAACAGGTAAAAGACCAGTCCTGTATGGACAAAGCCGGTGATCAGGACATACAGCCAATTCTCCGGCGTAAGGTGAGTAAAATGTGACCACTCAACAAATGGAAGAAGCAGTAAAATGCCAAGACTTGTTTGAATCAAGGTGGTCGGTAAAGGACTGAGTACTTTTATGCCTTTTCCTGTTATAGAGGTTAAGGCATAAAAAAACGCGGCAAAAAAAGCCCATAACACACCGGTTGATAAAAATTCAGCAATCGAGGCATGCTGATGAATCCCCCCGACAAGCAATGTGCCCAAAAAGCAGACAAAGAAAAACACCCATCCCAGCCCCGTTACTTTTTCCTTAAAAAGAAAAGAACCGAGAAGCAGTACGATTACAGGAGCCAGATGATAGATGGAAACCGCTGCCGTAATAGACATTACTTCAAAAGAGCGGAAAAAAAATAACCAGTTGGTAACAAGAAAAACACCGCAAAGTACGGCAAGTCCATATTCACGGAGAGGGACAGTTACTTTATCCTCCTTCCGACTTTTAGCTGACTGAAGGCCCCAGATAGCTCCCAGCAAAATCGTTGCACACAAGCAGCGTACAAAAACCAGCTCAAAAGAAGGAAGAGCGGTTTTAACTGAAAAAAGCCCAATTGAGCCGAAAATAGCCATTGATAGGGCAAACATTCCTTTTGCAAACATTTTATTACCTCCAGAAGTAAACGAGTGTGGCCGTTAAGCGATGAAGTAAATATAAAGAGAAAGAATCAAAAAACCTGAAGGCAATGGTCCAAAAATCAAGCATAGCAAAAGATGTATAAAATATATATTTTAATAGGCATGTTTAATAATATAATATAAAATTATTTTAGCAGATAGTTTTTCGAAAATTAAGGAGATACAAATGAAGCGGTTAGTTCATGCTAGAAAAGTGAATCTTGCAACACTATTAACAGGACTCGTAAGCGCTTCTGTTATTTTCACTATCGTCATTATGCTTATTTCATCGTACCAGTCAGAGAAGAATTCACTGACTCAAACATACTTAGACTTAAATTAGTGAACCTTTCCACCTAAATCAAAGATTTTGATGGAGCATCTCTTATCTTGAATACAGTACAGCATCAGCGGATTAAGCTTCCTGCGGAAGCCCGAGTGCATGATGAAGACTAATGAACGAAGACAAGGTCTGGGATGTCCTTATTGCCAGTTCAGGAACTTTTGCCTGAAGTGACAACCATTTTGTTTCCGAAATGGATTTTTGAAAAGCCCGAATGAAGTAGCGAGCTCCGATGTTATAAGAAGCGGACAAATCCGCGTGATAGACTTT